>NZ_FOLS01000010.1 GCF_900112375.1 Pseudomonas citronellolis | reverse complement strand
CAGTTGTTTGACGGCCATCTCATTGACCGCCTTCTGGCAGGAACGGTCGGCACTCAAGGCCTGGGCCATGAACATGGACAACGTCTCTGTCGGCGGGAACAAGCGCTCCCGATGAAACGGCAGCAACGACTCGACATGCTCGAATAATTCAGGGCCGGTTAGCAGGTTGAAGAAGGCGTAAGCGTCCGTATTCGATGTATGCCGACGGGCGCGCTGCTGTTGATGAATGACGGCTTGGCGCCTAGGATTCATCTGGGCTGCTCCTTGGGCTCGGTGTGTGTTCGCAACTATCACCGTAGACCAAGAGCAGCCTTTCTTTTCTGAATCAATCGCTTAGCGCTTAAGTAAGTGCCATTCCGAGCTGGCCTGTTTCGCCGGGCCCATCGACCATTGCCGAGGTTCATTATCATTCATGTGGTACAACGGTTTCCTTGATCTGCCGCTGTGGCAGCTGATCGTGGTCACGCTGGTGCTCACCCACATCACCATCGTCAGCGTGACTGTCTACCTGCATCGCTATTCCGCCCACCGCGCCCTCGAGTTGCATCCGGCGCTGCAACACTTCTTCCGTTTCTGGCTGTGGATGACCACCGGGATGAACACCCGCGAGTGGACCGCCATCCATCGCAAGCACCACGCCAAGTGCGAGACCGCCGAGGACCCGCACAGCCCGGTGTACAAGGGCCTGGGCACCGTGCTGCGCAAGGGCGCCGAGCTCTACCGCGAGGAAGCGAAGAACGCCGACACCCTGCGCATCTACGGCAAGAACTGCCCGGACGACTGGCTGGAGCGCAACCTCTACGGCCGCTTCCCGTTGGGCGGCATCGCCCTGATGGTGCTGATCGACGTCGCCCTGTTCGGCGCCCTCGGCCTGACCGTGTGGGCGGTGCAGATGGCCTGGATCCCGTTCTGGGCGGCCGGTGTCATCAACGGCCTGGGCCACGCCGTGGGCTACCGCAACTTCGAATGCCGCGACGCCGCCACCAACCTGGTGCCCTGGGGCATCGTCATCGGCGGCGAGGAGCTGCACAACAACCACCACACCTACCCGAACTCGGCCAAGCTGTCGGTGAAGAAGTGGGAGTTCGACCTGGGCTGGGCCTGGATCAAGCTGTTCTGCTTCCTGCGCCTGGCCAAGGTGGCGCGGGTCGCACCGATCGCCCACCGGGTGGAAGGCAAGGGCAGCCTGGACATGGATACCGCCATGGCCATCCTCAACAACCGCTTCCAGATCATGGCCCAGTACCGCAAGCTGGTGATCGGCCCGCTGGTCAAGCAGGAGCTGGCCAAGGCCGATGCCTCGGTGCGCCACCTGTTTCGCCGCGGCAAGCGCCTGCTCTCGCGCGAGACCAGCCTGCTGGAGGAACGCCACCACGCGCGCATCGAGCGCCTGCTGCAGCACAGCCAGGCGTTGCAGGTGATCTACGAGAAGCGCCTGGCGCTGCAGCAGATCTGGCTGAAGACCAGCGCCAACGGCCACGACATGCTGGCCGCCATCAAGCAGTGGGTGCAAGAGGCCGAGGCCAGTGGCATCCAGTCGCTGCGCGACTTCGCCGAACAGCTGAAGACCTACTCGCTGCGCCCGGCTGTCTGAGTTGGCCTGATAACTGAGATGTGCATCACAAAAAGCCCGCCGTTCGGCGGGCTTTTTCTTTTTTTGTCGAGCGCTTAGCTAATTTTGCGGTCATAGACCTCTCGATTAGTTGTGGGAAGCTGAGACATGGATGACAGGTACAGGGCGCCGCAGGATCTCGACGAAGCGCTGCTGGCATTGCTGCACAGCCGCGCCGAGGTGGAGCGCCTGAAAGAACGCGAGCAACTCTTCAGCGCCCTGCTGGCCAGCGTCAACGCGGTGCTCTGGGCTTTCGACTGGCAGGCCCAGCGCATGGTCTACGTCAGCCCCGCCTACGAAAGCATCTTCGGCCGCTCGGCGGCCCTGCTGCTGGCCGACTACAACGAATGGCTCAACGCCATCTACCCCGACGACCTCGACTACGCCGCCAGCAGCCTGCTGCAGGTGCTCGAGCGCGGCGCCGTGGAGCAGCGCGAGTACCGCATCCTGCGCGCCGACGGCGAGGTGCGCTGGCTCAGCGACAAGTGCTTCATCAGCCAGCACAGCGAGGCGGGCCTGCCGCTGATGGTGGTCGGCATCGCCGAGGACATCACCGACAAGAAACACCTGGAAAGCGAGCTGCAGCGCCTGGCCACCACCGACGTGCTGACGCAGAGCAGCAACCGCCGCTACTTCTTCGACAATGCCGAGCAGGCCTTCAACGAATCCAAGCAGGCCGGCGCGGCCCTGGCCTTTCTGCTGCTGGACGTGGACGACTTCAAGAAGGTCAACGACCGCTACGGCCACCAGGTCGGCGACCGCGTGCTGCAGCGCGTGGCCCAGTGCGCCTCCGGGGCGCTGCGCCGCGGCGACCTGTTCGGCCGCATCGGCGGCGAGGAGTTCGCCGTGCTGCTGCCCGGCTGCGACCAGGTGACCGCCCGGCAGATCGGCGAGCGCCTGCAGCGCGAGGTGCAGCGGCTGCGCTTCAAGGAAGACGAGCAGACCTTCGGTATCAGCGTCAGCCAGGGCCTGACCCTGCTGCAGCCCCACGACGAAAACCTCTCGGCGCTCTACGGCCGGGCCGACGCCGCGCTGTACCAGGCCAAGCGCAACGGCAAGGACCGTATCGAACAGGCCTGATCAGCGGCCCGGCCCGGGTTGCTGCCTCTCTTGCGCCCTGCGCGTACCCCTTCCGGGAAATGGACCGGGAAGGGATACGGGCGCATTATTTATTCCAATAAGGAATTACATTTTAATAATTAATTCTTTTTGGATTTATTTCCGATTGCTTATCGTTGCCCCCAGCGTGGCCGCAGGGTCCAGGCAATGAAGTCCGGCGAGCATGGCGACAAACCGCCAGCCAGGCCGGGAAAGGTGGCGGATTTCCGCTGACCAGCGCGCAGCGAAGGACCAGGCTACGGGACGCCAACCCGCGCCAATCCACGTGTCGGGGTGTGTCGGGCCGATTGGCCCGCGGATTGCCATGTCGGGGTGAAGCCTCAGGCTTCGCCCACAAGAACAAGACACGAGCATTCACCATGACGCTGCCATGCCTTTCCGCAAGTTCCTTCCTGCCTGCTTGCCCACGTAGAGACCCCGCCCAGGGGCGACCGATCTGACGACCGCCGTTCGCCTGCCGGCCCGGGCCGTGCCCGGCCGCGCGGCTGTCCGGTGGGATTCGCGCCGCGCGGCGCCTGGCGCTTTGCCGACTTCACACAAGATCAATAAATGGGGATTACCAATGAAGAGTCGTAACATCACGCAATCCACCCTGGCGTTGGCCGTGGCGGCCGCTGCCCTTGGCGCCCATGTTCCGCTGGCCAGCGCCGGCGGCTTCATCGAGGACAGCAAGGCCAGCCTGACCCTGCGCAACTTCTACATCAACAGCGACAACCGCAACGGCACCGCCGAGCCGAGCAAGCAGGAGGAGTGGGGCCAGGGCTTCCTGCTGAACTACACCTCCGGCTTCACCGAAGGCACCGTCGGCTTCGGCGTCGATGCCCTGGGCCTGCTGGGCGTGCGCCTGGACAGCGGCAAGGGCACCCACTACAACCCGACCAGCTCCAGCTTCTCGGGCACCGTGTTCCCCACCGATGGCGACGGCCGCGCGGTGGACGACTTCTCGCACCTGGGGGCGACCGCCAAGGTGAAGGTTTCTTCCACCGAACTGCGCTACGGCACCCTGCTGCCCAAGCTGCCGGTGGTGACCTACAACGACGGCCGCCTGCTGCCGCAGACCTTCGACGGCGGCCAGATCACCTCCAACGAATTCAAGGACCTGACCCTGATCGGCGGCCAGCTGGAGCACACCAAGGGCCGCAGTTCGAGCAACAACGAGGGCCTGTCCATCGCCGGCGCCAACAACGCGCGCACCGGCGAGTTCGTCAACAAGTTCTACTACGGCGGCGTCGACTACAAGCTGACCAAGGACCTGACGCTGCAGTACTACTACGGCAACCTGCAGGACTTCTACAAACAGCACTTCCTCGGCCTGCAACACAACTGGGCGATCGGCCCGGGCGTGCTGAAGACCGACCTGCGCTACTTCAACAGCAGCGACGACGGCAAGAACAGCCACGACTCGCGCTACTACACCTCCGGCTACTACGGCAACGGCGTGACCAAGGGCGAGGTCGACAACAAGGCATACAGCGGCCTGTTCACCTACATCGTCAGCGGCCACAGCTTCGGCGTCGGCTACCAGCAGCTCAGCGGCGACAGCGACTTCCCGTTCATCAACAACGGCGACGGCGCCACCGCCTACCTGATCACCGACGTGCAGATCGGCAAGTTCCTGCGCGCCGGTGAGCGTACCTGGCAGGCCCGCTACGGCTACGACTTCGCCCAGGCTGGCCTGCCGGGCCTGACCTTCCAGGCCCTGTACCTGCGCGGCGACAACATCGACACCGCCCGCGGCGACCAGAGCGAGTGGGAGCGCGACATCAGCCTGGCCTACGTGATCCCGGACGGCACCTTCAAGGGCCTGGGCTTCACCTGGAAGAACGCCTCGCTGCGCAGCGGCCTGCCGGCCCAGGGCGCCACCCCGGCCCAGCGCGACCAGGACGAGAACCGCCTGATCGTCAGCTACACCCTGCCGCTGTTCTAGGCCTGGGGCTTTCCGTAGGAGCGCGCCGAAGAGGTGACCTGTAGGAGCGGGCCCTGCCCGCGATTTCGCGCGCAGGGCGCGCTCCTACATGTTTTATTGGGTTCCCGCGTTCGCGGGAATGACGCCGGGAAACACGACTCTCACCCCGTCATTCCCGCGAACGCGGGAACCCAGAAAACCGCCTAGAAGCAACAGGCCGCACCGGGGGCTCTTCGTAGGAGCGAGCTTGCTCGCGAACAGACGCGGTGCCATGCGGTTCGCGAGCAAGCTCGCTCCTACGAGAAGCCATGCTCGCCTGTGGATCTTGCGATGGGAGCCTTTTCTTTTGCAGCTACCGGCTCAGCGCTTCTGCGGTGCCGGTTGCTGCTGGGTGATGCAGTGGATGTTGCCGCCGCCCAGGAGGATTTCCCGGCCCGGCACCATCACCACTTCGTGCTCGGGGAACACGCGCTGGAGGATGGCCTTGGCCTCGGCGTCCTTCGGGTCGTCGAAGCTCGGCGCGACGATGCCGCCGTTGACGATCAGGAAGTTCACGTAGGAACCGGCCAGGCGGATCGACGGGTCGCGCTCCTGGCTGCCTTCCACCAGGTCGACGCCGGCGCATTCTTCCTCGGTGGCGTGCAGCGGGCCGGGGATCGGCATCTTGTGCACCACCGGTTGGCGGCCCTTGGCGTCGCGGGCCTGCTCCAGCACGCGCATGGCGGCCTGGCAGCGCGGGTAGTTGGGGTCGTTGGCGTCGTCGGTCCAGGCCAGCAGCACTTCGCCCGGGCGCACGTAGCAGCAGAAGTTGTCGACGTGGCCGTTGGTCTCGTCGTTGTACAGGCCGTCCGGCAGCCAGATCACGCTGTCCACCGCCAGGTGCTCGCGCAGGACCTGCTCGATCTCCTCGCGGGACAGGTGCGGGTTGCGGTTGCGGTTGAGCAGGCATTCCTCGGTGGTGATCAGGGTGCCTTCGCCATCCACGTGGATGGAGCCGCCCTCGAGCACGAAGCCTTCGGTGCGGTAGCGATCGCAGCGCTCGACCTGGAGGATCTTCGCCGCCACCTGGTCGTCGCGCAGCCAGGGGAAGTACAGGCCGCCGTCGAGGCCGCCCCAGGAGTTGAAGGTCCAGTCCACGCCGCGCACGCCGCCCTGGTCGTCGACCACGAAGGTCGGCCCGGTGTCGCGCACCCAGGCGTCGTCGTTGCTGATCTCGATCACCCGGATGGCGTCGCTCAGGCGCGCGCGGGCGTTCTCGAACTGCGCGGCGGAAACGCAGACGGTGACCGGCTCGAAGCGCGCGATGGCCTCGGCCACGACGCTGAAGGCGGCCTGCGCCGGCTTGCCGCCCAGGCGCCAGTTGTCCGGGCGCTCGGGCCAGACCATCCAGGTCTGGGTGTGGGGTTCCCATTCCGCCGGCATGCGGAAGCCATCGGCGCGGGGGGTACTGGTCAGAGTGGTCATGGGGTCACCAGATGCGGGCAGCTACGGACGAAGCGGCGGAAGGGATCGCCTCCCGCCGCGCGAGGTCATTCGGAGAGGTTCTCTCCGTCGAGGGTCGCGATCGGCCAGTATAGGTTCGGACGGCGGTCGCGGAACACACCCCAGGCGGTGCGGATCTTCTCCAGCGCGTCCAGATCGAAGCTGTGCAGCAGGATGCCTTCCTCGGTCTCGTTCAGTTCCTGGACCTTCTTGCCGAACGGGTCGGCGATGAAGGAGGAGCCGTAGAAGGTGATGTCGTAGCCGTCCTGCGCTTCCTTGCCGATGCGGTTGGAGGCCACCAGCGGCATCAGGTTGGCGCCGGCATGGCCCTGCTGCACGCGCTGCCAGTGGTCGCGGGAGGTGATGCTGGCGTCGTGCGGCTCGCTGCCGATGGCGGTCGGGTAGAACAGTACTTCGGCGCCCATCAGCGCCATGCTGCGGGCGCATTCGGGGAACCACTGGTCCCAGCAGATGCCGACGCCGATGCGCGCGTAGGCGGTGTCCCAGACCTTGAAGCCGGTGTCGCCGGGGTTGAAGTAGTACTTCTCGTGGTAGCCGGGGCCGTCGGGGATGTGGCTCTTGCGGTACACGCCCAGGTTGCTGCCGTCGGCGTCGATGATGGCGATGCTGTTGAAGCGGGCGCGGCCGGCGCGCTCGAAGAAGCTGATCGGCAGCACGACTTTCAGCTCGGCGGCGACCTTCTGGAAGTGCAGGATCGCCGGGTTCTCTTCCACCGGGGTGGCCAGCTGGGTGTAGTCGGCGTTGGGCTTCTGGCAGAAGTAGGGGGTCTCGAACAGTTCCTGGATCAGGATGATCTGCGCGCCCTGGGCGGCCGCCTGGCGCACCAGCTTCTCGGCGTTGGCGATGTTGGCCTGGACATCCCAGGAGCACGCCATCTGGGTGGCGGCGACGGTGACGGTACGAGTCATGGAACACCTTTTTATTCGGATACTTATCGGCCTTCCGGGTTGGGCGGCGGCCGTGGGGTGCTGCGAGAAGGCGTGAGGTCGACGTCTTTCGCGGCGCTGGGGCGATTTATATCCGATAAAAATCGACTTTTGAAGCGGTATTTCTCTATCGCGGCATCGAATCCGATAAAAAGACAGATAAATATCGGGCTTAAGCTGCGGGCAAGAAGGGACTGTAGGAGCGAGTTTGCTCGCGAACGCCCCGGCACCGCGATGTTCGCGAGCAAGCTCGCTCCTACGAAGAGCCCGTGCCGCTTACAGCTGCCGTTTGGGCAGGAAAGGTGGTAGGTAAAGCGACAGATAGGCATCGAACACCCGCATCCCTTCCTCGGCCAGGCGCGGTTCGATGCGTCCGTGGCGTTGCACCGAGAGGGCGTAGACGCGGTCGCCCAGTTCCATGGCCAGGCTGAACACTTCGATGTCCCGGGGCAGTTCGGGCAGGTGGAAGTGGTGGTCGAACAGGGCCTGCATGGAGCGGCCCAGCTCCATGTCGTGCTGGCGGTCGGCGAGGGTCACCTCGGCCAGGCCGTGGCTGGCGAGGATCAGCTGGCGCGCCGCGGCATCGCCGGCGTAGACGGCGAGCATGCGCTCCTCCACCAGCCGCGAGAGGTCGCGCCAGTCGCGCAGGGCGTCGTGGTCCACCGGCGCCGCCAGGCAGGCGCGGAAGGCGGCGTGGACCTCGCCGGTCAGCGCCTGCAGCAGCGCCGGCACGCTGGGGAAGAAGTGGTAGACCGAGGACGGCGGTATGTCCGCCCGCTCCGCCACGGCGTAGATCGACAGGCCGGCGGTGCCGTCTTCGGCGAGCAGCGCGCGGGCGGCGTCGAGGATGCTGGCGATGCGCGCCTGGCTGCTGGCGCGGGGCTTGCGGGAGCTGGTGGGGGCGGGCATGGGGTTCTCCGGGCATGAGCGGGCTATTGGACGCCAGCTCATGCGTCCGGAGCAAGTTCGCGGCCCCTGGCGCGCGCCGCTGGCCGTCAGTGGTCGGCCAGCAGCTTGTCCCAGGTTTGCTTGAGGACCGGCGCGGTCTTGTCCGGGGCGGTTTCCAGGGCGAACAGGCGGCGCTTGGTCTCCTGGTCTGGGTACAGGCCCGGCTGCTGGCGCAGCTCGGCGTCGAGGAAGGCCGCGGCGTCGACGTTGGCGTTCGGGTAGAGGGTGGCGGCGGTGACCTGGGCGGCGACCTTCGGCTGCAGCATGAAGTCGATGAAGCGCAGGGCCAGGTCCGGATGCTGGGCGCTGCTGGGCACCACCAGGTTGTCGATGAACAGCACCGAGCCCTCCTGCGGCACCATGAAGTGCACCGGCTGCCCGGCGCGGGCCGCATGCAGGGCGTCGCCGACCCAGGCCATGGCCACGCACAGCTTGCCGTCGTTGAGGTCCTGGATGTAGCGCTCGCTGTCGATGTAGCGCAGGTTCGGGCGCAGCACCTCGAGCACCTGGCCGGCGCGGCGGATCTGCGTCGGCGCGCTGCGGGCGAAGTTGCGCCCCTGGTAGTTCATCAGCACCGAGAAGGTCTCGTCGGGCGCGTCCAGCAGGCTCAGCCCGCAGCTCTTCAGGCGCGCGCTGTATTGCGGGTCGAACAGCAGGCCCCAGCTGTCCGGCACCGGCCCGCCCAGGGCCTTCTCGGCCTGCGGCTGGTTCACTGCCAGGCCCACGGCGCCCCACAGGTAGGGCACGGCGTGGCGGTTGTCGGGGTCGACGGCGGCCAGCTTGCTCATCAGCTGCGGGTCGAGGTGGCTGCGGTTGGGCAGGCGGGTGAAGTCCAGCGGCTGGATCAGCTTGTCCTTGATCAGCTGCGGCAGGTCGTTGTGGGAGGGGACGGCGACGTCGATCTTCTCGCCGGAGCGCAGCGCCTGCTTGAGTTCTTCGGCGGTGCTGTAGGTGTGGTACTCGACGCGGACGCCGCTGGCCTTCTCGAAGTCCTTGAGCGCTTCCGGGGCGATGTAGTCGTTCCAGTTGTAGACGCGGATGACGTCCTCGGCCTGGACGAACAGCGGGCAGAGCAGCAGCAACAGCGGGGCGAGCAGGCGTGGCATTGGCATTCTCCCTATGTCAAGGCACAGCATGGACGGCCGGCGGCCATCCCGGGGGCTTGGTTGCAGCGTGGTGCGGCAGAGCAGGGTGCGGCGGGGCCGCCCGCCCGGCGGGCAAGGCGGTCAGACGGACGCCGGCGCGGGGCCGGCGTCGCCTGGGGTGTTTCTTATACGGTGTGCAGGTACCAGTTGTACTCGAGGTCGGAGATCGAATATTCGAACTCCTGCAACTCGTGCTCCTTGCACGCGACGAAGATGTCGATGTACTCGGGGCTGATGTACTTGTTCATCACGTCGCTGTCGTCCAGCTCGCGCAGGGCGTCGCGCAGGTTGTTCGGCAGGCTCTGCTCCAGCTGCTCGTAGGCGTTGCCTTCGATCGGCGCGCCCGGCTCGACCTTGTTGGTCAGGCCGTGGTGGACGCCGGCGAGGACCGCGGCCAGCAGCAGGTAGGGGTTGGCGTCGGCACCGGCCACGCGGTGTTCCAGGCGCACCGCTTCCGGCGCGCCGGTGGGTACGCGCAGCGACACGGTGCGGTTGTCCAGGCCCCAGCTCGGCGCGTTCGGCACGAAGAAGGCCGAGCCGAAGCGGCGGTAGGAGTTGACGTTCGGGCAGAGGAAGGCCATGGAGGCGGGCAGGGTCTCGAGCACACCGCCGATCGCGTGACGCAACGCGGCGTTCTGCTCGGGATCCTCGCTGGCGAAGATGTTCTTGCCGTCCTTGTCCAGCAGCGACACGTGGACGTGCAGACCGTTGCCGGCCTGGCCCGGGTAGGGCTTGGCCATGAAGGTCGAGTCCATCTCGTGGTCGTATGCCACGTTCTTGATCAGGCGCTTGAGCAGCACCGCGTAGTCGCAGGCCTTCAGCGCGTCGTTGACGTGGTGGAGGTTGACCTCGAACTGCGCCGGGGCGCTCTCCTTGACGATGGCGTCGGCCGGGATGCCCTGGGCGCGGGCGCCGTCGATGATGTCCTGCAGGCAGTCGGCGTACTCGTCGAGGTCGTCGATGGAGTAGACCTGCACCGATTGCGGGCGCTTGCCGGAGATCGGCGAACGAGGCGGCTGCGGACGGCCGTTCACGTTCTCCTGGTCGATCAGGTAGAACTCCAGCTCGAAGGCCGCGACTATGCTCAGGCCGATGTCGGTGAACTTCTGGATGACCTGGCGCAGTACCTCACGAGGGTCGGCGAAGAACGGCTCGCCTTCCATTTCATGCATGGTCATCAGCAGTTGCGCGGTCGGACGCTTCTGCCAGGGTTCCATGGCGATGGTGTTGGGGATGGGATAGCAGACACGGTCGGCGTCGCCGATATCCAGGCCCAGGCCGGTGCTTTCAACGGTGGAGCCGGTGATGTCGAGGGCGAACAGCGAGGCGGGGAGGTTGATGCCTTTCTCGTAGACTTTCGGCAGGTTGGTGCGCTCGATGCGCTTGCCGCGAACCACGCCATTCATATCTGCAATAAGGAGGTCGACGAACTGGACCTCGGGGTGTTCCTTGAGGAACTCGGTCGCTTCTGAGAGCGGAACGGCACTCGGGGGTACCGACATGGTGCAACACCTTTATTGTTAAAAATATCAATCATGCGGGGGCTAGGCTGTGAGTCAATCCGAAAGGCCTGTTGATGTCAATAGCGCCACTTCCTGCCCGTTGATGGTGCAAGGCGGCCATTTTTGGGGCATTTCGGCTTGTCTCAGGGGCCGTGAAAGCGTGCTGCCATGGGGTGTGCAGAGAGGCGTGTGCAATTTTTTACAGGGCTATTGTGTAAAAAAATGAACAGCGCTAAGCTCGGTCGCAACCCATAACACTTACAAACACGGGTGTCCCATGTCTCGCCTGCCGTTAATCGGCGTGACCGCCTGCGTCAGGCAAGTCGGTCATAAACCCAGCCATACCGTCGGTGACAAATACGTCAGTGCCGTGGTGGCCGGGGCCAATGGTCTACCGCTGATCATTCCAGCCCTGGGCGAATCGCTTGACCAGGACACCTTGCTCTCCAGCCTCGATGGGCTGCTGTTCACCGGATCACCGTCGAACGTCGAGCCCCATCATTATAGTGGCCCCGAGAGCGATGCAGGCACTTTGCATGACATCGCCCGTGACGCTACTACACTGCCGCTCATTCGCGCTGCGATCGCCGCCGGCGTGCCGTTGCTCGGCATCTGCCGCGGGTTCCAGGAGATCAACGTGGCTCTAGGCGGCACGCTGCACCAGAAGGTGCACGAAACTCCAGGCTTCATGGACCACCGCGAGCCGGCCAACCAGCCGGTCGAGGTGCAGTACGCCCCGCGCCACGTCGTCGACGTGCAGCCGGGCGGCATTCTCGCCGGCATCGGCTTGCCGGCGCAGATCCAGGTCAATTCCATTCATGGCCAAGGCGTTGCACGTCTGGCGCCGGGCCTTCGCGTAGAAGCACTGGCGCCTGACGGGTTGGTCGAGGCCTTCTCCGTAGAAGGCGCCACGGCCTTCGCCCTCGGCGTGCAGTGGCACCCCGAATGGCAGGTCCGATCCAATCCCAACTATCTCGCCATCTTCCAGGCATTCGGCAAAGCCTGCAGCAAGAGGGCGGGGCAACGTTGAGTCCGGCGGTTGGGGCCGGGCTCTCAAAACCCTGAGGTCTTTATGACTACCAAGTTAGACCAGCTGACCAGCTGGCTGAAGGAACGCAAGATCACCGAAGTGGAATGTCTGATCGCCGACCTGACCGGGATTGCCCGGGGCAAGATCGCGCCGACCAACAAGTTCCTCAACGAGAAGGGCATGCGCCTGCCGGAGTCCGTGCTCCTGCAGACCGTGACCGGTGATTACGTCGAGGACGACATCTACTACGACCTGCTGGACCCGGCCGACATCGATATGGTCTGCCGCCCGGACGAGAATGCCGTGTTCCTCGTCCCCTGGGCCATCGAGCCCACCGCGATGGTCATCCACGACACCTACGACAAGCTCGGCAACCCCATCGAGCTGTCGCCGCGCAACATTCTCAAGCGCGTGCTCAAGCTCTACGCCGACAAGGGCTGGAAGCCGATCGTGGCGCCGGAGATGGAGTTCTACCTGACCAAGCGCAGCGACGACCCCGACTACCCGCTGCAGGCCCCCGTGGGCCGTTCCGGGCGCCAGGAAACCGGCCGCCAGTCCTTCTCCATCGACGCGGCGAACGAATTCGACCCGCTGTTCGAGGACATGTACGACTGGTGCGAGGCCCAGGGCCTGGACCTGGATACGCTGATCCACGAGGAAGGCACCGCGCAGATGGAAATCAACTTCCGTCACGGCGACGCCCTGGACCTGGCCGACCAGATCCTGGTGTTCAAGCGCACCATGCGCGAGGCCGCGCTCAAGCACAACGTGGCCGCGACCTTCATGGCCAAGCCGATGACCGGCGAGCCGGGCAGCGCCATGCACCTGCACCAGAGCATCGTCGACCTCAAGACTGGCAAGAACATCTTCTCCAATGCCGACGGCACCATGAGCGAGCTGTTCCTGCACCACGTCGGCGGCCTGCAGCGCTTCATCCCCGAGGCCCTGCCGCTGTTCGCCCCGAACGTCAACTCGTTCCGCCGCTTCCTGCCCGACACCTCGGCGCCGGTGAACGTCGAGTGGGGCGAGGAGAACCGCACCGTGGGCCTGCGCGTGCCGGACTCCAACCCGGAGAACCGCCGCGTGGAAAACCGCCTGGCCGGCGCCGACGCCAACCCGTACCTGGCGCTGGCCGCCAGCCTGCTGTGCGGCTACATCGGCATGGTCGAAGGCATCAAACCCAGTGCCCAGGTCAAGGGCCGCGGCTACGAACGACGTAACCTGCGCCTGCCGCTGACCATCGAGGCGGCACTGGAAACCATGGAAGGCAGCAAGACCCTTGAACAGTACCTGGGCAGCAAGTTCATCCGCGCCTACGTCGCGGTGAAACGTGCCGAGCACGAGAACTTCAAGCGGGTGATCAGTTCCTGGGAGCGGGAGTTCCTCCTGCTGTCCGTCTGATCGGCGTGGGGCCCGGCTCTGCCGGCCGGGCCCCGTGTTCATTACAGAGAGGTTTTACCAAAATGACGAAACAGACCAGCGCCCAGACCCAACACTGGCAGGCGCTCAGCCGCGAACACCACCTGGCTCCGTTCACCGACTACAAGCAGCTGAACGAGAAGGGTGCGCGCATCATCACCAAGGCCGAAGGCGTGTACCTGTGGGACAGCGAGGGCAACAAGATCCTCGATGGCATGGCCGGCCTGTGGTGCATGAACGTCGGCTATGGTCGCAAGGAGCTCGCCGAGGTCGCCTACAAGCAGATGCTCGAGCTGCCCTACTACAACCTGTTCTTCCAGACCGCGCACCCGCCGGTGCTGGAACTGGCCAAGGCCATCGCCGACATCGCCCCCGAAGGCATGAACCACGTGTTCTTCACCGGCTCCGGCTCGGAGTCCAACGACACCGTGCTGCGCATGGTCCGCCACTACTGGAGCATCAAGGGCAAGCCGCAGAAGAAGGTGGTCATCGGCCGCTGGAACGGCTACCACGGCTCCACCGTCGCCGGCGTCAGCCTCGGCGGCATGAAGGCCCTGCACAGCCAGGGCGACCTGCCGATCCCGGGCATCGTGCACATCGCCCAGCCCTACTGGTACGGCGAGGGCGGCGACATGTCGCCGGAAGAGTTCGGCGTCTGGGCCGCCGAGCAGCTGGAGAAGAAGATTCTCGAAGTCGGCGAGGAGAACGTCGCCGCCTTCATCGCCGAGCCGATCCAGGGCGCCGGCGGCGTGATCGTTCCGCCGGACACCTACTGGCCGAAGATCCGCGAAATCCTCGCCAAGTACGAAATCCTGTTCATTGCCGACGAAGTCATCTGCGGCTTCGGCCGTACCGGCGAATGGTTCGGCAGCCAGTACTACGGCAACGCCCCGGACCTGATGCCGATCGCCAAGGGCCTGACTTCCGGCTACATCCCCATGGGCGGCGTAATCGTCCGCGACGAGATCGTCGATACCCTGAATGAGGGTGGCGAGTTCTACCACGGCTTCACTTACTCTGGTCACCCGGTAGCCGCGGCGGTGGCCCTGGAGAACATCCGCATCCTGCGCGAGGAGAAGATCGTCGAGACCGTGAAGGCGGAAACGGCACCCTACTTGCAGAAACGCTGGCAGGAGCTGGCCGACCACCCGCTGGTGGGCGAGGCCCGTGGCGTCGGCATGGTGGGCGCGCTGGAGCTGGTGAAGAACAAGAAGACCCGCGAGCGCTTCGAGAACGGCGTGGGGATGCTGTGCCGCGAGCACTGCTTCCGCAACGGCCTGATCATGCGCGCGGTGGGAGACACTATGATTATTTCGCCGCCGCTGGTCATCACCAAGCCGGAGATCGACGAGTTGATCACCCTGGCGCGCAAGTGCCTCGATCAAACCGCCGCCGTAGCGCTGTCTTGAGTCTTTCACCGGACCTTTGACAGACTGCGCCTGTGCGTTGGCCAGGCTCACCGGGTGGTGAAGGCGGGAAGCCGCCGACGCCACCTGGAACATCAAAAACAATTGGAGCTACCCGCATGTTCAAAACCTTCGGCAAGACCCTGCTCGCCGTGACTCTGGCGGGCGCTGTGGCCGGTATGGCACAGGCCGATGACAAGGTACTGCACGTTTACAACTGGTCCGACTACATCGCCCCGAACACGGTCGACGAGTTCACCAAGGCCACCGGCATCAAGGTCGTCTACGACGTCTACGACAGCAACGAAGTGCTGGAAGCCAAGCTGCTGGCCGGCAAGTCGGGCTACGACGTGGTGGTTCCCTCGAACTCCTTCCTGGCCAAGCAGATCAAGGCCGGCGTCTACCAGCCGCTGGACCGCGACAAGCTGCCGAACTGGAAGAACCTGAACCCGGACATCATGAAGACCCTCGAGGTCAGCGACCCGGGCAACAAGTTCGCCATCCCCTACATGTGGGGCACCATCGGCATCGGCTACAACCCGGACAAGGTCAAGGCCGCGCTGGGCGACGGCGCCCCGGTGGATTCCTGGGACCTGGTATTCAAGCCCGAGAACATCCAGAAGCTGAAGCAGTGCGGCGTGAGCTTCCTCGACTCGCCCACCGAGATGATCCCGGCGGCCCTGCACTACCTGGGCTACAAGCCGGACAGCCAGGATCCCAAGGAAATCAAGGCCGCCGAGGACCTGTTCCTGAAGATCCGTCCGTACATCACCTACTTCCACTCCTCCAAGTACATCTCGGACCTGGCCAACGGCAACATCTGCGTCGCCATCGGTTACTCCGGCGACATCTACCAGGCCAAGTCCCGCGCCGTGGAAGCCAAGAACAACGTGAAGGTGGCCTACCACATTCCGAAGGAAGGCGCCGGCGCCTTCTTCGACACCGTGGCCATTCCGAAGGACGCCGAGAACCCCGAAAGCGCCCTGAAGTGGATCAACTTCCTGCTCGAGCCGAAGGTGATCGCCGAGATCTCCGACACCGTTTCCTACCCCAACGCCAACTCCGCGGCCACGCCGCTGGTGAACGAGGAAATCCGTAACGACCCGGGCATCTACCCGAGCGACGCGGTCATGAAGAAGCTGTACGCCTTCCCGGACCTGCCGGCGAAGGTCCAGCGCCTGATGACCCGCAGCTGGACCACCATCAAGTCTGGCAAGTGACGGCCCGGCCCGGTCGTTCGTCGCGAACGGCCGGGCGGGTGCTGGGCGGTGGAGGGGCGGTCGCAGGCCCGCCACCGTTCTGCAGGCACGGATCATCTGCAGTGGGATGACCGCTGGTTGCAGCTAGGGCTGCAGAAGCGCTCGCGCGCGCCACGGAAGGCCCGGACAAGCTGTAAACGCCAACACCAAGAAGCTTCATGACAACAGAGAGGACCGACGTGTGCGCATTCCCTTCCGCAATACCCTGATCGCCGCCATCTCGACCTTGGGCCTGGGCGCCGCCGTGGCGCAGGCCCAGCCGACCGTCCACGTGTACAACTGGAGCGACTACATCGGCGAGACCACCCTGGCCGATTTCGAGAAGGAAACCGGCATCAAGCCGGTGTACGACGTCTTCGATTCCAACGAAACCCTCGAGGGCAAGCTGCTGGCCGGCCGCACCGGCTACGACATCGTGGTGCCGTCCAACCACTTCCTCGGCCGCCAGATCAAGGCCGGCGCCTTCCAGAAGCTGGACAAGAGCCAGCTGCCGAACTGGAAGAACCTCGACCCGCACCTGATGAAGCAGCTCGAGGCCAACGACCCGGGCAACCTCTACGGCGTGCCCTACCTGTGGGGCACCAACGGCATCGGCTACAACGTCGACAAGGTCAAGGCCGTGCTCGGCGTCGACAAGATCGATTCCTGGGCCGTGCTCTTCGAGCCCGAGAACATGAAGAAGCTCAGCCAGTGCGGCGTCGCCTTCCTCGATTCGGGCGACGAAATGATGCCGGCCGTGCTCAAATACCTGGGCCTGGACCCCAACAGCACCAACCCGGCCGACTACGAGAAGGCCGAGGCCAAGCTGATGGCGGTTCGCCCGTACGTCACCTACTTCCATTCCTCCAAGTACATCTCGGACCTGGCCAACGGCAACATCTGCGTCGCCGCCGGGTTCTCCGGCGACGTGTTCCAGGCGGCCAACCGCGCCAAGGAAGCCGGCAAGGGCATCAACATCGCCTATGCGATTCCGAAGGAAGGTGCCAACCTGTGGTTCGACATCCTCGCCATTCCGAAGGATGCGTCGAACCCGAAAGAGGCCCACGCCTTCATCAACTACCTGCTCAAGCCCGAGGTGATCGCCAAGGTCAGCGATTACGTCGGTTACGCCAACCCGAACCCCAAGGCTGGCGAATTCATGGATGAGTCCGTGCGCGACAATCCCGAGGTCTACCCACCTCAGGAAGTGCTCGACAAGCTCTTCGTGCAGCACGAGCTGCCGCCGAAGATCCTGCGCCTCATGACCCGTTCCTGGACCAAGATCAAGTCCGGTAAGTAATCCAAGTACGCCCGGCCGCGGGGGCCGGGCGTCCAAAAAGTTGGGAGTTGTGGTAATGGCTATAGCCTCCGGTGCCTACAAGAAAGCCCTCGCGGGCGACCAGCAGCCCAAAGAGGTGTTGGTAAAAATCGACCGGGTCACCAAGCAGTTCGACGAAACCCTTGCGGTGGACAGTGTTTCCCTGACCATCAAGAAGGGCGAAATCTTCGCATTGCTCGGCGGTTCCGGTTCCGGTAAATCCACCCTGTTGCGCATGCTGGCCGGCTTCGAGCGGCCGACCGAAGGTCGCATCTTCCTGGATGGCCAGGACATCACCGACCTGCCGCCCTACGAGCGGCCGATCAACATGATGTTCCAGTCCTACGCGTTGTTCCCGCACATGTCGGTTGCGCAGAACATCGCCTTCGGCCTGAAGCAGGACGGCCTGCCCAAGGCCGAGATCGACAAGATCGTCGAGGAAATGCTCAAGCTGGTGCAGATGACCCAGTACGCCAAGCGCAAGCCGCACCAGCTCTCCGGCGGCCAGCGCCAGCGCGTGGCCCTGGCCCGTTCGCTGGCCAAGCGGCCGAAGCTGCTGCTGCTCGACGAGCCCATGGGCGCCCTGGACAAGAAGCTGCGTTCGCAGATGCAGCTGGAACTGGTGGAGATCATCGAACGCGTGGGCGTGACCTGCGTGATGGTGACCCACGACCAGGAAGAGGCCATGACCATGGCCCAGCGCATCGCCATCATGCACCTGGGTTGCATCGAGCAGATCGGCAGCCCGATGGACATCTACGAGACCCCGGCCAGCCGCCTGATCTGCGAGTTCATCGGCAACGTCAACATGTTCGACGGCCAACTGGTCGAGGACGTGCAGGACCACGCGGTGATCGCCTGCCCGCAGCTGGAAAACCCGATCTACATCGGCCACGGCATCAGCACCCGCGCCGAAGACAAGCGCATCACCTACGCGCTGCGTCCGGAGAAGGTCATGGTCAGCGCGCAGAAGCCGGAAAACCTCGAGCACGAAGGCTTCAACTGGGCCCAGGGCACCGTCTACGACATCGCCTACCTCGGCGGCCACTCGGTGTACTACATCAAGCTGGCCTCGGGAATGATCGTCCAGGCCTTCATGGCCAACGCCGAGCGCCACGTGGCCCGCCCGACCTGGGACCAGCCGGTGTACATCAGCTGGTACGACGACAGCGGTGTGGTGCTGCAATCATGAACATCAGCAAATCGCTCATGAAGCGCCTGCCGCGTGGCCGGCACGCCGTGATCGGTGTGCCGTTCATCTGGCTGTTCCTGTTCTTCCTGCTGCCCTTCGCCATCGTGCTGAAGATCAGCCTGGCGGCAGCGGACGTGGCCATTCCGCCGTACACCGAAGTGTTCCAGTACGCCGACCAGACCCTGCAACTGGTGCTGAACCTCGGCAACTACCTGATGCTGACGGACGACCCGCTCTACATCGACGCCTACCTGGGCTCGCTGAAGATGGCGGCGATCAGCACCTTCCTGTGCCTGCTGATCGGCTACCCGATGGCCTACGCCATCGCCCGCGCCAGCAAGGAAATGCAGACCGTGCTGCTGCTGCTGATCATGATGCCGACCTGGACGGCGATCCTGATCCGCGTGTACGCCTGGATGGGCATCCTGTCCAACAACGGCCTGCTCAACGGCTTCCTGATGTGGCTGGGGGTGATCAACGAACCGCTGACCATCCTCAACACCAACCTGGCGGTGTACATCGGTATCGTCTACTCGTACCTGCCGTTCATGGTGATGCCGCTGTACGCCAACCTGGTGAAGCACGACATGAGCCTGCTGGAGGCCGCCTCCGACCTGGGCGCGCGCAACTTCACCAGCTTCTGGAAGATCACCGTGCCGCTGTCGAAGAACGGCATCATCGCCGGCTGCATGCTGGTGTTCATCCCGGCGGTGGGCGAGTTCGTCATCCCGGAACTGCTCGGCGGCCCCGAGACGCTGATGATCGGTAAAGTGCTGTGGCAGGAGTTCTTCAACAACCGTGACTGGCCGGTGGCATCCGCCCTGGCGGTGGTCATGCTGGCGATCCTCATCGTGCCCATCATCCTGTTCAACAAGAACCAGGCGAAAGAACTGGAGGGCAAGGTATGAACAAGCGTTGGTCCTTCTCCAACATCATGCTGATCGTCGGCCTGCTGTTCATCTACGTGCCGATGGTCATCCTGGTCATCTACTCGTTCAACGGCTCCAAGCTGGTGACCGTGTGGGGCGGCTGGTCGGTGAAGTGGTACGTCGGCCTGCTGGACAACACCCAGCTGATCAGTTCGGTGTTCCGCTCCCTGGAAATCGCCGTGTACACGGCGGTTTCCTCGGTGATCCTGGGCACCCTGGCGGCCTTCGTGCTGACGCGCATCCCGCGTTTCCGCGGCCGCACGCTGTTCGGCGGCATGGTCACCGCGCCGCTGGTCATGCCCGAGGTGATCACCGGCCTGTCGCTGCTGCTGCTGTTCGTGGCCATGGCCCAGCTGATCGGCTGGCCGCAGGAGCGCGGCATCGTCACCATCTGGATCGCCCACACCAGCTTCTGCTCGTCCTACGTGGCGGTGGTGGTGTCGGCGCGCCTGCGTGAACTGGACCTGTCCATCGAGGAAGCGGCCATGGACCTGGGCGCCAAGCCCTGGAAAGTGTTCCTGCTGATCACCATCCCGATGATCGCGCCTTCGCTGGCGGCCGGCGGCATGATGTCCTTCGCCCTGTCGCTGGACGACCTGGTGCTGGCCAGCTTCGTCTCCGGCCCCGGTTCCACCACCCTGCCGATGGAAGTGTTCTCCGCCGTGCGCCTGGGCGTGAAGCCGGAGATCAACGCGGTGGCCAGCCTGATTCTGCTGACCGTCTCGCTGTTCACCTTCTTCGCCTGGTACTTCACACGCCAGGCCGAGGAGCGTCGCAAGCGTGCCGTCCAGGAGGCCATGGAAGCCACGGCCACCGACTGGCAGAAAGGTTCGCCGGCCACCGTCTGACGTCGTCTTGTCGGCCGGCTGCAGCCGGTGCCTGCGAAAACCATGGGCCACCTTCGGGTGGCCCATGTTTTTGGGGGAGGCGGGCATATGCCGTAGGGCAAGAAGAGTCGGTCTTCTCAGAAGAATCTGACAGCTAATCGCCGCAACTTCCCTGCATTTGCCAACTACTATTCAGTGTGTCCGTTGGCGGTTGCCGGCTATTCCCCGCAGCTTGGTCGGCCTCCGTGATCCCGGGCAATTTGCCAGTGCTTTCCACAGCACCCAGGCGGGAGGTGGCGCCCAATACAACACCCCAATAGTTATCCCTAGGGGGAATAACGCGCCAGGGAGCTTCGGCGCCTCCCGCAGTCCCTTCTCACGGAAACGACGAACCCCGCATCATGCGGGGTTCGTCGTTTCTGGCGCGGCCTAGCGGGCCTGCGGCACCAGCCTGAGCAGTCCGTGGCTGTTGGCGGCGACCTCGTCGGGCGCGAAATGCTCGGCGTGGTAGCGGCCTTCGACGTAGTCCTCGGCCTGGTCCTTGTAGTGCGCATCGAAGAGCACGCCGCTCTGGCCCACCGGGTTGATGCCCAGGGCGTGGGTCGGGTCGGCGAAGTCCACCAGGCGCCGCGTCGAGGGCCCGTAGGTGACGGCCCAGGGCGCCGGGCCGATGGGCGCCGAGAGGTTGTTGGGCACCTCGTGGCCGCCCGGCGCGGCGAAGGGGCCGATGTTGAACAGGCGGTCCAGCGGCTTCTGCATGCCCAGCGGGTGCACGTGGGTGAGGGTGTGCGCCGCGCCCCATTTCCAATTGGCCGGGTCCTGGCCGAAGGTGTCGCGCAGGTGCTTCAGGCTGGCCTGCCAGGCGGCCTTGACGATGTCCGCGCGGCTTTCCTTCTGCGCCGTGGCGCGGTCGTCCCACCAGGGCGAGGCGTCGTCGGCGGCCAGCCGCGGCAGGGCGCTATCTATCGCCCGGGTGCTCAGCAGGGTGTTGAAGAAGGCATCGCCCATTTCGTCGTGCATGGCGCCGTAGGCCAGCTGGTAGAGGAACTGGCTGAACAGGGTGGCGGCCAGCGAATCCAGCGGGTAGTCGCCCTTCCAGGCCGCCAGCTGCTCCACCAGCGCCTTCTCCTGCTCGCCGGCCGCGGCCTGGCGCAGGCTCGGCAGCAGCGGCGCCAGGGTGCGCGGGCCGTAGTCGGTGCCGGTGTCCAGCTGCAGCGCCTGGCTGTTCTGCAGGTCCCACTTCACCGAGGCGTCGGCCAGGTGCTGGTCCAGGCGCTGGCCGCGGTCGGCCAGGTTGTAGTAGCCGGGCACCGGCCGGCCATTGGCGGGCACCGGCTGGAAGTTGGCCGAGACGATGTAGCCGCGCGCCGGGTTCTCTTCATGGGGGTTCTCGACGAAGGGGTAGAAGCCGTCCTTGTCCGCCGCGGCGGTGCTGCCGTCGAGGATGAAGTTCGGATCGACGCCGGCCGGGCGCTTCGGCAGTTGCGCCGAGGCCCACCAGGCGATGTCGCCGCGGGCGTTGGCCCAGACCACGTTGAGCCCCGGCGCGTGGATCTGCGCGGCGGCGGCGCGGGCCTTGTCCAGGGTGTCGGCGCGGTCGAGGTGGTAGAAGGCGTCCAGCAGCGGGTTCTCGGTCTGCAGGAAGCCCCACCACATGGCGATGGGCGTCTTGCCCGAGGCGGCGCCCAGGGCGTCGTTGACGATCGGCCCGTGGGGCGAGCTGCGCAGCACCAGCTTGACCGGCGCCTGGCCCTTCACCGCGATGCTCTGTTCCTCGCGCGCGAGGTCCACCCACTGGCCGTGGTACCAGACCTGCTCGGGGTTGGCCGGGTTGGTCTTCTCGGCCACCAGGTCCATGTCGTCGTTCTGGAACATGGTCAGGCTCCAGCCGAAGTCCTTGTTGTGGCCGAGCATGGCGAATGGCACCAGGGCCTGGTGGTGGCCGTAGAGTTCGAAGCCGGGGGCGCTGAGCTGCGCCTCGTACCACACCGAGGGCGCGGCGAAGCGGATGTGCGGGTCGCCCGCCAGCAGTGGCCGGCCACTGCGCGTGCGGCTGCCGGAAACCACCCAGGCGTTGCTGCCCTCATACTGCGGCAGGCCGGCGGCTTCCAGGGCCTGCTGGCTGATCTGCGCCAGGGCGCCGAGGTCCTTCCAGTCGCCGGCGGCCAGCGCGGTGGGGCGCTGCAGCACGCCCTCCGGGTGCCAGGCCAGGTCGAAGGCCTTCAGGTAGTCGGCGCCCAGGTCGTCGCGGATGTAGGTGAGCACCGGCTCGGTGCGCAGGGCCACGGCGAAGCTGTAGGCCAGGTAGCCGGATACGGCGAGGGTGTCCTCCACCGTGAAGGGCCGCTTGGGAATGCCCAGCACGTCGAATTCCAGCGGCTTCGGGTGGCTGGCCTGGTACTGGTTGATGCCGTCCAGGTAGGCCTGCAGGGCCTTCCAGGCGGGCGACTGCTTGTCTTGGCGGGCGGCGTACTCGGCGGCATGGTCGCGCAGGCGCAGGGTGCGGAACAGGCGGTCGGTGTCCACCAGCTTGGGCCCCAGCACCTCGGCCAGCTCGCCCTTGGCCAGGCGGCGCAGCATCTCCATCTGGAACAGCCGGTCCTGGGCGTGCACGTAGCCCAGGGCGCGGTACAGGTCGCTTTCGTTCTGCGCACGGATGTGCGGCACGCCACGCTCGTCGTAGCGCACCTCGACCTCGGCCTGCAGGCCGGGCAGCCCGGCCAGGCCGTCGCGGGTCGGCTGCTTGCCATGCAGGTACCAGGCGCCCCCGGCGGCAGCGGCCGCCACCAGCACGGCAAGAACGGTCAACGTACGTTTCATGTAGCGGCTCTCCTTGTTGTTCTGGGCGGATTCTGCGCATTCGCGCCGGGCGCTTTCATTGACCAAACGCGCGCAAGCTGAAAGTCTTTGGTCAAAAGGAGGCCACATGTCCCTCTCCAGCGCGCCACTCACCCATTCGGCCACCCTGCGCCGCCTGCTCTACGAGGCGCTTACCAACCTGGGGTTGGAGCCGGCGCGCATCTACCGCCAGGCGCTGCGGCGCGTGCGCCTGGCGCCGGTGAGCGCCGACGGCCGCCTGCTGCACGACGAGGTGCCGCTGTTCTGGGCGGCGCTGCCGGAGCTGAGCGGTGACGTGGACATCGGCCTGCACCTGGCCGAGGCGATGAAGCCGCGCCTGCTCGATGTGGTCGGCTATCTGCTGCTGGCCAGCCGCGACCTGGAGCAGGCGCTGCACAGCTTCCTGCGCTTCCAGCACATCCTCTCCGGCGGCCTGGCCGCGCAGTTGCGCGAGGAGGGCGAGCAGGCGCGGCTGGTCCTCGACATCCACTACCGCGACTGCCCGCCGCTGCGCCAGCAGATGGAGTGTCTGCTGCTGCTGTTCATCAAGCTGCTGAAAGCGGTCAGCGACGACGAGTTCGCCTGTTCCGCCATCGAGTTCCGCCATGCCGCGCCACGGCGCCTGGCCGAGCACCGCCGGCTGTTCGGGCTGACGCCGCGGTTCGCCTGCGCACACGATGCCCTGCTGTTCCCGCGCACCCTGCTGCGGCGACCGTCGCGCACGGCCAACGCCGCCTTGCACGGCGTGCTCACCCGCTATGCGGAGGAAGAACTGCAGCGCCTGCAGGAGAACGACCTGCTCAACCGCCTGCGCTACCTGCTGGCCCACCGCCTGGGCCGCGAACCCTGCACCCTGCAGGCCTGCGCCGAGCTGCTGGGCCTGCCGGCCAGCGCCTTGCAGCGCAGCCTGGCCGGGCAGGGCAGCGGCTTTCGCGAACTGCACGAGGAAGTGCGCCGCCAGCGCGCCACCGAGCTGCTGGCCGAAGGCGTGGCCATCCGCGAAGTGGCGCGAACCTGCGGTTTCGCCGAGCTGTCGCCGTTCTATCGCGCCTTCCGGCGCTGGTTCGGGGTGCCGCCGGAGGTGTACCGGCGGCGTTTGCAGGAGATGGCGCAGGCGCACTGAGGCGTCCCGCGCCGGGCTCATTCGGCCAGCGGGATCTCGCTGGCCATGTCCAGCAGGGCCATGGCGTCGAGCTGCGTCTCGATCTGCAGGAAGCGCATGGCGCGGGTCGGCGAGACGGCCTTGGCCATGCGCGCGATGTAACGGTTGCGCAGGTCCAGGCGCAGCTGCTGGAGCTTCTCGGCGCGCTTGAGCAGGGCGCTGGCGTCTTTGTCGGAGACCTTGCCGGTGTTGTAGGACTTGGCGTAGTCGAGGATCAGCGCCAGGTGCTGCTTGCTCAGCTTCTCGGCCTCGCTGCGGTAGGTGTTGTAGATCGGCCAGAATGCCTCGCCTTCCTTGCCGGTGAGGTTCATGTTGGCTTCGACGATGCGTTTGCGCTTGTAGTCGATGTCGGCCAGGCGGTTGTCGATCTCCGCCTTGTGCTCGGACATCACCTGGTCGGGGCTGGGCGCCTGGTCGTCGGCGCTGGCCAGCAGCGGCAGGCTGAGCAGGGCGCACAGGGCGAGGGTGGGGCGTAGCGGCATGGGAGGCTCCTTGTAGTCGCGCGCCGGCCCTTCATGGGCCGGCTCCGGCTAGTGTAGATGCTGGCGCCCGGCTGTCCGCCCGCCAGGGGCAATAGCAGCCTTGGGCGAGGCTCTGGGTGGACTGCACCGGGCGGCCGTCGATCAGCGCCTGCAGCACCGGTTCGATGAAGCTGTTGGCCGAGCTGCACACCGCGCCCTCGCTGTAGGGGCCGAAATAGGCCAGGCGGCCCTGGCGGTCCCAGATGGCCACCGCCGGGCTCGCCGGCAGCGCCTCGGCGCCAGGCGGCGTGGCCAATGGCCGCAGGGCCTGCAGGGTGGCGGGCAACTGGCCGTGGCTGCCGGGCTTCTGCACGGCGAAGAACTGCACGCCAAGCGGGGCGAAGCGCGCCAGCAACTCGGCGAGGTGCTGCTGGTTGCCGACGTTGCACGGGCAGGCCGGGTCCCAGAAATGCACCAGGCGGATGGCGCCGGGGCCGGCCAGTTCGGCCGGCAGCTGCAGGCCGGCGCCGCTGAACAGCGTCGGCTGCGCGTCGAAGGGGCGGATGTAGCGCTGCTGGAACCATTGGTAGGCGCCCAGCAGCATGGCGGCGAGCAGCGCGGCGAGGCAGGCGAGGATGAGCGTGCGGCGGGCAGGCATGGCGAATCCCGGTAAGATAGCCCTCAAGAGTGCCATGCCGTCGCTTGTGGCAGAACCGCCCGGATGCCGCCGGGCGCTCGTCCCAGCGTCACCGGAAACCGCGGAAAACCCCGATGCCAGAAGCCTTCCAGCCCGATCTGCTGCGCCAGCGCCTGCGACCCCTGACCGCAGCCGAACGCGACGCCCAGGTCCTCGCCTACCAGTCCTTCTACGGGCTCGACCTGGCGGCCCGCTACCCGGGCCTGGAAAGCCGCCTGGGCTACTTCGAGTGCGCCGGCTACCGCATCGCCGCGCAGCTGTGGCGCCCGCCCCTGGCCCGCGGCAGCCTGCTGCTGCTGCACGGCTACTACGACCACATGGGGCTCTATGGCCACGTCATCGACTGGGCACTGGACCTGGGCCTGGCGGTGATCGCCTGCGACCTGCCGGGCCACGGCCTGTCCAACGGCGCGGCGGCCAGCATCAACGACTTCGCCGAGTACCAGGCGGTGCTTGCCGGCCTGCTGGACGCGGCGGCGCAGCTGGACCTGCCGCAGCCCTGGCACCTTTTCGGGCAGAGCACCGGCGGTGCCATCCTGCTGGACTACCTGCTCACCGGCGCGCCGCGCCCGGAGCTGGGCCACACCCTGCTGCTGGCGCCGCTGGTGCGGCCGCGCGCCTGGGGTTGGTCGAAGCTCAGCTACCAGCTGCTGCGGCCCTTCGTCGACTCCATTCCGCGCAAGTTCACCGACAACTCCAACGACGCCGGCTTCCTCGCCTTCCTCCGCGATCGCGACCCGCTGCAGCCGCGCATCCTGCCCACCGCCTGGGTGGGCGCGCTGGCGCGCTGGATTCCGCACATCGAGGGCGCGCCGCCCAGCGCGCGCAACCTGCTGGTGGTGCAGGGCGACGCCGACGAGACGGTGGACTGGCGCTACAACCTGAGGGTGCTGGAGGAGAAGTTCGAGCGCATCGAGTGCCTGCTGCTCACCGGCGCGCGGCACCACCTGGCCAACGAGAGCGAGGCGCTGCGCCGGCGCTACTTCGACTTCCTCGGCGAGCGCCTGAGCTAGTTCGAGGGGGCGGAGGCCAGCCCGGCCTTCACCGCGGCCAGGGCCGCCTGGTAGTAGGCCTGGCCGGCGGGCGACTCGGCGAAGTCGGCGAACTGCTGCAGCTCGGCGTCGGAGAGCCCGCGGTAGACGTACAGCAGAGTGTTGTCGAGGTCGGCGCCGATCTGCTGCACGACGTTCTGCCGCTGCCCTTCGAGCAGCCCCTGGCCCTGGCCGAGCAGGCCGGGGAGCATCTGGCTGAGGCTGTCGGCGGCCACGCTGGCCAGCGCCATGCTGACCTCGGCGCCCGCCTCGCTGGCCGGCAGGGCCCGGCTCAGGCGCTGGGCGAGCTGCTGGCGCTGCGGCGTGGCCTGCTGGCGCGGCAGGCCGTTGGCGTACTGGGCGAGCTGATCGCTGCGGGTGGCGAGGGTTTCCGCGGCGGCGATCTTGCGCCCCAGGGGCGATTCGAAGAAGGCCAGTGCCGGGCCGCTGTCCGCCAGGTTCCGGCGCAGGCCGGCCAGCGCCCGGGCGTCGATCTGCGCCGGGGCGAAGCGCTGGTCGCTGTTGTTCACCAGGGCCTGGTACAGCGCCGGCGGCAGGTTGGCCTGGTAGCGCTTCTGCGCGGCGTGCAGGGCATCGTTGAAGTGCGCGCGTTGTTCCGGCCAGCCGGCGGCCTGGTAGAGGCGCTGATAATCGTCGGCCAGTACGGGTAGGCCCAGCATCAGCAGGGCAAGGGCAAGCAGTGCACGCAAATCGGGTCCTCCTGGCGGCAGTGGCCATCCGCCGCGGCTATTGTCGGCAAGCCCGGCCCCGCTTGTCGAGGCGCTTGTCGCCGGCGTTACAATAGCGCATGAACCCGCACGCCGATTCCTCCCCCCTGCAAAACGCCGTCGACGACCTGGCCGAACGCGGCTGGTCGCTGCAACGCGACTTCCTGCCCGCGGACCTGATCGCCGCCCTGGCCGCGGAGTGCCGCAACCGCGCCGCCGCCGGCGAGCTGGCCTCGGCCTCGGTGGGGCGCGGCGCCGGCCAGGCGGTGCGCGAGGGCATCCGCGGCGACCGCATCCAGTGGCTGGAGCCGGGGCAGGCCGAGGCCTGCGACCGCTACCTGGAGCTGATGGATGAACTGCGCGTGGCGCTCAACCGCGCGCTGTTCCTGGGCCTGGAAGATTTCGAGTGCCACTTCGCCCTGTACCCGCCGGGCGCCTTCTACCAGAAACACCTGGACCGCTTCCGCGACGATGACCGGCGCTGCGTGTCGGCGGTGCTCTACCTCAACGACGATTGGCTACCCGAGCACGCCGGCGAACTGCGCTTGTATTTCGCCGACGGCAGCCACGACGATGTGCCGCCGCTGGGGGGCGGCCTGGTGCTGTTCCTTTCCGGCGAGTTTCCCCACGAGGTGCTGCCGGCCCACCGCGAACGCCTGTCGCTGACCGGCTGGTTCCGCCGCCGCGGCGACGCCCCGCTCTAGGGCTCAGTGGCCCCAGACGCGGATGGTGCCGCTGATGTCCTGGATGTCGCGCACCTCCAGGCTGCCCAGGCGGCTTTCACCGACGTAGAGGTCGCCGGCCACGCGCACGCGGATGGTCTGCGCCGGCAGGCCGCCGTCATTGAGCTGCTTGTTGATGGTGGTCAGGTCCGGCAGGGTCAGTGCCAACTGCTGCTGGCCGGTGCTGCCCTGGACCACGTCGACCTGCAGGGTCGGCAGCTCGACGCCGAAGATCGGCAGGCTCAGGCCCAGCTGCGCCGCGCCCAGGGGCAGCGCGCCGCCACGGCCATCCGGGCAGACCGCGGCGCTGGTGCAGCCGTTGTCGATCTTCAGGTTGCGCAGCGAGACGCTGCCGCCGTCGTCGACCCAGGCGGCCTTGCCGATGCTGGCCATGACGTCGGCGCGGATGCTCAGGCCCTCCTGGCCAGTGATGCGGCCGAGGTTTTCGTTGTCCAGCGGTTCGAGCGCGGCCTGGCTGGCGCCGGCGGCGCACAGCAGCAGGCCGCCGATCAGGTGCGGCAGGCTGAGAGGCTTGAGCATGGTGGCGGTTCCCTCGCGGTGGGCGATATGGCGAGGCAGTCTGCGCGCGATGCGCCAGGCCCGCCATGCTGGCGCGGCAGTTCCAGCCGAAGGATGGGCCCGACCATCGGAGGGTGGCCGCCATCGGTTGCCAGGTGACCGGGTCCGATGCGCGGGCTAGTCTGTTGCGATCGAAAAGGGAGTGTTTCGCCCATGCAGAAGATTCTCGTCAGCCGCTGCCTGCTGGGCCACCGGGTGCGCTACGACGGTGGCAGCCACGGCCCCTTCGACCTGCTGGAACGCTGGCAGGCCCAGGGCCGGGTGGTCGCGCTGTGCCCGGAAGTGGCCGGCGGCCTGCCCACGCCGCGCGCGCCGGCGGAGATTCCCGGCGGCCGCGGCGCCCTGGTGCTGGAAGGCCAGGCGCCGGTGGTGACGGTGGACGGCGCGGACGTCACCCGCGCCTTCGTCCGCGGCGCCGAACAGGCCATGGCGCTGGTCGACCGCCACGGCATCCGCCTGGCCATCCTCAAGGCGCGCAGTCCCTCCTGCGGCAACCGCGAGAACTACGACGGCAGCTTCTCCGGCCTGCGGGTGCCCGGCGAGGGCGTCACCGCGGCGGCGCTCAAGCGCATGGGCGTGCTGGTGTTCAGCGAGGAGGAGCTGGACGCCGCGGCGGTCTGCCTGGCCGGCCTGGAAGCCGGCGGCTGAGTTCGTTGTGATAGCCTGCGAGGCTCGGCGTAGAGCCTTCCGACAGCCCTTGTAGCACTCTTTCCCTTGAGCCGTCGGCGTGGCGACCTATGCTGAAGAGTCCCGCCGGAGGTTCGCTGCAGCGTGCCGGGCCTCCCCATCCCGCTCATAAGGAGAACTCCATGAAGCTCACGTTGCCTTGCCTCGGCCTCGCCGGCCTGCTGCTCGCCGCCTCCACCGCCGCGCTGGCGGCCGGCATGCCGCGTACCCCGGCGCCCGAGGGGGCCAAGGTGTATTTCATCGAACCGAAGGACGGCGCCACCGTCGGCCAGACCTTCACCGTCAAGTTCGGCCTGGAAGGCATGGGCGTGGCCCCGGCCGGCGTCGACTCGCCGAGCACCGGGCACCACCACCTGCTGGTGGACCTCAAGGAGCAGCCGGCCATGGACATGCCGCTGCCGATGACCGACAACATCCGCCACTTCGGCAAGGGCCAGACGGAAACCAAGATCACCCTGCCGCCGGGCAAGCACACCCTGCAACTGCTGCTGGGCGACAAGAACCACGTGCCCTTCGAGCCGAACGTGGAATCGAAGCAGATCACCGTCAACGTGAAGTGATGGTTGGCTCTAGGGCCGGCAAGATCGGGCTGATATGTCCGTAGGAGCGGATTTATCCGCGATGCTCTTGAGCAGCGGATAACCTATCGCGGACGGAGTCCGGCAATGCACCACGTAGGATGGGTTTCGCAAGCTCAACCCATCCTACGAAGAGCGCCTTGGCATAGCCTGTAAGGCCATTGCTCCTGCCGCAGAAACGAAAAAAGGAGGCCGAAGCCTCCTTTTTTCTTGCCGTCGAGCGGTCCTTAGAACAGGACGCGGCTGCGGATGGTGCCGTTGACGTGCTGCAGCTTCTCCAGCGCCAGGTCCGAGTACTCGGCGTCGACGTCGATCACCACGTAGCCGACCTTCTCGTTGGTCTGCAGGTACTGGCCGGAGATGTTGATGCCGTTGTCGGCGAACACCTTGTTGATTTCGCTCATCACGCCCGGGATGTTGGCGTGGATGTGCAGCAGGCGGTGCTTGCCCGGGTGCGACGGCAGGGCGACTTCGGGGAAGTTGACCGAGGACACCGAGGTGCCGTTGTCGCTGTACTTGACCAGCTTCTCGGCCACTTCCAGGCCGATGTTGGCCTGGGCCTCGGCGGTGGAGCCGCCGATGTGCGGGGTCAGGATCACGCGGTCCAGGCCACGCAGCGGGCTTTCGAACTCTTCGTCGTTGGACTTGGGCTCGACCGGGAACACGTCGATGGCGGCGCCGATCAGGTGCTCGTCCTTGATGGCGTTGGCCAGGTGGTCCAGCTCGACCACGGTGCCGCGCGCGGCGTTGATCAGGATGCCGCCCTTCTTCATGGCGCGGATTTCCTTCTCGCCGATCATCCACTGGGTGGACGGCAGTTCCGGCACGTGCAGCGAGACGATGTCGCACAGGCCCAGCAGCTCGTGCAGCGAGCCGATCTGCTGCGCGTTGCCCAGCGGCAGCTTGGTCACCACGTCGTAGAAGAACACCTGCATGCCCAGGGCTTCGGCCAGGACCGAGAGCTGGGTGCCGATGGAGCCGTAGCCGACGATGCCCAGCTTCTTGCCGCGGATCTCGAAGGAGTTGGCCGCCGACTTGATCCAGCCGCCGCGGTGGCAGGAGGCGTTCTTCTCCGGGATGCCGCGCAGCAGCAGGATGGCTTCGGCCAGCACCAGTTCGGCGACCGAGCGGGTGTTGGAGTAGGGCGCGTTGAACACCGCGATGCCGCGTTCGCGGGCGGCGTTCAGGTTGACCTGGTTGGTGCCGATGCAGAAGCAGCCCACCGCGATCAGCTTCTTGGCGCAGTCGAAGACTTCCTCGGTGAGCTGGGTGCGGGAGCGAATGCCGATGAAGTGGGCGTCGGCGATCTTTTCCTTCAGCTCGTCGCCGGACAGCGCGGTCTTGAGGTACTCGATGTTGGTGTAGCCGGCGGCCTTGAGGGTATCAACGGCATTCTGGTGCACGCCTTCCAGGAGAAGGAATTTGATCTTGCTCTTGTCGAGAGAAGTCTTGCTCATCTGCTTGAACCTGTAGTCCCGGGATAATGGCTAGAAAATGAACAGCTCTGGCCGAACCGGCCGGTGCCGCAGCTCGGCGCCAGGTGGCGAACTGCGTGGGGTGCGTATGCTAGCATGTTCTCCCTTTTCCTTGTCCGGTTGCGACCTGAGCTGTTCTCAGGACGACCATGAACCATTTGAGAGTTCCCTCGATGACCCGCGAAGCCCTGATCGAATCGCTCAAGCCCCTGCTGGAGCCCGGCAAGCTGCTGACCGATGCCGATTCCCTGGATGCCTATGGCAAGGACTGGACCAAGCACTTCGCCCCGGCGCCGCTGGCCATCGCCTTCCCCAAGAGCATCGAGCAGGTGCAGGCCGTCGTCCGCTGGGCCAATGAGCACAAGGTCGGCCTGGTGCCTTCGGGCGGGCGTACCGGGCTCTCCGCCGCCGCCGTCGCCGCCAACGGCGAGGTGGTGGTGTCGTTCGACTACATGAACAGGATCCTCGACTTCAACGCCTTCGACCGCACCGTGGTGTGCCAGCCGGGCGTGGTGACCAAGCAGCTGCAGCTGTTCGCCGAGGAGCAGGGCCTGTACTACCCGGTGGACTTCGCTTCCTCCGGTTCCAGCCAGATTGGCGGCAACATCGGCACCAATGCCGGCGGGATCAAGGTGATTCGCTACGGCATGACGCGCAACTGGGTGGCCGGCATGAAGGTGGTCACCGGCAAGGGCGACCTGCTGGAGCTGAACAAGGACCTGATCAAGAACGCCACCGGCTACGACCTGCGCCAGCTGTTCATCGGCGCCGAGGGCACCCTGGGCTTCGTGGTCGAGGCCACCATGCGCCTGGAGCGCACGCCGAAGAACCTCACCGCGATGGTCCTCGGCACCCCCGACTTCGACTCGATCATGCCGGTGCTGCACGCCTTCCAGAGCAAGCTCGACCTGACCGCCTTCGAATTCTTCTCCGACAAGGCCCTGGCCAAGGTCCTGGCCCGCGGCGACGTGCCGCCGGCGTTCGAGACCGACTGCCCGTTCTACGCGCTGCTGGAATTCGAGGCCAGCACCGAGGAAGTGGCCAACGAGGCCCTGGCCACCTTCGAGCACTGCGTCGAGCAGGGCTGGGTGCTGGACGGCGTGATGAGCCAGAGCGAGCAGCAGCTGCAGAACCTGTGGAAGCTGCGCGAGTACATCTCCGAGACCATCTCGCACTGGACGCCGTACAAGAACGACATCTCGGTCACCGTCAGCAAGGTCCCGGCCTTCCTCAAGGACATTGACGCCATCGTCGAAGCCAACTACCCGGACTTCGAAGTGGTCTGGTTCGGCCACATCGGCGACGGCAACCTGCACCTGAACATCTTGAAGCCCGAGAACCTGTCCAAGGACGAGTTCTTCGCCAAGTGCGCCACGGTCAACAAGTGGGTATTCGAGACCGTGGAGAAGTACAACGGCTCCATCTCCGCCGAGCACGGCGTGGGCATGACCAAGCGCGACTACCTGGGTTACTCTCGCTCCGAAGCCGAGATCGGCTACATGAAGGCGGTCAAGGCGGTGTTCGATCCCAACGGGATCATGAACCCCGGCAAGATCTTCGCCGAGTAAGCCAGTCATCCCAGAAGGGCCGGTTCACCGGCCCTTCTCATGTTCGGGGCCGACGGAACGGCCGGCAGCGCCCGCGGGAGGCGGGCACCGCGCAGCGCCACGAGCGCCGCGGGGCATCCCATTCATCCGTCCAGGAGTCGGTCATGAGTTACCAGCATCAGTACGTCGACGGCACCCGCATCCACTTCCCGCTGGGCAAGGTGGTCTGCGTCGGGCGCAACTACGCCGAGCACGCCAAGGAGCTGAACAACCCGGTGCCCACCGAGCCGCTGCTGTTCATCAAGCCCGGTTCCTGCACCGTGCCGGTCGAGGGCGGCTTCGCCATCCCCGAGGGTCGTGGCGACGTGCACTACGAAGCGGAGATCGCCGTGCTGATCGGCAAGCCGCTGTCGCGCACGCCCAGCCGCGAGGAAGTGCTGGACGCCATTTCCGGCTACGCCCCGGCCCTGGACCTGACCCTGCGCGACGTGCAGGCCAAGCTCAAGGAAAAGGGCCTGCCCTGGGAGCTGGCCAAGTCCTTCGACGGCGCCTTCGTGCTGGCGCCCTTCGTCAGCGCCGACCGCTTCCCCGACCCGGCCGACATCGGCATCCGCCTGAGCATCGACGGCGAAGTGCGCCAGGACGGCAACAGCCGCGACATGCTCAACCCCATCGTGCCGCTGATCCAGCACATCTGCGGGCACTTCTCGCTGCAGCCGGGCGACGTGGTCTCCACCGGCACGCCGGTGGGCGTCGGCCCGCTCAAGCGCGGCAGCGAGCTGGTGCTGGAACTTCCCGGCGCCAGCCGGTTCGAAAGCCGCGTCCTCTGAGCCGTACCCCGCCAAAGGCCGCCTTCCGTGCGGCCTTCGCTTTCTGCGGGGCGTTCCCAATCCAGACAACAAGAACTCCCCGATGACCCAGGTCCGATCCTCCCGTCTTCTGCGCTGGCTGCTGCTGGCCTTGCTCTTCGCCGCCGTGGTGCTGGTGGTGCTGGCCAAGCTGTTCCACTGGGACGACCGCGCCCGCCTGTGGTGGCAGGAAGAGCACACCAGCGAGCAGGCGCGCGCCGAGAGCGTCTGGCTGCCCGGCTACCGTGCGGTGATCCAGGGCAAGGCGCTCAAGGGCGGCCTGGAAGGTCAGGAAACCTCCGACCTGGCCTACAATCCGGTGACCCGCACGCTGTTCACCGTGACTGGCAAGAAGCCGCTGCTCGGCGAGCTGTCGCTGAACGGCGAGGTGCTGCGGGTGATCCCGCTGCTCGGTCTGGCGAACCCCGAAGGCGTGGCGGTGCTGCCCAACGGCAACGTCGCGGTGACCGACGAGCGGCAGAACTCCCTGACCATCTTCCACGTCGACCCGCAGACCCACGAGCTGAGCACCGCCAAGCTGGCCAGCTTCGACCTGGGCAACCTCGGCGAAAAGAGCAACAAGGGCTTCGAGGGCATCGCCTGGGACCCGGCGCAGAAACGCCTGCTGCTGGGCCGCGAGCGCGACCCCATGACTCTCTTCAGCTGGGCCAGCGACGGCAGCCCGGGCCTGACCGGCAGCATGCGGCCGCTGCCCAGCGAACAGCTGTACATGCGCAACGTCTCGGCGCTCAGTGTCGACCCGCGCACCGGCCACACCCTGGTGCTGTCGGCGGAGTCGCACCTGCTGCTGGAGCTGGACGAGAAAGGCGAGCCGGTCAGTTTCATCAGCCTGCTCGGCGGACTCAACGGCCTGCATGACAAGATCCCGCGCGCCGAGGGCGTGGCCATCGACGAGCAGGGCACCATCTACATGGTCAGCGAGCCGGAACTGTTCTATGTATTCCGCAAGCTCAAGGACGACGGCAAGGGCGGTTAAGCCTGGATTAAGGGCGGATTCAGGCTGGTTTCAGGCTGTTTGGCTAATCTGATTTCAACGAAAACAGCCAGGAGGCTACTTCATGAAATCCATTCGTCTTCCCCTGATCGCCGCCATCGCCCTGTTCTCCGGCGCCACCTTCGCCGCCGGCTACACCGGCCCGGGCAGCGACGTCGCCAAACCCGCGGCCAGTGGTTCGGTGAACACCGTGAAGGCCGCCCAGGCCGCCGCCGACGACACCCCGGCCGTGCTGGAAGGCGTGATCACCAAGCGCCTGCACGGCGAGCACTACGAGTTCAAGGACGCCACCGGCAGCATGCAGGTGGAGATCGACCACGAGGACTGGCCGCAGGGCGTGGATGTTTCCGACAAGACCAAGGTGCGCCTGACCGGCGAGGTCGACCATGACCGCAAGGGCGTGGAGATCGATGTGGATCGGGTGGACGTCCTGCAGTAACGAGATGCATATGAAAAGGCCGCGCCGGGAGTGATCCTGGCGCGGCTTTTTTGCATTCGGCTTTTCGTAGGAGCGAGCTTGCTCGCGAACGGTGCTTGCTCGGGACTTCGGGTGTTGGGCTGTAGAGCGCCCTCTCCCTAACCCTCTCCCTGAAGGGAGAGGGGACCGTTGGGCAGGGTTGGGTGTTCTGGAGTCAGCCAGCAGCGCCGTTGGTTTCCGACTGGAACCATTCCCTCTCTCGGCACGGACAAGCCCCCTCTCCCTGAAGGGAGAGGGGGCCGTTGGGCAGGGTTGGGTGTTCTGGAGTCAGCCGGCAGCGCCATTGGTTTCCGACTGGAACCATTCCTTCTCTCGGCACGGACAAGCCCCCTCTCCCTTCAGGGAGAGGGCTGGGGAGAGGGAGCGGAGTCAACCCCGCGCGCCAGAGCCACCGGGAGACGCGGTTCGCGAGCAAGCTCGCTCCTACAGGGAATGACCATCAACCAACACTCTCAAACCCCTGCAACACATTCACCGCATTGACCCCGATCTCCTCCACCGCATACCCCCCCTCCATGACGAACAACGTCGGCAGCCCCAGCTTCCCGATGGCCTCCCCCATACGCAGGTAATCCGGACTATCCAGCTTGAACTGCGAAATCGGATCCTCCTTGAAGGTATCCACCCCCAGGGAAACCACCAGCACATCCGGCCCGTACGCCGCGATCTGGCGGATCGCCGCCTGCAGCGCCAGGCTCCACACCGACCAGTCGCTGCCCGAGGCCAGCGGGTAGTTGAAGTTGAAGCCTTCACCCACACCCCGGCCCTTTTCGTCGGCGTAGCCGAGGAAGTAGGGGTACTCGAAGCGCGGGTCGCCGTGGATCGAGGTGAAGAGCACGTCGGCGCGGTCGTAGAAGATGTCCTGGGTGCCGTTGCCGTGGTGGTAGTCCACGTCGAGGATGGCCACCCGCGCCGCGCCCTGGTCGAGGATGGCCTGGGTGGCGATGGCGGCGTTGTTGAAGAAGCAGTAGCCGCCCATGTAGTCGGCCGAGGCGTGGTGGCCCGGCGGGCGGCACAGGCTGAACACCGAGCGGGCGCCCTTGGCCAGTTCGGCCTGGCCGGTCAGGGCCACGTTCGCCGAGCTGGTGATGGCCTGCCAGGTGCCGGCGGTGATCGGCGCGCCGGCGTCGAAGCTGTAGTAGCCCAGGCGCCCGTCGATGCTGTCGGGCTCCTTCTGCAGCAGGCGGCGGGTCGGCCAGGCGATGGGCAGCATGTCGTGGGTTCTGCCGGTGGCCAGCCAGTCGCGCCAGGCGTGCTGGAGGAAGTTGACGAAACCCTCGGTGTGGATGCGCCGGATCGGCTCCAGGCCGAAGTCGCGCGGGGCCTGGATCTCGCCCAGGCCCACCGCCTTGACGCGGTCCAGGACCATGTCGGCGCGGCTGGGCTTCTCGAAGCAGGGGGTGAACTGGCCGCCGATCAGCTCATGCTGGCCGTGGTGCAAGCGATGGTCGTCGGTGTAGATCGTCAACATCATGCACTCCTGGGGGCGCCCGGCGGCGCCCGGTGGGTCCGTGGGGTATCAGGCGTTTTCCTCGAAGCTCACGCTCGGCGCCTTGCGGCGGAAGCCGCCGGTGTGCAGCGCCAGGTAGACGAAGCCGACGGCGAACCAGCTCAGGCCGACGATCAGCGTCAGCTGCGACAGGCTGGTCCACAGCCAGAGGGTCAGGCACAGGCCGATGAAGGGCACCAGGCCGTAGCGCAGCAGGTCGGCCGGCGCGCGGCGTCCTTCGACGCCCAGGTAGGTGCGGATCACCGCCAGGTTGACCACCGAGAAGGCCACCAGGGCGCCGAAGCTGATCATCGAGGCCAGGGTGGTCAGGTCCAGCACCAGGGCCAGCAGGGAGATGGCCGAGACCACCAGGATCGCCACCACCGGCGTCTGGAAGCGCGCGTGCAGGGTGCCGAACAGGCTGCGCGGGAGGATGCCGTCGCGGCCCATGGTGAAGAGGATGCGCGACACCGAGGCCTGGGAGGCCAGCGCCGAGCCGATGCAGCCGGCGATGTAGGCGGCGGTGAAGAAGTTGCCGAGGAACTGGCCGCCGGCCTTGAGCATCACCTCGTTGGCCGCCGAATCGGCGTTCTCGAACACGCTGCCGGGGAACACCAGCTGGCTGATGATCGCCAGCAGGGTGAACATCAGGCCGGCCAGCACCGTGGTGATGATGATCGCCCGCGGGATGTCGCGGCGCGCGTCACGGGTTTCCTCGGCCATGGTGGAGACCGCGTCGAAGCCCAGGAATGACAGGCACAGCACCGCGGCGCCGGCCATCAGCGGGGCGAAGCCGGGCTTGCTGCCGTCGCCGATGAAGGGCGCGGCCAGGTCCAGGGCCGGGGCGCCGGTCAGGCTCTTCAGCGACATGCCGACGAACACCACGATGAACACCAACTGGGCGCCGACGATGGCGTTGCTCATGCCGGCCACCTGGCTGATGCCCACCACGTTGAGCACGGTGACCAGGGCGATGGAGGCGACCACGAAGACCCAGGCGGGAATCTCCGGGAAGGCGATGTTCATGAACAGGCCGATGAGCAGGTAGTTGATCATCGGCAGGAACAGGTAGTCGAGCAGCAGCGACCAGCCGGACAGGAAGCCCACCGCCGGGCCGAAGCTCAGGCTGGTGTAGGAATAGGCGGAGCCGGCGATCGGGTACTTGCGCACCATGAAGCTGTAGGAGGCGGCGGTGAACAGCATCGCCAGCAGGGTGATCAGGTAGGCGCTGGCGGTGCGTCCGCCGGTCATCTCGGTGACCACGCCGTAGGTGGTGAACATGGTCAGCGGGACCATGTAGACCAGGCCGAAGAAGACCAGGGCAGGCAGCCCCAGGATGCGTTTGAGGCGGGCGTCCGCCTGGGCTTGGGGGGCGTTGCCGGTGCTGGCGCTCATGCGGGCGCCTTGTTCGATGGCCATCGATGTTTCCTCGCGAATTCTTGTCGTTGTTGCGCTGGCGCGGGGCGCCGCTGGCGGCCGCGCGGAGGGAGCGGGGCGGTCAGCCGCAGCGCTGCCGGCGGGCGTAACGGGCGAGGAAGGGGTGGGCGCGGTGACGGCCGCGAACCGGGGTGGAGCAAGGGCTGGTCATGAGCGTTCTCGGGGCATTGTTCTTGTGGATGCTCGCTGGCGGCGCTCCCTGGATACCGGCGCGGTGCGTGCTGCGGCGGTGATCGCGGCCCTGGCGGCCATTCCCTGGGCGAGTACCCGGACTTTAGGCCGCCGCGCCGCCCCGCAGAACCCTGTAAAGGGTCAAAAAGGGATCGAAGTGGCCAGATTGACTGTCAGGCCCGGCGGCGGGCGCCCGTCCCGCCGCAGGACCGGCCGGTCATTTCTTCAGCTTGGTCCAGACCTTGGCGCGCAACGACAGGGACTTCGGCGAACACAGCTGGAAGGGCTTCAGGCGGTCGATCTTGTCTTCCGGGGTGTTGATCGCCGGGTCGTCGAACAGCTCCTTGTCCATGAACTTCTCGGAACCGGTGATGGCGTTGTTGTACTTGGCGAAGTTGGAGGCGGCGGCGATGTTCTCCGGCTGCATCATCCAGTTGAGGAAGACGTGGGCTTCCTTGATGTTGGTGGCGTCCTTGGGAATGGCCAGGTTATCGATGAACAGGCGCACGCCTTCCTTCGGATAGACGTAGACCAGGCTGGCGCGCTGGGCGTGGGCGCGGTGGAAGGCGCCGTTCCACTGCTGGTGCATGTACACCTCGCCGGCGGCCATGCGCTCGATGGTGCCGTCGCTGTTGTACATGGCCAGCAGCGGCTTCTGCTTGAGCAGCAGGTCGAGGACCTTCTCGGCCTCCTTCGGGTCCTCGGTGCACTCGTTCACGCCGAGGTAGTAGGTGGCCGGGGCCCACAGCTCCTCGATGGAGTTGAGCGCCACCACCTTGCCCTTGAACGCCTCCGGCGGTTCGAAGAACGGCTTCCAGCTCTCGTCGAACTTGCCGCCCGGGGCCTTGGCGCTGTCGTAGCTGTAGCCGGTGCTGCCCCACAGGTAGGGCACGGTGTAGTCGTGGCCGGGGTCGTAGGAGAGGGTCTTGAACTTGTCCTTGAGGTTGGCCAGGTTCGGCAGCTGCGACTTGTCCAGCTTCTGCAGCAGGCCTTCCTTGACGAAGATTTCGATGAAGCTGTCCGAGGGCACCACCACGTCGTAGGCGCCGCCGCCGGCCTTGAGCTTGGCCAGCAGGGTCTCGTTGCTGTCGTAGGAGTCGAGGGTGGCATGGATGCCGGTGTCCTTCTCGAACTTCTTCAGCAGCTCCGGCGGGAAGTAGTCCGACCAGTTGGCGAAGTGCAGGGTGCCGTCGGCGTGGGCCTGGCTGGCCAGGGTCAGGCCCGCCAGGGCGGCGGCCTTGAGGGCCAGGGGAAGGCGGCGGATGGTCATCGGTGAAGCTCCTGTGCGAATGGTTTTTATCGGGAGGCAGTCAACGCCGGCGCTGGCCGACGTAGTACGACAACGCAACGAACGCGATGGAAATCAGCAGGATGATCGACGAGATCGCGTTGATCTTCGGCGATATCCCCATTCTTATGGAACTGAAGATGTACACCGGCAGGGTGGTGGCGCCGGCGCCGGCGACGAAGTAGGTGATGACGAAGTCGTCCATCGAGATGATGAACGCCAGCATCGCCCCGGAGAGGATGCCGGGCATCAGCAGCGGGCAGGTCACCTTCCAGAAGGCCTTCCACGGCGAGGCGTAGAGGTCCGCCGCGGCTTCGGCCAGGCGCGGGTCCATGCCCTCCAGGCGGGCGCGGATCGGCAGGTAGGCGAAGGGGATGCAGAACACCACGTGGGCGATGAGGATGGTGAACAGCGACAGCTTCAGGCCGATGAAGGCGAAGAACATCAGCGTGGCCACCGCCACCACTATCTCCGGCACCAGCAGCGGCAGGCCGAGCACGCCGTTCATCAGGCTCTGCCCGCGGAAGGCGCGGCCGCGCATGCCCAGCGCCGCCAGGGTGGCGAGCAGGGTGGCGAAGACCGTGGCCAGGCTGGCCACTATCAGCGAGTTCTTCGCCGCGCGGACGATCTCCGGGTCGTTGGCCACCACCGCGTACCACTTGAAGCTGAAGCTCTCCCAGAGCGTTGCCGACTGGCCGCTGTTGAAGCTCAGCACCACCAGCACCAGGATCGGCACGTAGAGGAAGGCGAAGAACAGCCAGGCGGCCGGGCGCACGCCGGCGAAGCGCCACAGCGGGTTCAGCGAATTCATGGGTGACCTCCGGCGGCGCCCTGCCTGAAGCGCATGCTGTAGACCAGCATGGCGGCGAGGACGAAGGCGAGCAGGGCGAAGGACAGCGCCGCGCCGAACGGCCAGTTGTGTGCCGTGCCGAACTGCAGCTGGATCAGGTTGCCGATCATCAGCGACTTACCGCCGCCGAGCAGCTCGGGAATGATGTAGTTGCCCAGCGAGGGGATGAACACCAGGATGCAGCCGGCGACGATGCCGGGCATCGCCAGCGGGATGATGATCCGCTTGAGCGCCTTCCAGCGGTTGGCGCCGAGGTCGAAGGCGGCTTCCACCAGGCGCCAGTCCATCTTCTCCAGGCTGGTGTAGATGGGCAGCACCATGAACGGCAGGTAGGTGTAGAGCAGGCCGATGATCACCGCATTGTCGGTGTACAGCAGGCCGATGGCGGCGTCGCTGAAGCCCAGCTTGTGCAGGCCCTCGTCGATCAGGCCGCCGTTGCGCAGCAGCAGGATCCAGGCGTAAACGCGCACCAGCAGGTTGGTCCAGAACGGCACCGTGACCAGGAACAGCAGCATGTTGCGCCGGCGCTCGTCCTGCAGCGCCAGGTACAGCGCGGTGGGGAAGCCGATCAGCAGGCAGCCGGCGGTGGTCAGGATGGACAGCCAGAAGGAGCGCTGGAAGATGCCCAGGTAGTCGGTGTTGAACACCAGGGCGTCGTCCAGGTCGCGCTCCCAGAGGAAGTTGATGTACGCCTCCAGGGTGTGCTGGCCCCATTTCACGCCGCCGTAGTCGCCGGGCGCCTGGACCGACACGGCGAACATGATGCCCAGCGGCAGCACCAGGAACACCAGCAGCACCAGCATCGCCGGGGTGGTCAGCGCCAGCCGGGCGCGCAGGCTCTTGCGCTCGGCTTGCAGGCGCAGCGTGCTCATTCGGCCAGCACCCGGATGGCGTCGCCGGGCACCCGCACGCGCACCCGCGCGCCGGGCTCGTGGGCGCCCACCGCGCCCTGGCGGTTCTGCTGGCGCACGCGGAAGCCGGGAGTACCGGCGACCTTCAGGTGGTAGACGGTGTCGGTGCCGACGTAGACCACGGTTTCCACCACGCCTTCCAATTCACCGTCCTGGGCCAGCTCGGTGCGTTCCGGGCGGATCGCCAGGGTCACCTTGCCCGGCAGCGTGGTGGCGGCGGCCAGGCGCTGGCCGTCGGCGAGCACCACGCCGTCGCCGTTGGCCTCGGCCTCGAGGAAGTTGGTCTCGCCGATGAAGTCGGCCACCCAGCGGTTGGCCGGGGCGTCGTAGATTTCGGTGGGGGTGCCGATCTGCAGGACCTGGCCCTTGTTCATCACCGCGATGCGGTCGGACATGGTCAGGGCTTCTTCCTGGTCGTGGGTGACGAAGATGAAGGTGATGCCGGTCTCGTGCTGCAGGCGCTTGAGTTCGATCTGCATTTCCTTGCGCAGCTTCAGGTCCAGCGCCGAGAGCGACTCGTCCAGCAGCAGCACCTTGGGCCGGCTGGCCAGCGCGCGGGCCAGGGCGATGCGCTGCTGCTGGCCGCCGGAGAGCTGGTCGGCGCGCCGCGAGCCGACGTCGGGCAGGCGCACCAGTTCGAGCATGGCCTTCACCGTGGCCTCGGTCTCGGCCTTGGGCTTGCCCTGCATCTCCAGGCCGAAGGCGATGTTCTGCGCCACGGTCATGTGCGGGAACAGGGCGTAGCTCTGGAACACGGTGTTGACCGGGCGGCGGAATGGCGGGAGGCCCTGCATGGGCTCGCCGTAGAGGCGGATGCTGCCGGAGGTGGGTTGTTCGAAGCCGGCGATGAGCCGCAGGAGGGTGGTCTTGCCGCAGCCCGAGGGGCCGAGGAGGGTGAAGAATTCGTTGGCGCGGATGTCCAGGGACACGTCGTCCAGGGCCTTGAGGCCTTGGCCGGGGGTACCGAATTCCATGCCGATTCGCTCGATGGCAATCGCGCTGGTCATGCTTCAATACCATGCAGTTAAGCAGTTGTTATTGTTTGCGGTTTTACGGCTCTGGCGGCCGCTTCACCTAGCTGCGGCTTGATAATGGCCCTCCTTTTCGCAGCGGCAGAACGATAGAACAGGCCAATAAGGGATAAATCAGGCCAAGTTGAAGGGCCGTTTTCACCAGCCTGGCCGGCTCTTCGCAGGAGCGGGCTTGCTCGCGATAGCCGGAGGTTCCGACGCGTTTCGCGGATGGGATCCGCTCCTACGATGCGTCCACCGTCGACCCCTCCTGTAGGAGCGGGCCCTGCCCGCGATTTCGCGCGCAGGGCGCGCTCCTACAAGGAGCACGGGTGTTGAGGATGGTGTAGGAGCGGACCTCATCCGCGATCCGGCCGCCAGGCCGGCTCGGGCTCAACCGCGATACAGACTCGGGCTCGCCCCGCTCCAGCGCTGGAAGGCATGGCGGAAGCTGGCCGTCTCGCTGTAGCCGAGCCGTTCGGCGATCAGGTAGATGGGCAGGTCGGTGTCCTTGAGCAGTTGTCGGGCCTTGTCGTAGCGCACTTCGTCCAGCACCTGCTGGTAGCTGGTGTTGTGCTGCTGCAGGTGCCGGCGCAGGGTGCGGCTGGAGCGGTGCAGGTGGCGCGCCACCTCGTCCAGGCCGCGGGCTTCCTGCAGGTGGTTGGCGAGGTGGCGGCGGATCAGTTCGAGGATGTCGTCGCGCCCGCTCATGGCCGCGCTCAGGCGCTGGCATTGCTGCAGGCCGTTGTGGCAGCTGACCGGGTCGGCCAGCGGCAGCGCGCGGTCGAGCAGCGCCGGGCCCAGGCACAGGGCGCTGGTGGCGGCGCCGAACTCCACCGGGCAGCCCAGGCGCTCGGTGTAGGTGCTGGCATGCAGCGGCGGGCGGTAGGCCAGCAGCAGGCGCCGCGGGCGCACCGATTCGCCGAGCAGGTCGCGCACCACGGTGAGCAGCGAGGTCAGGCACAGCTCGGTGTTGAACACCGTCAGTTCCGGCGCGTAGCGGTAGCCCTCGGCGCTCAGCCAGACCTCGTCGCCGTGGTCCTGCAGGGCCAGGCGGAAGTAGGTGCCGAGCAGGTCGGGGTGGGCCAGGGCCAGTTGCAGGGCGTCGCGCAGGGTGCGGCTGGCCAGCATGCTGTAGCCGAGCATGCCGTAGGCCGAAACGTGCATGCGCAGGCCCAGGTAGAGGCCCAGGGCCGGATCCTGGTAGCAGCTCAGTGCATTGGCGAATACCCGCAGTTCCTGGGCATGGCTGACGAATTTCTCCGGCGTCAGCAGGTCCGCCTCGGCGATGCCGCTGCCCTCCAGCAGCCGGCCGCGGGGGATGCCGGCCTGGCTCAGCACCTCGGTGGCCAGCACCACGGTGTGCAGGGTGGTCAGGGTACGCTGCTCGGGAAGCTGGACGGCGCTCATCGGAACTCCTTGCGGGGCGGCGAGGACACGGGATTACGCTAGCCTGACTTTAGCCTCGAGGAATTTTCCTGCACGGGGATTAAGCCTGGCTTCAGCGGCCTTGTGCTATTACGGCGTGCCCCCATCGACATGGACCTGCGATGTTCCGTTTCCTCACCTTGCGCCGCTGCCTGGCGGCGCTGCTGATCCTCCTGCTGCTCGCCCTGGCCTGGCTCGGCCAGCAGTTCCGCGTCTACGAGCGCGCCTGGTTCGCCGTGCGCGAATGGCACCATGCGGAAAACTGGCGTGAGCGCTCGATCTGGCTGCCCGACTACCGCGTCGAGATCGAGGCGCAGCCCATCGAGGGCCTGGACGACGACGTCTCGGCGCTGACCTACGATCCCGAGCGGCGCAGCCTGTTCACTGTCACCAACCAGCCGGCGCAGATCGTCGAGCTGTCCCTGGACGGCAAGGTGCTGCGCAAGATCACCCTGCACGATTTCGGCGACACCGAGGCCATCGAATACATCGGCCCCGGCCTCTACGTGCTCAGCGACGAGCGCCGCCAGCGCCTGTTCAAGGTGCGCCTGGACAACGGCACCCGCGAGCTGGATGCCGAACAGGCGCAACAGTTGTCCCTGGGCCTGGGGCCGATGGGCAACAAGGGCTTCGAGGGGCTGGCCTACGACTCGGTCGGCCAGCGCCTGTTCGTCGCCAAGGAACGCGACCCGGTGCGCATCTACGAGGTCCACGGCTTCCCCCACACGCAGCCCGACAAGCCCTTCGCCGTGCACGTGCTGGACGACCTCAAGCGCGACCGCCGACTGTTCGTCCGCGACCTTTCCAGCCTGCAGTACGACGAGGGCAGCGGCCACCTGCTGGCGCTGTCGGACGAGTCGCGCCTGGTGCTGGAACTGGACGTCGATGGCGAGCCCATCAGCAGCCTGTCGCTGCTGCGCGGCATGCAGGGGCTCAAGCGCAGCGTGCCGCAGGCCGAGGGCCTGGCCATGGACGAGGCGGGCACGCTGTACCTGGTCAGCGAGCCCAACCTGTTCTACGTGTTCCGCAAGGCGCCGGGCGTGGAGTCCGAGTAACAAAAGGCTTACATTGTCGCCCCACCTGTTGTCCCGCCCCTGGAGCGACCTTGAACATCATCCGCGAAGCCCTGATCAACCGCCGCCTGAACAAGGCGCTGAGCGAACACGGCTGCCGCCTGGCCGGCGGGATCAAGTCGCTGCGCGACGGCGCGCGCCTGACCCTGGAGCCGGGGGTGAAGCTGGGTAAGGCGAAGATCTACTCGCGCGAGCTGGAGATAGGCGCGCACACCGATGCCGTCAGCGGCTGCGAGTTCCTCGACGTGGCGCGGATCGGCCGCTACTGCTCGATCGCCACCGGCGTGGTGATCGGCCAGGGGCGCCACTCCCACCCCGTCGACTGGCTGACCACGCACAACTTCCCGGTCAACCCCAAGCTGGTTCGCCGGCCCCTGGTGCGCGAAGCGCCGTGGCGGCCGGCCTCGCTAGGGCATGACGTGTGGATCGGCCGCGACGTGCTGATCCTCGACGGCGTTAACGTGGGCACCGGGGCCGTGATTGGCGCGCAATCCCTGGTGAATGCCGACGTGCCGCCCTACGCGATCGTGGCCGGGACGCCGGCGCGGGTGATCCGCTACCGCTTCCCGCCGGAAGTGATCGAGCGCCTGCTGGCCAGCCGCTGGTGGGAACTGCCGCTGGAAGTGCTGGGGGAGTTGCCGCTGGACGATCCCGAAGCCTGCCTGGCGCAGCTGGAGCGCCAAGCGCCGCCCGCCGCGCCACGGCCGCGGCGCCTGCGGATCGACTCCAAGCCCTGGGGCGTGGCGCTGCTGGCCGACTGAGGCGGCTCAGCTGTCGTCGCTGATCCCGGCGTCCGGCGCGTAGCGCTTCACCGAGGCGACGCCGTTCTCGGCGTTGGCCTGGCTGGCGTACATCTGGCTCTGCCCGACCACCTGGCCATTGCTGGCCTTGAGCACGAAGTAGTGCTTGCCGTTGCTCGCTTCCTTCAGCTCGAAGGCGCCGTCGCGCTGCGAGTTCCTGCGCACCGACTCGATGCCTTCGATGGCCGAGGTCTTGGCCCGGTACAGCTCGCTGCTGAGCACGACCTCGCCGTTGCTGGCGTGCAGGGTGAAATGGAACTGGCCGTCGCTGGCCTTCTTCAGATGGTATTTTGCGGACATGGCGGCCTCCGGCGCGTTGCGCGAACAGCCTAAGCCTAGTCGTTGCCGGGCGCCCGTCCATGGGCGCGAATAGGTCAGGCCTTGAGCGTCTTCACGCCCTCGGCGGTGCCGAGCAGCAGCAGGTCGGCCGGGCGCGCGGCGAACAGGCCCACGGTGACCACGCCGACGATGTTGTTGATCTTCTCTTCCAGGGCCACCGGGCTGTCGATGCGCAGGTTGTGCACGTCGAGGATGATGTTGCCGTTGTCGGTCAGCACGCCGTCGCGGTAGACCGGGTCGCCGCCCAGCTTGACCAACTGGCGGGCCACGTGGCTGCGGGCCATGGGGATGACTTCCACCGGCAGCGGGAAGGCGCCGAGCAGGGGCACCAGCTTGCTCTGGTCGGCGATGCAGATGAACTGCTTGGCCACGGCCGCGACTATCTTCTCGCGGGTCAGCGCGGCGCCGCCGCCCTTGATCAGCTCCAGGCGCTCGTTGCTCTCGTCGGCGCCGTCGACGTAGAACTCCAGCTCGCTGACGCTGTTCAGGTCGTAGACCGGGATGCCGTGGCCCTTCAGGCGCTGCGCGGTGGCCTCGGAGCTGGCCACGGCGCCGTCGAACTCGGCCTTGTGCCTGGCCAGCAGGTCGATGAAGAAGTTGGCGGTGGAGCCGGTGCCGACGCCGACGATGCTCTTGCTGTCGAGGTGCGGGAGGATGTGGTCGACGGCGGCCTGGGCCACGGCCTGCTTGAGCTGGTCCTGGTTCATCTCTGGGTTCCGGCAAAGAGGGCTTGGGGCGCGGATTATAGCGGGGCCGCCGGGCGAATGTGGATTCGCCGCTCCCGGCCGTCGCCGACTGGAGTAGACTGCCGGCTTTGTGCCCCGTCCCTGCGAAGCCCGCCCCGATGCTCGAACAGTACGTCAAGAAGATCCTCACCTCGCGCGTCTACGACGTCGCCGAGGAAACGCCCCTGCAACCGGCCCGTCGCCTCTCCGAGCGCCTGGACAACCAGGTGCTGCTCAAGCGCGAGGACCTGCAGCCGGTGTTCTCCTTCAAGATCCGCGGCGCCTACAACAAGCTGGCGCAGCTGAGCCGCGAGGAACTGGCGCGCGGCGTGGTCACCGCCTCGGCCGGCAACCACGCCCAGGGCGTGGCCCTGGCGGCGAAGGAGCTGGGGGTGAAGGCGACCATCGTCATGCCGCGCACCACGCCCGAGCTGAAGGTCCAGGGCGTGCGCGCCCGCGGCGGCAAGGCGGTGCTGCACGGCGACGCCTTCCCCGAGGCGCTGGCGTATTCGCTGAAGCTGGTGGAAGAGAAGGGCTACGTCTACATCCACCCCTACGACGACCCGGACGTGATCGCAGGGCAAGGCACCGTGGCCATGGAGATCCTCCGCCAGCACCCGGGCCGCCTGGACGCCATCTTCGTGCCGGTGGGCGGCGGCGGGCTGATCGCCGGCATCGCCGCCTACGTGAAGTACCTGCGCCCGGAAGTGAAGGTCATCGGTGTCGAGCCGGACGACTCCAACTGCCTGCAGGCCGCCATGGCCGCCGGCGAGCGCGTGGTGCTGAGCCAGGTCGGGCTGTTCGCCGACGGCGTGGCGGTGGCGCAGATCGGCCAGCACACCTTCGACATCTGCAAGCGGTACGTGGATGAGGTCATCACCGTCAGCACCGATGAAATCTGCGCGGCGATCAAGGACATCTACGACGACACCCGTTCCATCACCGAGCCCGCCGGCGCCCTGGCGGTGGCCGGGATCAAGAAGTACGTCGAGCGCGACAACGCCCGCGAGCAGACCCTGGTGGCCATCGACTCCGGCGCCAACATCAACTTCGACCGCCTGCGCCACGTGGCCGAGCGCGCCGAGCTGGGCGAGAAGCGCGAAGCCATCATCGCCGTGACCATCCCCGAGCGCCCGGGCAGCTTCAAGGCCTTCTGCGAGGCCATCGGCAAGCGCCAGATCACCGAGTTCAACTACCGCTACAACACCGACAGCGAAGCGCACATCTTCGTCGGCGTGCAGACCCACCCGGACAGCGACCCGCGCGCGGTGCTGGTCGAGCAGCTGCGCGAGCGGGGCTTCCCGGTGCTGGACCTGACCGACAACGAACTGGCCAAGCTGCACATCCGCCACATGGTCGGCGGCCATTCGCCGCGGGTCAGCGACGAGCAGGTGTTCCGCTTCGAGTTCCCCGAGCGCCCCGGCGCGCTGTTCAACTTCCTCAACAAGCTCGGCGGGCGCTGGAACATCACCATGTTCCACTACCGCAACCACGGCGCCGCCGACGGCCGCGTGGTCGCCGGCCTGCAGGTGCCGGAGGAGGAGCGCCACCTGGTGGTGCAGGCGCTGGAAGAGATCGGCTACCCGTACTGGGACGAGAGCGACAACCCGGCGTACAGGCTGTTCCTGGGTTGACGCCACGGCCGGCGGGGAACGCCGGGGCAGCGCCCGCTGTCCCAGTTCGACCCGCCGGCCGGCAGCGCTGCTAGGCTGAGGGAACAGCCACGAATCGCGACAGGGACCGCCCGCATGGAAACCTACCAGACCCTCAAGATCCTCCACGGCGTCGCCGTGGCCGTGCCGCTGCTGGCCATCGCCGGCCTCGCCTGGTACGGCTGGCGCAGCTGGCGCGGCGGGGATGCCGGCGCGCTGGCCAAGGCGCTGCTGCGCATCGGCCTGGCGGCCTGGGCGCTGGTGGCCGGCAGCGTCGTCAGCCTGCCGCTGACCGGCTGGCAGATGGTCCACCGCGCCGGCTTCCCGCTGGGCCAGACCTGGCTGCTGGCCAGCGCCTGTCTGCTGATCCTGGTGGCGATCTTCTGGCTGCTGTTCACCAGCCGCCTGTGGCGCATCCGCGCCCTGGCGGTTAGCGCCCGCGACAGCGGCGAGCCGCTGGCCGAGCGCGTGGTGCGCGAGCTGCGCTTCGGCGCGGCGTTCTTCGCCCTGGCCCTGCTCAGCTGGCTGGCGATACTGGCGCTGATGCTGGCCAAGCCGCTGTGAATCCGATGGCGATGGAGCGCCGATGAGTCCCTACCTGCTGCTCAAGACCCTGCACATCCTGACCGCCACCCTGCTGTTCGGCACCGGCCTGGGCTCGGCCTACTACGCCTGGCGGGCCTGGCGCAGTGGGCAACTGCAGGTCATCGCCACGACCTTCCGCCACCTGGTCAGCGCCGACTGGCTGTTCATCGCCACCAGCGCCGTGTTCCAGCCGCTCAGCGGCCTGGGCCTGGCGTATTGGGCCGGCTGGCCGCTGGCGCAGGGCTGGCTGCTGTGGAGCCTGGGGCTGTACGTGTTCGCCGGGCTCTGCTGGTTGCCGGTGGTGTGGCTGCAGATTCGCGTGCGCGACCTGGCCGAGGCGGCGACGGCGGCGGGAACCGCGTTGCCGCCGCAGGCCTTCTTCTATATGCGCTGGTGGTTCGCCTTGGGCTGGCCGGCGTTCCTGGCCTTCCTGGCGATCTTCTGGCTGATGGTCAACAAGCCGCTGTGAGGCGCCTCAGTCGCGCAGGCTGAGCACCGGCCAGCCGCGTTCCTCGGCGGTGGTGCGCAGGACCTCGTCCGGGTCGACCGCCACCGGATGGGCCACCACTTCCAGCAGCGGCAGGTCGTTGCGCGAGTCGCTATAGAAGTAGCTGCCGTCCAGGCTCATGCCGGTTTCCTGCAGCCAGCGCTGCAGGCGGGTCACCTTGCCGCCCTGGAAGCAGGGCACGTCGAAGGTGCGGCCGGTGTAGAGGCCGTCGCGCATCTCGCACTCGGTGGCGATCAGCGTTTCCACGCCCAGGCGCTCGGCGATGGGGCCGGTGACGAAGCGGTTGGTGGCGGTGATGATCACCAGGCGGTCGCCGGCGGCGCGGTGCTCGGCCAGCAGGGCTTCGCCGCGGGGCAGGATGATCGGCTCGATGACCTCCTCCATGAACTGGCGATGCCAGATGGCCAGTTGCTCCAGGCTGTTGCGGCCGAGGATCGCCTGGGTGAAGGCCTGGTAGGCGAACACGTCCAGGGTGCCGGCCTGGTAGTCGGCATAGAAGGCATCGTTGCGCGCCTGGTACTCGCCGGCGTCGACCAGGCCGCGCTGGCACAGCCACTCGCCCCAGCTGTGGTCGCTGTCGCCGGCCAGCAGAGTGTTGTCGAGGTCGAAAAGGGCCAGACGCGCCATGGTTCACCATTAATTGCGAAAGCGGAAAAGTCGCCTAGAGTAACGGCTTTTGCCGGCCCTGCCCATGCGCGCCAAGCCTCGCGTTGCCGCTGTCACAGGCTTTGTGGAACAATGCGGGCACACGCGTTTTCGAGGATGTACCGCCGTGATCGATCCCGATGGTTTTCGCCCCAATGTCGGCATCATCCTCTCCAACGAGGCCGGTCAGGTTCTGTGGGCACGGCGCATCAACCAGGAGGCCTGGCAGTTCCCGCAGGGCGGCATCAACGCCCGGGAAACTCCTGAAGAGGCGCTGTTCCGCGAGTTGAACGAGGAAGTCGGCCTGGAGGAGCAGGATGTGCGCATTCTCGCCTGCACCCGCGGCTGGTTGCGCTATCGTCTGCCGCAGCGGCTGGTGCGTACCAACAGCCAGCCGCTGTGCATCGGCCAGAAACAGAAGTGGTTCCTGCTGCGCCTCACCGGCGACGAGAACCGGGTACGCATGGATGTGACCGGCAAGCCGGAATTCGATGGCTGGCGCTGGGTGAGTTACTGGTATCCCCTGGGGCAGGTGGTGACCTTCAAACGCGAGGTCTACCGGCGCGCCCTGAAGGAACTGGCGCCGCGCCTTCTGGCGCGGGACTGAAGAGGAGATAAGGCCCTGAGCATGCTCAACACGCTGCGCAAGATCGTCCAGGAAGTGAACGCCGCCAAGGACCTGAGGGCGGCGCTGGGCATCATCGTGCAGCGGGTCAAGGAAGCCATGGGCACCCAGGTGTGCTCGGTCTATCTGCTCGACGCCGAGACCAACCGCTTCGTCCTGATGGCCACCGAGGGCCTGAACAAGCGCTCCATCGGCAAGGTCAGCATGGCCCCCAACGAGGGCCTGGTGGGCCTGGTCGGCACCCGCGAGGAGCCGCTGAACCTGGAGAACGCCTCCGAGCACCCGCGCTACCGCTACTTCGCCGAGACCGGCGAGGAACGCTACGCCTCCTTCCTCGGCGCCCCGATCATTCACCACCGCCGGGTGATGGGCGTGCTGGTGGTGCAGCAGAAGGAAAAGCGCCAGTTCGACGAAGGCGAGGAAGCCTTCCTGGTGACCATGAGCGCGCAGCTGGCCGGGGTCATCGCCCACGCCGAGGCCACCGGTTCGATCCGCGGCCTGGGCAAGCTCGGCAAGGGCATCCAGGAAGCCAAGTTCGTCGGCGTGCCCGGCGCCCCCGGCGTGGCCGTGGGTAAGGCCGTGGTGGTGCTGCCGCCGGCCGACCTGGAAGTGGTCCCGGACAAGCCCATCGACGACGTCGAGGCCGAGGTCGAGCTGTTCAAGCAGGCCCTGGAAGCCGTCCGCGAAGACATGCGCAACCTCTCCAGCAAGCTGGCCACCCAGCTGCGCAAGGAAGAGCGCGCGCTGTTCGACGTCTACCTGATGATGCTCGACGACGCCTCCATCGGCCAGGAGGTCAAGCGCATCATCCGCTCCGGCCAGTGGGCCCAGGGCGCCCTGCGCCAGGTGGTGATGGAGCACGTCGCGCGCTTCGAGCTGATGGACGATGCCTACCTGCGCGAGCGCGCCTCCGACGTCAAGGACATCGGCCGGCGCATCCTCGCCTACCTGCAGGAAGAACGTAAGCAGACCCTCACCTACCCGGACCAGACCATCATCGTCAGCGAGGAACTGTCCCCGGCGATGCTCGGCGAGGTGCCCGAGGGCAAGCTGGTGGGGCTGATCTCGGTGCTCGGCTCGGGCAACTCCCACGTGGCCATCCTCGCCCGCGCCATGGGCATCCCCACGGTGATGGGCGCGGTCGACCTGCCGTATTCCAAGGTCGACGGCATTGACCTGATCGTCGACGGCTACCACGGCGAGATCTACACCAACCCGTCGCCGCAGCTGGTCAAGCAGTACGGCGAAGTGGTCGCCGAAGAAAAGGAACTGAGCAAGGGCCTGGCCGCGCTGCGCGAGCTGCCCTGCGAGACCCTCGACGGCCACCGCATGCCGCTGTGGGTCAACACCGGCCTGCTGGCCGACGTGGCCCGCGCCCAGGAGCGCGGCGCCGAGGGCGTTGGCCTGTACCGCACGGAAGTGCCGTTCATGATCAACGACCGCTTTCCCAGCGAAAAGGAGCAGCTGGCGATCTACCGCGAGCAGCTCTCGGCCTTCCACCCGCTGCCGGTGACCATGCGCACCCTGGACATCGGCGGCGACAAGGCGCTGTCCTACTTCCCGATCAAGGAAGACAACCCCTTCCTCGGCTGGCGCGGCATCCGCGTCACCCTCGACCACCCTGAAATCTTCCTGGTGCAGACCCGCGCCATGCTCAAGGCCAGCGAGGGCCTGAACAACCTGCGCATCCTGTTGCCGATGATCTCCGGCACCCACGAGCTGGAAGAGGCGCTGCACCTGATCCACCGCGCCTGGGGCGAGATCCGCGACGAAGGCGTGGACATCCCCATGCCGCCGATCGGCATGATGGTGGAGATCCCCGCGGCGGTGTACCAGACCCGCGAACTGTCGCGCCAGGTGGACTTCCTCTCGGTCGGCTCCAACGACCTGACCCAGTACCTGCTGGCGGTGGACCGCAACAACCCGCGCGTGGCCGACCTCTACGACTACCTGCACCCGGCGGTGCTGCAGGCGCTGAAGAAGGTGGTCGACGACGCCCACGCCGAAGGCAAGCCGGTGAGCATCTGCGGCGAGATGGCCGGCGACCCGGCGGCCGCGGTGCTGCTGATGGCCATGGGCTTCGACTCGCTGTCGATGAACGCCACCAACCTGCCCAAGGTGAAGTGGCTGCTGCGCCAGATCACCCTGGGCAAGGCCCGCGAGCTGCTCGGCCAACTGATGACCTTCGACAACCCGCAGGTGATCCACAGCTCCCTGCACCTGGCATTGCGCAACCTCGGCCTCGGCCGGGTGATCAACCCCGCGGCGACCGTCCAGGGCTGACCTGGAGCGCCGCTCTCCCCGGAGCTGAGTCGTCCCCGGGGCCCTGTACAACCGGCAGCGCCGGGAGAAGGCTTATGGACGAGCAGCAAGCGCTCGCGGGCGACCGCGAAGCCATCGAGAAGACCCTGCGCTATGCCCTGGAGATCGTCAGCGACGGCATCTGGGACTGGGACATCCGCAGCAATGACGTCAAGCGCAGCCCCGGCTGGTACCGCATGCTCGGCTACCCCATCGATGGCCTGCCGGAGAACGTCGCCACCTGGCACTCGGTGATCCACCCGGACGACTTCCCCCGCGTCATGCGCAGCTTCCAGGCCTACCTGGACGGCCGGCAGGCGGCCTACGCCGAGGAGTATCGCTGCCTTTGCGCCAATGGCGAATACCTGTGGATAAGGGATCACGGCCGCTTCGTCGAATTCGACGACCAGGGCCGCGCCACACGGATGATCGGCGCCCACCACAACATCCACGAGCGCAAGCTGATCGAGCTGGAACTCAAGCGGCGCAACGAAGAGCTGCACGAACTCAACCGCAACCTGGAACAACTGGTCGAACAACGCACCGAGGCCCTGCGCCAGGCCAACCTGGCCCTGGCCGAACAGGCCGCGGTGGCGGTGCGCCTGAGCGAGACCGACCCGCTGACGCAGATCTTCAACCGGCGCCGCTTCGAAAGCAGCCTGCAGCAGGAATGGCAGCGCCTGCAGCGCCACGACCAGCCGGTCAGCCTGCTGATGTTCGACCTCGACCACTTCAAGCGCATCAACGACCTCTTCGGCCACCCGGTCGGCGACCGCGTGCTGGTAGCGGTGACCCAGGCGGTGCGCCGGACCCTGCGCGAGGAAGACTGCTTCGCCCGCTGGGGCGGCGAGGAATTCATCGTGCTGCTGCCGAACACCCCGCTGGCCTCCGCCAGCCGCCTAGCCGAGCGCCTGCGCCTGCACATCCGCGAGGCCTGCGCCGAGCTGGAACAACCGCTCACCGCCAGCTTCGCCCTGGCCGGCATGCGCCGCGCCGAACCCCTGGAAAACCTGCTGCGCCGCCTGGACGATGCCCTCTACCGGGCCAAGCGCCTGCGCGACGCCATCGAGGTGTGCTAGGCGTAGGAGCGGGCCCTGCCCGCGATTTCGCGCGTAGGGCGCGCTCCTACATGGGATCGGCGCGGTAGGTTGGCCATCGCGGACGGAGTCCGCTCCTACGTCCGTGCTTCCCTGGAACCGTAGGGCGTATAACCGTTCGCGGTTATACGCCGCCGCCTGGGCGCCGGGATGCTTTTCGTAGGAGCGAGCTTGCTCGCGAACGGACTTCGCAGCGGGGTTCGTTCGCGAGCAAGCTCGCTCCTACAAAATCAACCGGGCTCTAGGCTTCGAGCGACAGACGTACTTCGCCCAGATGGGCCCCCTCCGGCCCGAAACTGCGTTCGATGAACTCCCGGCGCCCATCGGCATGCACGCGCAGCACGCTGCTGGCGCGGGTGCCGTAGTTGGCGCTGGCGATGAACACGCTGGACAGCAGGCGCTCGGTGGCCAGGCCGACGCCGGTTTCCGGCAGCCGTTCGTCGCCGGGGCGCTCGTGGTCGCCAAGCAGCCCCAGCAATGCCCCGGGTTCGGCTTCGTCGAGGTGTTCCTCCAGCGCGGCGCGGGCGCGCAGCAGCTTGGGCCAGGGCGTATCCAGCGAGGCGTTGGACAGCCCGTGCAGCCCGGCCGGCAATTCCCGCGGCTCGCCATCGCGGGGATTGAAGTAGCAGAGCTGACGGGCATCGCCGACCAGCAGGTTGAAGCCGGAATACTCGGCAGCGCGGCGCTGCACCTCGGCCAGGTAATCCAGCGGCGCCTGACGGCCGCGCAGAAAGCCGGCCACCAGCTCGCCGCGCGAGCGCGGCCCCAGCGGCTGGCCGGGATCACGCACGTTGGTCAGGGCGGCGAAGCGCCCATCAGGCCCCAGGCCCATCCAGGTGCCGCCGGCCTCCAGATCGCGCCCGGCATAGACGCCCGGCGCATCCTCCCACGCCGCCAGCGGCAGGGTGGGGCGGGCATAGAACTCGTCGCGGTTGGCCGCGACTATCAGCGGCATGGCGTGTCCGGGGCGCCAGGCAAGGACGATCAGGCACATGGGGCAGGGCCCTGCGGTGGTGGTCCTGGCAGGGTAGGTAACTGGCGTTGGCAACTCAATAGCCGCCGTCGTCCGGGCACGGCGCACGATGAAATTTCTTTCATATTGGTACCGAAAGGCCTGTTGCACCGCGGGCGGCTGCCGTCGCCGGCGCATTTTCGGTACCATGCCGCTTTTGCCACCCGAGGTCTCCATGGAGTTCCTTCTCTACCTGGTGCTGGGTGCCTGCGCGGGCGTGCTGGCCGGGTTGTTCGGCGTCGGCGGTGGCCTGATCATCGTCCCGGTGCTGGTGTTCAGCTTCACCGCCCATGGCTTTCCCGTCGAGGTGCTGACGCAGATGGCGGTGGGCACCTCGCTGGCGACCATCGTCTTCACCTCGGTCAATTCCATCCTCGAACACCATCGCCGTGGCGCGGTGCTCTGGCCGGTGTTCCTGTGGATGACCGTGGGCATCGTCGTCGGCAGCGCCCTGGGCGCGCTGACCGCATCGGCCATTAAGGGAGCAGTGCTGCAGAAGATCATCGGCGTCTTCGCCGTGCTCATCTCCATCCAGATGACCCTGGGCCTGCAACCCAAGGCCGGCGGCAGCCTGCCGGGCAAGGGCGGGTTGGGCGCGGCCGGCGGCTTCATCGGCTGGGCCTCGGCGATCTTCGGCATCGGTGGCGGCTCGCTGACCGTGCCTTTCCTGTCCTGGCGCGGCGTCTCCATGCAGCAGGCGGTGGCTACGTCCTCGGCCTGCGGTCTGCCCATCGCCATCGCCGGGGCGATTTCTTTCATCATGGTCGGCTGGCACCGGCCCGAGCTGCCGCAGTGGAGCCTCGGCTTCGTCTACCTGCCGGCGCTGGTGGGCATTGCCGTCACCAGCATGTTCTTCGCCCGCATCGGCGCGCGCCTGGCGCACCGCCTGCCGGCCAAGGTGCTCAAGCGCCTGTTCGCTCTGCTGATGTTCTGCATCGGCATGAGTTTCCTGATCAAACCCTAGGAGTAAGCGATGCTGCCCTATCCACAGATCGACCCCGTCGCGGTGTCGCTCGGCCCCCTGAAGATCCACTGGTACGGGCTGATGTACCTGATCGGCATCGGCGGCGCCTGGCTGCTGGCCTCGCGCCGACTGAACCGCTTCGACCCGACCTGGAGCAAGGAAAAGCTCTCCGACCTGGTGTTCTGGGTCGCCTGCGGCGTGGTGCTCGGCGGGCGCCTGGGTTACGTGCTGTTCTACAAGCTGGACTTCTACCTGGCCAACCCGCTGAACCTGTTCAAGGTCTGGGAAGGCGGCATGTCGTTCCACGGCGGGCTGATCGGAGTGATGCTGGCCACCTGGTGGTTCGGCAAGCGCAACGGCAAGAGCTTCTTCCAGCTGATGGACTTCATCGCCCCGCTGGTACCGATCGGCCTGGGCGCCGGGCGCATCGGCAACTTCATCAACGCCGAGCTGTGGGGCAAGCCCACCGACGTGCCCTGGGCGATGATCTTCCCGCCCTACAGCGACCCGGCGCAGCTGCCGCGCCACCCGTCGCAGCTGTACGAGTTCGCCCTGGAAGGCATAGTGCTGTTCGCCATCCTCTGGATGTTCTCGCGCAAGCCGCGGCCGACCGCCTCGGTATCGGGCCTGTTCATCCTCTGCTACGGCTGCTTCCGCTTCTTCGTCGAGTTCTTCCGCCTGCCCGACGCCGACCAGGGCGCCGGCGGCAACGGCGGCCCGGGCTATCTGGCCTGGGACTGGCTGACCATGGGCCAGCTGCTGTGCGTGCCGATGATCCTCGGCGGCATCGCCCTGATGGTCTGGGCCTACCGCCGCGCGGCGGCGAAGCCGGCGACCAACTGACGGGACGGCGGTTTTTCGTAGAAGCGGGCAAGCCCGCCTACGTCCTCCGGCAAACGCGACACCCGTAGGATGGGTTGAGCGAAGCGATACCCATCACCGAGACCGCATGGGTTTCGCAAGCTCAACCCATCCTACGAAAAGCACCTCGGTGCAGTGGGCAAGCTCGCTTCTGCCAAGCCAAGAGCCGCTCAAGCGCGGTCCCAGACCTCGAAGGCATAGGCCGGCGTTTCCGCCGTCGCTTCATGCTCGATGCTCGACGCCAGGTGCCAGCGGCTTTCGTCCACCTCGGGGAAGCGCGCGTCGCCCACCGGGCTCAGGGCCACGCGGGTCAGGTACAGGCGCTCGGCCACGGGCAGGGCCTCGGCGTAGAGCTGGGCGCCGCCGATCAGCATCAGCTCCTCGGCTTCCTCCTCCCGCGCCCAGACGTCGGCGCGCTGCAGCGCAGCGTCCAGCGAAGTGAACACCTCGGCGCCTTCCAACTGCAGGCTGGCCTGGCGGCTGACCACCAGGTTGAGCCGGCCGGGTAGCGGGCGGCCTAAGGAGTCCCAGGTCTTGCGGCCCATGATGATCGGCTTGCCCAGGGTCAGCGCCTTGAAGTGCTTGAGGTCGGCCGGCAGGTGCCAGGGCAGGCGGTTGTCGATGCCAATCACGCGGTTCTCGGCGAGGGCGGCGATCATCGCCAGCGGCAGGCGGGAAGGGGCTTGGGACATCGTGGCTCCGGTCATGTGCTCAGGGTGATCCATCGGTGGCAGAGGATACCAGCCGCTGGGCCGGCGCGTCGTTCGCGTAGGGCGGCACGCGCATGAAGAAGGTGCCGTCCTCGTTGACCTGGGTGATGCCGGTGGCCAGCACCTTGCGGTAGTCCTTGAGGCTGAACACCAGCGTCTGGCCGGGCTGCTCGGCCTTGAGCAGCACCTGCGCGTAGGTGATGAGAATCTCGAAGATCTTCAGGTCGCCCGATTGCAGCCAGATGTACGAAGGGCCGGCCAGGGTGGGCGGCTCGAAGCGCGGCGGCGGGCTGCCGGCCGGACGGGCGAAGCGCAGGTGCAGGCCCTGCGCATCGAGCCAGGCGGCGTCGACCTTGCCGTCGATGCCCACCAGCGGGAACACCTGGTGGTAGTCCAGGCGCATGGCGTTGTCGCACAGCAGGGCGCCGGGGCGCTCCAGGCTGACCAGCGAGTCCAGGTGCAGGCCGACCAGGCTCATGGCGCCGTAGGCCGGCACGCCGAGGACCTTGACCTGGTCCGGCTGGTAGAGGATCTCGTCGCCCTCCAGGCGCACGCTGCCAGCCAGGCGCAGCGGCAGCCAGGGGCCGATGCCCAGGGGCTGCACCTCGCCGCTGACGCGTAGGCGCTCGCCGTCGATGCTCATGCTGAAGTTGCGCAGCATGCTCTGTGGATAAGCCAGGATGCGCTCGTTGAACAGGCTGGCCAGTTGCTGCGGGTCGAGAATCACCTCGCCCTCGGTGACCTGGATGCGCATGTCCTGCGGGCGGTCGAAATCCACCGGCGCGCCGGCCTTCAGCGGCACCAGCCAGCCCTTGAGCTGCGGGCTGTGGAAGCCGATGCCACCCTCGAAGTACATGTCCACGTTGTGCAGCAGCAGGCCGACGCCGTCCTGGCCGGAATCGCGCACGCCGCCCGGGCGGCTGGCGGCGTGCCCGGCGTCCGGCGGCGTCTGCTGGAACCAGCCCTGGCGCAGCAGTTGCAGTTCCTGCTGCTGGCGGTCGATGGCGCTTTGCGCCTGCGCGAACAGGGGCAGGGCGAGGAGCAGGGGCAGCAGGCGCTTCATAGGGCTTTCTCCTGCGGTGCCGGCGCCTTCACCGGCGACACCGCGATGTGCACCATGCCGTCCTGGCGCAGGCGGATCTCGCCGTATTGCAACTGGCGGCGGTAGTCGTAGAGGTTGAACAGCAGCGGCTGGCCGGGGCTGAGGCTGGTGAACAGGGCGTAGGCCTTGACCAGGATGGTGCGGGCCATCTTGATGTCGCCGCCCTGGATGAACATGTAGCTCTCTGGCGCCTGCAACTGCGGCCATTGCAGGCTGGCCAGGTCGTCGCCCAGCAGCAGGTCCATGCCGCCGTCGGCCAGCTTCAGGCTGCGCACGGCGAACTCCAGGCGCGGCGGCGGGAACAGGCCGTCGAGGTCGACCAGGATGCGGTTGCCGAGCAGCTGCATGTGCGCGGTGTGCAGTTGCAGCACCTCGGACATCTCGATGGAGGCGGCGCTCAGCGAAGGGGTGACGTCCACGCCGTCGACGAAGATGCGTTGCGGCACCAGCGCCACCTTCAGCGGGCCGGCCTGCTCGATGCCGGTGAGCATCCGCAGCGGCCGCCAGCGGCCCTTGCGCAGCAGCTCGCCGCGCACTTCCTGGCCGCCCTTGCGGGTGGCCAGGACCAGGTTGCGCACCGGCGCGTCGGCGCTGCGCAGTTCGGCGTTGAGCAGGGTGGCGAGGGTGGCGTCGGCGACGAAGATGTCGCCGGCCTGGATGCGCGCGACCATGGCCCTGGGGTCGTCGAGCATCAGCGGCGTGCCCTTGGGGCCGTTGGAGCTCATGCGGATCAGCATGCGGCGGATGAAGAAGCCGATGTCGTCGTGCAGGCGGAAGTCGGTGTGGCTTATCCACAGCTTCGACTCGTCGCTGTCGGAGGCGCGCTGGCCGACCTTGTCGTCCAGCTGGCGCGGCGGCACCGCCTGCATCAGCGGGGTGTCCGGGCCCCACTCGGAGGGGCGCACCGGGGGCGTTTCCACGGCCGCCGCGTGGGCGGCGGCCAGCAGGAGCAGGGCGCAGGGCAGGACGCGCGGCATGGCGGGCCTCGTTGTTGTTGTTCTGGTTGGCTTTCGCACCCTATACCCGTGGGCGCGCCGGGTAAGCCCTTCCTTGGTTCGGTCGGCGGGCTCCGGTGTTACCGTTACCCCGGAGAGCTGGCGGGCGGACGCGGCGCGGCGCAGCGGTTATGCTTGCGCCCCAGGAACCCGTGCCGGAGACACTGTGAGCGATAGCGCCCCACCTTCCGCCTTCGACCGACTGTGGCTGTGCGAAGCCGTGCGCCTGCGCGAGGAGCAGGCCGGCCCGCTGGAGGACGCCGAGGCCAACCGCCGCGCCATCGCCGCCGGCGGCGAACTGCCCCGGCGCATCGAGAACCGCGCCCTGTGGCTGGCCGGCCGCGACGGGCTGGACAGCGCCCTGCGCCTGTGGAAACAGGGCGCGCAACTGGCCTTCTACCTGTTGATCTTCCTCGCCCTGCTCAGCGGCGCCGGCCTGGCGCTGGCCGCACTCGGCGATGGCCAGCGCCCGGTCAACGTGTTCTGGGCCCTGGCCAGCCTGCTCGGCCTGGACCTGCTGATGCTGCTCGGCTGGGCCGCGGGCTTCGCCCTCGGCGGCGGCGAGGCGGCCGGGGCCTTGGGCCGCCTGTGGTTGTGGCTGAGCGGCAAGCTGGCGCGCGATGCCCGCGCCGCGCAACTGGCGCCGGCGCTGCTGGTGCTGCTCGGCCGCCAGCGCCTGACGCGCTGGGCGCTGGGCATGCTGGTCCACGGCCTGTGGCTGCTGGCCCTGGGTTCGGCCATGGTGGTGCTGCTGGCGTTGCTCTCGACGCGGCGCTACGGCTTCGTCTGGGAAACCACCATCCTCGGCGGCGACACCTTCGTCTTCCTCACCCAGGGCCTCGGCGCGCTGCCTTCGTTGCTGGGCTTCCCGCTGCCGGACAGCGACCTGGTGCGCGCCAGCGGCGATGCCCTGGTGGCCAGCGAGGCGGCGCGCCATGCCTGGGCCGGCTGGCTGGTGGGCATCCTGGCGGTCTACGGCCTGCTGCCGCGCCTGCTGCTCTGGGCCTTCTGCCTGTGGCGCTGGCGCCGCGGCCGCGCGGCGTTGCGCCTGGACCTCTCGCTGCCCGGCTACAGCCTGCTGCGCGAACGCCTGCTGCCCAGCAGCGAGCGCCTGGGCGTCAACGATGCCGCGCCGGCCAGCCTGGTCGAGCCCCAGGCGCAGAACCCCGCCGCCAGCGCGGACGGCGCCCTGCTGGTGGCCATCGAACTGGACGACAGCCAGCCCTGGCCGCCGAAGCTGCCGGCCGGCGTGGCCGATGCCGGCGTGCTGGACGATGGCGCGCAGCGCCGCCGCCTGCTGGAACAATTGACCCGCTATCCGCCGGCGCGCCTGGCCATCGCCTGCGACCCGCGGCGCTCGCCGGACCGCGGCACCCTGGCGCTGATCGCCGAGCTGTCGCGCTGCGCCGGCGCCACCCGCGTCTGGCTGCTGCAGCCGCCGGCGGGCAGCGGCCTGGACAGCGACCGCCTGGCCGACTGGCATGCCGCCATCGACAAGCTGAACCTGGCGCACAGCGGCGCATCGCCCCTGGCATGGCTGGAGAGCGGACATGACTGATCCCCTCAGGCTGGCCGTGGTCGGCCACACCAACGTCGGCAAGACCTCGCTGCTGCGCACCCTGACCCGCGACGTCGGCTTCGGCGAGGTCTCGCACCGTCCCAGCACCACCCGCCACGTCGAGGGTGCGCGCCTGTCGGTGGACGGCGAGTCGTTGCTGGAGCTGTACGACACGCCGGGCCTGGAGGATGCCATCGCCCTGCGCGACTTTCTCGACGCCCTGGAACGCCCCGGCGAGCGCCTCGACGGCCCGGAGAAGCTGCGTCGCTTCCTCGATGGCAGCGAGGCGCGCGGCCGCTTCGAACAGGAAGCCAAGGTGCTGCGCCAGTTGCAGGCGTCCGATGCCGGGCTCTATGTGATCGACGCCCGCGAACCGGTGCTGGCCAAGTACCGCGACGAGCTGGCGGTGCTCGCCGGCTGCGCGCGGCCGCTGCTGCCGGTGCTGAACTTCGTCGCCAGCGCCAACCACCGTGAGGAGCAGTGGCGCGAGGCCCTGTCGCGCCTGGGCCTGCACGCGCTGGTGCGCTTCGACAGCGTGGCGCCGCCGCTGGACGGCGAACGCCGGCTCTACGAAAGCCTGGCGCTGCTGCTGGAGAAGTCGCGCCCGCAGCTGGAACGGCTGATCCGGGACCACGAGGCCCAGGCCGTGGCACGCCGCGAAGCCGGCGCCAAGCTGATCGCCGAACTGCTGGTGGACGTTGCCGCCTGCCGCGACCTGGTGCCGGGCGATGCCGAGGCCATCCGCCAGGCCACCGAAGTGTTGCGCGACCGCGTGCGCAAGCGCGAGGAAGCCTGCGTGCAGGCCCTGCTGCGCCTCTATGCCTTCCGCAAGGACGACGCCCGCGCTGCCGACCTGCCGCTGCTGGATGGACGCTGGGGCGATGATCTGTTCAACCCCGAAACCCTGCGCCAACTCGGCGTGCGCCTGGGCGGCGGGGTAGCTGCCGGCGCCGCGGCTGGCGCGGGGATAGACCTGCTGGTGGGCGGCCTGACCCTGGGCGCCGCCACCGCCCTCGGCGCCCTGGCCGGCGGCGCCTGGCAGACTGTCGGCCATTACGGCCAGCGCCTGCTCGGCAAGCTCAAGGGCCAGCGCGAACTTTCGGTGGACGACAGCGTGCTGCGCCTGCTCGCCCTGCGCCAGCGCCAGTTGCTGGCGGCATTGCAGGCGCGGGGCCATGCGGCCATGGAGGCGATCCGCGTTGCTTCGCCGGAAGACAAGCAATGGCGCGAGGGCAAGCTGCCCGAGGCGCTGCGCAAGGCGCGGGCGCACCCGGAATGGTCGACCTTGAATGGCCGCAAGCGGGTGGACAAGAGCGAACGCCAGGAGCAGGTCGACGCCCTGGCTCAACAGCTATTGGAACGGTAGGGCGTATAACCGTTCGCGGTTATACGCCGTTTGGCCTTGGCCGAAGGGTGTTGCGGCTTTGAACACGAAGCGCCTGTCTCAGGGCGCTGCGGGCTCAGCGACGGAGTTGACTGGTGGGCAAGGTGTAGCGGCGTATAACCGCGAACGGTTATACGCCCTACGTTCAGTCGAGCGTGATCATTTCCACCGAAGCCTGTCCGCCCGCGATGCTCAGGATCGCCAGCGAGATCGGCAGCTTGAAGCGCCGCGGCCCGGCGCTGCCGGGGTTGAGATAGAGCACCCCGTCGCGCACTTCCTGCTGCGGCTTGTGTGAATGCCCGGCCAGCACCACGTCGAAGCCTTCGGCCCGTGGATCGATGGCCAGTTGCTTGAGGTCGTGGATCAGGTACAGGCGCAGCCCGCCCAGTTCCAGGCTCAGGGTTTCGGGAATGGCCTCGGCCCAGGCTTCGGTGTCGTTGTTGCCGCGCACCACGTCCAGCGGCGCCAGTTGGCGCAGCGCATCGAGGATCGCCGGCTTGCCGATGTCGCCCAGGTGCAGCAGGCGCTGGCAGCCGCGCAGGGCTTCCAGGGCTTCGGAGCGCAGCAGGTTGTGGGTGTCGGCGATCACGCCGACGCGCAGGGAAATGCTCATGCATCCAGCATAAACGACGACGCCACCCGAGGGTGGCGTCGTGGCTGGCTCAGTGCTGGGCCCTGGCCGCCGGTGCTTCCGGCAGGAACCAGTTCAGCAGCAGGGCGCAGATGCCGCCGGTGGCGACGCCGGACTCCAGCACGTTGCGCAGCGCCGCCGGCATGTGCGCGAGGAACTCCGGTACCTGCGACACGCCCAGGCCGAGGGCCAGGCTGACCGCGATGATCAGCAGGGCACGGCGGTCGAGGTGGGTGCCGGCGAGGATGTTGATGCCCGAGGCGGCCACCGCGCCGAACATCACCATGGCCGCGCCGCCGAGCACCGGCTCGGGCACCGCCTGGATCACCCCGGCGACGCTGGGGAACAGGCCGAGCACCACCAGCATCGCGGCGATCCACAGGCCGATATGGCGGCTGGCCACGCCGGTCAGCTGGATCACCCCGTTGTTCTGCGCGAAGACCGAGCTGGGGAAGGTGTTGAAGATGCCCGCCAGCAGCGAGTTGGCGCCATTCACCAGCACTCCGCCCTTGATCCGTTGCATCCACAGCGGGCCTTCCACCGGCTGCTTCGACACCTGGCTGGTGGCGGTGACGTCGCCGATGGCCTCCAGCGAGGTGACCAGGTAGATCACCAGCATGGGGATGAACAGCGCCCAGGAGAAGCTCAGGCCGAAGTGCAGCGGCGTCGGCACCTGGAACAGCGCGGCCTGGTGCATGCCGCTGAAGTCCAGGCGGCCCAGGTAGCCGGCCAGCACGTAGCCCACGGCCAGGGCGATGACGATGGCGCCGCTGCGCATCCACACCACCGGGATGCGGTTGAGCACCACGATGATCGCCAGCACGGTGCCGGACAGCAGCAGGTTCTCGCCATTGGCGAAGGTGCCGTTGCCCATGGCGCTGAAGCCACCGCCCATGCTGATCAGGCCGACCTTGATCAGGGTGAGGCCGATCATCAGCACCACGATGCCGGTCACCAGCGGGGTGATCAGTCGCTTCACGAACGGCAGGATGCGCGACACGCCCATCTCCACGAAGGAGCCGGCCATGACCACGCCGAAGATGGCCGCCATCACCTGCTCCACCGGCGTGCCCTGCTTGACCATCAGCGCCCCGCCGGCGATCAGCGGGCCGACGAAGTTGAAGCTGGTGCCCTGGACGATCAGCAGCCCGGCGCCGAACGGCCCGAAGCGCTTGCACTGGACGAAGGTGGCGATGCCGGAGATGACCAGCGACATAGACACGATCAGGTTGGTGTCGCGGGCGGAAACGCCCAGCGCCTGGCAGATCAGCAGACCGGGGGTGACGATCGGCACGATGATCGCCAGCAGGTGCTGCAGCGCTGCGAGCAGCGCGACGGGCAGGGCGGGACGGTCTTCCAGGCCGTAGACCAGGTCGCGCTGGGCCTTGTCGGCGGTGACGGGGTTCTCGAGGGAGCTCATGGCGGCAGTCCGGGAAAAAGAGCGGGATTTTACGGGGTGGAGGCAGGATCGGACAGTGCCATAGGGCAGGGATTTTTCTTTGGGAGGTGACACTAACTGTCAGTAAATGTCGGTTTTAAGGGCATTATCTGCCGTTATTGGTCACTTGTTTTGGGTGTTGTCCAGATATATCGAAGTCAGCAGAAATTTCAGCTTTGCCTTGAAGAAGTGGACTACATATCGGTCCCATTCATGAGTCATTTAATTAACTTCGCCCATGGTTCTTTGGGCGGACTAAATTCATGATCATGGAGACTGAAATGAAAAGGCGACATACTACACAGAAAGGTTTCACCCTTATTGAGCTAATGATCGTTGTGGCTATCATCGGTATCTTGGCCGCCATTGCGATTCCGCAGTACCAGAACTACACCATACGAGCACGTGTTACCGAGGGGTTGAATTTGGCCACGGCAGCGAAAGTTGCTCTGAGCGAAACATATGCAGCCAATGCCGGTTTGGCGGTCAATGCGTATGCTGGCACCGGTGCACCAACTGCCGCCGCAGCTAACACTGTGAATACTGGGTTTCAGTTCGCCGCTACGCGTGATGTTGCAAGCATAGCGATTGCGGCTGTAAGCGCTGGCGCCGCGACTGCTGGAGATGGTGCCATAACCATTACCTATACTGGGGTTGTCCCTGTCCCGCAAAGCCCCTTGACCTTGACACTTACGCCTGGAACGGGTGCCATTACTGCAGGTGTTCCGGCTGGCACTTTGAATCCAAATTTACCCATAGTTTGGGGCTGTGCTGTAAATGACGTTGCCAATAATAGTTTTGCTCCTGCTAATTGCAGGCTTTAAGTTGGCTTGAGCTATTGGCTGGCGAGGATTTATATGTGCTAGGTTTCTGAGAGTTGTTGCTGTTTGGATGCGGTGTGAGCATTCACGTGGTTTTACTCCTAATAAAACAAAGCCCGGTAATCATGCCGGGCTTTGTTGACGTCGGGAGTTTTTCTCTACAGCTAACTGCTTACCCCTCCAGTAGAGCTTTATTTCGGACAGCCCCTTTGTCAGCACTGGTAGCCAGCAACGCATAAGCCTTCAGCGCAGTACTGACCTTGCGGGCGCGCGGCTGCGCCGGCTTCCAGCCCTTCTTGTCCTGCTCGATGCGGCGGGCGGCCAGTTCTTCATCGCTGACCAGCAGGTTGATGCTGCGGTTGGGGATGTCGATCAGTACCTTGTCGCCGTCCTGCACCAGGCCGATGGCGCCGCCCGCGGCGGCTTCCGGCGAGGCGTGGCCGATGGACAGGCCCGAGGTGCCGCCGGAGAAGCGGCCGTCGGTGAGCAGGGCGCATTGTTTGCCCAGGCCCTTGGACTTCAGGTAGCTGGTGGGGTAGAGCATTTCCTGCATGCCCGGGCCGCCTTTCGGGCCTTCGTAGCGGATGATCACGATGTCGCCCGGCTTCACCTCGTCGGCGAGAATGCCCTTCACTGCGGCGTCCTGGCTTTCGAAGATCTTCGCGCTGCCTTCGAACACGTGGATCGACTCGTCCACACCGGCGGTCTTCACCACGCAGCCGTCGAGGGCGATGTTGCCGTACAGCACGGCCAGGCCGCCTTCGGCGGAGTAGGCGTGCTCGACGCTGCGGATGCAGCCTTCGGCGCGGTCGTCGTCCAGGCTCGGCCAGCGGGTGTTCTGGCTGAACGCGGTCTGGGTGGGGATGCCGGCGGGGCCTGCCTTGAAGAAGGTATGGACGGCTTCGTCACGGGTCTGGGTGATGTCCCACTGGGCGATGGCGTCGGCCATGCTCGGGCTGTGCACGGTCGGTACGTCGGTGTGCAGCAGGCCGCCACGGGCCAGCTCGCCGAGGATGGAGAAGATGCCGCCGGCGCGGTGCACGTCTTCCATGTGGTACTTCTGGATGTTCGGCGCCACCTTGCACAGCTGCGGCACCTTGCGCGACAGGCGATCGATGTCGCGCAGGTCGAAGGCGATCTCCGCCTCCTGCGCTGCGGCCAGCAGGTGCAGGATGGTGTTGGTCGAGCCGCCCATGGCGATGTCCAGGGTCATGGCGTTCTCGAAGGCCTTGAAGCTGGCGACGTTGCGCGGCAGTACGCTGTCGTCGCCTTCGCCGTAGTAGCGCTGGCACAGTTCCACGGCCAGGCGTCCGGCACGCAGGAACAGCTGCTCGCGGTCGGCGTGGGTGGCCAGGGTCGAGCCGTTGCCCGGCAGCGACAGGCCCAGGGCCTCGGTCAGGCAGTTCATCGAGTTGGCGGTGAACATGCCGGAGCAGGAGCCGCAGGTGGGGCAGGCGCTGCGCTCGTATTCGGCGACCTTCTCGTCGGAGCAGGAATCGTCCGCCGCGACCACCATGGCGTCGACCAGGTCCAGGCCGTGGCTGGCCAGCTTGGTCTTGCCGGCTTCCATCGGGCCGCCGGAGACGAACACCACCGGGATGTTCAGGCGCAGGGCGGCCATCAGCATGCCGGGGGTGATCTTGTCGCAGTTGGAGATGCAGACGATGGCGTCGGCGCAGTGGGCGTTGACCATGTATTCCACGGAGTCGGCGATGATCTCGCGCGACGGCAGGGAATAGAGCATGCCGTCGTGGCCCATGGCGATGCCGTCGTCCACGGCGATGGTGTTGAACTCCTTGGCCACGCCGCCGGCCTTCTCGATCTCGCGGGCGACCAGCTGGCCGAGGTCCTTCAGGTGCACGTGGCCGGGCACGAACTGGGTGAAGGAGTTGGCGATGGCGATGATCGGCTTCTTGAAGTCTTCGTCCTTCATCCCGGTGGCGCGCCAGAGGGCGCGGGCGCCGGCCATGTTGCGGCCGTGGGTGGAGGTTTTCGAGCGGTAATCGGGCATGACGAGTTCCTGCGGCTAATCAGGCTTCGGTAAGAGTCTTATCGTGAGCGTCGTACGAGGCACATGCAAACGGCAGATGGAGCTGCATGCTCGGAGGGGGCTGCAAGACGGGGCGGGGTCACCGCCCGCGCGGCCGGGGCTCACGGGCCCGCCGGGGGATGTTGGCGAGGGATGTGCAGGATTCTACGCCGGCCGCCGCCGCCAGGGAAAGGCTGGTGGTCGGCAGCTGGAAGCCTGAAGCTGGAAGCAAGGGCAGAGCCCAGAATCCCTTCCAGCTTCCAGCTTCCAGCTTCCAGCTTCCAGCTTCCAGCTTCCAGCTTCCAGCTATCAGCTATCAGCTATTCGGCAGCAGCCGCACAGTCAGACTCTTGATATAGCGGGTCTCGGCGATGGCCGGGTGCACCGGGTGGTCCGGGCCCTGGCCGCCGCGTTCCAGCAGCTGGAGGTTGCGGTCCAGGTGGCGGGCGCTGCCGAGCAGGATGTTCTGCAGGTCGTCCTCGGGCAGGTGCATGGAGCAGGAGGCGCTGACCAGGATGCCGTCCTTGGAGAGCAGGCGCATGGCCTGTTCGTTGAGGCGGCGGTAGGCGGCCTCGCCGTTCTTCAGGTCCTTCTTGCGCTTGATGAAGGCCGGCGGGTCGGCGATGACCACGTCGAAGCGCTCGTCGGCGGCCTTCAGCTCGCGCAGAGCGTCGAACACGTCGCCTTCCACGCAGGCGACCTTGTCGGACAAGCCGTTGAGGGTGGCATTGCGCTCCACGCCGTCGAGGGCGAAGCCGGAGGCGTCCACGCACATCACGTCGCTGGCGCCGAAGGCCGCGGCCTGGATGCCCCAGCCGCCGATGTAGCTGAACAGGTCGAGCACGCGCTTGCCTTTCACGTAGGGCGCCAGGCGCGCGCGGTTCATGCGGTGGTCGTAGAACCAGCCGGTCTTCTGCCCGGCCAGCACCGGGGCCTCGAAGCGCACGCCGTTCTCTTCCAGGGCGACCCACTCGGGCACTTCGCCGTAGGCATTCTCCACGTAGCGCTCCAGGCCTTCGGCATCGCGCGCGCTGGCGTCGTTCTTCCACAGCACGGCGCTAGGCTTGATCACCTGCAGCAGGGCGGCGAGCACGTCGTCGCGGTGCTTCTCCATGGTTGCCGAGGCGAGCTGCACCACCAGTACGTCGCCGAAACGGTCCACCACCAGGCCGGGGAGCAGGTCGGCGTCACCGTAGACCAGGCGGTAGAAGGGCTTGTCGAAGAGGCGCTCGCGCAGGCTCAGGGCGACGTTGAGGCGGTGAACCAGCAGCGACTTGTCGAGAACGTGCTTGGTATCGCGGGAAACCAGGCGTGCGCAGATCAGGTTGTTGGGGCTCAGCGCCACCACGCCCAGCGGCTTGCCGTTGGCCATCTCGAGGATCGCCTGGTCGCCGGCGGCGAAGGCGTTCAGCGGCGTGGCCTGGACATCCACCTCGTTGCTGTAGACCCACAGGTGGCCGGCGCGCAGGCGGCGCTCGGCGTTGGCTTTCAGACGCAAGCTGGGCAGGGTCATGGCGGTGCTCCGGGAAAAAGAGCGAGATTATAACCGCTGGCCGCCGGGGTTGCCGATGCCGCGCGGGCGTGACGAGCAGGCATAAAGTTCGCGCCGCGACTGCCGATACGGTTCTGTCTAAATCGGCAGTTCCAGAAGTCGTCCGTCTGGGTAAACTGTGCGCCCCGTCAACTTTCCCAGACCGTCCCCATGGTCCAAGAACTCTCCGCCGAACAGATCCGCCAGACCCTGCAGGGCATCAGCGTGCCGCCGCAACCGCAGATCATGGTCGACCTGCAGATGGAACAGGTCATGCCCAACCCTGACCTGAAGGCCATCGCCAAGCTCATCAGCCAGGACCCCGGGTTGTCCGGCGCGTTGCTCAAGCTGGTCAACTCGCCGTTCTTCGGCCTGGCCAACCGCATCACCTCGATCCAGCGCGCGGTCAACCTGCTGGGCAGCCGCTCGGTGATCAACCTGATCAACGCCCAGTCGATCAAGGGCGAGATGAGCGACGACACCATCGTCACCCTCAACCGCTTCTGGGACACCGCCCAGGACGTGGCCATGAGCTGCCTGACCCTGGCCAAGCGCATCGGCTACGAGTCGGTGGACGAGGCCTACGCCCTGGGGCTGTTCCACAATTGCGGCATCCCGCTGATGCTCAAGCGCTTCCCGCACTACATGGCGGTGCTGGAGGAGGCCTATGCCAGCGCCAGCGACGAGCGCCGCGTGGTGGACACCGAGAACCGCGTGCTGAACACCAACCACGCCGTGGTCGGCTACTTCACCGCGCGCTCCTGGCGCCTGCCGGAGCACGTCTGCGAGGCCATCGCCAACCACCACAACGCACTCACGGTGTTTAGCGAGGAAAGTAGCCGCAACACCCAGCTGAAGAACCTCCTGGCGATCCTCAAGATGGCCGAGCACATCTGCGGCTCGCACCGCATCCTCGGCAACCAGCCGGAGGACCACGAGTGGGAAAGCATCCGCGCCCTGGTGCTGGATTACGTGGGGCTGACCGAATACGACTTCGAGAACCTGAAGTCGAGCATCCTCGAGCTGGGTGTGGGGCAGGGGAGCTATTAGGGATCGCGGATGGGTCCGCTCCTGCGATCGTGCTTCCCCGCAACCGTAGGGCGTATAACCGTTCGCGGTTATACGCCGTTGGCGGGAATACCGAGGCCCTTTAAGAGCGCCCTCTCCCCAACCCTCTCCCGCAAGCGGGAGAGGGGGCTGTCCTGAGCGGCGTGGAGGTCAGGCACCGTCCTCATACCCCCGGGAACCCAGAAAGCAACGTAGGAGCAACTGTCTTGCCGGCTGCGCCGAGGTGCTCGCTCCTACGAAAAGCAGTGTTTCCTGGAAACGTAGGAGCGGGCCCTGCCCGCGATTCGCGCGCAGGGCGCGCAAGAGAGAACCGACCGAAGTGCGCCAAGGCGCGGGACAGCACAATGAAAAAAGCCGGGCATCTGCCCGGCTTTTTCATGACCGCGGCGCCTTAGTCGAGCATGTCGCTGAAGCGCTCGTCTTTCTTGTACACCAGCGGCTGGGCGAAGCCCGGCACGCTCATTTCCTCGGCGCTGATGCGGATGTCGCGGTCGTCGATCATGTCGTTGCCGAAGTTGTAGATGATGTCGAACTGGCCCTTGAGCGCCTGCTCCTCGTAGCGCTGGGCGGCGGCGCGGGTTTGCTCGCGGCGCGCCTGGTAGGCGTCGAAGACGGCGGCGCCGTGGCGCTTGCGCAGCATCTTCTCGGCCAGGCGCGGGGAGAGCAGCACGCCGGTGGCGTTGTTGCCGCCGAAGCCCTTGGAGTTGATGAAGCAAACGTCCAGGTCGTCGCGGCGGCGGTCCTTGTTGGACAGCGCGATGCGGTCCTTGTGCACGTCGTCGGCGAAGGTCTCGACGGTCTTGATGCCCGGCAGCAGGCCGTACTTGAAGGTGCCCAGGGCGGAGACCAACTGGTCGGCGCTGGCGGTGGCCAGGGAGTGGCCGACGAAGGCCTTGACCGCGGCCACCGGCCAGTCGGCGATGCCGAAGGCCTTGGCCACGCGGTCGAGGATTTCCGACTCGGTGACGCGGTTGGCCGGGGTGCTGGAGCCGTGGGCGTGGACGAAGCTGTGGCGGCGCACGCCTTCCTCGCCGACGATCTGCATGGCGGCGGCCACGGCCTTGGCCATGGTCAGGTAGTTGCCCGGGCCGGGGGCGGAGATGGATTTCTTGAAGCCGTCGGCGTTGATGAAGACGTCGGTCACCGCGCCGTGGATGTCGGCGCCCAGCTCCAGGGCCAGGGCGTCGTCCATCAGCACCACGTACTGGCTGGATTCGGCCAGGGTGAAGCCGCAGTTCTCGCCGAACGGGCGGCTGGCGCGGCGGAAGTCCACGTCCGGACGGCCCTCGATGTTGCGCAGGCCTTCCTCGGTGGCCAGGGCGCTCATGGCCGCGTAGCCCTCGACGATTTCCGAGGTGATCGGCGCTTCGCTGTTGCCCACCACCACGACCCGCGCCTGGCCGGAGGTGATGGCCTCGATGCCTTTCTGCAGGTTGTAGAGGAAGGTGGCGCAGGCGCCGGTGACGCTGCCGGTGAGGCCGACGCTGCCCAGCACGTAGGCGTTGATGAAGTCGGTGGGCATGCTGTTGAAGCCCAGCGGCAGCTGCTTGGCGCTGACGCGGTGGCCTTTCAGGCGCGACTGCAGCAGGCCGCCGAAGCCGTTGTCGTCGAGCTGGCTCATGATGCTGCTGGAGAACACGGCGATTTCGTCGGGCTGCACGCGGTCGACGATGCGCTGCCAGTCGATGCCCACCGAGCGGATCGCATCGGTGGCGCCCACCACGGCCATCTGCAGGCCGCGCGGGTGGAAGCGCGAGGCGTACAGCTCGCCCGGCTCGAAGCCGGTGGGCAGCTGGCCGGCGGACTTCACCGGCATCTCGCGGTAGCTGTCGACCTTGACCTCGACGCTGTCGTGCAGGGTCACGCGCACCTGGTTGTCGGCCAGTTCTTCCACCGACCAGTTGGCCGGCAGCGGCTCGGGCAGTTGCTTGCGCGCGGTGGTGAAGCTCAGCGGCTGGGCGCCGTCGGCTTCCAGGGTGAGGTTCTTGTGCCAGTGCGCGGCATCGACGTCGAAGTACTGCTTCTCGATGCGGCGGATCAGGGTGGAGCCGAGGATCTGCGCGGCATGCCGCCGCTCGATGGCGGCCAGGTCCAGGCGCGCGCCGTCGGCGGCGTCCAGGTAGTGGCCGTCCTCGAACTTCACCAGCTTCATCATCACGGCCAGGCCGGCGAGGGTCTGCTGGCGGGCCTGCTCGTCCAGGGACTCCAGGACGGTACGGCGGAACGCGTGGTGGAAGGAACTGCGACCCGCGGCGTTATACCCACCAAAACCAACGATGACCGGTAGTCGAGACATCTCTCGCAAACTCCTTCATATAGGCCCGTCCTGTGCAGGACCGGATGGCGCGACCAGGGTGCACGCGAGGCGCAGAGAGGCGACATCACGGATCGGGGGCACAAGCCCGGCGGCAGCTCTGTGATTGGAATGCTTATGCTGACGAGGATGATGACTGCCGAGTCACGCTTTTGGCCAGGGATTGACGGCGAAAGGCGACGAACTTGCCAGGAAGGAGGGGGTGGAGCGGATGCGCGAAGGCGCCGGGAGCCAGCGTGGCTCCCGGGCGGGGTTGCAGAACGGACTCAGCGGTACTCGATGCCGGGTTTTTTGGTACTGACGCGGGTGCCGGACTTGCCCTGGGTGATGGCCACGATGTTTTCCAGCGAGCCGATCACCGCGTCCTTGCCGGTGGCGCGGGCGAATTCGGCGGCGGCCTGGACTTTCGGGCCCATGGAGCCGGCGGCGAAGCCGAGGCGTTCCAGTTCGTCCGGGTGGGCCTGGGCGATGGCCTTCTGCGTCGGCTTGCCCCAGTCGATGTAGGCCGCGTCCACGTCGGTGGCGATGATCAGGATGTCGGCGTTCAGCTCCTGGGCCAGCAGCGAGGAGCACAGGTCCTTGTCGATCACCGCTTCGACGCCGGAGAGTTTCTTGCCGGATTCGTCGTACATGGTCGGGATGCCGCCGCCGCCGGCGCAGATGACGATGGTGCCTTTCTCCAGCAGCCATTTCACCGGGCGGATCTCGAAGATGCGCTTGGGCCGCGGGCTGGCCACCACGCGGCGGAACTTGTCGCCGTCCGGGGCGATGCTCCAGCCTTTTTCCTTGGCCAGGGCTTCGGCTTCTTCCTTGGCGTAGACCGGGCCGATCGGCTTGGTCGGATGCTGGAAGGCCGGATCCTTGGCGTCCACCTCGACCTGGGTGAGGATGGTGGCGAAGGGTACTTCGAAGGGCAGCAGGTTGCCCATTTCCTGTTCGATCATGTAGCCGATCATGCCTTCGGTCTCGGCGCCGAGGACGTCCAGCGGGTACGGCGTGACCTTGTCGTAGGCGGCGCCCTGCAGGGCCAGCAGGCCCACTTGCGGGCCGTTGCCGTGGGCGATCACCAGTTCGTTGCCAGGCGCCACTTTGGCGATCTGTTCGGCGGCGATCCTTACGTTTTCACGCTGGTTGGCCGCAGTCATGGGTTCGCCACGACGCAGCAGGGCGTTGCCGCCCAATGCGACGACGATACGCATAGTCATTTCCTCCTGAAGCTGAAGACGCCCCCGGGCCGGCCAGGCCGGGCCCGGGATGCGCATCCGTCGATCACATGTCGGCGAGGGTCGAAACGAGGATCGCCTTGATGGTGTGCATGCGGTTCTCCGCTTGCTCGAAGGCGATGTTGTACGGGGATTCGAAGACGTCTTCGGTGACTTCGATGCCGTTCTTCAGGTTCGGGTACTGGGCGGCGATCTGCTGGCCGACCTTGGTCTCGCTGTTGTGGAAGGCCGGCAGGCAGTGCATGAATTTCACTCGCGGGTTGCCGGCGGCTTTCATGATGTCCATGTTGACCTGGTAGGGCAGCAGTTCCTTGATGCGCTCGCCCCAGGCTTCCACCGGCTCGCCCATGGAGACCCAGACGTCGGTGTGGATGAAGTCCACGCCCTTGACCGCTTCCTTCGGGTCCTCGGTGAGGGTGATGCGGGCGCCGCTTTCCTCGGCGAATTTCTTGCAGGCGGCGACGTGTTCGTCGCTCGGCCACAGCGCTTTCGGCGCGGCGATGCGCACGTCCATGCCGAGCTTGGCGCCGATCAGCAGCAGGGAGTTGCCCATGTTGTTACGGGCGTCGCCCAGGTAGGCGTAGGCGATGTCGTGCAGCGGCTTGTCGCTGTGCTCGCGCATGGTCAGCACGTCGGCCAGCATCTGCGTCGGGTGGTATTCGTCGGTCAGGCCGTTGAACACCGGAACGCCGGCGTACGTCGCCAGTTCCTCGACGATCTCCTGCTTGAAGCCACGGTACTCGATGGCGTCGTACATGCGGCCGAGCACGCGGGCGGTGTCCTTCATGCTCTCCTTGTGGCCGATCTGCGAGGAGTTGGGGTCGATGTAGGTGACGTTGGCGCCCTGGTCATAGGCGGCAACCTCGAAGGCGCAGCGGGTGCGGGTGGAGGTCTTCTCGAAGATCAGGGCGATGTTGTTGCCCTTGAGGTGTTGCTGCTCGGTGCCGGTGTACTTGGCGCGCTTGAGGTCGCGGGACAGGTCGAGCAGGTAGCGCAACTCGCGGGTGCTGTGGTGCATCAGGCTGAGCAGGTTGCGGTTGTGCATGTTGAAAGCCATGTTCTTTCTCCTTGTGGGATGGGATCGGCCTCGTCAGTACAGCTTGTGGCTGGCGGGGCGGGCGGCCCTGGCTGGGGCCGCCGCGTTGAGTAGGGTGGATTCGGGCGATCAGTAGTCGACCGGGTCGCGGATGATCGGGCAGGTCATGCAGTGGCCACCGCCACGGCCGCGGCCGAGCTCGCCGGCGCTGATGGTGATGACTTCCACGCCGGCCTTGCGCAGCAGCGTGTTGGTGTAGGTGTTGCGGTCGTAGCCGATGACCACGCCGGGCTCGACGCAGACCACGTTGTTACCGTCGTCCCACTGCTCGCGCTCGGCGGCGAAGCTGTTGCCGCCGGTCTCGACGATGCGCAGTTTCTTCAGGCCCAGGGCCTCGGCGACCACGCTGATGAAGTCCTTCTCCTCGCGCTGCACGTTGATGCCGTAGGGGCTCTTCTCGTCCGGGCGCAGGGTGAAGGCGACGATTTCCTTGACCACTTCCGGGAAGACGGTGACCAGGTCGCGGTCGCAGAAGCTGAACACGGTGTCCAGGTGCATGGCCGCGCGGGATTTCGGCAGGCCGGCGACTATGACTTTCTCGACCGCGCCCTTGGCGAACAGCGACTGGGCGACCTGGCCGATGGCCTGGCGGGAAGTCCGCTCGCCCATGCCGATCAGCACCACGCCATTGCCGATGGGCATGACGTCGCCGCCTTCGAGGGTGGAGGAGCCGTGGTCCTTGTCCGGGTCGCCGTACCAGACCTCGAATTCGGCGTTGGTGAATTCCGGGTGGAACTTGTAGATGGCGGTGGTCAGCAGGGTTTCCTGGCGACGCGCCGGCCAGTACATCGGGTTCAGCGTCACGCCGCCGTAGATCCAGCAGGTGGTGTCGCGGGTGAACTGGGTGTTGGGCAGCGGCGGCAGCAGGAAGCTGGAGTGGCCCAGGTAGTCGCGGAACATCTTCAGCGGCTTGGAGCCTTCGGTTTCCGGGATGTCGTCGGCGGTCACGCCACCGATGAGGAATTCGGCCAGTCGTCGCGGCTCGAGGCCTTCCAGCCAGGCGCGCAGTTCGTGGGTCAGGCCCAGGCCGACGCTGTCGGCGGTGATCTTGCGATCGAGGATCCATTTCAGCGCTTCGGGGTTCTGGACGGTCTCAGTCAGCAGGTTGTGCATTTCCAGGACGTCGACGCCGCGCTCGCGCATCTTGGTGACGAAATCGAAGTGGTCGCGCTTGGCCTGGTTTACCCAGATTACGTCGTCGAACAGCAACTCGTCGCAGTTGCTAGGGGTCAGGCGTTGGTGGGCAAGACCGGGCGAGCAGACCATCACTTTGCGCAATTTGCCAGCTTCGGAGTGGACGCCAAGTTTGGTTTTTTCCGTGCTCATGAGTGTCTCCAGTGATGTCACAGAGTAAGGAAGCCGTCGTAGAGGCCGTATGCCGCGATCAGTGCACCGATCACGACACCTGCGAAGATGAGCTTCTCGACGTTGGTGAAGATCGGTTGGCCGACTTCACGTTTCGCTTTCGCGAAGAGGATGACGCCTGGTGCGTACAGCAGCGCCGACAGCAGCAGGTATTTCAGGCCGCCGGCATAGATCAGCCAGACGGCGTAGATCACCGAGATGCCCGCGATGATCAGGTCCTTGTTGCGCTCGCTCGCATCCTGCTCGTAGGTCTCGCCGCGCACTGTCAGCAGCAGCGCATAGGCCGCCGACCAGAAGTACGGGATGAGGATCATCGAGGTGGAGAGCAGCAGCATCTTGGTGTACGGGTCCATGCCGCTGGAGTCGCCCGAGGTGAAGAAGACGATGACCAGGAAGACCTGCACGCAGATGTTGGTCAGCCACAGGGCGTTGGCCGGCACCTGGTTGGCGTTCTCCTTGCGCAGGAACTCCGGCATGGTGTGGTCCTTGGCCGCGGCGAACATGATCTCGGCGCACAGCAGCACCCAGGACAGCAGGGCTCCGAGCAGGGAGATCAACAGACCGACGCTGATCAGCACCGCGCCCCAGTGGCCGACCACGTGCTCCAGCACCAGCGCCATCGACGGGTTCTGCAGCTTGGCCAGTTCCGGCTGGGTCATCACGCCCATGGACAGCACGTTCACCAGCACCAGCAGCAGCAGCACGGTGATGAAGCCGATGACCGTGGCCTTGCCGACGTCGCTACGTTTTTCCGCGCGGGAGGAGAAGATGCTCGCGCCCTCGATGCCGATGAACACCCACACGGTGACCAGCATCATGTTGCGCACCTGGTTCATCACGCTGCCCAGGTCGGGATTGCCCAGGCCCCAGATGTCGGTGGTGAAGATGTCCAGCTTGAAGGCGAACAGGCAGATCAGGATGAACAGGAACAGCGGCACTATCTTGGCGATGGTGGTGATGGTGTTGATGAACGCCGCTTCCTTGATCCCGCGCAGCACCAGGAAATGCAGGGCCCACAGCAGCACCGACGCGGCGATGATCGCCGGGATGGTGTCGCCCTTGCCGAAGACCGGGAAGAAGTAGCCCAGGGTGCTGAACAGCAGCATGAAGTAGCCGACGTTGCCCAGCCAGGCGCTGATCCAGTAGCCCCAGGCCGAGGAGAAGCCCATGTAGTCACCGAAACCGGCCTTGGCGTAGGCATACACACCGCCGTCGAGGTTGGGCTTGCGGTTGGCGAGGGTCTGGAAGACGAAGGCCAGGGTCAGCATGCCGACCGCGGTGATGGCCCAACCGATGAGAATGGCGCCGACGTCTGCACTGGCGGCCATGTTTTGCGGGAGAGAGAAGATACCCCCGCCGACCATGGATCCGACGACGAGAGCGGTAAGTGCCCCAAGTCGTAGTTTTTGGCTGCTTTCTTGCGACATTTTCGGAATCTCCCTATAGGAGTTGGAGAGTGTAGTCATTAGGCGCCGACTGTCAGGGAACCCCCCTGACCTATATCAATAGCCTGCTAACAAATGTTTCCAACTGCGCAGCGGTGCCGGTCCGCTTGAATAGGAACGATAGGAGAGGTTTGTCGTTGTCGCCTGATTTAGAGGGGATCCATGTGAAATCTGGATGGCTTTCCGGTGACTTTCGGATTGCCATTGACGGCGTGAATGGATCAGGCCGTTCCGGGGCGTTTCGGAAAAATCTGTCAGAAGTTATTTCGCGACCTGGATGACAGGCAGAAAAAAGCCCGACAGGGTGGTCGGGCTTGCTTCTATATAGGGAGGGTTGCCCGTCCAGGGTCGCTGCACGGGCGGCGCCATCCATGCGGATGTACGCCATGGCCGTTCGGCCGGAGAGACACCGCCGGGCTTGTGGCCCAGTGGGCGCCGTGATCGAACATCACGGCGAGGGAGGTACGCGAGGCACCTGGGCGCTGTACCGCAAGCTCCGTGCCAGGCAAGGGGTGCGACGCAATGCCCCATACCCTCTGGCTTTCAGTCACGCAGGCGCCGCCGGAATCGGCAAGAATCCGCTTATACGTCGGCTTCTTCGGCGGGATTTCCGCCAGGCGCTTCCGGGATCGCTCTTCCCCGTTACTACTTGCTGATGTCGCCTTCCTGCTTTGCCCCGCCGAAAGTGAAGAACTTGTAGATCAGGAAAGTGGCGAAGGCCGGAACGGCCAGGGAGATGGCATGGGCCAGGCCGTCGGCGATGTTCTCCAGGCCCGCCTGGCGGAACAGGTAGCGAAAGCCCAGGGCTGCCACCCAGACCACCGGCATGAAGGCGATGTTGACCAGCAGGAACTCCCTGGCCTGGGCTGCTATGGGACGTGGCGAACCGGGAAAGACGAAGCGTCGGTTGAGCAGGAAGGCAACGCTGATCCCGACCAGGTAGGCCAGGAGCACCGCCAGCGAGTAGTTCAGCTCCTTGCTCAGGGCATAGCGGCTGCACCAGTTTGCCAGCGCCGCGGTGACCCCTACGCCAATGAACGTGAGGAACTGTATGGAGAAGAAGTGCCTGATCATTTCTCCGCCGCCTGCCTGGCCATCTTGCGGCCGAAGTCGATGCTCTCCGAGATGCCGCGATCTTCCGGGTAGTAGTAGGAGGTATCCGCCGCCCACAAACCGCGTACCGGCAACTCCACCGGCGGCAGGTGCTCCAGGTAGCCCGGGTCGCAGATCGGCTGGGCATAGCGGTAGCGGCTGGCGCGCATCTCCAGGAAGTCGGCGTCGGTGAGCTGCGGGTTGATCTTCTGCAGGTAGCGTTTCACCTTGTCGAGGAAAGCCTGGTCCGGCTCCTGGAACTTGGGATGTTCGCCGGGCATGTAGAAGGGGACGTAGACGATATGCTCGTCCAGCGGCCGCAGGTTGCTGTATTCCACCAGGCCGGGGATGTCCATTTCCGGGTCGTTGGTGTTGAGCCAGAAGTTCTCGGTTACCGCCTTGCGCAGCTTGGCGATCACGCAGACCACGGCGATGTTTTTCACCGAGCGGAAGGCGTCGAGTGTCGCTGCCGGCAGATCCGGCATCAGTCGTGGCACATAAGGCAGCGGGATGGTACTGACGACCTTGTCGAAGGTATGCAGCTCGCCACCGGCCTCTACTCCGTTGACCTTGCCGTTCTCGATCACGACCTTGCTTGCCGGCGTGCCCAGGCGGAACTCGCCGCCATGCCGCTGGATGTAGTCGCGCAGGCCATGCAGCAAGGTTTCCGAGCCGCCTTCGAGATAACCCAGCTTCTCCTTGAACAAGTTGTAGCGGGAGCGGCCGATACGGCGGATGCGGCTCCAGATCCAGGCCGCCGAAAGGTTGTCCGAATAGTCGTAGAATTTGTAGTCGAACAGCCGGCGCCAGAGTACCTCATAGGCTTCGGCACCCACCCAGCGCTTGATCCAGCCGGTCGCCTCGACATGATCCAGCGGACGCCAGTCGTTGCGTTTGGTCGACAGGAAGGCATGCAGGCCATAGCGGAACTTGGCGATGAAGCTCAGGCCCGAGAATTTCAGCAGGGCGAACGGGTTGCCCCAGGGCTGCACCTTGCCTCGATACCAATAGCCCATCCTGGTTTCCACCCAGCGCATCCTGTCGGCCAGGCCGAGCTCGTCCAGCACCTTGAGGAAGGCGTGGTCGGAGATGCAATGGAAATGGTAGTAGCGCTCGATCGACAGGCCGCCGAAGTCGAAGTGGGCGGTCATGCCGCCGACCCGATCGTCGGCCTCGAAGATCACCGGGCGGTGGCCATCCCTGACCAGTTGGTAGGCGACGGCCAGGCCCATTGGACCTGCGCCGAGCACGGCGATGCGTTGATTGTCCTTCATCAGAATTCCAGTACGACCTTGCTGTAGGTGGGGTGCTTGAAGGTTTCCTCCACGGCCTTGGCGAAAGGCGTGGGGCGGACCTGGAAGATACCCGGCCAATCGATGACTTCAAACTCGTCGCGGGCCACCAGGGCCTTGAGCTGATCGGCGGTGAAGGGCGGGTTCTTGTCGAACAGGGCCCAGATCTTCAGCAGCACGTAGAACAGCCCGTAGGGAATCTTCAGCAGCAGGCACTTGGCGCCGGTGGTGTTGCGAATGGTACGGATGATGTCGATGTAGTCGATCTCTTCCAGACCGGTGATGTTGTACACCTGGCCGGCGATGCGCGACTCGATGCAACTGACGATGATGCTGCTGAAGTCGCCGGCGTAAAGCGGCTGGCGCATGTAGCGGCCGTCGCCGGGGATCGGGAACACCGGCACCTTCTGCATGAAGCGCGACAGCCAGCCCAGGTGCTTGCGGTCGAACCAGCCGAACATCAGGGTCGGGCGTAGTACTACGCAGTTGATCCCGCTCTCGAGAACGATGCGCTCCTGTTCCTTCTTGGTGTTGGTGTAGTGGTCGTCGGCGACCGACTCCACCACGGAGGAGCTGATGTGCACCGTGTAGGGAATTTCGTAGCGCTTGATCAGCCCGAGGATGCGTTCGGTCGAGGTGATGTTGTTGCGCACGAAGGGCTCGGGGTTCGGGTCGCCGATCTGGGCCTGCAGCATGACCACGGTATCCGCCCCCTCGAAGTGTTTTTCCCAGTCGCCGCTCTCGGCGAGGTCGGCGTACTCGATGGTCAGTTCGGGGTGCAGGCTACGCAGGATGTCCAGGTTGGCCCGGTGCTTGTCGAGAATCACCAGGTTGGTGTAGCCGCGCTCCTTGAGCTGGGCGACCAGGTTCTGGCCGACCAGGCCGGCTCCGCCGGGGAGGAGGATCTTTGGGGTAGTCATGCAGGTTAGTCTCCCAGGCAACTGAGTTGGATATCTCGGATCACGATTTTTCCCTGGTTCTCCGATGGGTCCAAGCGGACGGTATTGTCAGTTTCTCTTCGTTCATAGGCAAACTGGATGGTGGTATCGCCGGCCGGATAGTAACGGCGTAGGGAGTGCTGCTCATCGAAGGCGAAGTCTTTTCCCCAGAACATTTGGACGAAACCATCCTGTTCTCTCCAGGCATTGATGATGACACCGATGTATCTGCTGTCAGTACACGCTGGAATAACGAATCGTATGAGCGGGTCCGAAGAGGTGGGCTGGATGCCAAGGCCCTCTGGCTGGATCGATGCCTGGGCGTTATAGGTATAAGTATTTTCCAGAGGAAGACCGATAGTGCGGCCGGGGTGCGTAGGCGCCTCCGTATATACCGACCAACCTGGGAACGCTCCGGTATTGGGTGCGATGGGTATGTAAAGGGGGGCAGCTATCTTGGCAAGGCGGGTATAGGCAGGCCATTGCAGTTCGCCGCGATCGAGCTTCATGAAGCCCTTCGTACAGATAATCGAGAAGAGCAATAGTGCCAGTAGTCCGAGGACTGGATAGCGGCGCAAGGACAGGAATGCCGAAACTATAAGCAGCGTATAGGGTATGAGGTAGTAACGCGAACCCGCGCCCAAGGGGCTTAGAGTATGGGGTGCCTGCTTCTCCGTCATTATGCCCGCTGCCAGCAGTAGACCGGCGAGGAAAAGGAGTGAGATTTGCAGGGTGATTGCCTGGCGATTTCCTGAGCGCAATTGCTTTGCCGTTGCGGTCAGGAATATAACCCAGATTGCTAGGGCGCAAATACTGCCGGCTCTTGAACTCAAGCCGAAGCTCAGCGATGTCCAGAGTGCTTTCAGCCAGTGTTGATAGTTGGTGTCCAGTACTCTGCCTCCCCCCATCCGGTCACTGTTGATGAGGAAATAAAGTTGGATGCCAGAACAAATCAATAATATCAGGCAGCTACCCAGAGAGGGCATTGCTTTTCGAGCATAGAGGCTTTGGACAAGAAGAACAGGAAGGGCGATAAGGGCGAACGGACCGGTCAGGGCGGCGAGAGCCAATGCCAGGTAAGTCGCAGGACTGGGTTTCGGATTGTTGGGGCCGCAGATATATAAAATGAGTGCTATGCCGATGAACCACTGGGCATTGGTCAAGGTGAAGAGTGTTTCACCACCGCTGGGCTGGAGTAGTACGCAGGCTATCAATAGCAAGCAGGCCATAGGGCCGAATGCCTGCTTTCTGGCGAAGTAGTACAAGGAGAAAGCCGCTGCGGCAACGGCAAGGAACCAGCTAACATTGAAGAACAAGGGGACTGCCGACAGCGGCAGCCAAGTTGCCAGCAGCGCCGTTATCCTGGGATAGAGGTGAAGGTAGCCATTGTAGGGCAGCCATAGGGAGTGGAAGCCAATTGCATTGGCCTGGTTGAGAAACACTGTTCCGTCTTCTGCCCAGAGGCTGGCCAGGATCAGGTTGTGATTACCCACTCGTAGAGCCAGTAGCGCGACCACAAGTGCCCACAGGAACACTTTGATTCCAGAGGTCGTCGCGGGAGAGAGTCTGTTTTCAAAACTCATCCGCTCGCCATTCTGGTTTTCTGTACTTGTCGACATCAATTCTTGATTTCCAGGGGGAAGGCGACCTGCTGGCATTTCTCAATTCCGCTGTTGGTTCGCCGGGCGATACCCAGTACGTAGTCTCCCTGCAGTCCGGAAATGTCGATGTTTGCCTGAAAGCCGACGTCATCCATCTCTGGATGTCCGAAGAAACTCTTAACATCGGTACGAGCCACCTTCTTGTTGAGGAAGAAGAGGGTATTGCCGTGCTTGTCTTCCAGCGTGGTGAAGATCTGTTGCGGAGCCAATCCTTGTTGGCTCGATACGATATTCCAGCCAGCAATCGTCAGTGTCTTGCTTATGGACATTCTTACCTGTGAGGGAGCCTTACCCGCTATCAGGTCCACCGAGGTCTCGCAGGGAGCGAGCCGTACCTCGGACGGTGCGATGGCTAGCGTTTCACTGAAGAAGCTGGCTTTGGGCACCGTAGGGGGCGGCAGTTCCAGTGCATAGAACTGGAGGTCGTATGCGTCTTGCCAGAGGAAGCCTTGCGACACCGGACTGATTGAGAGGCCGGTAACCTGCTTGTGGTCCAGATAGGAGCCTTCCTGGGTACTGAGTGTGAGGAAGTCGAAGGTGTCTTCGACAAGGGGCGACAGTATGAAGCCCGTCTCCCCCATACCAGCAATGAACCTGAAGTCTCGCGTTTCACCATTGTGCAGAGAGACGGTTATTTTCAGCTCGCTGCTTTTCAGCAAAAGAGCCGCCACCTTCCCTGCAAGTGAAGGTTTGAGGATGATTTTTGCGAATACGATCTTTTCCCGAGGAACAGAGGCCCAGGATGCTAACCTGACACGCTGCTCTCCAAGCAGTCGGAGCACCGGTGCTTCATCGGGCCGTTGCTTGTTGCGGACCAACGTCAGCATGTCGCCCTGGAAAGCACTTGGCGAATAAAGTTGCAGCAAGGTCGGCCAGCTGAGGCCGTCTTCGAGGCTAGGGTAGTGCCGGTCTATTGGCTGAACTTTGAAGAAGATGTTATCCGGCGCGTTTTTCCCGCGTAGATGGCGCTCGTTTATTCTCACCAGTTCGGGGGTGTAGACACTGTAACTCTGAAATATAGGACGTGGTGACCACCGATTCCCGGAGGCGAGCAGTTGGCTCTGATCAAACGAGTAGATGTCGGACGTGCCAGGTTTGACCTCGAGAGGAGAGAGGGCGCTGAGCTCCAGCATTCTTGCCTTGTAACCTTCATAGAGTTCGTCAGGCTGGCGCACACGTTCTATGGCGCCTTGAAGGGCTGATAGGTAGGGCATGAGCGTAAAGCTGCGCGCACCCCAAGTGCCAAAGTTGTAGGTCAGGATGGCTGTTACCCCGGCAGTTATGTACCAGAGTTTTTTGTTGGCTACATCGAAGGTGAGGACTAGCGCAATGAGCAAGGCGTCGAATGCTATATGCGCGTGGTCGTACCTGACGAAACCAGCTTTGAAGGAAATGAATAGATAGAGAGCGACAGAGAGGAATGGGAGTGTCTTGTGGGATTGGTTTTTTTTCTCGACAGTAGCTATTGCGATCAATAGGGCTGAGCTACAGGCCAGGTAATAGATTATCTGCGCTTCGGCACCATAACTGGCCATTGAGTTGCTGTAGCCTGAAATAATCGGCATTAAGTTTAGTGTATATTCAATTAGTCCTAACGGCGACTGGCCGGCAGCACTCCAGAAAGCCAAAGCTGCTAACAAGGGCGTCGTGAATATGCCCAGCGCCATTGCATGGTTTCTTTTCAGGATGCTGTAGCCGAGGCAGAGCAAGGTGCTGGCCACACAAAGTGGTAGCAGTGAGCCTTTTATCAAGGGAAGCAAGCCGAGCGTCAGGCAGCAAAAGACGAAAGCAAGACGTTTTCCAGTGCTGTTGGCTTGTGTCACTGAAAGGCACAACAACAGTGGAATGGAGAAAAGCAGGGAGTCTGGGCTGCCACGTAATAAAATCAGCAGCAAAAGTATATGGAGCGTGCGCGCCAAGGGCGCATAGTTGGAAAAGCGCAGAATGATCAGCAGTGACAGCGATACTGCCAGGGCTGCACCGGCTAACAATGTCTGGGTATCGGTCTGTGGGTGATAGACCTTCGTATACAGACTTGAATAAGGGCCGAAGGTAAAGATCAGCTCCTGGCCAAGACTCAGTCGTTCAGCCGTAGCGGCAAGCATGCCGAAGTGCCAGCTTGGATCCTGGCCAAGTACCGGAAAGCTGGGGGTGAAGGGAATGATTGTAAAGGCGACCAATACCAAGGTGAGACAGTAGAATGCTACTTGCAGGGTTCTATTGAGTGAAAAGCTAAGGGGCTTTTCAATTTCGGTATTCCGGCTGATCATGGATATCCCTGTTTCTATTCGTATATTATAAATTGATACGATTGAAAATCGGACGAGGAATACTTTTGATGATCAGCATGATCCCCGCCCAGAACGCCGGGGTATAGATACTGTCCTTCTTCTTCTCCACCGCACGGACGATATCGCCAGCCACCCGCTCCGGAGCCGCCACCAGTGCCTTGGGCAGCGGTAGCCCCTGGGTCATCGGGGTATCGACGAAGCCGGGCTTGATGGTCAGTACGTGTACGCCGACCTTGAACAGGCGCGCGCGCAGCCCTTCGCAGAAGGTGGTGACGGCGGCCTTGGCGGTGCCGTAGAGATAGTTCGAGGGCCGGCCACGGTCGCCGGCGACCGAGGAGATCACCGCAATGCTGCCGCTGCGTTGCTGTTCCAGTCGGTTGGCCAGGCGCGTCAGCAGGGCGATCACGCTCAGCCCGTTGCTGGAGAATTCGCGCAGGGCCAGTTCGACATCCTGCTGGCAGGCCGCCTGGTCGGGCAGGGTGCCGTGGGCGATCAGGCTGATGTCGAGGCTGCCCAGGCTGGCTACGGCGCTGGCCAGCATGGCTTCGTGGGCCTGCAGGTCGTTCATGTCCAGGGCGTAGGTCTGCACCTCGCTGGCGCCACGGGCGCGCAGGTCGTCGGCTACCTGGCCGAGTTTCTCTTCGTTGCGCGCCACCAGGAAGAAACGGGCACGCTCGGAGGCCCATTGGCGAGCGCAGGCTGTGGCGATGGCGGAACTGGCGCCGACGATCAGGATATTCTTCATGCTTGGGTCACGCGTTTCCAGAAGAGGGAGAGAAGGGCCGGGTCGCGCAGTGCTTCGACTTGCTGCCAGGCGGGATAGAAGGCGCGGAAATCGTCACCGGACATGTGCGCATCCTTCGCGGGGTAGAGGCGACCGCCCGCTGCCCTGACGATCTGGTCGAGGCGACCGAACAACCCCGATTCCAGGCGCTGGTGCTGGGGAAAGTCCAGGGCCAGGGACACCCCCGGCATCGGGAAGGACATCAGGCCCGGGGAGGGCACGTCGCCGCAGCGCTTCATCACCGCCAGGAAGGAGCCGCTGCCGCTGGCCGCGATGCTGGCCAGTATGTCCGCCATGGCGGATTCGGCGGCAGCCTCCGGAATGACGCACTGGTACTGCTGGAAACCCTTGCGTCCGTAGATGCGATTCCAGTGCAGGATACTGTCCAGCGGGTAGAAGAACGGGTCATAGCTGCCCTGCGCTGCGTGTCGCCCAGGCTTGTGCAGATGGAAATAGGCGTTGTTGAACAGGTTCAGGCTGAGCTTGTTCATCAGGGTGACCGGCGGCGTCAAGGGCACGCTCAGGCGGGGTCGTCCATCGACTTCCCGGGCGCCTTCCCGGGCGTGGTTACCCACCGAAAACACGCCGCGCCCGGCGGAGTGGCCCCTGGCCAGGCAATCTATCCAGGCCACGGTGTACTCGTGGGTCTTGTCGAACTCTTCGGACAGGCTGAAGAACTCGCCCAGGGAGTCGAAGCGCACGGTGACGCTGTCGATGCGGCTGGAGGCGATCGGCATCAGCTGCAACTCGACCCAGGCGATGACGCCGGTCAGGCCGAGGCCGCCGATGCTGGCGCGGAACAGCTCGGGGTTTTCCGTGGTGCTGCATTCCAGCGGGGCGGCCTGGTCCGAGCGGAGCAAGGCGAAGCGGCGCACGTGGCGGCCAAAGGTCCCGCGGACGTGGTGGTTCTTGCCGTGCACGTCGTTGGCTAGCGCGCCACCGAGGGTCACGAACTTGGTGCCGGGGGTGACCGGCAGGAACCAGCCGCGGGGGATGGCGACCGCCAGCAGCTCGGCCAGGGTCACCCCTGCCTCCGCCCGCACCAGGCCCTGCTCCCAGTCGGCTGCCAGCAACCGGTCCAGTTGGCGTGTCTGCAGCAGTTCGCCACTGGCTGCCAGGCAACTGTCGCCGTAGCTGCGGCCATTGCCATAGGGCAATGTTCCTTTGGCTGCCAGACGCTGGAATAGCGGCGGCAGTTCATCACGCCAGGCGCAGGGGTGCAGTTCCTGGGGGGCGTAAGGGTAGCGTCCCCAGGACGCCAGGTGGCGGGCCATCAGGCGGCCACCCAGAAGATCACTGCGAAGCACGCGCCGATGAGTAGACTGGTGCGATCCTTGATGGCGAAGACCACAGGGTCGTCGTGCATCAGCCCACGGTGGGTCAGCATCCAGATCCGGGTGATCCAGTAGAGCAGCAGCGGGCAGGCCAGCCAGATCAGCTGTGGATAGTGGTACATCGCCGCCGTGCTGCCATCCTGGATGTAGAGCGCCAGCACCATCACCGACAGGTAGCCCGACGAGGCTCCCAGCGAGGAAACCATCTCCAGGTCATCGGGGTAATAGCCGCGCCCGCGGGTCTTCTGGTTCTTGCCCTTCATCCGGGCATCGCGCAACTCGGCGTAGCGCTTGACCAGCGCCAGGCTGAGGAAGATGAACATCGAGAATGCCAGCATCCAGAAGGTCAGCTTCACCTCGAAAGCAAAGGTGCCGGCAATGATGCGCGAGGTATAGAGCATCGCCAGGACCAGCACATCCACCGCCATTCGGCGTTTCAGCCAGAAGGAGTAGGCCAGTGTCAGCAGGTAGTAGGCCAGAAGCGCGAGGCTGAATTTCCACGGCAACAGCAGCAGGGCGCCGCTGAATCCGGCCAGCAATAGTAGCGGGAACGCGAGCAGGCCGCTCTTGATCGACAACGCGCCACTGGCGAACGGCCGGCGGAATTTGCTCGCGTGGTGACGGTCGTCCTCCAGGTCCAGCAGGTCGTTCAGCACGTAGACGCTCGATGCGCACAGACCGAAGAACAGGAATGCCAGCAACCCATTGAGCAGCAAGTGGGTTTCCAGCAGGCGATGGCTGGCCAGCAAGGGCACGAAAATCAGGGCGTTCTTCGCCCATTGGTGCATGCGCAAGGCTTTGATCCAGGTGCGGGCGACCTGCACCTCATGCTTGAGCTCTTCCTCGACGTTGCCATGGCTGTGAGCGCGCTGGCTGATCTTGCCGCTGGAGTTCACCACATAGGCGCGTCGGGCAGCCTGCCAGACGGGCAGGTCATCACTGGAGTTGCCGGCGTAATCAAAGCCCTGCATGCCGAATTCGGCGACCAAAGCGTCACGTTTGCGGTGGGCCGAGAGGTTGATGTGCTCGTCGGTCGCCAGGACCTGGTCGAACAGGCCGAGGTGTTCGGCGATCTGCTCGGCATAGCTACGATGGCTGGCCGTTGCCAGGACGATGCGATGGCCTTCTTCCTTCTTGCGTTGGATCAGTTCGATGACCGCCTTGTTGTAAGGCAGTACCGAGACGTCCACTGGCGCTACGCCGGCCAGGCGGCTTTTCAGGTTCGCCTTGCCACCGGCCAGCCAGCGTAGAGGCGACAACGCCTTCAGAGGATGGCGCTTGAGAAAGCTCAGGCCGGATTCGAGCAGTAGGTCGCTGTGGATAAGAGTGCCATCAAGATCGACGACCAAGGGGGCTGACACGTACTACTACCTCGATAAGTCCATGAGAAGAGTCCATTGAGCAAAAATGCTTTTACGTTCTTGTAAATCTGCAAGCGCGGATACTAGCTGCTGAGCTGGCGTAGAAAAAGCCGATAACTGACAGAGGGCTCTCAATCGTCTCCTGACGTACCCTCAGGCTGGTTGAACAGCAGCCCATGCTTGCGCAACTTGTCGTGCAGGGTCTTGCGCGGCACACCCAGCGTCTCGGCCAGGCTGCGTAGCGAGCTGTGCTGGTTGGCCATCTCGGCGGCGATCAGCGCGCGTTCGAAGGCCTCTACCTGTTCGTTCAGCGAGCCACCGACCGCCTGGGCGGGGGCGTTGGCCTGGTATTCGTCCAGGCCAAGGTCCAGGCCCAGGGCGAAGCGTTCGGCGACGTTCTGCAGCTCGCGCACATTGCCCGGCCAGCTGTGCCCCAGCAGTTGCGCGCGTTGCGCGGGGGAAAGGGTGCGGGCCGCAATGCCGTGGCGTTGCGCGGCGCGCTCGGCGAAGTGCTGGAACAGCAGCAGGATGTCTTCACCACGCTCGCGCAGCGGCGGAATGCGCAGGCTGGCGACGTTCAGGCGGTAATAGAGGTCGGCGCGGAAACGTCCGTCGTCGGCGGCCAGGCGCAGGTCTTCCTTGGTCGCGGCGATGATGCGGATGTCCAGCGGGATCAACTGGTTCGAGCCCAGGCGCTCGACCACCCGTTCCTGCAGCAGGCGCAGCAGCTTGACCTGGACGTCCAGGCTCATGCTCTCGATCTCGTCGAGGAACAGGGTGCCGCCGTTGGCGAACTCGAATTTGCCGATGCGGCGCTTCTGCGCACCGGTGAACGCACCCTGCTCGTGGCCGAACAGCTCGCTTTCCACCACCGACTCGGCCAGGGCGCCGGCGTTGATGGCGACGAAGGGGCCGTTGCGTCGGTTGGACAGGTCGTGCAGCGCACGGGCCACCACTTCCTTGCCGGAGCCGGTCTCGCCGAGGATCAGCACGTCGGCCTGCAGCCCGGCCAGAGCCGCCACCTGCTCCTGCAGGCGCTGCATGCCGGCCGACTGGCCGACCAGGCGCCCTTTCACTTCCTTGCGCTCGGCCAGGGCCATGCGCAGGCTGCGGTTCTCCAGCACCAGGCGACGCACCTCCAGGGCACGGCGCACGCTGTCGAGCAGGGCGTCGCTGGGGAAGGGCTTCTCGAGGAAGTCATAGGCGCCGGCGCGCATGGCCTTGACCGCCAGGGGCACGTCACCATGCCCGGTGATCAGGATCACCGGCAACTCCGGGTCCTGGGCATGCAACTGTTCCAGCAACTGCAGGCCGTCGACGCCAGGCATGCGGATATCGCTCACCACCACGCCTGGCCAGTCGCGCGCGAGGCTGGCGTCCAGTTCCCGGGCATCGCCCAGGCTGGTGGCGCGGAAGCCGGCGAGGTCGAGGGTCTGGCCCAGTGCCTGGCGCAGGTGGGGGTCATCGTCGATCAGCAGGACCTGGGTATCGGCGGCGAATGCGGCACTGCTCATGCGCGGGTTTCCTCCTGGGGCGTCGGCATCACGCCGGGGACTCCCGGCAACAGGTGCAATTGTACGAGAGCGCCGCCCTCGGGGTGATTGCCCAGTTCCAGGCGGCCGCCGAGGGCGCGTAGCAGGGTGTCGCAGATGGCCAGGCCAAGGCCCAGGCCCTTGGCGCTGGTCTTGGTGGTGAAGAAGGGTTCGCGGGCGTGGGCCAGGGCTTGTTCCGAGAAGCCCGGGCCGTTGTCGCGCAGGTACAGGACGATGCCGTCCGGCTTCTGCTCGGCCGTGAGCCAGAGGCGCCGCGGCGGGGCTTTCTCGCTTAGGGCGTCGAGTGCGTTGGAGAGCAGGTTGGCGAGGATCTGTCGCAGGCGCGTTTCGCCGGCCTGCACCCAGATCGGCGCGTCGGGCAGGTCACGCTGCAACTCGACGTTCATCGCCTGGCGCCGGCTGGCCACCAGGGCCAGGGCATCGTTGATCGCCGGTTGCAGGGCTACGTTCTCCGGCGCACGCCGCGCACCGCGGGCATAGGCCTTGAGATGGGCGATGATCGAGGCCATGCGCTCGGTCAGCGAGCTGATCTGATCGAGATTGCCGCGGGCGTCGTCGAGGCGCTGGTGGTCGAGCAGCACCCGGGCATTGTCGGCGTAGCTGCGGATGGCGGCGAGCGGCTGGTTGAGCTCGTGGCTGATACTCGCCGACATAGTGCCCAGGGCAGTCAGTTTGCCGGCCTGGACCACTTCGTCCTGGGCGTGCATCAACTCGCGTTGAGCCTGCTCGCGGTCGTGTACCTCCTGCTGCAGACGGGCGTTGGCATCTTCCAGTTCCTGGGTGCGCTCCAGTACGCGCATCTCCAGCTGGCGCTTGGCCTGGGCCTCCAGGGCGATGCGCTCGAGATAGTGACGGCGGCTGATGCTCAGCAGGGCGAGCAACAGCAGCAGGGTCATGAGGGTTGCGCCGCCTATCAGCAGCACGCTGCGTACTGGCCTGTCGATCTGCGCCTTCGGCGTGTAGATGCTCACCGTCCAGCCGGTTTCCGGAAGTTCGCGGCTGAGGCTGATCCAGCGTTTCTCATCGATTCGCAGCGGCTTGGGATCGAGCACCGGATAGGGAATGTTCTCGGCGATCTCACGCCGCTTGGCTGGCGACAGCGGACGGCTGGCATGGAAACGCCAGGCGCTGTTGGAGGAAAGGATGACCACGCCATTGCTGTCGGTGACCAGCAGTTGCTCCGGGGTATTGCCCCAGAGCTGTTCCATGTGTTCCAGGTCCAGCTTGACCACCAGCACGCCCAGCAATCTGTCGGGATCCCGGACTTCGCTGGCGAAGTAGTAGCCGCGCCGGTTGGAGGTGGTGCCGAGGCCGAAGAAGCGCGCCGGTTTACCCTGGATCGCGTCCTTGTAATAAGGGCGGAAGGCGAAGTTGCGGCCGACGAAGCTGTCCGGCTGGTCCCAGTTGGAGGCGGCCTGGGTCTGCCCGTCGGGGCGCATCAGGTAGATGACGTCGGCACCGGTGCGTTGGCGGATCTCCGCCAGGCGAGTGTTTGCTGTGTCTCTCGTTTCCAGGTCTTCGGTCTGCCGCAGGGTGGCCCGTAGCGCCGGCAGCTCGCTGAGGATCGGCGGCAGGTCCTCGTAGCGACGCAGCGTGCCGAGCAGGTTGCCGACGTAGAGGTCTAGGGTCTGCTGGTTCTGCTCGGCGAGTTGCTCGCTGTAGTAGCGCTCGGCGAAGTGATGGAGCAACCAAAGCAATGGCCACAGCAGCACCAGGAACGCCAGGGCATAGCGCCACTGGGCCGGAGGCGGGAGCCGAGTAGAGCGTGCCACCTGCGGTTCACTCAGGGGAAGGAGGACAGGCGGCTGCTCGCCAGCGCCAGTTCCAGTAGGCGGAAGAGCGATTCCTCGGCCGGCAGCTCATGGGTGTCGAGTACCAGTTCAGGCGCCTCCGGGGGTTCATAGGGGGAAGAAATACCCGTGAACTCCTGGATGTCGCCGCTGCGCGCCTTGAGGTACAGGCCTTTTGGATCGCGCGATTCGCAGACGGCCAGGGGCGTACTCACGTGGACTTCCTGGAAACTGTGCTCGCCGATGATCTGCCGGGCCATGGCGCGGTCTTCGCGGTAGGGCGAGATGAAAGCGGTGATCACGATCAGCCCCGCATCGTTCATCAGGCGGGCCACTTCGGCGATGCGCCGGATGTTCTCGGCGCGGTCGGCAGGCGTGAAGCCCAGGTTGCGATTCAGCCCGTGACGGACGTTATCACCGTCCAGCACGTAGCAGAGCCGGCCCTGTTCGATCAAGGCATGCTCCAGGGCGAAGGCCAGCGTCGATTTGCCCGCCCCGCTCAGCCCGGTGAGCCAGAGGGTACAGGGACGTTGGCCAAGCAGGTGCTGGCGTCGTTGTGGCGATATGTTGCCCTGCTGCCAAACGATGTTTGCCTTGCTGAATGACACCATTGTTCAATCCCTCCGCAGGTCCTTCGATTTTTCGTTCTTGTTCTGGCAGGCGCCGACTGGAGCACGGCGGAGGCGTTCTCCGCTATCAATGAGCCCTCAGGTAGTCGGTGATGGTCAGGGTCCGGTTGCGCGAGCTACCCCAGGCATCGAAGTTCCTCAGACGCTTGATCAGCGGCAGGTTATCCCAGTTGCTCGTGCTGGCGAGTTCCACCATTGGCCAGGCGATGTCCTGCGGTTGCAGGCGGAGCTGCAGGCGTTCCTGCAGCGGATAGAAGAATCTGGCGAACGATTCGATGCCACCGCAGATGGCGTTGGACACGCCTTGCAGATCATCGCAGGCATCACGGCCGGCATCGCTGCGAATGCTCACCGGCGTGCCGGGCACCAGCCCGATGACGGAGTCATGCGGCGCGGAGAAGAACAACTCGACGGCAACGCGATTGGTGTAGAGGCGCGAAAGGACGTCCGGGGCAGTGTTCGTTCCGTCGAACAGGGCCCGCATGCTTTGCTGGCCATCGCGCCGACGACGCTCCGGTGTATCCGCCAGGCAGAAATAGTAGCCGTGGGTTTCCAGCGGCAGCAGCGGGTGCACGGCTTGCTCGAATGCTTCCTGGGTCGTGCCGCTCCAACCCACATCCACAAGTGCCACGCGTTGGCCTGCCTTCAGGCCGATCTGCTGCAGGTAACCGAACAGTGCCCGTCGATTCGTCTGGCAAACCTTGAGGATTTCCCATCGATAGGCATACAGGAAGCGGGTCAAGGTCTCCTGCAGTGCGGGGGAAATGATGGTTTCACTGCCCAGGCCGAGGTCGTTCATCACCTCTGCCGCCGGCGCGGTTACGCCAATGCGTTCGAGCAGTTCGCAGGGGGCGAGTCCATCGCTGCCGGACAGCAGGAAGGGCAGGTGGTGAGTGAAGTTCTGCTCGGTGATGGCGGCGAGGGTGAAGGCTATCCGCGAGCCATAGAAGTAATCGTTGCGTGGCAGCGCCAGCTCCGGGCGCAGCCGCGCAACGCGTTCGAGGGCGAATCCGTCACGCGACAGGAACAGAACGTGATCGATCCGGTCACGGCGTGCCTGCTCGCTGATCCACTGGAGGAAGCCGACGGTTGCCGGGCCACCATACAGGAAGCCCAGTTCTTCATAGCTGTCCGCGTCGATGGTCCGGCCCTGGGTGTGCAGCAGGCCATGGCCGATCGAAGTGCCTAGGGAAAGACCTTTCTCCCTGGGCTTGCTGCGCAGTGGTTGGTAGTGATAGGCCATCAGGCCCTTCTCCTGCGGTCGGGTCACGTCGCCCAACAGGCTGTCGCCAATGTGCAGGATGCGGTTGGCCGGGAGGTTGAAATGCCGTACGACGTGGTCGAACAGCTCGCCGCTGTCGCGTTTGGTGGCATTGCAGTCGGCCGAAATGAACAGCGGCACCGACTCCAGGCCGTAGGGGCGCAGGGCGTCGAGGAAGAAGTCCGCCGAGAAATACATGTCCGAGGTGATCGCGACGGCCTTGCCGGCAGCCACCAGGCGCTGGAACAGCGGGAACAGGTCCGGGTTGGGCTCGATCAGCTCCAGTTCCAGTTCGTATTCCGCGCGCATCATCGCCTGGGCCCGGTCGCCCTCGAAGCAGGCGTAAATGTCCTGCAAGGTGATTTCCTTGCGGCCTGCGGCGAGCATGTTGCGGAAGGCTCCTGCCTGGGCCGCCTGCCGGCGACTGCGGAAGTCCGGCATGGTGTGGCGTTGCGCCAGGATCTCGAAGGCGTCCTCGGGGTCGAGCAGTGGGCGCACGAAGAGGGTGTCGAAGAAATCGAAGGACACAGCCTCGGCCTGTTCCATCAGGCGTTCGAGTTCGCTCAGGTCATAGGACCGCGTGGCTTCTGCAGGGGAGGACGGCATCAGGTTGGCGTGCATCAGGCCGGCACCTCGAAGTTGAGCCCGCTGGGATGCAGATTCGGATTATGGAAGGGGTCGTACTGGAAATACTGCGGATGCTTCTGATAGAGCCGGGCCAGTTCGTTCTGCAGGCGCGCCAGCTTCGCCGGATCGATCTGGTCCAGACCACGGCTGACGGACTCGTGGTGGACCAGCGAGACGGCCTGGCAGACCACATTGAAGTAGCCGTGCTCGATGCCGCGGAAGCACAATTCGATATCGTTGTAGGCCACGGGGAACGACTCGTCGAAACCGCCGAGCGCGTCGAACTTGCTGCGTTCCATCATCAGGCAGGCGCCGGTGACCGCCATCCAGTTGTATTCGAGCAGGTTGCGCATGAAATAGGCTGGTGCCTCGCTGTCATGATGCAGGAAGGCATGCACGGGGCCATTGGCCAGGTTCAGCACCCCGGCGTGCTGTATGCCCTTGTTGCCGGGGTACAACAGCTTCGCACCAACGGCTGCGACATGTGGCAGCTGGGCATATCCACCCATGCGCTCGAGCCAGTCCGGACAGAGCACTTCTGTGTCGTCATTGAGGAACAGCAGGATGTCTCCCCGGGAGTGCCGAACGCCCAGGTTGTTCAGCTCGGAGAAATTGAAGGGAGCGTCGTGGCGGATGACCTGGGTGCCTTCCTGCTTCTTCTGGGTTTCCAGGTAGGCCAGTGTCTCGGGTTGCACCGAGCCATTGTCCAGAAGAATGATTTCGTGGTTGGCATAGGTCGTCTGGCTGCGGATCGAGTCCAGGCAGCGGCGCAGCACTTCGGAATTGTCGCGGCTGGGAATGATGATCGAGATCCGCGGCGTTCCCTGCAGGTGATAGTTGACCCGGAAGTAGCCGGGCACCTGGGTGACGGGCTCCACGTCGCCGGCCAGGCCGCGGCGGCGCAGCGCATCCAGGCGTACCTGGCGCGAGGCTTCGAGGACGTAGGGTTTGGCGGCGATGTCCGAGGCCACCGAGGCGGGGATGATCCGCCAGTGATAGAGCACCTTCGGGATGTGGCTGATCCGCCGGGTATGTTCGGCGACCCGCAGCACGAAGTCCCAGTCCTGGCAGCCATCGAACTGGCTGCGCAGCAACCCGGTCTTTTCCAGCAGGCTCTTGCGCACGCAGGAGGCGTGGCAGGTGAACATGGTGCTCATCATCGTGTCCGGCGACCAGTCCGGCTTGAAGTGCGGCTGGGTGTAGCTGCCATCCTCGGCCAGCTTGTCCTCGTCGCTGTAGATGAAGTCGGGTGCGTCGCGTTCGATGCACAGCGCCATTTCGTAGAGGCAGTCGGCGGTCAGCTCGTCGTCGTGGTCGAGGAACACGATGAAATCGCCGTCGGCCGCCTCGATGGCCACGTTGGTGGCACCGGAGATGCCCTGGTTCTTTTCCAGGCGCAGCACCTTGATGCGTGGGTCGTCGATGCTCGCGAGGGCAACCTGAATGTCCTCGGCGGGACTCTTGTCGTCCGCCAGGATCAATTGCCAGTGCGGATACCACTGATTGCGCACCGAAGCCAGCAGCTTGTCCAGCAGGTCCAGCGGGGTGTTGTATACCGGCACCACTATCGAGAAGTACGGGCGGCTGCTGATGGATTCGATGCGGGTTTCCAGATCATCCGGTCGAGCGGGGGGGATGTAGCAATAACCACCGGTCTTGGCCAGTTGGTAACGTCCTGCCGCATCCCTGCCCAGGATTGTGGGTACGACCTTCAGCAGGTTGGTAGCCGGCAGTGGCTGTTGCAGCTGCAGCTGCAGCCGGCGATGCTGGCGCGCACGCGCGACGACCCCGCACAGACCCTCCCGACGCAGCACCTGGAGGCCTCGCTCCAGCAACTTGCGCCAGCCGTGTTGGCGAGCCAGGTGTCGTGCCGCCCGCGCGGCGTTCAGTGCCCTGCGGGACAAGCGCCCGGCCAGGCGGAGCGGGCGGGTGAGGCGCCAACTGGTGGAATTGCGGATTTCGTTGATGCTTTGGTTCAGCGCGTGGGTCAGGTGGTCTTTCTCGACCAAGCGCTGTTGCAACGCTTCAGCATGCTGCCTGCTGTCGTGCAAAGCATTCTGCAACTCCTGGCTTTGCTGTTTACGCTCCTGGTTCGACTGCTGAATAAGTTGGCAGGCGCGTGCCTCGCTCAGCAATTCGATATCCAGCTGAACCCTAAGCTGTCCTTGTTCCGGTATCGCTGGCAATATTACTTGTGGATCGTTATCGCTGGCGCGAAGCAATGTACTGTTGTTCAGAACATCAGTTATGCCTATATGAGTGGCCTGCTGCGAATCAACAGAGTATCTCCACAGCTCCTGGCTTTGAGCATCATGCACTACCAGGTCATGGAGAATGAGCCAATGCGGTTGATCAATAGGATCGCAGCGGAGTCTGGATATTTGGCCGAGAGATCTGTTCAGTTCGAACTCTACTTCCTGTCGCCCGGCCTGGAGTTCCTTGTGCAAGGACTTCGCTTCGGAGAACTCCCCATTCTCGGTGAAGTAAAGAGTGGCATTTGCTCTTTTCTTCAATGGCGCTGGAGATAATGGAACGTCAGGCTGCCAGTTCATCAACTGACCTTTGTCGAGGCCTGTGATGGTTTGCTGGATATCTGCTTCCTGAGCAATGTAGCGTTCAAGATCAGCCGAGTTCACGGGGAGCTCCGCTGCGGCCATGACATGCTCTATGAAGGCCTTTCTGGATACCTCAGGGTCATCTTCTGGAGGATAGATGCTACCCGCCTGATGAAGCATGAGCAGCAGACCGCGGAATATGACGTAGCCAAGCTCGATATCGTGAGCAACGGACCACTCCTTGTCGAATAGCTGCATACCATCACTGGTACAAATGACGTTCTGCGGTATGGCATCGAAGAGTTCGCCGGGAAGTAGACTGCGGCTCGTCAGTGGCGACGAGTGATCGACAGATCCGAATGCTAGGGCGGCAAGCAGACGCGCATGGGCCTTGATCAATTCCGCGAGTTCGTTGATGCGCCAGCCCGGCGTGGTCAGGCATTTCAGGAAGGCCAGAGAGAGAACCTGGCCCTTGCTGTAGTCGGCGTTTGGCTGCAGGTTCAGGCTAACTGTGTCGGCGGCAGCTACTTCAGATGACAGTCGACGGCATATGACGTCGACTTTCCCCGGCACCGGTTCTTCGAAGCGCGTTTCTTTGCAGAATGGCCGTGCGCGTTCAGTGCTGTAGTGGTAGGCCAGAACCTGTTCTGGAACACTTGCTGTCGTGTCTCTTGAGGCAACCACGATGAATGAGTTGGCCAGGTCAAGAGAAAGCCTGTTCTCGAAAATGACAGGCCAGGCATTACCAAGTTTGAAATGGGTTTCACGGGGCAACTGCGGGTCGTTCTGGACACTTTGCCAGGCGAGTGCCGCAGCGTCGAAGTCCATCGAGCTGCAACCCTTCGCTGTCACGATCGATTTGGGAAGCTTGTAGTCGGGGAAGGCCGCGAGGAGTTCGACGCTGTTGAACCCGGACTTGCGAACCAGTGCTTCCAGCGCATGGCGGCCATAGGTTTGCGGTTGACCTTGCTGGTAGCGCCCTTCGATTCCGTACATCGCCTGCCCTAGATGGTCCTCCGGGGCTCCAGCGAAGTACTTCAGACCCAACTGGTTCTCGATGGCGATGAAGAGATGACCATCGGGCTTCAGCAGTTCCCTGACTCTTTCGAGCATATTCAGCGCCGGATGCTCGCCATCGCTGAACATGTTCGCGTATTCGAGAACACCGATCACCGTGATGGCGTCGAAGCGCTCATCGGTACGGAAATCGTCGAAGCGCTCCGTCAGAACGGTGACGTTCTCGAGGTCACGCGTACGGCTGGCGGCAATGGCGGCGCGGCGGGGGCTGCCCTCCAGGGACAGGATCTGGCCGCCGGACTCACCAAGGTAACGGCTGATGGCACCGCAACCTGCGCCTATCTCCAGAACCTTGCCTTGCAGCAGGTGCTCGAAGGGGCGGAGAACATTGGCGCGTTGGGAACTGAGGTGGTAGAGCGTTTGCCAGTCCTGGCACTGTCGGCGTAGTTCGCTGGACAGTACTGAAAGATCGGATGCCTCGCTAATGATGCGTCCCAGGCGATTTTCGGCGAAATCACCATCGCTATAGGCTATTCCCGAATATTCAGGGCGGGCCCAGTATCTCTGGGCTTCGACAAAAATGTAGCCTTGGCTTTCAAGTTGGAACATCAACGGTTACCTGATCAATTTCCATGGTGAGCCCCAGGTCCACCAGACCGGAAATAGTATCGGTCGGAGCTACCACCAGATGAATGGAGTCGTAGCGACGATCATGCGGCACTATGTCCTGTCCTTGGCGTGATGCCACGCCTAGCGATAGGAAGTAGTCTCCGCATGCCAGTCGATTCTCGAACTCAAGACGCGCAGTTACCACGCTGCCTTGTTGCCCGGAGGACTGGAAAGCGGCGCATTCAAGCAGATAGGAATTACTGCCGGACAACGTCACACCTTCTTTGGTCTTGACGTTGAAGCCCAGTATGGGGTTGACCACCAGTTGGTTGAAGCGGATTGCTACATCCAGCGTGATCCTGCTGCCGGAGGTGGCACTGTGAGAAAATTCCAGGCCATTGGCTCGCAGGTTGAAGTCCAGAATAGTTGCAGCTCCATCTCCCCAGCGATATTCGTTCGGATTGTAGTGCGCACGGGTTGAATAAAGATCCTCCTCCCGGCTGAGAAGAGATGCGCTCAATCGCTTGGAGGACGATGGGGTAGCGGGCTCGTTTACCTGTGTGTCCTCGCGCTTTTCTCGCCCGAACAACAAGTCCATGTAACGGTTCATCACCGGCCGTGGCTCGCCGATCATCCGTACCTGATGCGAGTCCAGGAGGATGGCGCGCGAGCAGTGGGTGACCACCTGCTCGCTGGAGTGGGTGACCAGCAGGATGCTGGTGCCGTTCTCCTTCAATTGGCGCAGGCGTTCGAAGCATTTCGCCTGGAAGCGCGCATCCCCGACCGCCAGGGCCTCGTCGACGATCATGATGTCCGGGTCGACTTGCGCCTGCACCGCAAAGGCCAGGCGCAGGGCCATGCCGCTGGAGTAGTTCTTCACCGGCTGGTCGATGAAGTCGCCGATGTCGGCGAAGGCCAGGATGCTGTCGAAACGCTCGTCCACTTCCTGGCGGCTCAGACCAAGGACCGAGGCGTTCAGGTAGACGTTCTCGCGCCCGCTGAATTCGGGGTTGAAGCCCGAGCCCAGCTCCAGCAGCGCGGCGATGCGGCCATGGGTTTCGACCTCGCCGCTGGTCGGCATCAGGGTGCCGCAAATGATCTGTAGCAGGGTCGACTTGCCGGAACCGTTACGGCCGACGATGCCCACGGTTTCGCCACGGGCAATTTCGAAGTCGATGTCCTTCAGCGCCCAGAATTCCCGGCCATAGTGGGGCGCGGGGCGGCCCAGCAGGCGGTACAGGCGTGGTATGAACGCCTGTTTCAGGCGGTCATGGGGCTTATCGTATGTCGTGAAGCACTTGCTGATACCGCGGACGCGGATCGCCACATCGTCAGAGGACATCCGCGAAACCTCGACGTGTCTTCTGGAACCAGGCATAGCCGAGCCAGGCGGTCAGGCTGGATGCCAGCATGTAGAGCGCCAGGCCTCGCCAGGCCGGCAGGCGGCCCCAGATCAGCACATCCCGGGCCTGCTCGATGATGAAGGTCAGCGGGTTGGCCATCATCAATGGGCGCAGGTTTTCCGGCAGCGCGGTGACCGGGAAGAACACCGGGGACAGGAACAGCATGATGGTGGTGAGGATTCCGATTGTCTGGCCCACGTCGCGCAGGTAGACGCCAAGGGAGGCGAGAAACCAGGCCAGGCCCAGGGTGAAGATCATCAGGGGCAGCAGGACCAGCGGCAGGAATACCGATGTCCACTGCAGGGTGCCGGTAATCAGCAGTTTGGCGCCCAGCAGTACGACGACGCTCACCAGGCTGTGGAAGAGCGCGGCGGCCAGGCTGACCACCGGCAGGATCTCCAGCGGGAAGACCACTTTCTTCACGTAGTTGACGTTGCCGAGGATCAGCGTCGGCGCCCGGTTCAGCACTTCGGCGAAGAGGCCGTGCACGATCATCCCCGCGAACAGGATGACGGCGAACTGGCCACGGCTTTCATCTTCGCTGCCACCCCATCGGGCCTTGAATACCACCGAGAACACGAAGGTATACACCGCCAGCATGAACAGCGGATTGAGGAAGGACCACAGCAGCCCCATGACCGAGCCCTTGTAGCGACCCACCACTTCGCGGCGGGTCATTTGCACGATCAACTGTCCATGGGCCCACAGGCTGCGCAGTAGAGACGGCAGGGAAACCGGAGCCGCTGCGTGGGGGTTCATGCGTAGCACTCGGCCTCGGAGAGTGCCTTGCCGACCTGATCCTTGGCCGAGAGCTGCGGGCTGACGCCGGCAAGACGCTCGAGCATCCAGTCCACGCCCACCTCGGCATCGTTCCAGGCCAGGCAGCGCTCATGCTGCGGTGCGTAGTAGTCGGTGGTCTTGTAGAGGAAGTCCGCCGAGTCCGACAGCACCACGAAGCCATGGGCGAAACCTTCCGGTACCCACAGCTGGTGCTTGTTCTCTGCGCTCAGCAGGGCGCCTACCCATTTGCCGAATGTCGGCGAGGAGCGGCGCATGTCCACGGCGACGTCGAAGACTTCGCCGTTGACCACGCGCACCAGTTTCCCCTGGGGATTCTGGAGCTGGTAGTGCAGGCCGCGCAGCACGCCCTTCGAGGAGCGCGAATGGTTGTCCTGGACGAACTTCACCGGGCGGCCGATGGCTTCCTCGAATTGCTGGTGGTTGAAGCTTTCGAAGAAGAAGCCGCGGTCGTCGCCGAAGACCTTGGGTTCGATCAGGACCACTTCCGGGATTGCAAGACGGGTAGCTTTCATCAGTAGACGGTCTCGACCAGCAGGCGTTTCAGGTATTGGCCATAGCCATTCTTGGCCAGCGGGGCGGCCAGGGCTTCGAGCTGCTCGGCGCTGATCCACTTCTGGCGGAAGGCGATCTCTTCCGGGCAGGCGACCTTCAGGCCCTGGCGGTTTTCCAGGGTGGCGATGAAGTGGCTGGCTTCCAGCAGCGAGTCGTGGGTGCCGGTGTCCAGCCAGGCGTAGCCGCGGCCCATGATTTCCACGGAAAGCTTGCCGGCTTCCAGGTAGGCCTTGTTGACATCGGTGATCTCCAGCTCGCCGCGGGCGGAGGGCTTGATGTTCTTGGCGATGTCGATCACCTGGTTGTCGTAGAAGTACAGGCCGGTCACCGCGTAGCTGGACTTCGGCTTGGCCGGCTTTTCCTCGAGGCTGATGGCCTTGCCGTCGGCATTGAACTCGACCACGCCGTAACGCTCCGGATCATGCACGTGGTAGGCGAACACGCTGGCGCCGGAGGTACGCTGCATGGCGCTGACCAGCAGTTCCTGGAAGTCGTGGCCGTGGTAGATGTTGTCGCCCAGCACCAGGGCGCAGAGGTCGTTGCCGATGAACTCCTCGCCGATCAGGAACGCCTGGGCCAGGCCGTCCGGGGACGGTTGCACGGCGTACTGCAGGTTCAGGCCCCACTGGCTGCCGTCGCCGAGCAGTTGCTCGAAGCGCGGGGTGTCCTGCGGGGTGGAGATGATCAGGATGTCGCGGATGCCCGCCAGCATCAGGGTGCTGAGCGGGTAGTAGATCATCGGCTTGTCGTAGACCGGCAGCAGCTGCTTGGAGATGGCCAGGGTCGCCGGATGCAGGCGGGTGCCGGAACCCCCGGCGAGGATGATGCCTTTGCGTTTCATATTGCTCCCTGGTCTACCAGTTCCCGGATCATGCGTTGGACATGGTACTCCCAGGTGGGCAGTACCAGGCCGAAGGTGCGTTGCAGCTTGTCGTTGGCCAGGCGCGAGTTGGCCGGGCGTTTCGCCGGCAGCGGATATTCGCTGGTGGCGATGGGGGCGATGCGTTCTGGCGTGGCGCGCAGGCCGGCGCCCAGGTGGATGGCTTCGCCGATGACGAATTGGGCATAGCGGTGCCAACTGGTCTCGCCGCTGGCCACCAGGTGATAGGTGCCCCTGGCGCGTTCGCGCAGGCCGGCATCATGGGCCAGGCGCTGCAGCGCCAGGGCGGTGACGTCGGCGATCAGTTCGGCGCTGGTCGGTGCGCCCACCTGATCGGCGATGACGCGCAGTTCGTCGCGCTCCTTGGCCAGGCGCAGCATGGTCTTGGCGAAGTTCGCCCCGCGCGCGGCATAGACCCAACTGGTGCGGAAGATCAGGTGGCGGCAGCCGCTCTCGCGAATGGCGAGCTCGCCTTCCAGCTTGGTCTGGCCATAGACGCCCAGGGGGCCGGTGGCGGCGTCTTCCTCGAAGGGCGTGTCGCCGCTGCCGTCGAAGACGTAGTCGGTGGAGTAGTGCACCAGCCAGGCATCGATTTCCCGAGCCGCCTGGGCCAGGGTCGCGACAGCCTCGGCATTGATCCGGCGGGCAGCGTCGACGTCGCCTTCGGCCTTGTCCACCGCGGTGTAGGCGCCGGCGTTGACGATCACCTCGGGACGTTCTTCGGCGACCAGCCGGGCCAGCCCCGCGAGGTCGCTCAGGTCGGCCCGTTGCCGGTCACAGATCACCAGTTGCGCCAGGGGCGCGAGGGCGCGCTGGAGTTCCCAGCCGACCTGGCCGTTGGCGCCGAGTAGAAGGATCTTGTTCATGCGTACTGCTTACCTACCCATTCACGGTATGCGCCGCTGGTGACGTTGTTCACCCAGGCCTGGTTGTCCAGGTACCAGCGCACGGTCTTGCGGATGCCGGTCTCGAAGGTTTCCGCCGGTTTCCAGCCCAGCTCGCGTTCGAGGCGGGTGGCGTCGATGGCGTAGCGGCGGTCGTGTCCGGGGCGATCTTTGACGAAGGTGATCTGCTCGCGGTAGCTCCGTCCGTCGGCCCGCGGCTGCTCCTGGTCGAGGATGTCGCACAGGGTATGGACCACGTCGATATTGGCTTTCTCGTTCCAGCCGCCGACGTTGTAGGTTTCGCCCAGCTGGCCGGCTTCCAGCACGCGGCGGATGGCTGCGCAATGATCCTTCACGTACAACCAGTCGCGGACCTGCTGGCCGTCGCCGTAGACCGGCAGCGGCTTGCCGGCCAGGGCGTTGTGGATGACCAGCGGGATCAGCTTCTCGGGGAAGTGATAGGGGCCGTAGTTGTTCGAGCAGTTGGTGGTCAGCACCGGCAGCCCGTAGGTGTGGTGGTAGGCGCGGACCAGGTGGTCGGACGCGGCCTTGGAGGCCGAGTAGGGGCTGTTCGGTTCGTACTTGTTGCTTTCGCGGAAGGCCGGGTCATTCGGACCCAGCGAGCCGTAGACCTCGTCGGTGGAGACGTGGAGGAAGCGGAAGGCGGCTTTGGGCTCGTCGCCAAGGCCATTCCAGTAGGCGCGCACCGCTTCCAGCAGGCGGAAGGTGCCGACGATATTGGTCTGGATGAAGTCTTCCGGGCCGTGGATGGAGCGGTCGACGTGGGATTCAGCGGCGAAGTTCAGTATGGCGCGGGGCTGGTGCTCGGCCAGCAGACGGGAGACCAGTTCGCCATCGCCGATGTCGCCGTGCACGAACACATGCCGCTCGTCGCCGCCCAGGCTGGCCAGGTTCTGGCGGTTGCCGGCGTAGGTCAGCTTGTCGAGGCTGATGACCTTTTCGTCATTGCCTGCCAGCCAGTCGAGAACGAAGTTGGCGCCGATGAAGCCGGCGCTGCCGGTGACGAGAATGGTCATTGCGTTAAATCCTATGGAGGATGGCGGCGGCGGTCAGCCCCAGAGTGCCTAGCGGAGACTGCCTGTGGACGCCGGATTTTCGAATCAGTTGCAGGCGCTTGGGAAGCGCCGACGCTCGAGCCTGCTCGAACAGCTGCAGGGTGAGCTGATGGTCAGGAGTGAGGTAGGGGCGGAAAACCGTCAAGGCGTGCAGATTGGCATCCATCCATTCACGGAAGGTGCCCTTGAACATCTTGCATACCCGCACTGCACGCTCCTGAAGGCTTGCGTTGGAACCGACAAGGTTTCGGCCATGCTGACGATAATCGACCGTCGGCCGTGGATCATAGGACACATGGCCACCACAGCCGGTCACCAGCAGGTAGGTCCACCAGTCGTGGGAAATGATGTGTTCGCCCTTCGGCGTCTGTCGCAACAACTCTCGGGTCGATGCATTGAACAGCATGGTGTTGCCACCCGCGATGCTTTGCACCAGGGCGTTTTCGAAAGTCGGTGGGCGCAGGAACAGGGGCGACAGCCCAATGGGCTTGCCACCGCTGTCGATAAGCTGCGTCCTGGAGCAGAAAAGCGCCGGGCGATCGGCGGGAAGGCCGCGCATCCAATCCAGCCCCATCGCGAGTCGCTCGGGGATCCAGAGGTCATCCTGGTCGCAGAAAGCGAAATAAGGGGCCTGGATTTCTTCCCGGGCCAGCAGGCTCAGGAAGTTCGCCGCGAACCCCTGGCGGGGGCCCTGCACAATGACGAGGCGGTCATCGCCAAGCTGCGCACGGTACTTCGCCAGGATGTCCAATGTCGCATCGCTGGAACCATCGTCGGAGGCATAGATCGTCCAGTCCTTGTGGGTCTGGGCGATCAGGGAGTCGAGCTGTTCGGCGAGAAAGCGTTCGCCGTTGTACGTCGACAGCAGGATGGCCACCCGCTCGGACGCGGAAGGCGAGCTCTGCCCCTTTGGGGGTGATGCAGAGGGCGAAGAAGTCAACACAGGGCCTCCGGCGAATCCATCCGGTTCTTGCGAATCCGCCATCCATGGGGTGCCGGCAGGTGTTGGACAGCTGCCGATCTGGGCGATCTGGTGGAAAAGGCGGCAATTATATGCATCGGACCTGGGGAGTAAACCCGTAAACACACTCTGGCTATTCTAGGCTGCTGGACGGCGGATGGACCTGAAAGGACCCGAAACTCAGCGGCATCTATAAGGCGTAATTAGATTCCACTCAAGGCAAAAAGTTTCTTCGCCGGTACAACCTCGGAGATAGAGCTTTTCCTTGCGGCAAGAACGACTTGGGCCCACCCGAAGGTGAGCCCAAGTCGTCTTGAGAAAGATGGTGCCGGCACCAGGAGTCGAACCCGGGACCTACTGATTACAAGGAAGCTGCTTTCTAGTTGCTGGACAAGCACTTAGCCGATTCCTTGTTACGTAAGGCATGCGCTGGCGGCCAGGCTCCATGGGGAGCCCGGCCGCGCTGTTACGCAGGGTGGTGGTGGGTCAGATTGCGGAGGGGTCGACCGTCGGTACGCTGAGGTCGTAGATGTCGAGCATGGACTCGTCGCGGTGGCCGCTGGCTTCCTGCTTGTCGGCGCGCGTGCCTGGTGTGTCGGTGATGCCGCGGCGTTTCAGGTCGTGCAGGCCGAAGCGCTGCTCGGGCAGGATGACGCCCGCCTCGATCGACCTGGTGATGAACCGTTGCCAGGCCGTGTCCAGACCCGACTTGCCCAGCGCGCCGCCGTGCTCGGCGGTGATGATGAAGCGCTGCTCGGGGTGGATCGGTATGGCTGTTCCGCGCGCCTGCCAAATCTCGCTCCGGCGCTTCTTGGCGGCTTCCCAGGCGGCGCGTAGGCGTGGCGTCCAGCGCACGATGTTGTCGCGGCTGCCCTTCCGACGATTGGTCAGCACGCCGGCCGGCGTCTCGTTGGCGTCGGTCAGGGTGACAACCTCGATGCCGCGCAGTCGGCAGAGATAGGCGATTTCCATCACGTAGCTGAGGTGGCGAGGGACGGCGCCGGCCTGGCCGCGCGTCAGCTGCCCCAGTGCGCGGGCTCGGTCGATGAGGCGTTGCATCACCGCCGGGGACGGCAGCCGTCGTAGCTTCCGCTCGGCGGGCGCCTCAATGCCCAGCGCCGGGTTGCTGTCCAGGTAGCCGCGGTTGCGCCCCCACTGCAACACAAGCCGGAGGTAGCGGAGGGCGTGAGCCGCCTTCGACGGGGTGCCCTGGTCGGCGATGCTGTCGACGATCCGTTGCACCAGAGCGGGGGAGAACTTCCGAACCGCCAGCTCGCCCAGGGGCTTCTTCAGCTTGGTGGGCATGCTGAGCAGCACGTCGCGCGAGTAGCAGTAGTCCTTCTGCGACTTGGGACTCAGCTTCTTGAACTTGATGCTGTCGTGATACTGCTGGCACAGGTAGTTGAGGCTTTCACGGTCGAAGCCTTCGCGCTCTTCCATGATACGGTGCAGTTCGGAGAGGGTGGCGGTGCTGGTGGCGATGTTCTGGCGGCGCTGCCGCCCGACCTCGTCGCGGTTCGACGTGTACCAGACACCGTTACCACGGTGATCATAGAAAACGGCCGCCGGGAGGGCGGCCTGATCGATGTGCGGGGGGATGTTCGGATTGTGCTTCCGCTTACGGGACCGCCTCATATGATCTCGCTGTCGTACTTCTCGGGGCTGGCCGGCGATACGCCGCCGGCCTGGTTGACCAGGTCGATGGTGGTCCAGGGGCCGTGCCGTCCCCAGAACCAGCGGATGCCCTGCTTGCGCAGGGCTTTCTCAACGCCGGATCGGCGCGTGTAACCGGTCAGCCGCTGCAGGTCTTCGAAGGTCAGGACGGTGCCCGGCGGCTGTTGGCTGATCATAACGTGGCCCCTCCCGTGAGGTGGACTAGAAGAACCTCGGGGTGCTTCTGGTCCTCGATGACGTCGTGACGGTCTGCCCTGGCCAGCATGGCCAGGGCGTTGCGCACGGCACGCCAGTCGCTCGGCGTGCTGCTGGTGTGGATGATGGGCCGCCCAGGCTTCGTCAGCCGCAGGTGGCCGCCGTTGGTCCGGCTGATCTTCCAGCCAAACCGGGCCGCGTATTCGAACAGGGGCAGCAGCCGCTTGCCTCCGCGGCGGGGTGAGTGGAAGACGTGGCTCATGCTGCTGGCTCCCTGAAGATGTCCAGTTGAGCCAGTCCCCGATAGGCAGGACGGTTCAGCCACAGGCACTCGACGCGATCACGTGCGCCATCGGCGTGGGCATTTCGCTCGACACAATGCCAGTCGGCGTAGAGTTCGTCGTAGAGCGGGCACGGGTATCCAGACAGCAGCACCATCCCTTCCAGTTGATGGAGGAATCCGGCCAGGTCTCGGTGCTGAGTGTCGCTCAGTTCATGCCGGTAGCTCTTCCCGGTGTCGTTGTGGCGCACCTTGGTGCTGCGCGTGGAGTGCACGTATGGCGGATCCACGTAGTGCAGAGTCGACGGCCGGTCATGGTGCGCCATGATGTCCATGGCGTCTCGATTCTCGATCACTACGCCCTGGAGCCGCTCGGTAATGGCCGGCAGGGCCTCAGAGTAGTTGCGCCAGTCGATAGCTGGCGAGGTGCCGCTGCGGCTGGAGGAAGCACGGAAGCCCGTGCGTTCGCCGCTAGCTGCCGCGCTCCCGAACCCCTGAAGTGACCGAACGACCGTGCGCCTGGCTCGCTCGAGTGGGTCCGTGGCGTTGCCATAGCTGGCCTCGAACTCCTCGCGCGCAAAAGGCGTCAGCGCCAGGACCTGGCGCAGTTCGCCACCATGATCCCGGGCCACGCGGAACAGGTTCACCATGTCGCCGTCGAGGTCGTTGTAGACCTCGGCGTAGGCGCGCTCCTTGCGGAGCAGTACCGAGCCACCACCTCCGAATGGCTCGATGTAGGTGTGATGGTCGGCCATGTGCCGGATGATCCACGGGGCAAGCATCCACTTCCCTCCGTGGTAGCGAACAATCGGGCGCTGTACGCTCAAGGCTGCACCTCCGGCTGAGCAACGCTCAGCGCCACGGCGACATTGCGCACCCAGATGGGGGTGTTGTTGAGCATGAAGGTCTCGCCCTGCTCGGCCAGCAGCAGGGTGGTTCCCATGACATCGGCAATGGCTTCCGCGGCGTGCGGCGGCACGGCGTTGCCGATGCGCTCGCTCCAGTCCTTGTCGCTTAGGCCGTCGAGCACCAGGTATTCCTCGGGCTCGACCAGGCTCTGCAGGGCGGCCTTTTCCAGCGTGGTGAAGGGGCGGTGCCAGGTGCCGTCGAGGCTGCGGATGATGCAGGTCAGGCGCTCATCTGCTGCAGGGATGCGCGGGTCAGCGACGCTGAATCGGCCGCTGTCATAGCGGGAGCTGGCCGCGATGGCGCCGGAGTGCTGGTCGAATCCGATCACCCCGTAGTGGCCGCCGGTCAAGTAGTTGTCGCCCTTGCCGCGGTGCAGGATGCGCGGGTCGGCCACTGACTGCTGGCCGCCCTGGACACCCTTGCCGCCGGCGATGATGGTTCCTGCGGTCTGGTCGTAGCGGATCACCCGATAGTTGCTGCTGTGGCGTTTCTCCCAGTTGGGGCGAGGATCAGCGACGCTGAAGGTGCCTTGGCCCGGCATGGTCTGCCCGGGGATCGTCGGCGAGGACTCGGCCCAGCGGATCACGCCGAACTGCTGGCCGTGGTTCCAGTTCGAAGCCTGGCGGTAGCGCGGATCGGCGACCGAGAACGCTCCATTGGTGGGGCCGGAGCGGCCGGCGATGGTGCCGGCGGTGTCGTCCCACCCATGCACGCCCATGTAGCCGGACCGGTACTCCGGCACGATCACCAGGTCGCGCAGGTGGCCGTCTTCAATCGCCAGTTCGTTGAGGCTGCGCCAGTCGCTGCCGGCGCGCACCAGGGCCAGGCGCACCCAGGTCCGCCACTGCAGCGACGGAACGCGGTGCATCGGGCCCGCGGCTTCGATGTCGCCGGGCAGCGGCATGCGACCGAGGATGTCGCCCACGGCGCGCAGGCTCTTCTTCTCTGGCTCGTACAGGAACGGCGGCACCTTCTCGACGTGGCGGGCGACCAGCAGGAAGCGCTTGCGCGACTGGGCCAGGCCGCCCAGCTCGCCGCAGTCGTGAGTGGTCTCGGCCACGGCGTAGCCGTAGTGGCTGAGCAGGCTGTTGATCTGGTCGAGCAGGTGGCGGCCGCGAGTTGCCAGACGCGGCACGTTCTCGAAGACGATCAGCGGCACCGGGTCATCGGCCCAGGCCTCGCCCATCAGCCAGATGCAGCGCAGAGTCAATTCGTTGAGTGCCTGGTATTTCGGGGTGAGGCTCAACTTCTCGGACAGCAGGCCGGAGGCCCCCTTGCAGGGGCTGGAGATGAACACCGCGTCCGGGCGCTTGCCCTGGGCGGCGCGGCGCACATCCTCGGGGGTGGCCTCACGCCAGCCAGGCGGCGGTTCCTTTCCGTGAAAGTCGATGTACTGGTCGCGGGTGAACAGATCGAGCAGGGTGCCAGGCACGCCGGCCAGGCGTGAGAAGTCAGCCAGGCCGGAAGGGTCGACGTCGATGCCGCCCAGGCATTCCCACTGAGCTTCGACGTTGCCCACGCGCGGGCGTGCCCTATTGAAGCCCTTGGCGCCGCCGCCCAGGCCGCAGCAGAAGTGGAAATGGTAGAGGGTGCGCTTGAGCATCATGCCGACACCTCCGAGCCATCGCTGAGTGCCGGGATTGTGTAGACGGTGAGGTACTCCAGCGCCTTGCCCTGGTTGCGGCGGATGCGGCGTAGCTGCTTGAGGGTGATATCCGTGCAATTCACGAGCAGTACAGTGGGGGCGTTGGCTTCACTGCCGGCGAAGTTCACCAGCCGGTGGAGCAAGCCCATGTACGTGAGGCGTCGAGCATCCAGTTCAAGTCGGTCGCGGAGGTTTCCATCCAGGCTGGTCTTAAGCTCCGCCAGCACTTCGTCGAGCGGACGGCTGACGTCGATCTGCTTAACGTGCATGGCGGCATCCTCCCTGGGCTTTCTTGGCGGCGAGGTTCTCCATGTAGGTGGCCCATTCGGTAGCCTTCTGCTGCTGGCGAATGCGGCTGCAGCGCTGGTGCTTGCGGGTCGAGCGGGCCTTGCCGCAGATGTCGCAGATGCTGGGTACGTCCAGGCGTTTGCTGGCCATCGGGGGGCGGATGCGGTCAGTCATTGGCCTTGCCCTCCACCTGGTCGCCGAGCAGCGCGCGAGTCAGGGCGTTGGGTTGGCCCGCGGGGGTGAGGTCATCCAAGCGGATGATGTCGGTGCGGCCATTGCCGTACCTGACGGTGGCGGTGAGCCCGCCCAGCTCGGCGATGCAGGCCTCGCGGATGCTGATGCGGAAGCCGCTACCTGCTCTGCGAATGACCGGGAAGCTGACGCGATCGCCGACCTTATAGTCAGGTGTGCTAGCCTTGGCGCCGCCGCCTTGGGGTTGATGTGCTTGCATGGTGTGTCTCCTTTCGGGGTGGTATGGCCCTGGTGAGTTGCCGCTCACCGGGGCCTTCTCTTTTATGCCGCGACGTATCCGCTGGCAGTCTTGTGCAGGGCGCCTATCTCGGCGGCCTGCTGCATCAGCTTGGTGGCCTTGTTGCTGCCGATCCGCAGTTCCTTCGCCACCTGCCGCACAGCTACCTTGGCGCCGCTCTCCGTTCCGGCGATGAGTTGCTGGAGCAGTTGCGGCAAGTCCTGATCTGTTGCCGTTTCCGGCTGTTCCTGGTGGCGTTCCTCGGGCTGTTTCTGGTGCTCGGTTACCGTTATCGGGCCGCGTTCCTCGACGGGCGCAGGGCGTAGGGCGGAGAGGATCAGGGCGGGCACCACTTCCAGCGCAGCGGCGAAGCCGACGCACAGCAGGGTGGCCAACTGCAGGGGAAGGCCTGCGGCCTTGGCCGGCTGGGCGATCAGGGCGGTGAGTTCCTGCGAGGCGAGGTCTCGGCGTACCTGGGCGCGGTCACGTTCAGCGTCGATGCGAGCGATGCCGGCGGTTTCCAGCTCCAGGGCGCGGCTGACCATTCCCCGTTCGCGCAGGGCGTTGGCTTCCTGGTGAATGGCGACAGCGTCGGCGTCGAGCTGCTGGATGCGGGCGGCGTCGGCGTTGCGTTGCTCCACTAGGTCGCCCCGGCGTTGTTCTTCGCGTGCCTGGTGCTCGGCGCGGCTGGTGACGATCGAGGTCATCAGGCGGTCGTAGCTGGCCCAGCCGGACACGCCGCCCAGCGCCATGGCGCACGCCATCATCAGCAGCGCGCACAGGGTTCGGTGCGCTGCCAGCAGGCCGAGGGCCAGCGGCCAGGCGATGTACTTGAACAGGTCCAGCACTACCGCCGCCGAGGCGAACAGGACGGCCAGCAGCGGGGTCTCGATCAGCGCGGCGATGGCCAGGGCCACCGAGGTGGCCGTCACGCCTGCCAGCGCGGCGACCATTGCCAGCAACGCCCAGCGATGGTGTGGTTGCACGTGGTGCATGGTGCGTCTCCTTTCGGGGTGGTATGGGCCGGGCGAGTTGCCGCTCGCCCGGGCCTTCTTACCTATGGGGTGAGGTCAGTTGGGCTCTTGTGCCCAAGCCCTTTTCAGGTCCGACCAGATGGCCTCGCCGTTCTCGACGTACTGATGCACCTCGATTTCGGGCCGTCGATCCAACCGCAGCAGTGCGAGGCAGTCCTCCCACAGCTGGGTGTCCAGGCCGCGCAGATCGGTGAGGGAGAAGGGGAACGCCTGGCCGTTGTAGAGGCTCAGCAGAAAACGGCCGACGATTCGGCTCTGCCCAGTACCCCGTTGAGCTACAGGCAGCAGGCGCTGCAGCGCTTCAATTCCAGCGGCGCGAATCGCTGGGCGCTCGGCTTCTTCTGCGGCCATACGGGCGAGGGCTTCCTGCCAAAGTTGCATTGCGTTCATCTGCGCCACCTCACACCGCCACGACCGGCGGCACGCCGGCGTTGAGCATCCCGCGGACGTTCGCCGCTAGCTCGGTGGGAGCCAGCGCGCGTTCCTGTTTCACCGGTTGCGGGAGCAGCTTGGCCGCTTCGGGGAACAGGTCTTCCACCTGGCGGGAGGTGCGACAGGCGAGCAGCACGCCCATGGCCGCACTGCGGAAGGTCTCAGCCCCTGCCATCACCTGCTGCAGCTCTTGGGCGCACAGCAGCGCCAGGGTCTCCTGTGCCGGGTCGGTGATGGTGTCCATGCCGTTCAGGCGAGGCAGGGAACCATTGGGGCTGGATAGCCTGATCGTCCAGTGCCGATCATGGTTGGCTCCCTTGTAGGAGAAGCGCGCCACCCCTTCGTAGGCTGGCGAGTTGATGATCTTCAGCACCAGAGCGTTGCGCTTGTCGTCCTTGAAGTCGTGATAGACCAAGTAGATCGGGCTACTGGTCGGCTCCCGATTCTCGCGCGGCTTCATGTAGTGAACGTCGGATTTGATGACAGCGGCCAGGGCGCCGGCGGCGATCAGTTCGCCCCAGTGTTTCTTATCCAGGCCGGGCAGCGCCTCGACCTTGGCCTGGTGCTTGGCCCAGAACTGTTCATTCAGCGCTGCCAGGTCGGCGGCGATGCGCGGGCCGTGCTTGGCTACCGCCTGGATGGTGAGCTGATCGGCGACCTGCTCGCGCATGGCCTGGGTGATGGAAAAGTGCTTCTGCATGGTGTGTCTCCTTTCAGGGTTTCCCCGGCGTTGCCGCGCCGGGGCGTGGGGGTTAGTAGTGGGTGGGGGCCGCCGTGGCCATGGGGACGTGGCTCCAGGCCATATCGATGATCAGGCAGTGAGCGTCGTGCTGGGCGTTGCGGTCATCGGCCATGGGGAAGAGGTCGGCCAGCAGATCGACCAGGACGCGGAGCTGGGCGTGGTTGCGGGCGGCGTTGGGAGAGAGGCGGTCATCGGTTTCGACCTGCAGGCTTTCGACGTAGGCACCAACGTGGCCGAGGCGGTACATCAACTGCTCGCGGTTCTTCTGCACCTTGGCCAGGAACTCGCTGAAGTCGCTGATATGCAGGTCGTACAGGGCCTGGATGGCCTGGTTTTTGTCTGCGGTGCGCGGCGTCCGCTGGAGGTGGATGTTGACGATGCGGCTGTTGATGGTTTCGAGCTCGCTCCCGACGAAGGCAAGGGCACCCTGGAACCGAACCCCTGCGGCGGCAGGGTTACTGCCTCGCTGCGCGATGGTGCCGCCGAAGTAGCAATCGCTCAGGGCTTTCCAGTCGTAGCCGTCATGGCCGAAGCCATCTTCCTCCAGCACGACAGGGCGGTTGATTGCGCGGGCCAGGATGGCCAGCAGCGCACCCATGCTGCAGGTGCTCAGGTTGCGATTCTCCGCATCGCTGGAGCCGACGAGCTTCCACAGGTTGGCCACCAGGGTGGACTTCCCGACGCCGGCGTTGCCGGTGATGTTCAGGATGGGATAGGTGAACTGCAGCTCGCGGATGCGTTGCGCGTGGAATGCACCGGCCCACCAGGCCAGCGCTACCAGACCAGGGGCGCCAAAGGCGGTGAGGAACAGGTCAAGCCATTTCGGGGTTTGCTTCTGCATGGTGTGTCTCCTTTCGGGGTGGTGGTTGCCGGCGTTGCCGCGCCGGTCAGGCTTCGAAAATCCAGCACTTCACCGTGCTGGGCTTGGAAAACATGCTGTTGTTGTGGGCCTGGGCGGCGCGCACGGCGCTGTCGACGGCCTTGTAGCTGAGGAACTTGTGCCGGCGGGACTCCTTCAGCAGGTCGCGCAGAATCGAGGCGTCGGCCACCTTCTGGCGGTGCTCGGCGGCCAGCTTCACGAACTCGTTGAGGTTGATGGCGATGGTTTCCGGGTTCTTGCTGTGGTTCAGCACCGGGCCGTCCTGGGTGTTCTCGAGGTACTCGTAGACCTCCCAGAATTCCGCCACCTCCGGCGCGTCGGCGTTCACCGCGGCCTGGCGCTCCAGGGCCATGGTCATCAGCTGCTGCTGGGCGGCGCCGTGCTGCTCGTCGGTGAGCGGCACCACCAGGCGCAGGGCATCCACCAGGGCCATCAACATGGCGTGGTTCAGGATCAGGCGCTCGATGCGAATCTGCTTCAGCTTGCGCAGGCTGGCGGTGTGGACCTTCAGCCGCGCGCGGAAACACTCCAGCACCTGGTCTTCGGCGCGGACGGCCATCAGCAGGAAATGGCTGACCTCGAGCACGCCCAGGTGGTTGAGGTTGTCGGCCGCGGCCTGGCTCTCGCGGGTGATCTCCGGGCGCACGAAGTGCAGCTTCACGATACGGGTCATGATCGCTTCGGAGGCCTGCACCGTGGCGTTCTGGCTCATCACCAGGACGCCGCGGAAGGGCGGCTCGTAGGTCTCGTTGCCGGCGGTCTTCTGGCCGGTCACGCCCAGGGCGCGGCCGTTGAACAGCGGCTTGAACTCGTCCCAGTCGAAGGACTTGGCGGCGCCGCCGGCGCGGCTGTTGTCGCTGCGGTCGGCCTCGAGCATGACCATGGGCATGTTCGACAGCTGGGTCAGCCAGCGGCGCAGGCCCGCCTTGGTCATCTTCGACGGGTCCTGGCCCTCTTCATCCGGCCGGCCGAGCAACTTCCAGAGGAAGGTGATCAGCGTGGACTTGCCGGCGCCGGCCTCGCCGGTGGCCTCGAGGAACGGGAAGCTCTGGAACTCGGCGCGAATCTGCTCGGCGAACAGCGAGCCGAACCAGAAGGCCAGCGCGACCAGGCCCTTGGCGCCGAAGCATATCCACAGCCAGTCGAGCCACTGCGGGCGGTAGCCCTTGTCGTCCATGGCGATCTGCAGCTTGATGGAGCGCTGCAGGGTCTTCAGGCGCAGCTTCTGGAACTCGAAAAAGTCCTCGGCGTTGGCCTTCTCCAGCATGCCGCCACGCACCGCGACGTCGCCCAGGACGTAGCACTGGTGCTCCTTGCTGTAGCCCAGGAAGTCGATGGTGGCCACCGTCTTCAGGCCGGTCAGCTGGAGCTTCATGATCTGGTCCAGCTGGGCCCCGCTGCCGGTGAAGATGGCACCGGCAGCCACGCCCAGCAGGCGCTTCTTGAACTCGCTGGCCGCCGCCACCTGAGCGCTGGTGAAGGTGTTCTTCACGCTCTCGTCGTCGGGGCGGTCGATGCGGAAGTAGTACCAGCTCTCGTCGGTCACCTCGTTGCGCTGGAAGTACAGGGCCTGGGGGAAGCAGTTGGCGATTTCCACCACGCCGCCGGACTGCTGCAGGGCCTTGTCGCGCATTTCCTTCTGGTTGAGCAGCTGCTCGTCGTGGTCCTCGCTGCTCTCGAGGTTCTGCATGGCCTTGTTGAACTTCTCGATGTCCAGCTTGAACCAGTACAGGCGGTTGCCGAAACGGAAGTGGAATTCGCCGCGCTTGTGCCAGTCGTACATCAGCAGCGCCTTCTCGGCCGCGCTCTCGGCGATCAGCAGCGCCCCCTCGTGGCGGGCCGTCTTGATGTCCTTCTCGAACTGGTCGTGACGGGCGGCCTTGTCGTCGATGAACAGCCAGCGCTGGTGCAGGTCGTTCCAGTCGGTCTTGCGGTTGCCGCGCTGGGGTATCTGCGCCGCCTCGCACACGTAGCCCAGTTCGCGGGCCTGCTTCACCCAGCGACGGGTGTAGGCGTGGGCGCCGGGTTCGTTGTCCAGGGCCCAGATGAGTTTCGGCAGCTTGTCGCCGCGCTGGGCCTTCAGCTCGCGCAGCGACTGCTCGGGAAAGGCGTTGGAGCTCATGGCCGACACGGCGGCCAGGCCATGGTGCAGCAGCGCGATGGCGTCGAAGATGCCCTCGACGATCCACAACGTATCGACCTCGAGCAGGTCGACGCACGGCGGGCACCACCAGACGCCGCGCGGGCTATCCCCGGGCTTGAAGCGGGCCTTCTTCTTGCCGAAGCGGTGTGGCTGATCGATCAACCGTTCCCAGTAGCCCCCCTTGTCCAGGGGGAAGCGCACGGTCGCGCTGCCGATCTCGAGATCACGGTCCCAGTAGTGTTCCTGGGTGTACCACCCCTCGATCATCGCCAGGTCGAAGCCGCGGGCATGGCTCAGGTAGGCCTTGGCCGAGGCCGATGGCTCCTTGTCGGTAGCCGGCGCGCGCTTGCTCCAGTCGTCGAACAGATCGGGGTAGAGTTCCTTGACGTGCCAGCTCTCGCCGCACTTGCTCTCCCGGCCGCAGCGGACGAACCAGGGGTTGTCGGCCAGGCTGAACAGTTCCTTCTTCCCGCACGATGGGCATTCGCCCTTGCGCAGGTACTTGGTGCCGCTGACCGGCTTCAGGCCGAACTGCGCCTGCAGCTTGCGCAGCACCTCGTCGCGCAGCTCTACGTCCATGTCCCTCATGCCGCGACTCCCAGCTGGGCGCGCAGCGCGCGGATGGTGCGGACCAGGCCGACCATGTGCGGGTGGTCCTCGATGATGCGCTTGGCCCGGAAGCCCTGAGGGGTGTAGCGGTAGCGGTCGTCGAACCAGAACGCCGCCATGGCGGTTTCGTACTGGCTGACCAGCCAGGCCAGGTAGCTGGAGGCCTGTGTCGTGTCGATGTCGACGTTGATGGAAATCTGACCGCTCATGGCGGATACCTCGAATTCAGGGCGTAACTCGCCCAAACCCACGCAAGGCGGGGCTGGGCTCGGGGGATCAGGGGTGTTTCGGGCGTTCGTCGATCAGGCGGTCGGCATCGCCGAGGCCCCAGTCCCAGCCGATCCAGACGACCTCGAGCTGAGGGTTGGGCTGGGGAAACAGGTCGCTCCAGGCGCGCTGTACCAGGGACTGCGACAGGAAGACCGGCACCTCGAGGGCATTGGTCAGGTGGCTGACGCAGGCGTTGAACAGGTGGTCGTCGCCGGAGAGGTACTGGTCCTTGCGGCGCTCCAGGTAGGAGCGCGCGGCGGCCTGCATGAAGTCCCGGTAGTCGTTGACGTTGATCGGTTGCGGTCTCATGCCGTGGCCTCCATGGGCAGGGTGTCGAGCAGGTCGAGCTGGTCCGTCTTGAGGCGGTTGTCGCGCATGGCGCGCATGCGCTCCACGGAAGGCGCCACCGGCAGTTGGACGCGGGGGCGGTCGATGCCCGACGGGCTGATTTCGAAGTCCCAGGACAGCGAGCCGGAGAAGGAGGCGCTGCAGGGCAGGTAGGTGCATTGCGCGTACATCGCCTTGACGCTGGGGCTTTGCACCTCGCTGCTGCGGATGCGCATCGGGTGCCCGCAGGCCGGGCACAGGCACTTGTAGCCGCCGCTGCTCATCTCAGCGCTCCTCCATGATCTCGAAGGCGATGTTCAGCGGCGTGATGGCGTCACCGATCGCCATGCGGATGTGGCTGTCTGCCAGCGCCCCCTTGGCTGTACGAACCGTTTCCCGTAGCGTGTCCAGCCGCTGCTGCGCATGGTCCAGCACGCTGAGCAGCTCTTCTCTGGTTTGGTCATTGAGGTTTGCCATGGGAACTCACTCGCAAAAGGATGTGGAAGACCTGATCGAACGCCTGCAGGTCCGGCACGAAAAACTGGTCGAGGTGATGCGTGGCCGTGAGACAGAGCGCCTAACCGGCAGCGGCATGCAAACTGGCATTGCGATCAGTGCCAGGGACATCCGCTTCGCTGTCGATGACGTGGTCACCGCGCTCAAGGAAGTTCGCGGCCGACTGGGCAAGGAATAGCCGCCGCTGCTCATGGTTGAAACCTCGGCAGAAGTCCAGGACCTTGGTCCTGGTCGAACTTGTCCACGCCGGGGGCGTTCCAGCCGCAGTCTTGGTTTGTGCACTCCGCTTTTACAGGTCTCTCGGTTTGCCAACCCAGGGTGCCCGGGGATCGTTTTTGCACCCGGATTCGGACTCTAGCGTTGCAGGCGGGGCATCTAAGAAGGAGCTTTTTCATGCATTGCCCCCTTCGCTGTGCACCGCGATGACGGCCATCACCTCGCCGTGGCGCTCGGCCATGTACTCCGCGTGGGCCTTGAGGATCAGCTTGGCCTCGTCGCTCTCGATCACACCGTCTTCGAGCGCCTTCTCGATGATCATGTCGACGGCGCCGCGCTTCACCGAGGCGCGCACGGACCGGCTGTAGAGGTCCACGTTGTCCACCGACTCGGGGTCGGGCAGCGGCACGAACATGCCGTTGTACAGCTGGGCCAAGTACTCCGGCAGGTAGGTGGTGTTGGCGTCCTGCTCGAGCACATGCAGCTGCTCGTCGGTCAGCGGCCTGCTGCCGGCGGACTCGTAGGCGTGGTTGTCGAACTTCTTCAGGTCCAGGCCCAGGCGCGTCGCCGCGCACTCCCGTCCCCCGGGGTAGGCGCCGATGATGGCCTGCACCACCTTGCGGCGGCTGTCTAGGATGTTGCGCTTCATCTTCTGGTTTTCCCCCAAACCGACTGCCACTACTGTGAAATCACGCCGTCTTTGATACCCAACAGAATGGCGACGCGGCGCGCCTTGCCGCGGAGGCACTTCTTCTGACCGTTGAGCACGGCGTAGACGGTGCTTTCACCCAGGTCGTTCTTATCGGCCCATTCCCGAACCGTAAGGCCCTGGTCGTAGATGCGCTGACGGGCAGCCTCGCAGGCTTGCTCCGTGGGGTAGGCGTTCGGCATAGTCCACATTCGTGTGATTTCGTGTGATTTGTTGGCGATGATGGTCCCAAAAATAGGGAATGTCAACGCATTGAGGTCCTATTTTCATGACCATAGGCGCACGCCTGAAGGAAGAGCGGCTGAAGATCGGCCTGAACCAGACCGATCTAGCTAAGGAATGTGGTATCTCGAAGAACACCCAACTCGCATACGAGAAGGGCGAGCGAAGCCCCGACGCTGAGTACTTCGTGAAAGCCTCGAAACTTGGACTCGACATGCTGTATGTCGTATTCGGGGTCCGTCAGCCTATTGAGGCCGTGACGACCGAGGAAGCGGACATTCTCCGTTTCTATCGGGCCCTCTCTCCGTCTGATCAAGAATCGGTTCACCGTATGGTGTTCGCGATGTACATAGCCTCCACTGCCAACAAATCGAACTAGGCCACCACGGCGCCGTTGGTCGGTGATGGCACTTTGATTCGAAATGCTCAGACCATCGGATAAGGATTTCCCCTGGTGGCACGTGCCGCCGTGCAGAGAATGGCGTACTCCCGAGGGCTGTTGGACGGTGCCAAGGTGGCATCGGGCGCCCGAGGATGTGAGGGAGTACACCCATGGAGAACAACAAACTGCCTGCACCCACTGCGACCGAGAATTGGCCGCAGCCTGAACGGCTCAGCGCGCAGGAGCACGTGTTGCTGCGACGCTTCCGGCGACTGCAGCCTCAGGACCAGGCGGCGCTATTCAGGCTCATGGATGGACTGGAGAAGCTGGCGGACCTGGAAGGCTGACGAAAAAAAGAAGCCCCGGACAATCCGGGGCTCTTTGCTATTGGGCTGCCGTCTCTGGGGCCGTGATCCGTTCGAAAACCCAGCAGTTGACGCCCTTGCCTTCGATAGCACTGGCGGTATTCCGGCGATGCACGAAGCGCGGGTTTCTGCTCTGGCGGAGTGCCTGCCGCAACTCCGCCCCCACGTCGACGGGTATCTGATGTTTCTTGAACTGGCGCCCCAGCGTGATCAAGTGCAGGGCCAGCCGGCGCGGGTTCTTGGAGTGATTGACCTTTACACCCTGTTGCTCCAGCTGTTCCAGGGCATCCCAGAAGTCGGCTAGCACGTCCGGCACTTCGGGATCGGCCCAGCCAATGCTGTTCAGCTCCGGCGTGGACAAGCCGAGCAGGCGTGAAGCGTGGTCCAGCTGCTGGTGAATCGCCTCCCGCAAGGTGCGGTCGCGGGTGCGGTGTAGCTCCTTGAGCAACGCCAGGCGGTGGCGTGAGACAGCGAGTTGCTGGGTGATGCCAGCAGCGCCTGGGCGCGTAGCAGAACCCTTGCTCCAATAGTCCCAGAGGGCGTCGTCGCATTCGTTCTGGTAGCGGATGATCTTGTCGCGCAGCTCGGGCTTCACCTTGTTGGGGCTGATGGAGTAGAGCCAGGCCGGGAGCTTGCGAAGTGGCAGGCACGTCATATTGCGCAATTTGCCATCCTCGGCAACTGTCACCATTTCGGTGATGGTTGAAGCGAAACGCTCCATCAGCTTCCGATGCTGTACCTGCCACGCCAACCCCATGTTTTCGACCACCGACTTCATCGCCACGAAAGGCTGCTCGGCCTGCCCTACCAGGACAATGGTGTCCTCATAGAAAGGCACCGGAATCAGTTGTTGCGCTGCGCTCATGAGGCCACTCCGTCCTTGAGTCAGGGGTCAGAAGAACACGTCCGCCGGCACGTTGAATCGGTCAGCCAGGGCACGGATGTGGCGCACGTTGAGCTGCCGCTTCCCCGCCAGGATCGCCGACACCACCGACTGCGGGCCTACCTCGGGCAGGTCGTCCTGATGAAGGCCATGCTCCTGCATCAGGAAGCGCAGGACCTCGTGCCCCGGCGCAGCGGGGATCTGGTAATGCTCGGCGTCGTAGGCGCTGATCATGTCGCCGATGCGTGCGGCAAGGCCGGCCAGCGGGTGCCCTTCGACGTCACCGATCTGGTCGAGCAGCTCGTCGAGCGTCTCCACCAGTTCGTCATAGTCGGCCTCGGTCTGCGGCGGGGTCAGCAGCGGGGCGACAAAGCGCCAATGCTCTGCCGCTTGCTTCAGGATTGCGCTCATTGTCCACCTCACTTCCACTGGTTGCGGTCGTACTCTTTGTGATCGAGCACGGCGCGGATGAAGACTTTCTTGAACTGGTAGTCGACCACGGCTATCAGGCGCAGTTTGTTGCCGCCGATGTCGAACACATGCTTGTTGCCGACCTTGTCGACGCTGGGGAAGGCCTGTTTCATCGCGGCGAAGTCGCCCGGCTCCAAGCGGCGCATCAGCCGATACCACGCCTCCAAGGCAGTGGCAGAGTGGGGCCACTTCTGCTGGGCTTCCCAGATGCGCTTTTGGGTGATGACGTGCATGCCTGGCCTTTCATCGCAAATTGCTATGCTCGGTATAGTATGGCAATACCGACGACATAGCAAACTGCGATATTTAGTCGGCAGTAACTCCCGCCTGTAGCCGCTTCCATTCGCGATCCGCTGCACGCTGCGCATTCTTCTTGCTGACGTACAGGTGCCGCAGGCGCCGCGGCCTGGTCTGGTCGCCCGCGGTGACCTTCTTCTCGGCGCCGGTCTTGCCCTCGCGGTAGAAGGCCACGATGCCGGTGTAGTTGCCCGGGTTGTCGGTGGCCAGGTCCTCCACCAGGTCCTGCGGCAGCTTGCTCTCCAGCTCGAGGTTGGTGACGAAGCCCTCGTCGGCGCTCAGCCGGTGCTGGACGTTGCCGCCGTACCAGACGATGGCGTCGATCTCCGGCTTCACGCCCCGCAGGGTGTAGGTGAGCTCGGGGATCAGGTCGGCGCGGCCGCGGGCCAGGTTGTAGCTGAGCGTGGCGCTGCCGCGCTGGAGGCGGCGCCACTCGGACCTGGCGGCGCGCAGCGCACTCTTGAGGTCGCTGTAGGTGTGCCGCAGGTTCTTCAGGTTGTCGCCGCCGCCGGCGATGGCCTCCTTCTTCGTGGCGCTGTTGATGTCGTAGTAGTAGGCGCGCACGCCGTCGTAGCTGTCGCGGTCGGCCAGCAGGTAGCGGTGCCCATCGCCGTCCGCCCGGGTCAGGGTGATGTGTGGCAGGGCCAGGCCGCTGACGCTCTTGCCACCGCCGGCAGGCATGCATACCAGGCACCCGGCCTTCACGCTGGCCACCGCGTCGAAGTCGTCGCCCAGGCGGGTGATCAGGTTGGCGTCGGACTCGTTCGCCTGGTCGAGCTGGGGGATCGCCTGGCCTGCGAGGCTGTCGGCGATGCGCAAGGTGAGCTGGTTGCGCTGTGCGACGTCGCCCAGCACCTGGCCGAGGGTGGTGGCGTGCCAGCTGCGCTCGCGCTTCACCTTCAGCGTCTTGCGCAGGTCCGCACTGCGAGCGCGGATGCTGAGCACGTCGGGCGCGCCGCTGTGCTCCAGCTCGTCGACGGTGTAACTGCCCTTGTCGACGAGCCCGGTGTCGCTCCAGCCGAGCCACAGGTGCAGCGAGGCGCCCTTGCGTGGGATGGCCAACAGCCCGTCGTGGTCGCTGAGGCTGATGCTGAGCTGGTCGGCCTCGATGCCGCGGTTTTCGGTGAGCTCCAGGCTGATCAGCCGGGGGCTGACCAGTCGCGCGATATCAACACCATCCACGGTGAGGCGGAAGATCGGCACCGGGTAGGTGGCGTTGCGCGCCAGCTGGTCGGCGACATCGCCGACGTAGGTGGTGGCCTGGGCAATGGCCTGGGTGAGCAGATCGGTCACAGCAGCCCCCGGATGATGTTGCCGGCCGAGCTGATGGCGCTGCCGATCATGTCGACGCGGCCGTCGTCGATGCGCTTGAGCTCAATGCTGAACTCTATGCGCCGGGCCGCGCCGTCGGGAAAGAAGAGCGTGCGCGTCTCGGTGATCGTCTCGATCACCCACAGGCCCAGCACGCGGCCGCTGCCCTCCACCAGCGACCAGGCCTTGCCGGTGTCCGCCATGGTGCGCAACGCGTCGAGGCTGAGCACGGTGCCGGCCAGCTCGGGCAGCAGTACCCCGGGCAGGGTGATGGCGTCCTCGCCGCGGCCCAGAAACTGGCGCGCCGGCTGCGCGCCGACGCGGTTGGTCGAGGGGTGGCGCCAGTCGGTCTGGCGCTGCATTTCCTGGTAGGCGGCCGTGTGCAGGCTGAACACGAACATGCCGAGGGCGAGCATCATCGCCGGTTACTCCCTGTCGCCCAGGCGCGAGCGCATCCGCGCAGCCTTGCCGCGCTCGCGTTCGTCGAGCATCTGCTCGAGCATGCGGCGCAGCGCTGCTGTATCGGCGCCCTGGCCCGCCTGGATGGTGATGTTGTAGGTGTCGCCCTGGATCACGGCGGGCGCCACGGCCGCGCTGATCGGCGGGCGGTTGTCGATGGCCACCGCCGGCGCCGCGCCGCCCAGCACCAGCGCGCCGGCGGCGGCCAGGCGCTTGCCCAGGTCGCTGATCGCGCCCAGCGGGCCGCTCTGCCCGGCCACCAGCCCCTGCTGCAGGCCGGCCATGGTGAAGCCCCCGAGCTCGGCGAAGACTCGGCTAGGCGAGTGGATGCCGAGCTTCTCCTTGAACCAGCCGATGGTGCTTTCGCCGATGGTGCTGATGGCGGACTTGATCTGGCCGAGGCCGGCCAGCAGGCCGTTGATGAGGCCGCGGACGATCATGTTGCCGAACTCGGTGAACTGCAGCGGCACGTCGAAGCCCAGGTAGCGTGCCAGCTCGGCGAAGGCGCGGTAGACCAGGCCCAGGGGGTTGAAGTTGGCCAGCACCGTGATGATGCCGCCGAAACCGGCGTCGAAGCCGGCCTTGATCTCCGCCCACATGCCCAGCAGGTAGGCCTTGACCTGGTCCCAGTTGGTGTAGATCAGGTAGGCGGCGCCGGCGAGCACCGCCACCACCGCGGCGATGGCCAGTACCAGGGGATTGGCCGCCAGCCCCCACAGGGCGATGCTGGCCATGCGGATGCCAGCGACCAGTGGGCCTAACAGCACGCTGCCCAAGCTCCGCAGCAGCGAGAGAACGACACCGCCCTTGATACCGAACAGCGTCATGCCGTAACGGATGACGGCGAACGGCCCGATCAGGCTAGCGAGGGTGAGAGCCAGCGCCCCGAAGCCCGCCGTGATGCCGCCAATCCACATGGCCATCTTGAGCAGCATGCTGGCAGCGACCGAGTTTTCACGCATCCAGGCCGTTACGTCCTTGATCGACTCGGCGAGCCACTGCAGGGCTGCAACATAGCTGGGCAGCAGCGTATCGCTCATCTGCTTATAAGCGTCGGCACGCTTCGCCAACAGCTCCAGCTCCTTACCCTGCGCAGTGTTCATCCCCTTCTCGTACAGTTCGTCGATGCCGGCGGCGCCCATGTTGAGCTTCTGGTTTTTGGCAATCTGCGCCTGTTGCAAGTACATCTGCGAGAAGAGGTTCGATGCGGTGCGATTGGAGAAGATGCTACCGATGGTATCGAGCACCTGGCCCTTCTCCGTGATGCCCTTGGCCGCGAGTTGCGGCAACAGCACTTTCTGCATCCACTCGAACTGGTTGGAGCGGAACAGGTCACTGCCCTTGATGGCGCCGACGTCAAGGAAGGCAATCTGGCCGGCCTTGTCGTACTTGAGCTTGTTCGGGTCGACCAGGCCGAGCTGCTCCAGGTTATTGGCGGCGCGCTTAGTCGTACGGCCCTGGTAGAGGTTCTGGTACGCGCTCATCAGTGCTGTACCGACGCGGTTGCCACCCATCTCCTGTACCAGCGGCTCGAGCTGGTAGTAGAACGCCTCGTCCTGCAGGCCCTTGGCAGCCAGCCCGCCGGTCTTAATGACGTTGAGCCACTCGTTTGGACCGACACGGCCCCCGGTAGCGGTCAGCACCTTCTGGACGATGTTGGCCTGCTTACGGAACTCTTCCTCGCTGGACAACCCGCCGCGCAGCTCGATGACCTTGAGCATGTCCATGAACTTGCGTTCGTTCTCGCTCCCATCCTCCTCGCCGTACATGGCCTCGTTGGCAAACTTCATCTTGGCCAACATGGGCGCGACCATCTGGGCGTGGTGTTCGTCGGCGAACACCGTCATGGCGTCGCGTACCAGGGTGAGGTTGTCGGTGGCACTGGTGCCGTAGGTCTTCATCGCCTTGGCGAACTTGATGGCGTCGGCGGTGGCGTGGTCGCCAAGGCCCAAGGCCGCTACCCTGCTTTCTTCCAGGGTGAAGTGCTTGCCCTCCTGAATCGGGGCGTACAGGCCTCGGCCAATGCCGTAGGCCGCGGCGGATGCTCCGGCGCCGGCCATAGCAGCCTTGCCGGCCACGCCGCGCGTGCGCTCCATATTGGCCCTGGCCCTCGAAATGATCCGCTCTCGCTCTGCGAGTTGGCGCAGGCGGGCCTCCCGCTGCTGGATGGCTCGGGTGGTCTCCGTGATCTGGGTTCGGAGCGCGCGCTCGCCCGCCTGGAAGTTGCGGGTGTCGATGCCGGCGGCAGCCAGCTTGGTGCGCAGCTGCTGCACGGACTGGGCTTGGCTGTCGTGCTGTAGCTTCAGCCGATGGGACTCACGGACGGCACGCTGGTAGTCGCGGGTCATGGCTCGTGTGGGTGGGCCGGCGGCGCCCATCGCCCGGGCCAGCTCGGCGATCTTCGCCTGGTTGGCCGCCATGGCTCGGCTGGTCTGCTCAAGCGCACTGCGCTGGGTGCGCCAGGCGCTGACGTCCTTCTGCTGGGAGTTCAGTCCCTTGAGTTGGTCCCGCGCGGCTTTGAGGGCTTTGGCGGTTTCCCCGCTGCCCTGGGTGATCTTCTTCAGCGGGCCCAGGGCCTTGTCGATCACGTTGAGCAGCACGCGCAGCCGCAGGTCATTCGCCATCGCTGGAGCTCCGTTGCCTGGCGCGTTCGCGCCACTCCATCAGTTCCGAGACGGGCAGCCGGTCCATGTCGGCCGGCGCCCAGTGAAAGACCACGGCCAGGTCGGCCATGGCGTCTTCTACGCGAGCAGGAAGGCCGCCTGGTCCCGCTTCTGCAGCAAAAAACCGCTGATCTTCGCCCCGCAAGCCATCAGGTCGGCCGGGTCCATGGCGGCGGCCTCGGGCTCGGTGACGCCGGGGGTGCTGATGCGCGGCAGCAGCTTCATCAGGCTGGCCACGTCCATCTGCAGCAGGTTGGCCATGTGCAGGCCGCGCAGCTCGCCGGCGGCCGGCTTGCGCAGGGTGATGCGGTCGATGGTGGTGTTGCCGCGCTTGATCGGGGTGTCGAGGACTACGACGTTGTCGGGGATGGCCTCGTCCTGCAGGTCGGCGGCTTGGTTGTCGGCTGGCTGTTCGGGGGTTTGCATGGGAGCTCCTTGGAAGAGAGCCGGCGGCGCGGGAGCGCACGCCGGCGGGGGCTGGCCGTCGCCGGCCGAGGGTTAGATGCCGAGGGCGGCGCGCTGCTCGGCGAGCATGTCGACGCCGTCGATGACCTCGATGAAGTTGAGCAGGTCGATCTCGACCAGCACCTGGCCGTCGACGGTCAGCTTGTAGTAGCTGCAGGTGGTGGTGATCTTGTGCTCGGTGTCCTCGCCGGGCTTGGACTCGCCGAAGTCGATCTCTTCGTGCCGGCCGCGGACCACCACCTCGACCGCCGAGGTGGCGGCAGAGTCGTCCTGCTGGTAAGCGCCGGCGAAACGCAGCATCACGCCGTCGGCCTTGGTGGCGCCGAACTGGCGGATGGCGATCAGGTCCAGGCCGCCAAGGGTCCACTCCAGCTGCAGGCCGTCGTCGCTCATGCCCAGGTCGGCCTTCACCGGCCCGTTCATGCCGCCGCCGCGGTGGGCCTCCATCTTGCGGGCCAGCTTGGGCAGGGTGACGCCCTTGGCGACGGCGAGGTAGCTGTTGCCGTCGTTGAACAGATTCATGTTCTTGAGTTTGCGGGGCATGGCCATGGTTGGGCGCTCCGTGATTCAGGCCGCCCCGTCAGCCGCTGACGCGGCTGGCGAAGTCGACGAGGTAGGTGTCGGTGATGCGCTGCTGGAACGTGAGGTCTTCCAGCGGCGGCACGGGGGTGTAGTCGTAGCTGATGCGCAGCTTGCCGGCCTTGAGGGTGTCCTTGTCGTTCACCGTCTCGTCGTACCAGGCCTGGCCGTCGATGATCAGGCCCAGGCCTTTCAGCTCGCGCATCTTGGCGTTCACGCCCTCGATGATGTCGCGGGCCAGGGACGGGTGCAGGGGTTTGTCCACGGCCCACAGGTGGGCCTCGGCCATGGTGTCGGCCAGCACCTGGGCGGTGCGGGTGTAGCTTTCGAACGCGAACAGCGGATCCGCCGAGCAGGTGCGCGAGCCCCAGAAGCGGAACCCGCTCTGGTTGATGAGGGTGGTGACGTTGGCCTCGTTGAGGTAGTCGGCGTCGGTGCCGGTGGACTGCAGGTCCCAGAACACGTCGGCGCTGATACCGGTCACCCCGTTGACGGCGACGTTGGACAGCGTCTTATGCCAGCCGACGTCGTTGTCGAGCTTGGCGCGCAGGCCCAGGGCCACGGCGACAGCCGGCGCGGTCTTGGTGGTCGCGCTGGCGGTGTCGAAGCGCTGGAAGTCCGGCCAGATCACCATGACCTCGCGGGCGCCGAAGTTCTCGGCGTAGGTGGTCGCCTCCTCCTTGGTCTTGGCGCCGTCCGCGGACACGTAGGCGAAGGCGCGCAGCTTCTGCGCCAGGGTCACCAGGGCGGTGGCCACCGCCTGGCTGTCGAGGCCGGGCGCCCCCAGGATGCGCGGCTTGACGTTCAGCTTGGCCTGGGCGGCCAGCAGCGCCTGCATGCCGGTGTACTTGCCGTCGGCCGTGACGGTGCCGATGACGGCCGCGCTGGTTGCGGCGGCGTCCTGGCCTTCCTTGACGCGCACGACAACGGTCATGGCGTTGGCCTGGTCTGCGATGGCCTGAAGGCTGGCGGCCAGGGTGCCGTCGACGCCGGCCTTGCCGATGGCGCTCTGCGGGTTGGTCAGGAGCACGGGGGTGTCGAGCGGGAACTGCGAGGCGTCGGCGTCCTCGGCAGTGGCCACCAGGCCGATGATGGCGGTGGCGACGGTGCGAATCGGTCGAGTGCCTTCGTTGATCTCGACGACACGGACACCGTGGTGATACTGGTCTGCTGCCATGGGAGTGCCTGCGCAGGTGGGTGGATGACACTGCACAGGCTGCCGCGCGCGCGCGTCCGCTGCGACCGCGCGGCGTTGTACCGCGGGCCGCTACAAGGCGTTGTCGGTGTTCAGCAGCGCGGCGACGTCCGGGTTCTGCGCGAGGAACTCGGTCAGCTTGGCCACGGGATCGGGCGCGGCGGCCGGTTCCGGGCGGTTCACCAGGTCCCAGTCGGCGCCGTTGAAGCGTGGCCAGCGGTCCTCGGGCACCTCGGCCGGCGGCGCCACCAGGGTGCAGCGTGCCGGCAGCAGGTAGACGCCCGGCTCGAGCGGCGACTCGTCCGCCTCGGTGGTGCCGACCAGCAGGCCGGCGGTGTCGAACTGGTACGCGAGCATTTGCCCTCCTAGTACTTGATGCAGACCAGCAGCGCGACGTTGCGCGGCCGGGTCTCCGCGCTGCCGGTGCTGCCGACGGTGATGCTGTGGCTGTGGGTGCCGCCGGAGGCGATGGACAGGTTGTGGCTGTGGGCGCCCCCGTTGCCTACGGACACGCCGTGGGTGTGATCCCCTGCAGCCGAGACGCTGACGTTGTGCGTGTGCTGACCGGCGGCCGAAGTGGTGTTCGTCGAGCCTGACTGCATGACGGAGTTGGGACCAGACGCACCTTGGCCGATACCTGGCGAACCCATCGCGGTATGGCTGTGGTTCCCCTGGGGGTCGGTCGACGCAGCATGCGAATGGTTGCCGGCGGCGGCGGTACTCGCCGCGTGGTTGTGTGCGCCATCGGTGGTAGCCGTACCCGTGTGGGTGTGGCTGCCCCCATCTGCCGCTGTCGCGGTGTGGGTGTGGCTCTGCACCGCGCCGGTCTGCGAGCTGCCCAGCGCGCGGCCGCCGTCGACGCCGCGGCCATCGTCCCAGCCGCGGATGAACTCGCCGCGCAGGTCCGGCAGGTTGAAGGTGTTGAAGCCATCGCCGGCGCCGTAGGTGGTGCCAATGGCTGCGAACAGATCGGCATAGGCGGTGCGGCTGACGGCGGCGCCGTTGGCCTTGAGCCAGCCAGTGGGCGCCGCGCTGCGCGCGAAGGATGCCACCAGGCCGGCGGGCGCCATGGTCCGCGTTTCCGACTTGCTGAAGACGTCGAGGTTGGTCCGGGCGGCGGCCTTGTCGATCACGTCCGCCAGGTTGTTCCCACGCTCCAGCGGAGCCGGCGCGCTGCCGGCCGGCTCGTTGTTCACCAGGGTGATTCGGGTGTTCGCGGCGTAGCTCTTCCCCAGCTTGAGCCGGGTGGGGATATTCGCGTCAGGCTGCCACTCGTCGGCGCCGGTCCCCTTATCCAGGCGCAGGCCGGCCACGTAGACCGCCAGGCCGTAGGTGGTGGTGACGGTGAGGTCGACGGTGGTCTGGCTCGCCGCCAGCAGCTGCTTCTCGGCCACGGTGTCGACCGTGACGTTGATGCCTGCCATGTCCTTCCATTCGTAGTCGCCGTCGGCGTTGCTCGCCTTGCCCAGGAACTGGGTAACGGTGCCGCCCGGGATGATCTGCGCGGCCTTCACATTGGTCAGCACCCACTGCTGGGAGGCCACGGCGATGGCCGGGTCGACCTGCAGGGTGATGACCTGGGCGTTGCTGACCATGAAGTCGACGCGCACCACGACGTCGGAGAAGGCGCCCTCGTCGGCGGTGGGCTTGTAGGTGTCTGGCAGGGTGCCGACCACGAACATGGCGCCGTGGCTGTCGAAGACGGCGACCTCGCGCATGGTGAAGCCGCCGACGTTCGCGGGGACCACCAGTTCGGCGGTGAAGCGCTTCGGGTCGGTGGGCGACTGGTACACGCGGTTGACCGCCGCCCGGTAGCGCTCGCGCACCAGCTGGGTGTCGGTCTCCTGCGGGTCGGTCGGGTTGCCGTTACCGTCACCCACGGCCATGGTGGGCAGGTTGATCAGCGCCCCAGCGGCTTCCGCCTGGGCCATGGACGTCAGGCCGTAGAGGGTGTGGATCGTCTTGAACAGCATGGGGAATCCCTCGTTGGTCTTCGGTCAGGCCCAGACGCGCCAGGGCGTGACGGGCTCGGCTTCGATGACGCCCTCGGGCCAGTCGATAAGAGCCTCGGATCGGACGTTGGCGTAGTAGCCGGTGCGCGGCTGTGGGGCTTCGCCTTCGGCCGCCGGTGGGTCGTACCAGGTGCCGATGATGTCGATGGCCACCCCATCCGCGGGGATCAGGTGGCCGTCCGTGTCCTGGGCGGCGCCGGAGGCGATGAGGGTGGTGCGCATGGCGGCCTCGTCGGCCACCCGGATGAAGTAGTCGATCATGCGGTCATGGCCTGTAGTTCGGCGTTGGAGAGGCGGCGGGGAACGTAGCGGATGCGACGCAAATGGCCGTTGAAATAGGCGGAAGTCACGGACGCGCGCCCCATCGCCAGTTGGCTTACCACTGGCACCTGGCTGGTCACGTCCTCCGTCCCCAGTAGGCCATCTACCGCCGCTTGTACGCTGTCCGCAGCCCATGCACCGGCCGCTTTACGCACCACTCCAGCAACAACTGGAGCGCCAACGGCGATCGACGCCTGCTGGGCGGCCGCGACGAAGATGTCGAAAAGTGGCTTGCTTGAGTCCGATCGTTGCCGGATGAGGTTGGTACCGCTGCCTTGGAGCACCCAGACTGGCGCGTTGTAGGTGGTCCCAATGACGGACCATTCGACGAACATTGTGCCCGCTGTTGCATTGAGCCATGGGCTAAGCATATTCACGCTCGCCAAGTCCGCTGCTCGGGTTACCTGCGAGCCAGTGGTGGGGATGTAGCTGGTGGGAAAACTACCAACTTCAATCTGAGGCTGCCCATAGGTCAATGTTCCAGTGGTGGCATTATTACGCGTAATGCTCCCATCAGTATTCCATGCAGGGTAACAGCGCATACCGGCATAAGTAGTATCACCGTCCATCTGGACAGCCATCCAGACACGCCAAGAAGTTCCATGATCGAATACTCCAGCAGCAATTACACCGGAAGTTGACGTAGCAGTTATTACCCCTGTATTGGGATTGAAGATAACAGAGCGGCCTATGATAGTTGGCCCGTACGCAATACCAATGGCGCCGAAGTGTGGAGCACCCACAGTCTTCTTCACTGATACCGATGCACAAAGAATGGTGTTGGGTGTGGTAGCGACGTTCTGATACCAAAAGTCATCGTTATTTGAGCTATCGATCAGATCGATGAAGTTTGCCAACCCCATATTGAACGCGGAGGCAGTACGAGTCAGCCCTCCATTGAGAGAACCATAGGTGAGCATGTTCTCGCTGTTGGTGTAGAGGTTGGTTCTTTGCTCCTCTATCAGCAAACCGCGCAATACCCGCGTGACCGGGTCGTAGTCGAAGCGGGGCTGGTTGGCAGCGACCATTTCGTACAGGCCCTGCGCGTTGAAGCGGCCTCCTGCACTGTTGCGCGTGTGCGTGATCAGGTCAGCATATGCCTTGGATACTTGAGCCATGGCGAGCCCTCAGAAGGTGGACAAGGCGACGCGGCGCCAGGTGTTGGTGGCGACAGCGACGTAGAGGTAAGTGGTGCTGAGTGCGACGTCGCCAGGGGTGCCGGCCGACGCACTGGTCGCCGGCACCGAGACGAGCCGCAGGTCCTGGCTCTTGATGAAGACCAGCGGGCTTTCCGCTACCGAGTACGCGCCGGCGATGAAGTCGAGCACCAGGGATTCGCCCGACGGGGTGAGCGTCCGATACCAGGCCGACCGACCGCCGCGGGTCTCGTCGGCCAGCACGCGCACGATGACGCCGCTGGCCAGGTTCCAGACGTCGGCCATGGCATCGGCGTAGGTGGCGTAGTTCTTCTGCAGCTTGGCCAGGTCGGCGGCGTCCTGGGCCACCTGGCTGTATGCCTGGGACACCGCGGCGGCACTCTGCGCAGCGCTGATGCTCTCGGCGACGTCGCAGCACTGGATGCGCACGGTATAGCTGCGCCCGGGCACGCTGACGGTGAGGTCGTAGGTCCCATTCGGCGCGGCGAACTGCAGCAGGCCATCGGCCGTGGCGGCGAAGGGGTTCGCCAGATCGGCGCCGGCGGCGTCCTTCAGGCCGCTGGCCAGGGTGGTGCTCCCGGGCAGGAATAGCGCAGCCGTGGCTCCAGGCAGGATGTCGCCGTTGGCGTTCTGGGCGAAGTAGTTCTTGAGCTCCATGGCTGTCCTCAGACCGTGACGGTGCCGTAGACCGGCAGGGCGAATTCGTTGATGACCAGGCGCGGCTTCTGGTAGCCGCTGACGCTGAGGTCGCTGCCGAGGGTGGTCACCGTAGCGACCGTCAGCTCGGCCTGGCTGGTGACGGTGAGCAGCACCGTCTCGAGCTGCGAGCGCAGGTTCTTGGTGTTGGCCACCACCTCGAGCACCTTGACCAGGTCGGCCTTCGTCAGGGCGCCCTGGTCAACATCCAGCAGCAGGCGGAAGGTGTAGGGCTGGCCAGCAGGCGTCTGGTTGAACCACTCCTGCACGCGCACCGGTAGGCCCAGGGCGCCCAGTGCCCTACGCACGGCGCCGATGGTGCCCTTGATGCGCTGCACGGCCAGCGCCTGCTTCACGGTGTCGCGCTTCTGACGCTCCGACCAGGCGTCGGACCAGTCGTCTACGGACCAGGCCCAGGCCAGCCAGGGCAGCAGGTTCAGCGGGCAGGTTTCCGGGTTCCACAGGCTGCGCAGGATCACCGGCAGGTCGGTGGCCTGCACGCCGACCTGCGCCGCGGCGCGCTCGAGCGCGGTGGAGTTCGACGGCAGCAGGTTAGACATCGGTGTTCCCCGCGACGGTGACGGTGATGCCGGTGCAGTAGCTGGCTTCGCCGTCACCGATCACCAGGTTGGCGGTGGGGTTGGTCAGGTTCACCCGTTGCACGCCCGGCTGGTGCAGCGCCGCGTAGATGCCCGACAGGGTCACGTCGCGGCGCATCGCGTGTTGCGCGGCGGCATAGGCCTGCGCGGCCTGCAGGGCTGCATCGCGCACGACGGCCGAGTCAGGCCCGGGCAGCATTACCAGCTCGGCGACGATGCTGTAGTTGACGATGCTGGCCGACTGCACGGTGACCTTGTCCGTCATGGGGCGCACGGTATCGACGTTGAGTGCGGCGGCGACGGCCGCGAGCAGCTGCTCGGACGCCTGGCCGTTGCCGGTGCGGGACAGCACGTAGACGGTCACCGAGCCCGGCAGCGGGCTGATGGCGTTGATGTCGGCGACGTCCGCGGCCGCGGTCAGGCCGTGGAAGATGTACGACTCCGTGCTGCCGGCAGTGGTGTAGCCCTCGGGGGAAAGCTGGATGCGCCGGCGGAAGTCCTCGTCCGACTCGTAGACCGGCGCCCGGGGCGGCACGGCCTGGCTGTCGCCGGCGTCGATGAGCAGGCGCTCGACGTTGTAGTTCGCCCCGATCTGGTCGAGATCGCCGTTGACGGCGTAGGCCAGCAGCACGGCGCGCGCCGCGTCGTTCACACGTTGCCGCAGCACCAGTTCGCGGTAGGCGCTTTCCTCGAGCAGCTTGGTCAGCGGCTCGGACTCCAGGGCCAGGCGGTTGGCCAGCTCCTGCTGCTGGTCGGTCGGCCACAGCGCCAGGAAGGCCGCCTTGCGCTCGGCGAGGATGGTCTCGTAGTCCAGGGCCTCGAGGACTTCGGGGAATGGCAGCCGGGAGAGGTCGATGGCGTTCACTGGCTGGCTCCGAGCTTGAGGGGGATGGCGAGGCTCAGCGGCTCATTGGCGTCAACGAGGGTGGCATCGAGGACCAGCTCGACCTGGCCGGCCAGGGTGACGTCGCTCAGCTGCACGCTGCTGATGCGGATACGGGGTTCCCAGCGCATCAGTGCGGTGGTGATGGCCGCGTAGGCCCGCAGGCGGGTGGTGGCGTTCACCGGCTGGTCGATCAGGTCAGGCAGTTGGCTGCCGTAATCGCGGCGCATGACGCGAGTGCCCAGGCGGGTGGTGATGATGTCGGCGATGGACTGCCGGATGTGATCGGTGAGGGCCAGGGTGCTGCCGGTTTCGCGGTTCATTGCGGCAGCCCCGTCTGGCCGCCACCCTGCTGGACGCCGCCGTGCTTGTGTTGCACCAGGCTGATGCCGGCGGCCACCACGTCCTGGGTGACCGTGACCTTGCCGGTGACGGTCTGGCTGCCGGTCTGGATCAGGTCGCCGTCGAGGGTGAGGTCGCCGGCCAGGTGGATGCCACCGGTGCTGATCAGCAGTGTGGTGCCGTCGGCAGGCAGCTGCGCGTGCAGGTGGTGTTCCTGGCTGTCGTACTCGATCACCGCGCCGTCGGCGTAGGTGCGGCGGTGCAGGCCGGCGCGGTTGCCGTTCGCGGGCAGTTGGTCGCTGAACAGGCCGACCAGGGCCACGCCGTTGGCGGTCTGGCCGGACGGGCTGAGCAGCAGCACCTGCTCGCCAACGGTCGGCGGATCCCACTCGCGGTCGGCGCCGGCGCGCGGAGCCAGCCAGGGCAGCCAGCCGGTGAGCAGGTCACCGGTCCGCACGCGTACGCGGGCATTGGCCAGGTCGATTTCGGCGATGGTGCCGATGCGGACGAGGTTCTCGATGAGGCGGGCGAGTTCGGCGTAGTCGTTCATGGCGCCGATGCTGCCGCCCGCGCGCGCGTAGCGCAGCAGGCGGGCCTTGTAGCGCGGCGAGCTACAGGGGAATGTGCTCGAGCAGGCCGTCGCGGATCAGGTCGAGGTCGGCGTCGGTGAAGCCGAACAGCGCCCGCGCGGCGTAGCGGGTGTCCGGGGCGCCCGGGGCGGCGCGGTCCTTCAGGCCGTACTGGTGAACGCGGGCGATGCGGGCGATTCGTCCGGCGAAGCTGAGGGTGATGGCCTGGGCGTCGCCCTTGGCCCGCATGTAGCGGGCGGTGCGCAGCTTACGGAACATCTCGGCGCGGCGCTTGATGCGCCCGACCTTGCCCCGCAGCTCGCGGGGTTTGCGCGGCACGTAGGCGGTGCCGTCGGGGTTCTTCTGTGCGGCGATACGCTGCTGCTGGCTGCGGCGCAGCCGACGGGCCAGGTTGGCGGCCAGCGCTTTGCGCTGGGCCGGCTCCAGGGCCCGCAGCACCGGGCCCGCCCAGTCTTCCAGCGCGTCGAGTGGATCAGCCATTGACCGGCGGCCTCGGGTGCGGCGTGTCCAGGGCCATGCCGTCCGGCGCCGGCGCCGGCTGCCACTCGGCGAGCAGTTCGCCGTTGGCGAAGTACTGCACCGGGCCACTGTCCTCGTAGGCCGCGTATTGCGGCTCGGTGGCATGGGTGACGGTGTAGCTGCCGTCGGCCTCGCGCACAACGACCACGCGCTCGGTCAGCGGCAGGGTGATCGACAGGTCGACCTTGGTCTTGTCGAGGATGTCCGCCTCGAACTTGATGCCGTCGGCAGACTTGTCGAGGTTGGCCAGCAGCTCGCTCTGGTGCTCGCGCACCCAGCCGAGCAGCGGCAGCATGACGGCGTCGGGCGAGCCCGGGAATTCGGTGAGGATGATCTGCAGGCTGTAGCCGTACTCGAACGACAGCGAGGTCGCCGCGGTGCAGCGCACGCTGCCCTCGTCGATGAAGATCAGCAGGCGCTCATGGTCGCGCCGCAGCTGCGGCACCGAGGCCAGCAGTGTGGCGCGCAGGCTATCGGGCTTGTACATGGGGGGCCTTCATCTGGGCTTGGTAGACCATGTCGACCTGGGCGGCGCAGTCGGCCCATGCGGCCTCGATGCGGTCGCTGTCGTCCAGCAGCGCGCCGTTACTGGCCGGCGCCGTCGCCGGCAGCTGGCACGGCACCACGGCCGGACAGCCAGTCACGATAAGCGGCTGCTCCGACGAGTGCGGGGCGCTGCCGCAGGCGCTGAGCAGCACCAGGCAGCTGCTGAGCAGCCCAGTCACGTAGTTCCTGATTCTCACGCTTGAGGTCCTCGATCTGGCGTTGACGGGCAGCCAGCCCCTGGCGGAGCTGGTCCTGTGTCGTGCGCAGCCCTGCCTGGGCATTGCGCTCGTCCTGCAGAGAGGCCTGCAGGGTGCTGATGGTGGTGGACTGGCGGGTGCTGCGGTCCTCGGCGTCCTGCCGGCGCTGGTCCATCAGTGCCAGGGCGGCGCCGGCGGCCGCGTCGCGCTGGTGGTAACCCCAGACCAGCAGGGCCAGGGCGCCCAGCAGGGCAACGCCGTACAGCGCCTGGCGCAGCATGGTCATGCGCGATACCAGCCCAAGGCGTTCATTTCGCTGACGTTCAGTCGGCGCACGTCGCCCACGACCAGCAGGCACTTCAGGCCCGGCCTGGCCACCTGCAGCGCCTCGGCGAGGGCCCGGGCGGTGTCGAGGGTGAAATCGGCCGGCAGCACCAGGATGTCGCCGTCCTGTGGATCGATCTTGCTGACCTGCTCGAGATCGATGCGTTGCTCAACCACCGTGGTCTTGCGGGCATGCTTCGGAGGCGGCGGCGGGGCCTGCGGCGGGGTCTTTGGCCTGCTGGTCATGCGGCCTCCTTCTGGCTGTCGGCATAGCGCTCGTAGGCGCGCTGCAGCTTCACGTCGTACAGGTTCCGGGCGTAGTCCGGGCCGTTGTAGAGCTTGGCGAACTGGTCCCACTTGCGGGCCTTCAGGGCCTTCATCAGGGCCGCGTCGGCGTCGATGAAGCGCACGAACGCATCGAACTGCGCGGCTTCGCTGGTGGCCATGGCTGCGGCGAAGGCCTGCACGCTCTCGTAGCCCAGGCGGGTGGCGTGGTAGCCCATGATCTGGAAGGCGCCCCAGCTTGCCGACTCCAGGGCCGCGGTGTCGTCGATCAGGCGGGCCTGGGCCAGGCGCTGGTGCTCCGCGGTGCCGCCGGCATAGCCGCCCGGCGTCCGGTTGACCAGGCTCGGGTACTGTGCGGCGAGCTCGTCGGCGTGGCGCTTCAGCGCGGCCACGTCGTCGTCAGGGTGGCGCGGCGTGCAGAGCTGGCGGTACATCTGGTGCCGCTCGAAGAGAATCTTCGGTCTGCCGTTGCCCAGGAAGCCGGCGCCGGCCGACTCCACCTCGTTGACCGCGTAGACGGTGGCCAGCGGCAGGCCCAGGCGCTGGGCGGCGGCGGCCAGGCTGCCGGCACCCAGCAGCAGCGCGGTGCTCTGCCCGGTCAGAGCGGCCTGGGTTTTAGGTCCGACGACGCCGTCGTCGACCAGGCCGGCGATGAGCTGGAAGGCGCGCACGGCCGCCTCAGTGGCGTCGTCGAACAGGCCGGTGGTGTCGAGGCCAGCCTTGATGCGGTCGTTGAGCCGGTTCTGCAGGGTGCGGACGTCCTGCCCGCGGTCGCCGTGGCGAAGGGTAGTCATGTCGAAGGCCTCAGCAGCGCGGCGACGTTGCCGCGGGAACGGTAGATCAGCAGGCAGAGCAGGCAGGCCGTGATGGCGTGCCAGATGCTGACCGGTGGGCGGTAGAACAGGATTTCCAGGCCGCTGATCGCCATCGAGGCGCCGAGCAGGCTGGCCAGCAGAGACATTCCCCGGCGGTAGCGGGCGCCGGCCCGCTCGAAGCAGACCAGGCGCAAGGCCCCCGCCAGGTAGGCGATGGCGGCGATCAGCGGGACGATGAGCTCGAGCATGTCAGCTGCCTCCACGGATACGGCGGACGAGTTCGCCGAAGTCGATGGTGTCTACCCAGGCCAGGGCCTTCAGGCAGAGCGGGATGACCACCAGGGCGCAGACCAGAGCGCTGACCGGGCGGGTGGTCAGCCACGGCACCAGGGCCAGGGCGGCATCGGAGGCGACGTAGCCAACGCACGTCGGCAGGATCAGGGCCACCAGGCGCTGCCAGGCCTTGAAGTCATGCCGGGTGCTGGTGGCGATCCAGGCGCCCAGCAGAGCGCCGAACAGCGCCAGGCCGTCGATAGGGAGCGCGGATGCCACGCCGAGGCCCATCAGGAGCCCCCCGGCCACGCTGGTGGATGTTGGTTCAGCCATGGTTACTGCTTCCTGTGCTGTGAGTGTTCAGTCCCATAGGTTCACCACCTGGCGTTCCGGGGTGACGTCGGGCGCGTCGGGCAGGGTGACGGTGAGTCCCTGCGGCAGGACCGAGCCGTATTCGGCCAGGCCAGGGTTGGCGTCGAGCACCAGCTCGGCGACGCCGGCCGTGCGGCCGTAGTGCCGCCAGCACAGGGCGTCGACGGTGTCGTTCTGCAGGGTGCGCAGCTGGGCGGCGGCCATCAGATCAGCTCCACCGTGGTGCGCGGCCGCGCCAACAGATCGCTGAGCGCCCAGGCCATATCGCGGCGGTACTCGTCGATGGAGGGCGTGAGTTCCTCGGCGTTCTGGTTGCCGCTGTTGGTGGTGTCGTACCAGCGGTAGCGCTCGGCCAGCTCGGCGGCGACGGCGCAGCGGACGGCGCGCAGGTAGTGCTGCACCAGGGCGGACTGGCCGTTGACCTGCTTCGCCGGCACGGCGCTCAGCGCGGTGTAGCCCTTGTCCTGCTGCTCGCCCTGCCACTCGACCAGTTGGCGGTTGACGTTGAGCAGCGCGGCGACCACCGCGGCCTCGAGCCGGGGGGCAGTGACGTCGGCGCCGATGCGCATGGCGTCGCGCAGCTCGTCGAGGTCGATGCCTGGCCAGAATTCGTCGCTGTTGATCATGCCGCCCGGCTCGGTGCCGCCGGCTACGAATGCGCTCATGGTGCCGCCTTGAAGAGGTCGCCGGTGGTCGGGGCGTCACTGCGCTGGAAGGAGACACCAGACAGATCGGCCCCGAGCCGGCGGGGTTGCGGGGGACCGCTCGGTTCAGCCGTTGCCGGCCGGATTCTTGGATGCTTTGCGGACAGGCCTTTTCGGCTTGGTTGGCTTCTCGCTGGGAGGTATGGCTGCGGGTGCCTCCTGAAGCGATTGCACGGGGTCAGGTGTTTTCGGTGCAGTACTGTCGATCAGCTTCTTCTGCAGCCGTCCAGCCGCTTCCAGATCCTTCTTGCCACCGCATTTGTCATGCAGCTCGATGGCGCGCTTCAGCAGCTCGATGCCGGCGTCGACCTGACCGGGCTGGCCCGGGGCGTCGAGTGTCAGCCCGAACAGCGTGGCGCGGCCCAAGGCCAGGTTGAGCTTTGCGCGAACCTCGTCGGGCATGTCTTGCTCGGCGGTGAGTTCCGCGGTGCGATGCAGCACGGCAATGTCGAAGGGCTGCCCGGCCGTCATGGCCTTGATCGCTCCCTCAGCCACTTCCTCGGCCACCAGACACCCGACGGTGCGGTTGAAGCGGTCGGGCATCAGCAGGCCGTGCTGGAACACGTAGGCTGCAATGTCCAGGCCGCCGCTGTAGTCGCTGGCGTCGATGCGCCAGAGCATCACGGTGACCAGCACCTCGTCTTGGGCGCCCTGGCCGGCCGAGAGCACGCCTTCGACATAGGGGACGTAGGCCGGCAGCAACTGGCGCTTCAGCTCGATCTTGCCCTCGGTGGACTGGATGCCCTTCAGGCGGGCCCGGTCCTGGATAAGTTGGGCGAGCTGCAGCTCGTAGGCATTCAGGCCTTCCATGGTCTGGGTCGGGCCGGCGGCCGCCGCAGCCGCCTGGGCTGCGGTGACGCGCTGGTAGTGGCGTTTGGCGGGGCTGTTGGCCATGGCTTAGCCCTCGGTGATCTCGATGTTTTCCACCAGGCAACCGAAGCCGTAGTCCTCGACCACGTAGGCGTCGTTGGACGACTCGTAGTTCTCGATGCGGTTCTTCTCCGGTGCCTCCTTGATGAAGCGGCGGCGCCCACCTTCCTGCCAGTAGATCGACAGGTTCTGCAGCGAGGTGATCATCAGCGAGCCGTCCGGGATGTACGGAACCTCGACCGGCTGCAGGCCGCCCATGCGCTTCTGCGCCAGGATCAGGTCGGTGGCCAGCTTCTCGGTTGCCGGCTGGTCCTTGTTCACCAGCGGGAAGTACTTGTCATGCACCAGGCCGCGGCCGAGGATCACGACCAGGCCCGGGTCCTTGCGGAACCAAGGGTCGATCAGGTTGCTGACGGCATCGAAGATCAGGGCGTCGAGGTTCTGGTAGTCGCCGCCGGTGCCGATGCTGATCTTGCCGGCCGTGGCACCGTCCTTGAGCACGCGCGCCGGGGCGACGGTACGGTACTGCTGCATCCAGCCGATGTTCACATCCTGCAGCAGCGGATTCGCTACGCGGTCGGTAGTCGCGGCGGCACTGGTGCCGTGGAAACCGATCATCAGGCGGTCGAGTGCCTGACGCTTGAGGATGGCGTCGCGCAGGCGAGCCTGGAAGTCCGGGAACTTCGCCCAGGCGTCGAGCATCGCGTAGGTGATCGCGGTGTCGAAGTCGGTGTGCTTGCACTCGTAGTCCTGCTTGTCCAGCGAGGACACGTCCCGCGGCTGGCGGACACCGATTCCGCTGGTGTCGGTACGCCCGGCGATGGTGCCAGACACGCCAAGGCCAACTTTCTGCCCCTTGAGCTCGTCCACCGGCAGGACGTTGATGCGGGTGAGGAATTCGCTGGATTCCTGAATGCGGCTCTCCAGCTTCTGCTGCACGGTCGGATCGACCGAGAACTTGGTGGCGGCCGAGGCTACCCCGTTCAGCTTGGCCAGCTGCTCGAGGTAGGCGGTGAATTTCTGGCGAGTATCGTTGCGCATGGGCTACTCCGTAGCGGTATGTCTGGCGGGGTGGTCAGCAGTCGGTCACTTCGACCTGGTCGCCGCCGGTTGCCTTGGGGCGTTGGCGCTGCTGCGGATCGGGGGTGCGGCTGAGCTGCTGCTTCAGCTCGTCCAGGTCCTTGCTGAACTGGGTCAGCTGGGTGTCCTGCTCGCCCTGCTTGCTTTCCAGGCTGGCGAACTTCTCCGGCAAGTCCTTGACGTGCTCGGCCACGGCCTCGACGGCTTCCGCCACCTGGGCGAACTGCTCGTCGTCCTTGGCCTTCTGGCCGCTGAGCAGCGCCTTTACGCTGCTGAGCAGCTTGGCGCCGACGCCGGGCTTGGCATCCTCGACTTCCTCGAAGGTCAGGCCCTCGATTTCGATGGACTCGGTGAACATCGAGGTTTCCGAGTAGTGCCGGTCCTTGAACGGGCTGGCTTCCGGCTTCTGCATGGAGAAAGCCAGCACGTCGGTGCCGAGGCTCGCGGGCGAGTCGGTGACGGCGAGGCCGACCATGTAGGCCTCATTGGTGTCCGCAAAGGACTCGTCGATCTCGATGGAGGTGTAGATCTTCTGCTTCGCCTTGTTCATGGCGATCAGGTCAGGTGTGGGTTCTACCTGAACGAAGAGGGCCAGTTTCTTCTGGCCGTTGACCTCTACTTCCTCTGCCTTCACGGCAGTGACATCGCCGTAGGCGCGGAAGGGGCTGTCCGGCAGCAGGCTGCGGAAATGCTCCAGCCAGATGCGGGCACCGTAGGTCTTGGGGTCGAAGTTCTTCGCGGCCTGCTCCAGCCAGCTGCGCTTGATGGTGCGCTTGTCCGAGGTTGCACCCTCGACGGCGACGCAGAACCAGTTGGAGCGGAATTTCTTGGCGGGGGTAGACATGGGCTGTCCTCAATGCATTTCGGCGGGTGCCGTGGCGTTGAGGGCATGGTCGATAGGTGGGGCGAGCCGGGCAACGACTCGGCCTTGTAGCTGCGGGCGCTACAAGGTGCGGCGCTAGGGAGGCTCGCGCGCGGGCGGCAGCATCGGCGCCATGAATGCAGTCGTCGAAATTCCCGTCCGAGACAACCGCCGCCAGGCCAAATTCCTATACTGGATGGGCTGGCGTGTCTGCGATATCGCCGACTTCCTGGGCGAGAAGGAGAAAACGCTCCACAGCTGGAAGGACCGCGACAGCTGGGACCGGGCCGACAGCGTAGAACGGATTGGCGGCGCACTGGAAGCCCGTCTCGTCCAGTTGATCCTGAAGGACGGCAAGACCAGCGGAGACTTCAAGGAAATCGACCTGCTGCACCGCCAACTGGAGCGGCAGGCGCGCATCCAGCGCTACCAGGGCGGCGGGACCGAGACAGAGCTCAACCCGGAACTGGCCAAGCGCAACGCCGCGCCGAAGCGCAAACCCAAGCGCAACGACATCGACGAGGAACTGGTCGAGAAGTTGCTCGAGGCGTTCCTCGAGGACTGCTTCGACTACCAGAAGGACTGGTATCGCGCGGGGGAAATGCGCACCCGCGTCATCCTGAAGAGCCGCCAGATCGGCGCCACCTTCTACTTCGCCCGCGAGGCGCTGATCGACGCCCTGGTTACTGGGCGCAACCAGATTTTCCTGTCGGCCAGCAAGAACCAGGCGCACATCTTCAAGGCTTACATCCAGGCCTTCGCCCGCGACGTCGTGGGCGTTGAGCTGACCGGCGATCCGATCATTCTGCCCAACGGCGCCGAGATGCATTTCCTGGGCACCAACGCCCGCACCGCCCAGGGCTACCACGGCAACTTCTACTTCGACGAGTTCTTCTGGACCTACAAGTTCCGCGAGTTGAACAAGGTGGCGTCGGGCATGGCGATGCAGAAGCGCTACCGGCGGACCTACTTCTCGACGCCCAGCTCGATGGCGCACGAGGCCTACACGTTCTGGACCGGCGAGCGTTTCAACCGGGGCAAACCGGCCGCGCAGCACATCAAGATCGACGTCAGCCACGACGCCCTGGCCGAGGGCCGGCTGTGCGAGGACAAGCTGTGGCGGCAGATCGTCACCATCCTCGACGCCGAGGCCCGCGGCTGCGATCTGTTCGACCTCGACGAACTGCGCCACGAATACGACGCCGAGGCGTTCCAGAACCTGCTGATGTGCGAGTTCGTCGACGACGGCGCGAGCATCTTCCCCCTCGCGATGCTGCAGCCGTGCATGGTCGACAGCTGGGTGGAATGGGCCGAGGACTACAAGCCCTTCGCGTTACGCCCCTTCGGCGACCGCCAGGTCTGGGTTGGCTACGATCCGGCCGAGGACGGCGACAGCGCCGGCTTGGTGGTGGTAGCCCCGCCAATGGTGCCGGGCGGCAAGTTCCGCGTGCTCGAGCGCCACCAGTTCCGCGGGATGGACTTCACCGCCCAGGCCGAGTTCATCCGCAAGGTCACCGAACGCTACTGGGTGACCTACATCGGCATCGACACCACCGGCATGGGCACCGGCGTGGCCCAGCTGGTGCGCAACTTCTTCCCCGGCCTGACCACCTTCAGCTACTCGCCCGAGGTGAAAGTCAGGCTGGTCATGAAGGCCTGGGACGTGATCAAGAACGGCCGCCTGGAATTCGACGCCGGCTGGACCGACTTCGCCGCCTCGCTGATGGCGATCCGCAAGACGATGACCGCTGGCGGGCGGCAGTTCACCTACACCGCCGGCCGCAACGACAACACCGGCCACGCCGACCTGGCGTGGGCACTGTTCCATGCCCTGCACAACGAGCCGCTGGAAGGCCAGACCAAGGCCAACACCGGATTCATGGAGACCTATTGATGAGCACCGACACCCGCCAGGACCTGGCTACGACTCCGAATGCCGCCCAGGGCGAACTGCTGCCGCGGGAGACCGCCATGGAGGCTTTCACCTTCGGCGAACCGGTTCCGGTGCTGGATAGCCGGGGCATCCTCGACTACGTCGAATGCTGGTCGAACGGGCGCTGGTACGAGCCACCGCTGTCCATGGCCGGCCTGGCCAAGGGGATGCGCTCGAGCCCCTACGTGCAGAGCGCGCTGATGTTCAAGCGCAACATGCTGGCCAAGACATTCGTCCCGCATCGGTTGCTGAGCCTGGCGGCCTTCGAGCAGTTCGCCCTGGACTGGCTGACGTTCGGCAACGCCTACCTCGAGAAGCGGCGCGCCCGGTTGATGAATACCCTGACTCTGCAGCCGCCGCTGGCCAAGTACGTGCGCCGCGGCGTCGAAGACGGGGTTTTCTTCCAGGTGCTGGGCTGGAAGGACGAGCACGAATTCGAAGCCGGCAGCGTCTTCCAGCTCCGAGAGGCAGACGTCAATCAGGAGCTGTACGGCATCCCCGAGTGGTTCTGCGCCCTGCAGAGCGCGCTGTTGAACGAGTCGGCCACGCTGTTCCGCCGGAAGTACTACAACAACGGCAGCCACGCCGGGTTCATCCTCTACATGACCGACGCCGCCCAGGACCAGGCCGACATCGACAACCTGCGCACAGCCCTGAAGAACGCCAAGGGCCCGGGCAACTTCCGCAACCTGTTCATCTACGCGCCCAACGGGAAGAAGGAGGGGATCCAACTGATCCCGGTCAGCGAGGTGGCGGCGAAGGACGACTTCGGGGCGATCAAGAACATCAGTCGCGACGACCAGCTCGCCGCGCTGCGCGTCTACCCGCAGCTGCTGGGTGTGGTGCCGCAGAATGCCGGCGGCTTCGGCTCGATCACGGACGCGACGGCGGTGTGGGAGGCGAACGAACTGGCGCCGCTGCAGGCCCGGCTGCGCCAGGTGAATGACTGGGTGGGGGAAGAGGTGATGCGGTTCCGCGAGTCCGCCTTGCCAGCGTAGCGCCAGACTGAAACGACAAAGCCGCCCTCGAGGCGGCTTTTTTCTGTCCTGCAGGCGAGGATTTTCGCCGTTCAGCAATACGAAAAACCCCAGCAAAACATACCATTCTCGCCCCTCGCAAACCAGCAAGAACGGGCTGAAAGCCCCGTATTTACTGGCCTGGCGACCAGTGGTGCGTGTCACGCCAGGGGATTGCGCATGCGCGCGCCGGCATCGTTGAGCAGCCGGTGCCGGCGCGCCAGGTCGGGGGCTGGGTGGGGGCCATGAGGGGGCGGAAAGGCACTGTATGGACAGCCAGTATTCACGGCCGGACAGGGCCTGGCAGCACCCGGCGCGCGCAGTCGTCCCCCCACCACGCCTGCGGGCTAAAGGGGGCACTTTTTCTTCACCCCTGCGGAGCCCTCCAGGCGGCCCAGGCTGGGCGCTGGCTGCACGTTTCGGCGGTGGGGAATACCTGCGAATCCCTGCACCGGAGCCCCTTTTCCTGGGCGCGGCAGAGGGCTGTCCCAGGCCGTGTTTTCGGTTGAGGCCTCGGAAAAAGGTAATTTTGGTAATTCGGGGTTCGAACACCCCTGGAAGCCGCGTCGTTACTGGCTTTGGGCGATTACCTTGAAAGGTAATTTGAGGTAATTGGAAAGGTAATTTTTCTGTAAGTGCTTGATTTACAAGGGGTTGATAAAACCGAAAACTTACCTTGGGGAAAGGTAATTCGATTACCCTAAAATTACCTTATTATTACCTTTAAGAAATCCTTGTAATCCATTGAATACAAAGGGAAAAACGGCATTTCAAAAATGAAATTACCAAAATTACCCAATTTCGATGGGTCAACATAAAATGGAGGGCTGGTACTGGAAAGGCGGTTTCGAGCCTGGCTCTCTGCCGCGATCCACTCTCTTGTGCATGCCCGCTGTCACGCTGGCACCCACACCAGCCTGGTGCAGGGATGGAGCGGCCGTAGCCGCCCCGCTTGTTACGTCGCTTGTTACGTAGAGGCCATTTCCAGGCCACGGGATGCGCCGCAAACCCTTGATGTAGATGGTGCCGGCACCAGGAGTCGAACCCGGGACCTACTGATTACAAGTCAGTTGCTCTACCAGCTGAGCTATACCGGCAAGGAGGGACGCCATTATAGCCACGCGCCGGGCGGTGTAAACCTCTGATTTTCCAGCTTGTGTCCGCTTGCTCAATGGCCGCTGGCGGCGGCTCCCGGCTTGGCGCCGAAGGGGGGCTTGGCCAGCCAGATGATGGCCAGCAGAGTCAGGAACAGCCAGCCGAGCAGGGTGAAGTATTCCACCGTGGAGAGCATGTAGGCCTGGCCTTCGACGATGCGGTCGAGCATGGCTGCGCCGTGCTGGTTGGCGCCGCCGAGCAGGTCCAGGGCGTCGCGGGTGGCCGGGTCGTAGGTGCTCAGGCTCTCCGTCAGGTGGGCGTGGTGCAGCGTGGCGCGGCGGTCCCAGATCCAGGTGGTGAGGGAGGCCGCGAAGCTGCCGCCCAGGGTGCGCAGGAAGGTGGCCAGGCCCGAGCCGTCGGCGATCTGGTCCGGCGGCAGGTCGGAGAGCAGGATGCTCAGGATGGGCATGAAGAAGAAGGCCACGCCCAGGCCCATGAGGGTCTGCACCAGGGCGATGTGGGCGTAGTCCACCTCGGTGTTGAAGGCGGCGCGCATGAAGCTGGTGACGGACATCACCAGGAACGCCAGGCCAGCGAGGATGCGCAGGTCGAAGTTGTTGGCGTAGCGGCCGACCAGCGGCGAGAGGAACACCGGCAGGATGCCGATCGGCGCCGCGGCCAGGCCCGCCCAGGTGGCGGTGTAGCCCATCTGCGTCTGCAGCCACTGCGGCAGCAGCAGGTTCATGCCGAAGAAGCCGGCGTAGCCGCCCACCAGCGCCAGGGTGCCGAAGGTGAAGTTGCGGTGCACGAACAGGCGCAGGTTGACGATCGGGTGCTTGTCGGTCAGCTCCCAGATGATGAAGGCCGCCAGGGCGATGACCGACACCACGGTGCCGCCGACGATGAAGTTCGACTCGAACCAGTCCAGGTCGTTGCCCTTGTCGAGCACGATCTGCAGGGCGCCCACGCCGAGGACCAGCAGGATCAGCCCCATGTAGTCCATGGGCGCGTGCTTGATCACCACCGGGCGTTTCTTCAGTTGCTGGTAGACCACGAAGGCGGCGAACAGGCCGATCGGCACGTTGATGAAGAAGATCCACGGCCAGCTGTAGCTGTCGGTGATCCAGCCGCCGAGGATGGGCCCGGCGATGGGCGCCACCACCGTGACCATCGCCAGCAGCGCCAGGGCCATGCCGCGCTTGGCCGGCGGGTAGATGGAGATCAGCAGCGTCTGGGTGATCGGGTACAGCGGCCCGGCGACGAAGCCCTGCAGGGCGCGGAAGCCCACCAGCATGCCCATCTGCTGGGCCACGCCGCAGAGGAAGGAGGCGATCACGAAGAGAATGGTGGCGGCGATGAACAGCCGCACCTCGCCGACCTTGCGGCTCAGCCAGCCGGTCAGCGGCAGGGCGATGGCGTTGCTCACCGCGAAGGAGGTGATCACCCAGGTGCCCTGCTCGGCGCTCACCCCCAGGTTGCCGGAGATGGTCGGCAGGGCGACGTTGGCGATGGTGGTGTCCAGCACCTGCATGAAGGTCGCCAGGGACAGGCCGATGGTGGCCATCACCAGGCTGGGCGGGCTGAAGGCGCCGTTGCTGCTGTTCTCGCTCATGATGCTTCCGGGCTCAGCGCGCGGCGGTGCTGCGGCCGCGGCCGTCGGCCATGTTGGCGTGGATCAGCTGCTCGATGAGCTGGTCCGCCGAGGCCAGTTGCTGCTGGTAGACGTCGGTGGAGAACAGCGCTTCCTTCGGCGGCTGCTGCGACAGGGCCGGGCCGCTCTGGTCGTGCAGGTCGACGTTGACGTCCATCGACAGGCCGATGCGTAGCGGATGCTCGTCCAGTTGCCTGGCGTCGACGCGGATGCGCACGGGCACGCGCTGGACGATCTTGATCCAGTTGCCGGTGGCGTTCTGCGCCGGCAGCAGGGAGAAGGCGCTGCCGGTGCCGACGCCCAGGCTTTCCACGCTGCCCTGGTACTTGACCGAGCTGCCGTAGAGGTCGGAACGGATTTCCACCGGCTGGCCGATGCGCATGTGCTGCAGCTGGGTTTCCTTGAAGTTGGCGTCGATCCACACCTGCTCCAGCGGGATCACCGCCATGAGCGCAGTGCCTGGCTGAACGCGCTGGCCGACCTGCACGGTGCGCTTGGCCACGTAGCCGGTCACCGGCGCGACTATCACCGCGCGGGCGTCGTCCAGGTAGGCCTGGCGCAGCTTGGCGGCGGCCGCCTTGACGTCGGGGTGGGAGGCGACGACGGTGTCGTCCACCAGCGCGCGGTTGGTGTCCAGCTGCTGCTCGGAGCTGGTCAGGGCGTTGCGCGCGGTATCCAGGGCATCACGGGCGTGGGCCAGCTCCTCGCGGGAGATGGCGCCGTCGTCGGCCAGGTGCTGGCGGCGCTTGAAGTCGGCCTCGGCCTTGGCCAGGGCGACCTTCTTCGCGGCGACGTCGGCCTTGTAGCCGTCGACGTTGCTGAACAGCCCGCGCACCTGGCGCACGGTGCGCGCCAGGTTGGCTTCGGCCTGCTGCAGGGCCACGTCGGCGTCGCTGGGGTCGAACTTCACCAGGACCTGGCCCTTGTGCACCAGGTTGCCGTCGTCGGCGCCGATGCTGACCACGGTGCCGGTGATCTGCGGGGTGATCTGCACCACGTTGCCGTTGACGTAGGCATCGTCGGTGTCTTCGTGCCAGCGCCCGTAGAGGAACTCCCAGAGCGCCGCGGCGATGCCGGCGAGGATGACGACGACCAGCAGGATCAGCAGCCAGCGCTTGCGCTGGGGGTTGCCGCCGGTGGTTTCTTGGGTATCGGTGGTCATGGCGGTTGCCTCTTAGTGCACGGCGGCTGCGCCCGCCTGGGCGAGCGGGGCGGAAGACGGGGGAACGGAGTCGGCCTGGAAGCCACCGCCCAGGGCTTGCACCAGCTGGACGGAGAGGTCGATGCGCTGGGCTTCCAGGTTGGCCAGCTGGCGCTCGGCGAGCAGCAGTTGTTGCTGCACGCTGAGGGCGTCGAGGTAGTTGCCGACGCCTTCGCCATAGCGGCGCATGGCCAGTTCGAAGTTGGACTTGGCGATGTCGCGGGCCTCGCGCTGGTCGACCAGTTGCTGCTCCAGCGAGTGCAACTGGCCGAGGTCGTCGCTGACCTCGCCCAGGGCGCCGACCAGGGTTTTGTTGTACTGCGCCACGGCGAGGTCGTAGTCCGCGTCCTTGCCGGCCAGGTTGGCGCGCAGGCGGCCGCCGTCGAACAGCGGCAGGGAGATGGCCGGGGCGACCTGGAAGAAGCGGCTCGGCGCCTCCAGCAGGTCGCTGGTGTGCATGCTGGCCAGGCCGATCATCGCGCCCAGGTTGAGGTTCGGGTAGAACTGCATCTTCGCCGCCTGGATGTCCTTGCCCGCGGCCTCGACGCGCCAGCGCGCGGCGACTATGTCCGGGCGGCGGCCGAGCAGTTCCGCCGGCAGGTCGGGCGGCAGGCTCAGAGCGTCGGTCTTGAGCGGTTGCGGGCGCTGCAGGTCGAGGCCGCGGTCCGGTCCCTGGCCGAGCAGCACGGCCAGGGCGATACGGTCGCTGGCGATCTGCTGTTCGGCGGCGGCCAGCTGCTGGCGGGCGCTGGCCACCTGGGTTTGCGTCTGCTGCAACTGCACCTTGCTGTCCAGGCCGGCGTCCATGCGCTTGCGGCTGAGCTCGAACAGGCGCTGCGAACGCTCCAGCTCATCGCGGGACAGGTCGCGCACGGCGAAGGCGTGGCCCAGCTCGCTATAGGCGCGGGCGACGTTGGCCGAGAGGGTGATGGCCGCGGCCTGGCGGTCCACCTCGGCGGCGTTGGCCTGGCCGAGGGCGGCTTCCCAGGCGGCGCGCTGGCCGCCCCAGAGGTCGAAATCGTAGTTGAAGCCCAGGGACAGGTACTTCACCGCCGAATAATGCCCGCCCGTTGGCGCGGGGAGCACGCTGGTGGGCGCGCGGATGCCCGCATAGCTGGCCTTGCCATTGAGCGTGGGCATGCGCTCGGCATCGGCGGCGCTGGCCGCGGCGGCGGCCTGGCGCGCGCGGGCGTCGGCGATCTGCAGGTCCGGCGTGCCTTTCAGGGCCTCGTCGATCAGGCTGTCGAGCTGGGCGTCGCCCAGGCTGCTCCACCAGTTCCGGCGCGGCCAGGCGGCACTGGACAGCGGCGTGCCGTCGAGGCTGCGGCCGGCCTGCAGCGAGGCGCTGTCGAGCGCCTTGCCGCTGGGCGCCAGGCCCGAGGAGCTGACGCAGCCGGCCAGCGCCACGGCGCTGGCCAGCAGGGTAGCGGCGGGTAAGCGGAATGCACGCATGGCCTACTTCTCCTGGGTCGCGCCGGGCGCGACGCCATGGCTGGCGAGGATCTTGTCCAGCAGCCGGGTGAGAGTCAGCAGTTCCTCGGGGTTGAGGCAGCCGACCAGTTCGTTCATCGCCCGCACGGCGATCTGTGGCGCCTGGGCGTTCACCGCCTCGCCGGCGGGGCTGAGCTGCAGGCGCACGCTGCGCCGGTCGTTGGGGCAGGGCTGGCGCAGCAGCAGGTCTTTCTTCGCCAGGCGATCGAGCATGCGCGTCATCGAGCCGCTGTCGATGGACAGCTCGCGGCACAGCTCGCCCGGGGTGTTGGCGCGGTTCTGGCCGATGAAGAACAGCACCTTGAATTGCGCGGCGGTGATGTCCAGGTGGATCAGGTGCTTGTCCAGCAGGCGGTCCTTGAGGATGGCCGCCAGCCCCAGCAACTGGCCGATCGAGCCCCTGAACGGGAAGTCCGTGACGCGGTAGTGATCCATGGCAAGGCTAATAACTGTCTAGGCAGGTAATGTGTTTCGAAATAATACTGCCTAGGCAGCTAATGACAAATAGCAGATTGTTGCAAATGGGCAACAATCCGTTCCTGAAAGCACTATGCGAGCGTTCCGTGAAACAGGATGTGCCCGCTCGGTGTGCGACGCGGCCCCGGCAGCAGTGCTTATGCACAATGCCGGGGCATGGCTTGGCGGCTAGTGCTAAAAAAGCCTCAGCGCTTTTCAGGTTTTTCTTAAAGCTATGTTTTTAAAAGAAATTATCTGATCTGTTCAAAATTCGAACAGAGCCGCGCCGGCAGGCCAGCAGCGGGCCGCGTGAGCGATTTTCCCGGTGTTCTCAACAGAGTTATCCACAGGTTCTGTGGGCTTCTCTCTGGAACGCTCGTACTAGACGTGCTCGGCGAGGATGAGCAGGTTTCGCGGCGTGACCTGGCTGGCGCAGAAGCGCCCCAGGCGTACCCGGTAGCCCTGTTCGACGAGGAACAGCGCGCGGTCGAGCAGCAGCCAGAGTTCCAGCGGGCGGCGGAACAGGCCGCGCACCAGTTCGAGATTGCGCACTTCGGCCAGGCGCCGCCAGCCTTGGGCCTCCAGCGCGCTCCAGTCGCGCTCGGCGGGGCGGGGCAGGCCCTTGAGCGCGGCCAGGTCGCGGCAGTAGTCGGCGAAGGGTTTGTGCAGCCAGTCCACGGGCACCGAGGGCACCGGCAGGTAGCTGTCCTCGCCGCGTAGTTCGCGCTGCAGCAGGTCGAAGGCCAGGCGCCGGGCCATGGAGTTGTCGCGCTGGCGCCGTATCCGGGCGCCGGCGGTGACCGTCTCGGCGAGCGGTAGGCGCAGGTCGTCCTGATCCAGCTTCAGGCGGGAAGCACCCGCGGCTGTGGATAACGGCTGGTAGTGCTCGCTGGCGATGCGGTTGTAGCAGCAGGGCGCCACCGCCAGTTGCCGGCAGCGCTTGCCCGCCGCCAGGCGCAGCAACTGGACGTGCAGGTCGCCGCAGGCGTGCAGGGCCACGGCGGTCTGGCCGGGCTGCAGGTAGCGGGCGGCGCCTTCGGCGAGTACGTCCTGCTCGACGTGCATGGCGCGCAGGCCCAGGCGGTCGCTCAGGCGCTGGCCTTCGCTGACCAGCGCGAGGTCACGCTCCAGGCTCAGCAGCGGTTGCCCGCCGTGGGCCAGCAGGCGCCCGAGGTGGCCCTTGCCGGCGCACCAGTCCAGCCACTGCACGGAGGGCGTGGCGAACTCCAGGCGGCTGGCGAAGGCTTCGATCTGCTGCCATTTGCGCCCGGGCACGTCGACCTGGAACTGCGCCGGCAGCCTGGGCAGCGGGTGGGACGGCAGGTCCTCGACTTCGCTCAGTTGCGCGGCGCGGCTCGCCAGCTCCGGGAAGGGCGCCGGCGCGGGCAGGCGTTCGGGCTGGTTGTGCGCGGTGTCGGCCTGTTCCAGGTCGCGCCCGCGCAGCCAGGTGGCCAGTTCCCGGTGTTCGGCTTCCCAGGGCAGTTCCAGCAGGGTGAAGGGCTTGGGCCGCCACAGCCCCTGGTGGGCGAGCAGGAAGGCGTCCAGAGCCTGGAAGCGCTGGAGCAGGACGTCGTCGGTGAGGCGGTTGGCCACGGCGGTGCGCTGGGAGTGAGTGGCGGGGCGGCGATTATAGCGGCCCCGCCACATCCGGGAAGCGCCGGTCAGCGCCCCTGCATGGAGTCCACCCGCAGCCAGCGCTCGGCGAGGCGGAACAGGCGGGTGAGGACCAGGGTGATGACCAGGTAGAACACCCCGGCGAGGCAGAAGAACAGCATGGCCTCGTAGGTGCGGGCGATGATGGTGCGGGTCATGCCCATGATGTCGAACAGCGTCACGGTGTAGACCACGGCGCTGGCCTTGAGCATGAGGATCACCTCGTTGCTGTAGGCCGGCAGGGCGATGCGCGCGGCGCGCGGCAGGATGATGTGCAGCAGTGCCTGGCGGCGCGACATGCCCAGGGCCCGCGCGGCTTCCACTTCACCCACCGGGATGGCGTGGATGGCGCCGCGGAGGATCTCGGCGATGTAGGCCGCGGTGTGCAGGGTCATGGTCAGCAGCGCGCACCAGTAGGGATCGCGCAGGTAGGGCCAGAGCGGCCCCTGGCGCACCGACTCGAACTGCGCCAGGCCGTAGTAGACGATGAACAGCTGCAGCAGCAGCGGGGTGCCGCGGAAGAAGAAGATGTAGGTGTAGGGCAGCGCGCGCACGTACCAGTGCCGCGAGGCGCGGGCGATGCCCAGCGGCACGGCCAGGGCCAGGCCGGCGACCACGGCGAAGGCCAGCAGCTCGAGGGTCAGCCCGGCGCCCTGGAGCATCTTCGGCAGCCACTTGAGGATCAGCTCCATGTCGGTCATAGCTCGTTCCTCACGAAACCGCGGCCGGCGCGGCGCTCCAGGAAGTGCAGGGCGGCCATGACGAATACGGTCAGGCCCAGGTAGATCAGCGCGGCGGTCATGTAGAAGGTGAAGGGCTCTTTGGTCGCGTTGGAGGCGACCTGGGCCTTGCGCATGATCTCGTCGAGGGTGATCAGCGAGACCAGGGCGGTGTCCTTGAGCAGGATCAGGTACAGGTTGCCCAGGCCCGGCAGGGCCACGCGCCACACCTGCGGCAGGACGATGCGCCAGAAGATCCGCGGGGCGGACAGGCCCAGCGCCTGGCCGGCCTCGCGGTGGCCCTTGGGCACGGCCAGCAGGGCGCCGCGGAAGACTTCGGTGGCGTAGGCGCCGAAGCACAGGCCCAGGGCGCAGGTGCCGGCGGCGAAGGGGCTCAGGGCCAGGTCGGGCTTGCCGAACAGGTCGCCCACGGCGTTCAGCCCGGCCACGGTGCCGAAATAGATCATCAGCACCCAGAGGGTTTCCGGCACGCCGCGCACCAGGGTGGTGTAGGCGCCGCCGAGCATGCGCAGCAAGGCATTCTTCGAGGTCTTGGCGATGGCGCCGAGCAGCCCGAGGATCAGGCCGAGGCAGACCGCGGCCAGGGACAGCTTGAGCGTCATCAGGGTGCCGGCCGCCAGCTGCGGGCCGAAACCGTGCAGGTCGAAAATCATGGGGATCGCGCCTGAAGGGGCGCGCCCTGGGTCACAGGGCGCGCCGGGCTGGCATCAGTAGATGCTGAAGGGGAAGTACTTCTCGTTGATCTTCTTGTAGGTGCCGTCGTCGACGATTTCCTTCAGGGCGGCGTTCAGCTTGTCACGCAGCGGGTCGCCCTTGCGCACGGCGATGCCGATCTTGTCGTTGTCGAACACCGGCTCGCCCTTGAACTCGAAGTCCTTGCCGGCGTCGCTCTTGAGCCAGTCGTACTGCACGAACTTGTCGGCCAGCACGCCGTCCAGGCGGCCCGAGGACAGGTCCAGGTAGGCGTTTTCCTGGGTGTCGTAGAGCTTGATGGTGACGGTGTCGGACATGTTGTCCTCAAGCCAGGTGCCGGCGATGGTCGCGCGCTGGGCACCGATCACCTTGCCCTTCAGGTAGCCCTTGTCGGTCTTGAAGTCCACCGACCTGGGCGCCACGAACTGCAGCTTGTTGGTGTAGTAGGGGTTGGTGAAGTCCACCGCCTGCTTGCGCTCGTCGGTGATCGACATGGAGGCGACGATGAAGTCGAACTTCTTGGCGTTCAGCGCCGGGATGATGCCGTCCCAGTCGGAGGTGACCACCTCGCACTCGACCTTCATCTTGGCGCACAGGGCCTTGCCGACGTCGAGGTCGAAGCCGACCACCTGGCCGCTGGCGTCGATGCCGTTGAAGGGCGGGTAGGCGCCTTCGGTGCCGATGCGCAACTTCTCGGCGGCGACCGCGTGGGCGCCGAAGGCCAGGGTGGCGGCAGCGGCCAGAAGGATCTTCTTATAGTTCTTCATGCAAAGTTGCTCCGTTAGCGGTGGCTGGACATGAACTGCTTGCAGCGCGCGGACTGCGGGTTCCCGAAGACCTGCTCGGGGGAACCCTGTTCCTCGACCAGGCCCTGGTGGAGGAACACCACCTCGCTGGAAACCTGGCGGGCGAAATTCATTTCGTGGGTGACCAGCAGCATGGTGCGGCCTTCCTCGGCCAGCGCGCGGATCACGTTGAGCACTTCCTGGACCATCTCCGGGTCCAGTGCGGAAGTGGGCTCGTCGAACAGTATGACCTTGGGCTGCATGGCCAGGGTGCGGGCAATGGCCGCACGCTGCTGCTGGCCGCCGGAGAGCTGCGCGGGGAAGCTGTGGCGCTTGTCGGCGATGCCGACCTTGGCCAGCAGGGCCTCGGCGATCTCGATGGCTTCGGCGCGGCTCTTGCCCAGCACGCGGCGCGGCGCCTCGATGATGTTGTCGAGGATGCTCATGTGCGGCCAGAGGTTGAAGTTCTGGAAGACGAAGCCCAGTTCGCTGCGCAGGCGGTTGATCTGGCGGTTGTCGGCGGCGACCAGCGCCCCGTCCTTGGCCTTCTTCAGCTTCAGCTCTTCGCCGGCGACGATGATCTGGCCCTGGTGCGGGTTTTCCAGCAGGTTGATGCAGCGCAGGAAGGTCGACTTGCCGGAACCCGAGGAGCCGAGAATGGAGATCACGTCGCCTTCGCGGGCGGTCAGGGAAATGCCCTTGAGCACTTCCAGGTCGCCGTAACGCTTGTGCAGGTTACGGATTTCCAGTGCGGGTATGGCCTCGGCCATTGGGGGCTCCTCTATTGTTGTTCGGATGCTTCGCGGCGCGCCGCGGCAGGGGGTAGGGCCTTCCTGGCGAACGCAACCTATCACGCGACCCGGGGGGCGCCAAGCGTCCGGGGGCCGCGCCGGGCCTGGATGGTGGCATCTTGTCGCATTGCCGCAGTGCCTTGTCGCCTGGGCTGAACACCGGGGGCCCGGAAGCCTGGCGAGGGGGCCGGCGAAACGAGGGGCGCGATAGTGCCAGCTTCGCCGGCGGGGGAAAAGACCGCAGGCCCCGACATTGGTCGGGGCCCGGGTTCACTGGGTGATCTGCGGCTCGGCGGCGTTGCTGTCGCGGCTCTCTTCGTCGAGCTGGTCGAGTTGGCCGGCCATCAGCGCCGGGCGGCCACCGATGCGCGGGCCGGGCAGCACGCTGCCGCCGGCCAGGCGGGTGGGATGCTCGCTGGCGTCGATGGTGGATTTGCGCGGCTGCGTCTGCACGTGGAAATCGGTGATCTCGATGATGCCCTTGCCTTCGGCCAGCAGGTGGAAGGAGAAGGCCTTGCGCGCCCGCTCGTTGTCGAAGCCGAAGCTTACCTCCAGCGGCTTATCGCGGGTCAGCCGCGGGAACTCGGGGATCGCCAGGTCCACCGGGCGCTCGAACTCGCGGGTCTTCAGCTGCACCTTGGCCCCGGCCTTGTCCATCTGCAGCGCGCGGATCTTCAGGTTCACCGTAGTGTGGCTGTCGGCCGGGAACTCCAGGTACTGGGCGCCGATCAGGTTGTCGGTGTACTCGTTGGTGACCTGCGGCTTGATGCGGATCTTCTCCTGGGTGGCGAACTGGTATTCGCCGCCCGGGCCGCTGCCGGTCACCGAGTGGTCGAGGATGCCGGCGCGGGCGGCGACCAGGCGGGCGTCGCGGCCGCTGAAGCGCCCGACGAACTGGGCGCTGTCGGCGATGAAGCCATCGCTCTTGTAGCGCCGGCAGACCTGCTGGAAGTCGCACTCGGTGAAGGTCTGCCTGCCGTCGTGGAAACGCAGCATGCCGTTGGTGAAGGAGACCATCTCGCGGCCCTTGTCGTACTCGCGGAACAGCGAGCGGCCGGAAACGTCCTTCGGCGGGGTGAAGCCGAAGTAGTCGAGGATCGAGGCATCCATGTCGACGTGGCCGTAGACGCCGCTCTTCACCGGCGGCAGCGCCGCCTGCTCGGGGGCCAGCACCAGGTTCAGGCCCCAGGACGAGGCCAGGCGCACGTTGTCGATGCCGTGGGATTCGTCGGAGGTGACGATCACCAGGGTGTCCTTGAGCACGCCCTGTTTCTCCAGGCCGGCGAGGAAGGCGTCGACGGCGTCATCCAGGTAACCGACTGCGGCCTGGCGCGGGGTGGGATACCTGGCCAGGTATTCCGGGGTGGCCGAGTAGGGCTGGTGGGTGCCGACGGTGAGCAGGGTGAGCATCCACGGCTTCTTGTTCTTGCGCAGCTCGCCGACGTAGTCCAGCGCGCCCTCGAAGAAGGCCTTGTCGTCCATGCCCCAGGCGAACTCCAGGTAGGGCTTCTTCTTGAACCAGTCGCGGCCGAGGGTCTTGTCGAAGCCCATGGCCGGCATCACCTTGTCCTTGGCCATGAAGCGCAGGCCGGCGCCCTGCAGGAAGTGGGTGCTGAAGCCGTGCCGGCGCAGCTGCGCCGGCAGGCACTCGGCGGCGCGGCCGGGGTTGGACAGCAGTTCGACGCCCTTGGGCGTGCCGTTGTCCAGCTTGCTGTAGTCGCCGCAGAGCAGGGCATAGAGGCCACGGATGGTCTGGTGGCTGTGCACCACGTAGTCCGGGGTGGTCATCGAGCGTTCGGCCCAGGCGCTGAGCCTGGGCATCATGGATTCTTCGTAGCTGCTGCTCAGCGCCGCGCGGTTGGTCGCCACGTAGGCGCCGGGGATGCCTTCCATGGTGATGATCAGCACATTCTTCGCCGTGCCCGGGCCGGACAGCAGCGGGGTGCCGGAGAGGTCGAGCTGGGTCAGCCCGGTGACGTCCGGCGGGGTGTCGCCCTGGTCGCCGGCCAGCCAGTCCTCGGCGGCGAGCTGGCCCTGGCTGGCGACGCCGGCCAGCAGGCGGTGCGGCAGGTTGAACTGCTTCCACACGTCGACGTCGTTGGGGATCACGTACTGCAAGCCGAAGTGGGCGCCCAGCAGGGCCACCGGCACGGCATAGGCGAAGCGCGACAGGCGCTGTTCGCGGCGCCGCCACAGCACTGCGCAGAGCACGATGGCGCCGAGCAGCGCACCGGCCAGCCATGGGTGGGCGATGCCGCCGCCCTGGGTGGAGTTGCCGACGAAGGTCGGGTCGGCCATGAAGTGCAGGTCGCTGGGATCGGGCATGCGGCCCACGGCGCTGACCAGCTCGGCGTTGCCGATCGTCATCAGCGCCCACAGCAGCATGATCGGCAGGGCTACGAACAGGCGCAGGCGGTGCAGCAGCAGGACCAGCAGGCTGCCGATGGCCAGATCCGAAAGGTAGCCATAGAGGTTGCCCCAGCCAAAGGCATGGCGGCTGGCCAGCGGGATCGCCAGGAACAGGATGGCAAGCGTCGCGAGGTTGCCGCGTTGTTGCCACCAGCGTTTTAGAGGATGCACGAGCACTCCCTTTTCAGGCATCGAAGGGCCTGAAAGTATCCCATCCATCGGGCGGAAATCATCCGGAATGTCATCATTCTGAAAAAACGTTGTGCTACGCGCCAGTAGACAACGGAAACAGAGGGAGTTTCGCCGGGCGGGCGACCAGTGGCGGAAGCGCGGCCGTGATCGGCTGAGGGCGGAAATGCAAAAGGCCCCTGGTTCTGGTGAACGCAGGGGCCTTTCGGAGTCTTGGTGCCCAGGGACGGAATCGAACCGCCGACACGGGGATTTTCAATCCCCTGCTCTACCAACTGAGCTACCTGGGCAACGTGGCGCGCATTAAAAGGGTTTTCCGAAAGGGTGTCAAGCGTGCCGCGAAAAAATTTTCAGTTAATACCGGAGCTTACGCGCTCGGCGGGACGTAGCCGTCGGCCTGGGCGTATTCCTCGCCGGAGAGGAACTTGTCCATCTCGCCCTGGAGGAACTTGCGGTCCTCGGCGTTCATCATGTTCAGCCTGCGCTCGTTGATCAGCATGGTCTGGTGCTTCTGCCACTCGTCCCAGGCCTGCCTCGACACGTGCTCGTAGATGTCCTGGCCCTTGGCGCCGGGGTAGGGTGGGCGATCGAGGCCGGGCAGCTCTTCTTTGTACTTGCGGCACATCACCATTCGGCTCATGTCATCTCTCCTGCATTCAACGCGTCGGCTGCTCGCTTGAGCAGCTTCTTGACCGGGGCCGCGAGACCGAGCCGCGGCGGGGTGGCCAGGTTATACCAGAGCCAGTCGCCCTCGGCCACGCCGCCGGCTGCGTCCTCCACGCGCACCAGCCAGGGCTCGATGGCCAGCTGGAAGTGGCTGAAGGTATGGGTCAGGCCGGGCAGTTCGTGGCGCTGCCCCAGGCGCAGGGCGTGCTGCGCGGCGAGCGGATCGAGCTGGGCGAGGTCGTCCAGTTCCGGGAAGCTCCACAGGCCGCCCCACAGGCCGGTGGACGGGCGGCGGTAGAGCAGGATGGCGCCTTCGCGGTTGGCCAGGATCGGCATCAGCGTGCGCCGCTGCGGCAGCTCCTTGCGCGGCTTGGGCACCGGGTAGGCGCTTTCGCGGCCGAGCAGGTGGGCGCGGCAGCCCTCGCTCAGCGGGCACAGCAGGCAGCTGGGCTTGCTGCGGGTGCAGAGGGTGGCGCCCAGGTCCATCATCGCCTGGGTGTAGTGGTTGACCCGCGCGTGCGGGGTGAAGCGTTCCGCCGCTTCCCACAGCTGCTTCGCCACCCTGGGCTCGCCCGGGTAGCCGTCGCAGGCCAGGTAGCGGGCCAGCACGCGCTTGACGTTGCCGTCGAGGATGGGCGCGCGCAGGCCCATGGAGATGCTGGCGATGGCCCCGGCGGTGGAGCGGCCGATGCCGGGCAGCTCGGTGAGCTGCTCGACGTCGCGGGGGAACTCGCCGGCGTGGCGCTCCATCACCAGCTTCGCGGTCTTCTGCAGGTTGCGCGCGCGGGTGTAGTAGCCCAGCCCGGTCCACAGGTGCAGGACTTCGTCCTCCGGCGCGGCGGCCAGGTCGGCGACCGTGGGCAGCGCCGCCATGAAGCGGTCGAAGTAGCCCAGCACGGTGCTCACCTGGGTCTGCTGCAGCATGATTTCCGACACCCACACCCGGTAGGGGTTGATGTCGCGCTGCCAGGGCAGGTCGTGGCGGCCGTGGCGGTCGTACCAGTCGAGGACCGCGGTATTGAAGCGTTCGGGGGTCATTTCTTCTTCAGCAGGTTCTTCAGGGCGTCCTTCAGGTCGGGGCTGACCTTGTCGCCGAATTTCTCTTCGAGTTTCTCGTTCAGGCGCTGCCCGGCCAGTTGCCCGGCGATGCGGCCGATGCCGTCCTGGTCCAGGCGGCAGGCCTTGGCGCCCAGTTCCAGCGGGCCGCGGCAGCGCAGCGGCCATTCGATGCCGACGTAGCGCTTGTTCACCTCGCAGGCCGGGTCGGGCATGTCGCTCTTGTCGCCTTCGATGATCACGCCGACGCGGTAGTCCATGCCCAGTACGCGCAGGTCGAGGTCGCCGTCGCCCTTGACCGTCAGGCCGGGCACCGCGACGCGCAGGTCGGGGTTGCTGGCCACGCCGTTGTGGAAGGTCAGGCTGCCGTTGAGCTCGCGGAAGGGCGTGTCCTTGCCGCCGTGCTCGGCGCTCAGGCTCTTCCGGTTGAGGGTGGCGATGCCGCGGCACAGTTGCTCTTCCAGGTTGGCGTTGAGCAGCACGCCCTTGCTCAGCTTGAAGTTGGCCTTGCCGTTGAGGTTGTCGATCCAGGCCTTCTGGCTGTTGCCCTGGGTGGTGATGTCCGCGTCCAGGTTCAGCAGGCCGGTGACCGGCGGCTTCTGGCCCTGGGCCTGGAGGAGTTTCTCCACCGGCACGCCTTCGATGTGCTTCTGCGCCGCCAGCAGCGCCACGTCCTGGCGCACGTCGAGGCTGGCCTTGGCGTTGAAGCGGCCGTCGTAGAGTTCGCCGCGCATGTCGTCGAGGCTGAACTGGCCGTTCTGCCCGCGCAGCTTGAGCACGGCGTTCTCGATCGGCAGCTTGTCGAGGGTGAGCTGGCCGAGGTTCAGGTTGAGGTCCAGGTCCAGCGTGCGCAGCTTGGCCAGCGGCAGCAGCGGTGCGTCGCTCCAGGCCTGCTGGGTGGGGGCGTTGGGCAGCGGGCTGTCGCCCTTGCCGGTGGCGCTGGCGACGGTGGCGTCGACTTCCGCCTTGCGGCTGGCGCTGGCCGCCTCGGCGCCTTTGGCGGCCTTGGCCGGCAGGTAGCGGTCGAGGTTCAGCTTGTCGCCGCTGAGCTGGGCGCGCACGGCCTGCTTGGCGATGTCGGCCAGGCCCAGGCTGCCGCTGAAGCTGCTGTCGTCGAGCTTGAGCTGGATATCGCTGAGGTTGACGGCGTTGCGGCTGCCGTCCAGGCGCGCGGCCAGTTCCAGCTTGGTCAGGGTGTTGCCGTCGGCCATCTCCGGCAGCTTCTGGCCGAGGCCTTCGAGGAATTCGCGCAGGTTGAACGGGGCGATGGACAGGCCGCCAGTGAACTGCGGTTCCTTGTCGAGGTTGCGCGCCTTCAGCTCGCCGAGGGCGCGCAACTGGTTGATCGACAGTTTCAGGCCGTTCCATTCGGCGACCTGCGCGGCCTGGTCGAGCAGCAGCTGGCCCTGGGCGGAGAAGGTCGCGGTGCGGCCCTGCAGCTGGTCGCCGGCCAGTTCGCCGGAGAGCTTGGCGTCTTCCAGCTGGTAGCGCTTGAGCGCGCGGTCGAAGCGCAGGTTGCCGGTCAGTTCGGTCTTGGCGCGGGTCACCGGCTGGTTGGTGCCCAGGTAGGCGTTGAGCTTGAAGGGGATGCTGCTGCCTTCGCGGATGGCGCCGGTGTTCAGGTCCAGGCCTTCGACGGTGTACTGCTTGCCGCTCTGCTCGTCGCTGTAGTCGATGCGCGCGCCGCTGACGTTGAGGCTGTCGATGTCCAGCTTCATCGGCGTGGAAGCGGTTTCGGCCGGCGCCTTGGGCGCTTCGGCGGGTGCGCCGGCCTGGCCGGCCGGCGTGGCGGGGGTGGCGCCAGCGGGCTGGGCCGGCTTGCCGATGTCTTCCCAGTTGCCCTTGCCGGCCTTATCGCGGTTCAGTGTGAGGGTCAGGCCCTGCACGCGGATGTCGCTCATCTGCACTTCGCGGCGCAGCAGCGGCAGCACCCGCACCGACAGGCCGAGCAGCTGCAGGTCGGCGAACGGCTTGTCCGGGCTGCGCACGCTGGCCACGCTGGTGTCGTGCAGTTCCAGGCCGAGCCAGGGGAACAGGCTCCAGCCGATGTCGCCGCGCAGGTCCAGCTCCAGGTTGGCCTTGTCGCGGGCGAGCTGGCGGATCTCGTCCTTGTAGTCGTTGGGGTCGAAGAAGTGGGTGAGGATGAAGCCGGCGGCGACTACCAGTAGCAGCAGGGCGAGGACGGCTATGCCCAGGATCTTGCCGAACGCTTTCATGGACGGGTCCTTGTTCTGGCGGCGGGTGAATTGGCGGGAGTATATCAATGCGCCCGCCCGCTTCAGCAGGCGGCGGCGACGCGTTCGGCGATGGCCAGGCTGGCGGTGAGCCCCGGCGACTCGATCCCGAACAGGTTGACCAGGCCCGGCAGGCCGTGGTCTACGGCGGTTTGGATGACGAAGTCGGAAGCGGGTTCCCCGGCACCGCTCAGTTTAGGACGAATCCCGGCGTAGCCGGCCTGCAGGCGCCCGGCGTCCAGGCCCGGGAAGTAGCGGCGGATGGCCTGGGCGAAGGGCTCGCGCAGCGCTTCGTCGACCAGATAGTCGATGGCCTCCAGGTAACGCACGTCCGGGCCGAAGCGCAGTTGGCCGCCGAGGTCGAGGGTGGCGTGCACGCCCAGGCCGGCGGTGTTGGCCTCGGGCATCGGGTAGATCAGGTGGCTGAACGGCGAGCGGCCGCCGTAGGTGAAGTAGCGGCCCTGGCACAGGTGCAGCGGCGGCACGCCTTCCAGGCCTTCGGTGCGGGCGGCCAGTTGCTGGGCGAACAGGCCGCCGGCGTTGATCACCTGTTCGGCCTGGATGCTGAACGGCTCGCCGACGCTGACGCCTTCGGCGATCCAGCCGTCGGCGGCGCGGCGCAGGCTGTCGATGCGGGTGTCCAGCACCAGCTGCGCGCCCTGGATTTGCGCGGCGTGCTGTAGCGACAGCATGTAGGCATGGCTGTCGATGATCCCGGTGCTCGGCGAGAGCAGGGCGGCCACGCCGCGCACCGCCGGCTCCAGCGCATGCAACTGGGCGGCGTCCAGCGGCTGCAAGTCATGTACGCCGCTGGCTTGGGCATTGGCGGCGAGGGCTTCCAGCTTGCCCAGTTCGGCGTCTTCCACGGCCACCAGCAGCTTGCCGACGCGGCTGTGCGGCACGTCGTGGCTGGCGCACCAGGCGTACAGGCGCTCGCGGCCTTCCAGGCAGAGCTCGGCCTTGAGCGAGCCGGGCGGGTAGTAGAGGCCGGCGTGGATGACCTCGGAGTTGCGGCTGGAGGTGTGGCTGCCGATCAGCCGCTCGGCCTCGACGATCAGTACGCTGCGACCGCTTTCCGCCAGGCGCGCGGCGCACGCCAGGCCGACCGCGCCGGCGCCGATGACCAGGATGTCGATGTCGTTCATGCGTCCTCGCTGGCTCTGTGCAGCACTGCGGCGATGGCGGCGCGGGCCTGCGGGCTGTTCTTCCAGCAACTGCTGCCGGTCAGCGCGGCGCCGGCGCTGAGGATGCTCTGCGCATCGCTTTCGCGCAGCTTGCCGAAGCTGTCCAGGCCCATCTGTTCCAGGCGTTGCAGGACCGTCGGGCCGACGCCCTTGAGCGCGAGCAGCGCCGCGCGTTCACGTTCTTCGAAAGGCATGCGTGCTCCTCGTGGTCATGCGCTGCGTCCCGGGCTGGCGGGGCTCAGGCCGGCTCCATGGCCAGGCCGAGGCGTTCGGCCAGTTCGGCCGCTTCCGCCTGCCCGGCCGGGGCCTGCAGGCGCAGCGGGCAGCCGGCGAGCACCGCCTGGCGCTGGGTTTCCTCCAGCAGCCGGCGGGCCACGCCGCGGCCGCGGGTGACGCGGCGCACGCACAGGCGCGAGAGGCGCCAGGCGTCGGCATCGCGCTGCAGCCAGGCGGCGCCCAGCAGGCGGTCGTTGAAGCGCCCGGTCAGCAGCGTGCCCGCGGCCAGCGCGGCGTCCACCAGGGCCTCGCCGTCGGCGAAGGGCGCGAGCAGCCAGGCCGGCGCCTCGGCGTAGAGCCGGGCCAGGTCCTGGCGGTCCTGGGCGGAGGGCTGGGCAAGGTGTTCGACGATCACGGGCATGGCGGCATCCTCGGCGGGGATGCGCAGTTTACGGACAAGCGGCGCCCCGCGGCCAGCGCCGCCGACCGTCGCCCGTAGCCCTGCGGGGCCCGCCGCGCCTATAATGCGGGCCCTCTTATAATTAAGTGCAGTGTTAGCTGTGGAGCTGGTGATGGCCGAACGCAAGGCAACCGTCGCGCGCGACACCCTGGAAACCCAGATCAAGGTGTCCATCGACCTGGATGGCACGGGCAAGGCCCGCTTCGATACCGGGGTGCCCTTCCTCGAGCACATGATGGACCAGATCGCCCGCCATGGCCTGATCGACCTGGACATCGAGTGCAAGGGCGACCTGCACATCGACGACCACCACACCGTCGAAGACATCGGCATCACCCTCGGCCAGGCTTTCGCCAAGGCTATCGGCGACAAGAAGGGCATCCGCCGCTACGGCCATGCCTACGTGCCGCTGGACGAGGCGCTGTCGCGCGTGGTGATCGACTTCTCCGGCCGCCCCGGCCTGCAGATGCACGTGCCCTTCACCCGCGCCAGCGTCGGCGGCTTCGACGTCGACCTGTTCATGGAGTTCTTCCAGGGCTTCGTCAACCACGCCCAGGTGACCCTGCACATCGACAACCTGCGCGGGCACAACACCCACCACCAGATCGAGACGGTGTTCAAGGCCTTCGGCCGCGCCCTGCGCATGGCCATCGAGCTGGACGAGCGCATGGCCGGGCAGATGCCGTCGACCAAGGGGTGCCTGTAATGCAGACGGTCGCCGTCATCGACTACGGCATGGGCAACCTGCACTCGGTGTCCAAGGCGCTGGAGCGCGTGGGCGCCGGCCGCGTGCTGGTGACCAGCGACGCCGCGGTGATCCGCGAGGCCGACCGCGTGGTGTTCCCCGGCGTGGGCGCCATCCGCGACTGCATGGCCGAGATCAGGCGCCTGGGCTTCGACGAACTGGTGCGTGAAGTCAGCCAGGACCGCCCCTTCCTCGGCATCTGCGTCGGCATGCAGGCGCTGCTGGAGCACAGCGAGGAGAACGGCGGCGTCGACTGCATCGGCCTGTTCCCCGGCCAGGTGCGCTTCTTCGGCAAGGACCTGTACGAGGACGGCGAGCACCTGAAGGTGCCGCACATGGGCTGGAACCAGGTCAAACAGAGTCTCGACCACCCGCTGTGGCACGAGATCCCCGACGAGGCGCGCTTCTACTTCGTGCACAGCTACTACATCGAGGCGGGCAACCCGCGCCAGGTCGCCGGCCGCGGCCACTATGGCCGCGACTTCGCCGCCGCGCTGGCCGAGGGCCCGCGCTTCGCCGTGCAGTTCCACCCGGAGAAGAGCCACACCCACGGCCTGCAGCTGCTGCAGAACTTCGCCGCCTGGGACGGCCGCTGGTAAGCCCATGGCCCGCCAGAAGGACAAACCCGCCATCCTCGAGCTCGATGGCGCGCAGCGCCAGAGCGCGGCGCGGGCCATCCAGCGCTTCCTCGAGGAGCGCTTCGAGCTGGACCTGGGCGGCTTCGAGGCCGAGGAAGTGCTGGACTTCTTCATGCGCGAGTTCGGCCCGCTGTTCTACAACAAGGCGATTCTCGATGTGCAGGCGCACCTGAAAGACAGGTTCGAAAGCATCGAAAGCGACTTGTGGGCGCTCGAGAAGAGCTGACCCGACCCCATTCACGACTTGGATTCGAGCAGGTTCAACCGATGCTGATCATCCCCGCAATCGATCTGAAGGACGGCGCCTGCGTGCGCCTGCGCCAGGGCCTGATGGAAGACGCCACCGTCTTCTCCGACGACCCGGTGGCCATGGCCGCCAAATGGGTGGACGGTGGCTGCCGCCGCCTGCACCTGGTGGACCTCAACGGCGCCTTCGAAGGCAAGCCGGTGAACGGCGAGGTGGTCACCGCCATCGCCAGGCGCTACCCGAACCTGCCGATCCAGATCGGCGGCGGCATCCGCTCGCTGGAGACCATCGAGCACTACGTGCGCGCCGGCGTCAGCTACGTGATCATCGGCACCAAGGCGGTGAAGCAGCCGGAATTCGTCGGCGAAGCCTGCCGCGCCTTCCCCGGCAAGGTGATCGTCGGCCTGGACGCGAAGGACGGCTTCGTCGCCACCGACGGCTGGGCCGAGGTCAGCGAAGTACAGGTGATCGACCTGGCCAAGCGCTTCGAGGCCGACGGCGTCTCCGCCATCGTCTACACCGACATCTCCAAGGACGGCATGATGCAGGGCTGCAACGTCGAAGCCACCGCCGCCCTGGCCAACGCCACGCGCATCCCGGTGATCGCCTCCGGCGGCATCCACAACCTGGGCGACATCCAGAAGCTGCTGGACGCGCGCACCCCGGGCATCATCGGCGCCATCACCGGCCGGGCGATCTACGAGGGCACCCTCGATGTCGCCGAGGCGCAGGCGCTTTGCGATCGGCGGGCAAAAGACGAATAAAAGCGCTGGAGGCTGAAGGCTGGACGTGACCGAGTCGCTTTTTCGTTCAGCCTCCAGCCTTCAGCCTCCCGCGAATTTCAAGATTGGGAGACACCAGAATGGCCCTCGCTAAGCGCATCATCCCCTGCCTCGACGTGGACAACGGCCGCGTGGTCAAGGGCGTCAAGTTCGAGAACATCCGCGACGCCGGCGACCCGGTGGAGATCGCCCGCCGCTACGACGAGCAGGGCGCCGACGAGATCACCTTCCTCGACATCACCGCCAGCGTCGATGGCCGCGACACCACGCTGCACACCGTCGAGCGCATGGCCAGCCAGGTGTTCATCCCGCTGACCGTCGGCGGCGGCGTGCGCACCGTACAGGACATCCGCAACCTGCTCAACGCCGGCGCGGACAAGGTCTCGATCAACACCGCCGCGGTGTTCACCCCGGAGTTCGTCGGTGAAGCCGCCGCGCGCTTCGGCTCGCAGTGCATCGTGGTCGCCATCGACGCCAAGAAGGTCTCGGCGCCGGGCGAAACCCCGCGCTGGGAAATCTTCACCCACGGCGGACGCAAGCCCACCGGGCTGGACGCGGTGGAGTGGGCGAAAAAGATGGAAGGCCTGGGCGCCGGCGAAATCCTCCTGACCAGCATGGACCAGGACGGCGTGAAGAGCGGCTACGACCTGGGCGTGACCCGCGCCATCAGCGAGGCGGTGAACGTGCCGGTGATCGCTTCCGGCGGCGTCGGCAACCTGGAGCACCTGGCGGCCGGCATCCTCGAAGGCAAGGCCGACGCGGTGCTGGCGGCGAGCATCTTCCACTTCGGCGAGTACAGCGTGCCGGAGGCCAAGGCCTACCTGGCCAGCCGCGGCATCGTGGTGCGCTGAAGGGCGCGCCGCACTGCCGGCGTGCAGCTTGCGACAGGGCCCGGCCCGCTCATGGCGGCCGGGCCTTGTGCTTTCTGGCGATGTTTCCTACAAGGCGTGACACGGTCTGAAAGATGCAAGGCCGAATGATGGCAAACTTGCGGTAAGCTCTGCGCCTTCGCTTACAACCAGGAATGTTCTGCGATGCTGAAACGCCTCCTGCTGGCCAGCTCCTTGCTGTTGGCTGGCACAGCGCATGCGGAAATCTCTCCGGACTACAGCATGGTCCTGCTGACGGAGAACTTCCCACCCTACAACATGGCCATCAACGGCAAGAACTTCGCCCAGGAAGACAACATCGACGGCATCGCCGTGGACATCGTCCGGGAGATGTACAAGCGCGCTGGCATCAAATACAGCATGACCCTGCGCTTCCCCTGGGAGCGTATCTACAAGCTGGCGCTGGAGAAGCCGGACTACGGCGTCTTCGTCACCGCGCGGCTGCCGGAGCGGGAAAGCGCCTTCAAGTGGGTCGGCCCCATCGGCCCGGACGACTGGGTGCTGCTGGCCCGCGGCGACAGCCCCATCGCCCTGAAGAGCCTGGACGAGGCGAAGAAGTACCGGGTGGGCGCCTACAAGGGCGACGCCATGGCCGAGTACCTCGCCGATCATGGCTTCGAGCCGGCGCTGGTGCTGCGCGACCAGGAGAACGCCGGCAAGCTGCAGAAGGGCGAGATCGACCTCTGGGCCAGCGGCGACCCGGCCGGGCGCTACCTGGCCAAGCAGGTCGGCGTCAGCGGCCTGAAGACGGTGCTGCGCTTCAACAGCGACCAGCTGTACCTGGCGCTGAACAAGGAAACCCCCGACGAAGTGGTGCAGAAGCTGCAGGCCGCGCTGGACAAGATGCGCGCCGAAGGCTTCGTCAACGATGTGCTGAACAGCTACCTGTGATCCGCCGGCGCCGCTCGAGGGGAGCGGCGCCGCGGTGCGTTGCCGGCCACGGCCGGAGCTGTGCCAGGGATGGTGTACAGGACGGGAATCGCGTCCACGATGCAGGGATGCCGCTAGCCATAACGATAACCAAGCGAGCGGTATGACCATGCTGAAACTCAAGACCTGCGGGCTGTTCATCGGCCTGCTGCTGGGGGCCGCCACGGCCCGCGCCGACTTGCCCGCCGACTACAAGGTGGTGCTGCTGACGGAGAACTTCCCGCCGTTCAACATGGCGGTGGACGACAAGAACTTCGCCCGCGACGAAGGCATCGACGGCATCAGCGCGGACATCGTCCGCGAGATGTTCAAGCGCGCCGGCATCGGCTACACCCTGAGCCTGCGCTTCCCCTGGGACCGGCTGTACAAGCTGACCCTGGACCGCGCCGGCTACGGCCTGTTCTCCACCACCTACACCCCCGAGCGGGTGCCGCTGTTCAAGTGGGTGGGCCCGCTGGCGAAGACCGGCTGGGTGGTGCTGGCCCCGCCGGGCAGCAAGATCACCGCGCTGAAGGACGTCAAGGAGGCCGGCAAGTACAAGCTCGGCGCCTACAAGAATGACGCCGTCAGCCAGGCGCTGGAGAGCCAGGGCATCCCGGTGATCAACGCCCTGCGTGACCAGGAGAACGTGAAGAAGCTGATGACCGGGCAGATCGACCTCTGGGCCACCACCGACCCGGTGGGCCGCTACCTGGCCAAGCAGGAGGGCGTCAGCGGTCTGCAGACGGTGCTGCGCTTCAACGAGGCGCAGCTGTACCTGGCGCTGAACAAGGACACCCCGGACGAGGTGGTCGAGCGCCTGCAGAAGGCCCTGGACCAGATGCGCGCCGAGGGGTATGTGGACGAGGTTACCAACAATTACCTCTGAGGCCGGATCGCGGACAGAGTCCGCTCCTGCGCCCGCGCTACGGTTCTGAGGATGCACGATTGTAGGAGCGGGCCCTGCCCGCGATCGCGCGCAGGGCGCGCTCCTACAGGTGTTGGCGAAGCTGTCCTACAGGCTGCACCGGGGTGCTCTTCGTAGGAGCGAGCTTGCTCGCGAACCGCATGGCACCGCGTTTGTTCGCGAGCAAGCTCGCTCCTACGAGAAGCCATGCTCGCCTGCAACGGCTGGTGCTCGGCCGGGCATGGTGATGGGTATCGCTTCGCTCTACCCATCCTACGAAAAACGTGGGTGGCTCAGCGGTAGACGCCGTCCTTGCCATGCGCCGCCATGGCGCGGTTGCCGCGTTCGGCGATCAGCAGGTCGGGCTTCACCAGTTCGATGCCCGCCGCCTTCAGCTTCGGCAGTTCGCGCAGCAGCACCCGCAGGGTGGCCGGGCGCGGGTGGCCGATCAGCAGCGCCGAGCCCTGCTTGCGCGCCAGGGCCACGCCGTTCTGCAACTGGCGGGCGATGCTGTCTTCATCCGGCTGGTCGTCGAGGAATACGTCGCGGGACAGGCTGGCCAGGCCGCGCTTCTGCGCTTCGGCGGCGGCCACGGTGGCGGCGCTGGTGCGGCTGTCGAGGAAGAACAGGTGGCGTTCCTGCAGGGTGCCCATCAGCAGGTCCATGCCGGCGCGGTCGGCGGTCATGCGGCTGCCTTCGTGGTTGTTCACGCCTTGCACGTAGGGCACCGCGGCCAGCGCCGCATCCAGGCGGCGGGCGAGTTCCGCCGGCGGCAGGTCGGGGCGCCAGGCGTAGGGGCCGCCGGCCGGGTCCATCGGCAGGTGCAGGATCAGGGTGCGCCCGCGCTGGTGGGCTTCGCGGGCCAGTTCGGCGGCGTGCGGGGTGTCCGGCATGATCGCCAGGGCCACTGCGGCCGGTAGTTCGAACACCTGGCGGTCGCGCGCCAGGTTCTGCCCGAGGTCGTCGATCACCACGCTCAGCAGCGGCTTGGCCTGCGCCTGGCCGAACAGGGCGGCCAGGCACAGGCCGAACAGCAGCCGTGCCCGGCGCACCGGTCAGTTGCCGCGGCTGACGCTGAGCCCCTTCAGCAGGCTGAGGGCCTGGCTCAGCTGGAAGTCGCTGTCCTGCGGGGCGGCCTGGGGCGCCTTGCCCGACTGCGTCGGACGGTCCTTGCCGCCGTTGCCGTTGGCCAGGTGGCCCTGCAGGTCGGCTTCCTTGAAGCCTTCGAAGTCGCTCTGCTCGCGGGTCACCTTGGCGCGTTCCACCTCGATGTCCGGGACTATGCCCTGGGCCTGGATGGAGCGGCCGTTGGGGGTGTAGTAGAGCGCGGTGGTCAGCTTCAGGGCGCGGTCGTTGTTCAGCGGCAGCACGGTCTGCACCGAGCCCTTGCCGAAGCTGTCGGTGCCCATGAGGATGGCGCGTTTCTGGTCCTGCAGGGCGCCGGAGACGATTTCCGCCGCCGAGGCGGTGCCGCCGTTGATCAGCACCACCAGCTGCACGCCCTCGCTGGGGTCGGCCGGGTCGGCGGAGAAGCGCAGCTCGGAGTTGGCGATGCGGCCCTTGGTGTAGACGATCAGGCCCTTGGTGAGGAAGGCGTCGGCCACTTCCACCGCGGACTGCAGCACGCCGCCGGGGTTGTTGCGCAGGTCCAGGACCAGGCCCTTGAGCTTGCCCTTGTTGTCCTTCTTCAGCTGCGCCAGGGCCTTGACCACCTCGTCACCGGTGTTGACCTGGAACTGGGTGATGCGCAGGTAGCCGTAGTTCGGCTCCAGCAGCTGGGTCTTGACGCTCTTGACCTTGATGATGGCGCGCTTGAGGGTGACGTCGAACGGCCGGCCGCCGCTGCGCACTATGGTCAGGGTGATGGACGAGCCGGGCTTGCCGCGCATGCTGTCCACCGCCTCGTTCATCGACTGGCCCTTGGTCGGCTTGCCGTCGATCTGCACGATCAGGTCGCCGGGCTGGATGCCGGCCGCGGCCGCCGGGGTGTCGTCGATCGGCGAGACCACCTTGATGAAGCCATCCTCGGTGCCCACCTCGATGCCCAGGCCGCCGAACTCGCCGCTGGTGCTTTCCTGCAGTTCGGCGAATTCTTCCGGGTCCAGGTAGGCCGAATGCGGGTCGAGGTTGCTGAGCATGCCCTTGATGGCGTTCTCCAGCAGGGTCTTGTCGTCCACCGGCTCGACGTAGGCGGCCTTCACCCGGTCCAGGACCTCGGCGAAGGTACGCAGTTCGTCCAGCGGCAGCGGCGCCTCCTTGCCGCTGGCCGCGGCTGGCGCGGCGGGCGGTGTCTCGGCGGCCTGGGCCGCCCCGATACCGAGCAGCAGGGCCAGGGTGATGAGACGGAAGCGATGCGACATGTTTGGCTCCTAAGGCGTGTCCGCCGCTTATCCTTGCGTGCGACACCAGGTAGTGGGGTCCGTCGGGCGGCCCTGATGACGAATGGCGAAATACACCGCCGGAGTTTCCTGCCCGCCGCTGGTGCCGACGGTAGCGATGGGATCCCCGGCCTTGACCGTATCCCCGGCGCCTTTCAGCAGACTCTGATTATGACCATAAAGGCTCAGGTATCCACCACCGTGGTCGAGGATAACCAGTAGCCCGGCGCCGCGCAGCCAGTCGGCGAACACCACCCTCCCACCATGCACGGCGCGTACCGTGGCGCCTGCGCTGGCGCCGATCAGCACGCCGTCCCAGGTGGCGCGCGGGTCGTCGCCGCGCGGGCTGCCGAAGCGCGCCAGGATGCGGCCGTTGACCGGCCAGGGCAGCTTGCCGCGGGTGGCGTCGAAGGCGCCGCCGAAGCCGGCGCCGCTGGACACCAGCGGGCCGCTGTAGTCCGCGCGGGGCTTGGGCTTCGCGCTGCCGCCGCTGCTGGCCATCTCGCGTTCGCGGCGGGCGCGCTCGCGTTCGGCGGCCAGGGCGCGCTGGCGCGCTTCCTCGGCTTCGCGGGCCTGGCGGGCGAGGGTTTCCTCGATGGTCTTGAGCACCTTGTTCAGCTCGGCCTGGGCCTGCTGGCGGTCCTGCAGCTTGCGGTTGCTGTCGCTGTAGTCGCTGTTGAGCTTGGCCAGGGCTTCCTGGCGCTGCTTGCGCGCCTCGGCCAGTTCCTGGCGGCGGGCCTCGAGGTCCTGCTGCTGGGCCAGTTGCTGGCTCTTCTGCGCGGTGATGTCGCGCTCGACGTTTTCCAGCTGGCGCAGGGTCTCGTTGAAGGCGTTGAGCTGTTCCAGGCGCGCGCGGTTGATGTAGTCGTAGTAGGTGAGGGTGCGGCTGAACTTCTCGGGATGTTCCTGGTTCAGCAGCAGCTTGAGGTATTCCTCGCGGCCGCTCTGGTACGCGGCGCGGGCCTGGATGCCGATCAGCCGTTGCTGTTCAAGGCGCGCGCCCTGGAGTTTTTTTTTCTCCTCGTCCAGGCGCTGGAGCTCCTTTTCGCTCTTCTCCAGCTCCTCCTGCAGCGCCTTGACCTGCTTCTCCAGGTCGCCCATCTGCGTCTCGGTGGACTTGAGCTGCTTCTGCACCCCGGATTTCTCTTCCTGGATGCCGCTGAGGGTCTTCTTCAGCTCGGCGATGTCTTTCTGCGTCCGCTCGATCTGCTTCTGGGTGTCGGCGCGATCGTCGGCGACGGCCGCCAGCGGGCTCAGCAGGCAGATCAGCAGCAGGGAGGAGAGGGCGCGATGCATGGGGTGGCGGGCACCTGGAGGCGGAATCGGCCTAGTATGCATAAAAAAATCGTTACAAGCCGCAAGCGGCGCGTGAAAAGCATCACGCCGCCTGCAGCTCGCGAGGGTCACTCCAGGGTGACGATGGATTTGCCGGTCATCTCGGCCGGCACCGGCAGGCCCATCAGCGTCAGCATGGTCGGCGCCACGTCGGCCAGCACGCCGCCTTCGCGGATGCTCAGCTTGCGCTTGCCGACGTAGATGAAGGGCACCGGCTCGCAGGTGTGCGCGGTGTGCGCCTGGCCGGTGCTTTCGTCTTCCATCTGCTCGACGTTGCCGTGGTCGGCGGTGATCAGGGCTTCGCCGCCGACCTTGTCCAGCGCCGCGGCGATGCGCCCGACGCAGGTGTCCAGGCATTCCACGGCCTTGACCGCGGCCTCGAACACGCCGGTGTGGCCGACCATGTCGCCGTTGGCGTAGTTGACCACGATGACGTCGTAGCGCTGGTTTTCGATGGCCTCGACGATCCTGTCGGTGACTTCCGGCGCGCTCATTTCCGGCTGCAGGTCGTAGGTGGCGACCTTCGGCGAGGGGATCAGGATGCGCTCTTCGCCCTCGAACGGCTCTTCGCGGCCGCCGGAGAAGAAGAAGGTGACGTGGGCGTACTTCTCGGTCTCGGCGATGCGCAGCTGGGTCTTGCCGTTCTTCGCCAGGTATTCGCCGAGGACGTTGTCCAGCGACTCGGGCTTGAACGCGCTGGGCGCCGGGATGTTCGCCGAGTACTGGGTGAGCATCACGTACTCGGCCAGGTGCAGCTCGCGCCGGCGCGGGAATTCCTTGAAGCCCGGCTCGACGAAGGCGCGCGACAGTTCGCGGGCGCGGTCGGCGCGGAAGTTCATGAACACCACGGCGTCGCCATCTTCCACGCGCACCTGTGCGCCGATGCGGGTGGCCTTGACGAACTCGTCGCTCTCGCCGCGCTCGTAGGCGGCGTGCAGCGCGGCCACGGCGTTGTTGGCGGTGAATTCGGCGGCGCCTTCGGTGATCAGGTTGTAGGCGGCTTCGACGCGGTCCCAGCGGTTGTCGCGGTCCATGGCGAAGTAGCGGCCGATGATGCTGGCGGTGCGGCCCTTGCCGATGCGGGCGAAGGCATCGTCGACCAGCTTCAGCGACGGCTCGGCGCTCTTGGGCGGGGTGTCGCGGCCGTCGAGGAAGGCGTGCAGGTAGATTTTCTGCGCGCCACGCTGGGCGGCCAGTTCGGCCATGGCGATCAGGTGGTCCTGGTGGCTGTGCACGCCGCCGTCGGAAAGCAGGCCGAGGATGTGCACGGCCTTGCCGGCGCCCACCGCCTTGTCCACCGCGCCGGTCAGCACCGGGTTGTCGAAGAACTCGCCGTCGCGGATGGCCTTGGTCACGCGGGTGAAGTCCTGGTAGACGACGCGCCCGGCGCCGAGGTTCATGTGACCGACCTCGGAGTTGCCCATCTGCCCGTCCGGCAGGCCCACGTCCATGCCCGAACCGGAGATCAGGCCGTGCGGCTGGGTGGCCAGCAGGCGGTCGAGATTCGGCTTCTTCGCGGCGAAGATGGCGTTGTACTCGGGGCTGTCGCTATGGCCGAAGCCGTCCAGGATGATCAGGACCAGGGGTTTGGGCGATGCAGTCATAGGTGCGGCTCTTTCCAAAACGGGGGTCAGAAAAGGATCGGCATTTTACCGTCTGGGGGCGACGGGCGCCATGATTCGCAGGGTTCAGCCGTCAGGAGGGCGCGTGTATACTGGCCGGCATTTTTACCTGTGGATGCCTTGCGCCATGTCGTCGTTCCTTCCCCGTCTGATCGAATTCGCCACCCATCACTACCTGCTGGTCGGCGCCCTGGTGGTGCTCCTGGTCCTGCTCGCGCTGCACGAGCTGAACAAGGCCGGCCGCGCGCTGTCGACCCGCGAGCTGACCGCGCTGGTCAATGCCGAGCAGGGTGTCGTACTGGACATCCGCCCGAGCAAGGAGTTCTCCGGCGGCCACATCTCCGGTTCGCTGAACATCCCCGCCGACAAGCTGAACAGCCGCATGAGCGAGCTGGACAAGCACAAGGCCAAGACCATCATCGTGGTCGACGCCATGGGCCAGCATTCGGGCACCTGGTGCGGCGTGCTGAAGAAGGCCGGCTACAACGTGGCCAAGCTGGGCGGTGGCATCGGCAGCTGGCGCGGCGACAACCTGCCCCTGGTGAAGTGAGATGCAGGCGGTTCTGATATACACCACGGCCTGGTGCCCCTACTGTATCCGCGCCAAGGCGCTGCTGGACAAGAAGGGCGTGGCCTACGAGGAGATCGGCGTGGACGGCAAGCCCGACCTGCGCGCCGAAATGAGCCGCAAGGCCGGCCGCACCTCGGTACCGCAAATCTGGATCGGCAGCACCCACGTCGGCGGCTGCGACGATCTGTACGCGCTGGAGCGCGCGGGCAAGCTGGATGCGCTGCTGTCGGCGTGATCCCCTTATTACTGCAAACGAGCCATAAGAAGGTCCTGAAATGACTGAGCAATCTAGCAACGGCGCCAACGAGCAAGAAAACGGCCCGCAGTTCTCCCTGCAGCGCATCTACATCCGCGACCTGTCCTTCGAAGCGCCGAAGGCTCCGGAAATCTTCCGCCAGGAATGGCAGCCGGCGATCAGCATGGACCTGAACACCCGCCAGAAGCAGCTCGACGGCGACTTCTACGAAGTGGTGCTGACCGTTTCGGTGACCGTGAAGAACAAGGACGACGTGGCCTTCATCGTCGAAGTGCAGCAGGCCGGCATCTTCCTGATCAAGGGCCTGGACGCTTCCAGCATGAGCCACACCCTGGGCGCCTTCTGCCCGAACATCCTCTTCCCCTACGCCCGCGAAGCCCTGGACAGCCTGGTGGTGCGCGGCTCGTTCCCGGCGCTGATGCTCTCGCCGGTGAACTTCGACGCCCTGTACGCCCAGGAAATCGCCCGCCTGCAGGCTTCCGGCGAGATTCCTTCGGTCCAGTAAGGTCCGTCGTAGCGAAGAAAGGCGCCCAAGGGCGCCTTTTCTTTTGCCTGGCGTAGGGCGGTTCTTCCGCGCGTCTATTGGGTTCCCGCGTTCGCGGGAACCCAGAAAACAATGTAGGAGCGGGCTCTGCCCGCGATTCGCGCGCAGGGCGCGCTCCTACAATTACCGGCTGGCTGTTCTTTTCGTAGGAGCGAGCTTGCTCGCGAACCGCATGGCACCACGTTTGTTCGCGAGCAAGAACTAGGCGTCCCCCTCGCTCCTACGAAGAGCATCGTTGCGCGTTCAAATTTGGTGCGCGTGCACTAGCAAGGCGCCTTCTCGGCCAGCCTGTGCGGGCATTTCGGCCATGCCTTTTCTGCCTGGACGTTCACCGGGGAGTTCGCTGAAAGCCCCGTGAATACTGGCCTGCGCGGCTGTTTCGCGAGGGAAATACGACCCGTCGGCAAAACTGGCACAGCCCCTGCAATAGTCCCAATAACGATTTCGGGGGCCTCGGTACAGGCAGGCTGGGGAAACCCCACTTTTACACAAGGCGCGCCGCCGCGACCCGATGCGGTGGAAGGCGTGAACGGTTCGGGGGTCCTGGTACAGGCAGGCCGGGGAAACCCCCTTTTTACACCGGAGGTTCGCGATGCGGCCTCCGCCCCTTTCGGGGCCCTCGGTTCAGGCAGGCCGGGGAATCCCCTTCTTTCTTCCCGAGGGTGGCCGCCGGCCCCCTCAGCGCAATTGCGGATGAACCCGCAGCACCCAGTCCCCGTCCTTCTCCTCGCTGTCCCAGCTACCGCCCAGGTGGCGGGTGGAGAGCAGGGTTATCCACAGTTCTCCCTCCCGGGTTTCCACGCGCCAGCGCAAGGGTTGGCCGTCCAGGCGCATCTGGCCCTCGGCGGCCGCGCCCGCTGCCCGCACGCGCAGCGCCAGGGCGCCCTCGATCTGCCCGGCCTCGACCCTGGCACTCTGGTCGAAGCGCAGCAACAGGGCGCCATCCTGCGCCTGGACGGCGAGCAGATGCGGCTCGCCCGGCGTGGGCCCGGTGAGGCGGCCGAGCATCAGGCCGATCATCAGCCCGCCGATGGCCAGCGCCGAAAACACCCGCATCCACGGCCGGGGCCGCACATCCGCCGCCGCGGGAGTAGAATGCCGGCCGTCCTCAGGCCCGGAGCGCTGCATGTTCCACGTCATCCTCTTCCAACCGGAAATTCCACCCAATACCGGCAACATTATCAGGCTCTGCGCCAATTCCGGCTGCAGCCTGCACCTGATCGAGCCGCTGGGCTTCGAACTGGACGACAAGCGCCTGCGCCGGGCCGGGCTGGATTATCACGAATATGCCCCGGTGCAGCGCTATGCGAGCCTGGAGGAATGCCTGGAGAAGCTCGGCCACCCGCGCCTGTTCGCCTTCACCACCAAGGGCTCCCACGCCTTCCACGAAGTGGCCTACCAGCGCGGCGACGCCTTCCTGTTCGGCCCGGAAAGCCGTGGCCTGCCGGAAGATGTGCGCAACGCGCTACCGCCGGAGCAGCGCCTGCGCCTGCCGATGCGCCCGGATAGCCGCAGCCTGAACCTGTCCAACACGGTCGCCGTGACTGTCTATGAAGCCTGGCGTCAACTCGGCTTCGCCATGGACTGAGCAGAGATTGATCGATCCGGTGCAGGGCCCGTGGGGCCTGCGTCGTGGCCATTCATCCCAAGGTTGTCCACAGGTGGGCGCACAGCGGTTGTGGGCAACGTGGGAAATCCTGCACAGAATTCAGTCGGGGCTGTGAGGGGCGCGGGGCCTGGGCTGCGGGGGGATCGATCCCCGGACTGTGCACAGGGTTATCCACAGTTTGTGTGGATAGAGAATTGCGGACGGAGTCAGCTCCTACGGTTCCAGGAAGCACGGGCGTAGGAGCGGACTCCGTCCGCGATTGGCTCGCCCTCTGCCAGGCCTTTACCATATGTGGCTGTGGATAACCCTGTTCCCCGCGTGAGGACGAAAAAGGGGCCCGAAGGCCCCTTGCGAAAGGCGCTGACGTTTCAGTCGTCGCCTTCGTCGTCCGGGCCGTCCACTTTCATGCCCAGTTCCTTGATCTTGCGCGTCAAGGTATTGCGTCCCCAGCCCAGCAGCACGGCGGCGTCGCGGCGGCGGCCGGCGGTGTGCTTGAGGGCGGTCTCGATCATGATCCGCTCGAAGGCCGGCACGGCGCTGTCCAGCAGGCTCGACTGGCCGCGGCCCAGGGCCTGGTCGGCCCACTGGCGCAAGGCCTGCTCCCAGTTGGCCGCCGGCAGGCTGTCCTGGGGCTGGGTCAGCAGCTCCGGCGGCAGGTCGTCGATGTGTACCTCGCGGCCGGAGGCCATCACCGTGATCCAGCGGCAGGTGTTCTCCAACTGGCGCACGTTGCCCGGCCAGCCGAGGTTCTTCAGGTAGTCCTCGGTCTCGGGCTTGAGCAGCTTGGGCTCCACCGCCAGCTCTTGCGCGGCGCGGGCGAGGAAGTGCCGGGCCAGCGCCGGGATGTCCTCGCGGCGGTCGGCCAGGCGCGGGATGTGGATGCGGATGACGTTCAGGCGGTGGAACAGGTCCTCGCGGAACTTGCCCTCGCGCACCAGGTTTTCCAGGTTCTGGTGCGTCGCGGCGATGATGCGCACGTCGACCTTCACCGGGGTGTGGCCGCCGACGCGGTAGAACTCGCCGTCGGCCAGCACGCGCAGCAGGCGCGTCTGGGTGTCGGCCGGCATGTCTCCGATCTCGTCGAGGAACAGGGTGCCGCCGTCGGCCTGCTCGAAGCGCCCGCGGCGTTGCGCGGCGGCGCCGGTGAAGGCGCCCTTCTCGTGGCCGAACAGCTCGGACTCCATCAGGTCCTTGGGGATCGCCGCCATGTTCAGCGCGATGAACGGCTCGGCCGCGCGCGGGCTGTGGCGGTGCAGGGCGTGGGCGACCAGTTCCTTGCCGGTGCCCGACTCGCCGTTGATCAGCACGGTGATGTTGGAGTGGCTGAGGCGGCCGATGGCGCGGAACACCTCCTGCATCGCCGGCGCCTCGCCGATGATCTCCGGGGTGCGCGCCTGGTTGGCCGGCGCCTCCAGGCCTTGCTGCTCCTGGGCGTGCTGGTTGGCGCGCTTGACCAGGGACACGGCCTCGTCGACGTCGAACGGCTTGGGCAGGTATTCGAAGGCGCCGCCCTGGTAGGAGGCCACCGCGCTGTCCAGGTCCGAATGGGCGGTCATGATGATCACCGGCAGGCGCGGGTGCAGCTCGCGGATCTGCGCCAGCAGGTCGAGGCCGCTGGAGCCGGGCATGCGGATGTCCGAGATGATCACGTCCGGCTGCTGCCGGCCGAGGCGGTGGATGACGCTGTCGGCGTTCTCGAAGCTGACGGTGGTCATGCCTTCCTGTTGCAGGGCTTTTTCCAGTACCCAGCGGATGGAGCGGTCGTCGTCGACGATCCAGACGGTCTCTGAACGGCTCATGGGTGGTGCACTCCTTGTTCCAGGGGCAGGAACAGACTGAATACGGTGTGGCCGGGGTGGCTCTCGCATTCGACCAGCCCCTGGTGCTGGCTGATGATGTTCTGGGTGATGGCCAGGCCCAGCCCGGTGCCGTCCGGGCGGCCGCTGACCATGGGGTAGAAGATGGTGTCCTGCAGCTCGGCCGGGATGCCCGGGCCGTTGTCGATGATTTCCACCTTGCACACCAGGCGGTGGCGCGTGTGGCCGATGGTGAACTGGCGCAGGGTGCGGGTGCGCAGGGTGATGCGGCCCAGGCGCAATTCGTTGTGCGCGGTGACGGCCTGCATGGCGTTGCGCACGATGTTGAGCACCGCCTGGATCATCTGCTCGCGGTCGAGCAGCAGGTCGGGAATGCTCGGGTCGTAGTCGCGGATCAGCGGGATGCTGCCCTGGGTCTCGGCGCCCACCAGGCTGCAGACGTGCTCCAGCACCTCGTGGATGTTGGTTACCCGCAGTTGCGGCAGCTTGTTCGAGCCGAGCATGCGGTCCACCAGGTTCCGCAGGCGGTCGGCTTCCTCGATGATGACGTTGGTGTAGTCCTTGAGCGCTTCGTCCGGCAGCTCGCGGGACAGCAGCTGGGCCGCGCCGCGGATGCCGCCCAGGGGGTTCTTGATCTCGTGGGCCAGGCCGCGCACCAGCAGCTTGGTGGTCTCCTGCTTGGACAGCTGGGCCTCTTCCTTGGTGATGCGCATCAGCCGGTCGCGCGGGTGCACTTCCAGCAGCAGCAGGGTCTCGCGGCGGTTGAGGATGGGCGTCACCGCGTAGTCGACGGTGATGCTCTGGCCGGTGAGCGAGGTCAGCGTGGCTTCGCGCTTGGTGAACGGGTGCGCTTCCTCCACCGCCTGGCGCAGCGACTGCAGGGCCTCCTGGGATTCGGTGAACAGCTCGCTGATGAACTGCCCGTGGCTACGTTGGCCGCTGACCGCCAGGAGCATCTCGGCGGCCGGGTTCATGTACTCCAGGCGCAGTTCGGCGTTGAGCAGGATCACCGCCGTTGTGAGGTTGTCGAGCAACAGTCTGAGCTGGGTTTCTGTAGGCATGGCGGACAAGCGTTCCAAGGTTGGGCAGGAAAATGCAAAAAGCAAACCAAGCCCCGAGAAGACGCGCCAGGCCGCGATCTGCGCCGACTCGTGGCATTTCCTCAAGGAAAACGGGCCGTCAGCGTGACCCGAAATGGGGAGAGTATAGAAAGTGGTGCAGGCGCGCGCACCAATGTGGTGCGCATCTTCAGGGAAGGCTTCTTAAGAGGGCGTGCGAAAATTCGCTGGGTTCAGGGGCGCGATGCCAGGGCGGGCCGCTCGCCGGCGTCGCTTTCGGCGACCGATACGCGCTTCATGTGGAACGGCTGGTTGGGCGTCTGTTCCAGGGTCTGGCCGCGCTGGTCGAGGATCTCCACCGACAGCTGGTGAGTGCCGCGATCGAGGTTGTGCAGGGGGAACACCGGGCTGCGGCTTGGCTCGCCCACCGGAACGCCGTCGAGGAACAGCCGGTAGCTGTGCCCGGGCAGCAGGTTGGGGTCGCTGGAGACGGTGACGATCAGCTCGCCGTTGTTGGCGCGGACGGTGGCGTCGGGCTCGGGCACCAGGATGCGCAGCACCTGGTATTGCGGCGGTTGCGGCGGCAGGGCCGAGGCGGCGGGCGCGTACAGTGGCGGGGGCATGTTCGGCATGCCGTTGGGCGGCGCCAGGTTCAGGCGCTGGGCGTTGCTGCGCTTGGGCTGGTCGGTGAAGACGCGGTTGCCGTCCTTGTCGATGTAGGTATAGACCTCGGCGCTGGCCTGGAACGCCGCCAGCAGAAGCAGGCCGAGCAGCAGCGGGCGTTTCATCAGTTGCCGCTCCTCGGCATGGGCCTGACGCGCGCCGGGCTGTTGGTGCTGATGCGCTGCAGGGTGAAGCTGACCGGCGCACTGGATTGCAGCACGCGGTCGCCCTGCACCACGTCCACCGAGAGGCTGTGGTCGCCGCGTTCGAGGTTGTTCAGGCTGAAGCGCGTGGAGCTGCTGGGCGCGCCGTAGGGCTGGCCGTCCAGGCGCAGTTGCAGGCGGTCGCCCATGGCCAGTTGCGGCTGGATGGCCACCTCGATGTCGAAGTTGCCGTCGTTGGCGCGCAGGGACTCCTCGTCGGGCAGCCCGGTGATGGCCAGGATGGCGTAGCGGGCCTGGCGCTGCTCGCCATCGCCGCTGCCCATGGGCGCGCCGGGCTGCTGGGCGCCCACGGTGTTGGTCGGCGGCAGTTCCACTGGCTTGGCGTCCACGCCGCTGGGCGGCTGGTTGGTGAATACCGTCTTGCCGTTGGCGTCGGTGTACTTGTAGATCTGCGCGCTGGCCGGCACGGCCAGGGCGAGCAGCAGGCAGAGGACTGGCACGCGCATGCGTGATCTCCCGGAAGACAATGGGCTAAGCCTTGCATCGGCGCCGACGGGTGGCAAGTGAAACGCCATCACGCCGCCGGGTTTGCGCGGGAGTTAACAGTGCGCAGCCGACGGAGTGCTGCTGCTTTTGTCGAACTTATTTGATATCTAGCGTGGTTTCGTTGTTGATCTCTGCGTTTTCTGACAAATGTCAACGGTACTTCCCGGGGCATGGCTTGAGATAGGCGCACCGAATCGTACGCGCGCCCCTTCGCCGGGGCGCCCGGAGTGAACGCCATGTCCATCCCTTCGCCACGCTGCCTGCGGGCCGGCTCCTTCAGCGGGAGGCGCCGAGCATGACCCTCCTGCTGCCGCTGTTCATCGCCCTGCTGCTGGTGGCCTTGCCGCGCCTGTTGCCGCTGCCCGTCGTCAGCACCGCCAGCGTGCCGGCCGGCGCCGCCGCGGCCACCTGGCACGCCTGCGAACTGCCCGAGCCGCCGTCGTTGCCGAAGCCGCAGGCCAGCACGGCGCCGAACAACCTGCTCTACCTGCCGCTGGGCCTGCACCCGGCCGATCGCTGCCTGCACGGGCCGCTGGTGGTGGAGGGGCTGGTGCGCATCCGCCCGCCGCTGCAGTTCTGGCGCATCTGCGCGGGCGAGATCCGCTTCGGCGACTGTTCGCGCACGCCGACCGGGATCGTCGCTGCCGGTAGCGGCCGGCGCCAGGTCGAGGAGGGCGAGTACCGCGTGGCCGCCGGCGGCTGCCTGGAGGGCGACCTGCTGGTGCGCGGCGACCTGTATCTCGGCCGCTATTCCCGCGTGCTCGGCTCGGTGCGGGTCGAGGGTGGCGTGTGGATGGACGAAGGCGCGGAAGTGGCCGGCGCCATTCTGGCCCGGGGGTCGGTGCGCGTCGGCCGCCGCTCGCGCGTCGCCGGGCCGCTGAGCGCCGGGCGCAGCGTCAGCCTGGGGCGCGATTGCGTGGTCGGCGCGCAGGGCTCGCCGACCAGCATCAACGCCGAGCGGGTGCGGATCAACGAGGGCTGCAAGGTCTATGGCCAGGTGACGGCCGAGAAGGGCGCCCAGGTCAACGCCCGGGCCGGCGCCGAGGCCCCGCGCGAGCCGGTCTGAACCGCGCCGGCGGCCTCAGATGCCCCCGTCGGCGGGCTCGGCGTGGTCCTGCGGGCCTTCCTCGCGCGGCTTGCGCATGCGTGAGAGCTGCACGTTCAGGCGCGGCATGGCCAGTTCCAGCCCGGCCTTGTCCAGCTTCTGGCGCAGGCGCAGGTTGAAGGCGCGCTGCACTTCCCACTGGCGGATCGGCGCGGTCTTGAAGCGGAAGCGAAGGATCGCCTGGCCATTGTCGAAGCTCTCGACGCCCTGCATTTCCAGCGGCGACCAGATCGCCCGGTTGATGGTGCGGTCGTTGCGCAGCTCGCTGGCCACTTCCTTCACCAGCGCCAGGGCGTCGTCGATCGGCATGCTCGCCGGCACCGGCCAGCGGAACATGGCGTAGCCGAACTGCCGCGAGTAGTTCTTGATGCTCTTGATCTCGCTGAACGGGATGGTGTGCACCACGCCGTCCAGGTCGCGCAGGCGCACGGTGCGGATGGTCAGGCCCTCGACCGTGCCCAGGTGGCCGCCGACGTCGACGTAGTCGTCGATCGACAGCGAGTCCTCGATGATGATGAACAGCCCGGTGATCAGGTCGGCCACCAGCGACTGCGCGCCGAAGCCGATGGCCAGGCCGATGACGCCGGCGCCGGCCAGCAGCGGGGTGACGTTCATGCCCATGTTGGCCAGGGCGACGATCAGCGCGATCACCGCGATGGTGATGAACAGCACGTTGCGGATCAGCGGCAGCATGGTCAGCGCGCGGGTGTTGGCGCGGTTCTTCCCGCCCAGGCCGAGGCTGTGCTGCACCGCGGTGTCGGTGAGAATCCAGATCAGCCAGGCCACCAGCAGGGTACTGCCGAAGCTGATCAGCTTGAGGCTGATCTGCGAGCCGTCGCCCTCGGCGAAGCCGATCAGCGACATGCCCCAGACGCGCAGGCCCACCTCCAGGAACACCAGCAGGGTGGCCAGGTGCAGCAGGGTGTAGCCGAAGTTCTGCAACTGCTCGATGTAGGGTGCGCTGCGCCGGCTGCTGCGTTGCGCCGAGCGCAGGTGGGCGCGGCGGATCAGGCCGTTGACGGTCATCGCCACCACCGCGATCAGCGCGCACAGCAGGGCCCGGCGCAGGGCATAGCTGCTGTCGCCGGCGGTGACCACGGTGGCGAACAGCGAGATGCCCACCAGCAGCAGGACCGGCACGTACCACAGCGAGCCGACCAGCTCCACCAGCTCGTGCAGGCTGCGGCGCTTGAGGCGGCGCTCCAGCGGCTGGTTGCGGATCAGGTGGGCGATGGGCCGGCGGAACTGCAGCACGAACAGGGCGGTGAACAGCGCGGCGCAGATGTTCGCCAGCGAGCCCACGGTCAGCGCGATGTTCTGCCCGAGGCTGTCGGTCACCCGCGGGTCGTGCATCACCTCGCCCAGGGCGGCCAGGCTGCCGATCAGCCACAGCGGGCGGAAGGCGCGGCGCCGCAGGATGTCCAGGGCGCGCGTGCGGTGCGGGCCGCCGAGCAGCGACAGGGAGATCACGCAGAGCGCGGAGAACAGCGTGCCGCACACCAGCACGTAGGCGATCACCATGGCCAGCAGCTTGCCCAGGGAGCTGGGCAGCACCACGGAGAGGTACACGGTGATCAGGAAGGCCACCAGCCAGGGCCCCAGCTTGCGCAGGGCGAACAGCAGCAGGTCGCGGGTCTTGGGGTGCTGCGGCAGCTCGTCGGCCAGGCCGAAGCGCTCGCGCATGCGCCGCGCCAGCCAGCGCAGGCCCAGGGCCAGGCAGGCCCAGAGGAGGATCACCAGGGAGAAGTCGAGGATCATCCCCGGCCATTCCTGCCAGGACGGCGTGCGCTCCTGCAGCTCCACGCCGGCCTGCTGGAACAGGCCGCTCCAGCGCAGCGTCGGGCTGTTGGCGCCTTCGAAGCGCTTCTCCAGGCTGCCCAGGGTGTCGCCGAGCAGGCCGAGCACGCCGCTCTGGTCCTCCGCGCCCTTCTTGGTGGCGTCGCGCAGCTGCTTGAGCTTCTTCAGCAGGTCGCTGCGCTGCTGGTCGTTCTCCAGAGTCTTGATCACCTGGTCCAGCGACTGCTGCAACTGGGCGTCGCTGACCTTGGCATCGCTCCCGGTCACGCCGGGGATGCTCGGCAGCGCGGCGGACGCCGGCCCGGCGAGGAGCGGGCCCAGGCTGAGGCAGCACAGCAGCAGGAAGCGGCGAAGAAGATCGGTCACGAACGGGTACTCCGGAGCAGGCGAAACTCGGCACATCATACAGATGCCGGGGGCTGAGCCGAATTGGAGGGGAGGTGCTCGCTTTGTAGGAGCAACTGTCTTGCGCCGAGGCGCTCTTCGTAGGATGGGTTGAGCTTGCGATACCCATGCTACCGTGGTGATGGGTATCGCTTCGCTCAACGCCATCCTACGAAAAGCCATGCTTCCCTGGAACTGTAGGAGCGAGCTTGCTCGCGAAGGGGGGGGGCAGGTGGGCTGGGTGTTTCGGTTTGACGCCGTTCCCTCTCCCCAGCCCTCGGCTGCGTGCCCCGCCCTGAAGGGAGAGGGGGCTTGTCCGTGCCGAGAAAGGATATGGTGTCAGCCGGGTACTCGGTACAAGCCGGCTAACTCCAGAACATCCAGCTCTGCCCAACGGTCCCCTCTCCCTTCAGGGAGAGGGTTAGGGAGAGGGCGTTCTTCAGGATGCGCACAGTCCCCGCCGACAGAACTCCTTCGCGAGCAAGCTCGCTCCTACGAAAAGCGACAGTCCGGGGCACCAACAATAAAAAAGGCCTCCCGAAGGAGGCCTTAATGTTGCCGCTACTTATAGGTATTCGTGGATCAGACGCTGTAGTACAGGTCGTATTCCAGCGGGTGCACGAAGGTGCGCACCTTGATTTCTTCCTCGGACTTCAGCTCGATGTAGGCGTCGATGAACTCGTCGGTGAACACGCCGCCCTTGGTCAGGAACGCGCGGCCCTTGTCGAGTTCTTCCAGCGCCTCTTTCAGGCTGCCGCAAACCTGCGGGATTTCCTTCGCCTCTTCCGGCGGCAGGTCGTACAGGTTCTTGTCGGCGGCGTCGCCGGGGTGGATCTTGTTCTGGATGCCGTCCAGGCCGGCCATCAGCAGCGCGGCGAAGGCCAGGTAGGGGTTGGCAGCCGGGTCCGGGAAGCGCGCTTCGATGCGGCGGGCTTTCGGGCTGGAGACGTAGGGGATACGGATCGAGGCGGAACGGTTGCGGGCCGAGTAGGCCAGCATGACCGGGGCTTCGAAGCCCGGGACCAGACGCTTGTAGGAGTTGGTCGACGGGTTGGTGAAGCCGTTCAGGGCCTTGCCGTGCTTGATGATGCCGCCGATGAAGTACAGGGCGGTGTCGGACAGGCCGGCATAGCCTTCGCCAGCGAAGGTGTTCTTGCCATCCTTGGAGATGGACATGTGCACGTGCATGCCCGAGCCGTTGTCGCCGTACAGCGGCTTCGGCATGAAGGTCACGGTCTTGCCGTAGGCGTCGGCGACGTTGTGCACGCAGTACTTCAGGGTCTGGACTTCGTCGGCCTTGGCCACCAGGGTGTTGAACTTCACACCGATTTCGTTCTGGCCGGCGGTGGCGACTTCGTGGTGGTGAACTTCGACCACCAGGCCCATTTCTTCCAGGGCGTTGCACATGGCGGTACGGATTTCGTGGTCGTGGTCGACCGGCGGTACCGGGAAGTAGCCGCCCTTCACGCCCGGACGGTGGCCCTTGTTGCCCGACTCGATGTCGGCGTCGGTGTTCCAGGAAGCCTGCTCGGAGAAGATCTTGAACATCGAGCCGGAGATGTCGGACTTGAACTTCACTTCGTCGAAGATGAAGAACTCCGGCTCCGGGCCGACGAAGACGGTGTCGCCGATGCCGGTGGACTTCAGGTATTCCTCGGCGCGCTTGGCGATGTTGCGCGGGTCGCGCTCGTAGCCTTGCATGGTGCTCGGCTCGATGATGTCGCACACCAGGATCAGGGTCGGCTCTTCGGTGAACGGGTCCAGCACGGCGGTGCTGTCGTCCGGCAGCAGGATCATGTCGGAGGCTTCGATGCCTTTCCAGCCGGCGATGGAGGAGCCGTCGAACATCTTGCCGGCTTCGAAGAAGTCATCGTCCAGCGCGTCGCGGGCCGGCATGGTGACGTGCTGCTGCTTGCCTTTGGTATCGGTGAAGCGCAGGTCTACCCACTTCACGTCATGGTCTTTGATCAGTTGGTGCGACTTGTACGACATGCTGTCCTCCAGGAGGGATTAGAGCTGGGAGCTTTCTGTGCCCCAGTATCGGGTGATGCCGGCCGGAATACTCCGCCAGGGCAACCTGCCTCACAAGAGAGCAAGTAGCGTGCCAGTGCCCGATTTTGGACAGAGCCCCGCGCTACAGGGCTTTGCGTACGGTAGCTGGCGCGAATGACGGAATTGTTGCACCGATTTGGTGCTACGCAATGGTGCGTGCGTCCATTTTGGTGCACTAAAAAGAATCTGCGCCCGACTGCTCAAGTCTTGAGCAATTTCGGGTATAATTCCGCCCCTTTTTTTCGTCCTTTCGCGTTCGCGCCTGTCCCGCATGAAACTCATCGTCAAGGTCTTCCAGGAAATCACCATCAAGAGCCGGCCGGTGCGCAAGCGCTTCATCCGCCAGCTCGCGAAGAACATCCGCACCGTGCTGCGCGACCTGGACCCGGCGCTGCTGGTCGAGGGCGAGTGGGACAATCTTGAAGTGGAAACCCGGGTGACCGACGCCAAGGCGCTGCGCGAGATGATCGAGCGCCTGACCTGCGTGCCGGGCATCGGCCACTTCCTGGAAGTGCACGAATACCCGCTGGGCGACTTCGACGACATCCTCGAGAAGTGCAAGCAGCACTTCGGCCACCTGCTGCCGGGCAAGGTCTTCTCCATGCGCTGCAAGCGCGCCGGCAAGCACGCCTTCACCTCCATAGACGTGGAACGCTACGTCGGCGGCGGCCTGCGCCAGCACTGCGGCGCGGCCGGGGTATCGCTGAAGAACCCGGAAGTGCAGGTGCGCGTGGAAATCCGCCACGACCGCCTGTACGTCATCCACGCCCAGCACGAGGGCCTGGGCGGCTACCCGCTGGGCGCCCTGGAGCAGGTGCTGGTGCTGATGTCCGGCGGCTTCGACTCCACCGTGGCGGCCTACCAGATGATGCGCCGCGGCCTGATCAGCCACTTCGTGTTCTTCAACCTCGGCGGCCGCGCCCACGAGCTGGGCGTGATGGAAGTGGCCCACTACCTGTGGGAGAAGTTCGGCCGCTCGCAGCGCGTGCTGTTCGTCAGCGTGCCCTTCGAGGAAGTGGTCGGCGAGATTCTCACCAAGGTCGACGACAGCTACATGGGCGTGACCCTCAAGCGCATGATGCTGCGCGCCGCCAGCCGCGTGGCCGAGCGCCTGGAGCTGCACGCGCTGGTCACCGGCGAGTCGATCTCCCAGGTGTCCAGCCAAACGCTGCCGAACCTCTCGGTGATCGACCGGGTGACCGACACCCTGGTGCTGCGCCCGCTGATCGTCAGCCACAAGCAGGACATCATCGACACCGCGACCAGGATCGGCACCGCCGAGTTCGCCAAGCACATGCCCGAGTACTGCGGCGTGATCTCGGTGAACCCGACCACCCAGGCCAAGCCCTACCGCGTCGAGCACGAAGAGACCAAGTTCGACATGGCCGTGCTCGACCGCGCCCTGGAGCGCGCCACGCAGATGACCGTCGACCGCGTCATCGACGAGCTGGGCAAGGACCTGCCGGTGGAAATGGTCGGCGAAGTGCTCCCCGGCCAGATCGTGGTCGACATCCGCCACCCCGACGCCCTGGAAGACGAACCCCTGGTGCTGGAAGGCATCGAAGTGCTGGCCATGCCGTTCTACGCGATCAACAGCAAGTTCAAGGAACTGGACCCCAACCGCCAGTACCTCCTGTACTGCGACAAGGGCGTGATGAGCCGCCTGCACGCCCACCACCTGGTCAACGAAGGGCACACCAATGTGCGGGTCTATCGACCTGCAGGCGACAGGCCGCAGGCGGCAGGCGGCAGGCAGTGATAGGCGCCCGACCGACCCGCAATGCGGTGGAGCCGCAGCAACTGCGGCCTCCCGACCCTGTAACCGGATTTGCACAAATCGCCTGCAGCCTGACGCCTGCAGCCTGAAGCTTTCTTTATCGAGACAGACACCGTGATCGAAAATCTCCGCAACATCGCCATCATCGCCCACGTCGACCATGGCAAGACCACCCTGGTGGACAAGCTGCTGAAGCTGTCCGGCACCCTCGACCGCAAAGAAGCGGAGTCCGAGCGCGTGATGGACTCCAACGACCAGGAAAAGGAACGCGGCATCACCATCCTGGCGAAGAACACCGCGATCAAGTGGAACGGCTACAACATCAACATCGTCGACACCCCCGGCCACGCCGACTTCGGTGGCGAGGTGGAGCGCGTGATGAGCATGGTCGACTCCGTGCTGCTGGTGGTCGACGCCCAGGACGGCCCCATGCCGCAGACCCGCTTCGTGACCCAGAAGGCCTTCAAGGCCGGCCTGCGCCCGATCGTCGTGGTCAACAAGATCGACCGCCCCGGCGCGCGTCCGGACTGGGTCATCGACCAGATCTTCGACCTGTTCGACAACCTCGGCGCCACCGATGAGCAGCTCGACTTCCCGATCGTCTACGCCAGCGCCCTGAACGGCATCGCCGGCATGGACCACGAGAAGATGGACGACAACATGGACGCCCTGTTCCAGGCGATCATCGACCACGTCCCGGCCCCGGTGGTCGACGTCGACGGCCCGTTCCAGATGCAGATCTCGCAGCTGGACTACAACAGCTTCCTCGGCGTGATCGGCATCGGCCGCATCACCCGCGGCAAGGTCAAGTCCAACACCCCGGTGGTGGCGGTCAGCGACGACGGCAGCAAGCGCAACGGCCGCATCCTGAAGATCATGGGCCACTCCGGCCTGCAGCGCGTCGAAGTGCCGGAAGCCGAAGCCGGCGACATCGTCTGCGTCTCGGGCATGGAAGAACTGTTCATCTCCGACACCTTGTGCGATCCGCAGAACGTCGAGGCCCTGCCGCCGCTGACCGTCGACCAGCCGACCGTGAGCATGACCTTCCAGGTCAACGACTCGCCGTTCGCCGGCAAGGAAGGCAAGTTCGTCACCAGCCGCAACATCAAGGAGCGCCTGGAGAAGGAACTGCTGCACAACGTGGCCCTGCGCGTCGAGCAAGGCGACAGCCCGGAGAAATTCAAGGTCTCCGGCCGTGGCGAGCTGCACCTGTCCGTGCTGATCGAAACCATGCGCCGCGAAGGCTTCGAGATGGCCGTGGGCCGTCCGGAAGTGGTGATCATCGAGAACGAGGCCGGCGAGAAGCAGGAGCCCTACGAGAACGTCACCATCGACATCGAAGAGCAGCACCAGGGCTCGGTGATGGAACAGATGGGCCTGCGCAAGGGCGATCTGAGCAACATGATCCCCGACGGCAAGGGCCGCGTGCGCCTGGAATACACCATCCCGGCGCGCGGCCTGATCGGCTTCCGCAACAACTTCCTGACCCTGACCTCGGGCACCGGCATCCTGACCTCGACCTTCAGCCACTACGGCCCGATCAAGGCCGGCGAAGTCAGCAACCGCCAGAACGGCGTGCTGGTCTCCATGGCCACCGGCACCGCGCTGACCTACTCGCTGGAAACCCTGCAGAGCCGCGGCAAGCTGTTCCTCGGCCCGGGCGACGAGATCTACGAAGGCCAACTGGCCGGCATCAACAGCCGCGACAACGACCTGGTGATCAACCCCACCAAGGGCAAGAAGCTCGACAACATGCGCGCGTCCGGCAAGGACGAAGTCATCGCCCTGGTTCCGCCGATCCGCTTCACCCTGGAGCAGGCGCTGGAATTCATCGCCGACGACGAGCTGGTGGAAGTGACGCCGAAGTCCATCCGCCTGCGCAAGAAACTGCTGAACGAGAACGACCGCAAGCGCTACGAACGCGCCAAGGTCTGATCCCGACCGCAGCATGAAGAAGGCCCCGCCGGAGCGATCCGGCGGGGCCTTTTTCATTTTTCCGTGGCGCCTGCCCGGCTTGCGATGCGCATCCTGAAATGCTCGTCCGGCTCGCTCACGCAGCGCCGGCAAGCCTTGCACTGAAACATCCGCTTGCCCTGGTGCCGGCCGTCGACGAAGCCCATGCGGAAAAAGTGCTCGTGGTTACCGCAGCGTGGGCATTTCAGGGCGGGCAGTTCGGGCCGCATGCCCAGCTTGACCTTCGCCTCCCATTCGCCGCTGGGGTCGAGCCTCAGCAGCCACTGGCGGAACGCCCTGACCCAGCGGGACAGCATCCTGTGCGACACCCCCAGCCGTTCGCTGGCATTGGCTATCGAGCGTTGTTGCGACAGCAGGGGCAGGAACGCCTCCAGCTTGTCGCAGCGCAGGAAGCTCTGCAGCGCCGTACCGGTACGCCGGTTGAAGCCCTTGCCGCAGTGCCGGCAATTGAAATAGGGAATGCCGTTCGGCGGCCTGCCCCGGTAGCGCAACACCACCTGGTGGCTACCGCAGTGATGGCAGGGCGGCGGTGTTGGGTCCTTGGACAGGACTTCGTCGATGTGCCGTTGCAGGAAGGCGGTCAGTGCGGGGTCTTCGTGCCGGGGGATGTCCTGGCCACGGTCGAGGATGGGCAAGGCGTGGTCGAGTTGGCGGCGGGGCATGGGGCGGGCTTTGCGTGACATCGGAGCGCTATTTGAGCTGCGGCGCCGGCACCTTGTGAATGTGCTCCGTGGGTGACTGGGCATAGTTCGGAAAAGGCCTACGCAAGGAGGCTGGAACTCCTCAAGGCCCCATGCCGAGTAGGGGAATAGAGTCCGCCGGGTCAACGATTACCCCGCGCGAGCCCCCCGATATGGACATCCGCCGCCCCCTCTATCAAGCCATCGCCAGCGCCCTGGCCGGCATCCTGTTCCTCGAGCCCATAATCGCGACCGCCGCCCAGTTGGCGGTGGATGCGGCCGCCGGCGGCAACACGCAGATCGGCGCGGCGGGCAACGGCGTGCCCATCGTCAACATCGCCACGCCCAACGGCAGCGGCCTCTCGCACAATAAATTCAGCGACTACAACGTCGGCCAGCAGGGCCTGATCCTCAACAACGCCACCGGCAAGACCGCCAGCACCCAACTGGGCGGGATCATCCTCGGCAACCCCAACCTCAAGGGCCAGGCGGCGCAGAAGATCCTCAACGAAGTCACCGGGGCCAATCCCTCGCAACTCAAGGGCTACACCGAAGTGGCCGGGCAGGGCGCCCACGTCATCGTCGCCAACCCCCACGGCATCACCTGCAACGGCTGCGGCTTCATCAACACTCCGCGCGCCACCCTCAGCACCGGTAAACCGATCCTGGCCGGCGAGCGTCTGCAGGGCTTCGACGTGGATGGCGGTGAAATCGCCATCGAAGGCGCCGGGCTCAACGCCAGCAACCTCGACCAGTTCGAGCTGATCACCCGCAGCGCCAAGCTCAACGCCGACCTGTACGCCAAGCAGCTCACCGTGGTGGCCGGGCGCAACACGGTGGATGCGGAAAGTCTCGCCGCCACCGCCAAGCCCGGCGACGGCAGCGCCAAGCCGCAACTGGCCATCGACAGCTCGGCCCTGGGCGGCATGTACGCCAACACCATCCGCCTGGTCGGCACCGAACAGGGCGTGGGCGTGAGACTGGCCGGCAACATGGCGGCCAGCGCGGGCGACATCCGCATCGACGCCAACGGCAAGCTGCAGCTGGCCCAGGTGGCGGCCAGCGGGGACCTGGCTCTGAAGGGCCAGGACGTGGCACTGAACGGCCCGGCCTATGCCGGGGGCAGTGCCAGCGTGCAGGCCAGCGGGGCGCTGAGCAATGCGCAGAGCCTGGCGGCGGGTTCGACCCTCGAACTGACGGCGAACCAGCTCAGCAACAGCGGCGTGATCGAGGCCGGCGTCAATGCCGACAACAGCCGCAACGCCCGCGGCGACGTGGCTATCGACGCGCAGAGCCTGCGCAATAGCGGCAGCCTGATCGCCACGCGCCAGCTGCAGGCTCGCGCCGCCGTGCTCGACAATCGCAACGGCCAGATCGGCGGCCAGCACATCCACATCAACGGCGGTGCCCTGGACAACCGCCTCGGCCTGTTCGCCGCCGAACAGAGCCTGCGCCTGGACCTGGCCAGCCTGGACAACAGCGGCCAGGGCACCCTCACCAGCCGCGGCACCCTGCACGCCAACCTCGCCGGCAAGCTGGACAACAGCGCCGACGGCCTCATCCACAGCGCCGGCAACCTCACGCTGGCGGCGCAGCACATCGACAGCAGCCAGGGCGAAATCTCCACCCAGGCCGATGCCGACATCCGCACCCGGCAACTGAGCCTGCGCGGCGGGCGCCTGCTGGGCAACGGCGCGCTCGGCCTCGACCTGCAGGGCGGCGACCTGGACAACAGCCAGGGCGGGCTGCTCAGCGCCGGCACCCTGCGCTTCAAGCAACTGGGCACGGTGGATAACCGTGGCGGCGAAATCTCCAGTCAACAGAGCTTCGCCCTCGGCGCCCGGCTGCTGGACAACCGCGACAGCGGCCACATCATCAGCGCCGGACGGCTCGACCTGCAGGCCGACCGGCTGCTCAACGCCGGCCTGGGCCTGCTGTCCGGCTGGCAGGGGCTGAGCGTCGGCGGCGGCAGCCTGGACAACAGCCAGGGCGGCACCCTCTCCAGCAAGGCCGGCGCGCTCGCCGTCAGCCTCGCCGGCGCACTGAACAACGCCAGCCAGGGCGCCCTGGTCAGCCAGGGGGACCAGCGGATCAGCGCGGCCAGCCTGGACAACCGCGGCGGCATCGTCTCCGCCGAGGGCAACGTCGAACTCGCCATCGCCGACACCCTCGACAACCGCGACGCCGGCCTGATCGACGCCCAGCGCCGGCTCGACTTCAGCCACGCCGCCACCCGGCTGCTCAACCAGGGTGGGCAGATCAGCGCCGGCAGCCTGCTGCTCAAGGGCCGCAGCCTGGACAACAGCGGCGGCCAACTGCTCAGCCAGGGGGCCCTGGAGGCGACGCTGAGCGGCGCGCTCATCAACGCCAACAACGCCCGCCTGAGCAGCGGCGCCGGTCTGCTGCTCAAGGCCGCCAGCCTGGACAACCGTGGCGGCCAGCTGTCCAGCCAGTCCACCCTCGAGCTGATCCTCGGCCAGGGCGGCCTGGACAACCGCGACCGCGGCACCCTGGCCAGCCAGGGCGCGTTGCGCATCGAGGCGCTCGGCGGCCGCCTGCTCAACGGCAACGACGGCCTCGTCCACAGCGGCGACAGCCTCAGCCTGCGCGCCGCCGGCCTCGACAACCAGCAGGGGCAGGTTTCCAGCCAGGGCGACGCCAACCTCGCCCTGAGCGGTGCGTTGAACAATGCCAGGGGCCGCATCCAGAGCGACGGCGGCAGGCTCGACCTGGGCGCCGCGAGCATCGACAACAGCGGCGGCGTCCTTAATGCCGCCCTGGGCCTGCTCAGGATCGTCACCGGCTACTTCGGCAACGATGCCGGCGTGGCCCAGGGCGTGGACCTGGACGCCAGGGCCAGCGGCGGTATCGGCAATGGACAAGGGCATCTCGCCGCCACCGCCGGCCAGGCCAAGATCGACACCGGCGGCGCAGCCCTGGACAACCGCGACGGTGGTCTCTACGCGGGCAACCAGCTGACCCTCGCCGCCGGCGACTTCCTCAACGGCAACGGCAAGGTCGGCGCGAAAGGCATCGACTTCAGCCTGCGGGGCGCCCTGAACAACGACGGCGGCCTGATCGAAGCCGGCGACTGGCTGAGCCTCGACGCCGCCAGCCTGAGCAACGCCCAGGGCCGCCTGCGCGCCCTGGGCCAGAGCGGCAGCACGCGGATCGCCACCCGCGGCCTGCTCGACAATCGCCAGGGCACCCTGGAAACCGCCGCCGACACCCTGCAACTGAGCGGCGGCGCCCTGCACAACGCCGGCGGCACCGTGTTGCACGCCGGCAACGGCCAGTTCCTCGTCGACCTGGGGCAACTCGGCCAGGCCGGCGGCCACTTCATCACCCAGTCCGCGCTGGACATCAACGCGCCCGACTGGACCCTGAACAGCAGCCTGCAGGCCCGCCAGCTCACCCTCAACGTCGACCGTCTGCAGCTCGGCAGCGACGGCCAACTGCTGGCCGTGCAGGGCCTTGGCGGCAGCGGTGGCCACTGGCGCAACGACGGGCTGATCGCCAGCGACGCCGGCCTGAGCCTGAACCTGAGCGGCACCTACAGTGGCGCCGGGCGCCTCACCAGCCTGGGCGAGCTGAGCCTTGGGGCGAACCAGATCGAACTCGGCACCGCCGCCAGCATCGCCGGCGGCAGCGCGGCCAGCGTCAACGCCAACGGCCTGAGCAACCACGGCCGCATCAGCTCCGCCGGCGACCTCGGCGTGCGCGTCGCCAGCCTCGACAACTTTGGCAGCCTCGGCAGCGCCGCCGGGCTGCGCGTGGAGGCCGGCAACCTGCTCAACCAGGGCGGGCTGCTGTTCAGCGGCGGCGACATGGCGCTGCGGGTCGGCACCCTCAGCAACCGCGCCGGCGACCTCTACAGCCTCGGCAACCTGCACATCGCCGCCAACGACCAGAACGGCTGGGCGGCCAAGGTCGAGAACGTCTCCGGCAGCATCGAAAGCGCCGGCGCCCTGACCCTGCTGGCGCAAGACTTCGACAACCGCCGTGGCGACGACTTCCGCATCGGCCAGCGCATCATCGCCGGCAACATCCGTATGTATGCCGACGACATGTGCGACGGCAAGGGCTGCGAATTCCGGTTCCAGTCCTGGGAGCGCTACGAGGACGTCATCACCCAGGACTCGCCCCAGGCGACGATCACTGCCGGCGGCGACTTCGTCTTCCGCGGCGGCGCCTTCGCCAACCTCTACAGCAGCATCGCCTCGGGCGGCGACATCGACATCCAGGCCGCCCGCTTCCGCAACCAGGGCGCGGCCGGCGGCGTGGAGCGGCACCTGGACGGGGCCTTCTACACCCGCACCGACGCCTACTACTGGACGTTCCGCAGCAACCAGGAACTCTACAACCGCTACAACGACCCCAACTCGCCGGACTACGACCCCGGCGCCCTGAGCCGCCAGCAGGTGCTGGAGTCCGGCGGCTACCCGGAACACAACTTCCACAACCTCATGATCTCCGAGGTGCAGGTGTCCGGCACCCCGGCGGCCAGCGCGGTGATCCAGGCCGCGGGCAACGTCAGCATCATCGCCAGCGAGCAATTCGACAACAGCGTGGTGCGCCGCGACGCCGGCGCCCAGAGCATCGACCCGCGCGACGTGAGCACGGCCACCGGCGCCGCCACCGGCCAGTTCGCCATCACCTCGCAGCTGCCGCCGGACCTGGCGCAGCAGCAGGTCAACCCACTGGAGCTTCCTGGTTTCAGCCTGCCCAGCGGCAGCAACGGCCTGTTCCGCCTCAGCGGCCAGGACGCCAGCGCCGGCGCCCAGAACGGGCCCGATCTCGCCGGCCTCGGCCTGGGGCTTTCCCGCGTCCAGGGCGTGCCGGGCAACGCCGCGCCGGGCAACAGCCACAAGTACCTGATCGAGACCAACCCCGAGCTGACCAGCCTGAAGAGCTTCCTCAGCTCCGACTACCTGCTGGGCCTGCTCGGCTACGACCCGGACCAGGCGCAGAAGCGCCTGGGCGACGGCCTCTACGAACAGCGCCTGATCCAGCAGGCGCTGGTGGCCCGCACCGGCCAGCGCTTCATCGACGGCATGGCCAGCGACGAGGCGCTGTTCAAGTACCTGATGGACAACGCCATCGCCTACAAGGACAGCCTCAACCTGACAGTAGGTGTGGGCCTCACTGCCGAACAGGTGGCGGCGCTGACCCACGACATCGTCTGGCTGGAAGAGGCCGTGGTGAACGGCGAAAAGGTACTGGTGCCGGTGCTCTACCTGGCCCAGGCCGACAACCGCCTGGCGCCCAACGGCGCGCTGATCCAGGGCCAGAACCTGAGCCTGATCAGCGGCGGCGCACTGAACAACGCCGGCACCCTGCGCGCCAGCGGCGACCTCGGCGCCAGCGCGGCGAACATCGGCAACAGCGGCCTGATCGAAGCGGGCAAGCGCCTCGACCTGCTGGCCACCGAGAGCATCCGCAACACCGCCGGTGGCATCCTCAAGGGGCGCGACGTCAGCCTCACCGCGCTGACCGGCGACGTGATCAACGAACGCAGCCTCACCACCCTCGACCTCAGCGCCGGCAACGACCGCATCCACAAGGAAATCGCCAACGCCGCCGCCCGCATCGAAGCCAGCGGCAACCTGGCGATCAACGCCGGGCGCGACCTGCTCAGCGTAGGCAGCGCGATCCAGGCCGGCGGCGACGTCCACCTGCAGGCCGGGCGCGACCTGCGCCTGGAGGCTGCCGGGGAAACCGACAGCGCCGATTTCCACAGCCGGCGCATGCAGGGCAGCCTCGCCAGCACCACCCAGCACGCCAGCGACATCAGCATCGGTGGCAACCTCGATGCCAGCGCCGGCCGCGACCTCAGTGTCATCGCCAGCCACATCGACGCCAAGGGCGACATCGCCCTGGGCGCCGGCCGCGACGTCACCCTCGCCTCGGCGGCGAACGAAGACCATAGCCAGACGAAGTACAAGGGCGGCGGCAAGAAGGTCGAGCAGCAGGCCGACCAGGTGCGGCAACAGGGCGCCAGCCTGAGCGCGGGCGGGGACGTGGTCGTCAGCGCGGGGCAGAACCTCACCCTGGTGGCCAGCCAGATCAGCGCGGGCAACGAAGCCTACCTGGTGGCCGGCGACAAGCTGGAACTGCTGGCGGACTACGACAGCGACTACGCCCTGTACAGCGAGGAGAAAAAGGGCGGCTTCGGCAGCAAGAAGACCCAGCGCGACGAAGTCACCGACGTGAAGGCGGTGGGCAGCCAGATCAGCGCCGGCTCCGACATCACCCTGCTCAGCGGCGGCGACCAGAAATACCAGGGCGCGAAGCTCGAAAGCGGCAACGACATCACCCTCCTCAGCGGTGGCTCGGTGACCTTCGAAGCGGTCAAGGACCTACACCAGGAAAGCCACGAGAAGAGCAAGGGCAACCTGGCCTGGCAGTCCGCCAAGGGCAAGGGCCAGACCGACGAGACCCTGCGCCAGAGCCAACTGATCGCCCAGGGCGAACTGGCGATCAAGGCGGTGGAAGGCCTGAAGATCGACATCAAGCACATCGACCAGAAGAGCGTCGGGCAGACCATCGACGCCATGGTGCAGGCCGATCCCAACCTGGCCTGGTTGAAGGAAGCCGAACAGCGCGGGGACGTGGATTGGAACCGCGTCAAGGAGGTGCACGACTCCTTCAGCTACAGCAGCTCGGGGCTGGGCGTGGGGGCGCAGTTGGCCATCGCCATCGTGATGGCCGCCTACGTCGGGCCGGCCGCCCTGAAAGCCATGGGCGGCGGCGCCGTCGCCGCCGGTGGCGCGGCCATTGCCTCGGGGGCCGCGATCAACGCCTCGATCAGTCTGGTGAACAACCGCGGCGACCTCGGCGCGGTCTGGCAGGACATCACCTCAAGCGATGCCCTCAAGGGCTATGCCATCTCCGGCATCACCGCCGGCCTGACCCAGGGCTACTTCAACGACTGGACCGGCGCCCCCAGCGACATCACCGGCAAGATCACCATCGACCTGGGCTCCCTCAAGGGCATCGGCCAATTCGCCGCCAGCCAGGGGCTGCAGAACGGCACGGCATTGGCGCTGGGCCGGATCATGGGGCAGGGCGGCGACCTGGGCGATGCCCTGCAGAGCACCCTGCTCAATACCCTGGCCGCCGTCAGCTTCAACGCCGTGGGCGACTACACGAAGGGCGTCTACGCCGACGGCAGCATCCAGAAGGTGATGATCCACGCCATGGTCGGCGGCCTGCTGGCCGAGGCCAGCGGCGGCGACTTCAAGACCGGTGCCCTGGCGGCGGGTGCCAACGAAGCCCTGGTGGACCAGCTCGACACCTGGGTGGGCGGCGACAAGTTCCTGCTCGACATGACCTCCCAACTGGTTGGCCTGCTGGCGGCCTCGACCCTGGATGGCGCCGATGCGCAAAGCCTGCAGACCGGGGCCTGGGTGGCGCAGAACGCTACGCAGTACAACTACACGCTGCACGAAGAGAAAGCCCAGACAGCTATCGAAGAGGCCCAGCAACGCTGCGAGGTCGATCCTGCTTGTCCGAGCCAGGGTAAGAGCGTCGATCAACAGCAAGCGCTCGACGCGCTGCGGGCATTGGCGGCCAAGGATGAAAAGGCGGTCCAGAGCCTGGATAAGGACACCCTGGCCTTTGCGTACTACACGCTGCGCCGAGACCCGAACGTCCGATCCGAGATATTCCTCCCCGACACACCCCTGGAGCACGGGCTTGACTGGGGGCAGGTCGTCATAGACCTGGGATACCCCACTCCGACTGGCAAGGTGGGTGGTGCCGTCAAGGTGACGGAGAAGGTCAGTGCCGAGGTCATTGAGGCGCTGGGGAAGAAGTTTGGGGATGATTTAACTAATATTGCAAAAGAGGCTGGGAGTGCGTCTTTTGGTGAAATTAAGACTGTCCTTGAGTCTGCTCAAGTTCCTTACAAGGGCAGTACTATAGTCGGCCATGCACTGTCTAAGCATGCCGGTAGAAACCCAGATATCTGGGGTAAGACTACAGGAGCAATGAGTACGTGGAACGATCAGGCAATGAAACATTTGCGTGAAATCACACGGGCCCCAGGAGATTTCAAAAAAGTTACGACAGATAAAGGGCTTGCCTTCATGGAAAAACGACTACCTGATGGCCGTGGTGTTCGATTGAACATGGATGGAACTTTCAAAGGTTTTATTGACTAATAGCTTATGACTGAGTCTTATGAAGTTGTTTTTCAGCAAGTTGCGGTAGGTGATTTGCTTGAGCTTTTGAATGCTATAGAGGTGAGTTCTGAAGTGCTTTCTGATCTGGGTGTCTCGGAGAGCCTTGGGGATATTCTATTGGCTGAGATCGACAAGAAATTGATTGATGGAATTGTTTCTTATGAAGGAGATATATGTCTGACTGGGCGGCTTTATAAATTTAATGTATCGAATGAAATATGTCTGCCCTTTGTTTTTTTAAGAGTGATCAAATATGCGAATGGCATAGATGTTGAATTGTCTTTTGACGATACTCGGCTTTTTGATATTGGAGGTCTGATGCGTGTTATGCAGATATACGCGGATGGGCTCTCGAAAAAAATTAATATGGTAGGTTTTTATGGTGGTTTAGAACCGGCCATAGACATTGATACTCGGTACTTTACTGGTGATGTTTTGGGGCCTTTGGGCTAGTTGGTTTCTATGGTGGGTTGGAGTAATGCCCAAAAGAGGGCAGATTTATTTCTCCTGCTCTAAAGTTGGTTGGCTGGGCAGGATTGGAGTGCGGGAAATAAATCTTTTCCATTCTTATGGGTCAATTAAATATCTGATTAAGTAGAGTTGGGTATGTTTGACAAGCAGGTTTATGAGTTGACTATTAATGATCTTGCTTGTTATGGGGTTTGGTTCTTTCCTATGGATGACACTGTAGAGGATGAGCTTACTGTGCGGCCTCTTTTGGATATGGAGTGCTGCACTGACTTTCAGTTGATTGTTCGGGCCAGTTTTGAGGGGGATGGATATAGGTATTCTGGATATTTATATTGGGATGGTAGTGGGAAAGTAGAGTATTTAAAGCCCGTAGTGCTTCTTGAGGATGATACTGCTGTTTCGTTTTGGGCTGGGATAGCTAAACCATCATGGGAGGAGTATCCGGAGAAGGCCAAGGAGTTGAGAAGTGCTTTGCCCCTCTCTTATGTCTCAGACTCTCTCCCTGGGTTGCCGGAGATATCTGGAGTACTTGAAGGCCTTGGGTACATAGATGGAGACACAGTTTGCTGGGTAAGATAAATTTCACGATTTCACTGGGTCGAAAAAGAGAGGGGCCGAAAAGGGGACAGATTTGAATGGCACTTACTTAAGCGCTAAGCGATTGATTCAGAAAAGAAAGGCTGCTCTTGGTCTACGGTGATGGTTGCGAACACACACCGAGCCCAAGGAGCAGCCCAGATGAATCCTAGGCGCCAAGCCGTCATTCATCAACAGCAGCGCGCCCGTCGGCATACATCGAATACGGACGCTTACGCCTTCTTCAACCTGCTAACCGGCCCTGAATTATTCGAGCATGTCGAGTCGTTGCTGCCGTTTCATCGGGAGCGCTTGTTCCCGCCGACAGAGACGTTGTCCATGTTCATGGCCCAGGCCTTGAGTGCCGACCGTTCCTGCCAGAAGGCGGTCAATGAGAT
>NZ_FOLS01000006.1 GCF_900112375.1 Pseudomonas citronellolis | reverse complement strand
TTGCCATTGCTCTGCAGAACCGCAATGTCGAAAGTTTTCTTGGCGATATCCACGCCCACTACGATGGCCATAACTCCTGCTACCTCTTACAGCTTTACATCATCAGCACTCCACTCCATCCAACCTTGCCTATGCGAGCTACCACCGGGTGGGGCTCCAGATACCGTTCGGACTCACGAGTGGATTGGGAAGGCAGGAGACTATCTACAGTGCAGGCTCGTAGCCTAGGAGCGGACACGTCTTCCTGGTCTTCCTTCCGGTGATCAGCCGGAGACTACCCGCCGTTATGGCGGGTCGTCGACATACAAGGAGCGGGCCCTGCCCGCGATTCGCGCGCAGGGCGCGCTCCTACAGGGGAATGGCGTGGGTGGGGTGGCGTAGGAGCGGATCTCATCCGTGATTCGCGCCGGTATGTCCGGTTATCGCGGACAAGGTCCGCTCCTACGACCGTGCTTCCCGGGAACCGTTGGCGTTATACCCTCCGGGGGCCTGAAATTGTAGGAGCGGGCCCTGCCCGCGATTCGCGCGCAGGGCGCGCTCCTACAGGGGAATGGCGTGGGTGGGGCGGCGTAGGAGCGGATCTTATCCGCGATTCGCGCCGATATGTCCGGTTATCGCGGACAAGGTCATACGTTGTTTTCTGGGTTCCCGCGTTCGCGGGAATGACGGGGTGAGAGTCGTGTTTTCCGACGTCATTCCCGCGAACGCGGGAACCCAATAGACAGCCCCGTAGGATGGGTTGAGCGAAGCGATACCCATCACCCTGGCCCGATGGGTATCGCAAGCTCAACCCATCCTACGAAGAGCGTTCCGGCGTAGGGCGTATAACCGTTCGCGGTTATACGCCGCTACACCTCGCCCATGGGCCAACTCCGTGGCTGGGCCTGGCGCGTCCTCGAACAGGCGCTGCGTGTTCGAACCCGCAGTGCTCTGGGGCCTCGGTCAAACGGCGGATAACGTCGAACGTTATCCGCCCTACGCCCGGTTCGATCCTGGTTTCAACCCAGGCGGTTCTCCACCGCCCATACCGCCGCTTCCACCCGCGAGCGCATGCCCAGCTTGTGCAGCACGCGCTTGACGTGGACTTTCACCGTGCCTTCGGTGATGTCCAGCTTGCGGGCGATCATCTTGTTGCTGAAGCCCTGGGCCAGTTGGCGGAGGATCTGCCGTTCGCGGTCGGTCAGGTCTTCCAGGCGCTTGGGGTGCTCGTCGCCGCGCAGGGCCTGGGCCAGCACCTGGGTCAGTTGCGGGCTGACGCTGAGCTGGCCGGTGGCGGCCTGGCGGATGTGCTCCAGCAGGCGCTCGGGCTCCATGTCCTTGAGCAGGTAGCCGTCGGCGCCGGCGCGCAGCACGCTGATCACGTCGCCGCGGTCGTCGGACACGGTGAACACCACGATGCGCGCGTCCACCCCGTTCTCGCGCAGCGCGCGCAGGGTTTCCAGGCCGTTCATGCCCTTCATGTTGAGGTCCAGCAGGATCATGTCCGGGTCCAGTTCGGCGGCCAGGCGCAGGGCCTCTTCGCCGCTGCCGGCCTCGCCGACCACGCTGAGGTCGTCCTCGAACTCCAGCAGCTGGATCACCCCGCGGCGCATCATCGGGTGGTCGTCCACCAGCAGGATGCGGGCTCGATCGTCGGTGGGGCTGGCGGTCATGGGGCGGACTCCTCGCGCTGGCGTTGGGACAGGGGGTGTGGCTGGAAGCTCAGGCTGACGCGGGTGCCGCGCGGCTCGCGCGGGGCGATGTGGAAGTCGGCGCCGAGGGTCTGGCTGCGTTCGCGCATGATACTAAGCCCATAGTGGCCGTTGCGGTTCTGCGTTGGGTCAAGGCCCACGCCATCGTCCTCGATGCTGACCAGCACCTGGCCGTCCTCGCCCTCGGCCAGCACCACCCGCGCGCAGTCGGCGTGGGCATGGCGGACCACGTTGGACAGCGCCTCGCGGACGATCTGCAGCAGGTGGATTTCGTCGTTGGGGTTGAGCGGGATGTGCGCCAGGCGGTTGTCCAACTCGATGGTCAGCTCACCGCGCTCGGCGAACTCGCGCACCGTGTCCTCCAGCGCCACCGCCAGGCTGGAGCGCTCCAGGCTCAGGCGGAAGGTGGTGAGCAGCTCGCGCAGCTGGCGGTAGGCGCTGTTGAGGCCCTCGCGCAGCTCGTCCAGTGTCTCGTCGATCTTCTCCGCCGGCGCTTCGCGCTTGAGCAGGGTGCCCAGGCGGCTGACCTGGATCTTCAGGTACGACAGCGACTGCGCCAGCGAGTCGTGCAGCTCGCGGGCGATGGTGCTGCGCTCGGCGAACAGCGCCAGGCGGCTTTCCTGATCCTGCTGCAGGGCCAGGGCGAAGGTGCGGGCGATGTTGTCGCAGAAGGCCTCGATGCATTGCGCCTGCCAGTCTTCCAGGCGGCCGCTGGCTTCCACGAACAGCTCGCCGAAACGGTGCCCGCCGCTGGCCAGGGGGAACATCAGCAGCGGCTGCAGGCCGCCGCCCTCGCCACAACTGTCGGCCCGGGTGCGGCAGGTGCCGCAGTCGCCCTGCAGGCAGAAGTCGGCGATGGCGCCGCTGGCGGTCAGCGAGTTGTAGGCGCGCTCGACGCCGTCCTTGTTCAGGCAGAGGGTCACCTTGCCGGCCTGCAGCACCTGCTCCAGCTGGCCCAGCAGCGGGCGCAGGCTGCGCTCGTCGTAGGGGTCCTGGCCGAGGCGGCGGGCGCTGGCGTAGAGCAGTTCCAGGCGCTGGTGGCTGTGGGAGAGGGCGCGGGTCTTGTCCGCCACCCGCGCTTCCAGTTCGCCGTAGATGCCTTGCAGCTCCTCGGCCATCTGGTTGAAGCGCTCGCCCAGCTGGCTCAGCTCGTCCTCGCCGCTGTAGCTGACGCGCGCCTCCAGCTGGCCGCGGCCCAGGCGGCGGGCGGTCTGCGTCAGCTCGCGCAGCGGGCCGACCACGTGGTAGCTGAGGTCGTAGAGGCTGACGAACACCACCAGCAGGCTGAGAAACAGGCACAGGCCCTGCACCGTGCTGAGCATCTGCGAGCGCTGCTCGGCGTTGCGCTGCAGAGTGCCGACGAAGGCGTCGATGTGCCCGACCAGGGTGTCGAGGGTGGCCAGGGCCGGGGTCTGGGCGACGTCCAGGCTGGCCAGTTCCAGGCGCACCAACTGGTGCTGGTGGCGCAGCGGGTCGTCGGCGTCGGCGCGTTGCAGCAGGCGCGTGATCTCGCTGCTTTCCAGGCGTTCGCCGAGGGTGCGGCGCAGCGCCTGGCGGCCTTCCGCCGAGGGCTCCAGGGCCAGGCGGTAGCTGAGCATGCGCAGCGAGCCGGCCTGGTTGATCACCGATGCGTCCTGGTGCGAGTAGTCGGCGAACAGCAGGGCGCTGAACATGCCGGCCAGGGCCAGGGACACCAGCAGGGTGAGGTAGCAGCCGAAGCGCAGGACGATGGACCGGCGCAGGGTCTGGCGGCCGGCGGGGGCCGTACCTCCAAAGAACCGGTCGGCCGAATCAGGCTCCGCACGAGTACCTGTTTTCATTTAAAAAACCTTTTAAATCAAAGCGTTGTGCATGTATTTCAGCGCTACCCACTTGTAGGTAGCGGCGCACATCTGCCCATGAAACGGCCCCGGGCCCATTGACCGTAGTCAACGGAAGCCGGATGGGCTCTGCCTAACGTGCGGCCAACGGCATCGACGAATGAGTGTTGGCCATGGCATCGCATCGACAGAAACAGTACTCCGTGCTCGGCATGAGCACACTGGCGTTCGCCGTGAATTTCGCGGTCTGGACGATGTTCTCGATCATCGGTATCCGCATCAAGGCGGAGCTGGGCCTGTCCGAGGCGCAGTTCGGCCTGCTGGTGGCGCTGCCGATCCTCACCGGTTCGCTGGTGCGCCTGCCCCTGGGGTTGATCACCGACCGTTTCGGCGGGCGCATCGTGTTCTTCATCCACATGCTGCTGGTGGCCATCCCCATCTACGGCCTGGCCTTCGCCACGCAGTACTGGCAGTACCTGGTGCTGGGGCTGTTCGTCGGCCTGGCCGGCGGCTCCTTCGCGGTGGGCATCGCCTACACCTCCTCGTGGTTCGAGAAGGAACGCCAGGGCACCGCCATGGGCATCTTCGGCGCCGGCAACGCGGGCGCGGCCATCACCAACCTGGTGGCGCCGCTGATCGTGGTCGCCTTCGGCTGGCGCATGGTGCCGCAGGTGTACTCGGTGGCCATGCTGGTGACCGCGGTGCTGTTCTGGTTCTGCACCTGGAACGACCCGGCCCACGCCAAGGGCGGCGAGGCCGACGCCAACCGCGCCCGGCCGACCCTGGCCAAGCAGCTGGCGCCGCTGGCCGAGCTGCGGGTGTGGCGCTTCGGCCTGTACTACTTCTTCGTCTTCGGCGGCTTCGTCGCCCTGGCCCTGTGGCTGCCCAAGTACTACATCGCCGAGTACGGCCTGGACCTGAAGACCGCGTCCTTCATCACCATGCTGTTCACCCTGCCGTCGGGCCTGATCCGCGCCCTGGGCGGCTGGTTCAGCGACAGCTACGGCGCCCGCGCGGTGAACTGGGGCGTGTTCTGGGTGTGCCTGGTGTGCCTGTTCTTCCTGTCCTACCCGCAGACCACCATGACCATCCACGGCATCCAGGGCGACCTCAGCCTGGGCGTGGGCCTGAACGTCTGGCTGTTCACCTTCCTGGTGTTCGTGGTCGGCATCGCCCAGGGCTTCGGCAAGGCCAGCGTGTACCGCATCATCCACGACTACTACCCGCAGAACATGGGCACCGTCGGCGGCATGGTCGGCGTCATCGGCGGCCTCGGCGGCTTCTGCCTGCCCATCCTGTTCGGCTACGCCGCCGACCACATCGGCGTGCGTTCCTCCTGCTTCATGCTGCTGTTCGGCCTGACCATCGTCTGCATGGTCTGGATGCACTACGCGATCAAGCAGCAGCGCCGCCTCGACGGCCGGGCCCAGACGGCCGACGTCGACCTTTCCCCTCTGACTTCCAGCCAATCCTGACGGAGTGCCGACATGGGCATGATCGCCAATTCCCAACTCAAAGCCGCGCGGGGGCCCCTGCTGGTCGACTGGCGCCCCGAGGACTCGCAGTTCTGGGCGCAGTCCGGCAAGCGCATCGCCACGCGCAACCTGTGGATCTCCATCCCCGCGCTGCTGCTGGCCTTCTCCGTGTGGATGATCTGGAGCACCGTCACCGTGCGCCTGAACGCCGTGGGCTTCGCCTTCAGCAACGACCAGCTGTTCATGCTGGCCGCGCTGCCGTCGATCTCCGGCGCCACCCTGCGGGTGTTCTACTCCTTCATGGTGCCGGTGTTCGGCGGCCGCCGCTGGACCGCGCTGTCCACCGCCTCGCTGCTGATCCCGTGCATCTGGCTGGGCTTCGCCGTGCAGGATGCGCAGACGCCCTACTGGGTGTTCGCCACCATCGCCCTGCTGTGCGGCTTCGGCGGCGGCAACTTCGCCTCCAGCATGTCCAACATCAGCTTCTTCTATCCCAAGAGCCAGCAGGGCACGGCCCTGGGCCTGAACGCTGGGCTGGGCAACCTGGGCGTCTCGGTGATGCAGTTCGCCGTGCCCCTGGCGGTGGCCGGCGGCCTGTTCGGCAGCTTCGGCGGCGAGCCGCAGCAGCTTTCCGACGGCGGCCGCCTGTGGCTGCAGAACGCCGGCTGGATCTGGGTGCCGTTCATCGCCGTGGTGGCCATCGCCGCCTGGTTCGGGATGAACGACATCGCCGACGCCAAGGCCTCGTTCAGCGAGCAGTCGGTGATCTTCAAGCGCAAGCACAACTGGCTGATGTGCTGGCTGTACGTGGCCACCTTCGGCAGCTTCATCGGCTTCTCGGCCGGCTTCGCCATGCTCAGCAAGACGCAGTTCCCGGACATCAACCCGCTGCAGTACGCCTTCCTCGGCCCGCTGGTGGGCGCCCTGAGCCGGCCCCTGGGCGGCTGGCTGGCGGACAAGTTCGGCGGCGCGCGCATCACCCTGTGGAACTACGCGGCGATGATCGCCGGGGTGTTCGCGGTGATCGCCTTCCTCCCCGGCGACGGTGGCGCGGGCAGCTTCTTCGGCTTCCTCGGCGCCTTCATCGGCCTGTTCTTCTTCGCCGGCATCGGCAACGGCTCCACCTTCCGCATGATCCCGGTGATCTTCCGCAACGAATGGGCCGCGCGCTTCAAGCGTGGCGGCTACAGCGAGGCCGAGGCGGCCCGGAACGCCAGCATGGAGTCGGCCGCGGTGATCGGCTTCTCCGCCGCCATCGGCGCCTTCGGCGGCTTCTTCATCCCCAAGGCCTTCGGCACTTCGCTGGACATGACCGGCAGCGCCGAGGGCGCCCTCTACGTGTTCGTCGCCTACTACCTCAGCTGCATCGTTGCGACCTGGTGGTGGTATGCGCGCAAGGGTGCGGAAAGCCCCTGCTGAGCCCCGTTTCGCGAGCCTGATTAGCGTTTGAACGCCCGGCGTAGACCGGGTGAGGAGATACAGATGAGTTACCTGCTCGACCGCCTGCAGTTCTTCAAGAAGAAACAGGGCGAATTCGCCGATGGCCATGGCGAGGTCTCCAACGAGAGCCGCGCCTGGGAGAACGGCTACCGCCAGCGCTGGCAGCACGACAAGATCGTGCGCTCCACCCACGGGGTGAACTGCACCGGTTCCTGCTCCTGGAAGATCTACGTGAAGAACGGCCTGATCACCTGGGAAACCCAGCAGACCGACTACCCGCGCACCCGCCCGGACCTGCCCAACCACGAGCCGCGCGGTTGCCCGCGCGGGGCCAGCTACTCCTGGTACATCTATAGCGCCAACCGCCTGAAGTACCCCAAGGTGCGCAAGCCGCTGCTCAAGCTGTGGCGCGAGGCGCGCGCCGCGCACAAGGACGCGGTGGACGCCTGGGCGAGCATCGTCGAGGACGCCGCCAAGGCGAAAAGCTACAAGAGCGAGCGCGGCCTGGGCGGCTTCGTGCGCTCCAGCTGGGACGAGGTCACCGAGATCATCGCCGCGGCCAACGTCTACACCGTGAAGACCTACGGCCCCGACCGCGTCATCGGCTTCTCGCCGATCCCGGCCATGTCCATGGTCAGCTACGCCGCCGGCGCCCGCTACCTGTCGCTGATCGGCGGGGTGTGCCTGTCCTTCTACGACTGGTACTGCGACCTGCCGCCGGCCAGCCCGCAGATCTGGGGCGAGCAGACCGACGTGCCGGAGTCGGCCGACTGGTACAACTCCAGCTACATCATCGCCTGGGGCTCCAACGTGCCGCAGACGCGGACCCCCGACGCGCACTTCTTCACCGAGGTGCGCTACAAGGGCACCAAGACCGTGTCCGTGACCCCGGACTACTCCGAGGTGGCCAAGCTCACCGACCTCTGGCTCAACCCCAAGCAGGGCACCGACGCCGCGCTGGGCATGGCCTTCGGTCACGTGATCCTCAAGGAATTCCACCTCGACAAGCCGCGCGCCTACTTCGTCGACTACTGCCGGCAGTACACCGACATGCCCATGCTGGTGCTGCTGGAGCCGCACGGCGAGGGCGCCTTCAAGCCGACCCGCTACCTGCGCGCCGCCGACCTCGACGGCCAGCTGGGCCAGGACAACAACCCCGAGTGGAAGACCATCGCCTTCGATGAAAGCAGCGGCGAGCTGGTCTCGCCCACCGGCGCCATCGGCTACCGCTGGGGCGAGTCGGGCAAGTGGAACATCGAGGAGAAGGAAGGCGGCCAGGGCCGCGAGACGCGCCTGAGCCTGAGCCTGATCGACGGCCCGGAACACGCCTGCGAGGTGGGCTTCCCGTACTTCGCCGGCCAGCTGCACCCGCACTTCAAGGGCGTGGACAACGACGAGGTGCTGCTGCGCCGCGTGCCCTTCCGCGACATCCAGGGCGCCGACGGCAAGACCCTGCGCGTGGCCACCGTCTACGACCTGCAGATGGCCAACTACAGCGTCGACCGCGGCCTGGGCGGCGCCAACGTGGCCCGCGGCTTCGATGACGCCGAAACCCCCTACACCCCGGCCTGGCAGGAGCGCATCACCGGCGTGCCGGCCGCCCGCGCCATCCAGGTGGCCCGCGAGTTCGCCGACAGCGCCGACAAGACCCACGGCAAGGCCATGGTCATCATCGGCGCGGCGATGAACCACTGGTACCACATGGACATGAACTACCGCGCGGTCATCAACATGCTGATGATGTGCGGCTGCATCGGCCAGAGCGGCGGCGGCTGGGCCCACTACGTCGGCCAGGAGAAGCTGCGCCCGCAGACCGGCTGGGTACCGCTGGCCTTCGGCACCGACTGGAGCCGCCCGCCGCGGCAGATGAACGGCACCAGCTTCTTCTACCTGCACAGCTCGCAGTGGCGCCATGAAAAGCTGTCGATGCACGAGGTGCTCTCGCCCCTGGCCGACAGCAGGCAGTTCCCCGAGCACGCGGTGGACTACAACATCCGCGCCGAGCGCATGGGCTGGCTGCCCTCCGCGCCGCAGCTGGACCGCAACCCGCTGCGCATCGCCGCCGACGCCGAGAAGGCCGGGCTGCCGGTGCAGGACTACGTGGTGCGCGAACTCAAGGCCGGCAACCTGCGCTTCGCCAGCGAGAAGCCGGACGACGCGCAGAACTTCCCGCGCAACATGTTCATCTGGCGTTCCAACCTGCTGGGCAGCTCGGGCAAGGGCCACGAGTACATGCTCAAGTACCTGCTGGGCGCCAAGAACGGTGTGATGAACGAGGACCTCGGCAAGGCCGGCGGTCCTCGTCCCACCGAGGTGGACTGGGTGGAGCAGGGCGCCGAGGGCAAGGTCGACCTGGTCACCACCCTGGACTTCCGCATGTCCTCCACCTGCATGTACTCGGACATCGTCCTGCCGACGGCCACCTGGTACGAGAAGGACGACCTCAACACCTCCGACATGCACCCCTTCATCCACCCGCTGTCGGCCGCCACCGACCCGGCCTGGGAAGCCAAGAGCGACTGGGAGATCTACAAGGCAATCGCCAAGAAGTTCTCCGAGGTCGCCGTCGGCCACCTGGGCGTGGAGCAGGACCTGGTCACCGTGCCGCTGCTGCACGACACCGCCAACGAACTGGCCCAGCCCTTCGGCGGCAGTGACTGGAAGAAAGGCGAGTGCGAAGCGCTGCCGGGCAAAACCATGCCCACCCTGCATGTGGTCGAGCGCGACTACCCGAACACCTACAAGAAGTTCACCTCCCTCGGCCCGCTGCTGGACAAGCTGGGCAACGGCGGCAAGGGCATCGGCTGGAACACCGAGAAGGAAGTGAAACTGGTGGGCGATCTCAACCACCGCGTGCTGGAGCCGGGCGTCAGCCAGGGCCGGCCGCGCATCGAGAGCGCCATCGACGCCGCCGAGGTGATCCTCGCCCTGGCCCCGGAAACCAACGGCCAGGTGGCGGTCAAGGCGTGGAACGCGTTGGCCAAGATCACCGGGCGCGAGCACGAGCACCTGGCGCTGCCCAAGGAAGAGGAGAAGATCCGCTTCCGCGACATCCAGGCGCAGCCGCGCAAGATCATCTCCAGCCCCACCTGGTCGGGCCTGGAAGACGAGCACGTGAGCTACAACGCCTGCTACACCAACGTCCACGAGCTGATCCCGTGGCGCACCATCACCGGCCGCCAGCAGTTCTACCAGGACCACCCGTGGATGCAGGCCTTCGGCGAAGGCTTCGTCAGCTACCGGCCGCCGGTCAACACCCGCAGCACCGACAAGCTGTTCAACAAGAAGCCCAACGGCAACCCGGAGATCAACCTGAACTGGATCACCCCGCACCAGAAATGGGGCATCCACTCCACCTACAGCGACAACCTGCTGATGCTCACCCTGTCGCGCGGCGGGCCGATCATCTGGCTCAGCGAGCATGACGCCAAGCGCGCCGGCATCGAGGACAACGACTGGGTCGAAGTCTTCAACGCCAACGGCGCCGCCACCTGCCGCGCGGTGGTCAGCCAGCGGGTGAAGGACGGCATGGTGCTGATGTACCACGCCCAGGAACGCATCGTGAACGTGCCCGGCAGCGAGACCACCAAGACCCGCGGCGGCCACCACAACTCGGTGACCCGCGTGGTGCTCAAGCCCACCCACATGATCGGCGGTTACGCCCAGCAGGCCTGGGGCTTCAACTACTACGGCACCGTGGGCTGCAACCGCGACGAGTTCGTGGTGGTGCGCAAGATGAACAAGGTCGACTGGCTCGACGAGCCGGAACACGGTGGCCTGGGCGGCGACGCCCTGCCGCAGCCGCTGCCCCGGGACATTTGAGGAGAGACGCCATGAAAATTCGTTCGCAAGTCGGCATGGTGTTGAACCTCGACAAATGCATCGGCTGCCACACCTGCTCCATCACCTGCAAGAACGTCTGGACCAGCCGCGAAGGCATGGAATACGCCTGGTTCAACAACGTCGAGACCAAGCCCGGCATCGGCTACCCGAAGGAGTGGGAGAACCAGCAGAAGTGGAAGGGCGGCTGGGTGCGCAACGCCGACGGCTCCATCGTCCCGCGCATCGGCGGCAAGTTCCGGGTGCTGGCGAACATCTTCGCCAACCCCGACCTGCCGGAAATCGACGACTACTACGAACCCTTCGACTTCGACTACCAGCACCTGCACACCGCGCCCAAGGCGCAGCACCAGCCGGTGGCGCGGCCGCGTTCGCTGATCAGCGGGCAGCGCATGCAGAAGATCGAATGGGGCCCGAACTGGGAGGAAATCCTCGGCACCGAGTTCGCCAAGCGGCGCAAGGACAAGAACTTCGACCAGGTCCAGGCGGACATCTACGGCGAGTACGAGAACACCTTCATGATGTACCTGCCGCGCCTGTGCGAGCACTGCCTGAACCCGGCGTGCGTGGCGTCCTGCCCGAGCGGGGCGATCTACAAGCGCGAGGAGGACGGCATCGTCCTCATCGACCAGGACAAGTGCCGCGGCTGGCGCATGTGCATCAGTGGCTGCCCGTACAAGAAGATCTACTTCAACTGGAAGAGCGGCAAGTCCGAGAAGTGCATCTTCTGCTACCCGCGCATCGAGGCCGGCCAGCCCACCGTGTGCTCGGAGACCTGCGTGGGGCGCATCCGCTACCTCGGCGTGCTGCTCTACGACGCCGACCGCATCCATGAAGTGGCCAGCTGCGCCGACGAACGCGAGCTGTACCAGAAGCAGCTGGAAATCTTCCTCGACCCGTTCGACCCGAAAGTGATCGAGCAGGCGCGCAAGGACGGCGTGCCGGACAGCGTCATCGAGTCGGCGCAGAAGTCGCCGGTGTACAAGCTGGCCATGGACTGGCAACTGGCCCTGCCGTTGCATCCGGAATACCGCACGCTGCCGATGGTCTGGTACGTGCCGCCGCTGTCGCCGATCCAGAACGCCGCCGCCGAGGGCCACATCGGCAGCGACGGGGTGATCCCGGACGTCGAATCGCTGCGCATCCCCGTGCAGTACCTGGCCAACCTGCTTACCGCCGGCGACACCGCGCCGGTGCTGCGCGCCCTCAAGCGCCTGCTGGCGATGCGCGCCTACAAGCGCGCCGAGCAGGTGGAAGGCAAGCAGGACCTGGACGTGCTGGCCAAGGTCGGGCTGAGCGTCAGCCAGGTCGAGGAGATGTACCGCTACCTGGCCATCGCCAACTACGAGGACCGCTTCGTCATCCCCACCGCGCACCGCGAGGAGGCGCTTTCCGACGCCTTCGCCGAGCGCTCGGGCTGCGGCTTCAGCTTCGGCAGCGGCTGCTCGGGCAACTCCGGCGTGAACCTGTTCGGCGGCAAGCCGGTGGACCGCCGCAACGTTATCCAGACCGTGCAGATCCAGGAGTGAAGGCCATGACTATCTCCCTGGAAAGCCACAGCCAACTGCTCAAGCTCTGCGCGCTGCTGCTGGACTACCCGCGCCTGGAAGTGCGCGAGGAAAGCCTGGCGCTGCACGCGCTGATCCGCACCAGCGACCTGCCCGAGGCGCAGCGCGACGGCCTCGCCGCGCTGCTCAACGAACTCTGCCAGGGCGACCTGCTGGACGTGCAGGCGCGCTACGACGGCCTGTTCGAACGCGGCCGCTCGGTCTCGCTGCTGCTCTTCGAGCACGTCCACGGCGAGAGCCGCGACCGCGGCCAGGCCATGGTCGACCTGCTGCACCGCTACAACGCCGCGGGCCTGGCCATCCACGTCAACGAGCTGCCGGACTACCTGCCGCTGTACCTGGAGTTCCTCGCCCTGCAGGACGCCGAGGGCGCGCGCGTCGGCCTGGCCGAGGTGGCGCACATCCTTGCCCTGCTGGCGACGCGCCTGGACGAGCGCGGCAGCGCCTACGCGGCGGTGTTCCACGGCCTGCTGGAACTCTCCGGCGAGCGCCCGGACCTGGCCGGGCTGCACCGCGACTGCGAGCAGGAGGCTCGCGACGACAGCCTGGAGGCGCTGGACAAGGCCTGGGAGGAAACCCAGGTGAGCTTCGGCGAACCCGCCGCCGGCTGCCCGTCGAACCCGCGGCAGCCCTCCAGCGCCCTCGAACAACCCCTGCAATGGGTCGCCCAGCCGGTGCCGCCGCGCCGGGTGGCCAGCCAAGGAGCCTGATCATGTCGTTCAATACCCTGCTGTTCGGGGTCTACCCCTACGTCGCCCTATTCATCTGCCTGGTGGGCAGCTGGGCGCGCTTCGACCTGTCGCAATACACCTGGAAGGCCGGCTCCAGCCAGATGCTGAGCAAGAAAGGCATGCGCGTGTACAGCAACCTGTTCCACGTGGGCGTGCTGTTCATCCTCGCCGGCCACTTCGTCGGCCTGCTGACGCCGCATGCGGTCTACGAGCACCTGATCAGCACCGAGCACAAGCAGCTGCTGGCCATGGTTTCCGGCGGCTTCTTCGGCGTGCTCTGCTTCATCGGCCTGACCGGGCTGATCCTGCGCCGCCTGACCGACGCCCGGGTGCGCGCCACCGGCAACGCCTCGGACCTGATGATCCTGCTGGTGCTCTACGCCCAGCTGATCCTCGGCCTGTCCACCATCGTCGCCTCCACCCACCACCTGGACGGCTCGGTGATGGTCATGCTGGCCGACTGGGCGCAGTCGGTGGTCACCCTGCAGCCGCTGGCCGCGGCCGAGGCCATCGCCCCGGTGTCGCTGGTCTACAAGCTGCACGTGATGCTCGGCCTGACGCTGTTCGTGCTCTTCCCCTTCACCCGCCTGGTGCACATCGTCAGCGCCCCGGTGTGGTACCTGGGCCGCCGCTACCAGGTGGTCCGCCAGAAGAGCCGCGCGGCCTGAACAGTCGCGCCAACCCACTGGGCGGATAACCGTTCGCGGTTATCCGCCACCGAAGGTGAATCCCATGAGCTGCTCCCACTACGAAAACCGCGTCGAACACGTCGAGCTGCCGAAGCTGGCGGTCAACGGCATTGCCATCGACGCCGATGAACTGGCCCGCGAACTCCAGTACCACCCGGCCACCAGCCACGCCGAGGCGTTGCACGCCGCCTGCCGCGCGCTGGTGGTGCGCCAGCTGCTGCTGCAGCGCGCCGATGCGCTGGGCATCAGCGCCGAGGCGGAGGAGGATGAGGCGCCCGAGGAAGCCCGCATCCGTGCCCTGGTTGACCGTGACGTCGGGACACCCGAGGCTGACGAAACCAGCTGCCGGCAATGGTACGAGGCCAACCCCGGGCGCCTGACCAGCCCCTGGCGCATGAGCCTGCGGCACATCCTGCTGGCCTGCGCCCCGGACGACCTGGAAGGCCGCGCCAAGGCCCGCGAACAGGCCCTGGCCCTGCTGGAAGCGCTGCGCGAACACCCCGAGCGCTTCACCGAAAAGGCCATGCGCTTCTCCGCCTGCCCGTCGAAGGACGAGGGCGGCGACCTGGGCTGGATCGAGCCGGGCCAGACCGTGCCCGAGTTCGAGAAACGCCTGCTGCGGGAAACCCCCGGCCTGCTGGCCCAGCCCCTGGAAAGCCGCTACGGCCTGCACGTGGTCGAACTGCTGGCGCGCGAAGGCGGCGAACCGCTGCCCTTCGCCGAGGCCCGCCCGCGCATCGCCGCCTACCTGCGCGCCCAGGTGCTGCAGCGCGCGGTCAGCCAGTACATCGCCGTGCTGGCCGGCGAGGCGCACATCGAGGGCTTCGCCTTCGACGCCGCGGACTCGCCGCTGGTGCAGTGAGGCAGCCGCCGCACTGGACAGCCCCCTCTTCCTTCAGGGAGAGGGTTGGGGAGAGGGCCGGATCATCCGCCTTCGCCAAAGCATCAACCGGAGCACCCACATGTCCGACTGGATCGACGGCCAGGGCCGCAAGATCGACTACCTGCGCCTGTCGGTGACCGACCGCTGCGACTTCCGCTGCGTCTACTGCATGGCCGAGAACATGCGCTTCCTGCCACGCCAGCAGGTGCTGACCCTGGAAGAGATCGAGCGCGTCGCCCGGCTGTTCGTCGAACGCGGCGTGCGCAAGCTGCGCCTCACCGGCGGCGAGCCGCTGGTGCGCCCCGGCATCGTCGGCCTGTGCGAACGCCTGGCCGCGCTGCCAGGCCTGCGCGAGCTGTGCATGACCAGCAACGGCTCGCAACTCGTCCGCCTGGCCGGCGACCTGCGCGCCGCGGGCCTGACGCGCCTGAACATCAGCCTCGACACCCTGGACCCGCAGCGCTTCCAGGCCATCACCCGCACCGGCCGCCTCGACCAGGTGCTGCGCGGCATAGACGCGGCGCGGGAGGTGGGCTTCAGCGGGATCAAGCTCAACTGCGTGGTGATGAAGGGCCGCAACGCCGACGAAGTGCCGGCGCTGGTGGACTACGCCATCGCCAACGAACTGGACATCAGCTTCATCGAGGAAATGCCCCTGGGCCAGGTCGGCCGCGACCGCGAGGAGAGCTTCTGCTCCAGTGACGAAGTGCGCGCGCTGATCGCCGAGCGCTTCGAACTGCTGGACAGCGCCGAGCACAGCGGCGGCCCGGCGCGCTACGTGCGCCTGGCGCAACACCCGCGCACGCGCATCGGCTTCATCTCGCCGCACTCGCACAACTTCTGCGCCACCTGCAACCGCCTGCGCCTGACCGCCGAAGGCCGCCTGCTGCTGTGCCTGGGCCACGAGCACTCCGTGGACCTGCGCGGCCTGCTGCGCCGCTACCCGCTGGACGACGCGCCGATCCTCGACGCCCTCCACGCCGCCCTGCAACGCAAGCCCGCCCGCCACGAATTCAGCACCGGTGGCGATGTGCAGGTGCTGCGCTTCATGAACCTCAGCGGCGGCTGAGCCAAAGTAAAGAACACCCCTCGTAGGATGGGTTGAGCGAAGCGATACCCATCACCCCGGCCCGATGGGTATCGCAAGCTCAACCCATCCTACGGTCGCGCTTTCCCGTCCCCAAAGAAAAGGCCCCGGCGAAATGAGCGGTTCGCTGGGGCCTGGGCGCATGTCTGCGCTGGATAACCGTGGTTGGAAAGGCAGATCATCTCGTCTGGCGGTCCCTCCATATGGCTGTCGTTGCAAGTCAGACTAGGCCAGCGCCGGGGCACTGACATCCCTCGTAGGGGGTAGTCCGCCCGGGGCGAAAGAGAGTGCGGCGACGTTATCCGCCGCCTGGCGTTCAGCGCGGGTTGCTGGAGGAGCCGCCGCCGAACAGGCCGCCGAAGATGCTGTTGACCAGGCCGAACAGGCCACCGACGATCGGCAGGTTCTGCAGCACGTTGAACACGCCGCCCAGCAGGCCGCCGGACTGCGAGCCGGAAGTGCCGAACAGGTCGCCCAGCATGCCGAAGAGGAAGCCGCCGGCTACCTGGTCGATTTCGTTTTCGTTGAGTACTTTCAGATCGTTCATGGCTGTTTCTCGCAAGCAGGAAAGGGATCGGCCCGGGATGGGCCGACCCGCATTCTCCCGGCCACCGCGCAGGCGGGCCATTCGGGATGGGCGCGCCGGACGGTGGGAAACGTCCGGTGTGCGCGGACATGGTCACGCGGAAGGGGCTGTCTTCGCGTGCTCGCGAACGGTGCTGACCGGCGGCTGTGTGTGCCAGGCTGGCTCCGCTCCCTCACCCCAGCCCTCTCCCAAAGGGAGAGGGGGCCGCTCGGCGTCGGCGAGAAGTTCGGCGTCACCCTGTAGGAGCGGGCCCTGCCCGCGAAATCGCGCGCAGGGCGCGCTCCTACAATGGGGAGGGGGTACGGAGGGGGCGGGCTGGCTCCGTTGCCCTCACCCCAGCCCTCTCCCAAAGGGAGAGGGGCCGCTCGGCGTCGGCGGGAAGTCCGACATCAACCTGTAGGAGCGAGCTTGCTCGCGAACGGTGCTGACCGGCGGCTGTGTGTGCCAGGTTGGCTCCGTCCCCTCACCCCAACCCTCTCCCAGAGGGAGAGGGGGCTGCCCGGCGTCGGCGGGAAGTCCGACGTCAACCTGTAGGAGCGGGCCCTGCCCGCGAATCGCGTGCAGGGGAATGTCATGGCTGGCGCAGCGTAGGGCGGATAACCGTCCGCGGTTATCCGCCGCTTGACCTCGGCTTGAGCCGCGCCGGAGCCAACCCTTCCGCACTCAGCCCATGGCGCACTAAGGCTTCAGGCAGCTCATCAGCACGGATCAGCGCAGCGCTGGCCTGGCCCATGGCCGCCGAGGTCTGGATGCCGTAGCCGCCCTGGCCGGCCACCCAGTAGAAACCGGGCGCCTGCGGATCGTAGCCGGACACCAGCTCGCCGTCGGCGAAGAACGAGCGCAACCCGGCCCAGGTGTGGCTGGGGCGGCGGATGCTCAGGGTGGTGTGCTCCTCGATGCGATGGATGCCCAGGGCGATATCCAGCTCCTCGGGCTGCACGTCGTGGGGCTCCACCGCGTCGGCGTTGGCCGGTGAGCCGAGCAGCAGGCCGGCGTCGGGCTTGAAGTAGAAGGACTCGTCCAGGCTCACCAGCACCGGCCAGGCATGGCTGTCCACGCCTTCGCCCGGAGCGAAGAGAAAGGCCGCGCGGCGCTTGGGCTGCAGGCCCAGCGGGGCGACGCCGGCGAGTTCGGCCAGCTTGTCGCACCAGGCGCCGGCGGCATTGACCAGCACGGGGGCGCGGTAGCTCTGCTGGGCCGTGCGCACTTCCCATTGGCCGTCGATATAGGCCGCGGCGAGCACCTCGCTGTCGAACTGCACGCTGCCGCCGTTGCGGCGGATGCCGCGCAGGTAGCCCTGCAGCAGGGCGTCGGTGTCGATGTCGGCGGCGCTGGGGTCGTACAGCGCGCCGTGGACCTTCTCGCGGCGCAGCACCGGGACCATGGCGCAGGCCTCGTCGGCGTCCAGCAGGCGCATCTCCGGCACGTTGGCGCGGGCGCTGTCGAACTGGCGGCGCAGTTCCTCGGCGTTGCCGGCGAAGTCCACGATCAACTCGCCGCGCGGGCTGAGGATCGGGTGCTCGGCGAAGCCCTCCGGCGGGGCGTCGAAGAAGGCCCGGCTGGCGGCGGTCAGGGCGCGTACCTGGGGCGTGCCGTAGGCCACGGTATACAGCGCCGCCGAGCGGCCGGTGGAGTGGTAGCCGGCATGGGATTCGCGCTCGAGCACGGCGACCTTGCCGTGGGGCGCGAGGAAGTAGCCGGTGGAAGCGCCGGCGATACCGGCGCCGATGATCAGGAAGTCGACCTCGGTCATGGGCGTCTCTGCGTCAGGCGGGTGGCAGCGGGGGGAAGGGGGATGGGCATGCCGGGGCTCCGGGATGGATGATTTTTTCCATTCTGGAATTTTGGGGGTGGGGGCGGCAAGGATGGAGGGCTCTGGCGTGGGGGTTGGCGTCAACCTTTGCCCGCGAATCGCGCCGGAACGTCCGGCTATCGCGGACAAAGTCCGCTCCTACGCCCGTGCTTCCCTGGAACCGTAGGAGCAACTGTCTTGCGCCGAGGTACTCTTCGTAGGATGGGTATCGCTTCGCTCAACGCCATCCTACGAAAAGCCGTGTTTCCTGGAACCGTAGGAGCGGACTCCGTCCGCGATTCGCGCCCTACAGCTGAAACTGCGCCACCAACGCCTCCTGGCTCCCAGCCACCTTGCGCAAGTGCTCGCCGCAGTCGCGGGTGTGCGCGGCGGTCTTGCGGTTCTCCGCGGTCATGTCGCTCAGGCGGTGCATGTGCTGGTTCACTTCCTGGGTGGTGGCCGCCTGCTGTTCGGCCGCCGCGGCGATCTGGAAGGCCATGGCGTGCACGCCCTGCAGGGATTCGTCGAGGGCACCGAGGGAGTCCAGCACCGCCTGGGTGTCGTGCTCCAGGGTGCGCGCCTGTTCGCTGGCGCCGCCCATGCTGGCCTGGGCCTGGGTGGAGGAGTCGCCGAGGGTGCCGACTATGGTGACGATCTCGTCGGTGGCGCTGCGGGTGCGCTGGGCCAGGCTGCGCACTTCGTCGGCCACCACGGCGAAGCCGCGGCCGGCGTCGCCGGCGCGGGCGGCCTCGATGGCGGCGTTGAGGGCCAGCAGGTTGGTCTGCTCGGCGATCGAGCGGATCACCTCCAGCACCGAGTTGATCTGCTGGCTGTCGCCGGCCAGGGCCTGCACCACCCGGTCGGCGTCGCGCAGGCCGGCGAGCAGTTGGTCCTGGCGACCGATCATGCGCTGCAGGGTGCCCTGCATGGTGACGAAAGCCTCGCGCGCGGCGGCGCTGCCGTCGGCGCTGCGGCTGGCGCTGCCGGCGATTTCCTGCACGGTGGCGGCCATCTGGTCGACGGCGCTGACCACCATCTCCAGGGCCTCCTGCTGCTGGTCGAGGTGGCTGCTGGTGCGCCCGGCGGCGTCGAGGATGTCGCCGCTGGCGTCGCCCACCGCCTCGCTGGCCTGGCGCAGGCGCTCGACCACCTGGCGCCAGGCCGCGGCCATCTCGTGCAGGGCTTGCATCAGGCCGCTGCCGGCATCGGCGCCGCCGGCCAGCTTCAGCTCGCCGTTGGCCAGGCGCTGAGCCAGGGCCGCCATGCTCGCCGGCTCGCCGCCCAGCGGGCGCATCACGCTGCGGCTGACCAGCCAGGTGCCGGCGGCCACGCCGGCGAGGGTCAGCAGGCCCAGCACCAGCATCTGCCACATCAGCTTGCGCACCGGGGCGAAGGCCTGGTCCTGGTCCATTTCCGCCACCAGCGCCCAGTGCAGGCCGTCGAGGTTCAGCGGCACGAAGGACTTCAGCGCCGTCGCGCCGCTCAGGCCGGGCTCGGTCAGGCGCCCCTGCTCGCCGGCCAGGGCCTTTTCGCTGGCCTGGCCGGGGAGGGCGGCGGGCTCGTCGCCGGCGCGGCGCACGCGGTGGTCGGCGAAGCGCACCGAATCCGAACGCAGGCGCCCGTCGCCGCCCACCAGGTAGGTCTCGCCGGCCTCGCCCAGGCCCTGGCGGCTTTGCATCACATCGTTGATCGCCTTCAGCGGCAGTTCCAGCACCAGCAGCAGTTGCAGCTTGTCGTGGTCCTTGATCGGCGCGGCCAGCCATTGCACCGGCTGCTTGTCGTCCAGGGCCGGCTCCAGGTCGCTGATGCTCGCCTTGCCGCTGCCCAGGGCGCCGCGGACGAAGCGCCCGAAGGGCGTATCGCGCCATTGCTCGGCGTTCATGTTCTGCTGGTAGTCGGCGCCGCGGCCCAGGCTGAAGACCACGCTGCCGTCGCTGGCCACCAGGCGCAGCTCGCGGTAGCCGAAGGTCTTGGTGAAGTTCTCGAACACCGGGCGGTCGTAGTTGGCGGTGGTGACCAGCGCCTCGCTCTCCAGCCCCGCGTAGTTGGCGCCGAGGTTGCCGGCCAGGCTGCTGAGCTGGTCGTGGCGCGCCTGCCAGGCGTCCATCAACTGCCGCTGCTTGATGCTGGCCACCGCCTCCAGGGCGTTCAGGCTCTGTTCTTCGAGGGCGCGGCTGGCCTGGTGATAGACCACCATGGCCATGACCAGCACCGGGATGAGGCCGATGAGCAGGAAACTGAGGGCGAGCTTGGCGCGCAAGGGCATGGGCGGGATTCCGATGGCTTGTTCTGAAGGACGTCGTAAAAAATTCTGCAAGAAGCGTGCAAATTTATTTACGAACGTAAACAAAATCGATCAGGCCGTTCGTTTATCTGCTCAGCTATCAGCCCCGGGCCCAGGCAGGACGATGGCCGGGTGCCATTGTTGGCGGGGAGAGGGGAGGCGTCGTCCCGGCGGACCCGGCGGGACGAATGGGGCGCTGCGCACCGCGCTGGTGCGTCACCGTGGGCGCCCGGCGTCACCGGGCGTAACGCCGGCGGAAACGAAAAAGGCGAAGCCCGTGGCTTCGCCTTTTTCTGTTTCGCGCCTGGATCAGTGCTTGCGCGGCACCGGCTTGAGCAGCTCGGTGGGCGGCATCTCGCAGGTGATCTTGCGGCCCAGCAGCTCTTCGATCGGCGGCAGGGCGAAAGCGTCGTCCTCGCCGGCGAAGCTGATCGAGGTGCCGGTGCTGCCGGCGCGGCCGGTACGGCCGATGCGGTGCACGTAGTCGTCCGGGTCTTCCGGCAGGGTGAAGTTGATCACGTGGCTGATGGCTTCGACGTGGATGCCGCGGCCGGCCACGTCGGTGGCCACCAGCACGCGGATCTTGCCTTCGCGGAAGCCTTCCAGGACCTTGATGCGCTTGTGCTGCGGCACGTCGCCGGACATCTGCGCGGCGCTGATGCCGTCCTTGGTCAGGCGTTCCTCGATGCGGCGGACTTCGTCCTTGCGGTTGGCGAAGACCATCACGCGGGTCCAGTCGTTCTGCGCGATCAGGTTGTACAGCAGCTTGTACTTGTCGCTGCCGGCCACGGCGTAGACGTGCTGCTCGACGGTGTCGCTGGCGACGTTCTCCGGCTCGATCTCGACGATGGCCGGGTCCACGGTCCACTGCTTGGCCAGGTTCATCACGTCGTCGGTGAAGGTGGCGGAGAACAGCAGGGTCTGGCGCTCGCCCTTGTACGGGGTCTGGCGGATGATCTGGCGGACCTGGGGGATGAAGCCCATGTCGAGCATGCGGTCGGCCTCGTCCAGCACCATCACCTCGACCATGTCCAGGTGCACCTCGCCGCGCTGGTTGAAGTCCAGCAGGCGGCCGGGGGTGGCCACCAGGATGTCGCAGTAGCGCGATTCGAGGGTCTTGAGCTGCTTGTCGAAGTCCATGCCGCCGACGAAGCTCATGACGTTCAGCCCGGTGTACTTGGCCAGGCCCACGGCGTCCTTGGCGATCTGCACCACCAGCTCGCGGGTCGGCGCGATGATCAGCGCGCGCGGCTCGCCCATGTAGCGTTCCTTGGGCGGCGGCGTCTGCAGCAGCTGGGTGATGATCGAGATGAGGAAGGCGGCGGTCTTGCCGGTGCCGGTCTGGGCGCGGCCGATGGCGTCCTGGCCCTTGAGGGTGAAGCCCAGCACCTGCGCCTGGATCGGCGTGCAATAGGGGAAGCCGAGGTCGTGGATGGCGTGCATCAGCCGCGGGTCGAGGTTGAAGTCGTGGAAGCGCGTCTTGCCTTCGGCCGGCTCGACCACGAAGTCTTCCAGCTTCCAGTTGTCCACCACCGGGGCCTTGGGCTTGCGCTCGCGGCGCGGGCGCTCGGCCTTCTCGGTTTTTTCGCGCGGCGGCTTGTCGGTGCGTTCGGCCTTGTCCTGGCGTTCGGCCTTCTCGGCGCGCTCAGGCTTGTCCTGGCGCTCGCCGCGCGGCTTGTCGCTCTTGGGCGGGCGCGGCGGCTTGTCGTTGCGTTCGCCTTCGGGGCGGGGAGCGCGCGGCTTGCGCGGGCGCTGTTCGCCGTCCTGGCTGGCGGCTGCGGGGGAGGAGGGGGCTGGGGTGGGCGTTGCGGCGGGCTGCTCGCCCTCGCCCTTGCCGAAGATTTTTTTGAGTGCCTTGAGCACGGTGATCTCGTAGTGGTTAAGGATTGAACGGCCGCCAGTGTAAAGCAAGTTGCCAGCCAGGCGAAATCCGTGCGCTGGGGGCGCCGGCCAAAGCCTGCCGTGGATCAGCCGCAGAGGCGGTTGCGGCCGTGCTGCTTGGCCCGGTACAGGGCCTCGTCGGCGCGCCGCAGCAGGCCCTGCAGGCTCTCCTGCAGGTACATCTCGGCCACGCCAAGGGACACGGTGACGCCGGGCAGGGCGCCCAGCGGGGAATAGAAGGAGTCGATCTGCTCCAGGCTCATGCGCAGGCGCTCGCCGATGGCGCGGGCCTCGTCCAGGCTCACTTCCGGCAGCAGGATGACGAATTCCTCGCCGCCGAAGCGCGCCATGCTGTCCTTGGGCCGCAGCTGGCTGCGCAGGGTATGGGCCACCAGGCAGAGGGCGTAGTCGCCGGCCAGGTGGCCGTGGCGGTCGTTGTAGTCCTTGAAGTGGTCGACATCCAGCATGAGCATCGCCAGCGGCTGTTCGTTGAACGCGCAGCGGGTGCTCTCGCGCTCGTAGACGTGCTCCAGCCAGCGCCGGTTGAACAGCCCGGTGAGGGTGTCGATGTTGGCGTTCTGCTCGGTATTGAGGATGATCCGGTTGCCCTGGCGCACCCGCGCGCAGAGCATCTCCAGCAGGTTCTGCATCAGTTGCGGGGAGTGCTCGAACAGGCTCAATAGCGCCTCGCGGTGCAGGCGCAGCACGCGGGTGGCCTCGGTGGCCACCACGTAGGCCGACGGGTGGTCATGGTCGATGAAGCTGATTTCCCCGGCGCAGTCGCCGCTGCCCAGGGTGGACACCGGGGAGTTGTCCAGGGAGCCGAGGTAGACCTTGAGCTGCCCTTCGAGCACCAGGTAGAGGAAGTGGTTGCGGTTGAAGGGCGAAAGCAGGACCTCGCCGGCCTCCAGCTCCAGCGCGCGGAATTCGTTGAGCAGCCGCTGCAAGGCGGTCCCGGCGACGTTCTGGAACAGCCGCAGGTGGCGCAACTGCTGGATATCCTGCTGCCACTGTGTCGGCTTCATGGCTGATGGGGCTTTCGACAGGTTCCGCTGAGGGGCACGACGACTCTCCGTAGTCTGGTTCGTCCTTCGGGAACTTCAGTATTAATGACTTTTGCGTACTGGCAATTCGCTGGCGTGGTGGACCGACCAGCGGTCGGCCCACCCAGACGACTACCCCGCGAGCCGCCCGAAATGTGGCGTCACAGGCGCTCGCGCAGCCAGGCGCCGATGTCGGCGATCTCCTGGTTGCTCACTTCGTGGGCCATGGGGTAGTCGTGCCACTGCACGGCCACGCCCTGCCCGTGGAGGAAGTCGTAGGCGGCGCGGCCCATGGCGGGCGCCACCACGTCGTCGTAGGTGCCGTGCAGGCACAGCGCGGGCTGGTGCTTCTTCGCCTCGGGCAGCTGCAGGTCATCGTCGAAGGTCGGGCCATAGGTGGACAGCGCCATGACCCCGCCCAGCTCGCCGGGCCAGCGCAGGTAGCCGGTGTGCAGCACCACCGCACCGCCCTGGGAGAAGCCGGCCAGGATGATGCGCGCCTGCGCGATGCCCTGGGCCAGCTGGCCCTCGATCAGCGCGATCACCGCGTCGGCCGAGGCGTCCAGCTGCGCCTCGTCGATGGCCCGGGCCGGCGCCATGGCCTTGATGTCGTACCAGCTGGGCGCCGGCATGCCGTTGAACACCGTCACCGGGCGGGTGGGCGCCTGGGGCAGGATGAAGCGGGTGCGCGGCAGGATCGTCTGCAGCATGCGCGCCACCGGTTCGAAGTCGTAACGGTCGGCGCCCAGGCCGTGCAACCAAATGACGCACGAGTCGGCCGGCTGGGTGGGTTCGAGTAGCAGGGGTTGGCTCATCGGGGGCTCCAGGATGGGGCATGTGCGCCGCAAAGGCGCGCACACCGGAAAAAGGATCGGCGAATCTGCGAAAAGGATGTCGCTTTGCCATAACTTATCGACTTGACCTTCGCCGAAACGGGGGCCGGGAGGCATTCTGGTACGGCCCTTGCTAACTCAGGCACCAGGCTGCGATCCGTCCCGCCGGCGTAACACTCTATCCGACCCCCATCCGGAAACCAGTGCCGTCGGCGGGGCGGGCAGCCCATTGAACAGGCCGCCGCGGTGAGGGCGGCCCCCGCAATACGTCCGGCTCGCGCCATCCGCGAGCGGGGCAGCCTGGACGGCGAAGCGGACGTATCCGCAGAGCCGGCTAGACTGACCTAAGGTTTCCACTTCGATGCAAGGTCCGGAGCAGACCGTGCGGCGCCTCACGAGGGCGGGTGGGCCGGGACTCCAACACGAATAAAAGCAACTGGAGGTGATCGATGAAGATGGTGAAATCCACGCTGGCGGTGCTGACCGCTCTGAGCGTTCTCGGGCTCAGCGGCATGGCCCAGGCCGGCGCCACCCTGGACGCGGTGAAGAAGAAGGGCTTCGTGCAGTGCGGCATCAGCGACGGCCTGCCGGGCTTCTCCTATGCCGATTCCAAGGGCGTCTACAAGGGCATCGACGTCGATGTCTGCCATGGCATCGCCGCTGCGGTCTTCGGTGACGCCAGCAAGGTCAAGTTCACTCCGCTGACCGCCAAGGAGCGCTTCACCGCGCTGCAGTCCGGCGAGATCGACGTGCTCTCGCGCAACACCACCTGGACCAGTTCCCGCGACAGCGCCATGGGCCTGAACTTCGCCGGCGTGACCTACTACGACGGCCAGGGCTTCCTGGTGAACAAGAAGCTCGGCGTGAGCAGCGCCAAGGAGCTGGACGGCGCCACCGTGTGCATCCAGGCCGGCACCACCACCGAGCTGAACCTGTCCGACTACTTCCGCTCGAACAACCTCAAGTACACCCCGATCACCTACGACACCTCCGACGAAAGCGCCAAGTCGCTGGAATCCGGGCGTTGCGACGTGCTCACCTCCGACCAGTCGCAGCTCTATGCGCAGCGCATCAAGCTGGGCAAGCCGGACGACTACGTGGTGCTGCCGGAAGTGATCTCCAAGGAGCCCCTCGGCCCGGCCGTGCGCCAGGGTGACGAGGAATGGTTCGACATCGTCCGCTGGACGCTGTTCGCCATGCTCAACGCCGAGGAGCTGGGGATCGACTCGAAGAACGTCGAGCAGATGGCCAAGTCCTCGAAGAACCCCGACATCAACCGCCTGCTGGGCGCCGAGGGCGACTACGGCAAGGACCTGAAGCTGCCGAAGGACTGGGCGGTGCAGATCGTCAAGCAGGTCGGCAACTACGGCGAGATCTTCGAGCGCAACGTCGGCGAAGGCAGCGAGCTGAAGATCAAGCGCGGCCTCAATGCCCTGTGGAACAAGGGTGGTCTGCAGTACGCGCCGCCGGTGCGCTGACCTCCCACAGCCCGCGCCCGGATCCTGGGCGCGGGCCCTGTTTCGAACGACGTGAGGTCCCCCGCGCAGTCACGGGCGTAGCCCCGTGCCCGCCGGGGCGGCCTGCGAGAGGGCTTACATGCAGAATTCCGTCAAAGCCCGGCGCCCGCGCGGCCTGTCGCTCAGCGACCCGGCCGTGCGCGCCTGGGCCTTCCAGATCATCGCCGTCGTCGCCGTGGTGGCGTTCGGCTGGTTCCTCTTCGACAACACCCAGACCAACCTCGCCCACCGCGGCATCCAGTCCGGCTTCGGCTTCCTGAACAACAGCGCCGGCTTCGGCATCTCCCAGCACCTGATCGACTACAGCGAGTCCGACACCTACGGGCGGGTGTTCTTCGTCGGCCTGCTCAACACCCTGCTGGTGACCGTGATCGGCATCGTCCTGGCGACCATCATCGGCTTCATCCTCGGCGTGGCCAGGCTGTCGCCGAACTGGCTGGTGCGCAAGATCGCCACGGTGTACATCGAGACCTTCCGCAACATCCCGCCGCTGCTGCAGATCTTCTTCTGGTACTTCGCCGTGCTCGCGCAGCTGCCCGGGCCGCGGCAGAGCCTGAGCGTCGGCGGCCTGCTGTTCTTCAACAACCGCGGCATGCAGATGCCGGCGCCGGTGGCCACCGAGGCGATGCCGGCGTTCCTCATCGCCATCCTCCTGGCCATCGTCGCCTGGGCCGTGCTCTGGCGCTGGGCCAAGGTGCGCCGCCACGCCACCGGCAAGACCTTCCCGGTGTTCCTCACGGGCCTGGTCACGCTGATCGTGCTGCCGGCGCTGACCATCCTGGTGGCCGGCGTGCCGGTGCACTGGGACGTGCCGGTGCTGCAGGGCTTCAACTTCCGCGGCGGCTGGGTGGTGATCCCGGAGCTGGTGTCCATCGTCCTGGCGCTGTCGATCTACACCGCCGCCTTCATCGGCGAGACGGTGCGCGCCGGCATCCAGGCGGTCAGCCACGGCCAGACCGAGGCCGCCGGCTCCCTGGGCCTGCGCCCGGGGCAGACGCTGCGGCTGATCATCATCCCGCAGGCGCTGCGGGTGATAGTGCCGCCGCTGACCAGCCAGTACCTGAACCTGGCGAAGAACTCCTCGCTGGCGGCCGGCATCGGCTACCCGGACATGGTCTCGCTGTTCGCCGGCACGGTGCTCAACCAGACCGGCCAGGCCATCGAGACCATGGCCATCACCATGAGCGTGTACCTGGCCATCAGCCTGAGCATTTCGCTGCTGATGAACTGGTACAACAAGCGCATCGCGCTGATCGAACGCTAGGGGGACGCCATGGCAAACCATACCTTCAAGCCCGATCTGCCGCCGCCGGCGCTCAGCGTCGGGGTCATTGGCTGGCTGCGCGCCAACCTGTTCTCCAACTGGATCAACACCCTGCTGACCCTGGTCGGGCTCTACGTCATCTGGCTGATCGTCCCGCCGCTGCTGGAGTGGGCGGTGTTCAAGGCCGACTGGGTCGGCGAGAGCCGCGCCGACTGCAGCCGCGAGGGGGCCTGCTGGGTGTTCATCAGCACCCGCCTCGGCCAGTACATGTACGGCTTCTACCCCGAGGCGCTGCGCTGGCGGGTGGACCTCAACGTGCTGCTGGTGGTGGTCGGCGCCGCGCCGCTGTTCCTGCGCCAGTTCCAGCACAAGCTCAAGTACGGCCTGGCCTACCTGCTGGCGCTGCCGCTGGTGTCCTACTGGCTGCTGCATGGCGGCTTCCTCGGCCTGGACAACGTGCCCACCAGCCAGTGGGGCGGCCTGATGCTGACCGTGGTGATCGCCGCCGTGGGCATCGCCGGGGCGCTGCCGCTGGGCATCCTGCTGGCCCTGGGGCGGCGCTCGAAGATGCCGGCGATCAAGGTCCTGTGCGTCACCACCATCGAGTTCTGGCGCGGCGTGCCGCTGATCACCGTGCTGTTCATGTCCTCGGTGATGCTGCCGCTGTTCCTGCCCGAGGGCATGAACCTCGACAAGCTGCTGCGCGCCATGGTGATGGTGGTGCTGTTCGAGGCCGCCTACATCGCCGAGGTGGTCCGCGGCGGCATGCAGGCCATCCCCAAGGGCCAGTACGAGGCGGCCGCGGCCATGGGCCTGGGCTACTGGCGGATGATGGGCCTGGTGATCCTGCCCCAGGCCCTGAAGCTGGTGATCCCCGGCATCGTCAACACCTTCATCGCGCTGTTCAAGGACACCAGCCTGGTGATCATCATCGGCCTGTTCGACTTCCTGAATAGCATCAAGCGCGCCACCGCGGACCCGGCCTGGCTGGGCATGTCCACCGAGGGCTACGTGTTCGCCGCGCTGGTCTACTGGATCTTCTGTTTCGGCATGTCCCGCTACTCCATGCACCTGGAGCGCAAGCTGGACACCGGCCACAAGCGTTAGGAGTTCGTCATCATGTCTGAAGCCAGCAACAAGACCGTCCCGGCCATCGGCGATCACGTGATGATCGAGATGAAGGGCGTGAACAAGTGGTACGGCCAGTTCCACGTGCTCAAGGACATCAACCTCACCGTGCGCCAGGGCGAACGTATCGTCCTCTGCGGGCCGTCGGGTTCGGGCAAGTCCACCACCATCCGCTGCATCAACCGCCTGGAGGAGCACCAGCAGGGCAGCATCATCGTCGACGGCACCGAGCTGACCAACGACCTCAAGCAGATCGAGGCGATCCGCAGCGAGGTCGGCATGGTGTTCCAGCACTTCAACCTGTTCCCGCACCTGACCGTGCTGCAGAACTGCATCCTGGCGCCGATGTGGGTGCGCAAGATGCCCAAGCGCGAGGCCGAGGAAGTGGCCATGCACTACCTGGAGCGGGTGCGCATCCCCGAGCAGGCCGGCAAGTTCCCCGGGCAGCTTTCCGGCGGTCAGCAGCAGCGCGTGGCCATCGCCCGGGCGCTGTGCATGAAGCCGAAGATCATGCTGTTCGACGAACCCACCTCGGCGCTCGACCCGGAAATGGTCAAGGAAGTGCTGGACACCATGATCGGCCTGGCCCAGAGCGGCATGACCATGCTCTGCGTGACCCACGAGATGGGCTTCGCCCGCACCGTGGCGAACCGGGTGATCTTCATGGACAAGGGCGAGATCGTCGAACAGGCGCCGCCGGACCAGTTCTTCGACAACCCGCAATCCGACCGCACCAAGCTGTTCCTCAGCCAGATCATCCACTGAGCCTGCGCGGCGCGGCCCCCCGCGGGCCGCGCCGCATCCCTGGCGTCCGAAAGCCGTCGCAAAGCCGTCCTACGCTCGTCAGCGCCCTTGGCACTGCGGGTGCGCTTCGGCGTATCCTGGCCTTTTCCACGCCCACCAAGGCCGGCCGGCTGAACTCGGCCGTCGGATCGGTGTTCCGATACCCAGGAGCATCCTGTGGAAACCCACGGATGGGCTATACGTTGAAATAGCTCGCACTGCCGCCTGACTGAAGAGAAGCGCCGTGAACCTGACCCTCACTCCGTTGAACCTGAGCAAAGCCAAGGCCTGGAGCGCCCACGCGGTGACGGCCAGCGGCGTCATCCTGGCCCTGCTGGCGCTGCTCGCGCTGGTCGACAACCGCCCGCAGGCCTGCCTGCTGTGGCTGGGCGCGGCCCTGCTGGTGGACGGCCTGGACGGCACCCTGGCGCGCAAGTTCGACGTCAAGGCGGTGCTGCCGCACTTCGACGGCTCGACCCTGGACCTGGTGATCGACTACCTCACCTACGTGTTCATCCCGGCGATCTTCATCTACCGCTACGTGCCGCTGCCGGTGCACAGCGAGCTGGCGATCGTCGGCGTCATCCTGGTGTCCTCGCTGTTCTGCTTCTGCAACGTGAACATGAAGAGCAAGGACAACTACTTCGTCGGCTTCCCGGCGGCCTGGAACGTGGTGGCGGTGTATTTCTTCGTCCTCGGGCCCGGCCCGTGGGTGAGCCTGGTCACGGTGCTGGTGCTGGCGGGGCTGACGCTGACGCGGATGAAGTTCCTGCACCCCTTCCGGGTGCGCCAGTTCATGCCGCTGAATATTGCGGTGACCTTTGTCTGGATGTTCAGCAGTGCGTTGTTGATTCTGCAGCAGCCGGTGGACCAGACCTGGCTGTTGTGGCTGTGGTTTGCGGCTTCGGCGTATTTCATCGGGGTTTGTGTCTGGCGGACGGCGATGGAGTGGTTCAACTGAGGTAGGGCGGGGCGTTCGTGTAGGAGCGAGCTTGCTCGCGAACCCCGCAGCCACTGGGTTCCCGCGTTCGCGGGAATGACGGGGTGGGGTTAGGTGTTTCAGGATGACTCAGGATTCTCTCCCCACTCAGGACAGCCCCCTCTCCCTTCAGGGAGAGGGCTGGGGAGAGGGCGCTCTCAACCCCAACACCTACGTCACCGGTAACCCTGTTCGCGAGCAAGCTCGCTCCTACGAAAAGCCATGCCCGCTCGCACCGTAGGAGCGTCCCGGCGCACGCCATGCCCACCTGTAGGAGCGCGCCCTGCGCGCGATTCGCGGGCAGGGCCCGCTCCTACGGAGCCATCCTGCAAACCCTGTCATGTCTGATAGCACTCCGACAGGGCTCGCCGCGGCGCCTGGCATGCGCTTAAATGTCAGGCGAGCCCGCGCAGGAAGCCTCGCCATGATCACCCTGTTCCAGTTCCCCCCGGCCTTCAATGTGCCCAACGTCAGCCCCTTCTGCCTGAAGCTGGAGACTTTCCTGCGCCTGTCCGGGCTGGAATACCAGGTGCAGCACGTGACGGACCCGCGCAAGGGGCCCAAGGGCAAGCTGCCCTTCATCAAGGTCGAGGGGCAGACCGTCGCCGACACCGAGATCATCATTCACGACCTGCAACAGCGCTTCGCCCTGGACCTGGACGCCGGCCTCGACGCCCGCGGGCGTGGCTGGGCGGTGTCGATCACGCGGCTGTGCGACGAGCACCTGGCGCCGCTGCTGGTGTACTTCCGCTGGCTGGAGGACGATGGCTGGCGCCAGGTCGCCCCGGTGCTGCTGCGCGGCATCCCGGCGCCGCTGCGGCCGGTGGTCGGCGCGCTGGTGCGCCGCAAGATCCGCGGCGAGATGCGCGGCCGCGGCCTGGCCGCCCACAGCCGCGAGGAACTGCTGAGCTTCGCCCGCCAGGACCTGGACGCCCTCGATGGCATGCTCGGCGACCTGCCGTACTTCGGCGGCGCCCAGCCCTGCAGCGCCGATGCCGCGGCCTACGGGATACTCGCCAACCTGGTCCTGTGCACCCTGGAAACCCCCCTCAACCACATGGCGCGCGAATACGAGCGGCTGGTCGGCTACTGCGAGCGCATGCAGCAGCGGGTCTGGACATGACCCAGGCCGAGCCCAAGCCCTGGTTCGTCTACCTGGTGCGCGCCGCCAACGGCGCGCTCTACTGCGGCATCAGCGACGACCCGCAGCGGCGCTTCGAGGCGCACTGCAGCGGGCGTGGCGCGCGCTTCTTCCATTCCAGCCCGGCGCAGGCGCTGGTGTACGTCGAGGCCTGCGCCGGCAAGGGCGAGGCGCTGCGCCGCGAGCGGGCGATCAAGGCCCTGGGCAAGCCGGCCAAGGAACGCCTGGCGCTGGCCGGCGCGGCCCTGGCCATCAGCGCGGCGGATAGCCGTCCATAGCTTCGACCGGGTAGGACCGCGCGCCGCGGCGGAGTAAGCTGGAAGGCCCTCAACGCCGGCCAACGGAGCCCCGCATGTCCGAGCTGATCCTGCACCACTACCCGACTTCCCCCTTCGCCGAGAAGGCCCGCCTGTTGCTGGGCTTCAAGCAGCTGTCGTGGCGCTCGGTGCTGATCCCGCCGATCATGCCCAAGCCCGACCTGCTGGCGCTCACCGGCGGCTACCGCAAGACGCCGGTGCTGCAGGTGGGGGCCGACGTCTACTGCGACACTGCGCTGATCGCCCGCCGCCTGGAGCAGGAGAAGGCCACCCCGGCGCTGTTCCCCGAGGGCCAGGAATTCAGCGTCGCCGCCTTCGCCGCCTGGGCCGATTCGGTACTGTTCCAGCATGGCGTGAGCCTGGTGTTCCAGCCCGAGTCCATCGCCGTGCGCTTCGGCAAGCTGCCGCCGGAGTTCCTCAAGGCCTTCGTCGCCGACCGCAGCCAGTTGTTCAGCGGCGGCAGCGCCGCGCGCCTGCCGGCCGAGCAGGCGCGGCAGCAGTGGCCGGTGTTCATGGCGCGGCTGGAGCAGCAACTGGCGCGGGAGGAGGGCGACTTCCTGTTCGGCGAGCCGTCCGTGGCGGATTTCGCCGTCGCCCACGTGCTCTGGTTCGTCAAGGCCACCCCGGTGACCTCGCCGCTGGTGGACGCCTACCCGTCGGTGGTGGCCTGGCTGGGCCGGGTGCTCGGCTTCGGCCATGGCGCGCACAGCGAGATGAGCGGCGAGGAAGCCATCGCCGTGGCCCGCGACAGCCAGCCGGCGGCGCTGCCGGACGAGCCGTTCAGCGACGCCAACGGCCTGCGGGCCGGCCAGCGGGTGGCCATCGCAGCGACCGACTACGGCGTCGATCCGGTGGAGGGGGAGCTGCTGCACGTGGGCAGCGAGGAACTGATCCTGCGCCGCGAGGACCCGCGCGCCGGGGTGGTGCATGTGCATTTCCCGCGCGTTGGCTTCCGCATCGAGGCATGCGTCACACCGTGACGTAGGGCGTACAACCGTTCGCGGTTGTACGCCGATACACGGGACTGCTCGCTCGCTTCGGGGCCGAACTCGAAGCCGCCCCGAACAGGCGCTTCGGGCTCGATCCCGGAGTGCCCGGGCACCACGGTCAAACGGCGGATAACGTCGAACGTTATCCGCCCTACGCCCGGGTTGAGCGTGGTGTCAGGCCTATTTGCGGCGCTTGAGCTGGTCGTGCAACTGCGTCGGCAACCCGCGGATGATCAGCATGTCGCGCTCCTCGTCGTACTCCACCTTGCTGCCCAGCAGGTGCGCCTCGAAGCTGATCGACAGGCCCTCGGCGCGGCCGGTGAAGCGGCGGAACTGGTTGAGGGTGCGCTTGTCCGCGGGGATTTCCGGGGCCAGGCCGTAGTCCTTGTTGCGGATGTAGTCGTAGAAGGCGCGCGGCGCCTGGTCGTCCATCAGCTCGGAGAGCGCGTCCAGGGCCATCGGCTCGCCGATGCGCGCCTGGCTGGTAGCGTAGTCGACCAGGGTGTCGGTCTTCTCGCGGGCCTGCTCTTCGGGCAGGTCCTCGCTTTCCACGTAGTCGCTGAAGGCCTTGAGCAGGGTGCGCGTCTCGCTGGGGGCGTCGACGCCTTCCTGGCAGCCGATGAAGTCGCGGAAGTAGTCCGAGACCTTCTTGCCGCCCTTGCCCTTGATGAACGAGATGTACTGCTTGGAGGTCTTGTTGTTGCGCCATTCCGAGCAGTTGATCCGCGCCGCCATGTGCAGCTGGCCCAGGTCCAGGTGGCGCGAGGGCGCCACTTCCAGCGCCTCGGTCACCGCCACGCCTTCGCTGTGGTGCAGCAGGGCGATGCTCAGGTAGTCGGTCATGCCCTGCTGGTAGTGGCAGAGCAGCACGTGGCCGCCGGTGGAGAGGTTGGACTCCTCCATCAGGCTCTTCAGGTGCTCCACGGCCTGGCGGCTGAAGGCGACGAAGTCCTTGCCGCCATCCAGGTACTCGGCCAGCCAGCCGCTGAACGGGTAGGCGCCGGATTCTTCCTGGAACAGGCCCCAGGCCTTGTTCGGCTTGGCGTTGTAGCTTTCGTTGAGGTCGGCCATGAGGTTCTCGATGGCCTGGGAGTCGCCCAGTTCGGCGTCGCGCGCGTGCAGCGTGGCGGGGTTGCCGTCGGGCTTCTTGTCGATCAGGTGGACGATGGCGTGACGAATCGGCATCTCGGGCTCGGCTCTGGACGATGGTGGCAAAGCCGCCAGTCTACCCGAGCGCGACGCGCCACGCTCACCCGGCCTTGTCCAGCGGCGCCTCGCCGTCGCGCTCGCGGCGGTTGCGGCGCAGCTGGCGCAGGCGGCGGATCACGTAGTTCAGGTGCAGGTGCAACTCGTACAGCTCGTTGTAGTACGACAGCGGCACCTCCACCCGCGACAACTCGGCCTCCAGGCTCTCCAGGCGCTCGATCTCGCGGCTGAGTTCCGCGCTGCCGGTGTTTTCGTCCAGGCGCCGGTCGATTTCCCGCAGGTAGCGGTACCAGCGGTAGATGCGCGCGCGGATGCGCCAGCGGTACAGCGGGCCGATGGACTTGAACAGCGGGATGAGGATGGCGAGGAAGGGGATCAGCAGGATGATGTAGCGGTCGGCCAGGGAGGCGATGCGGAACGGCAGGAAGCGCTGCAGCAGCGGCAGGCCGCTCTTGTAGTAGCGCTCGGCGTCCTCGTTCAGGCGCAGGGTGCGCGGCTCGGCGGCGGGGAAGGCGCCGGGGGCGTCGAGCAGGCTGCCCTGGCGCATCACCTGGCGCGCGGCCTGGAGGATCAGCGGCGTCAGCGCCGGGTGGAAGCGGTCGTTGATCACCAGGGTGGCCACCGGCGACAGGGTGGTCAGGTTACGGTGCGGCACGTTGTGTTCCAGGTTCAGCAGGCCTTCGCCCACCTCCAGGCGCTTGAGGAAGCGCAGGCGCGCCTCGTAGGCGTCGGCGCGGCGGAAGCCGGCCAGCAGCAGCTGCTCGCTGGCGGCCAGGCGCTGGATCAGCGGGTTGTCCGCCGGGCCGACGAAGAAGGCGGCGTCCAGGCTGCCGGCCAGCAGGGCGTCGGCGGCGCTGTCGCCGCCGCTGGCCTGCCAGCCGGCGGGGTGCTGTTCGTCGCCGATGCCGTTGGCCTGGAGGATGGCCGCGGTGATCGCCTCGGTGCCGCTGCCGCGGCTGCCCAGGGCCACGCGCAGGGGCAGCAGGTCGGCGATGCGGTCGATGTGCACGTCGCGGCGCTGGAACAGCCACAGCGGCTCCTGGAACATGGCGCCGAGGGTCTGCAGGCGTTGCCGCTGCCCGGCGGCGAGCTGGCGCTCCTGGCCGCTCTGCACCAGGGCGATGTCCACGCCGCTGTGCTCGTCCAGCAGCAGGTCCATGTTCTGCCGCGAGCCAGCGCTGGGCACCAGCTTCAGCTCGAAGCCCTGTTCGGCCAGCTCGGCCCGCAGCTTTTCGCCGAAGGCCGCGTAGCCGCCGTCGGGGGCGCCGGTGGCGAGGGTCGCGCTCATCGGCGGCGGCGGCGCGACGAAGTAGAAGACCGCGGCCACCAGGGCGGCCAGCACGGGCACTATCCACAGGTTGGCGCGCACCAGGATGGCGAGGTCGCGGAGCATGTTGAGCAGGCGTTGCATGGTCTGATTCCCGGCCGGCATCCTTTCAGGATAGCCAGCCTGGCGCGGGCGCACCCCGGAAGCGGGTATCATCGCCGGCTGGATCAGACAGCGGGACAGCAGGCGCATGCGCATCCTCCACACCTCCGACTGGCACCTCGGCCAGCACTTCATGGGCAAGAGCCGCGAGGCCGAACACCGCGCCTTCTGCCGCTGGCTGGTGGAGCGGGTGCGCGAGCACGCGGTGGACGCGGTGATCATCGCCGGCGACGTGTTCGACACCGGCGCGCCGCCCAGCTACGCCCGCGAGCAGTACAACCGCTTCATCGTCGAGCTGCGCGAGACCGGCGCCAGCCTGGTGGTGCTGGGCGGCAACCACGACTCGGTGGCCATGCTGGAGGAATCCCGCGAGCTGCTGGCGGTGCTCGGCACACGGGTGATCGCCGCCGCCGGCGCCGACCTCGACCGGCAGTTGCTGGTGCTGCCGCAACGCGACGGCACGCCGGGCGCGGTGCTCTGCGCCATTCCCTTCCTGCGCCCGCGCGACCTGCTGGCCAGCCAGGCCGGGCAGAGCGCGCAGGACAAGCAGCTGGCCCTGCAACAGGGCATCCAGGCGCACTATCAGGCACTGTTCGCCCTGGCCGAGGCCCGACGCGCCGAACTCGGTGGCAAGCTGCCGATAGTCGCCACCGGGCACCTGACCACGGTCGGCGCCAGCGCCAGCGAGTCGGTGCGGGAAATCTACGTCGGCAGCCTGGAGGCCTTCCCCACCAGCGCCTTCCCGGCGGCGGACTACATCGCCCTGGGGCACATCCACCGGCCGCAGAAGGTCGGCGGCCTGGAGCACATCCGCTACTGCGGCTCGCCCATCGCCCTGAGCTTCGACGAGGCGCGACAGGCCAAGGAGGTACTGCTGGTGGACCTCGACGAAAGCGGCCTGCGCGCGGTGACGCCGCTGCCCGTGCCCTGCTTCCAGCCCTTGCAGTCGCTGGCCGGCGACCTCGACAGCCTGCCCGCGGCGCTGGCCGAAGCCGCCAACCTGGGCACGCCGGAACGCCCGGTATGGGTGGAAGTGCTGGTGCGCAGCGACGACTACCTGAACGACCTGCAGGCGCGCCTGGAGAAGCTCTGCGAGGAACTGCCGGTGGAAGTGCTGCGCACCCGCCGTGAACGCGGCAACCAGCAGGCCGGGCTGTTCGGCGAGGCGCGCGAGACCCTCGACGAACTCTCCGCCGAGGACGTCTTCGAACAACGCCTGGACGCCGAGGACCTGGCGCCGCCGCTGCGCCAGGAACTGGCCGGGCTGTACCGCCAGGTGGTCGCCGAACTGCAGGAGGAGCAAGCCTGATGCGCATCCTCAGCCTGCGCCTGAAGAACCTTAACTCGCTCAAGGGCGAGTGGAAGATCGACTTCGCCGCCGAGCCCTTCGCCGGCAACGGCCTGTTCGCCATCACCGGGCCTACCGGCGCCGGCAAGACCACCCTGCTGGACGCCATCTGCCTGGCCCTGTACCACCGCACGCCGCGCATGAACACGCTGTCGCAGAGCGGCAACGAGCTGATGACGCGGCACACCGCCGACTGCCTCGCCGAGGTCGAGTTCGAGGTCAAGGGCCGCCGCTACCGCGCCTTCTGGAGCCAGCGCCGGGCCCGCGACAAGGTCGACGGCGCGCTGCAGGCGCCCAAGGTGGAGCTGGCGCGCATCGAGGCCGCCGGCGGCGAGGGGGAAATCCTCACCGACAAGATCAACGACAAGCTGCGCCAGACCGAGCAGCTCACCGGCCTCGACTTCGGCCGCTTCACCAAGTCCATGCTGCTGGCCCAGGGCGGTTTCGCCGCCTTTCTCGAAGCCAGCGCCAACGACCGCGCGGCACTGCTGGAAGAACTCACCGGCACCGAGATCTACGGGCTGATCTCCCAGCGCGTGTACGAGCGCAGCAAGGCGGCGCAGAACGATCTGGAACTGCTGAAGAGCCGTGCCGAAGGCATGGAACTGCTCAGCGAGGAACAGCGCGGCGAACTGCAGGCCGAGGCCGAACGCCTGCTGGCCGAGGAAGCGCCGTTGCTCCAGCGCCAGGCCGAACTGCAGGCCCAGCGCCGCTGGCGCGAGGACCTTTCCCGCGCCGAACACCAGCACCAGCAGGCCGCCGCGCGGGAGCAGCAGGCCCGCGATGCCCTGCTCCAGGCAACCCCCGACCTGCAGCGCCTGGCCGCCAGCGAGCCAGCGGCACGCCTGCAGCCGCTGCATGGGGCCTGGCAACAGGCGCGCCAGGCGCTGGAGCGAGACGAAACCGGCCTGGCGGACCTGCAACGCCAGCAGCGGGACTGCGCGGAGCAGGCCGTGCGCAGCCTGTGGCAGGCCAGCCAGTACAGCGCGCAGTGGGCGGGGCAGCGCCAGCGCGCCATCGATGAACTCGCAACGCAGCGCCGCGAAGTACAGGCGCAGCTTGCCGCGCACCCGCAACGCGCCCGCCTGGGTGAACTGCTGGGGGGCTGGCGCGCGCAATTCGCCCAGCGCGAACAGCTCGGTGGTGAACTTCAGGGCGCCCGCGCGCGCCTGGAGCAGGAAGCCTCCGCCATCCAATCGTTGCACGGCCAACTCGCCGCCCATGGCCAGGCCCTGGCTGGCGCCGGGCAAGCGCTGGACGCGGCGCGCCAGGCCGAGGCGCAGCAGCAGGCGCGCTTGCAGGCCCTGCTGCAAGGCGCCGGTGAAAGCGCCCTGCGCGAACGCTGGCAGCAATTGCAGCAGCAGGGCAGGGCGCTGGACCGCCTGCAACAGCTGGCGCAGAGCCGCGGACAGGCCAGCGCGCAGTCTGCCCGCCTGCAACCCCAGCTCGATTCGCTGCAGCAACGCCAGGCGCAGAAGGAAACCGCGATCGCCGAACTGCGCGAGCGCTACAAGGGGCTGAAACAGCAGGTCGCCGACAAGGAGAAGCTGCTGGAGCAGGAGCAGCGCATCCAGGCCCTGGAGGCATATCGAGCACAACTGCAGCCCGGCGAAGCCTGCCCCTTGTGCGGCTCCCACGAACACCCGGCCATCGCCAGCTACCAGGCGCTGGACGTGTCGCAGACGCGCCGCGCCCTCGATGAATGCCGCGCAGCCTTGACCGCACTGGAAAGCGACGGCGTGGCGCTGCGCGACGAACTCTCCGACGTGACGGCCCAGGCCGCACAGGTCCGGCAGCAACTGGAGCAACTGCGCGAACAACTGCATCAGCTCGATGCCGAATGGCAGCGCCAGTCGATCGAGCAGAACCTAGCCATCGAGGATGCCGCCGGCTTGGCCGCGATTCGCCAGGCCCAGGAACAGGCCCTGGCCGACCTGCAGGAACGCCTGGCGGCGCTCGATGCGCTCAAGGGCGAGTTGCAGCAGGCCGCGAGCGCCCGCGAGCACGCCGAGCGCAGCCATGCGGCCGCGTTGCAGCAGGAGGCTTTGCTGCGTCGCGATCTGGACAATGCACAGCAGCGCCAGGCGGAACAGCAGCAACGCCTGGAACAATTGCAGGTGCAGGCCGAACGCCAGGCCGCCGAACTGCTGGCCAGCCTCGACGGTTTCGCCGCTGCCTTGCCCGAGCAAGGCGCAGCCTGGCTAGCCGAGCGCGAAGGCGAATGGCGCGCCTGGCAGCAGGCCCAGCAACGGGACCAGCAACTGCAGGAGGCCGAGCGCGAAGCCCGGCGCCTGTTGCAGGAAGCCGAAGCGCAAGCCGGGCAATGGCGCGAACGCTGGAGCGCCAGTGGCGAGCAGGCATTGCCGGAGCCGGCGCCCGAGGCGCAGCCGCAGCAGGCCCTGCAAGCGGCGGAGTCGGCCCTGCAGGCGGCGCAGCGCCAGGCCGATGCGCTGCTCGGCCGCGAGCAGAGCCTCGCCGCGCACCTGGAGCAGGCGCGCACTACCCTGGCCGAATGCGAGCGCACCTGGCAGCAGGCTTTGGCTGAAAGCCCATTCGCCGACCTGGCGGCCTTCCTCGCCGCGCAGCTGGAAGACGGCGAACGCCAGCGCCTGGGCGAACTCAAGGCACGCCTGGACACCGCGCTGACCGAGGCCGTGGCGCTGCGCGTCGCCGCCGAGGAAGCCGAGCGCCAACTGCGTGCGCAGCCGCTGGGCGAACTGGAGCTGCCGGCCCTCGACGAGCAGTTGCAGGCCCTCGCCACCCAGTTGCGCGAACTGGGCCAGCGCCAGGGCGAAGTGCGCGCGCAACTGCAGGGTGACGACGCGCGCCGCGCCAGCCAGCAGGCGCTGTTCGCCGAGATCGCCGCACAGGAGGCGCACCACGACCTCTGGCAACGCCTGAATGGCCTGATCGGTTCCTCCGATGGCGCCAAGTATCGGCGCTTCGCCCAGGGCCTGACCCTCGACCACCTGGTGCACCTGGCCAACCGGCAACTGCAGCGCCTGCACGGCCGCTACCAACTGGCGCGGCGCAGCGACGGCGAGCTGGAACTGGAGGTGGTGGACACCTGGCAGGGCGACGTCGCCCGTGACTGCCGCACCCTCTCCGGCGGCGAGAGCTTCCTGGTCAGCCTGGCGCTGGCCCTGGCGCTGTCCGACCTGGTCAGCCACAAGACCAGCATCGACTCGCTGTTCCTCGACGAAGGCTTCGGTACCCTCGACGGCGAGACCCTGGAAGTGGCGCTGGACGCCCTCGACAGCCTCAACGCCAGCGGCAAGAGCATCGGCGTGATCAGCCACGTCGAGGCGCTCAAGGAACGCATCCCCGTGCAACTCAAGGTGCACAAGGGTGTCGGTATGGGGTACAGCCGCCTCGACGCGTGCTTCGCCGTGCAACCCTGAATCTTGCCCGGCGTCATTGCGCCGCACGTTGGGCGGCGCGACGACTTGCAATCGAAGCGCGGCGAGGTAGGCTCAAGAGCGCACTCTTGGCCATGAGAGGAACACGCAGGGAGTGCGTCAGGCTCGTCCCGGACCGCCAGTTTCGGCACGCACAGGGGCGGCATCCACAAGACCCCTTGAGGTGATCGAGATGAAGAAACCCGCAGCCACTGCGAAGAAACCCGCTGCACCCAAGACCGCTGCCAGCAAGCCGGCCGCCGCCAAACCCGCGGCAGCCAAACCTGCCGCGGCGAAGAAGCCGGCAGCGAAGAAACCCGCCGCCAAGCCGGCAGTTGCCGCCAAACCCGCCGCCGCGGCCAAGCCGGCACCGCGCCGCGCACCGGCCCTGGCGACCCCGTCGGACCTGTCCAAGGACGCCACCCGCGACCTCAGCGCGGCCCTGAGCCGCCTGCTGGCCGACGTCTTCGCCCTGTACCTGAAGACCAAGAACTTCCACTGGCACGTGAGCGGCCCGCACTTCCGCGACTACCACCTGCTGCTGGACGACCAGGCCACCGAAATCTTCGCCATGACCGACCCGATCGCCGAGCGCGTGCGCAAGATCGGCGGCAACACTATCCGCTCCATCGGCCACATCGGCCGCATCAAGCGCATCGCCGACAACGACGCCGAGTTCGTCCAGCCGCTGGACATGCTGGCCGAGCTGCAGGAAGACAACAAGTCGCTGACCGCCTACATGCGCGAGGTCCATGACCTGTGCGACGAGTACCACGACATCGCCACCGCCAGCCTCATCGAGAACTGGATCGACGAGACCGAGCAGCGCACCTGGTTCCTCTTCGAGACCAGCCGCCGCGGGGATGTGACGGGGCATTGAGGGTGCATGGCTGAAGAGAGGAGGGCCCCTTTTGCAGGGGCCTTTTTCTTTGGTGCGGGGGGAGGTTTCGGCGCGGCTTGTGGGTGTGGCTCCCTCTCCCCAGCCCTCTCCCTGAAGGGAGAGGGGGCTTGTCCGTGCCGAGAAAAGGCTTGGTTTCAGCCGGCAGTCTCTGTGCTAGCCGGCTGACTCCAAAACATCAGCGTCTGCCCAACGGCCCCCTCTCCCTTCAGGGAGAGGGCTGGGGAGAGGGAGCGAACTTCGACGCCGCTCCAGCGCTTCACCTTCGCTCATTCTCTTCCCTGCGTTTGTGTCGACCAGCTTTCCCGGTTGACACCCCCTCACCGCAAGCCGAAAAAGAAGAACCACCCCAGGAGACTCCCCCATGCTGCTCCACGCCCCCACCTCGACCCTCCTCCTCATCGACATCCAGGAACGCCTGTTCCCCGCCATCCACGACGCCGAGGCGCTGCTGCAGCACAGCGCCTGGCTGCTGGCCGTGGCGCAGCGCCTAGGCGTGCCGGTGCTGGCCACGGAGCAGTACAGCAAGGGCCTGGGCCCGACCCTGGCGCAGTTGCGTGAACATCTGCCGGCCGAGTCCATCCTGGAGAAGATCGCCTTCTCCGCGGTGGCCGACCCGGGCCTGCTGCAACTGCCCGGCGGCGAGCGCCGGCAGTTCGTGGTGTGCGGCACCGAGGCCCATGTCTGCGTGCTGCAGACCGTGCTCGGCCTGCTGGCCGAGGACCGCGAGGTCTATGTGGTGGCCGAGGCGGTCGGCTCGCGGCGCCCGGAGGACAAGGCCCTGGCCCTGGAGCGCATGCGCCAGGCCGGCGCGGTGATCGTCAACCGCGAGATGGTCGCCTTCGAATGGCTGGAGCGCGCCGGCAGCGAGACCTTCCGCGCCGTCAGCCGCGAGTTCATCCGCTGACGGCGGTTCAGCGCGCGGCGAACAGGCGGTCGCCGAGGAAGTCGAGGAACACCCGCAGCTTCAGCGGCATGCGCCGCCCGGCCGGCCACAGCGCGTGGAAGCTGCCCTGGTGTTCGCTGTGCTCGGCCAGCACCTGCACCAGGCTGCCGTCGGCCAGCGCGCCGCGCACGGCGAAGTCCGGCAGGCAGGCGATGCCCATGCCCTGGCCGGCGACGCTGATCAGGGTGTCGGCGGTGTTGCAGGTGAGGCCGCCGTCCAGGCGCGGTTCCGCCTCGCCCGGCGCCAGGCGCAGCGGCCACTTCTGCAGCTTGCCGGTGCTCGGGAAGCGGTAGTGCAGGCACAGGTGCCCGGCCAGGTCGGCGGGGCGCCGGGGCGTGCCGTACTGGCGCAGGTAGGCCGGCGCGGCCACCAGCAGCAGGTGGAAGTCGCCCAGCTGGCGCGCCTTGAGCCGCGAGTCGCGCAGCTCGCCGCTGCGCACCACCAGGTCGAAGCCTTCCTCGATGACGTCCACCAGGCGGTCGGTGAAGTCGATGTCCAGCTGGATGCGCGGGTAGCAGCGCATGAACTCCGGGAGCACCTGGGGGAACAGCCCGCTGACCAGCGGCATGCTGATCTTCAGGCGGCCGCGGGCCTGCTGGGTGGCCTGGGCCAGTTCCTGTTCCGCCGCCGCCAGTTCGTCGAGCACGCGGCGGCAGCGTTCGAGGAACAGCAGGCCTTCGTTGCTCAGGCTGAGGCTGCGCGTGCTGCGGTGGAACAGGCGTACGCCCAGGCGTTCCTCCAGGCGCGCGACGCTCTTGCCCACTGCAGAAGCGGAGAGGCCGAGCAGGCGCGCGGCCTGGGCGAAGCTGAGGGTTTCGGCGACCTGCAGGAAGACCCGCAGGCCGTTGAGGCTATCCATGGCGTAGCACCTTGGGTTGGGCGTGCGTCCATTGTGCGGCGGCGCTCGCGAAGGATTGCGGACAGATAAGTCCGTTATGTTCGGAATCCTAGCCGGTTTTTCCGCAATGCCGGGATGGTTAGCGTGCGTCGGGTGTTCCCCTGGCTCAACGACGGACCTGCCATGACCCTTTCCCGATCTTCCCGAACCGATGACGTCGGCGCACCTCCGGCCGCCTCGCGCTGGCTCCTGCTGCTGGCGGCCAGCTTCACTGCCGTGCTCATCCCGCTGTGCTTCACCGGCCCGGCCGTGGTGCTGCCGGCGATCAGCCAAGAGCTGGGCGGCTCGGCGGTGGCGCTCAACTGGATCGTCAACGGCTACGTGCTGGCCTATGGCGCGGCCATGATGGCCGCCGGCAGCCTGGCCGACGTCTATGGGCGCCGGCGCGTCTGGCTGCTCGGCCTGTGGCTGTTCGCCCTGACCACCCTGGCGATCCCGCTCGCCGGTTCGGTACCGGTGCTGGACGTGCTGCGTGTGGCTCAAGGCGTCGGTGGCTCGGCGGCGTTCGCCGCGGCCATGGCGGCGCTGGCCCAGGTGTTCCAGGGCCCGCTGCGCACGCGGGTGTTCAGCCTGCTCGGCACCACCTTCGGCGTGGGCCTGGCGTTCGGCCCGCTGCTGGCCGGCTGGCTCACCGACGGCCCGGGCTGGCGCTGGGTGTTCCTGCTGCCGGCGGCCTGCGGGCTCGCGTCCATCCCCCTGGTCATGCGCTATTGCCGGGAGAGCCGCGACCCGCGGGCGCTCGGCCTGGATTGGCCGGGCGCGCTGAGTTTCACCGCCGCTCTTTGTGCCTTCACCTATGGCCTGCTGTTGGCGCCGGAGCGTGGCTGGAGCAGCCCTGCGGTGTCTGCCTGGTTGCTGGCCAGCGTGGCGCTGCTGGCGCTGTTCGTCCGCGTGGAGCGGCGCGCGGCGCAACCGATGCTGGACCTCTCGCTGTTCCGCCAGTGGCGCTTCGTCGGCGTGCAGCTGCTGGCCGCCTCGCCGGCCTTCGCCTATGTGGTGCTGATTGTGCTGTTGCCGGGGCGCTTCATCGGCATCGAGGGGCAGAGCGCGGTGCAGGCCGGCTGGACGCTGCTGGCGCTGTCCGCGCCGCTGCTCCTGGTGCCTTTCCTGGCGGCGCTGCTGGCGCGCCATTTCAGCGCCGGCGGGCTGTCGGCGCTGGGCCTGCTGGTGGTGGCCGGCGGGCTGCTGTGGCTGGCCCGCAACCTGGCCGGCGACCTGCCGCTGGGGCTGCCGCTGCTGTGCATCGGCGTGGGCATCGGCCTGCCCTGGGGGCTGATGGACGGCCTGGCGGTGAGCGTGGTGGAGCCGGAGCGCGCCGGCATGGCGACCGGCATCTTCAATACCGTGCGGGTGTCCGCCGACGGCGTGGCCATCGCGGTGGTCGGCGCGCTGCTGGCGACCTTGCTGGCCGCCCAGTTGCAGGCGCCGGGCTTGTCGGCCGAGCTGCGCCTGGCCACCGCCAACCAGTTGGCCATCGGCAACCTGGCGGCGGCCGCGGCCGGGGCTCCGCAACTGGCCGTGGAGCAATTGCGCGCGGACTATGTGGCGGCCTTCGGCCGCGTGTTGCAGGTGCTCGCCGGGATCACCGCGCTGGTGGCGGTGCTGGTGTTCCTGCTGCTGGATCGCGCCCGCAGCCCGGCGCTGGCCGCCGAGGCCTGATCAGGCGCTGCGGCGTTGTTCGTCGCTCTGGAAGGTCCAGGCGACGAAGCGGCTCTGCTTCTGCCCCTGGGCCATGTCCAGGGTGCGCACCTGCAGCGCGCCGGCCTTCTTCAGGGCGCGGCGGAAGTCGTCGAGGTTGCCGGCCTTGGACACCAGCGAGCTGAACCACTGCACCTGCTGCGCCACTTCGCGGCTCTCGCTGGCCATGCGCTTGAGGAAGGCGATCTCGCCGCCTTCGCACCACAGCTCGTTGCTCTGCCCGCCGAAGTTCAGCAGCGGCAGCTTGCGCGAGGGGTCGAGCTTGCCGAGGTTCTTCCACTTGCGCCGGCTGCCGGCGCGGGCCTCCTCGGGGGAGGCGTGGAACGGCGGGTTGCACAGGCTGGCGTGGAAGCGTTCGTCGGCGTGCAGCAGGCCGTGGAAGATGTGCTGCGGCTCGCTCTGCTGGCGCAGCTCGATGGCCTCGGCCAGGCCCGGGTTGCCCTGCACTATGTTGCGCGCCGAGGCCAGGGCTGCGGGCTCGATGTCGGCGCCGAGGAAGCGCCAGCCATAGTCGCGGTGGCCGATCAGCGGGTAGATGCAGTTGGCGCCGACGCCGATGTCCAGCACCCGCACGCCGGGCCCGCGCGGCACGCGGCCTTCGTTGTCCTCGGCCAGCAGGTCGGCCAGGTAGTGCACATAGTCGGCGCGGCCGGGGATCGGCGGGCAGAGGAAGTCGGCGGGGATTTCCCAGTGGCCGATGCCGTACTGCGCCTTGAGCAGCGCGCGGTTGAACACCCGTACCGCCTGCGGGTCGGCGAAGTCGATGCTGGGCTTGCCGTAGGGGTTGGTGATGACGTATTCGCCCAGCTCGGGGCTGGCGGCGATCAGGCTGGGAAAGTCGTAGCGCCCCTGGTGGCGGTTGCGCGGGTGCAGCAGGTCGGGCTTCTTCGCGGCGGGATCGCGCAGCGGTTGCGGCTTGGCGGGGCGTTTCGGCGGCTTGGGCATGGCGGGCGGCAGGGCAGGGGAGCGGAGGGCGATTTTCCCACAGAAGCGCGCCTTCTGCTTCTCGTAGGAGCGGATCTCATCCGCGAACCGCTCCGGGACGTCCGGCTATCGCGGACAAGGTCCGCTCCTACGGTTAGGAATGCCATGTCTCCAGGCAACCTGCAGGAGCGGGCCCTGCCCGCGATTCGCGCGCAGGGCGCGCTCCTACAGGGGAATGGCGTGGGTGGGGCGGCGTAGGAGCGGATCTTATCCGCGAACCGCACCGGGACGTCCGGCTATCGCGGACAAGGTCCGCTCCGGTTAGGAATGCCATGTCTCCAGGCAACCTGTAGGAGCGGGCCCTGCCCGCGATTCGCGCGCAGGGTGCGCTCCTACAGGGGAATGGCGCAGGTGGGGCGGCGTAGGAGCGGATCTCATCCGCGAATCGCGCCGATATGTCCGGCTATCGCGGACAAGGTCCGCTCCGGTTAGGAATGCCATGTCTCCAGGCAACCTGTAGGAGCGGGCCCTGCCCGCGATTCGCGCGCAGGGTGCGCTCCTACAGGGGAATGGCGCAGGTGGGGCGGCGTAGGAGCGGATCTCATCCGCGAATCGCGCCGATATGTCCGGCTATCGCGGACAAGGTCCGCTCCTACAAGGCGGATTCAGGGGTATTCCAGAGTCGCCTTGATCTTCGCCAGGTTCGCCTCGATCCAGCGCGGGTCGATGGCGCCCCAGTCGCGGATGCGGTAGTGCCCGGCGTTGTTGCGCTCGCCGGCGTGCTGTTCGAACACGCAGTCGATGTCCAGGTCGGCCAGCGCCGCCAGGGTGTCCTGGGCGGTGCGCCGGGGCATGCCGGTGGCTTCCATCAGCGCCGGCACGCTGCTGGCCTGGCCGCTGTGCACCAGCCAGGCGACGTACAGGCGGCGGTAGAAACTGCTCTTGGTCTTGCTCACTTCCATGGGCTTTCCTTGTTCGGTCAATGCAGCGGCAGCAGCCAGGGTACCAGCAACACGCTGACGATCATCACCAGCAGAGTGAAGGGCACCCCGACCCTGACGAAATCGCCGAAGCGGTAGTGCCCGGGGCCCAGCACCAGGGTGTTCACCGGCGAGGAGATGGGCGTCATGAAGGCCGCCGAGGCGGCCAGCGCGACTATCATGGCGAAGGGTTCCGGCTGGGCGCCCAGGGCCCTGGCGGTGGCGATGGCCACCGGCGCCATGAGCACGGCGGTGGCGGTGTTGGAGATGAACAGGCCGATCAGCGCGGTGAGCAGGAACAGGCTGGCGAGGATCAGGTAGGGCCCGGCGCCGCCCAGGGCCGCCACCAGGGCCCGCACCGCCAGGTCGATGCCGCCGGTCTTCTGCAGGGCCAGGGCGAAGGGCAGCATGCCGACGATCAGCACCAGGCTCTGCCAGTGGATGGCGCGGTAGGCGCTGTCCATGTCGATGCAGCGGAAGGCGCCCATCAGCAGGCAGGCGATCAGCGCGGCCAGCACGTTGGGCACCAGGCCGCTGACCATCAGCAGCACCATCACCCCCAGGCTCAGCAACGCGTGGGGCGCCTGGCTGGCTGCCGGCGCGGCCTCGTCCACCTCCGCCGGCAGGCTCAGCACCAGGAAGTCGCGGCCCTGGCCCTGGAGCTGGCGGATGTCCTTCCAGGCGCCCACCACCAGCAGGGTGTCGCCGACCTTCAGCTTGGCGTCCAGCAGGCCGTCGACCACGGCTTCGCGGTTGCGCCGCAGGCCCACCACGTTGAGCCCGTACTGGCTGCGGAAGCCCAGCTGCAGGATGCTCTTGCCCAGCAGCGCGGATTCCGGCGGCAGCGTCACCTCGGCCATGCCCACCTCGTGGGCGCGCTCGGTGAAGTAGTCGCCGTGCAGGCTCAGCGGCTCCAGGCCGTATTCGTGGTAGAGGGCGAGCAGGTCGATGCCCGGCTGGTAGATGTCCACCAGCAGCACGTCGCCGACCTGCAGCACCACGTCGGCGCCGGGGCTGAGGATCTTCAGGCGGAAGCGCGCCAGGCGCTCGATGGCGATCACGTTGGTGCCGCGCTCGGTGCGCAGCTGGACGTCGCCGAGGGTCATGCCGGCCAGCGTGGAGTCGGGGCGGATGCGCAGCCGGCGTTCGCGCCCGGCCAGCTGGTAGTCGCGGATCAGGTCGCGCAGCGAGCGGCGTTGCGCGGCGTTGCCGGGGCCGTCGTGGTTGTCGCCGAGCCAGCGCCGGGCCACCAGCATGTAGGCCACGCCCAGGACCAGGATCACCAGGCCGATGGGGGTGAAGCTGAAGAAGCCGAAGCCCGGCTCGCCCTCGCGCACCAGTTCGCTGTGCACCACCATGTTCGGCGGCGTGGCCACCAGGGTGAGCATGCCGCTGATCAGCCCGGCGAAGCTCAGCGGCATCATCAGCCGCGCCGGCGAGACGTTCAGGCGCCCGGCGACGCTGAGCACCACCGGGATGAAGATCGCCACCACCCCGGTGGAGCTCATCACCGAGCCCAGCCCGGCCACCGCCAGCATCAGCAGCACCAGCAGGCGCGTCTCGTCGCTGCCGGCCTTGTGCGTCAGCCACTCGCCGATGCGGTAGGCCACGCCGGTGCGCACCAGGCCCTCGCCGATGATGAAGAGCGCGGCGATCAGCACCACGCTGGGGTCGGCGAAGCCGGCCAGGGCTTCCTGCACGCTGAGCACGCCGCTCAGCGGCAGGGCCACCATGGCCAGCAGGGCGACCACGTCCATGCGCGGCCGGTTGACGACGAACAGTGCCACCGCGGTGGCGAGCAGGAACAGGACCCAGAGCAGTTGCGGATTCATGCGCTTCCTTAGCCGGCGAATCGGCGGGCATTGTGCCCAGGCGACGGGCGCAATGCCTTGATCCGATGCAGCTTAGCGAAGCCTCCCGCAGTTTTCAGGAAAGCCGCGCCACCGGGGTGATCTGCCGTGGGTCGGTGCGCAGCTCGATCAGCGCCGGCTTGCCGCAGGCCTGGGCGCGCTGGAAGGCGGCGGCGAAGTCCTCGGTGCGCTCGACCAACTCGCCGTGGGCGCCGAAGGCCCGGGCCAGGGCGGCGAAGTCCGGGTTGTGCAGTTCGGTGGCCGAGACGCGCCCCGGGTACTCGCGTTCCTGGTGCATGCGGATGGTGCCGAGCATGCCGTTGTTGACCACGATGACGATCAGCGCGGCGCCGAACTGCACGGCGGTGGCCAGTTCCTGCGGGTACATCATGAAGCAGCCGTCGCCGGCGAAGCACACCACCTCGCGCTGCGGCTCGCGCAGCTTGGCGGCGATGGCGGCGGGGAAGCCGTAGCCCATGGCGCCGTTGGTGGGTGCCAGCTGGCTGCGGGCGGCGCGGTAGCGGTAGAAGCGGTGCACCCAGACGGCGTAGTTGCCGGCGCCGTTGCTGATGACCGCGTCTTCGGGAAGGGTTTCGGCGAGGTGGCCGACCACCGCGGCCAGGTCCACGCCCTGCAGTTCGGCGGGGCTGGCCGGCGGGGTGGAGTAGGCCAGGTAGTCGGCGCGGGCCTCGGCGGTCCACTCGGCCCAGGGACGGTTTTCCAGGGGCGCCAGGGCGTCGAGGGCGGCGGCCATAGCCGGCAGGCTGGCCTGGATCGGCAGGTCGGCCTGGTAGACGCGGCCCAGCTCGCTGGCGTCGGGGTGGACGTGGATCAACGTCTGCCCGGGTTTCGGGCTGCGCACCAGGGTGTAGCCGGCGCTGGGCGTCTCGCTCAGGCGCGAGCCGAGCACCAGCAGCAGGTCGGCCCCCTGCACCCGCGCGGCGAGCTTGGGCGAGGCGCCGAAGCCGAGCTGGCCGACGTACTGCTCGTCGCGGTTGTCGTACAGGTCCTGGCGGCGGAACGAGGCCACCACCGGCAGTTCATTGGCCCGGGCGAAGCGTTGCAGGGCGCGGCGCCCGGCATCGTCCCAGCCGGTGCCGCCGATCACCAGCAGCGGCTTGCGGGCGCGGGCGAGCAGGCTGCGCAGCTCCTCCAGCGCGGCCAGCGGCGGGGCGACCTGCGGGATGCGCGGGGCGGGCGCGTCCGCCACCTGCGCGGTGCCGAACAGCACTTCCTCCGGCAGGGCGACCACCACCGGGCCGGGGCGGCCGGACTGGGCCACGGCGAAGGCCTGGGCGACCACCTCGGGGATGCGCTGGATGTCGTCGATCTCCGTGGCCCATTTGGCCAGGCCGCCGAACATCTGCCGGTAGTCCACCTCCTGGAACGCCTCGCGGCCCTTGAAGGCGCTTTCCACCTGGCCGACGAAGAGGATCATCGGCGTGGAGTCCTGTTTCGCCGTGTGCACGCCGTTGGCCGCGTGGGTGGCGCCCGGCCCGCGGGTGACGAAGCAGATGCCCGGGCGCCCGGTGAGCTTGCCGTAGGCGTCGGCCATGTTCGAGGCGGCGCCTTCGTGGCGGGTGACGATGGTGCGGATCGAACGCGCGTCGTGCAGGGCGTCGAGCACCGGCAGGTAGCTTTCGCCGGGGATGCAGTAGACGGTGTCCACCGCGTTGCGCAGCAGGGCTTCGACGAGGATCTGGCCGCCATTGCGGGCGGGGAGGTCGGACATGGTGCGGGCTCCTGTGGAAGTCGGGACGGCGGCTTTCCGGGCCGCGCTGGCGCGTCGATCTTCGGCCCAAAGCCTGCGCCGCGCCAAGCGAGCTTTCTTCGGGTAGTCATTCCACCCCGGAATGACACCTGCGACAACCGGCCCCTTCGGCCGCGCGGATCATGGTCTAAGGTTTCCGGGCCATGGCTCACCGCGAAAGGAGGCCCACCATGCGCCATCGAGGATTCCGCCCGCTGTACGCCGCGCTGCTGCTGAGCAGCAGCCTGCCGGCCCTGGCCGCGTTGCCCCAGGCGCCCGGCTACGTCGACGACAGCGGCTACCCGGCGGCCGCCAAGCAGCGCATCCTGCCGCCGATGTTCGAGCAGAAGCTGAGCAGCACCCGCTACCTGGCCAAGCCCGACGACCCGTTGATCACCCTGGCCGAGTCCAGCGGCTTCCGGCAGACCAGCGATTACCAGCAGACCCGCGAGTACCTGAAGAAGCTCGCCGATGCTTCCGGCGGCAAGCTGCAGCTGAGCGAGCTGCCGGAAAAGAGCGCCAGCGGCGAGCCGATGCTGCTGGTGACCGCGTCCAGCGAGGCCGACAAGTCGCCGGCCGGGCTGAACGGCTCGGGCAAGCCGACGCTCTTCGTCGAGGCCGAGATCCACCCCGGCGAGGCCAACGGCAAGGACGCGATGTTCATGCTGCTGCGCGACATGACCGCCGGGGCCAAGCCGCTGGCGGGGCTGCTGGAGAAGGTCAACATCCTTTTCATCCCCACCGTGAACGTCGACGGCGACCTGCGCCGCAGCCCCTACGGGCGCATCAACCAGAACGGCCCGGAGGTCACCGGCTGGCGCGTCAACGGCCTGAACCTGAACCTCAACCGCGACTTCACCAAGCTCGACAGCGCGGAAATCCGCAACGTCGCCTGGGTGTTCAACCAGTACGACCTGAGCTTCTTCGCCGACACCCACTCCACCGACGGCGCCATGTACCCCTACGACAGCTCCTACTGCCACAACGGCAACGGCTGGTCGCCGGCGTCCAGCCAGTGGATGGACAAGGTCATGCGCGGCCCGGTGTACAAGGAACTGGAGGGCGACGGCCACGTGGTGCACGAGTGCATCAGCCTCAACGACAACCAGGACCCGGCCAAGGGCTACTACCCCTACCGCACGGACCTGGCGCGTTTCTCCAACCAGTACGGCGACATCCGCAACGTGCCCTCGATCCTCATCGAGCAGCATGCGCTGCACCCGTATGAAACCCAGGTGCTGGGCAACTACGTGATGCTCAAGGCGATGTTCCAGGTGATCGGCGACAACGCCGAGTCGCTCAAGGCCGCCATCGCCAAGGACCGCGAGCGCCTGGAGGCGCAGAAGGAGGTGATCCTGACCTGGAAGCCGGGCAAGGAGCAGCACACGCCCTTCGTCGTCGGCGACTACCGCTACGAGCAATCGCCCATCACCGGCGCGAAGACCATCGTCTGGAGCAACAAGCCGAAGACCTTGCAGGTGCCGATCAGCGACAACTCGGTGCCTGACCTTGTGGTCAAGCGGCCGAAGCAGTACGTGGTGCCGGTGCAGTGGCGCGAGGTCATCGCCCGGCTCAAGGCCCACGGCATCCGCATGAAGACCCTGGAGCAGCCGGCTGCCATCGAAGTCACCCTGTACCGCATGGACGACATCAAGCTGGCCGGCGGCTTCGAACCGGACCGCGCGGCGGCCAACGAAATCCCCGGCTACGAGGGGCACCTGCTGGTCAGCGGAACCGGCAAGCCGTTCCAGCGCCTGCAGACCTTCCCGGCAGGCTCGGTGGTGATCGACACCGACCAGCCGCTGGGTGTGCTGGCGATCAACCTGCTGACCGCCGAGAGCCCGGACTCCTTCTGGTCCTGGGGCTTCTTCAACTCGACGCTGGTGTCCGCCGAAGAACCGGAGGAATACGTGATGGAGCCGATGGCGCGCAAGATGCTCGCCGAGGACCCGCAGCTGAAGGCGGAATTCGAGAAGAAGCTGAAGGAGGACAAGGCCTTCGCCAAGGACCCGCATGCGCGGCTGGAATGGTTCTACCAGCGCACGCCCTTCTATGACGTGAATGCCTACGTCTACCCGGTTGGCACGGTGTTCTGAGGGACAGGGCTCTTCTCTTCGTAGGAGCGAGCTTGCTCGCGAATGAGCCCCGCAGCGGAGTCTGTTCGCGAGCAAGCTCGCTCCTACGAGAAGCCGTGCTCGCCGGTATGGTAGGACTCCGCACGCGATGGACCGAACGCCGGCCCTGCCGGCGCAATCGCGGATGAGATCCGCTCCTACGACGGTGTTTCTCCTGTGCCTGTAGGAGCGGGCCCTGCCCGCGATTCGCGCGCAGGGCGCGCTCCTACAGGGGAATGGCGCAGGTGGGGCAGCGTAGGAGCGGATCTCATCCGCGAATCGCGCCGGGATGTCCGGCTATCGCGGACAAGGTCCGCTCCTACGACCGTGCTTCTCTGGAATCGTAGGGCGGATAACCGTTCGCGGTTATCCGCCGCCGGCCGTAACGTCAGTGCCAGAAAGCACAAGGCCCGCATTCGCGGGCCTTGTGGATGATGCCTGTTACAGGCTGGCGATCTTCTCGCGCTGCTGGATCAGGTTGGTCACCGCCTGCTCGGCTTCGGCGAGCTTGGCGCGTTCCTTTTCGATCACTTCGGCCGGGGCCTTGGCGACGAAGCCTTCGTTGGACAGCTTGCCGCCCACGCGCTTGACCTCGCCTTCCAGGCGCTGGATTTCCTTGTCCAGGCGCGCCAGTTCGGCAGCTTTGTCGATCAGCCCGGCCATGGGCACCAGCACCTGCAGTTCGCCCACCAGCGCGGTGGCCGACATCGGCGGTTCCTCGCCTTCGTCGAGCACGCGCACCGACTCCAGCTTGGCCAGCTTCATCAGCAGCGGCTCGTTGTCGGCCAAGCGGCGGTGGTCTTCGGGGGAGGCGTTGTTCAGCACCAGGTCGATGCGCTTGGCCATGGAGATGTTCATCTCGCCGCGGATCTGGCGGATGCCCAGCATCAGCTGCTTGACCCACTCGATGTCGCCTTCGGCGGCGGCGTCGATCTTCGCCTCGTCGGCCACCGGCCAGGGTTGCAGCATCAGGGTCTCGCCGCTCTTGCCCGCGGAGGCCTTGATGCGCTGCCAGATTTCCTCGGTGATGAAGGGCATGAACGGGTGCGCCAGGCGCAGCGCGGTCTCCAGCACGCGCACCAGGGTGCGGCGGGTGCCGCGCTGGCGCTCGACGGGCGCGTTCTCGTCCCACAGCACCGGCTTGACCAGTTCCAGGTACCAGGCGCAGTACTCGTCCCAGATGAACTCGTAGAGGGCCTGGGTGGCCAGGTCGAAGCGGAAGGCGTCGAGCTGGCGGGCGACTTCCTGCTCGGTGCGCTGCAGGGCGGAGATGATCCAGCGGTCCACCGCGGACAGCTCGACCGGCTCGCCGTTCACGCCGGTATCCTGGCCATCGGTGTTCTCGATGACGAAGTTGGCGGCGTTCCACAGCTTGTTGCAGAAGTTGCGGTAGCCCTCGACGCGGCCCATGTCGAACTTGATGTCGCGGCCGGTGGAGGCCAGTGAGCAGAAGGTGAAGCGCAGGGCGTCGGTGCCGTAGCTGGCGATGCCTTCGGGGAATTCCGCCTTGGTCTGCTTGGCGATCTTCTCGGCGAGCTTGGGCTGCATCATGCCGCTGGTGCGTTTTTCCAGCAGCGCGTCGAGGCTGATGCCGTCGACGATGTCCAGCGGGTCGAGCACGTTGCCCTTGGACTTGGACATCTTCTGGCCCTGGCCGTCGCGCACCAGGCCGTGGACGTACACGGTCTTGAACGGGATCTGCGGGGTGCCGTCCTCGTTCTTGATGAGGTGCATGGTCAGCATGATCATGCGCGCCACCCAGAAGAAGATGATGTCGAAGCCGGTCACCAGCACGTCGGTGGGGTGGAAGGTCTTCAGGTATTCGGTCTGTTCCGGCCAGCCGAGGGTGGAGAAGGTCCACAGGCCCGAGCTGAACCAGGTGTCCAGCACGTCTTCGTCCTGGCGCAGCTTGGCGTCGCCGAGGTTGTGCTTGGCGCGCACTTCGGCCTCGTCGCGGCCGACGTAGACGTTGCCGGCCTCGTCGTACCAGGCCGGGATGCGGTGGCCCCACCACAGCTGGCGGCTGATGCACCAGTCCTGGATGTCGCGCATCCAGCTGAAGTACATGTTCTCGTACTGCTTGGGCACGAACTGGATGCGGCCGTCTTCCACGGCGGCGATGGCGGGTTCGGCCAGCGGCTTGGTGGAGACGTACCACTGGTCGGTCAACCAGGGCTCGATGACGGTGCCGGAGCGGTCGCCCTTGGGCACTTTCAGCGCGTGGTCGTCGATCTTCTCCAGCAGGCCCTTGGCCTCGAAGTCGGCGACGATCTGCTTGCGTGCGACGAAGCGGTCCAGGCCTGCGTAGGCGGCCGGCAGGCTGGCGTCGACATCCGGGTTGACGCTGCCGTCGAGCTTGAACACCTGGGCGGTGGCGAGGACGGCGGCGTCCTTGTCGAAGATGTTGATCAGCGGCAGGTCGTGGCGCTTGCCGACTTCGTAGTCGTTGAAGTCGTGGGCCGGGGTGATCTTCACGCAGCCGGTGCCGAACTCGCGGTCGACGTAGTCGTCGGCGATGATCGGGATGCGCCGGCCCACCAGCGGCAGCTCGACGAAGGTGCCGATCAGGGCCTGGTAGCGCTCGTCCTCCGGGTGCACGGCGACCGCGCTGTCGCCGAGCAGGGTTTCCGGGCGGGTGGTGGCGACCACCAGGTGGTCCTTGCCGTCGGCGGTCTTGTGGCCGTCGGCCAGGGGGTAGCGCAGGTGCCAGAGGTGGCCCTTCTCGTCGTGGTTCTCCACTTCCAGGTCGGAAATGGCGGTGTGGAATTTGGTGTCCCAGTTGACCAGGCGCTTGCCGCGGTAGATCAGGCCGTCGTCGAACAGGCGGACGAAGGCTTCCTTCACCGCGTTGGACAGGCCGTCGTCCATGGTGAAGCGCTCGCGCGACCAGTCCACCGAGGAGCCCAGGCGGCGGATCTGCCGGGTGATGGTGCCGCCGGACTGTTCCTTCCACTCCCAGACCTTCTCCAGGAACTTCTCGCGGCCGAGGTCGTGGCGCGCGACGCCCTGGGCGGCCAGCTGGCGCTCCACCACCATCTGGGTGGCGATGCCGGCGTGGTCGGTGCCCGGCTGCCACAGGGTGTTGCGGCCCTGCATGCGGCGGTAGCGGATCAGCGCGTCCATGATGGCGTTGTTGAAGCCGTGGCCCATGTGCAGGCTGCCGGTGACGTTCGGCGGCGGGATCATGATGGTGTACGGCTCGCCGGAACCCTGCGGGGCGAAGTAGTTGTTCTGCTCCCAGGTGGGGTACCAGTGGGATTCGATGGCGTGGGGCTGGTAGGTCTTGTCCATGAGCGCGGCGGGACCCTGTTAGCGGCTAGACGGAAAACCGGAGAGTATAACGGCTGCCGAGGGGCGGCGGCCACCGGCGATCAGGGGGCTGGAGGGGGCTTGCGTAGGAGGGAGCCTGCTTGCGAAATGGGGTTTGCCGGTTACGGCGGGTGTTCAGGCTGGTCCCGTTGCCCTCACCCCAGCCCTCTCCCAGAGGGAGAGGGGGCCGTTCGGCGTGGGCGGGAGGTCCGGCGTCAACCTGTAGGAGCGGGCCCTGCCCGCGATTCGCGCGCAGGGCGCGCTCCTACAATGGGCAGGGGGCGTTACGGCGGGGTTTTCAGGTTGGTCCCGTTGCCCTCACCTCAGCCCTCTCCCGGAGGGAGAGGGGGCCGTTCGGCGTGGTCGGGAAGTCCGGCGTCAACTTGTAGGAGCGGGCCCTGCCCGCGATTCGCGCGCAGGGCGCGCTCCTACAATGGGCAGGGGGCGTTACGGCGGGGTTTTCAGGTTGGTCCCGTTGCCCTCACCTCAGCCCTCTCCCGGAGGGAGAGGGGGCCGTTCGGCGTGGTCGGGAAGTCCGGCGTCAACTTGTAGGAGCGGGCCCTGCCCGCGATTCGCGCGCAGGGCGCGCTCCTACAATGGGCAGGGGGCGTTACGGCGGGGTTTCGGGTTGGCCCCGTTGCCCTCACCCCAGCCCTCTCCCGGAGGGAGAGGGGGCCGTTTGGCGTGGGCAGGAGGTCCGGCGTCAACCTGTAGGAGCGGGCCCTGCCCGCGATTTCGCGCGCAGGGCGCGCTCCTGCAATGGGCCGGCGTCAAGGCTTGCGCTGCGCCAGCAGCCTTTGCAGGCGCGCTTCCAGGCGGCGCTGCAGTTCGGCTTCGATCTGCGGCACGAAGTCGTCGATCACGTCCTGCAGGATCAGTTGCGCGGCGGCGCGCAGTTCGCTGTCCAGGCGGGCCTGTTCGCGGTTGTGGCCCGCTGGTGGCAGGTCGTCCTCGGGCTCTTCCTCGGCCGGGGCCGGCCGCGGCGAGGCCTGCACCACGTCGGAGAGCAGGGGGATGTTGTCCGGCTCGAAGGATTCGGTGAGCAGGGGCGGTTCGCCATCCGGCTCGCCGAGCAGGTCGTGGATCGACTCCAGGTCGTCGAGCAGGTGGTCGGGGTCTTGCGGAGGCTTGCGGCTGTCCATTTTTCCGGTAGAGCGTCAGAGGCGCGGCAGGCGATGGTCCTGCAAAGGATAGCCCTGCTCGCGGTAGTAGCGGAAATTCTCCCGCGCCGCCTGGCGGATGGCAGGCTCCTCCACCACCAGTTCGGCGATGCGCGAGAACTCGCCGGCGAAAGCCGGCACCGCCAGCGTCAGGTTGATCAGCAGGTCGCGGCGGCCCGCCGGCGGCTCGCCCAGGCCCAGGGTGACCGGGGCCTGGGCGTCTTCCTCGGCGGCGTTGTGCGGCACGAAGGCTTCCTTGCGGAAGCTCCACAGACGCGCGTCCAGGGCCTCGCGCTGAGTTTCGTCGGCGCACAGCAGGTACACCCGCATGCCCTGCCGCCAGGCCTTGTCGGCCAGGCGGCAGGCGATGGTCAGGCGCGCGTCGGGATCGGCGCTGGGGATGACGTAGAAGTCGACCCGCGTCATGCCGGCGATCCCATCGAACGATTGCGCTTTGCCATTACTTCACGCGGTCCAGCAGGTACTGGGTGAGCAGCGGCACCGGGCGGCCGGTGGCGCCCTTGTCCTTGCCGCCGCTGATCCAGGCGGTGCCGGCGATGTCCAGGTGCGCCCAGTGGTACTTCTTGGCGAAGCGCGAGAGGAAGCAGCCGGCGGTGATGGTGCCGGCCTTCGGCCCGCCGATGTTGGCGATGTCGGCGAAGGGGCTGTCCAGCTGCTCCTGGTACTCGTCGAACAGCGGCAGTTGCCAGGCGCGGTCGTCGGCGTGCTCACCGGCCTTGAGCAGTTGGCGCACTAGGGCGTCGTTGTTGCCCATCAGGCCCGAGGTGTTGGCGCCCAGGGCGACGATGCAGGCGCCGGTGAGGGTGGCGATGTCCACCACCGCCTGGGGCTTGAAGCGCTCGGCGTAGGTCAGGGTGTCGCACAGCACCAGGCGGCCTTCGGCGTCGGTGTTGAGGATTTCCACGGTCTGCCCGCTCATGGTGGTGACGATGTCGCCGGGGCGGGTGGCGCGGCCGCTGGGCATGTTCTCGGCGCAGGCCAGCAGGCCCACCAGGTTGATCGGCAGCTGCAGTTCCAGCACCGCGCGGAAGGTGCCGAAGACGCTGGCGGCGCCGCACATGTCGAACTTCATCTCGTCCATGCCCAGGCCGGGCTTGAGGCTGATGCCGCCGGTGTCGAAGGTGATGCCCTTGCCCACCAGCGCGTAGGGCGCCTCGTCCTTCTTGCCGCCGTTGTACTGCAGCACGATCAGCCGCGGCGGCTGCTCGCTGCCCTGGGCCACGGCGAGGAAGGCGCCCATGCCCAGCTCGCGGAGTTTCTTCTCGTCCAGCACCTCGACCTTGAGGTTCTTGTGCGCCTTGGCCAGGGCCTTGGCCTCGTCGGCCAGGAAGCTGGGGTGGCAGAGGTTCGGCGGCAGGTTGCCGAGGTCGCGGGTCAGGGCCATGCCGTTGGCGATGGCCTGGGCCTCCTTGGCGCCCTGCTCGACGGCGGGGGCGTCGGCCTTGTCGGCCAGCAGGGTGATCTTCTTCAGCTTGGGCGCGTCGGCCTTCTGGCTCTTGAAGCGGTCGAACACGTACAGGCCATCGGCCAGCGTCTCCACCAGCAGGCGCGCCTTGCCGTGGGCGTTGCGGCCCTTGACCGCCAGGTCGCCCAGGGCCAGCACGGCGTCGCCGCCGCCCAGGCTCTTCAGGCTGCCGAGCACCGAGGAAACCAGTTTGCGGTATTGGCGGTCGGAGAGTTCGCGCTCCTTGCCCGCGCCCACCAGCAGCACGCGTTCGGCCTTAAGGTTGGGCAAAGCTTGCAGGAGTAGGGTCTGGCCGACCTTGCCGGCCAGGTCGCCGCGCTTGAGCAGGGCGGCGATGGCGCCGCCGCTGGCGGCGTCCACGGCCTGGGCCACGGCGCCGAGTTTGCGGCCTTCGCCGACGGCGAGCACCAGGGTGGCGGTCTTCAGGGTTTGCGGACTGACGCTTTTTACAAGGAATTCCATGACAAGGTGTCCCCGGAGCGAAGGGTCGAAGTGGCGGGTGGTCGGCGACCCGTCCCGGTGTCTGCGCAGTGACAGGCCCGGCGAATCGCAGGATAATGCCGCGTATTTTTCACCGGCCCGTCGTAGGGCGTGCCGGCAGTGCCTCACGGCGGCTAGTTTGAGCGTAGCCGCCCGAGCGTGACAACCCTGGAGTGCCCGGTTTGATTGTCTTCCGTTACCTGTCCCGTGAAGTGTTGGTCACCATGAGCGCGGTGAGCGCCGTGCTGCTGGTGATCATCATGAGCGGCCGCTTCATCAAGTACCTGGCGCAGGCCGCCCAGGGCATGCTGGACCCCGGCTCGCTGTTCATGATCATGGGCGTGCGCCTGCCCGGCTTCCTCCAGTTGATCCTGCCCCTGGGGCTGTTCCTCGGCATCCTGCTGGCCTATGGCCGGCTGTACCTGGAAAGCGAGATGACGGTGCTCACCGCCACCGGCATGAGCCAGCAGCGCCTGCTGGCCTACAGCATGGCGCCGGCGGCGCTGATCGCCCTGTTGGTGGCCTGGCTGAGCCTGTCGCTGGCACCCCAGGGCATCGCGCAGATGCAGCTGATCCTGAACAAGCAGGACGCCATGACCGAGTTCGACACCCTGGCGCCGGGCCGCTTCCAGTCGATGCGCGACGGCTCGCGGGTGACCTACACCGAGCAACTGAGCAACGACCGCACCCAGCTCGGCGGGGTGTTCATCTCCGACAAGAACCCGCCGCGCAACGGCCAGGACCGCGGCCTCGCGGTGCTGGTGGCGACCAGCGGACAGCAGCAGATCCACCCCGACGGCAGCCGCTACCTGATCCTCAAGGACGGCTTCCGCTACGACGGCGTGCCCGGCCAGGCCGACTACCGCGCCATCAGGTACGACACCTACGGCGTGCTGCTGCCCAAGCCGGAGGTGAGCAGCGAGATCGACGACCGCGACGCCATCCCCACCAGCGACCTGTTCGCCAGCAAGGAGCCGCGCATGCGCTCGGAGCTGCAGTGGCGCTTCTCCATCCCGCTGCTGGTGTTCATCGTCACCCTGCTGGCGGTGCCGCTGTCCAGGGTCAACCCGCGCCAGGGCCGCTTCCTCAAGCTGCTGCCGGCGGTGCTGCTGTACATGGCCTACCTGGCGCTGCTGATCGCCGCCCGCGGCATGCTCGACAAGGGCAAGATCCCCATGGCCCTGGGGCTGTGGTGGGTACATGCGATCTTCCTGGCCATCGGCCTGCTGCTGGCCTTCTGGGAACCGCTGAGTCTGAAATGGGCGGCCTCGCGCGCACGCTCCGTGAAGGAGCGCAAGCATGCGTAAGCTCGACCGCTACATCGGCATTACCATTTTCGTCGCCATCCTCGCCGTGCTGGGGGTGATCCTCGGCCTGGCCCTGCTGTTCGCCTTCATCGACCAGTTGGGCGCCCTGGACGAGAACTACACCCTGGGCGTGGCCCTGAAGTACGTGCTGCTCACCGCGCCCAGCCGCGCCTACGACATGCTGCCGATGGCCGCGCTGATCGGCTGCCTGGTGGGTCTGGGCACCCTGGCCAGCAACAGCGAGCTGACCATCATGCGCGCCGCCGGGGTGTCGCTGCAGCGCATCGTCTGGGCGGTGATGAAGCCGATGCTGGTGCTGATGTTCGCCGGCATCCTGATAGGCGAATACGTGGTGCCCTACACCGAGACCCAGGCCCAGAGCGACCGTGCCCTGGCGCAGAGCAGCGGCGGCGCGGTCAGCTCGCGCAACGGCCTGTGGCACCGCCAGGGGCAGGAATTCATCCACATCAACGTGGTGCAGGCCGACGGCACCCTGCTGGGCGTGACGCGCTACGACTTCGCCGAAGGCCACGTGCTCAAGAGCGCCAGCTTCGCCAAGCGCGCGGTGTTCCGCGACGGCCAGTGGACCCTGGAAGAGGTGAACACCACGCTGCTGCACCCGCAGGAGAAGCGCAGCGAACTGGTCAGCGCACCGTCCGAGGCGTGGAACATCCAGCTCAGCCCGCAACTGCTCAGCACCGTGGTGATGGAGCCCGAGGCGCTGTCCATCAGCGGCCTGTGGGAATACATCCACTACCTCAAGGACCAGGGCCTGAGCACCAACCGCTACTGGCTGGCGTTCTGGACCAAGGTGCTGCAGCCGGCGGTGACCGCGGCCCTGGTGCTGATGGCCATTTCCTTCATCTTCGGCCCGCTGCGCAGCGTGACCCTCGGCCAGCGGGTGTTCACCGGGGTGCTGGTGGGCTTTACCTTCCGCATCGCCCAGGATCTGCTGGGGCCGTCGAGCCAGGTGTTCAACTTCCCGCCGTTGCTGGCGGTGTTGTTGCCGGCGGCGATCTGTGCGTTGTTGGGGGCGTGGTTGCTCAAGCGGGCGGGGTGATATCCCGGACGGTTCGGTGCGGGTGGCGGGTCCAATCGCGGACGGAGTCCGCTCCTACGGTTCCAGGAAACACGGCTTTTCGTAGGATGGTGTTGAGCGAAGCGATACCCATCACCACGGCAGCATGGGTATCGCAAGCTCAACCCATCCTACGAAGAGCACCTCGGCGCAAGACAGGTTCAGGGAAGCACGGGCGTAGGAGCGGACTCTGTCCGCGATTGGATTCCCAGGCCACACCGGACGCCCCGGCGGCACGAACGGCACCCTCTCCCTTCACGCCCCAGCCTCACCCCCGCCCCTGCGTCGCCTTGCGCACCGCCTTGGGAATCTGGATCACCACGCTCTCCGAATAGCGGTCGTGCCAGGTCCGCTTGTCCTTGTCCCAGAGCATCCACAGGAAGCCCAGCCCGCCGCAGGCCCAGGAGCCGATGGCGATCATGAAGCGCAGCAGCGCCTGCATCAGGCTGATCGGCGTGCCGTCGGCGTTCTGCACGCGCACGCCCCAGACCTGCATGCCGAGGGTCTGGCCCTTGTGCGTCCAGAACTTGGCGAAGAAGGCGAACAGGCTGATGAACAGCAGGCTGGACAGCAGCGGGTCGCCGACCAGCCCGCCCTGGTCGGCGAGCTGCCGGAGCTTTTCGCCGCCCAGGAGCAGGCGCAGCAGCACCTGCTGGTAGAGCAGGGTGACCACCATCAGCAGGGCCACGCAGAGCAGGAAGTCGTAGAACATGGCCGCGAAGCGGCGCAGCAGGGGCGCGGGGGGGAAGTTCCCCTCCGGCTGGAGTCGGGCTTTGGGCATGGCGTCGTTCGGCGCTCGGAGCAGGGACGAGGGCGGGGATTATACGACCTTTGGCCGATCGCCACCGAGGCCAGGGTGCCGCAGGCGGAATGATCTACGCTGGTTTCAGGCGCCCGCTCAGGCTGCTCGCCGAGCCCGATGACAGCGGCGGCGCCCGGGATGACACGGATGCCTGGATCGAGCAAAGTCCGGCGCCTGCTCTGGCGCCTGTGCGTTTCCCTGCTGGTCGCCCTGCTGCCGCTGCTGCTGGGCGGGGGCATCATCTATTGGCAGACACTGGTCAGCCTCCAGCGTGAAGCGGGGCTCGCCTCGAGCGAGGCGCTGCACCTGATCGACATCATGCTCGGCAACGCCGCCGGCTCGGCGCGGGCCACCATCGCCTATGCCGAAGGGCCATGCGCCGCGGCCGAGCTGGTGCTGCGCGAACAGGTCGCCACCGTGCCCTTCGTGCGCACCGTCAACCTGGTGCGTGATGGCCGGGTGTTCTGCAGCTCGCTGTTCGGCAACGTCGACGAAGCGGTGAACACGGCCGATTTCGTCGACGGGCGCCTCAACCTGTTGCCCGGCAATGCGGTGACGCCGGACTTCGCGCTGATCGTGTACCGCCTGGCCGAAGGTCCCGCCGCCGTGCTGGCGGCGGTGGACGGGCGCTACCTGAGCAACGTCCTGCAACTGGTGGACCAGCGCAGCGAACTGCTGGTCCAGATCGGCCCGCGCTGGATGGACGAGGCGGGCGAGGTGCACGAGGGCGCGCCCGACGCCTTCCCCCTGGCCGAGACGCAGCAGACCTCGACGCGCTTTCCCTACCAGGTGGTCGGTGGCTTCCCGGCCGGCGCCCAGTGGGGTGTGATGCGCGACGACTACTGGCCGCTGTTCGCCATGCTGGCGGTGCTCGGCGGGTTGTTCGGCCTCGGTTGCCACTGGATGCTGGGGCGCGCGGCGACGCCTGCCCGCGAGATCGAGCGGGCCATGTACGCCGGCGAATTCGTGCCCTTCCTCCAGCCGCTGGTGGACGCCGCCAGCGGCCGCTGGATCGGCGCCGAGGTGCTGATGCGCTGGCGCCACCCGCGCGCGGGGCTGGTCAGCCCGGATATCTTCATCCCCCTGGCCGAGCAGAGCGGCCTGATCGTGCCCATGACCCGCGCGCTCTTGCAGCAATTGGCGGCCCAGTTGCCTAAGCACGCGCACCTGCTGGGCGACGGCTTCCACCTGGGCGTCAACGTCAGCGCCGTGAATTGCCGCAGCAGCAGCCTGTTGACCGATTGCCTGGACTTCCTCGGCGCTTTCCCGGTGGGCTCGGTGCAACTGATGCTGGAGCTGACCGAGCGCGAACTGATCGACACCCCCACCGACGACCTGCTCGGCTGCCTGCGCGACCTGGGTGTGACCCTGGCGATAGACGACTTCGGCACCGGCCATTCCAGCCTGGCCTACCTGCGCCGCTTCCGCGTGGACGCCCTGAAGATCGACAAGAGCTTCGTCGCCACCGTCGACGACGACAGCCGTTCCCGGCACATCCTCGACAGCATCCTCGACCTTTGCGACCGCCTGGACCTGCAGGTCATCGCCGAAGGCATCGAGACGCCGGCGCAGCGCGACTACCTGGCGGCCCGCGGCGTGCCCTGCCTGCAGGGCTACCTGTTCGGCAAGCCGATGCCGCTGGCGGAGTTCGTCGCCGAACTGGAGCGCCGCGTCCGTACAGGCGTCTAGGGCGGCGGCGCGCCGAACTGCGTGGCCCGTAAAGATGCCGAGCCTATGCATACCGACGGCGCCCAGCGGGCACCGCCGGCAGCGCAGCGGCGATCAGACGTACGCTTGGGCGCGGCGGCTGCCGCGGGGCAGGCGGGTCTTGCCGGACAGGGCGCTCAGGCGCGCCTGCCAGGCTTGCCGGGCGGCGTCGCGGCCGGGTTGTGCCGGGGCGCGGGCGGGCTGCTTGCTCTTCGGCGCCGCAGCCGGCGCGGTGCCCGTGGTTTCCTGCGCCTGGGTAAAGGCGTTGGTGCGGCGGCAGGTCTTGCAGCTGACCTGCGCGACATCCTGCGAGCCCGCCACGTTCGGGTCGCTGCGGCCGCAAGCGGCCTGGCTGGTGCCAATCAGGAAGTGAGTGACCATGTGGACCTCCTAGTCAAAAAAGGGGCGGCATTATTCCATAGGGTTCCCGGCGCGCCAGCGCTGCCGGTCATTTTCGGAAGAACGTCCGAATCAGCCGTGCTGCACCCCGGCGCGCTTGAGCAACTGCTTGCAGCGCTCGGACAGGTGCACCACGCGCAGGTGCTTGCCGGCCCTGGCGTAGCGCTCGCGCAGGGTCTTCAGCGCGGCGATGGCCGAGTAGTCGACGAAGCTCAGGTGGCGGCAGTCCAGGGTGACCTGCGGCGGGTCGCCGGCCGTGTCGAACTGTTCCAGGAAGGTCGTGGTGGAGGCGAAGAACAGCGTGCCGTGGAGGCGATAGAGCTTGCTGCCGTCGGCCTCCAGGTGGCTGTCGGCGTAGAGTTCGCGGGCGTGCTTCCAGGCGAAGTCCAGGGCGGCCACGACTATGCCGCAGAGCACGGCGATGGCCAGGTCGGTGAACACGGTGACGACGGTCACCGCGATGATCACCAGCACGTCATTCGCCGGCACCTTGTTCAGCACCCGCAGCGAGGCCCAGGCGAAGGTCTGCTGGGCCACCACGAACATCACCCCGACCAGCGCCGCCAGCGGGATGCGCTCGATCAGCGGGGAGAGGAACAGCACGAAGAGCAGGATCATCACCCCGGCGACCACCCCGGAAGCCCGCCCGCGGCCGCCGGAGCCGAGGTTGATCATGGTCTGGCCGATCATGGCGCAGCCGCCCATGCCGCCGAACGCCCCGGAGACCATGTTGGCCGCGCCCAGGGCCACGCACTCGCGGTCCGGGTAGCCGCGGCTCCGGGTGATTTCGTCGGTGAGGTTGAAGGTCAGCAGGGTTTCCAGCAGGCCGACCAGCGCCATGAGGATGGCGTAGGGCGTGATGATCCGCAGCGTCTCCAGGTTCCACGGCACCTGCGGCAGGGCGAAGGCGGGCAGGCCGCCGGCGATGTGCGCCATGTCGCCGAGGGTGCGCGTGGGCAGGCCGAGCAGGTATACCAGCAGGCCGACGCCGAGGATCGCCACCAGCGCCGGCGGCACCGCGCGGGTCAGCTTCGGCAGCAGGTAGACGATGGCCATGGTCAGCGCCACCAGGCCCAGCATCAGGTACAGCGGCGCGCCGCCGAGCCAGGCCCCGCCGGTCTTGAAGTGCTCCAGCTGGGCCAGGGCGATGACGATCGCCAGGCCGTTGACGAAGCCCAGCATCACCGGGTGCGGCACCATGCGCACCAGCTTGCCCAGGCGCAGCAGGCCGAAGGCGATCATCACCAGGCCGCCCAGCAGCACGGTGGCCAGCAGGTACTGCACGCCGTGCTGCACCACCAGCGCCACTATCACCACGGCCATGGAGCCGGCGGCCCCGGAAACCATGCCCGGCCGGCCGCCGAACAGGGCGGTGAGGGTGCAGATGAAAAAGGCGCCGTACAGGCCCATCAGCGGGTTGAGGTGGGCCACCAGGGCGAAGGCGATGCACTCGGGCACCAGGGCGAAGGACGTGGTGAGGCCGGCCAGGATGTCGGCGCGCAGACGGGCGGGTTTCATGGCGTTCCTGAAGTTGGACCGCAATGGGCGGTCGCGGGCGGTGCGCAAGGCGTCGCGCGGGTGCGCGCAGGCAACAAAAAACCGGCTCAAGGGCCGGTTCTTCTGGTGTTCCGAGATTCACTGGCCGGGAGAGACTCGAAGAGTTTGCTGTGTGCCTTTGTTCGTGGGGGTTTCGATATCTTAGGTTTGTGTTCTACTCACAAATCTACTCACTTTTGTGAAGGTGCTTAATAGCCATTTACTCAACTTAATGATCAATTACCTAGTCGTTCGACTTTAACGGGAGAGCACGCTGAATCTCTGCAATGGTGAGCGGTTCCAATCGCGTGTGTGCTATTCGATGGCAGGTTGGGCAAAGCGTAATTAAGTCGCTCAGACTGACCTCGCGCACTCCGTCGAAGGAAAGCGGGCGAAGATGGTGGCACTCAACTATGTGCCTGCCGTTTACTTCTGTCTTAAACCCGCATGCCGCGCACGTATGGCGATCGGTCTCCTTCCGTTGTTGTGCTAAGACTCGATTTCTTCCTCTTGAAAGCAGTCGGCTGTCTCTCAGATACCCCTCGATTGCGCGGATATCATCGGCCTCAAAATTTACTTGGGCGTTGCTTGATTGAGTAGCGCGTCTCCCAAGGTGCCTACGGCTGCAGTCAGTGTGGGAGTGCCCACGGTGCTCAAAATGAGCAGGTATTTTCCCGCCCTGTCGATGCGGCCAGACATCATCGAGACATTCAACGCATTTGAAGGCTGGCCTTGGGAGGTGGCCTCCTAAAGCCTCCCATTGCTGCCTAATAAAAAGGGCTAAATCGACGCTAATTGTCTGATCATCAAAGAAACAATCCGTTGCTCTAATCATTTTTTACCGTAAGCCATGCCGATGCAGGGTGGATTCATCTTTTCAATAGACCTATCGCCACTCGCCAGAGGTCCATGCGCAGGTTTTAGGCTCGACCTAACCCGGATGACGTAGTCGATTCTGTAATGGCACAATGCGACCAAACTGACAAGGAGGTCGCTATGCGCCTTATACCCATTGCTGCCCTTATGTTCGCGCTCGCTGCAACTGGCGGGTGCGCCGTGAAGAAAAGCTTCTACGCCAATGGCGGTAGCCGCGCGGACGGGACTGTCGACATGGCCTACGACTTCGCCCAGTTCGAGCAACCGGTCGTCAACATGGACCAAGCGCACGAGATAGCCGCCCAAAAATGCCGGGTTTGGGGTTATCAGGACGCCGAAATGTTCGGTGGAAAGCGTCAGCACTGCAATCAGTTCAATGGCTACGGCACATGCATCGCAGGGCTGGTAGTGATCCAGTATCAGTGCATTGGGACCGGCAGCGGGATTGCCAGCAGTTCGCCGGCTCCATCCGCCCCGCAGGCCTTCACGCAAACTACCACCAGTGGTTCTGGCTCCCTTACTCGTGAACAGTGGAGACAGAGGCAGATTGATGAACTGAATTCTGAGACTGGCCTGAGCTACGACGAGTACCAGCGTCGCTATAGGCAGATCATGGGGCAGTGATGCTGACGCAGCGGTTCCGGAGGATCATGGGGCAGTGAAAAACCTAGTCGATCTGCCCGATCCGATAAGTTACTGAAGCACCGCAAGGATGCATGATGCCAAAACCAGATTTTCCTGCCCTGCTACAACCCGGAATGCACCGGCTTTCTATCGACCAGCTCCGTGGGTTAGCTGTTGATCCATTTCCAGCTGATCTGCGACGTGCAGAGCTGTTTCGGAAATTTGGGATTTGGACCGATGCGCTTACAGCTCTAGGCGTGTGTGGGACATTGTGGATCGACGGATCTTTCCTCACGCAGAAGGAGAACCCAGGGGATATCGATTGTGTGCTCTGGCATCCCTTTTGGAAAAATCCAGCAGCGGTAACCCCGGATGGCTCAAACCAGGTCGCTCAACTCCTCGACCAAGGAGTGGCAGAAGCACTTTATGACTTGGATTTCTACCTGGAGCGCCCAGCACCTGATCAGGTTTTCCATCGGGAGGCGTACTGGCGAGGTATCCTAGGATACTGCCACGACCGTGTAACGGCGAAAGGATTCGCGGAGATCATTTTATGAGCAGTTCATTCCTGCGCGATCATGCGGATGCACTGAAAGCCTTCTCTGAAGAGACCAAAGCACGCGCCCAGCAAAACCCAGAAGATTTCTTCCTGCAGCTTGCAGCCAAGAATCAGGAGGCGGCTGCACGATCGGTCGCTAGACAGGCCGCTTTAGCGGACGCAGAAGAGCTTGGCGAACTGGTTGATCTAAGGCTTATCGGTGCGCGGGCAAATGGCAGCATCCCGCTCGACTGGTTCATTGATGCGATGGGGCCACTGACCAAGGCATGGAAACTGGCGGCACATAGGCTTCGGCACGGAACTGATGCTGCCAGGGGCGTTGCTAGTGACGTCGCCAATGCGTTGAATTTCAAACTAGCAGGCCTAGCTTCCGGCTCGACTCATGTTTACATCACTGGCAATGCCCTTCCGGACCTAACCGGGGATAGCTTACTCCAAGAGACTCTCACCCAAACTTTCAGGCTTCTGAATTCTGACCAGGCTGATTTCTACGATGCCGTAGATGCTATCGGGGGAAAGTCAGCGCACCAACTCAGTGAGTTCATGAAGGAGTTGGATAAGGGAGGATTTGCGGTTCAGTTCGCCTGGAAGTCCACGAAAGGTGCCCGCAGATGGGAAGGCAGACCGGATGAAATAACCCGGGTGAGAGCCCTTCTGGACACCATTACAGAGCCTGAAAGGTATCAAGAAACTGTATCCGGCTCAGTCGCAGGGATTACCGATACTGGCCGGCTATCGATTCGGGTTGATGGTGGAAAGGTCTCTATTCGATTCCCCCTTAAGCTTACCGAGCAAGTTCAGCGCCTGAAGATCAGCTCCAACGCGACCTTACATGTTGAAACGTCGAAGTATTGGGACTCAGTGGCGAAGAAAGACATTTTCAAGCGAACATTGATTTCAGTTGTGTGAAACAAAGAAGCCCCGCACTGCGGGGCTTTCCGTTTCTGGCTTCAGTGCCACCCTTCTCGTTTCGATCCGCACATAAGACATTTGCTGTAGTTCCCCCACCTGCCGGACAGGTGGCGCATTGGACCGCCGCAGTTGTGGCAACCACCGTCCAGATCTCCGCGGGCCCAGCGGTACTCCAGGTAGACACTCCAGCAGAGCCACAGGAAACCACCGCAACTGACGGCCAGCGCGCCATAGAAGATTGCGCGCTTGATCGGCATGAGCATCTGGTCGAGCACGCCAGCTGACTCAGGTGTCATCGCGACAAACCCCATCCCAATCAGGCCAATGATCACCAGCAACGCCGGGCGGGCGTATAAGCGGAATGCGCGCTCAAGGTCGTTCATGGAGGGACTCCGTTCCTATGGATGGCCCAATCATCCGCCATGGCGCGGCCAAATGCCATCAGGCTAGAGCGGTGCCTGCTCTTCATTTACTGGCGAGCAACCCTGTCCCGCGCCGGATTTCAAGGCTTCAAGGCTTTGAGTCTTTGAGCCGGCAGGGCTCCTCATGAGTAGGAGCTCGATCGGCATTGTGGTGAACACCAGGTTCGACCCCTCTCCGGGACACCAGCAGTACGACGGATTTCGAATCCGTTGTGCCTTACGGCTGATGCTGTTGGCCTGAGCGAAGGTTAAGCTGTGGCTCTCGCTTCTTCTCATTTGATTTCCCGCCAAGGCGCGTCTCGACGACCTGGCGCAGAACCTTTGGACGACCATCACCGCCTACCACGAAAGTTAAATCGTTCTGTTTCAGCCAGCGAGCTTGGGCGGATGGCTTCTGATATCCGGACAGTTCTGCGACCTCTTCAGCAGTGAGCAGTAGGCTGCCTTCCATGTGCGATTCCTCGGTGTCCGGCTGGTATATCGGTAAACCTTACCAGTATGGTTAACTTGTTAACCATTTGCTGATTTCAAATGGAAGTTAACAAGTGGTCAAAGCTTAGTGCCACAAGGGTTGCAGGCTGGTTTGTTAACGGTAAACAACTGGTAAACCGATTTCAAAAGGGGGATTTTTTCTGCGCGTGAGGGCAGGCGTAGTTTCCAGTCGAAAGGGGCTAGGAATATCCGACTACCCCCCCACCTGACTGAGACCTGGTTGCAGTTTCGATCGGGGCAGACTGATACTCCGGGGTCAGCATTACCTACGACTGTGATCAGGGACTGAAGGAGAAGCACAATGGAACTGTGGGAATTGATCAAACGCTTGCTGGCTGCTGCCAATGGAGGTGGACAGACCTTCAGCCCTGGCATTATTGCGGGGCAGTACGAGCGTGAACTTCTCGCCGCTCAAGCCAAGCTCAACCAAACTCACGCTGAACTGATTGAAATCAGTGAACTACTCGGAGAGCAGTTGCAAGCGTCTGGGCTAATCCGACCTGCTGGCGTCCGCCGTGGAGGCGCTGCGATCCTGGGTGCGATGGAGAGAACAGACTTCGGTGAGGAGCTCTACCAGACTCTTCGCGGCCGAAACGTAGTCCAGTTTTTTGAAGGGATGCAGGCAGAAGTGGATGCAGGGGAAATCAGACGTCTCCTCCACCAACTGTCATCCTGAGTAACCTAGCATCCCAGGCCTTCACTTCGAGCGCCTCTCCAAATGCGCGGGCCTGTTTGAATCTGTAGTAACGAAAATTCTACGGATTAATGAAGAAAGACTTACCGAGGTGGTTTCCGCCTCGGCGCCCACCAGGGTATGCGTATCCCCCCGAGTCAGCTCACTGGCCACCCATCGATACCGATGGTTCTCTTCTGGTTGTATCCGAGGTCAGTCGCAGTCTTCTTCGCGTGACATCCATCAGGGCCCGAGCAAAGCACCTGGCAGTTTTCATCAGTGTCAGCACCACCAGCGTGAAGGGATAGCTTGTGATCCAGCTCGAAGCCCTCAGGGAAGGCGCAAAGCCTTCCACAGTGGGCGCAGCATGGATTCTTCGACCACACGCGCAGGCGCCTCTCCTGGAGCTTCCTGCCGGTCATCCTGCGCTCCCTCGTGCTGGGCACCGCTTGGAGCTGGCGACTTGGCGCTTCCTGCAGGCGGGGCTTGATGGTTTGCAGGCGAGCCATCAGTGCGCTCCTTTGCCGGTGATCTCCCGATATTTGATATTCGCGTCTTCCTTGCTGCTCGTGATGACTTGAATGAATCCACCTGGCTGGACAACGGTGATAACCCGAGTTCCTTTCTCTGTCACAACCTCGAACTCCATAGGACGATCTTCATTGTTCGTTGCAGTCCACAGCGTGGCTTTGCCGTCGGGGCGATCTACCAAGTCAATCTTCACTTCTTCATTTGGCATCAGTTGTACCTCTGCGCTGCGTCTACGGCTTGGGCAATGCGACGAGCCGCCCGTGCCGTACTGGTCTTCTGGCCGCCGCCATTTCCGGCTGCCTCGTAGTAATTGACTGTAGTACTGCGACTGCTGTTGTTCGTGGTGGATGGCACAGAAGCGTCCATAGTCGCCGGCAGCTTTGCGAAGGATCTATCGGAGCGGAGGGCCTCCAGGTTGTCCACGCCGATACGCGCTGTGGCCGCGGCGTCGAATACGAACTCCTTACCGTGGACCAGGCCTGCGACATCGTTGACCCCCGTGTAGCCGGTAAAGCCGCCAGACGCGAACCCGGGGAGCAGTTCGCCAAGATCTGCGATGCCACCCCCGCCATCACTCGCGGAAGCTGCGCCAGCAGCACCGGCGGCACCTCCACCGAAGAATCCAGCGATGCCTGTGATCGTCTTCACTACAAGGGCCTTGGCAGCAATCTCAATCAGGGCCTGAACAATGGCGTTGCTCAGATCGGCAATGATCGACATTGCGCCATCGGCGAAGCTTTCGGTGCCCTGCAGGATCTCCATGAAGTTCTGGGTAACCGAAGACGAGGCGGTATTCAGCACAGCCTCGATGGCATCCGCCGCCTGAGCGCTGTAGTTGCTGGCTGCGTCGGCATAGTTCGCCCAAGCCTCATCGGCCCCCTTGCTCCAGTCTTGCTGCAGATCGTCGAGTTGCTTGTAGTACTGCTGCTGGTCTTGCAGTTGCTGATTCAGCGAAGCCTGGATGGCCTTGGTTTCCTGGTCGTAGAGCTCTGGGGTGATCCGACCGGTGTTGTACTGCTCGTTGAGCGACTTCTGTTGGCGTAGGTAGCTTTGCTGGATGGAGGCCATTTCCTGCAGGCGGCTGGCCTCTTTGTCGCCCATGCCGAAGGTAGCGAGCGATAAGCCATTTCTCTGCTGCGCCTGATCGATTTGGGACTTGAGCGTCTCTTGGAATGCAGAGAGCTTTTGAGCGTCTTCAAGGCTCTGCTTGCGGAGCGAGACTTCTTTTTCCAAGGCGGCATTGCGCTTCAGCTGGGCCGTGATCAGATCTGAGCTCGCCAACAGTTGCTGCTGATCGGCGGTTAGGGTCTTTTTCTCCTTCAGTTGGGAGAGTTCTTCTTCCCAGCGTGCGAGCGCCTGGGCCTGAGCTCCCAGCTTCTGCGAGACCTTGTCTTGATCGTCGAGAGCGACGTTCTGCGCCTGGATGGCTGCGTACTGCTGGCGAAGGTTGTCCAGCATCTTGGCGCCGGCATCTTCCTGGTATGCCTTTGGCTTGGCGGTGGTCTTCTTGTCGAACTGATCGTTGATCTGCTTAACCCGCTCAGCATAGGAGCCGCCAGAGAACTCCTGGCCGTTGTACTCGACGCCGGCCAGCAGCGGGCTTGATTGGCCAGTGATCGAGGAGGCCTTCATCAGCCCAAGATACTGGTCCTTCAGATCGCTCAGAGCTTTTGCCTTGCGCTTCTCGGGAGAGCCGTCGGAGAGCGCTGTATCGATAGTGCCGGAGAGGCGGATGTAGTCTTGCTGCGCCTGGTTCGCATCGGCTTGGGCTTGTGCCATATCCCCTTCAGATTTGACCTGCGTATCCAGTAGCTTGATGCGTTGTTGAAGGTACTGAAGCCCCTCTTGTCCGGTGACGGTGCGGCTCTCCCCAGGGACGGAAACCTCCTGGCCAGGGAACCTCTGCAAGAATTCCAGCTGGCTCTTGGTCTGAGTCAACAGTTCGGCATTGGTCTGCGGCATGAACTTGGAGCGGCCGAAGTTGTAGGCACTGGCCGCAGCTTCAGCGATGTTGTTCCAGAGCTGCTTAACGCCAGTCAGCGATTCCTTGTACTGCTTCAGGCGCGCCATGGCGTTCTTGTTCAGGCTTTCGCCAAGCACGTCTAGGGCTTTCTGGTGTTCGCCTTGATCGTCGAGCGCCTTGATCAGGTCGTACTGCTCGGCGGTGATGAGGCGGTATTGCTCGCTCGCCTTTTGCGCTGCATCAGTGGCGTTTTTGCCCAGGCCGGCAAATGCCGTGGCAATGTCGGCGGCACTCTTGCCGGTGTACTGCGCCACAGCAGCGGCCGCTTCGCCAAGGTTCGCAACCTGGCTAAAGCTGAGGTCGCCGGCCTTGGCCAATGCCGTCACCGCATCTTCTGCGTCGCTGAAGTCGCCGACGGTTGCGCCAATCTGACTGGACAGAGCCACAAGCTGCCCGGTGGTGGCGCCGATGGTTTTGTTGCCAGCAAGAAGGGCCTGGTCGAATTCGCTCTGGGTCTTCTCTGCGTCGTAGTAGGTTAACGCCAGACCGGCAAGCGCGGCTCCAGCGATGGTGACTGGATTTGCCAAGGCCAGCAGATAGCGGGCAGTACCCGCTAGCGCGGCGCCAGCTCCACCGAACTGGTCCTTGATTTGACCGCCCTGCTGTAGGAAGACGGTCAGAGGGTTCTGCCCAGCAGCAAGCGAAGTAGCTATGTCTGTGAACTGCGCAGGAAGGCCGCGCGTCGCAGCTTGCATTTGCTTGATGCTGATGGCGTTAGCGCGATATGCGGAGTCGTTCGCGGCCAGGGCGTCGCGCTGGGCATTGAGCTGTTTGAGCAGGCCCTGGAACGAGGAGTCATCCAGGCGGTTCGCTTGGCGATGCTTCCGGAGCTGTTCTTCCATCTTGTCGAGACGGTTGTAGGCGCCGACCACCGGGTCGATTTGGCCGGCGAGCTTGTCGAGTTGATCACCCTGATACTTGGCTTCCTTGGTGGCGCTTTTCAGTGAGCGCTCAGCCTTGTCCATGCCGCGCTCAAAGCTGCCAGTGTTGGCGATCAGGTCTACTGTGAGGGTGCCGAGGCTGTCAGTGGCCATCTAGTTCTCCCGGTGGTGCGAAGTGGTTGCCTGCCGCCGTGCCGGCGATATCGCGCTTGAAATCGCTCGGAGGAGGGGATGCACGCGCAGGCTTTCGCGGTTGTTCTGGACACTCACGACTTGTCCGTTGAGGTCGGTGCTAGTGGATCTGTTTTGGCTCGAGCTTGAGCGTCATCAAGTACGGGGCCGGGTCGCCATTCAGCACCACGATGATCAGTTGGTCTGGCTCGACCTTCAGAACTCGAACCTCTCCCACTTCCTCGCTGACCTGGGCCAGGCGCCCGGCCAACTCGGGGTGGATTGGAAGCTGCTTCATGTGCGCGAGATAGGACTCGGGAAGCTCGGCTAGAAACTGCAGGAGGCGATCACCGGATGCCTCGAAAAACTCTCTCATCAGGTCGTTCATCAGCGGCGCCCCTTACCCTGGTGGTGGGCTTTCTCGCGGAGTGCTGCAGAAGAGACTTCAAAGGCCCGACGCATGTCATCGAAGGTGCCGTAGTCGTCAAGTTCCTCGTCCTCGTAGTTCGCTCGAGCGGCAATCATGGCGAGCTTCTGGAAGAGACGACCATCGAGCCAGTCGGCGTTCTGACCGATGATCCGGCCCATCGCGAAGATGACTTCGTTGCAGTTCTGATTCGTGCTCATCGAGTCGCCCCTTTGGCCGAGAGCTGCCAGTCAGAAACAGCTTCGTCGGGCACCTTGTCGGTGGCCTTCACCGCAGTCCAGAGGCAGCCTTTGTGGGTCACGCAGTCGCCACGCCGATAGTCCATGGCGCGCTGCCAGGTGCCGCAGTATTTGAGGCCACGCTCTTCGAGCGCAGTTGCTTGTTCAGAGAGCCCCTTCAATTTCCCTTCAAGCTGTTCGATGCGCTCAAGAGCGTGAATCAGTTTCCCTGTGAGCACGATAGCGGTGCCCATGCCGAATGGTTCCTTGACTCCAAGGCCCAGGCACTCCTTGGAGACTTTTTCGATTTCCTCGCGAAACTGGAGCGCCTTCGCTTCGTAATCCATCACACACCCCACTGAACGCCGGACAGCCAGGCGACAGAACCAGCGCGCGCCAATTCCCAGTTCAGGAAGCGCTCGACCAGCGCCGAAGTGAGATTGTTCTGCCAGAGCGAGAGAAGCTGGGTTCCGTCTTGGCCGTCGTAGATCTCGATTGTGGTGATATTCGACTGATGGATATCGACACCCTCATCCGTGAGCAGGATGCCGGCTGGATCGATCAAGGCGACCAAGGCGCCGTTGGAGTCCATCGGCACCGAGTCGCTGGTGACTACGGGAACTCCAAACAACTCGCCACCGCGCACTGTCAGGCTGCTTTCACCGAGGGACGATTGCATCAGCGAAAGCTCGAGTGCGGTCTCTGGATGCATGGCGATCACAGCTGTTTCGAGCGAGCCATCGAAGGCGGCGAAGAGTGCTCGGATATCTGCTCGAACGGCATCGGCATCGCTGCCTGAAGAGGGTACAGGCGCAACTCCGTGGGTGATGGAGGCTGGCGACTCGGCGCCGCCGGCGTTGGTCGGATCGAGCAGCGTGATACCTTCGAGGGCAGCAATCGGGTTCACCAGGTCGTTGCTCACTGCGGACTCGAATGCGGCGCCTTGTCCTTGAAGCAGTTCGTTGGTCAGTACCAGCAGACCGGTGATCTTCTTCGAGTCGAGGCGCTTCTGCTCGAAGGCTGTGTGAGTGGCCACCTTCGGCTGTCCTTGGGCGGTCCAATAGGCGGCGGGTCGTTCGGTTTGAGCCAGGACGCGGGTTTCTGCAGGGATTGCGCGGAATGGGGAGATGGCGTTGATCTTGCCGATCAGTGAGCGAACCTGAACAAGCTCGATAAATGCGCGCCCAGCGGAGCGGAAGTCAGGGTCGGCATGAAGATCGCTGGTGGTGACAACGGCCTTTTCCAACAGGCGGACCACGGCGTTGGAATGACCATACAGAGATCGGCTGATCGACAAGGCGGATTGGCGATCGCCACGGGTGGCTAGCAGCGCCTTGGTGAATTGAGAGAGGACGAGCTCGCGCATGGGGTTCTCCAGGAAAAGTTGCTGGAGAAATGGTCGCGTCCTTGCGCCCTGGGAACCATTCCGAGATTTCCGCGTATTCCGCGTTTTTCCGTGTTATCCGCGACCGTACGTCCTTTCGATCTCAACAGCGATGTCGCGCAGGCGGTAGAGGCGACGATTTCCAAGCCTCCGATAGGGGAGATGGCAAATGCCGTCGCTCACCTGCTTCCTGAGCGTGTCGCCGCTCGAATACCCCAGCAGATCAGCCGCATCGTTTTCGCTCACGGCGTGATCACCAGAAAGGCGGATGTCCCGTTCCCTGCATGTGTCCAGCAGCAACCGGGCGGTTGCTTCAACACGATCTTCGAAGGATTCAGCCATGACGAACCTCCGCTCCGGGCCAGCGCCAGGTTGCTGCCTCAAGAGCCTCTGTCTCCGTCATCGGTTCCCCGATCATGATGCAGAGAGGTTTCCCGCCAAGAGTGATTTGCCAATGGCTGCGGCGCTCCTGTCCATCGTTGGCTGCCAGCTCCGCCAACAACTCCAAGCGGTGCACCTTGATGTACTGGCGAACGTCAGGGGTGAGCTTTGAGGCCGGTGAAACGACCAGACGCTTACCATTCACCTTGGCGCTGAGCCCATGGTCATGGAGGAAGTCGATAGCGGCGCCCATCAGAATTCCTCCTTGTCGGCATCATCCCACTGCGGAAGTGCTTCTCCTTCTTCCCTTGGCCGAATAGGTGTTTTATCCGTCACACCGTCACAACCCGCGTCAGTCGTGGCTTTCGAGGCTTTTTTATCCGTCACACACAGGGTGCTTGTGACGCTTTTAAAATCGCTGGATACCGCGCCGTTACTGGTTTGTGACGGTGTGACGCTTGTAGAGGGTGCGACGTTGGAAAGGTATCGGTCGAAGGAGTCACGGAACTGATCCAGGGAATACCCTTTCTTGGTGTCGAAGCCCTGGCGAACTGTCCCGGATTTGATGCCGAAGTCGGCCAGCTTGGCCGAGAGCTGGCGTGGCGACATGGGCTTGCCGCGGTTCCAGGTTGCCCACGGTGCTTCCTCGTCGGCGACCAAGGCCTCGAGCAGATCGACGCTGAAGATCTTGCTGGCGCGCTTGTCGTCGAACACGGCTTTCACGTCGGCCAGCAGTTCGGCACCAACGCTGGGCGCCTCACCTTCCAAGCCGTGGAGCGTGATAGCGGCATTACGGGCCGACTTGGGCCAGTGCTCGCCCACCAGGTCGGCGATGGCCAGCAGCGGTTCCCAGGCATCGTTGGCGCGGTCGTTCAGTCCGGTGATGGGGGTTGGCCTGGCCTTGGCGATTGACGCAGCAACATCGAGAGCAAAGCGGGCAAGCCTCGAGCGCAGCCGCTCCCAAAGCGCAGGGTCGGAGTGGCGCAGGCTCTCCACGTTTTCGCCCGGAGTGCGACGGCGCAGGCGCAAGGGCACGCTACGGTCTGCCAGGGTGTCCGCGATCTTGCCGATGCCGCAAAGGGCCTTGGCGCCCCAGACGTTGAACGGGGTCGGCATGTGGTCGTCGCCCACGCAGCGGATGACGATTGCGCTGTCTCGAGTGAAGCCGGCATTGAGAATTCCGCGGGCGTCATCGTGGGCGGTCAGGAACGCGTCCACCTCATCGATCAGTAGGGTTGGCGACCATAGTTCGATGGAGCGGAAGAGGGCGGCGGGGGCGATGTTGGATACCTGAAGGGGACGGTTTGCCAGCTTGCCTAGAGCGGTGAGCAGAATGGACTTTCCACAGCGTTTCTCCGGGGCTGTGATGTTGGCGATGGGAGCCACCTGGACCACGTCGACGAACCAGGTGAAGGTCGCCCACAGTGCGGCTGCGCGCAGAGTCTCCTTGTCGGCAATTACGTGGCGGGCGAGGGCGTGGGTGATGTCGTCCAGCAGGTCGGCCCCATCCACGGGCTCATGCCATGGCTCAACCTCAGCGAAGATGTCGGAATTGGCTGCCTCACTCTCCGCCTCCCCGGGAGCGGTCAGGCGATCGAACTCCGGCATGCTCAACATCTTGGTTTCTTTGACCTGGATACGCAGTCGAGCAAACGCAGCAGGATCTTTACCGCGCATCTGTCGGAGCTGCTCCAGGATCAGCGGGGCATACAGCGCCCCGGCATCGTTCTCGAGGCTGTGGATAGCGTCCTGGATAGGGCTTTCAGCTTTGAGCGTCAGGACTTTATTCATGGGCAGCGCTCCAATTGGCCAGGTCGTTGAAGTCGGTCAAATGGATCGGCGCATCAGCAGGCCAATTGGGGAACGTGACCAAGGCGCCAGCAGCGAGGGCGGCGGCTGTTGCCGAGGTGCGCCCGGGGTTGCCCGGGGTCTGGCGGTCGTCGTCGCCAGCAATGACCAGCTCCACCAGGTCGCCGTATTTCGCTCGAAGAGCCGTGGCCACCGGTTTGAGGTTGCCGGCATTCATCGCGCAGGCGACGGGGCTGCCGCTGCTCTCGTGGATGCTGGCGCCGGTCGCCCAGCCCTCGCATACGTACAGCCGGCGCCCCGGGGTGATGCTGCCCAGAGGGGAGTAACAGCCGGTGATGCGGCCACCGCGCAGGAAGCGCTTGCCTCCGTCGGCACCGATGCGCTGCAGGTTTACCAGCACGCCGTCCAGATAGAGCGGTACCAGAAGCTCCTCCCGGTGCTGGCGCAGGCCGTAGGAGCGAACCTGCTTGGCCTGCAGGTAGGGGTGGGCAGGATCGGTGCGGCGGGCGTTGTCCCAGCGCCAGCTGGCGTATTCGGCTGCCTGCTGCTGGCGCTGGTGCTGATCGGCTTCACGCTGGCGCCGGGCCTGGTCGATACGCTGGCGCATCTGCTCGACATCAAGGGCAGTGACCTCGCCGCGGCTGCTCCAGTGGTGAACATCGCCGGCCTTCCAGCTGCCGAACGCGCCAGCGGCTATGCCGTCAGCGAACAGTACATACCAGCCATTGCGGGATCCTTGGCGGTCGCCGGGCACATGGAAACGGTGGATCGCGCTGTCAGCCAGCGGGAGCCAGTCGAGCGCGCCATAAGCGCCCTGCAGAGCCTCGCGGAAGAGGATTTCCGCTTTCTCCGGGCAAGCCGATCCCGTCGGCGCATAGGCGCCGTTTTGCGTAGTCATGTCAGTTACTCCAGGTCGGGATCGAAAGGAGTTGCGCCAGCCTGGAGTGCGCGCATCCCAATAATCGCCAATGCCGCGATACCAGTAGCAAAGCCGTCCTCAACCCCATGTCCGCAAACCCTCCAGTTTGGAGAGCTGAAGACGTTCCTGAGGGTAAGAAAGGCGTTACGCTCGCTGCCCTTCTGCAGCATTTGCAGTTCACGAACCAGAGTAAGGCCATGCGCGAAATCGATGTTCCATTGATCGATTTTTGGCTCAACACGTGCGGGGCTCCAAAAATCGAAGCGCCTGCAATGACCGTCCTCGTAGGTGTCGACAAAGCTCAGCTCATCGAACTTGCGCAGAGTCTTGCAGCGGGGAAGCTTGGTGATAGAGGCGTTCATTCCATATCCCCCTTCTCTACCGGTTGAGCTGCTGCGGCAAGCTCCCTGTCCATGTCAGCGGCGCGCTGATCGGAATAGGTCATCAGGTCATAGGTCAGGTAGTTGGCAAGCCCGGCCAAGGTCTTGGCGCGCTCCACTCGAGTTTCCAGCGCGGCCTTTCCATCAGAAAGCGCCTCACTGATGCTCACCGAAATGGCGTGCAGCCAACTGGCTTGTTCCCTGCAATAACGGGCGTGCTCGATGCCATCGTCGGCGATGCTTTCAATGGTGCTCATTTGCCACCTCCTGCGCTTCAAGAGCGCGAGCGCGGGCCATGGCGGCGTTGTAGCGAGCCAGACGGACGGAGAGGGAGGAGTTGCTGCGAAGGGCAGAGAAGGCGCGGGCCTTCCAGGCGGCAGCATGAGTAGACGGATTGCGAGTGTGCATGGTGTAGCTCCTAACGTTGAGGAGCTGCCACCGATCGCGGCCAAGCGATTGGAGGGTGGCAGCTGTACGCGGGTTGGCCGACCGGGACGTTAGGCACCCGGCACACCCGAAGGTGTCCCGCGCACAGCCGCCATAACACGAATGTGCGGACGCAAAAAAAGCGCCTGCAACGGTATGGAGGGCGCCTGTGCGCCTAACGATGTTCGACCGGCCAAGGTCGGTCACGGGATTTACCGTGACGGTCCCAATGTAGCTCTGAGGTGAGATGAGTGCAAGCATTAGGCGGCACTCCTCTCGGCGATACGCGCGTCCATCCAGGCGCGCACTTCGCTTTCCTGCCAAGCCGTGGTCATGGGGCCGAGTTTTACTTGAGTGGGGAAGGTGCCGTCCGCGATCCGGCGGTACAGATCTGACTTGCTGAGCGAGGTAATAGACAGCACCTCTTTGATGCGGATGAAGCGTTGGGGCTGGTTTGCTTTGTCTGCCATCGCACTAGCCTCCTTGGGGCTGGTTGGGAGCGACGGTCAGATTTTCGTGGCACATCTTGAGACTAAAAAGCCGGGGGGGTTTAGTCTCTCTACTCGGTTCTTTTAAGTGAGCGCTCTATTGTTTTTACATGGGCTCCACGCACTTCAGCGATCCAGCGCTTTGCTTCTGCTGCAGACATTTCCATAAACCGTACGGAGCGGTCGAACATTTCACGGTTAATTTTGTCTTCCAGCGCAGTGAATTGCGCGGGGCGACGCCCCTGAGATATGGGAATCAAGAACGGTAGCAAGAATGCTGGGATAGGTATTTCTGCTCCCAGCATCGCATCTAGTTGCTCTCGATCATGCCCCTCAATCGCTCGCTGGACAGCATGCACGTAATCGACGTTCCACATGCGCGCGTTTCCGTCCAACATTCCACGCTTCCACAATGAAAATTCTTCATCGGTAAGCGGCTCGTCCAACTTTTCGGCACGAGCGAGAAGTGCTGTCCATTCTGTTTTGTTCATGCTCGCCTAATGCTCATGACGTTTGCACCAGCGCACAGCGCGGCGATTTCGTCAGCCCAGGCTTGCATCATCTGCCGGCGCTGATCGAGGTAGTGGGCATGGTTGTAGGTGTCGCGCATCTCGTCGGCATCACCATGGGCCAACTGACGTTCTATCCAGTCGCGGTTGTAGCCGCGGCTGTTCAGCTCGGTGCTCAGTAGATGGCGGAATCCATGTCCGGTCTGCCGGCCCTTGTAGCCAGCCTCTGAAAGCGCCTTGTTGATGGTGTTCTCGCTCATGGGGCGCGAGCTGCTATTGCGTCCGGAGAACACTAGATCATGGTGGCCAGTGATCTGATGGAGCTGGCGCAGGATATCCACAGCCTGAGTGGGTAGCGGAACCAGGTGAGGTCGGCGCGCCTTCATCCGCTCCTTGGGGATCGACCAGGTTGCCGCATCGAGGTCGAATTCGCTCCAAGGTGCGGCGCGTAGTTCACCTGGGCGAACACCTGTGAGTACCAGCAAGTGAATGGCGCTGCGAGTGAGTACGTTGGTTCTGGCTGCGTCGACCTTGCGGAGCAATTCGGGAAGCTCAGCGATCGAGACGTGCGGGTGGTGGCGAGTATCGGGTGCGTGAGCGGCCACCACATCCAAATCTGTTGCCGGATTGGAGTTGACTGATCCCTTGGCCAGGCCGAAGCGGAAAATCTGGCCGAGCCATTGCCGAACCTTGCGGGCGACATTGTGAGCTCCGCGGTTCTCGATGCTGCGTAGCAGTTCCACCAACTCGGGGCGAGTGACTTCAACGACAGGGCGCATGCCGATGTTGGGGATGATGTCGTTGTCGAGGTAGAGGCGCGCTTTGTACGCGCTCGCTTCTGCCCAGCGAGGGGCTCGATATGTGTACCACTCGTTCGCCAGCATCTTGAAGGTATACACCTCGGCTTCCCGGGCCTTCTTTTCCGCTTGCTTGTGTTCGGAAGGATCGATGCCGGATGACACATGGGCACGAGCACGATCGCGCAACTCCCGGGCCTTCGCGAGCGTGACGGCAGGGTAGGCGCCAAGGCTGATCATCTTGGGCTTTCCGGCGTGGCGATAGCGGAAGCGCCAGAGCTTGCTGCCGGTGGTGGTGATTTCGAGGCAAAGGCCGAGGGAGTCAGAGAGGCGGTAGAGCTTCTCCTTGGGCTTGGCGGCGCGGACTGCGGAATCTGTGAGAGGCACGGCATTCCCCTTGAAGCCACGCCAGGCGCAGATCAAGTGGCCTGGTGTGAGTAGAAAATCAGGACCGAACTGGCTCTACTCACGAATCTACTCACAAAAAGTTGGGCTTACAAGGGAATGCATGGGAACGCTGGGCACAAAAAAACCGGCTCAAGGGCCGGTTTTCCTGGTGTCTTGGGCTTTCTGAGGAAAGCTTGGGACTATGTCGTGGTGCCCCGGGAGAGACTCGAACTCTCACTCTGTCGCCAGAAACGGATTTTGAATCCGCCGCGTCTACCATTCCGCCACCGAGGCAATGGCGCGGCAGTATAGGGAGGCCCTCGGTACCGGTCAATCCACCCGCGTGGCGATGCCATCGCAATTCCAGTAATATATCCGGCCCTTCGAGATATACCCCATGCGCGTCGCCGACTTCCATTTCGATCTGCCCGAGGCCCTGATCGCCCGCCATCCGCTCGCCGAACGTCGCGCCAGCCGCCTGCTGGTGCTGGACGGGCCGAGCGGCGCCCTCAGCCACCGTCACTTCGCCGACCTGCTGGAATACCTGCGGCCGGGCGACCTGATGGTGTTCAACAACACCCGGGTGATCCCGGCGCGGCTGTTCGGCCAGAAGGAATCCGGCGGCAAGCTGGAAATCCTCGTCGAGCGCGTGCTGGACAGCCGCCGCGTGCTGGCCCACGTGCGTTCGAGCAAGTCGCCCAAGCCGGGTTCGAAGATCCTCATCGACGGTGGCGCCGAGGCGCAGATGCTGCAGCGCCACGACGCGCTGTTCGAACTGGGCTTCGCCGAAGACGTGCTGCCGCTGCTGGAGCGCGTCGGGCACATGCCGCTGCCGCCCTATATAGACAGGCCCGACGAGGCCGCCGACCGCGAGCGCTACCAGACCGTCTACGCCGAGCGCGCCGGCGCTGTGGCCGCGCCCACTGCCGGGCTGCACTTCGACGAGGGCCTGCTGCAGGCCATCCGCGAGAAGGGCGTGGACACCGCCTTCGTCACCCTGCACGTCGGCGCCGGCACCTTCCAGCCGGTGCGCGTGGAGAAGATCGAAGACCACCACATGCACAGCGAGTGGCTGGAGGTCGGCCAGGACGTGGTCGACGCCGTGGCCGCCTGCCGCGCCCGTGGCGGCCGGGTGATCGCCGTCGGCACCACCAGCGTGCGTTCGCTGGAGAGCGCGGCCCGCGACGGTCAGCTCAAGCCGTTCAGCGGCGACACCGACATCTTTCTCTACCCGGGCCGGCCGTTCCATGTGGTCGATGCCCTGGTGACCAACTTCCACCTGCCCGAATCGACCCTGCTGATGCTGGTCTCGGCCTTCGCCGGCTATCCGCAGACCATGGCCGCCTATGCCGCGGCGGTGGAGCACGAGTACCGTTTCTTCAGCTACGGCGATGCCATGTTCATCACCCGCAACCCCGCGCCGCGCGGGCCCGAGGACTGATCCATGAGTTTCATGAAGTTCGAACTGCTGGCCACCGACGGCAAGGCCCGGCGCGGCCGCCTGAGCTTCCCCCGCGGGGTGGTGGAGACCCCAGCGTTCATGCCGGTGGGCACCTACGGCACGGTCAAGGGCATGTTGCCGCGCGACATCGAGGGCATCGGTGCGCAGATCATCCTCGGCAACACCTTCCACCTGTGGCTGCGCCCGGGCACCGAGGTGATCCGCAAGCACGGCGACCTGCACGACTTCATGCAGTGGCAGGGGCCGATCCTCACCGACTCCGGCGGTTTCCAGGTGTTCAGCCTGGGCGCGCTGCGCAAGATCAAGGAAGAGGGCGTGTACTTCGCCTCGCCGGTGGACGGCGCCAAGGTCTTCATGGGCCCCGAGGAGTCCATGGCGGTGCAGCGCGCGCTGGGCTCGGACATCGTGATGATCTTCGACGAGTGCACCCCGTACCCGGCCGAGTTCGACGTGGCCAAGCGTTCCATGGAGCTGTCGCTGCGCTGGGCCAAGCGCTCGAAGATCGCCCATGGCGACAGCCCCTCGGCGCTGTTCGGCATCGTCCAGGGCGGCATGCATGAAGAGCTGCGCATGCGCTCGCTGGAAGGCCTGCAGGAGATCGGCTTCGACGGCCTGGCCATCGGCGGCCTGTCGGTGGGCGAGCCCAAGGAAGAGATGATCCGCGTGCTGGACTTCCTGCCGCCACGCATGCCGGCCGACAAACCCCGTTACCTGATGGGGGTGGGCAAACCCGAGGACCTCGTGGAAGGTGTGCGCCGCGGCGTCGACATGTTCGACTGCGTGATGCCCACGCGCAACGCGCGCAACGGCCATCTGTTCGTCGACACCGGGGTGATCAAGATTCGCAACGCCGTGCACAAGCACGACGAATCGCCGCTGGACCCGACCTGCGATTGCTACACCTGCAAGCACTTCTCCCGCGCCTACCTCTACCACCTGGACAAGTGCGGGGAAATGCTCGGCAGCATGCTCAATACCATCCATAACTTGCGGCATTATCAGCGGCTTATGGCTGGTTTGCGCGAGGCAATCCAACAGGGTACATTGGCCGCCTTTGTCGACGCCTTCTATGCCAAACGCGGCCTTCCGACGCCGCCGCTGGGCGATTGATCCCGATTTTCCAAAAGAATATAGAGACAGGAGTATCCGATGAGCTTTCTGATTCCCGCCGCCTACGCCGACGCCGCTGCTCCCGCGGCCGCCGCAGGCCCGATGGGCACTGGTTTTGAGTGGGTCTTCCTGGTCGGCTTCCTGGTCATCTTCTACCTGATGATCTGGCGCCCGCAGGCCAAGCGTAACAAGGAGCACAAGAGCCTCCTGTCCAACCTGCAGAAGGGTGACGAAGTCGTCACTTCCGCCGGTATCGCCGGCAAGGTGCTGAAAGTCGCCGAGGACTTCGTGGTCGTCGAGGTCGCGGACAACGTCGAGCTGAAGTTCCAGAAGGGCGCCATCGCCGCGACCCTGCCGAAAGGCACGCTCAAGGCCATCTGAGTTCCAGGCAAAGAAAACCAATAGACGGGGCGCATGAAGCGCCCCGCGTCATAACGGGCGGTACCAATGCTCAACAAATATCCCCTGTGGAAATACCTGCTGATCCTGGCGGTGCTTGCCGTCGGTTTCATCTATTCCGCACCCAACCTCTACCCGGACGATCCGGCCGTGCAGGTCAGCGGCGCCAGCAGCGCGCTGCAGATCACCCAGGCCGACATCGACAAGGCCAGCAAGGCGCTGACCGACGCCGGCATCGCCGTCAAGGCGGGCAGCCTCGGCAAGAACAGCGGCCTGATCCGCCTGGTCAAGCAGGAAGACCAGCTTCCCGCCAAGGACATCGTGCGTCGCGCCCTGGGCGACGACTACGTGGTCGCCCTGAACCTGGCGCAGACCACCCCGAACTGGCTGCGCAACATCGCCGCCCACCCGATGAAGCTGGGCCTCGACCTTTCCGGCGGCGTGCACTTCCTCCTCGAAGTGGACATGGACAAGGCCGTCGACGCCCGCCTGAACGTCTACGAGAGCGAGATCAAGAGCGCACTGCGCAAGGAGCGCCTGCGCTACCGCAGCCTGCCGGTGCAGGACCGCGCCATCCAGCTGGGCTTCACCGACGACGAATCGCTGGACAAGGCCAAGGCGCTGATCGCCAAGGACTACCGCGACTTCGAGGTGACCCAGGATTCGCGCAACGGCATGCAGGTGCTGCGCCTGGCCATGACCGCGGCCAAGCTCGCCGAGATCCGCGAATACTCGATCAAGCAGAACCTCACCACCGTGCGCAACCGCGTCAACGAGCTGGGCGTGTCCGAGCCGCTGGTGCAGCGCCAGGGCGCCAACCGCATCGTGGTCGAGCTGCCGGGCGTGCAGGACACCGCCGAAGCCAAGCGCATCCTCGGCAAGACCGCCAACCTGGAGTTCCGCCTGGCCGCCGAGCCCGACGCCATCAAGTCGGCCACCGAGACCTTCGAATTCCGCGAGCCGCGCCGCCCGCCGGTGGCCCTGGAGCGCAGCGTGATCATCACCGGTGACCAGGTCACCGACGCCAGCGCCAGCTTCGACGAGAACGGCCGTCCGCAGGTGAACATCCGCCTCGACGGCCACGGCGGCGAGCTGATGAACCGCGCCACCCGCAACAACGTCGGCCGCAGCATGGCCGTGGTGTTCATCGAGCAGAAGCCGATCACCCGCTATGCCAAGCAGGTGGTCGACGGCGTCGAGCAGGAAGTCGCCGTCCCGGCCTTCAAGGAAGAGAAGAAGATCATCAGCCTGGCGACCATCCAGTCGGCCCTGGGCAACCAGTTCCGCATCACCGGCCTCGACGGCCCGGGCGAGTCCTCGGAACTGGCCCTGCTGCTGCGCGCCGGCGGCCTGGCCGCGCCGATGTACTTCGCCGAGGAACGCACCATCGGCCCGAGCCTGGGTGCGGACAACATCGCCAAGGGCATCGACGCCTCCCTGTGGGGCATGGTGTTCGTGTCGCTGTTCATCATCGTCATCTACCGCTTCTTCGGCGTGGTCGCCACCGTCGCCCTGGCCTTCAACATGGTCCTGCTGGTGGCGCTGATGTCGATCCTCGGCGCGACCCTGACGCTGCCGGGCATCGCCGGTATCGTGCTGACCATGGGCATGGCGGTGGACGCCAACGTGCTGATCTTCTCGCGGATACGCGAGGAACTGGCCGGCGGCATGTCGGTGCAGCGCGCCATCCACGAAGGCTTCAACCGCGCCTTCACCGCCATCGTCGACGCCAACCTGACCTCGCTGCTGGTCGGCGGCATCCTCTACGCCATGGGCACCGGCCCGGTGAAGGGCTTCGCCGTGACCATGTCGCTGGGCATTCTCACCTCGATGTTCACGGCCATCATGGTCACCCGCGCAATGGTCAACCTGATCTTCGGCGGGCGTGACTTCAAGAAGCTGTGGATCTAAGGGGGATCATGAGATGAATATCAAGATCGGTACCATCAACTTCATGGGCGTGCGCAACATTGCGTTCGCCGCCACCCTGGTCCTCACCCTGATCGCCCTCGGCAGCTGGATCACCAAGGGCATCAACTTCGGCCTGGACTTCACCGGTGGCACCCTCATCGAGCTGAACTACCAGCAGCCGGCCGACCTGGGCAAGGTCCGCGACGAGCTGGTCAAGGCCGGCTACGCCGAGGCCGTGGTGCAGAGCTTCGGCGACACCAGGGACGTGCTGGTGCGCATGCCCAGCGAAGACCCGGAGCTGGGCAAGAAGGTCGCCGCGGCGCTGCAGCAGGCCGACACCCAGAACCCGGCCAGCCTCAAGCGCGTGGAGTACGTCGGCCCGCAGGTCGGCGAGGAACTGCGCGACCAGGGCGGCCTGGGCATGCTCCTGGCCCTGGGCGGCATCCTCATCTACGTCGGCTTCCGCTTCCAGTGGAAGTTCGCCGTGGGCGCCATCCTCTCGCTGATCCACGACGCCATCATCGTGATGGGCGTGCTGTCGTTCTTCCAGATCACCTTCGACCTGACCGTGCTCGCCGCGGTGCTGGCGGTGGTGGGCTACTCGCTGAACGACACCATCGTGATCTTCGACCGGGTGCGCGAGAACTTCCGCGTGCTGCGCAAGGCCAGCCTGATCGAGAACATCAACATCTCGACCAGCCAGACCCTGCTGCGGACCCTGGCCACCTCGATCTCCACCCTGCTGGCCATCGCCGCGCTGCTGTTCTTCGCCGGCGACAACCTGTTCGGCTTCTCCATCGCGCTGTTCGTCGGCGTGCTGGCCGGCACCTACTCGTCGATCTACATCGCCGACGTGGTGCTGATCTGGCTGAAGCTCTCGGCCGAGGACCTGATCCCGCCGCAGGCCAAGGAAGTCGACGACCGCCCCTGAGGCCGTCCTGCCGTCCTTCGAAACTCCCGCTCCGGCGGGAGTTTTTCTTTGTGCGCGATCCGGCCGTGTGTCGGCATGCAGTGGCGCATCGTGAAGGAATGTCGGAACTTTCCTAAGAATTCCCTGCTCCAAGGCAAGGACAAGGGCAGGTGCCCGTATGAAAGGAAAGCCAGGAGGTCTATGTGAACAAGTCGTTGCTCATCGGTACCGTGTTGGGCGCAGTCGGCGTTACGGCGGGTGGAGCGGTGGCCACGTACAGCCTGGTGGACCGCGGCCCCGAGTATGCCGAGGTGGTCGCTGTCCAGCCGGTCAAGGAGACCATCAAGACTCCGCGCCAGGTCTGCAAGGACGTGGCGGTCACCCACCAGCGCCCGGTCAAGGACCAGCACCAGATCGTCGGCACCGCCATCGGCGCCATCGCCGGCGGCCTGCTGGGCAACCAGATCGGCGGCGGCAATGGCAAGAAGATCGCCACCGTGGCCGGTGCGGTCGGCGGCGGCTACGCCGGCAACAAGGTGCAGGAAGGCATGCAGGAGCGTGACACCTACACCACCACCGAAACCCGCTGCAGCACCGTGAACGACACCAGCGAGAAAGTGGTGGGCTACGACGTCAAGTACATGCTCGACGGCAAGGCCGGCCAGGTGCGCATGGACCGCGACCCGGGCAGCCAGATCCCGGTGGACAAGAGCGGCCGGTTGATCCTCAGCCAGCAGTAAGCATCGAAGCACGAGAAGGCGCCCCGCGGGGCGCCTTCTTCGTTTCCGGCAGAAGCTCTTTGTAGGAGCGAGCTTGCTCGCGAATGAGCCTCGTAGCGGAGTCTGTTCGCGAGCAAGCTCGCTCCTACGAGAATCCGTGCCGCCCATAGCGTAGGAGCGGATCTTATCCGCGAATCGCGCCGATACCTCCGGCTATCGCGGACAAGGTCCGCTCCTACAGGGGGCTGTGCCGAGGTGCTTTCGTAGGATGGGTTGAGCTTGCGATACCCATCGGGCCATGGTGATGGGTATCGCTTCGCTCAACCCATCCTACGGGGAGTTGAGCTTGCCGGAGGACTCGCTGGATGCGCCCAACAAAAAGCCCGGCACATGGCCGGGCTTTTTCATTCCGCTGGCGCTCAGCGCTTGAACGACGGCGGCAGGTGCGGCTGGATGCTGGTCAGCAGCGCCTTGAAGCACTTGGTGTTGCCGGCGACGATGTGGCCCTTCTCGAGGAATTCGTGGCTGCCGGTGAAGTCGCTCACCAGGCCGCCGGCTTCCTGTACCAGCAGGGCGCCCGCAGCCATGTCCCACTCGGACAGGCCGAACTCCCAGAAGGCGTCGAAGCGGCCGGCCGCGACGTAGGCCAGGTCCAGGCTGGCGGCGCCGGCGCGGCGGATGCCGGCGGTCTGGCCGACCAGGCTGCGGAACATGCCCAGGTAGGCGTCCAGATGGTCCAGCTGGCTGTCGCGGAACGGGAAGCCGGTGCCCAGCAGGGCGCCTTCCAGGCTCTTGCGGTTGCTCACCCGCAGGCGGCGGCCGTTCAGCGCGGCGCCGCGGCCGCGGCTGGCGGTGAACTCTTCCTGGCGCACCGGGTCGAGGACCACGGCGTGCTCCAGACGGCCCTTGTACTTGCAGGCGATGCTGACGGCGAAGTGCGGGACGCCGTGGATGAAGTTGGTGGTGCCATCCAGCGGGTCGATGATCCACAGGTAGTCGGCGCCTTCGCCGCTGCCTTCGAGGAAGCCGCCTTCCTCGCCCATGATGCCGTGGTTCGGGTAGGCCTTGCGCAGGGCGGTGACGATGCTGAGTTCGGCGGCGCGATCGACTTCGGTGACGTAGTCCTTGGCGTCTTTTTCGTTGACCGAGAGGGTGTCCAGGCGTTCGATGGAGCGGAAGATCAGTTCACCGGCGCTGCGGGCCGCGCGCAGGGCGATGTTCAGCATGGGCTGCATGGAGAGGTCACCTGGATGATGTTAAAGAAAGCCGAACATTGTACCAGAAAACCGTGGCGCTCATAGGGCGGCCTGTCGCTTGCGTGGCGCAAGACCGAGCGCTGCGGTAGGATTCCGTTCCTTTTCGTATCTGCTTGTGTGGAGAGCTTCGGTTGCTCGACAGAATTCGCGTGGTGCTGGTGAACACCAGTCATCCCGGCAATATCGGCGGTACCGCCCGGGCCATGAAGAACATGGGCCTGTCGCGCCTGGTGCTGGTCGACCCCATGGACTTCCCCAGCGGCGAGGCGGTGGCCCGCGCCTCCGGGGCGACCGACATCCTCGACGCCGCCCAGGTGGTGCCGACCCTGGAGGACGCCCTGGTGGGCTGCAGCCTGGTGCTCGGCACCAGCGCCCGTGACCGGCGCATCCCCTGGCCGTTGCTCGACCCCCGCGAGTGCGCGACCACCAGCCTGCAGCACGCCCAGCAGGGCGGCGAGGTGGCCCTGGTGTTCGGCCGCGAGTACGCGGGTTTGACCAACGAAGAATTGCAGCGATGTCAGTTCCACGTGCACATTCCCGCCAACCCCGAGTTCAGCTCGCTGAACCTGGCGACGGCGGTCCAGGTGCTCGCCTACGAGGTGCGCATGGCCTGGCTGGCCGCCGAAGGCCAGCCGACCAAGCAGGAGAAGCTGGAGACCACCGCCATGCTCAACAGCCTGCCGGTCACCGCCGACGAGCTGGAGCGCTTCTACGCGCACCTGGAGTCCACCCTGGTCGACATCGGCTTCCTCGACCCGCAGAAGCCGCGGCACCTGATGTCGCGCCTGCGCCGCCTGTATGGCCGCGCCGGGGTCAGCAAGCTGGAGATGAATATCCTCCGGGGTATCCTCACCGAAACACAGAAGGTCGCGCAGGGCGCGGCCTGCAAGCGGAGTGAAGATGATGTTTGAGCGTGTGCGCGAAGATATCCAGAGCGTATTCCATCGCGACCCGGCAGCGCGCAATGCCTTCGAGGTACTCACCTGCTACCCCGGCCTGCACGCCGTGTGGCTGCACCGCCTGGCCCACCTGCTGTGGACCTCCGGCTGGAAGTGGCTGGCGCGCCTGGTGTCCAACTTCGGTCGCTGGATGACCGGCATCGAGATCCACCCCGGCGCCAGGATCGGCCGGCGCTTCTTCATCGACCACGGCATGGGCATCGTCATCGGCGAGACCGCCGAGATCGGTGACGACGTCACCCTCTACCAGGGCGTGACCCTCGGCGGCACCAGCTGGAACAAGGGCAAGCGCCACCCGACCCTGGCCGATGGCGTGGTGGTCGGCGCCGGCGCCAAGGTACTCGGCCCGTTCACCGTCGGCGCCGGGGCGAAAGTGGGCTCCAATGCCGTGGTCACCAAGGAAGTGCCCCCGGGCGCCACCGTGGTGGGCATTCCCGGGCGTATCATCATGAAGGACGACGCCGAGCAGCAGGCCAAGCGCCAGGCCATGGCCGAGAAGCTCGGCTTCGACGCCTACGGCGTCAGCCAGGACATGCCCGACCCGGTGGCCCGCGCCATCGGTCAGTTGCTCGACCACCTGCAGGCGGTGGACGGCCGGCTGGAGGGCATGTGCCAGGCGCTGACGGCCCTGGGTAGCGACTATTGTGCGAAAAAGCTGCCGGAGCTGCGTGAAGAGGACTTCGCCGGCGTCAAGGATGAAGAGGGCAAGGCGGCGCATTGATGCGCCGCTAACGATTTCCTGCTACATTATGCCGCCCTTCGCTGGCTAATCCCGAGTAATTTGATAGGTCTTATAGTTGACTTAAATACTCGGAAAATGGCATTCTTCTGCCAGTCCAGTGATCCATTCGGGAATGTCCCATGCGTTTGACCACCAAAGGCCGCTATGCCGTAACTGCCATGCTCGACCTGGCGTTGCATGCCCAGCGTGGTCCGGTTTCCCTGGCGGACATTTCCGAGCGCCAGGGCATATCCCTGTCCTATCTCGAACAGCTGTTCGCCAAGTTGCGCCGTGGCAACCTGGTGACCAGCGTGCGCGGTCCCGGCGGCGGCTACCAGCTGTCCCGCGACATGGCCGGCATCCACGTCGCCCAGGTGATCGATGCGGTCAACGAGTCGGTCGACGCCACGCGCTGCCAAGGGCAGGGGGATTGCCACTCCGGCGACACTTGCCTGACCCACCACCTTTGGTGCGACCTCAGCCAGCAGATCCACGAATTCCTCAGCGGCATCAGCCTCGCCGACCTGGTCGAGCGCCGAGAAGTCCAGGAAGTCGCGCAGCGGCAGGATGAGCGTCGTTGCGGAGGCACCGGCAAACGGCCGAGCCTCGATAAGATTGAAGCGTCCGCCATCGATTGAGCGCGCGCCAGCCTGTAGGAGTTACCTGATGAAATTGCCGATCTACCTCGACTACTCCGCCACCACCCCGGTGGACCCGCGCGTCGCTCAGAAGATGGCTGACTGCCTGCTGGTGGACGGCAACTTCGGCAACCCCGCCTCGCGCTCCCACGTGTTCGGCTGGAAGGCCGAGGAAGCCGTGGAGAACGCCCGCCGCCAGGTCGCCGAGCTGGTCAATGCCGACCCCCGCGAGATCGTCTGGACCTCCGGCGCGACCGAGTCCGACAACCTCGCCATCAAGGGCGTGGCGCACTTCTACGGCAGCAAGGGCAAGCACATCGTCACCTCGAAGATCGAGCACAAGGCGGTGCTGGACACCACCCGCCAGCTGGAGCGCGAAGGCTTCGAAGTGACTTACCTCGACCCCACCGAGGAAGGCCTGATCACCCCGGCCATGGTCGAGGCGGCGCTGCGTGACGACACCATCCTGGTCTCGATCATGCACGTGAACAACGAGATCGGCACCATCAACGACATCGCCGCCATCGGCGAGCTGACCCGCTCGCGCGGCATCCTGTTCCACGTCGACGCCGCGCAGTCCACCGGCAAGGTCGACATCGACCTGGACAAGCTCAAGGTCGACCTGATGTCCTTCTCCGCCCACAAGACCTACGGTCCCAAGGGCATCGGCGCCCTGTACGTGCGCCGCAAGCCGCGCGTGCGCCTGGAAGCCCAGATGCACGGTGGCGGCCACGAGCGCGGCATGCGTTCGGGCACCCTGGCCACCCACCAGATCGTCGGCATGGGCGAGGCCTTCCGCATCGCCAAGGAAGAGATGCACGCCGAGAACGAGCGCATCCGCGCCCTGCGCGACCGCTTCTTCGCCAAGCTCGACGGCCTGGAGGAGCTCTACGTCAACGGCAGCCTGACCCAGCGCGTGCCGCACAACCTGAATCTGAGCTTCAACTACGTGGAAGGCGAGTCGCTGATCATGGCCCTGAAGGACCTCGCGGTCTCTTCCGGTTCGGCCTGCACCTCCGCCTCCCTGGAGCCGTCCTACGTGCTGCGCGCCCTGGGCCGCAACGACGAGCTGGCGCACAGTTCCATCCGTTTCACCTTCGGCCGCTTCACCACCGAGGAAGAGGTCGATTACGCCGCCGGTATCGTGGGGCAAGCCGTTTCCAAGCTGCGCGAGCTCTCGCCGCTGTGGGACATGTTCAAAGAGGGTGTCGACCTGTCCAAGGTCGAATGGCAGGCCCACTGACCCGCCCCATAGAGAGTGAGGATTAGCCATGGCATACAGTGACAAGGTCATCGACCACTACGAAAACCCGCGCAACGTCGGCAAGCTCGACGCCGAGGATCCCGATGTCGGCACCGGCATGGTCGGCGCGCCGGCCTGCGGCGACGTGATGCGCCTGCAGATCAAGGTCAACGAGCAGGGCGTGATCGAAGACGCCAAGTTCAAGACCTACGGCTGCGGTTCGGCCATCGCCTCCAGCTCCCTCGCCACTGAGTGGATGAAGGGCAAGACCCTGGACGAGGCCGAAGCCATCAAGAACACCACCATCGCCGAAGAGCTGGCCCTGCCGCCGGTGAAGATCCACTGCTCGGTGCTCGCCGAGGACGCCATCAAGGCGGCCGTGCGCGACTACAAGCAGAAGAAGGGTCTGCTCTAACCGCTCAGTTGAGTAAGGAGTTCCCATGGCCATCAGCATGACCGAAGCCGCCGCCAAGCATGTCCAGCGCTCCCTCGAGGGGCGCGGCAAGGGCGAGGGCATTCGTCTTGGCGTGCGCACCACCGGGTGTTCCGGCCTGGCCTACGTGCTCGAGTTCGTCGATGAGCTGGCGCCCGAGGACCTGGTCTACGAGAGCCACGGCGTGAAGGTCATCATCGACCCGAAGAGCCTGGTCTACCTCGACGGCACCGAGTTGGACTTCACCAAGGAAGGCCTCAACGAGGGCTTCAAGTTCAACAACCCGAACGTTCGTGGCGAGTGCGGCTGCGGCGAAAGCTTCAACGTCTGAGGCCGGCGTGGGTAGTCCTTGTCACTTCGCGCTCTTCGACCTGCAGCCGGCTTTCCGCCTCGATCTGGATGCCCTTGGCCAGCGTTATCGTGAGCTGGTCCGCAGCGTCCACCCGGACCGCTTCGCCGATGCTTCCGAGCGCGAGCAGCGCGTGGCGCTGGAGCGCGCCGCCGAGCTGAACGACGCCTACCAGACGCTGAAGAGCGCGCCGCGCCGGGCGCTGTACCTGCTGTCCCTGCGTGGCCAGGCGCTGCCGCTGGAAGCCACGGTGCAGGACCCGGAGTTCCTCCTGCAGCAGATGCAGCTGCGCGAGGAGTTGGAAGACCTGCAGGACAGCGCCGATCTGGATGGCGTAGCCGCCTTCAAGCGCCGCCTGAAGGCTGCCCAGCAGCAGCTGGAGGACAGCTTCGCCGATTGCTGGGACGACGCCGCGCGCCGCGAGCAAGCCGAGCGCCTGGTGCGCCGCATGCAGTTTCTCGACAAGCTGGCGCAGGAAGTGCGCCAACTCGAAGAGCGACTCGACGATTAATCCGCGCGGCCCGCGCCGCGCCCGTTACGCCTGATTAGAAGCCGCATGGTCCTATTGCAGATCGCCGAGCCCGGACAAACCCCTCAGCCGCACCAGCGCCGGCTGGCCGTGGGCATCGACCTGGGCACCACCAATTCCCTGGTCGCCGCCGTACGCAGCGGCGTCGCCGCACCCCTGGCCGATGCCGAGGGGCGCCTGATCCTGCCGTCGGCGGTGCGCTACCTGGCCGACCGCGTCGAGGTCGGCGAGTCGGTCAAGCGCGGCGCCTCCGCCGACCCGCTGAACTCCATCATCTCGGTCAAGCGCCTGATGGGCCGTGGCCTGGAGGATGTGAAGCAGCTCGGTGGCCAGTTGCCCTACCGCTTCACCCAGGGCGAGTCGCACATGCCGTTCATCGAGACCGTGCAGGGCCCGAAAAGCCCGGTCGAGGTCTCCGCGGAAATCCTCCGCAGCCTGCGCCAGCGCGCCGAAGCCACCCTGGGCGGTGAGCTGGTCGGCGCGGTGATCACGGTGCCGGCGTATTTCGACGACGCCCAGCGCCAAGCCACCAAGGACGCCGCGCGCCTGGCCGGCCTGCACGTGCTGCGCCTGCTCAACGAGCCCACCGCCGCGGCGGTCGCCTACGGCCTGGACAAGAACGCCGAGGGCGTGGTGGCCATCTATGACCTGGGCGGCGGCACCTTCGACATTTCCATCCTGCGCCTGACCCGTGGCGTCTTCGAGGTCCTGGCCACCGGCGGCGACAGCGCGCTGGGCGGCGACGACTTCGACCATGCCATCGCCAGTTGGATCATCCAGCAGGCCGGCGCTTCCGACGACCTCGACCCGGGCAGCCAGCGCCAACTGCTGCAGGCCGCCTGCGCGGCGAAGGAAGCCCTGACCCTCAACGAAAGCGTCGAGGTCGCCTATGGCGACTGGCGCGGCAAGCTGGACCGCAGCCAGCTGGATGCCCTGATCGAACCCTTCGTCGCCCGCAGCCTCAAGGCCTGCCGCCGCGCCGTGCGCGACTCCGGCATCGAGCTGGAGGACATCGGCGCCGTGGTCATGGTCGGCGGCTCCACCCGCGTGCCGCGCGTGCGCCAGGCGGTGGGCGAGCTGTTCGGCCGCGAGCCGCTGGTGGATATCGACCCCGACCAGGTGGTGGCCATCGGCGCCGCCATCCAGGCCGATGCCCTGGCCGGCAACAAGCGCGGCGAAGAGCTGCTGTTGCTGGACGTCATCCCGCTGTCCCTGGGGCTCGAGACCATGGGCGGGCTGATGGAGAAGGTGATCCCGCGCAACACCACCATCCCGGTGGCCCGCGCCCAGGAATTCACCACCTACAAGGATGGCCAGACGGCCATGATGATCCACGTGCTGCAGGGCGAGCGCGAGCTGGTCAAGGACTGCCGCTCCCTGGCGCGCTTCGAGCTGCGCGGCATCCCGCCGATGGTGGCCGGCGCGGCGAAGATCCGCGTCAGCTTCCAGGTGGACGCCGACGGCCTGCTGGCGGTGTCCGCCCGCGAGATGAGCTCCGGCGTCGAGGCGAGCATCCAGGTCAAGCCGTCCTACGGCCTGACCGACGGCGAGATCGCCCGCATGCTGCAGGACTCCTTCCAGTACGCCGGCGACGACATGAACGCCCGTGCGCTGCGCGAGCAGCAGGTGGAGGCCGAGCGCCTGCTCGAAGCCGTGCGCTCGGCGCTGGACGCCGATGGCGAGCGCCTGCTGGACGCCGACGAGCGGCTGGCCATCGAGGCCGGCATGGATACCCTGCGCGAACTGGCCGCCGGTAGCGATACCGCCGCCATCGAGCAACAGATCAAGCGTCTGTCCCAGGTGACCGACGCCTTCGCCGCGCGACGGATGGACGCTTCCGTCAAGGCCGCCCTGGCCGGTCGCCGGCTCAACGAAATCGAGGAATAAGCGAAGATGCCGCAGATCGTATTTCTGCCCCACCCCGAGCATTGCCCGGAGGGCGCGGTGGTCGAGGCCCAGCCGGGCGAGACCATCCTCAAGGCTGCGCTGCGCAACGGCATCGACATCGAGCACGCCTGCGAGATGTCCTGCGCCTGCACCACCTGCCACGTGGTCGTGCGCGAGGGCTTCAACTCCATGGAGCCTTCCGACGAGCTGGAAGACGACATGCTGGACAAGGCCTGGGGCCTGGAGCCTGATTCGCGCCTGTCCTGCCAGGCGGTGGTGGCGGACGAGGACCTGGTGGTGGAGATTCCGAAATACACCATCAACCAGGTTTCCGAAGGTCATTGAGGGAGCGGACATGAGCCTGAAATGGACCGATGTGCTGGAAATCGCCATCCAGCTGGCGGAAAGCCATCCCGACGTGGACCCGCACTACGTCAACTTCGTCGACCTGCACAACTGGGTGGTCGGCCTGCCGGAGTTCAGCGACGATCCGTCGCGTGGCGGCGAGAAAGTCCTGGAAGCCATCCAGGGCGCCTGGATCGAAGAGGCGGACTGAAAGCGGCGGCAGGCTACAGGCGGCAGGCTGCAGGTGAAGAGCGGGCCTTTCGTAGGATGGGTTGAGCTTGCGAAACCCATGCGGCCACTGTGATGGGTATCGCTTCGCTCAACCCATCCTACGGGTGTGGAAGTGGCCTTTCGCTTTCGCCTGCCGCTTGCGGCCTGTAGCTTGCAGCTGCCCTTATGCTTTTCCCCGAACCCGCGTATAATTCGCGGGTTTTATCTTTAGGTGTTCGGTCAGGTTCCCCGCGGTACCTGCCGGCGCCTGCCGGAACGCCGAGCGTGTACCGGCCCCGTGCGTGCCAGCCAGAGGCTGCCGCTGTCGCGCGGCTCACCCTGAATCACAGAAGCTCCTGGGGCCGCCCCAGGGGCTTCTCGGCATTACCAACCTTGCTTTTCGGAGTTATCCCAAATGGCCCTGCAACGTACCTTCTCCATCATCAAGCCCGACGCCGTCGCCAAGAACGTCATCGGCGAAATCCTGACCCGCTTCGAGAAGGCCGGTCTGCGCGTCGTCGCTTCCAAGATGGTCCAGCTGTCCGAGCGCGAAGCCGGCGGCTTCTACGCCGAGCACAAAGAGCGTCCCTTCTTCAAGGACCTGGTTGCCTTCATGACCTCCGGCCCGGTCGTCGTTCAGGTTCTGGAAGGCGAAGACGCCATCCTGAAAAACCGTGAGCTGATGGGCGCCACCGATCCGAAGAAAGCCGACGCCGGCACCATCCGCGCCGATTTCGCCGTTTCCATCGACGAGAACGCCGTTCACGGTTCCGACTCGGAAGCTTCGGCTGCCCGCGAGATCGCCTACTTCTTCTCCAGCACCGAGGTGTGCGAGCGCATTCGCTGATCCAGGCGAATGGGCGAGGGTGAATCCATGACTGATACCGCTGCAAAGGCCAACCTGCTGGGCATGACCAAGCCCCAGCTCGAGGAATTCTTCGAGTCCATCGGTGAAAAGCGCTTCCGCGCCGGCCAGGTGATGCAATGGATTCACCACTTTGGCGCCGAGGATTTCGACGCCATGACCAATGTCGGCAAGGCCTTGCGCGAAAAGCTCAAGGCCCGTGCCGAGATCCGCGGCCCCGAAGTGGTCAGCCAGGACATCTCCAGCGACGGCACCCGCAAGTGGGTGGTGCGCGTGGCGTCCGGCAGCTGCGTCGAGACCGTGTACATCCCGCAGAACGGCCGCGGCACCCTGTGCGTGTCGTCCCAGGCCGGCTGCGCCCTGGATTGCAGCTTCTGCTCCACCGGCAAGCAGGGCTTCAACAGCGACCTGACCTCCGCCGAGATCATCGGCCAGGTGTGGCTCGCCAACAAATCCTTCGGCACCGTGCCCGGCAAGATCGACCGCGCCATCACCAACGTGGTGATGATGGGCATGGGCGAGCCGCTGCTGAACTTCGATAACGTCGTCACCGCCATGAGCATCATGATGGAGGACTTCGGCTACGGCATCTCCAAGCGCAAGGTGACGTTGTCCACCTCCGGCGTGGTGCCGATGATCGACAAGCTCGGCGAAGTCACCGACGTGTCCCTGGCGCTGTCGCTGCACGCGCCCAACGACGAGCTGCGCAACCAACTGGTGCCGATCAACAAGAAGTATCCCCTGGCGGTGCTGCTGGACGCCTGCCAGCGCTACATCACCCGCCTGGGCAAGGAGCGCGTGCTGACCGTCGAGTACACCCTGCTCAAGGACGTCAACGACCAGCCCGAGCACGCTGAGCAGATGATCGCATTGCTCAAGGAAATTCCTTGCAAGATCAACCTGATTCCGTTTAATCCGTTCCCCCATTCCGGTTACGAGCGGCCGAGCAACAACTCGATCCGCCGTTTCCAGGACATGCTGCACAAGGGCGGCTTCAACGTCACCGTGCGCACCACCCGCGGCGACGACATCGACGCCGCCTGCGGCCAACTGGTCGGCCAGGTGATGGACCGTACCCGTCGCAGCGAACGCTACATCGCCGTACGCCAGCTGGCGGCCGACGCCGAGAAGGCGCCCGCCAATCGAAACTGATCTCGAGGGAGGATTCCGATGACCTTGCGCGCCGCGCTGTTCGTGTTCCTGGCCAGCCTGCTGGCGGGTTGCGTGACGTCTGGGAAGCAGGATCCCCTGAGCACCGCCAAGGGCCGTGAAGAGGCCCGCGACGCCTACATCCAGCTGGCCATCGGCTACCTGCAGAACGGCAATACCGAGCAGGCCAAGGTGCCGCTGCGCCAGGCCCTGGAGCTGGACTCCTCGAGCGCCGACGCCCACGCTGCGCTGGCCCTGGTCTACCAGCAGGAGATGGAGCCCAAGCTGTCCGAGCAGGAATACCGCAAGGCATTGTCCTCGCGCTCGGATGCGCGCATCTGGAACAACTACGGCAGCTTCCTGTACGAACAGAAGCGCTACGACGAGGCCACCAATGCCTTCCAGAAGGCCGCCGAGGACAGCCTCTACCCGGAGCGCTCGCGGGTCTTCGAGAACCTCGGCCTGGTCAGCCTCCAGCTGAAGCAGCGCGAGCAGGCCAAGCAGTACTTCGAAAAGGCCCTGCGCCTGAACCGCCGGCAGCCCAGCGCCTTGCTGGAAATGTCGCAGCTGTCCTATGACGATCGCCAGTACGTGCCGGCGCGCGACTACTACAACGAATACCTGAAGCAGGGACAGCAGAACGCCAAGAGCCTGCTGCTGGGCGTGCGGCTGGCGCGGGTCTTTGACGACAAGGACACCGCCGCCAGCTACGGCCTGCAGCTCAAGCGCCTGTATCCCGCATCCCCCGAATACCAGGCATACCAGGCAGAGAAATGATGAAGACGTCGCAGCCAGAAGTCGCCAGCACGAGCCGCGCCAATCCGGGTGAGGCCTTGCGCCAGGCGCGCGAGAGCAGGGGCTGGTCGACCTCGCAGGTGGCCGGTCAGCTGAACCTCACCGAGAATTCCCTGCGCCAGCTGGAGCTGGGCAATTTCGACAAGCTGCCGGGCCACACCTTCGCCCGCGGCTACGTGCGCGCCTACGCCAAGCTGCTGGGCATGGACCAGGCGCAGATGGTCACCGCCTTCGACCAGTTCACCGGCACCGACGCCACCGGCAGCAACGTGCAGAGCCTCGGCCGGGTGGCCGAGCCGATGCGCCTGTCGCGCAACCTGCTGCGCCTGTTCAGCCTGCTGCTGCTGGCGATCCTGGTGGGCTTCGGCTACTTCTGGTGGCAGGAGCGCGCCGGGCGCAACCTCGCCGAGAACAGCGGCCTGAACCTGGAGCACGTCGAGGTCGAGAGCGCCGACGGCACCACCGAGGTGCACAGCCTCGACGAGCCCGAAGACCAGGCCGTCGCCGAAGACAAGGCCAGCGCGCCGAGCGAGCCGGCCGGCGATACCGCCGCCGCCGAGCCCGAACAGAACGCCGAAGCCCCGGCCAACCCGGCCGAGGCCGCGCCCCAGGTGGCCGCCCCTGCAGCGCCGACTGCTCCCGCCGTACCGGCCGCCAACACTGCTGCCGTGCCTGCGACTCCGGTCGCTCCGGTTGTCCCGGCGGTCCCGGCTGCGCCCGCTGCCGAACCTGTTGCTCCGGCTGCCGCTCCGGTGGTGGCTTCGGCCGGCCAGGGCGTGGTCAAGGTGCAGTTCATCGCCGACTGCTGGACCCAGGTCACCGACGCCGACGGCAAGGTCCTGGTCAGCGCGCTCAAGCGCAAGGGCGACTCTATGGAAGTCGCCGCCAAGGTTCCCCTGGAGCTGCGCCTGGGCTTCGCCCGCGGCGCCCAGGTCAGCTACAACGGCCAGCCGGTCGACGTTTCGCCCTATTCCCGCGGCGAGACGGCACGCATGAAGTTGGGTGGTAACTAAAGATGCATTGCGCTTCTCCGATCAAACGCCGCCAGTCCCGCAAGATCTGGGTCGGCTCGGTGCCGGTGGGCGGTGACGCGCCCATCGCCGTACAGAGCATGACCAACACCGATACGCTGGACGTGGCCGCCACCGTCGCGCAGATCCGCCGCCTGGAAGACGCCGGCGCGGACATCGTGCGCGTCTCGGTGCCGGACATGGACGCGGCCGAGGCCTTCGGCAAGATCAAGCAGCAGGTCCGCGTGCCGCTGGTGGCCGACATCCACTTCGACTACAAGATCGCCCTGCGCGTGGCCGAGCTGGGCGTCGACTGCCTGCGCATCAACCCCGGCAACATCGGCCGCGAGGACCGCGTCAAGGCGGTGGTGGACGCGGCCCGCGACAAGAACATCCCGATCCGCATCGGCGTCAACGCCGGTTCGCTGGAGAAGGACCTGCAGAAGAAATACGGCGAGCCGACCCCCGAGGCCCTGCTGGAATCGGCCATGCGCCACGTCGAGCATCTCCAGCGCCTGGACTTCCAGAACTTCAAGGTCAGCGTGAAGGCTTCCGACGTGTTCATGGCCGTGGCGGCCTACCGCCTGCTGGCCAAGGAAATCGAGCAGCCGCTGCACCTGGGCATCACCGAGGCCGGCGGCCTGCGTTCGGGCACCGTGAAGTCCGCGGTGGGCCTGGGCATGCTGCTGGCCGAGGGCATCGGCGACACCATCCGCATCTCCCTGGCCGCCGACCCGGTGGAAGAGATCAAGGTCGGTTTCGACATCCTCAAGTCCCTGCACCTGCGCTCGCGCGGCATCAACTTCATCGCCTGCCCGAGCTGCTCGCGGCAGAACTTCGACGTGGTCAAGACCATGAACGAGCTGGAAGGCCGCCTCGAAGACCTGCTGGTGCCGATGGACGTGGCCGTGATCGGCTGCGTGGTCAACGGCCCGGGCGAGGCCAAGGAGGCCCACATCGGCCTCACCGGCGGCACGCCGAACAACCTCGTCTACATCGACGGCAAGCCGGCGCAGAAGCTGCAGAACGAAAACCTGGTGGATGAGCTGGAACGGCTGATCCGCGAAAAAGCGGCCGCCAAGGCCGAAGCCGACGCCGCCCTGATCGTGCGCGGCTGACCGCAACAAGGACAACATGTGAGCAAGTCCCTGCAAGCCATTCGTGGCATGAACGACATCCTGCCGGACCAGACCCCGGTATGGCGCTACCTGGAAAACACCTTCGCCGGCCTGCTGGAAGAATACGGCTACAGCGAGATCCGTCTGCCGATCATGGAGTTCACCGAACTCTTCGCCCGCGGCATCGGCGAAGGCACCGACGTGGTCGACAAGGAGATGTACACCTTCCTCGACCGCAACGAGGAGTCGCTGACGCTGCGCCCCGAAGGCACCGCGGGCACCGTGCGGGCCATGCTCGAACACGGCCTGACCGGCGGCGGCCAGGTGCAGAAGCTCTGGTACACCGGGCCGATGTTCCGCTACGAGAAGCCGCAGAAGGGCCGCTACCGCCAGTTCCACCAGATCGGCGTGGAAGTCTTCAACCTGCCGGGGCCGGACATCGACGCCGAGCTGATTATCCTCACCTGGCGCCTGTGGCAGAAGCTGGGCATGGCCGACGCCGTGACCCTGCAGCTCAACACCCTGGGTTCCAGCGAGGCCCGCGCGCGTTACCGCGAAGCGCTGGTGGCCTACCTGCAGGAACGCTTCGAGCAGCTCGACGAAGACAGCCAGCGGCGCATGACCACCAACCCGCTGCGCATCCTCGACAGCAAGGTGGAAAGCACCCAGGCGCTGCTGGTCGGCGCGCCGACCCTGCACGACTACCTGGACGAAGAGTCGATCGCCCACTTCGAGGGCCTGAAGGCCCGCCTGGACGCGGTCGGCCTGCGCTACGAGATCAACCAGAAGCTGGTGCGCGGCCTGGACTACTACTGCCGCACCGCCTTCGAATGGGTCACCGACAAGCTCGGCGCCCAGGGCACCGTTTGCGGCGGGGGCCGCTACGACGGCCTGGTCAGCCAGTTCGGCGGCAAGCCGACGCCGGGCGTGGGCTTCGCCATGGGCGTGGAGCGCCTGGTGCTGCTGCTGGAGACCCTGGGCGTGGTGCCCGCCGAGCTGAAACGCCCGGCCGACGTCTACGTCTGCGCCTTCGGCGAGCCGGCCGAACTGGCTGCCCTGAGCCTGGCCGAGAAGCTGCGCGACGCCGTTCCCGGCATCCGCCTGCTGCTCAACGCCGGCGCCGGCAGCTTCAAGAGCCAGTTCAAGAAGGCCGACAAGAGCGGTGCCCAATTCGCCCTGATCCTGGGTGACGACGAACTGGCCGCGCGCGTGGTAGGTTTCAAGCCCCTGCGTGGCGAGGGTGAGCAACAGAACATAGCCTGGGAGGCTCTGCCCGAGCACCTGGCAGCCTGCATCCAGCGGGCCTGAGAATCGAGCGGATTAGGAGTATTGGGGTGACCACGCGTACCGAAGAAGAACAACTGGCGGATCTCAAGGACTGGTGGCAGCGCAACGGCATGCCCCTGCTCACCGGGGCCGCCCTGGCGCTGGTGGTGGTGTTCGGCTGGCAGGCCTGGAAGAAGTACCAGGCCAACCAGTCGCAGAACGCCTCCATCCTCTACCAGCAACTGGTCGAAGCCTCGCTGACGCCCTCCGGCCAGCCGGACACCGCGCGCGTCGCCGAGCTGGCCAACAAGCTGACCAGCGAGTACGGCGGTACCCACTACGCCCAGTACGGCCGCCTGTTCGTCGCCAAGGTGGCGGTGGACGCCGGCAAGCTGGACGATGCCGCCAGCGAGCTGAAATCCGTGGTCGACAAGCCGGTTGACGCCACCCTCGGCGAGCTGGCCCGCCAGCGCCTGGCCCGTGTCCTGGCTGCCCAGGGCAAGGCCGAGGACGGCCTGAAGCTGCTCGAAGGCGACGCCGACAAGGCCTACCTCTCCAGCCGCGAAGAACTCAAGGGCGACCTGCTGGTGCAGCTCAAGCGCACCGACGACGCCCGCAGCGCCTACGAGAAGGCCAAGGCCGCCCTGCCCGAAGAGGCCGCCGCTGGCGCCCTGCAGGTGAAACTCGACGACCTCGCCAAGGGAGGTGCCTGACATGCTGCGCTGGAAACATGCGGCGCTGCTGGCGCTGACCCTGCTCGCGGTCGGTTGCAGCAGCAACAGCAAGAAGGAACTGCCGCCGGCGGAACTCACCGACTTCAAGGAAGAGGTGCGCCTGGACAAGCAGTGGAGCCGCTCGGTCGGTGACGGCCAGGGCGACCTCTACGAACTGCTGCAGCCGGCCGTGGACGGTTCCAGCATCTATGCCGCTTCCGCCGAAGGCCGCGTCATGGCCATGCAGCGCGAGAACGGCGACGTGCTCTGGAAACAGGACCTCGACCTGCCGATCTCCGGCGGTGTCGGCGTCGGTGGCGGCCTGGTGCTGGTCGGCACCCTGAAGGGCGACGTCATCGCCCTGAATGCCGCCAACGGCGAGCAGAAGTGGCGTACCCGCGTGCCCAGCGAAGTGCTGGCGGCGCCGGCCACCGACGGCGACGTGGTGATCGTGCAGACCCAGGACGACAAACTGATCGCCCTCGACGCCAGCACCGGCAACCAGCGCTGGGTGTACGAGAACACCGTGCCCGTGCTGACCCTGCGCGGCACCGGCGCCCCCATCATCGCCGGGCGCATGGCCATCGCCGGTCTGGCCAGCGGCAAGGTGGTGGCGGTGGACGTGCAGCGTGGCCTGCCGATCTGGGAAACCCGCGTCGCCGTGCCCCAGGGCCGTTCCGAACTGGACCGCGTGGTGGACATCGACGGCGGGCTGACCCTGGTCGACAACGTGATCTACGTGGCCAGCTACCAGGGCCGCGCCGCCGCCCTCGACCTGGCCAGCGGCCGGGTGATCTGGCAGCGCGAGGCCTCCAGCTATGCCGGCGTCGCCGAAGGCATCGGCAGCGTCTACGTCAGCGATGCCAGCGGCACCGTGGAAGCCCTGGACGGCCGCAGCTCGTCCTCGCTGTGGAGCAACGACGCCCTGGCGCGCCGCCAGCTGTCGGCCCCGGCGGTGTTCTCCAGCAACGTGGTGGTGGGCGACCTGGAAGGCTACGTGCACCTGCTGAGCCAGGTGGACGGCCGCTTCGTCGGCCGCGAGAAGGTCGACGGCGACGGCGTGCGCGTGCGCCCGCTGGTGGTCGACCGGTGGATGTACGTGTACGGCAACAGCGGAAAGCTGGTCGCCTTCACCATTCGCTAAGCTATGTTCTACCTGCCGGCCGCTGTTGGATGACGACAGCGGCCGGCGTGTTTTTTACGAATTCCTGAAATTTCCTGGAGAGCCGCATGGTTCCCGTAATCGCCCTGGTGGGCCGCCCGAACGTCGGCAAGTCCACCCTGTTCAACCGCCTGACCAAGACTCGCGACGCCATCGTCGCCGAGTACGCCGGCCTGACCCGCGACCGCCAGTACGGCGAGGCCAAGTGGCAGGGCAAGAAATTCATCGTCATCGATACCGGCGGCATCACCGGTGACGAGGAAGGCATCGACGCCAAGATGGCCGAGCAGTCGATGCAGGCGATCGAGGAAGCCGATGCGGTGCTCTTCATGGTCGACGCGCGCGCGGGCCTGACCGCCGCCGACGAGATGATCGCCGAGCACCTGCGCAAGCGGAACAAGCGCAGCTACCTGGTGGCCAACAAGATCGACACCGTCGATCCGGACATCGCCCGCGCCGAATTCAGCCCGCTGGGCCTGGGTGACGCCCTGACCATCGCCGCCGCCCATGGCCGTGGCATCACCCACATGCTGCAGACGGCCCTGGGCGAGATGTTCCAGCCCGAGCCCGAGGCGCCGGAAGACAACGACCTGCCGGACGAGCTGGAAGAAGTCGCCGAGGGCGAGGAAGCCAAGCGCATCCCCGGCCCCAGCGAGAAGGATGGCATCAAGATCGCCATCATCGGCCGCCCCAACGTCGGCAAGTCGACCCTGGTCAACCGCATGCTCGGCGAGGAGCGGGTGATCGTCTACGACCAGGCCGGCACCACCCGCGACAGCATCTACATCCCCTTCGAGCGCAACGAAGAGAAGTACACCCTGATCGACACCGCCGGCGTGCGCCGCCGCGGCAAGATCTTCGAGGCGGTGGAGAAGTTCTCGGTGGTGAAGACCCTCCAGGCCATCCAGGACGCCAACGTGGTGATCTTCGTGATGGACGCCCGCGAGGGCGTGGTCGAGCACGACCTCAACCTGCTCGGCTTCGTGCTGGAGACCGGCCGCGCGCTGGTCATCGCGCTGAACAAGTGGGACGGCATGGAGTCGGGCGAGCGCGACTACGTCAAGACCGAGCTGGAGCGCCGCCTGCTGTTCGTCGACTTCGCCGACATCCACTTCATCTCGGCGCTGCATGGCACCGGCGTGGGCCACCTGTACAAGTCGGTGCAGGAGTCGTTCCGCTCCGCCGTGACCCGCTGGCCGACCAGCAAGCTGACGCAGATCCTCGAGGACGCGGTGCAGACGCACCAGCCGCCGATGGTCAACGGCCGCCGCATCAAGCTGCGCTATGCTCACCTGGGCGGCGCCAACCCGCCGCTGATCGTGGTCCACGGCAACCAGACCGAAGCGGTGCCCAAGGCCTACACCCGCTATCTGGAGAAGACCTACCGGCGCGTGCTCAAGCTGGTCGGCACGCCGATCCGCATCGAATACAAGGGCGGCGACAACCCCTTCGAAGGCAAGAAGACCCAGCTCACCGAGCGCCAGGTCAACAAGAAGCGCCGGCTGATGTCGCACCACAAGAAGGCCGAAAAAAAGAAGAAAGACAAGCGTTGATAAAGACGAGAAGAGCGAGAGCCGAAAAGAGCGCTGGAGGCTGGACGAACGAGAGTCTTCCGGTGCTCTGTATTTCGTCCAGCCTCAAGCCTCCAGCGCTCTTAATCGGCTTTATCGGCTTTTATTAGGAACCGCTATGCTCGCCAGCAAACTGCCCAACGTCGGCACCACCATCTTCACCCGCATGTCGCAGCTCGCCGCCGAGTGCGGCGCGCTCAACCTGTCCCAGGGCTTCCCCGACTTCGACGGCCCCGCCGCCTTGCGCGAAGCCGTGGCCCGCCACGTCATGGCCGGGCACAACCAGTACTGCCCGATGACCGGCCTGCCGGCGCTGCGCGAGCAGGTAGCGGCCAAGGTCGCCGCCTTCTACGGGCGCAACGTCAGCGCCGACGCCGAGGTGACCATCACCCCCGGCGCCACCGAGGCGATCTTCTGCGCCGTGCAGGCGCTGATCCGCCCCGGCGACGAGGCCATCGTCCTCGACCCCTGCTACGACAGCTACGAACCCTCGGTGGAACTGGCCGGTGGCCGCTGCGTGCACGTGCCGCTGAACCTGCCGGACTTCCGCATCGACTGGCAGCGCCTGGCCGACGCCATCACCCCGCGCACCCGCCTGATCTTCCTCAACAGCCCGCACAATCCCAGCGGCGCGCTGATCGACCGCGCCGACCTGGACCGCCTGGCGGCGCTGATCCGCGAGCGCGAGATCTACGTCATCAGCGACGAGGTCTACGAGCACCTGATCTACGACGGCGTGCAGCACGCCAGCGTGCTGGCCCATGACGAACTCTACGCCCGCGCCTTCGTGGTCAGCTCCTTCGGCAAGACCTACCACGTCACCGGCTGGAAGACCGGCTACGTGGTGGCGCCGCAGGCTTTGTCGGCGGAAATGCGCAAGATCCACCAGTACGTGAACTTCTGCGGCGTCACCCCGCTGCAGTGGGCGCTGGCCGACTTCATGGCCGCGCACCCCGAGCACCTGCGCGAGCTGCCGGGCTTCTATCAGGCCAAGCGCGACCTGTTCTGCGACCTGCTGAACGGTTCGCGCTTCAGCTTCCAGCGCGCCGCCGGCACCTACTTCCAGGTGGTCGACTACTCGGCGATCCGCCCGGACCTGGACGACGTCGCCATGGCCGAGTGGCTGACCCGCGAACACGGCGTGGCGGCCATCCCGGTCTCGGTGTTCTACCAGCAGGCCCCGGCGGACATGCGCCTGGTGCGCTTCTGCTTCGCCAAGAAAGAGGAGACGCTGCGCCAGGCGGCGGACAAGCTATGCGCGATCTGAGCCAACTGCCCGACCTCAACCTGGCCCTGGTGCAGACCACCCTGGCCTGGCACGACGCGCCGGCCAACCGCGCGCATTTCGACGCGCTGCTGGAACAGGCCCGCGGCGCCGACATCGTCATCCTCCCGGAGATGTTCACCACCGGCTTCTCCATGGATTCCGAGGCCCTGGCCGAGGCGGAGGAGGGCGAAACCTACGCCTGGCTGCGCCACCAGGCCGCGCGCCTGGACGCGGTGGTGACCGGCAGCGTGATCGTCCGCGCCGCCGACGGCAGCCACCGCAACCGCCTGCTCTGGGCCCGCCCGGACGGCGAGATCCTGCACTACGACAAGCGCCACCTGTTCCGCATGGCCGGCGAGCACAAGCACTACACGCCGGGCGAGCGCCAGGTGCTGCTGGAGTGGAAGGGCTGGCGGGTGCGCCCGCTGGTCTGCTACGACCTGCGCTTCCCGGCCTGGAGCCGCGACGCGCAGGACACCGACCTGCTGCTCTACACCGCCAACTGGCCGGCCGCCCGCCGGTTGCACTGGAACCGCCTGCTGCCGGCGCGGGCCATCGAGAACCTGTGCTACGTGGCGGCGGTGAACCGCGTGGGCGAGGACGGCAAGGGCCACGCCTATGCCGGCGACAGCCAGGTGCTGGACTTCCAGGGCGAAGCGCTGCTGGAAGCGACCAATGGCGACGGCGTGTTCCACGCCAGCCTCTCGGCCCAGGCGCTGGCCGCCTACCGCGAACGCTTCCCGGCCTACCTCGACGCCGACCACTTCGTCATCGAGCCCTGAGGCTGTAGGTAGACGCTTTTCGTAGGATGGTGTTGAGCGAAGCGATACCCATCGCGGATAAATCCGCTCCTACGCTCTGGTCCGGAATGGACCCTGCCCGCGAATCGCGCGCAGGGCGCGCTCCTACAGGTTGATGCCGAACCTTGCGCCCATGCCGGACAGCCCCCTCTCCCGCTTGCGGGAGAGGATTGGGGAGAGGGAGCGGAGTAACCCACAACACAGTTGTCGCCGGTAAGCACCGTTCGCGAGCAAGCCCGTTCCTACATGGAAATGGCATGGTCGGGCAGTATCGTAGGAGCGGATCCCATCCGCGAATCGCGCCGGGACCTCCGGGCATCGTGCCCCTCTGTAGGAGCAACTGTCCTGCACCCTGTGCCGAGATGCTCTTCGTAGGAGCGAGCTTGCTCGCGAACAAACGCGGTGCCATGCGGTTCGCGAGCAAGCTCGCTCCTACGAAAGACGCCGCCAGCCGGTGATGTAGGAACGGACTCCATCCGCGATCATCGGCTACCCGGCGGGCGCCTCAATAGGCGCTCGCCGCATCCAGCCGGTGGATATCCTCCTGGCTCAGTTGCAGCTGCGTCGCCGCGACCAGGTCCGGCAACTGCTCCAGGTTGGAGGCGCTGGCGATGGGCGCGGTGATGCCCGGGCGGGCGATCAGCCAGGCCAGGGCCACCTGGGCCGGGGTGGCGTCGTATTCCTCTGCCACTTCGTCCAGGGCCACGAGGATGGTCACGCCGCGCTCGTTCAGGTAGCCCTTGACCTTGTCCACCCGCGCCGGGCTCTTGTCCAGGTCGGCCTCGCTGCGGTACTTGCCGCTGAGGAAGCCGCCGGCCAGGCCGTAGTAGGGGATGACGCCGATGCCCAGTTCGCGCACCGTCGGTTCCAGGCGCGTCTCGTAGTCGGCGCGGTCGTAGAGGTTGTAGTTCGGCTGCAGGCTCTGGTAGCTGGGCATGTGCAGGTGCTCGGCCACCTCGCGGGCTTCGCGCAGGCGCCGGCCGTCGTAGTTGGAGGCGCCAATGACGCGCACCTTGCCCTTCTTCACCAGTTCGGCGTAGGCGCCGAGGGTTTCCTCCAGGGAAGTGTGGGTGTCGTCGCAGTGGGATTGGTAGAGGTCGATGTAATCGGTCTGCAGGCGCTGCAACGAGTGCTCCACGGCCTGTTCGATATAGGCCGCGGAGAGGCCCTTGTGGCCGTTGCCCATGTCCATGCCGACCTTGGTGGCGATGATCATCCTGCTGCGGTTGCCGCGCTGCTTCATCCACTTGCCGATGATGGCCTCGGACTCGCCGCCCTTGTGCCCGGGCACCCAGCGCGAGTACACGTCGGCGGTGTCGATGCAGTTCAGCCCGGCGTCCAGCAGGGCGTCGAGCAGGCGGAAGGAGGTCGCCTCGTCGGCGCTCCAGCCGAAGACGTTGCCGCCGAACACCAGCGGCGGAATGGCCAGCCCGGAGCGGCCCAGTTCGCGAGAGTTCACCTGTCACTTCTCCATACTGCGGTGTGGTTGAACCAGCATAGACCCTAGGAGAAGGTTGACAGCCAAGTCCGACGTTGAGCATATTCGGTGCCTGATTCGCGCAACGGACTTCCCATGTTCGCCAACTCCGACCACTCGCTGCCGCTCCCGGGCTCCTTCGCCCCGGCCTGCGCGTGCGTCGCCGTTGCCAAGAAATCGAAGAAACAGTCGCTCATTTGACCGGGGCGCGCTGTCCCGTCAGATGGGCTGACAGGACAACCAGGCGCCAGGTCGATCTTCCCCCGCTTGCATCCCGCACCCTCCCTGACGGCGACCAGACGGTCAGCCACAAGGAGTTTTCGCATGTCTACGTTTCGTGGGATCTGGGTGGCCCTGGCCACGCCCTTCCATGCCGGGGAAATCGACTTCGCCGCCCTGCGCGGCCTGGTGGGCAGGTTGCTGGAGGACGGCGTCGCCGGCTTCGTGGTCTGCGGCACCACCGGCGAGGCCGCCGCGCTCAGCCATGAGGAGCAGCTGGCGGTGCTCGACGCCGTGCTGCAGTGGGTGCCGCCGCAGCAGGTGATCATGGGCCTGGCCGGCAACAATCTGCGCGAGCTGCTGGCCTTCCAGCAGGAAATCCAGCGCCGCCCCGTGGCTGGCCTGTTGGTGCCGGCGCCTTACTACATCCGCCCGTCGCAGCAGGGCCTGGAGGCGTTCTTCCAGGCCGTGGCCGACGCCGCCAGCGTGCCGCTGGTGCTCTACGACATTCCCTACCGCACCGGCGTGCGCATCGAGCGCGAGACCCTGCGGCGCATCGTCCGCCATCCGCGCATCGCCGCGGTCAAGGACTGCAGTGGCGACTTCGAGACCACCCTGGCGCTGATCGCCGACGGCGACGTCGAAGTGCTGGCCGGCGAGGACCTGCAGATCTTCGCCAACCTGTGCCTGGGCGGCGCGGGGGCCATCTCCGCGTCTGCCCACGTGCGCGCCGATCTCTACGTGCGCATGCAGCGCCAGGCAGAGGCGGGCGATCTGGCCGGCGCGCGGGGCACCTTCCTGCGCCTGCTGCCGTGGATGCAGGCCGCCTTCGTCGAGCCCAACCCGGCGCCGCTGAAGGCCGCCCTGGCGTTGCAGGGGCTGATCGCCGACGAACTGCGCGAGCCCATGCAGCCCTGCTCGGCGGCAACCGTAGAGCGTCTGCGCGGCGTGCTGGCGGCACTGGCCGACTAGGCGGGGAGGGCCGCCGGAGGGGCTTTGCTCTATGATGGCGGCCTGTCTCACCGGGAATACGAAAAATGTCCGAAGAAACCCTCTACCTGCTGGACCAGCTCGAACTGACAGACATGCTCGAACTGGACGGCCTGCATGCCTGGGAATTCAGCCTCGACGAAGACCTGCTGGACCGCGCCGAGATCGCCGCCGAAGCCGGCCAGGCCTTCGCCAGCGAAGACGTGGTGCTGCGCGTGGAGGTGGTCGACGGCCGCGACAAGCGGCGCTGGCAGTTCACCTACAACGAGGTGATGGAAGCGCAATACGAGGCCAGCGACGACAGCTGGACGCTGCAATCCGACGGCAGCGAGCACCGCCTGCGTTGCCTGGGCGCGGTGAGCGCCAGCGGCGACGACGAGTAGGCGTGGCGTCTCCCTGTAGGAGCGGGCCCTGCCCGCGATATCGCGCGCAGGGCCCGCTCCTACATGGGAATGGCGTAGGCGCGGATCTCATCCGCGATCCGCGCCGAGATGCCCGGCTATCGCGGACAAGGTCCTACGTAGCAGGTGAGCACGGCTTCTCGTAGGAGCGAGCTTGCTCGCGAACCGCATGGCACCGCCTTTGTTCGCGAGCAAGCTCGCTCCTACGAAGGGCACCTCGGCGCAGTCGGCAAAACAGTTGCTTGCCTGGCCGAGCAGGCGAAAAAAGGGGCCCGAAGGCCCCTTTTTCACATCACCGGTGAACTCAGGCGGCTTTCGCCTGGCCCAGGGTCACGGCGCGGTTCAGCGCGCTGAACAGGGCGCGGAAGCTGGCGGTGGTGATGTTCTCGTCGATGCCGATGCCGTGCAGCGAGCGGCCGCCTTCGACGCGCAGCTCGATGTAGGCTGCCGCGCGGGCGTTGGTGCCGGCGCCGATGGCGTGCTCGTTGTAGTCCATGATCTCGACGTCCACCGGCAGCGCGGCGACCAGGGCTTCCAGGGTGCCCTTGCCCTTGCCGTGCCAGCGGTGCTGCTCGCCCTTGTGGGTGACGTCGATGTCGATGGCGCAGATGCCGTTCTCTTCCTGCAGGCGGTAGTTCTTCAGGCCGAACGGCGAGACGGCTTGCAGGTACTCGCTCTGCAGCAGGTTGTAGATCTGCTCGGCGGTCATTTCCAGGCCGAGACGGTCGGTCTCGTTCTGCACCACCTGGCTGAACTCGATCTGCATGCGGCGCGGCAGGCTGATGCCGTATTCCTGTTCGAGCAGGAAGGTGATGCCGCCCTTGCCCGACTGGCTGTTGACGCGGATGACCGCCTCGTAACTGCGGCCGATGTCGGCCGGGTCGATCGGCAGGTAGGGCACTTCCCACACGGCGTCGTCCTTCTGCTGGGCGAAGCCCTTGCGGATGGCGTCCTGGTGGGAGCCGGAGAAGGCAGTGTGGACCAGGTCGCCGACGTAGGGGTGACGCGGGTGCACCGGAATCTGGTTGCACTCTTCCACCACCTTGCGCACGGCGTCGATGTCGGAGAAGTCCAGCCCCGGGTTGATGCCCTGGGTGTACATGTTCAGCGCCATGGTCACCAGGCAGAGGTTGCCAGTGCGCTCGCCGTTGCCGAACAGGCAGCCTTCCACGCGGTCGGCGCCGGCCATCAGCGCCAGCTCCGAGGCGGCCACGCCGGTGCCGCGGTCGTTGTGGGTGTGCAGGCTGATGATCACGCTGTCGCGCTTGTCGATGTGGCGGCCGAACCACTCGATCTGGTCGGCGTAGTTGTTCGGCGTGGCGCACTCGACGGTGGCCGGCAGGTTGAGGATCAGGCGGTTGGCCGGGGTCGGCTGGAACACGTCGATCACCGCGTTGCACACCTCGACGGCGAAGTCGGTCTCGGTGGAGCTGAACACCTCGGGGGAGTACTCGAAGCCCCACTGGGTTTCCGGCGCGGCGGCGGCCAGGCGCTTGATGGTCTTGCCGGCGGCGATGGCGATCTGCTTGACGCCTTCCTTGTCCTGGTTGAAGACGATCTTGCGGAAGCTTGGCGCGCAGGCGTTGTAGTAGTGCACGATGGCGCGTTTGGCGCCCTTCAGCGACTCGAAGGTGCGCTCGATGAGGTCGTCGCGGGCCTGGGTCAGCACCTGGATGGTGACGTCATCGGGAATGTGGCCGCCCTCGATCAGCTCGCGGACGAAGTCGAAGTCGGTCTGCGAGGCGGACGGGAAGCCCACTTCGATTTCCTTCAGGCCCACCTGCACCAGGCACTTGAAGAAGCGCATCTTCTTCTCGGCGTCCATCGGCTCGATCAGCGACTGGTTGCCGTCGCGCAGGTCGGTGCTCAGCCAGATCGGCGCCTGGTCGATGATCTTGTCCGGCCAGGTGCGGTCGGGCAGGGTGATCGGGGTGAAGGGACGGTATTTCTTCGACGGGTCTTTGAGCATGGTCATGGGCGGAATCCTTGTTCTTCCGGGCCAGCGGCGGCCCTGCGCGGTAGAAAGATGAAGAGGTGAAGCCGGGAAACGGATTCAGCCACGCAGTCGCGGGCTGACCAGGCGCAGGCAGGCGTGTTGGCGAAGCAGGATGAGGGTGTGTGCGGTTTTCATAGCGCCCACCCTAGTGCGCTTTGGGGGTGGATGGCAAGCATTGTGGAAAAATTGGTAGAAATCGTCGATCAATAAATACAAACGAGATTTTATGCTCGTATGTGAGCTTTATTGCGCAAGGAATTGCGAGGCGCTTTTTCTGCTCTACTCTCCGATGCGTCTCCATGCCGCACAGCATTGAGCCATCGGCGAATTGCGCCCATCGGCCCGGCAGGGTAAAACGCCGCCAATCGATTCGGGGACTTCCAGTGACAGGTCGCAGACGGCGAGGCACAGGACAAGGCACGGGCATCTGGCTGGCGCTCTTCGCCATGCTGATGATCCACCTCGGCCCGCTGCTGTCGCAGTCCATGCCCATGGATCACCCCATGCCGGCCATGGCCGGGATGGAGGACATGGCCTGCTCCGAACAGATGCGCGGCGGCCACCATGGCTCCGATGCCGCGCAGCAGGGCTTCTCCGCCGACCACTTCATGGAGAAGTGCGGCTACTGCGGCCTGCTGCTCCACAGCCCGGCCCTGCAAACCCCACGCCTGGCGCTCTCCGCCGACCTGCCCGGGGCTGCCCCGGCGCCCCAGGTCGTCATCGAACAATCCATCCCGCCTTCGCCGATCTTCCCCGGCGCCCGTTCGCGCGCGCCACCGTCCATGACCGCCTGACCTTTCTTTCGCCGTAGCCAGCGCAAGTGCCATCGCGCAGAGGAACCTTCCTCCGTGCGCGTCCGCCGCGCCTGGCCAGAAGAACATCGTCATCGATCATGGAATTTCGCATGTCCAGACTCTTCCTGCGCGGGCGCGTTCGCCCGGCGCGCCTGCGCACCCTTTGCGCACTCACCGCCCTCGGCGGCATCGTCGGCCTGACCCCGTCCGTACGCGCCGACGAGACCGACGACCCACACGCCGGCCACCACGCCATCGAACTGCAACCCAGTGTCATCACCGCGGTGGCGCAGAGTTCGCCGCTGACCGTGGTCACCGACCCGAAGCAGGCGCGCCAGCCGATCCCGGCCAGCGACGGCGCCGACTACCTGAAGACCATCCCCGGCTTCTCCGCCATCCGCAACGGCGGCAGCAATGGCGACCCGGTGCTGCGCGGCATGTTCGGCTCGCGGCTGAACATCCTCACCAACGGCGGCGTGATGCTCGGCGCCTGCCCGGCGCGGATGGACGCGCCCACTTCCTATATATCGCCGGAGACCTACGACCGGCTCACCGTGGTCAAGGGCCCGGAAACCGTGATCTGGGGCCCCGGCGCCTCGGCCGGGACCATCCGCTTCGACCGCGATCCGGAGCGCTTCGGCGAACTGGGTACGCGGATAAACGGCAGCCTGGTGGCCGGCTCCAACGGCCGCTTCGACCGCGTGCTGGACGCCGCCGCCGGCGGCCCCGAGGGCTACCTGCGCTTCACCGGCAACCGCTCGCAGTCCGACGACTACGAGGACGGCGGCGGCAACACCGTGCCCTCGCGCTGGAACAAGTGGAACGGCGACGTCGCCCTGGGCTGGACGCCGGACGCCGACACCCTGGTCGAGCTGACCGCCGGCAAGGGCGACGGCGAGGCGCGCTACGCCGGGCGCGGCATGGACGGCTCGCAGTTCAAGCGCGAGAGCCTGGGCCTGCGCTTCGAGAAATCCAACCTCGGCGGCGTGCTCGACAAGCTGGAGGCGCAGGTCTACTACAACTACGCCGACCACGTGATGGACAACTACAGCCTGCGCACGCCCTCGGGCACCGGCATGATGGCCGGGCCCATGGCCTCCAACGTCGACCGCCGCACCCTCGGCGGGCGCCTGGCGGCCACCTGGCGCTGGGACGACTTCAAGCTGGTCTCCGGCGTCGACGCCCTGAGCAGCGAACACCGCCAGCGCAGCGCCATGGGCATCGGCGCCTACGACGAAGTGCCGTGGAACAAGGACGCGGTCTTCCACGACTACGGCGCCTTCGGCGAGCTGACCTGGTATGCCGCCGAGCGCGACCGGGTGATCGCCGGCGCGCGGCTGGACCGCGCCTCGGCCAAGGACTACCGGCAGACCACCGGCTCGGGAATGACGACGCGGCCCAACCCCACGGCCGACGACACCCGCGCCGACACCCTGCCCAGCGGCTTCCTGCGCTACGAGCACGACCTGGCCGACTCGCCCACCACGCTCTACGCCGGCCTCGGCCACGTGCAGCGCTTCCCCGACTATTGGGAGCTGTTTTCCCCGAACATGGGGCCGGCCGGCTCGGCCAACGCCTTCGACGCCATCAAGCCGGAGAAGACCACCCAGCTCGATTTCGGCGCCCAGTACGAGGGCGAGAAGCTCAAGGCCTGGGCTTCGGGCTACGTCGGCGAGATCCGCGACTACATCCTGTTCACCTACACCAGCGGCGGCATGATGGGTGCAACGTCCCAGGCGACCAACGTGGACGCCCGCATCATGGGTGGTGAGCTGGGCGCGGCCTACCAGTTGACGCCGAACTGGAAGACCGACGCCACCCTGGCCTACGCCTGGGGCAAGAACACCAGCGACGACCGCGCGCTGCCGCAGATGCCGCCGCTGGAAACCCGCCTGGGCCTGACCTACGAGCAGGGCGACTGGAGCGCCGGCGCCCTGTGGCGCCTGGTGGCGAAGCAGGGGCGGGTGGCCGAGGGGCAGGGCAACGTGGTCGGCAAGGACTTCGACGAGAGCGCCGGCTTCGGCGTCTTCTCGCTCAACGCCGCGTACCGCGTGAACAAGCACTTCAAGGTCAGCACCGGCGTCGACAACCTGTTCGACAAGGACTACGCCGAGCACCTCAACCTCGCCGGCAACGCCGGCTTCGGCTACCCGGCGAACGACCCCCAGGCGATCCGCGAACCGGGCCGTACGCTCTGGACCAAGGTGGACTTCAGCTTCTGAGCCCCGGCGGCCGCGGTCGCCGGTATGAGCGGGGGCGCCCAGCAGCTATGCTGACCGAGCCCCCGGCGAAGCCGCCCGCTCGACGGGCGGCCCATGAGATCGTTAGGAGTTTCCAACATGCGCAAGACCCTCCTGGCCCTGGCGGCCATGCTGTCCTTCTCCACTCCGCTGCTGGCCCACGAATACAAGGCCGGCGACCTCGATGTCGAGCACCCCTGGTCGCTGCTGCTGCCGGCCAACTCGGAGAACGGCGCGGCCTATTTCGTCGTGCACAACCACGGCAAGGCGGCCGACCGCCTGCTCGGCGCCGACACCGAGCGCGCGGCCAGCGCCGAGGTCCACGAGCACCAGATGAAGGACGGCATGATGAAGATGCAGAAGGTCGACGGCGTGGACATCCCCGCCGGCGGCACCGTCACCTTCGCCCCGGGCCACTACCACCTGATGCTGTTCGGCCTGAAGAAGCCGCTGGCCGACGGCGAGCGCTTCCCGCTGACGCTGCACTTCCAGCAGGCCGGCGACCTCAAGGTCGAGGTGCAGGTGCAGAAACAGGCGCCCGAGGCGGGTGAGCACGGCATGTCCGGCCACGATATGTCGGGTCACGACATGCCCGGGATGAAGATGAACTGACCGTCCGGCCGGCCGCGCGCCGGCCTTTTCCCAGGGTGGGAAAATGGAGCCGGGCCGGTTTCGGCTCGACATGGGCCACCCATCCGTGGCCGGGAGGTGAGCATGCGCAATGTCCGCAGTGCCGCCATGCTGGCGGTTGCCGTCCTGCTGGCCGCCTGCAGCCAGTCCGGGCTGCGCAACGACGAGCTGCCCCTCGACCAGCATCTGGAACGCCTCGGCTACCGCCAGGGCGAGACGGTCAAGTCGATCCCGGTGTGGGAAACCCAGGGCTGGGAATACCTCGACAAAGGCCACATCGTTCTCGGCCATGCGCCCGGCCGGCGCTACCTGGTGGCCTTCTCCTCGCCCTGCGACAACCTGTCGTTCAGCAACCGCCTGAACATCAGCAGCACGGTAGGGGCGGTGACCAAGCTCGACCGCATCCTCTCGTATGACTCGACCGGTATCCCCGAGCCTTGTCTGATCGGCGAACTCTACCGTCTGGAGCGCATTCCCACCCGGGCGGAATGAACCTCAGGGCTTGAAGGCGCCGATGAAGATCGCCGGATCGACGCGGGCGTCGTTGAGGCTGACGTTCCAGTGCATGTGCGGCCCGGTGGCGCGGCCGGTGGCGCCGACGCGGCCGACCACGCCGCCGCGCGGCACCTGGTCGCCGAGCTTCACGTCGATTTTCGACATATGGCAGAACATGCTGATGAAGCCCTGGCCGTGGTCGACGAACACGGTGTTGCCGTTGAAGAAGTAGTTGCCGATCAGGATCACCTTGCCCGCCGCCGGGGCCTTGATCGGCGTGCCGGCGGGCACCGCGAAGTCCAGCCCGGAGTGTGGGTTGCGCTCCTCGCCATTGAAGAAACGGCGCAGGCCGAAGGGGCTGGAGAGCGGGCCGTTGACCGGCTTGTCCAGCACCAGGTTGCTCGGCGTGCCGGGGCTGAAGCTGCGGTAGGCGGCGGTCTGCTCGGCCAGTTCGCGGTTGATGCGCTTGAGGTCCTCGGGCAGCGGGTTGACCTGGCGGGTGTTCTTCAGGGTGATGCGCTGTTCGCGATAGTGCTTGCTGCCGACCTGGAACGGCAGGCTGCGGCTGGCGCCGGCCTGTTTCACCTGCAACTGCTGCTGGCCCGGCTTGACGCTGAGTGGGATGCCGACCACGGCGATCCAGTCGCGGCCTTCCTCGCGCACCACCAGCACCGGCTTGCCCTGGTAGCTGGCGCTCGGCGCCGGCCCCGCGCTGCCCAGCTGGACCACGGCGACGCCGCCGGGCACCGGCTTGTTCAGGGTACGGCTGATGAAACCCTCGGCATGGGCGGGCAGGGAGAGAAGGGTGGCGAACAGCAGGCAGAAGACGCGGAACATGGGCTTTCCGTAAATCCGGTAAAGCCGGCAGTCTACATGGCACGAACGTCGGGCGTGTAACCGTTGGCGGTTATTCATCAGTCCCTGTAGGAGCAACTGTCTTGCCGGCTGCGCCGGGGTGATGGGTATCGCTCCGCTCAACGCCATCCTACGGGGCAATCTTGCGCCGGAGGGCTCTTCGTAGGATGGGTTGAGCCTGCGAAACCCATGCGGTCGTGGTGATGGGTATCGCTTCGCTCAACACCATCCTACGAAGAGCCGTGCTTCCTGGAAACGTAGGAGCGGACTCCGTCCGCGATTTCGGCGCATGTCACAGCCAAGGCCCAGGTCAGTCCAGCAGCGAGAGGGTGACCGGGGCCTGGTGGTTGTCTTCCACCCGCACTTCTAGTTGGCCTTCGCCCAGTTTCGCGGTCAGGCGCTGGCCGGGCTGGGCCTGGGCGGCGCGGCGGATGGCCTGGCCACGTTCGTCGAGGAGGATGCTGTAGCCGCGCCCGAGGGTCGCCAGCGGGCTGACGATGTGCAGGCTCTGGGCCAGGCCGTCGAGGCGCTGGCGGCGCTCGCGGAGGATCGCCCGGGTGGCGTGGGGCAGGCGCGCGGCCAGGCTGTCGAGCTTCTGCCGCAGCAGCGCCAGGGCGCGGCCCGGGTGCTGTGCCTGCAGGCGTGTCTGCAGGCGGCCGATGCGTTCCTGGCGCACCTGCAGCTGGCGCTCGAAGGCGCGGCGCAGGCGCATGTCCAGGTCGTCCAGGCGCTGGGCCTGCTGGCGCAGGCGCTCGCCGGGGTGGCGCAGGCGCCGGGCGGTGCCTTCCAGGCGCAGGCGCTCGCGGGTCAGGCGGTCCTGGATGCGCAGGATCAGCCGGCGGCGCAGGCCGTCCAGGCGCTGCTGCAGGTCGCCGGCGTGCGGCGCCAGCAACTCGGCGGCGGCCGAGGGCGTGGGCGCGCGGACGTCGGCGACGAAATCGCTGATGGAAACGTCGGTCTCGTGGCCCACGGCGCTGACCACCGGCGTGGCGCAGGCGGCGATGGCGCGGGCCACGACTTCCTCGTTGAAGCACCAGAGGTCCTCCAGCGAGCCGCCGCCGCGGGCCAGGATGATGGCGTCGAAGCCGCGCGCATCGGCCAGCTTCAGGGCGCGGACGATCTGCGCGGTGGCCTCGCGGCCCTGCACCGCGGTGGGCACCAGGGTCAGCTCGACCTGCGGCGCGCGGCGGCGGAACACGCTGATGATGTCGCGGATCACCGCGCCGGTGGGCGAGCTGACGATGCCGATGCGCCGCGGATGGGCCGGCAGCGGCCGCTTGCGTTCGGCGGCGAACAGGCCCTCGGCGGCGAGCTTCTGCTTCAGCGCCTCGAAGGCCAGGCGCAGGGCGCCGTCGCCGGCCGGTTCGACGGCGTCGGCGATCAGTTGGTAGTCGCCGCGGCCCTCGAACAGCGAGACCTTGCCGCGCACCTTGACCGCCAGGCCGTCGCGCAGGGCCTGGCGCACGCGCAGGGCGTGCTGGCGGAACAGCGCGCAGCGCACCTGGGCGTTGCCGTCCTTCAGAGTGAAATAGATGTGCCCGGAAGCGGGGCGGGCGAGGTTGGATATCTCGCCTTCCACCCACACCTGCGGGAACACGTCCTCCAGGAGCTGGCGGGCGCGCTGGTTGAGCTGGCTGACGGTCAGCACCTCGCGGTCGAGGCCCAGCCGTTGGAAAGGGTCATTGAACATGGCGCTGGATGATAAGCCCGGGGCCTTGCCGAGGGCCAGCGCGAAACCCGCGAATCCAGCGGTCGGGCGCGTTGAGCCCGAGCGTGAAGCTGGGGTATAATGCCGCGCTTCCATTTTCCCGTGTGGGAGCCCTCGCCATGCTGCGCATCAGCCAAGAAGCCCTGACGTTCGACGACGTCCTCCTCATCCCCGGTTACTCCGAGGTCCTGCCCAAGGACGTGAGTCTGAAGACTCGCCTGACCCGGGGCATCGAACTGAACATCCCGCTGGTGTCCGCCGCCATGGATACCGTGACCGAATCCCGCCTGGCGATCGCCATGGCGCAGGAAGGCGGTATCGGCATCATCCACAAGAACATGGGCATCGAGCAGCAGGCTGCCGAGGTGCGCAAGGTCAAGAAGCACGAGACCGCCATCGTTCGCGACCCGGTCACCGTGACGCCCTCGACCAAGATCATCGAGCTGCTGCAGATCGCCCGCGAATACGGCTTCTCCGGCTTCCCGGTGGTGGAAGAGGGCGAGCTGGTGGGCATCGTCACCGGCCGCGACCTGCGCGTGAAGCCGAACGTCGGCGACAGCGTGGCGGCGATCATGACGCCCAAGGACAAGCTGATCACCGCCCGCGAAGGCACCGCCCTGGAAGAGATCAAGGCCAAGCTGTACGAGAACCGCATCGAGAAGATGCTGGTGGTCGACGAACAGTTCCGCCTCACCGGCCTGGTCACCTTCCGTGACATCGAGAAGGCCAAGACCTACCCGCTGGCCTCCAAGGACGAGCAGGGCCGCCTGCGCGTCGGCGCCGCCGTCGGCACCGGCGCCGATACCGCCGAGCGCGTCGCCGCGCTGGTCGCCGCCGGCGTCGACGTAGTGGTGGTGGACACCGCCCACGGCCACTCCAAGGGCGTGATCGATCGCGTGCGCTGGGTGAAGGAAACCTTCCCGCAGGTCCAGGTGATCGGCGGCAACATCGCCACCGGCGAAGCCGCCAAGGCGCTGGCCGACGCCGGCGCCGACGCGGTCAAGGTCGGCATCGGCCCGGGCTCCATCTGCACCACCCGCATCGTCGCCGGCGTGGGCGTGCCGCAGATCTCGGCCATCGCCAACGTCGCCGCCGCCCTCGAAGGCACCGGCGTCCCGCTGATCGCCGATGGCGGCATCCGCTTCTCCGGCGACCTGGCCAAGGCCATGGTGGCTGGCGCCTACTGCGTGATGATGGGCTCCATGTTCGCCGGTACCGAAGAGGCTCCGGGCGAGATCGAGCTGTTCCAGGGCCGTTCCTATAAGTCCTACCGCGGCATGGGTTCCCTGGGGGCGATGGCCGGCGCCACCGGTTCCTCCGACCGCTACTTCCAGGACGCCTCCGCCGGCGCCGAGAAGCTGGTCCCCGAGGGCATCGAAGGCCGCGTCCCGTACAAGGGCCAGCTGACCGCCATCGTCCACCAACTGATGGGCGGCCTGCGCGCCGCCATGGGTTACACCGGCAGCGCCGACATCCAGGACATGCGCACCCGGCCGCAGTTCGTGCGCATCACCGGCGCCGGCATGGCCGAGTCCCACGTGCATGACGTGCAGATCACCAAGGAAGCGCCGAACTACCGCGTCGGCTAAACCGCTCTTTCGCTGGAGGCTGGAGGCTGGAGGCTGGACGAGATTGCTCTTTCGTTCAGCCTTCAGCCTTCAGCCTTCAGCCATTTCCCCAGGGGAAGAAAATGGCCCATCAAGATATCCACGCTCACCGGATCCTGATCCTCGACTTCGGTTCCCAGTACACCCAGCTGATCGCCCGCCGCGTGCGCGAGATCGGCGTGTACTGCGAAATCCACCCGTTCGACATGAGCGACGACGACATCCGCGCCTTCGCCCCGCGCGGCATCATCCTGGCCGGCGGCCCGGAGTCGGTGCACGAGCTGGACAGCCCGCGGGCGCCCAAGGCGGTGTTCGACCTGAACGTGCCGCTGTTCGGCATCTGCTACGGCATGCAGACCATGGCCGAGCAGCTGGGCGGCAAGGTGCAGGGTTCGGACCTGCGCGAGTTCGGCTACGCCCGTGTCGACGTGGTCGGCAAGGCGCGCCTGCTGGACGGCATCGAGGACCACGTCGATGAAGACGGCGTGCTCGGCCTCGACGTGTGGATGAGCCACGGCGACAAGGTCACCGACATCCCCGAGGGCTTCCACATCCTCGCCAGCACCCCGAGCTGCCCGATCGCCGCCATGGCCGACGACGCCCGCGGCTACTACGGCGTGCAGTTCCACCCGGAAGTGACCCACACCAAGCAGGGCGGCCGCATCCTCTCGCGCTTCGTGCTGGACATCTGCGGCTGCGAAGCCCTGTGGACGCCGTCGAACATCGTCAACGACGCCATCGCCACCGTGCGCGCCCAGGTGGGCAACGCCAAGGTGCTGCTGGGCCTGTCCGGAGGCGTCGACTCCTCGGTGGTCGCGGCCCTGCTGCACAAGGCCATCGGCGACCAGCTGACCTGCGTCTTCGTCGACAACGGCCTGCTGCGCCTGCACGAGGGCGACCAGGTGATGGCCATGTTCGCCGAGAACATGGGCGTCAAGGTGATCCGCGCCAACGCCGAAGACAAGTTCCTCGGCCGCCTGGCCGGCGTCGCCGACCCGGAAGAGAAGCGCAAGATCATCGGCCGCACCTTCATCGAGGTCTTCGACGAGGAAGCCACCAAGCTGCAGGACGTGAAGTTCCTCGCCCAGGGCACCATCTACCCCGACGTGATCGAGTCGGCCGGCGCCAAGACCGGCAAGGCCCACGTGATCAAGTCGCACCACAACGTCGGCGGCCTGCCCGAAGACATGCAGTTCGAACTGGTCGAGCCGCTGCGCGAGCTGTTCAAGGACGAAGTGCGCAAGATCGGCCTGGAACTGGGCCTGCCCTACGACATGGTCTACCGCCACCCGTTCCCGGGCCCGGGCCTGGGCGTGCGCATCCTCGGCGAAGTGAAGAAGGAATACGCCGACCTGCTGCGCCGCGCCGACCACATCTTCATCGAAGAGCTGCGCAACTTCGACTGGTACCACAAGACCAGCCAGGCCTTCGTGGTGTTCCAGCCGGTGAAATCCGTCGGCGTGGTCGGCGACGGCCGCCGCTACGCCTGGGTCGTGGCCCTGCGCGCGGTGGAAACCATCGACTTCATGACCGCCCGCTGGGCGCACCTGCCCTACGAGCTGCTGGAGAAGGTCAGCAACCGCATCATCAACGAGATCGAAGGCATCTCCCGCGTCACCTACGACGTGTCGAGCAAGCCGCCGGCGACCATCGAGTGGGAGTGAGTTAGCCTCCCTTCGGGGCTATCACTAATGCTTGAAAGCCTGCCGTAGCATATTGATCAATTGGGAGATATGTTACGGCGGCTGTCGGTGCTGCCGCCTGCCAGCGGAACGGGCTGGTGGTTGAAGCGGTAATTCAGGATCCTCTCGTTCACTCCCCCACTCTTGACGGTAAAAGTCTTCTTGGAAAGCTTGCTTCATGCGGCTTTCCTTTCATCGGCCGGCTCTTGGCCCCTGACGGTAGAAGCCGTTACGAACCGTCACCTTCCTTTACGATTATCGTCTCAATGAGCGCCGGAACCCTGGCTGTCGGCATCAGGGCCTGCCGATATTTCTCTCGCCCTGGCCACGAAAGGTCGATGGCATGGTGTTCTCCTGTGCATCTGTTGCAGCTGGGCGGTGTTGGGTTTACCGTTCAAAGAAAAAGATCAATATCAGTGGTCTTTTTTGTCTTTCGTTAAACCGCTTCGATCTTGAAAGGTTTATAAAAACTGTATTTTGAGCACTATAAGTGATCAAAAGTCAGGAAAGCTGAACCTGCTGCTGACTGAGCTAAGTGATACGCGGCTTATCTCGAGTCGCTGGTTGCGGGCCCACGGCTATTCCAACAGCCTCGTCGCGCGCTATGTGAGCAGCGGCTGGCTGGTGTCGCCAGTACGCGGCGTGTATATGCGCAAGGGCGGCCGCCTGCAATGGGAGGGTGTGGTTCGCAGCATACAGGTTGGGGAAGGCATGCCTTTGCATGTCGGCGGCCGTTTCGCTTTGAGCCTGCAGGGGCATGAGCACTACCTGCGCTTGGGCGATGCCGGAACCATCACGCTATATGGGCCGGAACGGCCACCAGGTTGGCTCGGCAAGCTGCCACTGGCGCAGCGTTTCGAGTTCCTGGGCAGGGGAGTTTTCGATCTACCGCCCTTGTCGTTCACCGTGGCGGTGTCCGAGAAGACTCTATCCGAGCAAGGGCTGGCCTGGTACCGGGCTGCGCCGGGCGCCGATTCCCTGGTCTGCTCTACGCCCGAGCGGGCCATGCTGGAGCTGTGCGATGGCGTTGCGGACGCAGCGTTGGTCTATGAAGCCGATGCGTTGATGCAGGCCATGACAACGCTGCGGCCACAGCGGGTCAGCTCGTTGTTGCGTCACTGCTGCAGCATCAAGGCCAAACGGGTGTTCCTGGCGTTGGCCGAGCGCCATCGGCATGCGTGGCTGTCGCACGTTTCACTGGATGGCGTAGATCTGGGGCGAGGAAAGCGTGCGCTGGTGCCCGGTGGGAGATTGCATCCGACTTACCAGATCACCTTGCCGGAAGACCTCGATGAACACTTGGCTTGAGCATTTGGACCAGCGCTATACCGACCGTGTGCGGCTCTTGGTCGAGATACTGCCAGTGCTGGAGCAGGAGCCGCGCTTTGCGCTCAAGGGCGGTACGGCCATCAATCTGTTCGAGCACGACCTGCCACGCTTGTCGGTGGACATCGATTTAGCCTGGTTGCCGGTGCATGACTATGCCGAAGATGCAAAGCTGATCGCGGAAGCGCTCGGGCGACTGGCCGATGTACTGCGTGCCCATCCCCTGCGGCTGCAGGTACAGGAGGCGGCTGGGGAGGGCGCTGGTGTCACGCGACTGGTGGCCAGTCGCGGCCGTGCGCGCGTGCAGATCGAGACGACGCCGGTTATGCGTGGCACGGTGCACCCTCCGCGGAAAATGGTGGTGCGCCCGAGAGTCGAGGAGGCATTCGGCTTCGCCTCGGTGCAGGTGCTGAACTTTGCCGACCTCTACGCCGGTAAGCTGGCTGCCGCGTTGTCGAGGCAGCATCCACGCGATCTTTTCGATATCGGCCTGCTGCTTGAAGACGAACGAGCGGATCAGATGCTCTGGCGAACTTTTCTCGTCTACCTGAGCTGTAGTCCCAAACCTGCTTGGGAGATGCTGGCGCCTCGCGTGCCAGCAGATTTCTCGGCGACCTTCGAAGCGCATTTCAAAGGCATGACGGCTGAGCCTATTGAGGCCAGAGCCTTGCTGGACATCCATGAGCGCCTGCTGACGCGCGTAGCCGGTTGGCTGGATGAGTCGTCGTGTGCGTTCCTGCTATCCATCGAGGATCAGCAGCCGGATTTCGATCTGATCGGGCTTGCGCAGGCAGCTGATTTGCCGGCTGTGCGGCGCAAGCTGTACAACCTGGCCCAGCGCACCGATGCCAAGCGGCTGGCGGATCGGAAGCTGCTGGAGGAAACGCTGGGTCGGATCCTTGGTGCCAGATGAGGTGAGGTGTTTACGTGATTCACGATTTCATATTTATTTGTCGCTGTTAGTGATGAATCGTGGGTCGCTGTAATTGGTCGGCGGTTGCCGAGGGACATAATTTAGTCGAGAAGTCTATGCGCCAGCATTCCACTTTGGTCGAAAGCGATAAAGATAAAATTATCGATAGGTTGAGGGACGATTTATGGATGTTGCGGAGTAATCTGATACATCTCCTCCCTTACGAGACGGCGCAAATATTGAGCAGTTATCATGGCTGCCTTTCGCGAAAGGATACCTATCAATGGCTTGACAAAATTTCTGAGAAAATTATTGCATATGCGCAGCCCCTAGAAACAAAAGCGTCCGGATGGGGTAGTCGGACAAACTGTCCTTTGTGTGGTCGTGGTGCCGACTCTCCATACCAGGAGGGGTTTGCTTTGCCCGAAGGGCTACGTCGCCATCTGGTGGGTTATGGAAATACACATCAATGCTTGTTCACGGAAGTGGCGGAATATTTAGCAAGGGACCATTGGAGAGACAAGTTTGCTGAAAGCGAGAGGCTGGAGCGCGAGGCGGAGCAGAAGGCGCTTGTTGAGCGACGAAGCAAGGAGGTGCTGTATCAACTCGATCCATTTGATGGCGGCCATTTGCTGGATGAGGGGATTTCGTACGGAGAGAAACCTCGTCATGCCGAGGACCTAGATTGGGTAGAGTCCCGTTTGCACTTCTTGGGGATGGAGAAGAAAATCAACGGGAATATACAAGGCTGGGTCGATGATCGTGAGACTTTTGTTGTCTATGCGGACGTGCGTTCGGCAGGGCGCATAAATTTTTCAGTATGGAAGAAGCCTCTACCTAAACGTCCTCCGTCAAATACGTATCGCTATAGGCTTGGATATTTCTATTTGCTAGATAATTGGAAAAATAATCTGAAGTCCAAGTACGAGTCTAGGCTGCCGAATACTTGATCTTTGCTGGCTGAGATCGTTAAGGACGTGGGCTTGCCTTGAGCAAGCCCGTCGTCGTTTCAGCGGCCGACGAAGTTCGCCTCGCGGCGTTCGAGGAAGGAGGCGACGCCTTCCTTGACGTCCTCGCTGCCCATCAGCGGTTGCAGGTCCGGCAGCAGGCGGCGGGCGGCTTCCGTCTCGCCTTCGGCCAGGGCCAGGCGCGCGCTGGCCAGGGTGGCGCGCACGCCCAGCGGGGCTTGGCGGGCGATGCGTTCGGCTATGGCCAGGGCTGCGGCGAATTCCTCGCCGGGGGCCGTCACTTCCTGCACCAGGCCCATGCGCTGGGCTTCCCGGGCGTCGAATTCGTCGCCGGTGAGCAGGTAGCGCATGGTGTTGCCCCAGCCGATGTTCTGCACGAAGCGGATGGTCGCGCCGCCCACGGCATAGATGCCGCGCTTGACCTCGATCTGGCCGAAGCGGGCATCTTCCGCGGCGATGCGCACGTCGGCGGCCAGCATCAGTTCCAGGGCGGCGGTGAAGCAGACGCCGCGGGCGGCGACCACGATCGGCTTGGCCACCCGCCGAGCCGGGTCCAGGCCGAAGGGGTCGCAGGCGCCTGGAGGCAGTTCGGGGAAGCGGCCGCTGGCGAACTGCGGGCCCCACTTGTCCAGCTCCAGGCCGGCGCAGAAGTGCTTGCCTTCGCCGTAGAGCAGGCCGCAGCGCAGTTCGTCGTCGCGTTGCAGTTCACCGTAGGCGTCGGCCAGCGCCAGGTACAGCTCCACGTCCATGGCGTTGTACTTCTCCGGGCGGTTCAGCCCGATGCAGAGCACATGGCCCTTGCGTTCCACCTTCAGTTTCTGGCTCATGCCTCGTCTCTCTCGTCGTCAATGGCGGTGTATCGCCGTGGAAGCGAAGTTATCCAGATAGCCTTCCGTGGCGTGGCTGTCCATGTCTGTCAGGCATTTGCTGCAGTTGCCAGGGATGCGACATCGCGCAGCGCCTTCGTGCTCGCCTTGCCACCGGGAAAATGAGAAAATCTTGCATTTGCGAGATACCCGCAGGGGTTGGGGGAGACATGAGCTTTACCCGCAGACAGGTACTGGGTGGCATCGCCGGCCTCGCCGTGGTCGGCCTCGGCGCCGGCGGCGCGCGCCTCTGGCTGGCGCGTCCGCAGGTGACCGCCGAGCACGACTACGAACTGATCGCCGCGCCCATGGACCTGGAGCTGGTGCCCGGGCACAAGACTCCGGCGCTGCTCTACGGCAACCGCTTCCCCGGCTTCGAGATCCGTGCCCGCCAGGGCGACTGGCTGCGCGTGCGTTTCACCAACAGGCTGGACGAGCCGACCACCATCCACTGGCACGGCATCCGCCTGCCCATCGAGATGGACGGTGTACCCTATATCTCGCAGCCGCCGGTGCAGCCGGGGCAGAGCTTCGTCTACCTGTTCAAGACCCCCGACGCCGGCAGCTACTGGTACCACCCGCACCTGATGAGCAGCGAGCAACTGGGCCGCGGCCTGGTCGGCCCGCTGATCATCGACGAGCGCGAGCCCAGCGGCTTCACCCAGGAGAAGATCCTCTGCCTGAAGACCTGGCACGTGGACGAGCAGGGCGCCTTCACCGCCTTCAGCGTGCCGCGCGAGGCCGCCCGCGAGGGCACCCGCGGCAGCCTGTCGACCATCAACGGCGAGCACGTACCGGTGATCGAGCTGCCCGCCGGCCAGGTGACCCGCGTGCGCATCCTCAACATCGACAACACCGTGACCTACCGGCTCAACCTGCCGGGCAGCGAGGCGAAGATCTACGCCATCGACGGCCACCCGGTGGAGCCGCGGGACCTCGACGAGCAATACTGGATCGGCCCGGGCATGCGCCTGGAGCTGGCCATCCGCGGTCCGGCCGAGGGCCAGGAGCTGTCCCTGCGCGACGGCGTGGTGCGCCTGGGCACGGTGCGCGGCGTGGCGCCGCTGCAGGGTGGTTCCGCCGAATGGCCGCCGGCGCTGCCGCACAACCCGGTGAGCGAGCCGGACCTGGACAAGGCCGAGACCATCGACTTCAAGTTCGAGTGGGTGGGCGCCATGACCGACTACTCCAAGGGCCAGGCGACCCCGTCGCTGTGGCAGATCAACGGCGTGGCCTGGCAGGGCGGCGAGGAGCACAAGCACAACGCGCCGCCGCTGGCCAAGCTGGAGCTGGGCAAGAGCTATATCTTCACCCTGCGCAACCTGACGCAGTACCAGCACCCGATCCACCTGCACGGCATGACCTTCAAGGTGCTGGCGTCCAACCGCCGCAAGATCATCCCGTACTACAGTGATACCTACCTGCTGGGCAAGAACGAGAGCGCGAAGGTGGCGCTGGTGGCGGACAACCCTGGCCTGTGGATGTTCCACTGCCACGTCATCGACCATATGGAGACCGGCCTGATGGGCACCATCGCCGTGGGTGACGCCTGGTGCGGCTGACCAACAGCAAGGGCCACCCGACGGTGAAGGGGCTGGCCCCGGTGATCGATCGCAGCCGCGACCGCGAATTCATGCGCGAGGCCATGGCCCTGGCCGAGCAGGGCGCGGCCCTGGGCGAGGTGCCGGTGGGCGCCGTGCTGGTGCTGGAAGGCCAGGTCATCGGCCGTGGCTTCAACCAGCCGATCACCGCCCATGACCCCAGCGCCCATGCCGAGATGATCGCCATCCGCGAGGCTGCGGCGGCGGCCGGCAACTACCGCCTGCCCGGCAGCACCCTCTATGTCACCCTGGAGCCCTGCAGCATGTGCGCCGGCCTGCTGGTGCACGCGCGTATCCAACGCCTGGTCTATGCCGCCACTGAGCCCAAGTCGGGGGTGGTGGTCAGCCGGGGGGAGTTCTTCGCTCAGGATTTCCTCAATCACAAGGTGTTGGTGGAGGGCGGGGTGCTGGCGGAGGAGTGCAGTGCGATGTTGTCGGCCTTCTTTAAGGCAAGGCGCAAGGGATAGGGCGCGGCGTCCTACGCGAATAGCGGACGGAGTCAGCTGCTACGATAGTGCATTCCTGAAAACTGTCTTGCCGAATGCGCCGAGGTGATGGGTATCGCTTCGCTCAACACCATCCTACGGGTGTTGTGTTTGCCGGAGGCCTCGGCGCGATTCGCGGATGAGATCCGCTCCTACGCTGCCCGCTCGCGCCATTCCCATGCAGGAGCGCGCCCTGCGCGCGAAATCGCGGGCAGGGCCCGCTCCTACAGTTGTCGTGAGGCATGGAGTTCCCTCGTAGGGGACTCCGTCCGCGATGCTCTGCGCTTCAGAGCTTCTCGTCAGGCTCTTCGCTGGGGCGGGTCTTGTTCACCCCGGGCAGGTGCAGGCCGCTTTCGGCCAGTTGGCCGCCTTCGAGCTGCGGCTGGGTCACCCAGGTGAGGATGTCGTAGTAGCGCCGCACGTTCTGCACGAAATGCACGGTCTCGCCGCCGCGGGCGTAGCCGTAGCGGGTCTTGCGGAACCACTGCTTCTGCGACAGGCGCGGCAGCATCTTCTTCACGTCCAGCCACTTGTCCGGGTTCAGGCCTTCCTGCTGGGCCAGCTTGCGGGCGTCGTCGAGGTGGGCGCTGCCGATGTTGTAGGAGGCCAGGGCGAACCAGCTGCGGTCCGGCTCCTTGATGCTGTCCGGCAGCTCGTCGCGGATCTGGTCGAAGTACTTGCCGCCGCCCTGGATGCTCTGCTTGGCGTCGAGGCGGTTGGACACGCCCATGGCCTGGGCGGTGCGGTTGGTCAGCATCATCAGGCCGCGCACGCCGGTCTTGGAGGTGGCGTCGGGCTGCCACATGGATTCCTGGTAGCCGATGGCGGCGAGCAGGCGCCAGTCCATCTTCAGCGTCTGGGCGATCTGCTTGAAGTGCGTTTCGTAGCGCGGCAGGCGCTGCTGCAGGTGCTGGGCGAAGGTGTAGGCGCCGACGTAGCCGAGCACGTCGACGTGGCCGTAGTAGCGGTCCTTCAGGTGCTGCAGGGTGCCGTCCTGCTTGACCTTGTCGAGGAACTTGTTGACCTCGGCATACAGGCTGTCGTCCGTCCCGCCGGGCAGGGCCCAGGCCAGGCCGCGGGCGTCGCCCAGGTCGAAGGCCACGCGCACGTTGGGGAAGTAGACCTGGTTCATCGCCAGTTCGTTGGAGTCGATCAGCGTCAGGTCGATGTCGCCGACGTCCACCATGCGCAGCAGGTCGACCATCTCGTCGGCGTCGGATTCCTTGTATTCCAGCTTCGGGTACTTCTTCTTCAGCTCGGCCAGCTGCATGGCGTGGCTGCTGCCCTTGAGCACCACGATGCGCTTGCCGACCAGGTCGTCCGGGCGGGTGGGGCGCGGGTCGCCATTGCGGTAGACCACCTGGGGGGTGACGTCCAGGTAGGAGTGCGAGAAGCGTACGGAGATCTCCCGCTCGCCGCCGGGGGTGAGGCCGGCGGCGGCCAGGTCGGGGCCGCCGGATTGGCCGAGCTTGCTGTAGAGGTCGTCGAGGTTGTCGGCGGTCTCCATCTGCAGCTTCACCCCCAGGTGATCGGCGAAGCGCTTGGCCAGCTCGTATTCGAAGCCGGTCTCGCCGTTGCGATCCTGGAAGTAGGTGGCCGGGCTGTTGCGGGTTATCACGCGCAGCACGCCGTCCTTCTGCACTCGCTCCAGGGCTGTCGGGACTTTCGCCTCGCTACAGCCGGAGAGCAGCAGAAAGATACAGGTCGCCAGGATCCATACGGCGGAGCGCACGCGTGACGGGTTCAGGGCAAACATCGGCGCAGTATACGCCAAGGTCGCGGAGCCCAATATCTGGACAGCTCGGGGCATCTCTGCTAGCGGCTTCGCTATGGAGGCCGTGCCAGACGCCGGTCAGGGCCCCGGGGCGCGACTGGAGCGGGCTTGCGGCGAGCCTGTTCGAAAGCGTTCGAAGATGAATGGCGCCGCTCCCCCGCCCAATGGCAGAAAGCCCTCGCCGTCGGCCGAGCTGCAGGTGCCGCCGGGGCATGCTTTACGGTAGAATGCACGGCCTCTGCGGGCCGGCCCTCCCGGCCCTGCGAATTCCCCTGTCTCCAGAGGCTGTTCCGACAATGCTGATCCTGCGCGGCGCTCCCGCCCTTTCCGCCTTCCGCCACGGCAAACTGCTCGACCTGCTGACCCGGCAGGTACCCGCTGTCACCGGGCTGTACGCCGAGTTTGCGCATTTCGCCGAGGTCAGTGGCGTGCTGACCGCCGATGAGGAACAGGTGCTCGGACGGCTGCTCAAGTACGGCCCGAGCGTGCCGGTGCAGGAGCCCAAGGGCCGGCTGTTCCTAGTGGTGCCGCGCTTCGGCACCATCTCGCCGTGGTCCAGCAAGGCCACCGACATCGCCCATAACTGCGGCCTGGCGAAGCTCGAGCGCATCGAGCGCGGCATCGCCTACTACGTCGCCGGCGAGCTGTCCGAAGCCGACGCTGCGCAAGTCGCCGCGCGCCTGCACGACCGCATGACGCAGCTGGTGCTGAACCAGATGGAAGAGGCTGCCGGCCTGTTCAGCCACGCCCAGCCCAAGCCGCTGACCGTGGTCGACATCCTCGGTGGCGGCCGCGCCGCGCTGGAGAAGGCCAACCTGGAGCTGGGCCTGGCCCTGGCCGAGGACGAGATCGACTACCTGGTGAAGAGCTTCGTCGAGCTGGGCCGCAACCCGCACGACGTCGAGCTGATGATGTTCGCCCAGGCCAACTCCGAGCACTGCCGCCACAAGATTTTCAACGCCAGTTGGGACATCGACGGCCAGGCCCAGGACAAGAGCCTGTTCGGCATGATCAAGAACACCTATGAAATGCACCGCGAAGGCGTGCTGTCCGCGTACAAGGACAACGCCGCGGTCATGGTGGGCTCGGTCGCTGGGCGCTTCTACCCGAACCCCGAGACCCGCCAGTACGGCGCCAGCGAAGAGCCGGTGCACATCCTGATGAAGGTCGAGACGCACAACCACCCGACCGCTATTGCCCCGTTCCCCGGCGCCTCCACCGGCTCCGGCGGCGAAATCCGCGACGAAGGCGCCACCGGCCGCGGCGCCAAGCCCAAGGCCGGCCTGGTCGGCTTCACCGTCTCCAACCTGAACATCCCCGGTTTCGAGCAGCCCTGGGAAGTGCCCTACGGCAAGCCCGAGCGCATCGTCACCGCGCTGGACATCATGATCGAGGGCCCGCTGGGCGGCGCCGCGTTCAACAATGAGTTCGGCCGGCCCAACCTGACCGGCTACTTCCGCACCTTCGAGCAGGCCGTGGCCACCCCGCGCGGCGAGGAAGTGCGCGGCTACCACAAGCCGATCATGATCGCCGGCGGCCTCGGCAACATCCGTGAAGACCACGTGCAGAAGGGCGAGATCAGCGTCGGCGCCAAGCTCATCGTGCTCGGCGGCCCGGCCATGCTCATCGGCCTGGGCGGCGGCGCCGCTTCCTCCATGGCCACCGGCGCTTCCGCCGCCGACCTGGACTTCGCCTCGGTACAGCGCGAGAACCCGGAAATGGAACGCCGCTGCCAGGAGGTCATCGACCGTTGCTGGCAGCTGGGCGCGAACAACCCGATCAAGTTCATCCACGACGTCGGCGCCGGCGGCATCTCCAACGCCCTGCCGGAACTGATCAACGACGGCGGCCGCGGCGGCCGCTTCGAACTGCGCGCGGTGCCCAACGACGAGCCGGGCATGAGCCCGCTGGAAATCTGGTGCAACGAGTCGCAGGAACGCTACGTGATGTCGGTGGACGCCGCCGACTTCGAGACCTTCAAGGCCATCTGCGAGCGCGAGCGCTGCCCGTTCGCCGTGGTCGGCGAGGCCACCGAGGAGAAGCACCTGACCGTCGCCGACAGCCACTTCGGCAACAAGCCGGTGGACATGCCGCTCGACGTGCTGCTCGGCAAGCCGCCGCGCATGCACCGCTCGGTCGCCCGCGAAGCCGAGATCGGCGATGACTTCAGCGCCGCCGCCCTGGACCTGGGCGAAGCCACCGAGCGCGTGCTGCGCCACCCGGCCGTGGCCAGCAAGAGCTTCCTGATCACCATCGGCGACCGCACCATCACCGGCCTGGTGGCCCGCGACCAGTTCGTCGGCCCCTGGCAGGTGCCGGTGGCCGACTGCGCCGTCACCGCCACCAGCTTCGACGTCTACACCGGCGAAGCCATGGCCATGGGCGAGCGCACCCCGCTGGCCCTGCTCGACGCCCCGGCTTCGGGCCGCATGGCCATCGGCGAGACCATCACCAACCTGGCTGCCGCCAGCATCGGCGCGATCTCCGACATCAAGCTGTCGGCCAACTGGATGGCCGCCGCCGGCCACCCGGGCGAGGACGCGCGCCTGTACGACACCGTCAAGGCGGTGGGCATGGAACTGTGCCCGGCGCTGGGCATCACCATCCCGGTGGGCAAGGACTCCATGTCCATGAAGACCCGCTGGCAGGATGAGGGCGTGGAGAAGAGCGTCACCGCGCCCATGTCGCTGATTATCTCCGGCTTCGCCCCGGTCGGCGACGTGCGCAAGACCCTCACCCCGCAACTGCGCCTGGACAAGGGCGAGACCGACCTGATCCTGATCGACCTCGGCCGCGGCAAGAACCGCCTGGGCGGCTCGATCCTGGCGCAGACCTACGGCAAGATCGGCCAGCAGGTCCCGGACGTCGACGACGCCGAGGACCTCAAGGCCTTCTTCGCGGTGATCCAGGGCCTCAACGCCGACGGCCATCTGCTGGCCTACCACGACCGTTCCGACGGCGGCCTGCTGGCCAGCGTGCTGGAAATGGCCTTCGCCGGCCACTGCGGCCTGTCCCTGCGCCTCGACGACCTGGCTTCCAGCCGCGAGGAACTCAATGCCGCGCTGTTCAGCGAGGAGTTGGGCGCGGTCATCCAGGTCCGCGAAGCGGCCACCCCGGAAGTGCTGGCGCAGTTCAGCGCCGCCGGCCTGGGCGACTGCGTGGCGGTGATCGGCCAGCCGGTCAACGGCGACGCCATCGAGCTGGGCTTCAACGGCGCGCCGGTGTACAGCGCCGAGCGCCGCCTGCTGCAGCGTATCTGGAGCGAAACCAGCTACCAGATCCAGCGCCTGCGCGACAACGCCGAGTGCGCCGACCAGGAGTTCGACGGCCTGCTGGCCGAGGACAATCCCGGCCTGTCCGCCAAGCTCAGCTTCGACGTCAACGACGACATCGCCGCGCCCTACATCAAGAAGGGCGTGCGCCCGCAGGTGGCGATCCTCCGCGAGCAGGGCGTCAACGGCCAGGTGGAAATGGCCGCGGCCTTCGACCGCGCCGGCTTCGCCGCGGTTGACGTGCACATGAGCGACATCCTCGCCGGCCGCGTCAGCCTGGAAGACTTCAAGGGCCTGGTGGCCTGCGGCGGCTTCTCCTACGGCGACGTGCTCGGCGCCGGCGAGGGCTGGGCCAAGTCGATCCTGTTCAACGCCCGTGCCCGCGACGGCTTCCAGGCCTTCTTCGAGCGCAAGGACAGCTTCGCTTTGGGCGTGTGCAACGGTTGCCAGATGATGTCCAACCTGCACGAGCTGATCCCCGGCACCGAATTCTGGCCGCACTTCGTGCGCAACCGTTCCGAGCAGTTCGAGGCGCGCGTGGCCATGGTCCAGGTGCAGGAGTCGCAGTCGATCTTCCTGCAGGGCATGGCCGGTTCGCGCCTGCCGATCGCCATCGCCCACGGCGAAGGCCATGCGGAGTTCGAGAGTGAGGAAGCCCTGCTGGAGTCGGACCTGTCCGGCTGCGTGGCGCTGCGCTTCGTCGACAACCACGGCAAGGTCACCGAGAGCTACCCGGCCAACCCCAACGGCTCGCCGCGCGGGATCACCGGCCTGACCAGCCGCGACGGCCGCGTGACCATCATGATGCCGCACCCGGAGCGGGTGTTCCGCGCCGTGCAGAACTCCTGGCGCCCGGACGAGTGGCAGGAAGACGGCGGCTGGATGCGCATGTTCCGCAATGCCCGCGTCTGGGTGGGCTGAGGCCGTATCTGACGTAGCAGGAAAAAGGGGAAGGCTTCGGCCTTCCCCTTTTTCGTTGCGGGCTCGCGAACCCGACCTCCTGTAGGAGCACGCCCTGCGCGCGAATCGCGGACAAGGTCCGCTCCTACAGGGAGGCGCCATCGTACGCGTAACTGTCTATTGGGTTCCCGCGTTCGCGGGAATGACGTCGGAAAACACGATTCTTACCCCGTCATTCCCGCGAACGCGGGACGCGGCTCCATCGCGAACAGCGCTTGCGCTGGCCCGAAGGGGAATAACCCAGAAAACAGTGTAGGAGCGGACCTTGTCCGCGATCGACGTGATTCGCGGATGAGATCCTGCGTTGCAGGCGAGCACGGCTTTTGTAGGAGCGAGCTTGCTCGCGAATGAGCCCCGCTGCGGAGTCTGTTCGCGAGCAAGCTCGCTCCTACGAAGAGCGCCTCGGCGCAGCCGGCAAGACAGTTGCTCCTACGAGCATCGCGGTGCAGCGAATCGGACCCCACCAAAGGTTGGGCTGGGCGCTGGCGGCGCTTTATCGGAAAGTGATTCCGACTGAATCTGCGCTCCATCACGTTTTAAAAATCTTGGGAATTTTCCCTTAGAACGTGAAGGCAATCGCGCTGTCGATATTTGCCGAGCATGACCGCTGAGTCATTGGAGGCAAAACGCCATCATTTGTGGCAGCATTCGCTCCTCGACTCCCCACCCGGTCCAGTTTTCCGCCACGGAGCGTCCGATGTACAAACTCTGCTTCTATGTTCCCGAGACTCACCTGGAGACGGTGAAGAAAGCGGTGTTCGCCGCAGGTGCAGGACGCATCGGTGCCTACGACAGCTGCTGCTGGCAGTCCCTCGGCCAGGGCCAGTTCCGCCCGCTGCAGGGTAGCAACCCCTTCCTCGGCTCGACCGGCCTCATCGAGCAGGTGGCCGAATGGAAGGTGGAGATGGTGGTGGCCGACGAACTGATCCACGACTCGGTCAAGGCGCTGAAGGCCGCGCACCCCTACGAGACGCCGGCCTTCGAGGTGTGGCGGTTGTCGGACATGGTCTTCTAGCCACCGCAAAATGAAAAAAGGCGCCCGAAGGCGCCTTTTTTCATTGCCGCCTCAGGGGCGGATCTCGATCAGCGTGCCGTCCTTGACCAGGCTCCAGACCTCCTGCATGTCCGGGTTGGTCATGGCGATGCAGCCGTTGGTCCAGTCCAGGGTGGAGAAGTACCACTCCGGGTACTCGTCGCTCAGCGGGGTGCCGTGGATCATGATCATGCCGCCGGGCGACAGGCCCTTCTCGCGGGCGCGCACCACGTCGCGGGCGTTGGGGTAGGAGATGTGCATGGAGAGGTTGAACTTGTCGCTGGTCTTGCGCCAGTCGATCCAGTAGAAGCCCTCCGGCGTGCGGTTGTCGCCCTCGGCCAGCTTGGTGCCGCGCGGGCTCTTGCCCAGGGAGATGCGGTAGCTCTTGAGGATCTTGCCGTTGCTCAAGAGGTGCAGCTTGTGCTCGGACTTGAGCACCAGCACCTTGTCGATGCGGCCTTCCAGGGTCGGCGTCGCATTGGCCTGCGATAGAGCGGCAAAGGTCAGGCACAGAAAGGCAAGCAGCCAGCGCATGGAAAGACGATCCCCCGGATGTTCGATAAAGCGCCGCGATGCACGGCCCTGCAAAGTGTTCAGGTCTTCTTATAGTGGCCCGGCATGGGTGCTATGGCCTCGTTGCGCACCGGGAAGTCCTGCCTCTGCCGGTCGCTGAAGTAGCATTCTAAGGTACGGCCCACGGTGGGGAAAGCCAGCTCCGACCAGGGAATCGCCGATTCCTCGAACAGGCCCACCTCCAGGCTTTCCTCGCCGGCGGCGAAGTCCAGGTCGGCCAGCTCGGCGCGGAAGAACATGTACACCTGGCTGATGTGCGGCAGGTCGAACAGGGTATAGAGCTGCAACTGGCGCACGCGGGCGCAGGCTTCCTCCAGCGTCTCGCGGGCGGCGGCCTGCTCGAGGGTCTCGCCGTTCTCCATGAAGCCCGCCGGCAGCGTCCAGAAGCCCTGGCGCGGGGCGATGGCGCGGCGGCACAGGAGGATGCGCCCCTCCCACACCGGCAGGCAGCCGGCGACGATGCGCGGGTTCTGGTAATGCACCGTATGGCACTGGTCGCAGATGTAGCGCGGCCGGTTGTCGCCGCTGGGGATGCGCAGGCTCACGCTGGCGCCGCACTGACTGCAGAATTTCATGCACTTTCCCTGGGAATCGATACAGCCATCTTGCTCGCCGGAAGGCCCGCGCAGCAAGGGGGTGGGGCTTGGGCGAGGCAGCCTTTCATGCCATGATTCCACAATTGAGAGAATGGCTTACACGCAGGATGTCCGCATGCTGGACGAGCTGCGCCGGCGCATCACGGCGCACACCCCCCAGGACCTGAACAGCGAGCAGCGCTTCCCCGAAGCGGCGGTGCTGCTGCCCATCACCCCCAGCGAAGAGCTGGTGCTGACCCTGCGCGCCACCGGCCTGTCCACCCACAGCGGCGAGGTGGCCTTCCCCGGCGGGCGCCGCGACCCCGAGGACGTCGACCTGATCCACACCGCGTTGCGCGAGGCCGAGGAGGAGATCGCCCTGCCGCCGAGCCTGGTGGAGGTGGTCGGGCCGCTGAGCACCCTGGTCTCGCGCCATGGCATCAAGGTGACGCCGTTCGTCGGTTTCGTCCCGGACTTCGTCGAGTACACCCCCAACGACGGCGAGATCGCCGCGGTGTTCAAGGTGCCGCTGGAGTTCTTCCGCGGCGACCCGCGGGAAATGACCCACCGCATCGACTACTTCGGGCGCAGTTGGTACGTGCCCAGCTACCGCTTCGGCGAATACAAGATCTGGGGCCTGTCGGCGATCATGGTCGTCGAGCTGGTCAACCTGCTGTTCGATGACCGCATCGACCTGCACCGAGCGCCGCCACAATTCATCAAGCTCAGCTGAGCGGCGCGTACAACAACGAGATGCCTGAGGAGCCACCGATGAAATACCGCCTGGGCGACGCCCGAGTCGAAACCCACCCCGACAGCTGGATCGCCCCGAACGCCGCGGTGATCGGCAAGGTGCGCCTGGATGCCGGCGCCAGCGTCTGGTTCAACGCCGTGCTGCGTGGCGACAACGAGCTGATCCACATCGGCGAGAACAGCAACGTCCAGGACGGCACCGTGATGCACACCGACATGGGCTTCCCGCTGAACATCGGCAAGGGCGTGACCATCGGCCACAACGTCATGCTGCACGGCTGCACGGTGGACGACTACAGCCTGATCGGCATCAACGCCGTGGTGCTCAACGGCGCGAAGATCGGCAAGTACTGCATCATCGGCGCCAATTCGCTGATCCCCGAGGGCAAGGTGATTCCCGACGGCTCGCTGGTCATGGGCTCGCCCGGCAAGGTGGTGCGCGAGCTGAGCGAGCAGCAGAAGAAGATGCTCGAAGCCAGCGCCGCCCACTACGTGCACAACGCCCAGCGCTACGCCCGCGACCTGGCCGAGCAGGAAGAATGAGCCAGGAACGCCCGGTGGCCTCGCCCTGCGTCTACGTCTGCACCCTGGACGATCAGGACCTGTGCATAGGCTGCCAGCGCACGGCCGACGAAATCACCCGCTGGGGCCGCATGGGCAACGACGAGCGCCGCGAGGTGCTGCGCCTGTGCCATGAGCGCGCCCGCGAACAGGGCGTGCTGCTCTAGCGCGCCGACAGAACATCCCCTTCCCGAGGTTGCACGCAATGCCCCGTATTGGAACCCCCCTGTCGCCCATGGCGACCCGCGTACTGCTCTGTGGCTCCGGCGAGCTGGGCAAGGAAGTGGTGATCGAACTGCAACGCCTGGGCTGCGAAGTGATCGCCTGCGACCGCTACGCCAACGCCCCGGCCATGCAGGTGGCGCACCGCAGCCACGTGCTGAGCATGCTCGACGGCGCCGCCCTGCGCGCGGTGATCGAGCAGGAGAAGCCGCACTACATAGTCCCGGAAATCGAAGCCATCGCCACCGCCACCCTGGTGGAGCTGGAGGCCGAGGGCTACACCGTGGTGCCCACCGCCCGCGCCGCGCAGCTGACCATGAACCGCGAGGGCATCCGCCGCCTGGCCGCCGAGGAGCTGGGCCTGCCGACCTCGCCGTACCACTTCGCCGACTCCTACGAGGACTACGTCGCCGGCGTCGCCTCGGTGGGCTACCCCTGCGTGGTCAAGCCGATCATGAGCTCCTCGGGCAAGGGCCAGAGCGTGCTCAAGTCCGACGCCGACCTCAAGGCCGCCTGGGACTACGCCCAGGAAGGCGGCCGCGCCGGCAAGGGCCGGGTGATCGTCGAAGGCTTCATCGACTTCGACTACGAGATCACCCTGCTCACCGTGCGCCACATCGGCGGCACCACCTTCTGCGCGCCCATCGGCCACCGCCAGGTCAAGGGCGACTACCACGAATCCTGGCAGCCCCAGGCCATGAGCCCGAAGGCCCTGGCCGAGTCCGAGCGCGTGGCCAAGGCGGTCACCGAGGCATTGGGCGGCCGCGGCCTGTTCGGCGTGGAGTTGTTCGTCAAGGGCGACCAGGTGTGGTTCAGCGAAGTCTCGCCGCGCCCCCACGACACCGGCCTGGTCACCCTGATCTCCCAGGACCTCTCCGAGTTCGCCCTGCACGCGCGGGCCATCCTCGGCCTGCCGATCCCGGCGATCCGCCAGTTCGGGCCCTCGGCCTCGGCGGTGATCCTGGTGGACGGCGAGTCGCAGCAGGTCAGCTTCGGCAACCTGGGCGCCGCGCTGACCGAGCCGGACAGCGCCCTGCGTCTGTTCGGCAAGCCGGAAGTCTCCGGCCAGCGGCGCATGGGCGTGGCCCTGGCGCGTGCCGAATCCATCGAGGAAGCGCGGGCCAAGGCGACCCGTTCGGCCGAGGCGGTGGTCATCGAGCTGTGAACCGCCTGGCGGGGCTGGCCTGGTGGGCGGCGGCGCTGCCGTTGCTGCCGCTGGCCCTGCCGATGGCCGTGCGCACCCGGCGCACGGCTTTGCGCCTGGCGCCGGCAGCCGGTTCCCGCGAGGGGCTGGCCGGCGCCGAACTCCCCGGCGAGCCATTGAGGCTGCTGTTGCTGGGCGAGTCGACCGTCGCCGGCGTCGGCGCCTCCTGCCTGGACTTCGCCCTGGCCGGGCGCCTGGCCACGGCCCTGGCGGCGCGCCTGCAACGGCCGGTGGCCTGGCGGGCGCTGGGGGAGAACGGCATTACCGCGTCGCAGGCCTGCGAGCGCCTGTTGCCGCTGGCCGACGGGGGTTATGACCTGGTGGCACTGGTCTTCGGCGTCAACGACACCACGCATTTCAGTTCCACCGAGCGCTGGCAGGCATCCATCGCCCGTCTGATCGGGCATTTCCAGGCCGGCGGCGCGCGGGTGGTGTGCACGGCGGTGCCGCCGCTGCGGCATTTCTCGGCATTGCCCTGGTTGCTGCGGCAGTTGCTGGGCTGGCGCGCTGCGTTGCTGGATGGCCAGTTGCGGGAATTGGCTACGGCACTAGGCGCTGGATTCTGCACGGTGGGGCTGGAGATGCAGCCGCAGTATCTCGCCATCGATGGCTATCACCCGTCGGCGCTGGGCTACCAGGTGTGGGGCGAGCATCTGGCCCAGTGGCTGGTGGCCGTGGAACGCGGCTGAGGCCGGATCGCGGGCAGGGCCCGCTACGTTGCAGGCGAGCACAGCTTCTCGTAGGAGCGAGCTTGCTCGCGAATGAGCCCCGCTGCGGAGTCTGTTCGCGAGCAAGCTCGCTCCTACGAAGAGCATCCCGGCGCTCCTACATGGATATGCCATGGCTGATGCGGCGTAGAAACCGTAGGGCGTACAACCGTTCGCGGTTGTACGCCGATGGCGCTATGGTCTGCGCTGAGTTGCCTTTCGTAGGATGGGTTGAGTTTGCGAAACCCATGCTGTCACGGCGATGGGTATCGCTTCGCTCAACCCATCCTACGGGGCTGGAGTGACAGCCCCGGTCGCGATGGCGCTATCAGAGCTCCCGCTCCCGCGTCTCGTGCAGGCACAGCACCGCGATCAGGCTCAGCGCCGCCGCCACCGACACGTAGCCGCCGACCCAGCTCAAGCCGCCCATGCCCACCAACTTCTGGGCGATGTAGGGCGCCACCGAGGCGCCGAGGATGCCGCCCAGGTTGTACGCCGCCGAGGCGCCGGTGTAGCGCACGCGGGTGGGGAAGAGTTCCGGCAGCAGGGCGCCCATGGGGGCGAAGGTCACGCCCATGAGGAACAGCTCCAGGGCCAGGAAGATCGCCACTTCCACCGACGAGCCCTGGCTCAGCAGCGGCTGCATGGTGAAGCCGGAGAGGATGGCGGCGATGCAGCCGACGATCAGTACCGGGCGGCGCCCGTAGCGGTCGCTCAGCCAGGCGGAGATCGGCGTGGCCGCGGCCATGAACAGCACCGCGAAGCACAGCAGGCCGAGGAACTGCTCGCGGCTGTAGCCCAGGCTGGTCACCCCGTAGCTCAGCGAAAACACGGTGGAGATATAGAAGAGCGCGTAGCACACCACCATGGCCAGCGCGCCCAGCAGCACCGGGCGCCAGTGCTGGGCGAACAGCTCGGCGATCGGCAGGCTGGAGCGCTCCTGGCGTTCCATGGCCTTGGCGAACACCGGGGTTTCCGACAGCTTCAGACGCACGTAGAGGCCGACGATCACCAGCAGCGCGCTGAGGATGAAGGGAATGCGCCAGCCCCAGGCGCGGAACTGCTCCTCGCTGAGGGTCATGGCCAGGCCGAGGAACAGGCCGTTGGCGGCGAGGAAGCCGATCGACGGGCCCATCTGCGGGAACATGCCGAACCAGGCGCGGCGGTGCTTGGGCGCGTTCTCCGTGGCCAGCAGCGCGGCGCCGCCCCATTCCCCGCCCAGCCCCAGGCCCTGGCCGAAGCGCAGCAGGCAGAGCAGCGCCGGGGCCCAGGCGCCGATGCTGTCGTAGCCCGGCAGCAGGCCGATCAGGGTGGTGGACAGGCCCATCAGCAGCAGCGAGGCGACCAGCGTCGACTTGCGCCCGATGCGGTCGCCAAAGTGGCCGAACAGCGCCGAGCCCAGCGGCCGGGCGAGGAAGGCGATGCCGAAGGTGATGAAGGCGCTGAGCATCTGCGCGGTGCCCGAGGTCTGCGGGAAGAACACCGGGCCGATCACCAGGGCGGCGGCGGTGGCGTAGACGTAGAAGTCGTAGAACTCGATGGCTGTGCCGATGAAGCTGGCGACCGCGACCCGCGCGGTGGAGTTGGCGGGTTGCTGTTCGTCGGCAGCGGCAAGGCTGGCGGTGGTCATGGGATATCCCTGTCAGTCATGGCCGGCACGGCTCTGCGGGCGTGTCCGGCGGCGATGGAGGCTGCGCCCGTGCGCGAGGCGGGAAGCGCCACCCGGGTAGGGCAGGGGCGGGAACCTCGCGGCGGGTCGGGGCGAGGCCGGGTGCTTCGCCGGGCGCAGGCGCGGGGCCGGGCTCGGGCTGGCGGGCGGTCGACTGGCGCCGGGCGTTGCGCGGGTAGCGCAGGCCCTGGCGCGGGATGCTGGGTAAGCAGGGGGCGATTATAGGGCGCGGGCCGGCCGCTCAGGCAAGCCCGTCGGCGCTGCCCGGCGCCGGCGCGGCGGCGCGCCCGGTGAGCCAGACGCGCACGCTCTTCACGCGGTTCTCGCCGGACTGCAGGATTTCCAGGCGGTAGGGGCCGATGCGCAGGCACACCGGGCAGTCGGGGATCTGCTCCAGGGCCTCGGTGACCAGGCCGTTGAGGGTCTTCGGGCCCTCGCTGGGCAACTGCCAGCCCAGGGCGCGGTTGAGCTCGCGGATGTTCGCCGAGCCGTCGATCACGTAGGTGCCGTCGGCCTGGGGGTGGATGTCCGGGTTGCGCAGGGCGTCGGCGTTGCTGAATTCGCCGACGATCTCTTCGAGGATGTCTTCCAGGGTGATGATGCCGATCACCTCGCCGTACTCGTCGACGACGATGCCGATGCGCCGCTTCTGCTTCTGGAAGTTGATCAGCTGGGTGGCCAGCGGCGTGCTCTCGGGAATGAAGTAGGGCTCCAGGCAGGCCGCGCGCAGGCTGTCCTTGGTCAACTGGTTGTGCGTCAGCAGGCGGGCGATCTGGCGCATGTGGACGATGCCCTCGACCTGGTTGATGTCGTTGCGGAACACCGGCAGGCGCGTGTGGGTGGTGTTGCGCAACTGGCTGATGATGCTTTCCACGTCATCGTCCAGGTCGATGCCCTGCACCTCGTTGCGCGGCACCATGAGGTCGTTCACGGTGATCTTTTCCAGGTCGAGGATGCTCAGCAGCATGTCCTGGCGGTTGGCGCTGAGCTTCTCGCTGGATTCGCTGACCACGCTGCGCAGCTCGTCGTTGTTCAGCGGCCGGCTGCGGCGCTGCGCCGGGTCCAGGCCGCACAGCCGCAGGATGCCGTTGCTCACCCCGTTCATCAGCCACAGCAGCGGGCTGAACAGGCGCTGCAGCCACAGCAGCGGCAGGCTGGCGGGGAAGGCCACGCGTTCCGGGCGCAGGGTGGCGTAGGTCTTGGGGGTGATCTCGCCGAAGATCAGCAGCACCAGGGTCAGCGCCAGGGCGGTGGGCGCCACCGCGAAGTCGCCCCACAGGCGCAGGGCCAGCAGGGTGGCCAGGGACGAGGCGATGACGTTGACCAGGTTGTTGCCGATGAGGATGGTGCCCAGCAGGCGGTCGGTGCGCAGCAGCAGCCAGCTGGTGCGCCGCGCCGCGCGGTTGCCCTGCTTGGCCTGGTGGCGCAGGCGGTAGCGGTCCAGGCTGAGCACGCCGGTCTCGACGCTGGAGAAGAACGCCGAGCACAGCAGCAGGACGACCAGCAGGCCGATCAGGTAGCCGGGGTGGATGTCGCCCATGCGTCGGGTTCCCTCAGCGTTCCGTGGCGCCCAGGCGCCGCCGGGCTCAGATGTGCAGGATGAATTCCTTGACCAGCTTGCTGCCGAAGTAGGCCAGCATCAACAGGCAGAAGCCGGCCAGGGTCCAGCGGATCGCCTTGTGCCCGCGCCAGCCGAGCTGGTGGCGGCCCCACAGCAGCACGGCGAAGACCACCCAGGCGAAGCAGGAGAGGATGGTCTTGTGCGCCAGGTGCTGGGTGAACAGGTTGTCGAGGAACAGCCAGCCGGACACCAGCGACAGCGAGAGCAGCACCCAGCCGCCCCAGAGGAAGCCGAACAGCAGGCTTTCCATGGTCTGCAGCGGCGGGAAGTTGCGGATCAGCCCGGCCGGGTGCTTGTGCTTCAGGCGATGGTCCTGCACCAGCAGCAGCAGGGCCTGGAACACCGCGATGGTGAGCAGGCCGTAGGCCAGCACCGAGAGCAGGATGTGCGCGAGGATGCCCGGCTGCTCGTTGATCGGCTCCAGGGTGCCGTGGGGCACCAGCACCGACAGCGCGGCGGTCAGCATGCCCAGCGGGAAGAGGAACAGCAGCAGGTTCTCCACCGGGATGCGCAGGCAGGCCAGCAGGGTCAGGGCGATCACCGCCGCGGCGATCAGGTTGGCGGCGTTGAAGAAGTCCAGCACCAGCCCGGCGTCGGTCAGCAGTTGCGGCGTCAGGCCCAGGCACTGGGCGACCAGCGCGGCCAGGCCGAGCACCAGCAACAGGGGTTTGTTCGGCGCGGCGCGGCGCGCCAGGCAGACACCGTGGTAGGCCGTGGCGCCCAGGTAGAGGAGGGCGGCGAGCAGGCTGGGCAGCAGAGGGTGCATAGCGTCTTGGGCGAATCCTTCGAAAGGTGCCGAGTTTGGCACAGAACGCCCATGCCTAGAAAGCAGCCGGGAACGCTTCGCTTTCTCGCTGCGGCGGGATCATCGGCGGTGTCTGCGGCCTTCGCAGTTGGTTATAATCCCGCGCTTGCTGCCACGCCCACCCCGGCCGCTCCCGGCCCGATAGGAACGCGCATGTTCGAAAACCTTACAGACCGCCTCTCGCAAACGCTGCGCCAGGTCACCGGCAAAGCCAAGCTGACCGAGGACAACATCAAGGATACGCTCCGCGAGGTGCGGATGGCCCTGCTCGAGGCCGACGTGGCCCTGCCGGTGGTCAAGGACTTCGTCAACCGCATCAAGGAGCGCGCGGTCGGCACCGAGGTGTCCAAGAGCCTGACCCCGGGCCAGGCCTTCGTGAAGATCGTGCAGGCCGAGCTGGTCGAGCTGATGGGCGCGGCCAACGAGGACCTGGCGCTCAACGCCGCGCCGCCGGCGGTCATCCTCATGGCCGGCCTGCAGGGCGCGGGCAAGACCACCACCGCCGGCAAGCTGGCGCGCTTCCTCAAGGAGCGCAAGAAGAAGTCGGTGCTGGTGGTTTCGGCGGACGTCTACCGCCCGGCGGCGATCAAGCAGCTGGAAACCCTGGCCAACGACATCGGCGTGACCTTCTTCCCCTCGGACACCAGCCAGAAGCCGGTGGCCATCGCCGAGGCGGCGATCCGCGAGGCGAAGCTGAAGTTCATCGACGTGGTGATCGTGGATACCGCCGGTCGCCTGCACGTCGACAGCGAGATGATGGACGAGATCAAGCAGGTCCACGCGGCGATCCAGCCGGTGGAAACCCTGTTCGTGGTCGACGCCATGACCGGCCAGGACGCCGCCAACACCGCCAAGGCCTTCAACGACGCCCTGCCGCTGACCGGCGTGGTGCTGACCAAGGTCGACGGCGACGCCCGCGGCGGCGCCGCGCTCTCGGTGCGCGCCATCACCGGCAAGCCGATCAAGTTCCTCGGCATGGGCGAGAAGAGCGAAGCTCTCGACCCCTTCCACCCGGACCGCGTGGCCTCGCGCATCCTCGGCATGGGCGACGTGCTCAGCCTGATCGAGCAGGCCGAGCAGAACATGGACCGCGAGAAGGCCGAGAAGCTCGCGAAGAAGATCAAGAAGGGCAAGGGCTTCGACCTCGAGGACTTCCGCGACCAGCTGCAGCAGATGAAGAACATGGGCGGCCTGGGCAGCCTGATGGACAAGCTGCCGATGATGGGCGGCGTCAACCTGGCGCAGATGGGCAACGCCCAGGGCGCGGCGGAGAAGCAGTTCAAGCAGATGGAGGCGATCATCAACTCCATGACCCCCGCCGAGCGCCGCGACCCGGAAGTGATCAGCGGCTCGCGCAAGCGCCGCATCGCCATGGGTTCCGGCACCCAGGTGCAGGACGTCGGCCGCCTCATCAAGCAGCACAAGCAGATGCAGAAGATGATGAAGAAGGTCACCGCCAAGGGCGGCATGGCCAAGATGATGCGCGGCATGGGGAGCATGTTCCCCGGCGGCATGCCGAAGATGTGACCCGCAGGCCCGCCTGGCTGGCGGGCCGACGTGCTGCGGCTTGCGGCGCGGGGCTTTAGCTCATAGAATATGCGGCCTTTCGGGCTCCGTGCCCGGGGGCTGCATTTCTTTTTTGCAAGCAAACCATAGGAACAATGTACGCATGGTAACCATTCGTCTGGCTCGTGGCGGCTCCAAGAAGCGCCCGTTCTATCACCTGACCGTGACCAACAGCCGCAACGCTCGTGACGGCCGTTTCGTCGAGCGCGTCGGCTTCTTCAACCCCGTCGCCACTGGCGCCGAAGTCAAGCTCTCGGTCAACCAGGAGCGCGTCAACTACTGGCTGAGCCAAGGCGCTCAACCGTCCGAGCGCGTCGCTCAACTGCTCAAGGACGCCGCCAAGGCTGCCTGAGATTGATGAACACGATGCCTGCCGCCGAGGAAATGATCGTACTCGGCAAGATAGTTTCCGTGCATGGCATTCGTGGCGAGGTGAAGGTGTATTCCTTTACCGACCCGTTGGACAACCTGCTGGACTACCGGCGCTGGACGCTCAAGCGTGGCACCGAGGTTCGACAGGCCGAACTGGTCAGTGGCCGCGTGCAGGGCAATGTCCTGGTGGCGAAGCTGAAGGGACTGGACGATCGCGAAGTCGCCCGCACCTATGCGGATTTCGAGATCCTGGTACCGCGCAGCGAGCTCCCGGAGCTGGACGACGGCGAGTTCTACTGGAGCCAGTTGGAAGGTCTCAAGGTGATCGACACGAACGGGCAACTGTTCGGGATACTCGACCACATGCTGGAGACCGGCGCCAACGACGTGATGGTGGTCAAGCCCTGTGCGGGCAGCCTGGATGACCGCGAGCGCCTGTTGCCCTATACGGAGCAATGCGTGCAATCGGTGGACCTGGCGGCTGGCGAGATCAGGGTGGACTGGGACGCGGATTTCTGACCCGCAGGGTAGGAGTTTCAACCCATGTGGATCGGAGTCATCAGCATCTTTCCGGAGATGTTCCGCGCCATCAGTGACTACGGCATCACCAGCCGTGCGGTGAAACAGGAGCTGATCCGGCTCGAGTGTTTCAACCCACGCAACAACACTGATGACCGTCACCAGACGGTGGACGACCGGCCCTTCGGCGGTGGTCCGGGGATGGTGATGAAGATCAAGCCGCTGGAAGGCGCACTGGGCGATGCCCGGCAAGCCGCAGGCGGACCGGCGAAGGTGATCTACCTGTCGCCGCAGGGCCGCAAACTGACGCAGGCGGCCGTGAAGGAACTGGCGAACGAGGAACGGTTGATCCTCATAGCCGGGCGTTACGAAGGCATCGACGAGCGCTTCATCGAAGAGCACGTGGATGAGGAATGGTCGATTGGCGATTATGTCCTGTCCGGGGGTGAGCTTCCGGCCATGGTGTTGATCGACGCGGTCACACGGTTGTTGCCCGGTGCATTGGGCCACGTGGACTCCGCCGAGGAGGACTCGTTCACCGACGGCCTGCTCGACTGTCCGCACTACACCCGACCCGAGGTGTACGCAGACAAACGTGTTCCCGAGGTGCTGCTAAGCGGCAACCACGAACACATCCGGCGCTGGCGTTTGCAGCAGTCCCTAGGAAGGACCTGGGAACGACGTGCCGATCTTCTGGATTGCCGCTCGCTTTCTGGAGAAGAGAAGAAGCTGCTGGAGGAATACATCCGCCAGCGGGACGATAGTTAACGTATCGATGGCGAGCGCCAAGCGCTTGTCTTAGGAGCACTGAGATGACCAACAAGATCATTCAGCAGATCGAAGCTGAACAGATGAACAAAGAGATTCCGGCGTTCGCCCCCGGCGACACCGTAATCGTCCAGGTGAAAGTGAAGGAAGGCGACCGTCAGCGTCTGCAGGCCTTCGAAGGCGTCGTGATCGGCAAGCGCAACCGCGGCCTGAACAGCGCGTTCACCGTTCGCAAGATCTCCAACGGCGTAGGCGTAGAGCGTACCTTCCAGACCTACAGCCCGCTGGTCGACAGCGTCAGCGTCAAGCGTCGCGGCGACGTGCGCAAGGCCAAGCTGTACTACCTCCGCGAACTGTCCGGCAAGGCAGCGCGCATCAAGGAAAAACTGGTCTGAGTCCACGACTCCCAGTCGATCCGGAAAAAAGCAGCCCTCGGGCTGCTTTTTTCATGCCTGCGATTTGCCGGGGACGCCTGTAGGAGCGGGCCCTGCCTGTGTCTCCCTGGAACCGTAGGGCGTACAACCGTTCGCGGTTGTACGCCGCTACACCCATCCCGTCGGCTACGCCATGGCTGAGCCTGGGAGAATGTCGGCCCACGACAAGCCCGGAACCGAGCGGAGCGGTAGCCAAGGTCAAACGGCGTATAACCGCGAACGGTTATACGCCCTACACGCTTGCCGGCTGCGCCGAGATGCTCTTCGTAGGATCGAGGGGGACGCCTAGTTCTTGCTCGCGAACCGCATGGCACCGCGTTTGTTCGCGAGCAAGCTCGCTCCTACGAAAAGCCATGCCCACCGGTATGGTAGGAGCGGGCTTTCCGGTCGCCTCAGGGCCGCATGCTGACGTGCAGCGAGGCCTGGGACAGGTCGATGTCCTGCAGGCTCAGGCTGCCCATGCTCTGGCTCTGCGGGGCGCCGGCGACGCGGATGTTGTCGAAGCGCATCTCGCCGATGGAACTGGGCAGGCGCAGGCTGATCGAGCCGTCGGGGTTGAGGCTGGAGGCCATGTGTTCGGTGTCGTAGACCACGTCCTTCATCGAGGTCTCGGCCTGCAGGCTGTCCACCACCGGCAGCACCAGGCGCGCCAGTTGCTTCATGGTGCCCACGCCGTCACCGGCCTCGGCACTGACGAACAGGCTCTGCAGGGTTTCATCGAAACCCTGGGCATTGATGCTGCTCATTTCGCTGTCGCTCAGCGGCTTCAGCCCGCGCTGCTGGTGGCTCTGGCTGATCGCCGGGGCCTGTTGGCGCTGGATGTCCGCGCTGGCCAGCTGGAAGGGGCCGAGCAGGGCCGCCACCAGGGTGGCGGCCAGGCGCAGGTTGTTCTGCTTCTTCAGCGCCTGCCTGACCTGGCGTTCGCTGACCCAGCCCTGGGCGATCAGGGTTTCCCCCAGGCGCAGGCCGTTGCGCAATTGCAACTGGATCGCCTGGTCCAGTTGGGCGGCGCTGATCAGGCCCTTGCTGACGAGAATCTGGCCGAGGCGGGAATTCTGGGTGTTGGGCATGGTTGTGGACCGTGGAACTGAAAGAATGATGGCGTGGTGCAATCATTGCTTCCGACACCCCGCCCTGTCACCCATCTTAGGATAGGCTGACGGACGATTCGCCAGCCGATCCCGGATCATTCCGACTGTCGGTCGTCCTCCTTGCCGGCCGCGTGGGCGCCTTCCTCGATCAGCGCTATCACCAGCCAGCTCTCCGCGGGGTTCAGCGGCCGGGTGCTGCTGGCCACGTGCATCCAGCCCGAGGGATCGCGGGCGAACAGCAGGGTGGCGGCGTTGCCGTACAGCGCCTGGTACTGCTCCCAGCCGAAGCTCTCGCTGAGCAGGGTGCTGCGCACTTCGGCGCCGCGGGACAGCAGGCCGGCGAACTGCGGGTAGCTCAGCTCGCGCGGGCTCAGGTTGTGCCCGCGGTGCTGGTCGCTGGCGCGGTGCTTGTCGGTGCGCCGGCTCTCCTGGCCGCTGGTCAGGCTGAAGAGGCGCGCGCCGAACTCGTGGCGGAAGCGCATGCAGGCCAGGGTGTTCAGCTCGCCGGAGGGCGACAGGGCCAGCAGGTGGCCGAGGCCGACCAGGTCCAGGTGCGCCTCGGCATGCTGCGAGGTGGGGTTGCCGAAGTAGGTGGGCAGGTTGTCCATGCGCGCGGCGCGGATGTTCTCCCAGCTGGAGTCGGTGAGCAGCACGCGGCTGCCGGCGTTCTTCAGCGCCGTGCCGATGGCCCGCGCCACCGGGTTGGCGCCGACGATGAGGAAGCCGCTGGGCGCCGGCTCCGCCACTTTCAGCAGGCGCGCCAGGGGCCGCGCGGTGGCGCTCTGCAGGACCACGGTGCCGATGATCACCAGGAAGGTCAGCGGCACCAGCAACTGGGCCTGCTCGTGGCCGGCCTCCTGCAGGCGGATGGCGAAGATCGCCGAGACCGCCGCCGCGACTATCCCGCGCGGGGCGATCCAGGCCAGCAGCGCCCGTTCGCGCCAGTTCAGCGACGAGCCGGCGCTGCTCACCAGCACGTTCAGCGGGCGGGCGACGAACTGGATCAGCGCCAGCACCAGCAGCGCCGCCGGGCCCAGGCCGAGCAGGGCGGACAGGTCCAGGCGCGCGGCGAGGACGATGAACAGGCCGGAGATCAGCAGCACGCTGAGGTTCTCCTTGAAGTGCAGGATCTGCCGCACGTCCACGCCCTTCATGTTGGCCAGGCACATGCCCATCAGCGTCACCGCCAGCAGGCCGGACTCGTGCACCGTGAGGTTGGCGCCGATGAAGATGCCCAGCACCGCCGACAGCGCGGCCAGGTTGTGCAGGTAGTCCGGCAGCCACTGGCGGCGCAGCACCTGGCCCAGGGCCAGGCCGCCGAGGATGCCGAAGGCGCTGCCGCAGGCGATCACCCCGGCGAAGGCGCCAAGACTGTGGCGCCAGCCGCTGCCGGTGTCGCTGGCGGCGATGAAGCTGTAGACCACCACCGCCAGCAGCGCGCCTATGGGGTCGATGACGATGCCCTCCCAGCGCAGGATGTTGGCGATGGTCGCCTTCGGCCGCACCACCCGCAGCATCGGCACTATCACCGTGGGGCCGGTGACCAGGGTGAGGGTGCCGAACAGCAGCGCCATCTCCCAGCTGAAGTCCAGCAGCCAGTGCACCGCCAGGGCGATCACGCCCCAGGTCAGCAGCGCGCCCCAGGTGACCATGCGCTGCACCACCTTGCCGATCTCGCGCCACTCGCTGAAGTGCAGGGTGAGGCTGCCTTCGAAGAGGATCAGCGCCACCGACAGCGAGACCAGGGGGAACAGCAGCGGGCCGAACAGCGCCTGCGGGTCGAGCAGGCCGAGCAGGGGGCCGGCGAGAATGCCGGACAGCAGCAGGAAAAGGATCGCCGGCAGGCGCAGGCGCCAGGCCAGCCACTGGCAGAGCAGGGCGCCGGCGCCGATGCCGCCGAGGGAAAGCAGAACTCGGGTTTCATCCATGCGGAGGATTCCTTGACGAGGGGATGGCTGGCCGCGGACGGCCTGCCTGTGGAAGACTAGCTGCGCCCCGTCCGCTTTAGAATCCGAAAACCGCCGTGAATCCCGTTGCGCACCCGCTGATCGACCGTTTCCTCGACGCCCTCTGGCTGGAGAAAGGCCTTGCCGACAACACCCGCCTGGCCTACGGCAGCGACCTGGCGCTGTTCAACGGCTGGCTGGAGGAGCAGGGCGTGAGCCTGGAGCGCGCCGGCCGCGAGCTGATCCTCGACCACCTGGCCTGGCGCCTGGCCCAGGGCTACAAGGCCCGCTCCACCGCGCGCTTCCTCTCCGGCGTGCGCGGTTTCTACCGCTACTGCCTGCGCGAGGGGCTCATCGCCGAGGACCCGACCCTGCAGGTGGAACTGCCGCAACTGGGCAAGCCGCTGCCCAAGTCGCTGTCCGAGGCCGACGTCGAAGCGCTGCTGGCCGCGCCCGAGACCGAGGACCCGCTGGGCCTGCGTGACCGCGCCATGCTGGAAGTGCTCTACGCCTGCGGTCTGCGCGTCAGCGAACTGATCGGCCTGACCCTCGAACAGCTCAACCTGCGCCAGGGCGTGGTGCGGGTGTTCGGCAAGGGCAGCAAGGAGCGCCTGGTGCCGCTGGGCGAGGAAGCCATCGTCTGGCTCGAACGCTACCTGCGCAACGCCCGCGACGACCTGCTCGGCGGCCGCCCCAGCGACGTGCTCTTCCCCAGCCTGCGCGGCGAGCAGATGACGCGGCAGACCTTCTGGTACCGCATCAAGCACCACGCCAAGGTCGCCGGCATCGGCAAGTCGCTGTCGCCGCACACCCTGCGCCACGCCTTCGCCACCCACCTGCTCAACCATGGCGCCGACCTGCGCGTGGTGCAGATGCTGCTGGGCCACAGCGACCTGTCGACCACGCAGATCTACACCCACATCGCCCGCGCGCGCCTGCAGGAGCTGCACGCCCAGCACCACCCGCGCGGTTGAGCGTAGGAGCGGACTCCGTCCGCGATGGGCCGGACACCCCCGTAGGATGGGTTGAGCGAAGCGATACCCATCACCACGACCGCATGGGTTTCGCCAAGGCTCAACCCATCCTACGAAAAGCGCCTCGGCGCAGCCGGCAAGATAGGCCTGTCTGGTGTAGGACGAACAACCGTTCGCGTTATCCGCCGCTTGACCTGATCGACCAACGGCGCGCCCTGAAGCCTCGTGCTACAAGCTCGCGGTTCGGTCCGCAGGCTCTGCTGTGGTAGGCTGCGAGGTTCATCCACAGGAGTTTTCCATGCGTCTGTCCCGTTTCCTGGCTGCCGCGGCCCTGGGCCTCGCCAGCACCCTCGTCCTGGCCGCCGAGCCCGACCAGACCATCCGCAAGACCCTGCAGTCGCTGCAGCCCGACCTGCCCATCGAAACCATCAGCGCCAGCCCCGTGCAGGGCCTGTACCAGGTCCAGCTCAAGGGCGGCCGGGTGCTCTACGCCAGCGTCGACGGCAACTTCGTGGTGCAGGGCAACATCTACCAGGTGAAGGACGGCGCGGCCACCAACATCACCGAGGTCGCCGAGGCGGCCGGCGTGGCCAAGACCATCAATGCGCTGCCGGCCAGCGACATGGTGGTGTTCCCCGCCCAGGGCAAGGCCAAGGCGCACATCACCGTGTTCACCGACACCACCTGCCCGTACTGCCAGAAGCTGCATTCCGAGGTGCCGGAGCTGAACAAGCGCGGCATCGAGGTGCGCTACCTGGCCTTCCCGCGCCAGGGGCCGAAGTCCCCGGGTGACCAGCAGCTGCAGGCGGTGTGGTGCTCCAAGGACCGCGCGGCGGCCATGACCGAGATGTTCCACGGCAAGGAAATCAAGGCCGCGCAGTGCCCCAACCCGGTGGACAAGCAGTTCCAGCTGGGCCAGATGGTCGGCGTGCAGGGCACCCCGGCGATCATCCTCGAAAGCGGCCAGATGCTGCCGGGTTACCAGAGCGCCGGCGAAATCGCCAAGCTGGTGCTGGACACCAAGTGAATCGGGCCCTGCGCCTGATTTGACTAATAGGGAGCCGCTTCGTAATGTGCGGTTCCTTTAACCATGAGGCCGGGCGTTCGCCCGGCCTTCGTACGGTACGTCCCCGCCCTCGCCGCGCATGCGCCGCGGGCCGGGACGTACCCCGTTTGCCGCGATGATGGGGAGTTTCAGCGTGAAACCGGTGAAAGTGGGAATCTGTGGGTTGGGGACCGTCGGTGGCGGTACCTTCAATGTACTCAAACGCAACGCCGAGGAGATTGCCCGCCGTGCCGGGCGTGGTATCGAGGTTGCGCAGATTGCCGCCCGTCGCCCCAATCCGAAATGCGAAACCGGCAGCACCCCCATCACTGCCGACATTTTCGACGTGGCGAACAACCCGGAAATCGACGTGGTCATCGAGCTGATCGGCGGCTACACCCTGGCCCATGAGCTGGTGCTCAAGGCCATCGAGAACGGCAAGCACGTGGTCACCGCGAACAAGGCGCTGATCGCCGTGCACGGCAACGAGATCTTCGCCAAGGCCCGCGAAAAGGGCGTGATCGTCGCCTTCGAGGCCGCGGTGGCCGGCGGCATCCCGGTGATCAAGGCGATCCGCGAGGGCCTGGCGGCCAACCGCATCAACTGGCTGGCCGGCATCATCAACGGCACCGGCAACTTCATCCTCACCGAGATGCGCGAGAAAGGCCGCGCCTTCGCCGACGTGCTCAAGGAAGCCCAGGCGCTGGGCTACGCCGAAGCCGACCCGACCTTCGACGTCGAGGGCATCGACGCCGCGCACAAGCTGACCATCCTGGCGTCCATCGCCTTCGGCATCCCGCTGCAGTTCGACAAGGCCTACACCGAGGGCATCACCAAGCTGACCACCGCCGACGTGAACTACGCCGAGGCCCTGGGCTACCGCATCAAGCACCTGGGCGTGGCCCGCCGCACCGACGCCGGCATCGAGCTGCGCGTGCACCCGACGCTGATCCCGGCCGACCGCCTGATCGCCAATGTGAACGGCGTGATGAACGCGGTCATGGTCAACGGCGACGCCGCCGGTTCCACGCTGTTCTACGGCGCCGGAGCCGGCATGGAGCCCACCGCGTCCTCGGTGGTCGCCGACCTGGTCGACGTGGTCCGCGTGCTCACCACCGACCCGGAGAACCGCGTGCCGCACCTGGCCTTCCAGCCGGACTCGCTCTCCGACCACCCGATCCTGCCGATCGAAGCCTGCGAAAGCGCCTACTACCTGCGCATCCAGGCCAAGGACCACCCGGGCGTACTGGCCCAGGTGGCGACCATCCTCTCCGAGCGCGGCATCAACATCGAATCGATCATGCAGATGGAAGTCGAAGAGCATGACGGTCTGGTGCCGATGATCCTGGTTACCCACCGCGTGCTCGAGTCCCGCATCATCGAAGCCATCGCCGCGCTGGAAGCGCTGGATGACGTGGTCGGCAACGTCGTACGCATTCGTGTAGAGCAGCTCGCGTAAGGCTATAGGCTGAAGGCTGGACGAGAAGGCTTCTACGTCCAGCCTCAAGCCTCCAGCGCTTTTATCGGTTTTCAAGAAAGGTTTCTAACATGCGCTACATCAGTACCCGCGGCCAGGCGCCCGCGCTGAACTTCGAAGACGTGCTGCTGGCTGGCCTGGCCAGCGACGGCGGCCTGTACGTGCCGGAAAACCTGCCGCGTTTCACCGTCGAGGAAATCGCCTCCTGGGCCGGCCTGCCGTACCACGAGCTGGCCTTCCGGGTGATGCGCCCGTTCGTCGCCGGCAGCATCTCGGACGCCGACTTCAAGAAGATCCTCGAGGAGACCTACGGCGTCTTCGCCCACAACGCCGTGGCGCCGCTGCGCCAGCTGAACGGCAACGAGTGGGTGCTGGAGCTGTTCCACGGCCCGACCCTGGCCTTCAAGGACTTCGCCCTGCAACTGCTCGGCCGCCTGCTCGACCACGTGCTGACCAAGCGCGGCGAGCGCGTGGTGATCATGGGCGCCACCTCCGGCGACACCGGCTCGGCGGCCATCGAAGGCTGCAAGGCCTGCGAGAACGTCGACATCTTCATCATGCACCCGCACAACCGCGTGTCCGAGGTACAGCGCCGGCAGATGACGACCATCCTCGGCGAAAACATCCACAACATCGCCATCGAAGGCAACTTCGACGACTGCCAGGAGATGGTCAAGGCCAGCTTCGCCGACCAGGGCTTCCTGAAAGGCACCCGCCTGGTGGCGGTCAACTCGATCAACTGGGCGCGGATCATGGCCCAGATCGTCTACTACTTCCATGCCGCCATCCAGCTCGGCGCGCCGGCCCGTTCGGTGGCCTTCTCGGTGCCCACCGGCAACTTCGGCGACATCTTCGCCGGCTACCTGGCGCGCAACATGGGCCTGCCGGTCAGCCAACTGATCGTGGCGACCAACCGCAACGACATCCTGCACCGCTTCATGTCCGGCAACCGCTACGACAAGGACACCCTGCACGCGTCGCTGTCGCCGTCCATGGACATCATGGTCTCGTCCAACTTCGAGCGCCTGCTGTTCGACCTGCACGGCCGCAACGGCAAGGCCATCGCCGAGCTGATGGACGGCTTCAAGGCCACCGGCAAGCTGTCCGTCGAGGATGACCGCTGGACCGAGGCGCGCCGCCTGTTCGACTCCCTGGCGGTGGACGACGAGCAGACCTGCCAGACCATCGCCGAGGTCTACGCCGAGTGCGGCGAACTGCTGGACCCGCACACCGCCATCGGCGTGCGCGCCGCCCGCGAATGCCGCCGCAGCCTGGCCATCCCCATGGTCACCCTGGGCACCGCGCACCCGGTGAAATTCCCCGAAGCGGTGGAGAAGGCCGGCATCGAGGCGGCCCCGGCGCTGCCGGCGCACCTGGCCGACCTGTTCCAGCGCGAGGAACGCTGCACCGTGCTGCCCAACGAACTGGCCAAGGTCCAGGCCTTCGTCAGCGCCCACGGCAACCGCGGCAAGCCGCTCTAAACCGGCCGCAGGAAGAGCCCGCCACCTTGGCGGGCTTTTTCGTTTTCGGGGCAAATATCTGAGGTTATTGAACTTTTTCCTTCAGATAGAGGTCTTTTCCTGACGTATCCGTTGTATCCCAGGAGAACCCCATGGACCGACTCGAGCCCCTGCTCGCAGCCATCTTCAGCCAGTACGCCCACGATCTCGGCCCCGCGCGTCCGGACGGTGGCCGGGTGCTGAGCCTGAGCACTTCCGAAGGCGAGGTCGTCCTGCGTCGCGTCCTCAGTGGCGAACAGCTGGCCGACGAGCGCAGCAGCCAGGAGGCGCTGGAGGCCATCAGCCGCGACCTGGCGGTGCAGGAGGGGCGCATCTGCAATGACGTGATCCACGCTCTGCGCCAGCGCGCCGCCCAGGTGCTCAGCTACGACACCTGAGCCCCGCCGGTTCCATCGCGAATGCCGCCGCCCCGGCCCGGGACGGCGGCATTCGTGTTTCTACAGGCGCCCGCACTGCACCAGGCGGGCGCGGATGGCCCCGGTGGTGCGGCCATGGGCGCGGGCGATGGCGGTGATGGGTTCGCCCTCGTCGAAGCGCTGCAGCAGGGCCTGTTCCTCTTCCTCGCTCCAGGGCTTGCCGGCCTGCTCCGGCGGCGGGCGTACCTTGCTCTGGGCTTCGAGGGCCTGGATGGCCTGGAACAGTGCGCGGATCACCTCCGGCGCCTGGCAGGCATCCTCCTCGGGAAGCGGCAGGCCGCTACGCGGGTCGATGCCCTGGGCCAGCTTGCGCAGCGTGTCCAGGCGGTGCTGGTTCATCTCCATGGAGCCTTCTCCTCTGCGGGGCGCCCGGAATAGGCGCCGAAAGGATCAGGTAGTGGATTTTCCAGTGCGGATCAGTCGGGTGGTTCCGTTCTTTTCGTAGGAGCGAGCTTGCTCGCGAATGGGGCTTCGCCGGCAATCTCGGCGCTTGACCTGAAGAGTGCCCTCTCCCCAACCCTCTCCCTGAAGGGAGAGGGGGCTGGTCCGTGCCGAGAGGAGGAATGGTTTCAGCCGGTAATTTCCGTGCTAGCCGGCTAACGCCGAAACACCCACATCTGCCCAACGGTCCCCTCTCCCTTCAGGGCGGGGCGCGCAGCCGAGGGGCGGGGAGAGGGGCGGAGCCAAGCCATGGCGTCGAAGTCACCGGTGACTCCAGTTCGCGAGCAAGCTCGCTCCTACAAGAGCAGTGTGCTCACCGCTATCAGACCGCCCCATCCCGCCGTAGCGCGGCGATCTGTCCGGCGTCGTAGCCTAACTCCGCCAGGATTGCGTCGTTGTGCTCGCCCAGCTTCGGGCCTATCCACTCTGCCGAGCCGGGGGTTTCCGAGAGCTTGGGCACTATGCCGGGCATCTTGAAGGGCTTGCCGTCCGGCAGCTTCGCCGAGAGGAACATCTCGCGGGCGAGGAATTGCGGATCACTGAACATGTCCTCGGCGGAGTAGATGCGGCTGGCCGGCACCTCGGCCTCGTTCAGCACCTTCAGCACCTCTTCCTGCGGCAGCGAGCGGGCCCAGCGGTCGATCACCCCGTACAGCTCGTCGCGCCGCGCATCGCGGCCGTCGTTGCTTGCCAGTTGCGGGTCGTCGGCCAGGTCCTGGCGGCCGATGGCGAGCATGAAGCGGCGGAAGATGGCGTCGCCGTTGGCGGCGATCTGCACGTGCTTGCCGTCGGCCGTGGTGTGCACCGAGGACGGGGTGATGCCGGGCATGATGTTGCCGCTGCGCTCGCGGATGAAGCCGAACACGTCGAACTCCGGGACCATGGACTCCATCATGGCGAACACCGCCTCGTACAGCGCCACGTCCACCACCTGGCCCTGGCCGCCGTTGACCTCGCGGTGGCGCAGGGCCATGAGCGCGCCGATGACGCCCCACAGGGCGGCGATGGAGTCGCCGATGGAGATGCCGGTGCGTACCGGCGGGCGGTCCTCGAAGCCGGTGATGTAGCGCAGCCCGCCCATGGATTCGCCCACCGCGCCGAAGCCCGGCTGGTCCTTGTAGGGGCCGCTCTGGCCGAAGCCGGACAGGCGCACCATCACCAGCTTCGGGTTCAGTGCGTGGAGCACATCCCAGCCCAGGCCGAGCTTCTCCAGTACGCCGGGGCGGAAGTTCTCGATGAGGATGTCGGCCTCGGCCAGCAGCTTCTTCAGCACCTCGCGGCCGGCTTCCTGCTTGAGGTTGAGAGTCAGCGAGCGCTTGTTGCGCGCCTGCACGAACCACCACAGCGAGGTGCCCTCGTAGAGCTTGCGCCACTTGCGCAGCGGATCGCCGCCGTCGGGCGACTCGATCTTGGTCACTTCGGCGCCGAACTCCGCGCACAGGCGCGCGGCGAAGGGGCCGGCGATCAGGGTGCCGAGTTCCACGACCTTGAGGCCGGCGAGGGGTTTGGCGGTGGCGTTCATCGAAGGGTTCCATCAGTCGGGCAGTGGGGCGACTCTAGGGCCGTCGCCGGCCCGCCGCAAGCCATGGCCGGGGCGGCGGCGCGGGCAAAGCTGACCGATCGGTTGTGAAGGCGTTCCGCGATCGACGCCGGACGCGTAGAGTAGGGAACATTCCCACACCCTTTTCAGGCCGGCCGGGTATCCGTTCATGCGCGCCGTTGATCTTTCTCCTTCCGTCGACCCTACGTCGCCTGCGCGCGGGATGCCGAAGGAGGGCGCATGTCGCTGAGCCTGCCCACCCTGCTGCTGGTGGACCTGTACATCCTCGCCCTGGTCGGCGTGCTGATGTTCTTCGCCTGGTACGGTGGGCGCCGCGAGCCGACCCTCGGCTACATGGCCGCCATGCTCCTGCTCGGGGCGCTGTCCACCTTCCTCATCGCCCTGCGCAGCTTCGGCCTGGAGCTGCTGGCCATCGTCGCCGGCAACATGGTGGTGGCGCTTTCCTGCGCACTGCTGTGGACCAGCATGCGGGTGTTCGCCGGGCGTTCGCCCTACTGGCCCGGCGTGGCCGCGGGGGCCGTGATCTGGTTGTTGCTGTGCCTGTGGCCGGCCTTCCTGCAGTCGATGGTCTTGCGCATCCAGGTCCATTCGGCGCTGACCGTGGTCTACTGCCTGCTCGCCGCCGCCGAGCTGTGGCGCAGCCGCCAGCGCCTGGAGGTGCCGCTGCGGCCGACCTTGGCCCTGCTGCTGTTCCACGCCGGCTTCTATACCCTGCGCATCTTCGTCGACCGCGGCGAGGTGCCGGTGGTGCCCTCCGGCACCTACACCACCCTGTTCACCCTGCTGGTGTTCGAGACCATGCTGGTCGCCGTCGGCCTGGCCTTCACCACCCTGACCATGGTCAAGGACCGCGCCGAGCTGAAGTTCCGCTCGGCGGCCCTGAGCGACCCCCTGACCGGCATCGGCAACCGCCGCGCCTTCATGGATTCCGGCGAGCGCCTGCTGCGCCTGTGCGCCGAGCGTGGCGAGCCGGTGGCGCTGCTGGTCTGCGACCTGGACAACTTCAAGCGCCTCAACGACGCCTACGGCCACCCGGTGGGCGACCGCGCCCTGCAGGAGTTCAGCCGCATCACCGCCTCGCGCATGCGCCGCCAGGACGTGTTCGGGCGCATCGGCGGCGAGGAGTTCGCCTGCCTGCTGATCGGCGCCGGCACCGAAGCCGCCTGCCAGGTGGCCGAACGCATCCGCCGGGAGTTCGCCGAGGTGCCGTTCGTCGCGGATGGCCTGCTCAGCGTCAGCATCGGCGTGGCCACCAGCGAGGAGGGCGGCTACGAGCTGGCGCGGCTGCTGTCGCTGGCCGACCAGGCGCTGTACCTGGCCAAGGCCAAGGGCCGCAACCGCATCGAGCTGTCGGCGCCGGGCTCCGGCCGCGAGGGCCGCGGCCACCGCTGAGCGCGACGGGGGCGGCAGGGCCGGCGCAATCGGGGTAGACTTGCCGCCTTCGCATCGCTGGGATAGACCATGGCCCTCTCCGCCACCCCCTACAAGGCCGACATCAGCCTCACCGACCTGGACCGCGGCGTCTACGAGACGCTGCGCTTCACCGTCGCCCGCCACCCCTCGGAAACCGAGGAGCGCCTGGCGGTCCGCCTGATCGCCTTCGTGCTCTGGTACAACGAGCAACTGGCCTTCGGCCGCGGCCTGTCGGACGTCGAGGAACCGTCGCTGTGGGAGAAGAGCCTGGACGACCGCATCCTGCACTGGATCGAGGTCGGCCAGCCGGACAGCGAGCGCCTGGTGTGGTGCTCGCGGCGCTGCGAGAAGCTCTCGCTGCTGGCCTACGGCAACCTGCGCGTGTGGACCACCAAGGTCCTCGACGGCGTGCGCCACCTGAAGAACCTGAATGTCGCCGCCGTGCCCCAGGAGCCGCTGGAGGAACTGGCCCGCGACCTGCCGCGCTCGATCAACTGGACCGTGATGATCAGCGAGGGGACGATCTTCGTCACCGATGAGAACGGCCAGCATGAACTGCAACTCGAATGGCTGATGGGCGAACGCTGAGTTGCGCTAGCTGCGCGTCGGCCCGGCTGTGTTGAAAACAGGCCCGGGCTTGCTCATTTACACTCGGTAAACTCCGCGCCCGTGCCTGTTTTCGCCTAGCCGTGCTCTAGCTCGCAAGGCGCAAGGTCAGGCTGAAATGGAAGGATTGGAAAGCTCTGATGCGCATCGACCCCCGCCCGTTGCCGGAAACCCTGCCCGACCTCGGCGACCTGCCGCCACTGCTGACCCGCCTGTACGCCGCCCGTGGCGTGAAGTCCGCCGAGGAGCTGGACAAGGGCCTGGCGCGGCTGATCCCGTACCGCCAGCTCAAGGGCATCGACGCCGCCGTCGAGCTGCTGGTCGACGCCCTGGAGAAGCGCCAGCGCATCCTCTACGTCGGCGACTTCGACGCCGACGGCGCCACCGCCAGCAGCGTCGGCGTGCTGGCCCTGCGCCTGCTCGGCGCGGCCTGGGTCGACTACCTGGTGCCGAACCGCTTCGAATACGGCTACGGCCTGACCCCGGAGATAGTCGCGGTCGCCCTGGAGAAACGCCCGGAGCTGCTGGTCACCGTGGACAACGGCATCTCCAGCATCGACGGCGTGGCCGCGGCCAAGGCCGCCGGGCTGCGCGTGCTGGTCACCGACCACCACCTGCCGGGCCCGGAGCTGCCGGCGGCGGACGCCATCGTCAACCCCAACCAGCCGGGCTGCGAATTCCCCAGCAAGGCGATGGCCGGGGTCGGGGTGATCTTTTACGTGATGCTCGCCCTGCGCGCGCGCCTGCGCGAGCTGGACTGGTTCGCCCGCAGCGGCACGCCGGAGCCGAACCTGGCCGAGCTGCTCGACCTGGTGGCCCTGGGCAGCGTCGCCGACGTAGTGCCGCTGGACGCCAACAACCGCATCCTGGTGCACCAGGGCCTGGCGCGCATCCGCGCCGGCCGCGCCCGCCCGGGCCTGCGCGCGCTGCTGGAAGTGGCTGGGCGCGACGCCCGGCGCATCACCTCCACCGACCTTGGCTTCATCCTCGGCCCGCGGCTGAACGCCGCCGGGCGCCTGGACGACATGTCCCTGGGCATCGAATGCCTGCTCTGCGAGGACGAGGCCCTGGCCCGCGACATGGCGGTGCAGCTCGACCAGCTCAACCAGGACCGCAAGGCCATCGAGCAGGGCATGCAGCGCGAGGCCCTGGCCCAGCTCAAGGAGCTGCCGGTGGAGGAAATGCCCTTCGGCCTGTGCCTGTTCGACCCGGACTGGCACCAGGGCGTGATCGGCATCCTCGCCTCGCGCCTGAAGGAGCGCTACCACCGCCCGACCATCGCCTTCGCCGACGCCGGCGACGGCAGCCTCAAGGGCTCGGCGCGCTCGGTGCCGGGCCTGCACATCCGCGATGCGCTGGACGCCGTGGCTGCGCGCCATCCGGGGTTGATCAGCAAGTTCGGCGGGCATGCCATGGCCGCCGGCCTGTCGCTGGCGCAAGGGCACTTCGGCGCCTTCGCCGCGGCCTTCGACGCCGAGGTGCGCCGCCAGCTCAGCGAGGACGACCTCACCGGGCGCATCCTCTCCGACGGCCAGCTGAGCCTGACCGAATTCCACCTGGAACTGGCCCGCGCCCTGCGCCAGGCCGGCCCCTGGGGCCAGCACTTCCCCGAGCCGCTGTTCCACGGGGTGTTCCAGATCGTCCAGCAGCGCATCGTCGGCGAGCGCCACCTGAAGCTGGTGCTCAAGACCGAGTGCGGCTCGCTGCAGCTGGACGGCATCGCCTTCAACGTCGACCGCGAGGTCTGGCCGAACCCGACGGTGCGCTGGGCGGAAGTGGCCTACAAGCTGGACGTCAACGAATACCGCGGCAACGAGAGCGTGCAGTTGATGGTGGTGCACCTGGCGCCACGCTGAGCTCGCCGGCCGATGGGTATCGCAAGCTCAACCCATCCTGCGAAAGCGCCCTGGCGCACCTGCAGTCCCTCGTAGGATGGGTTGAGCGAAGCGATACCCATCGCAGGGTTTTACCAGCGCCCACCCCAGGCAAAAAGAGACCCGCGCAAGGCGGGTCTGAAATCGCCGCAGGAGAGAACGCGGCGAGCGTGGTTGGTCTTCCGGGCTCAGGCGCCGGCCAGCTCCGCGTTGCGCCGGGCCAGGCGGCGGCGCCAGGCGCGGTACAGCGGCAGCACGAGCATGAGCGCGACCAGGGTCCAGGTGCCGATGGCGATGGGGCTGGACCAGAGGATGCCCAGCTCGCCGTTGGAGATCGACAGCGCGCGGCGCAGGTTCTGCTCCATCAGCCCGCCGAGGATGAAGCCCAGCAGCAGCGGCGAGAGCGGGAAGTCGAGCTTGCGCAGGATGTAGCCGAGGATGCCGATGCCGACCATCAGGAACAGGTCGAAGGTGGTGGCATGCACGGCGTACACGCCGATCGCGGTGATGATCGCGATGCCCGGCACCAGCGCCCAGTTCGGCACCGAGAGGATGCGGGTGAACACCCGTACCATCGGCACGTTGAGGATGATCAGCATCAGGTTGGCGATGAACAGCGAGGCGATCAGGCCCCAGACGATGGTCGGCTGCTCCTGGAACAGCAGCGGGCCGGGGGTGATGTTGTACAGGCTGAGCGCGCCGATCATCACCGCGGTAGTGCCCGAGCCGGGCACGCCGAGGGTCAGCATCGGCACCAGGGCGCCGCAGGCGGAAGCGCCGATGGCGGTTTCCGGGGCGGCCAGGCCGCGCATGTCGCCCTGGCCGAACTTGCCGCTGGTGCCGGCGTAGCGCTTCTCGGTCATGTAGGCCACGGCGCTGGCCAGGGTGGCGCCGGCGCCGGGCAGCACGCCCATGATGAAGCCGAGCAGGCCGCAGCGCAGGTTGACGACGAACACCGAGGCCGCCTCCTTGAGGTTGAACAGCATGCGCCCGCTGGCTTCCACGGCCTTGTGCCCGTGGTGGGTCTTCTCCAGCAGCAGGAGGATCTCGCTGACCGAGAACAGGCCCAGCACCAGCACCACGAACTGGATGCCGTCGGCCACGTGGATGCTCTCGAAGGTGAAGCGGTACACGCCGCTGTTGGCGTCGATGCCCACGCTGGACAGGAACAACCCGAGCAGAGCCGCCAGCAGCGTCTTCAGCGGGCGGTCGCCGGCCAGGCCGCCGAGCGCGACTATGGCGAAGACCATCAGCACGAAGTATTCCGCCGGGCCGAAGGCGATCGCCCATTTCGCCAGCAGCGGGGCGAACAGCACCATGCCGCAGGTGGCGATGAAGGCGCCGATGAACGAGCTCCAGGCCGACAGCGACAGGGCCACGCCGGCCAGGCCGTTGCGCGCCATGGGGTAGCCGTCGAGGGTGGTCATCACGGTGGAGGCCTCGCCGGGGATGTTCAGCAGGATCGAGGAGATCCGCCCGCCGTATTCGCAGCCCAGGTACACCGCGGCCAGCAGGATCAGCGCCGACTCCGGCGGCAGGCCGAGGGCGAAGGCCACCGGGATCAGCAGGGCCACGCCGTTGATCGGGCCCAGGCCCGGGAGCAGGCCGACCACGGTGCCGATCAGCGTACCGATCAGCGCGGTGACGAGGTTGTAGGGGCTCAGGGCGACGCCGAAGCCCTGCCCGAGATAGCTCAGGGTATCCATGACGGTGTCCTCAGAAGGGCAGGAAGTCGAGCACGCCCCGCGGCAGCGGGACGTCCAGGGTGCGGTCGAAGAGCAGGTACAGGCCGATGCTCAGCAGCGTGCAGGTGAGCACGCTGACGGCCGGCTTGCCGCCGTAGAGCAGGGCGATGAAGCTGCCCACCAGGGCGCTGGCGAGGATGAAGCCCAGCGGCTCGAAGAGCCCGGCGTAGACCAGCAGCAGGCCGATGCACGCCACCACCTTGCGCAGCAGCGCGCCTTCCAGCGGCTGCTCGTCGTCGTGGCGCACCGGCGTGGGCCGCAGGATCAGCCAGGCCAGGCCGATCGCCATCAGCGCCAGGCACAGCAGCGGGTAGGCGCGCGGGCCCACCGGTTCGTAGGAAAAGGGCGCCTGGTAGTTCCAGGCCACGGTGGCCAGGCCGAGGCAGGCCAGCAGCCAGGCACCGGCGAACAGCCGCTGCGGCAGCGAGTGGGGGGCGTGCATGTCGGGAACCTCGCGGCTTACTGGATCAGGCCGAAGTCATGGGCCATCTGGCGGTAGCGGGCGACCTGCTGCTTGACGTAGCTGTCCAGCTCGGGCCCGGTCATGGCGAAGGGGAACAGCTCGCGCTGGTCGCGCAGCTTGGCGAAGTCCTCCGAGGCCAGCAGCTTGTCGAACGAGGCCTTCCAGAACTGGTAGTCCTCGTCGCTGACCTTGGGCCCGACGTAGAAGCCGCGCACCACCGGCCAGACGATGTCGAAGCCCTGCTCCCTGGCGGTGGGGATGTCGGCCATGCCTTCGTCCTGCAGACGCTCCTCGGAGAACACCGCGAGCAGGCGCATCTTGCCGGCGCGGATGTGCGGCATGGAGTCGGAGATGTCGGTGCTGCCCACCTGGATGTGCCCGCCGAGCAGCGCCGTGGCGATCTCGCCGCCACCTTCCAGGGCGACGTAGCGCAGCCGCTTCGGATCGATGCCGGCGGCCTTGGCGATCAGCGCGGTCTGCATCCAGTCCTGGCTGCCGACGGTGCCGCCGGAGCCGATCACCACCTTGCCCGGGTCGGCCTTGAGCGCGGCCACCAGGTCGGCGAGGTTCTTGTAGGGCGAGTCGTCGCGCACGGCGATGGCGCCGTAGCTGGTGCCGATGGCCGCCAGCCACTTCACCGCGTTCTCGTCGTAGCGGCCGAACTTGCCCTGGGCCAGGTTCAGCAGCGAGCCGCTGGAGAAGGCGGTGATGCTGTTGCCGTCGGCCGGGCGCTGGGCGACCACGGCGTTGTAGGCCACCGCGCCGACGCCGCCGGGCATGTAGGTGACGCGCATCGGGCTGGACAGCAGCTTCTCGTCCAGCAGGGCGCTCTGCGCCAGCTTGCAGGTCAGGTCGAAGCCGCCGCCGGGGGCGGCCGGGGCGATGCATTCCGGGCGCTTGGGCTCGGCGTGGGCGACGGCAGCGGTGAACAGCGCGCCGGCGGCGAGGAGCAGGGGGAGGGTGCGGAGCTTGGTCATTATCGGGGCCTCTTCTTGTTGTTGTTTACCAGATCGCCAGGGAGTAGGTGAGGTAGACGCGGGTTTCGTCGGCGTTGCGGGCGAAGTTGGAACGGTAGGTGGCGTTGCGCAGGCGCACGCCGAAGTCCTTCAGCGGGCCGCTCTGCACCACGTACTTGAGGTCGGTGTTGCGTTCCCACTCGCGGCCTTCGCCGGCGCGCCCGTTGATCTCGGCGTTGTCGCCCTTGAGGTAGCGGTTCATCAGGGTCAGGCCGGGCAGGCCGAACACGGCGAAGTCGAAGTCGTGGCGCAGCTGCCAGGAGCGTTCCTTGGTCTCGGCGAAGTCGCCGACCTGGACGAAGTTCACCAGGTAGGGGTTGCTGCCGTCGATGTAGGGGAAGGCGCTGTCGCCGTCCATCTGCTGCCAGCCGACGCTGAACTTGTTGGCGCCGATGGCGTAGCCGAGCATGGCGTTGAAGGCGCGGTTGTCGATCCTGCCGCCGCGGGCGGCGCCGTCGTCGTCGCTGATCGCCAGGCGCCAGTCGGTGGTCAGCTTGCCGTCGCCCAGCTTGTGGCTGCTGAGCAGGCCGATGAAGTGCTGGCGGTACACCTCGTCCAGCTCGGCGTAGTGGTAGCGGCCGGTGAAGTGGTCGTCGAACTTGTAGTCGCCGCCGGCCAGGTCGTAGTGCTCGCCGGCGACGCTGCCGGTGAAGCGCTTGTTCTTGTTGTTCAGCGCCAGGTCCTGGGCATCGGTGGAGTCGCGGTCGATGGCCTTTTCCAGGCGCCCGCCGGTGAAGGTCAGGCCGGGCAGGTCGCGGGACTCCAGCAGGCCGCCCTCGAATATCTGCGGGAACAGGCGGCTGTCGTTGGGCTGCAGGGTGGGCAGGTCGGGGATCAGGCTGCCGAGCTTGAGTTCGGTCTGCGAGACCTTGAACTTGGCGGTCAGCCCGAGCTTGCTGTACTCGTCGGCGGCGCGGCCGTCGTCGTGGGTGGGCAGCAGGCCGCTGCCGGTGCGGTCGGGGCTGGAGTCGAGCTTCAGGCCGAGCATGCCCAGGGCATCCAGGCCGACGCCGACGGTGCCGTCGGTGTAGCCGGACTGGAAGTCGAGGATGAAACCTTGCGCCCACTCCTCGCGCTTGGACTGGCCGGCGCCGTCGCGGAAGTCGCGGTTGAAGTAGATGTTCTGCGTCTGCAGCTTCAGGCTGCTGTCTTCGATGAAGCCGGAGGCGTCGGCTTCCCCAGCCAGGCCGCCAAGGGCCAGGGCCGCGCCGAAACCGGCGGGAAAAACACGGAACAGGACGGGATTGGCCCCACGGGCCGGGTGCTGGACAGTCAGCATCGGTGGACTCCATTTCTTGTTCTTGTGTGGATGGCGCCACGCCGCCAGCCGATTTGGGGACGATCTTCGTCGTCTGAGGGGCGATCCTAGCGCCGCTGCCTTTCACCAGGCTTTCAGCCGTTCACAGGCGCCCGTGGGCGGGTAAACTGCGTGCACCTGTCCACATCCGAGCGAGGAATACCGCCGTGCGCATCCTTCTGGTCGAAGACCATCCGCAACTGGGCGACAGCGTGCAGCAGGCGCTCAAGGGCGCGGGCTGGACGGTCGACCTGCTGCGCGACGGGGTGGCCGCCGACCTGGCCCTGGCCAGCGAGGAATACGCCCTGGCCATTCTCGATGTCGGCCTGCCGCGCCTGGACGGCTTCGAGGTGCTGGCGCGCCTGCGCGGCCGCGGCAAGACCCTGCCGGTGCTGATGCTGACCGCCCGCGGCGAGGTCAAGGACCGCGTCCATGGCCTCAACCTCGGCGCCGACGATTACCTGGCCAAGCCCTTCGAGCTGAGCGAGCTGGAAGCGCGGGTGAAGGCCCTGCTGCGGCGCAGCGTGCTCGGCGGCGAACAGCAGCAGCGCTGCGGCGAGCTGGTCTACGACCTGGGCGCGCGGCGTTTCACCCTGGCCGGCGAGGCGCTGACCCTGACCTCCCGCGAGCAGGCCGTGCTGGAAGCGCTGATCGCCCGCCCCGGACGGGTGTTGAGCAAGGAACAGTTGGCCGCCCAGGTGTTCGGCCTGGACCAGGATGCCAGCGCCGACGCCATCGAAATCTACGTGCACCGCCTGCGCAAGAAGCTGGAAGGCGACGCGGTGCGCATCGTCACCTTCCGCGGCCTGGGCTACCTGCTCGAGGCCGTGGATGCCTGAGGTGCTCCGGCGCCTGGCCCTGCCTGGTTCCGGCAGCCTGCGCTGGCGCCTGCTGTGGCGCCTGGGCGGATTGCTGCTGGTGCTGCTCCTGCTGGGCAGCCTGGCCACCTACCAGCGTGCCCGCCACGCCTCGGACATCGCCTACGACCGCACCCTGCTGGCTTCGGCGCGGGACATCGCCGACGGCCTCTACGACAGCGACGGCAGTTTGCGCGCCAACGTGCCCTACGTGGCCCTGGACAGCTTCGCCTACGACAGCGCCGGGCGCATCTTCTACCAGGTTATCGATACCCGGGGGCAGTCCATTTCCGGCTACGAGAACCTGCCGGCGCCGCCGCCGGGAACGCCGCGCACCGACGACTATCCGGCGCTGGCGCGCTTCTACGACAGCGAATACCAGGGCCAGGGCGTGCGCGTGGTCAGCCTGCTGCAGCCGGTCAGCCAGCCGACGGTCAACGGCATGGCGGAAATCCGCGTGGCCGAGACCCTCGGCGCCCGCGAGCGCCTGGCCCGCGAGCTGCTCACCGACACCCTGCTCAACCTGGCGCTGTCGGCGCTGGCCGCGCTGGTCATGGTCTGGTACGCGGTGAGCGCCGGCCTGCGCCCGCTCGACCGCCTGCGCGCGGCGGTGGAGGAGCGCCAGGCGGACGACCTGCGGCCCCTGCCGCCGGTGGCGGTGCAGCGTGAACTGCGCCCGCTGGTGGCGGCGCTGAACCATTTCACCGTGCGCCTGCGCAGCCTGTTCGAGCGCCAGTCGCAGTTCATCGCCGAAGCCTCCCACGAACTGCGCACGCCGCTGGCGGCGCTCAAGGCGCGGCTGGAGCTGGGCCTGCGCGAGCAGGAGCCGCAGCGCTGGCGCGAGACGCTGGAAGAAGCGGTGCAGTACACCGACCGCGTCACCGGGCTGGCCAACCAGTTGCTGTCCCTGGCGCGGGTGGAAAGCGGCGCCCGGGCCATCGCCGAGGGCGGCGGCGAGGTCATCGAACTGGGCGCCCTGGCCCGCGAGCAGGGCATGGTGCTGGCGCCGCTGGCCCACGCACGCGGCGTGGCCCTGGCCCTGGAGGCCGAGCGGCCGGTGTGGATCAAGGGCGATCCGACGCTGCTCCACGAACTGCTCGACAACCTGGTGGCCAACGCCCTGGCCCATGCCGCCGGCAACGTGGTGATCCGCGTCGAGCCGCCGGCCGTGCTGGAGATCGAGGACGACGGCCCGGGCATCCCGGCGGAGGAGCGCGACAAGGTCTTCGGCCGCTTCTACCGCAAGCGCCAGGAGGGCACCGGGCTGGGGCTGGCGATCGTTGGGGAGATCTGCGCGGCACACCGGGCTCGTATCGAGCTGGCCCATGGCGAGTTGGGTGGGTTGCTGGTGCGGGTGAGTTTTCTGGTGGAAGAGGCGAGGCTTGGGTAGGTGCTTTTCGTAGGAGCGAGGGGGACGCCTAGTTCTTGCTCGCGAATAGCGCTTGCCGCCGGGCTTCGGTGTTTGGATTGACTCCGCTCCCTCTCCCCAGCCCTCGGCTGCGCGCCCCGCCCTGAAGGGAGAGGGGGCTTGTCCGTGCCGGCTGAGAACATGGTGTTAGCCGGAAATTTCAATGCTTACCGGCTAACACTGGAATATCCAAACGCTCCGAACGGTCCCCTCTCCCTTCAGGGAGAGGGTTAGGGAGAGGGCGCTCTTCGGAGTGACACCAAACCTTTCCGGTAGAACGCTATTCGCGAGCGAGCTCGCTCCTACGAAGAGCCCTGCGCCAACGCCGGACCGGTGACCTACTGCAACATCCCCATCGCCGCCTCCATGGCGGCCGACAGGTCCTCGTCCTCGTTGAGGTTGGCCTGCGGGTCGATGCCCAGCTTGGCGAAGGACGGGATGCCGCTCCAGTCCAGCTCGGTGAAGGGATGCTGGCTGCCTAGGTAGCTCTGCAGGGTGGCGACCTGGACGATGTCCACGTAGTCGGCCTTGGCGGAGTCGCGGGTGAAGTCCAGGTAGTGGCCGGGCACTTCGGCGATGGGCGCGGGGAATTCCCAGGCCTTGAGGATGCGGTCGCCGATGATCGGGTGGATGCGCTCGATCACGTGGTTGAGGCTGATGGAGTCGGCCAGCAGTTCGCTGTTCTCCTCGGCGTAGGTGAGGATCGGCAGCACGCCGATCTGGTGCACCAGGCCGGCGAGGGTCGCCTGGTCGGGCATCAGCCGGGTGTAGTGGCGGCACAGCGCGTGGCAGATGCCGGCGACCTCGACGCTCTTGTTCCACACCTCGCGCATCTTGCGGTCGACCACGTCGGAGGTGGCCTGGAACATCTGCTCCATGGCCAGGCCCGTGGCCAGGTTGCTGGTGTAGTTGATGCCCAGGCGGCCGATGGCCATCTGCAGGTCGGTGATTTCCTTGTTGGTGCGCAGCAGCGGGCTGTTCACCACCTTGATGATGCGCGCGGTGAGCGCGGCGTCGTTGCCGATCACCCGGGCCAGGTCATGGATGCTGACGTCCGGGTCCTCCGCCGCCTCGCGGACCCGCAGCGCCACCTCGGGCAGGGTGGGCAGCACCAGTTCGTCGTTGTCGATGGCCCGCAGCAGTTCCTGTTGTACTTTTTCGGCAAGCTTGCTCATGGCGTTTCCTTGAGGGACGCCGGGCTCCCCACCCGGCAGGCGATTCGGTCAGCGCTGGATTTCGCGGTCGCTGTCGAGAACGTAGGGCAGCGTCAGCAGGCGCAGGGCCGGGCCGTCCTCGGCCTGGCCGAGGCGCACGCGGCCGTCGGCCACGGCGTCGTCCTGCAGCACCGCCAGCAGCTCGATGCCTTCGGCGGCGCGGGCGGCCAGCACCACTTCGCCGACGCTGCTGCCGTGCACCGGCGAGAACAGCGCGGCGCCCGGCTCGGGCAGCTCGGCGGCGTCCAGCTCCAGGCGGTGCAGGCGGCGCTTGAGGCGGCCGAGGTACTGCATGCGCGCGACGATTTCCTGGCCGGTGTAGCAGCCTTTCTTGAAGCTCACGCCGCCGACCGCCTGCAGATTGATCATCTGCGGGATGAACAGCTCGCGGGTGGCGCCGAAGACCTGGCCGACGCCGGCGCGCACCTGGCCCAGCAGCCAGTCGTTGAGGGTGCCTTCGTCCAGGCCGGCGTCGAGCGCCTCGCGCACTTCGCCGGCGCGGGCCGCCGGCACCCAGAGTTCGGCGCGGCCGTGGCCCAGGCCGATGGCCAGCAGCTCGCCGTTGCGCGCCACGCGGTCGGCCTCGGCGGGCAGTTCCAGGCCGAGGCCGGCGAGCACGGCGTCGCCGCCGCTCAGGCCGAAGCGGACCCAGGCGGCGCTGTCGTCGCTCAGGCTGGCCTTGGAGAACACGGCGTACTTCTTCAGGTCGGCCAGTTGCCCTTCCAGCAGCTCGGCGGCCATCGCCAGCAGGTAGCCGTCGCCCTCGGCGACGATGCGGAAGCTGGAGGTCATGCGCCCCTTGGGCGTGCAGCGGCCGCCCAGGCTGGAGGTCGTGGCATCGAGGTAGTTGAGGTTGCAGGTCAGTTGGCCCTGCAGGAACTTGGCGGCGTCCGCGCCACGGACGGCGAGGACTGCTTCGTGGGTCAGGGCGGTGTAGAACGCGGAATCGGCCATTGCGGGTCGCTGGAAGAAAGTTAGGCTTCCCATGATAGAGCCGGGACCTGTACTTGTCAGCGGGTGCCGGCGGGCGAGGGCATGCGTATAATGCCGCTCGCTTCACGGAATCCGGCTGGCGCCGCGCCGTGGGGTTTCCGATGTAGCGCCGAGGACCCGCAGATGACCGACGAAACCGAACTGAAACGACTCTTCTGGCACAGCCGCCGCGGCATGCTGGAGCTGGACGTGCTGCTGGTGCCCTTCGTGCAGGAGGTCTACCCGGGCCTGGACGCCGAGAACCAGGCGCGTTTCCGCAAGCTGCTGGAATGCGAGGACCAGGACATGTTCGGCTGGTTCATGCAGCGCGGCGAGCCGGAAGACGCCGACCTGCGCCACATCGTGCGCATGATCCTGGACCGTGTCCAACCGAAGTGAACCCTTCGAGTGCCACTGGCGGCCGTCCGATCGGCTGCTGGCGGCCTACCTGGCGAGCCTGGCGCTCGCCGTGGCGGCGCTGTATCTGGCCGCCATTCCCGCCTTCTGGCAGGCCGCCGGCCTGCTGCTCTGCCTGATCCATGCCCTGTGGGTGCTGCCGCGCCAGGTCCTGCTGCGCAGCCGCCACGCCTACCGCGCCCTGCGCCACGATGCTGACGGCTGGCAGCTGTGGAGCCCGGCCGACGGCTGGCAGGCGGTGCAACTGCGCGCCGACAGCCTCGCGCTGCCGGCGCTGATCGTGCTGCGCTTCCGCCTGCCGGGCCAGCGCCTGAGCCGCGGCCTGTGCCTGCCGGCCGACAGCCTGGCGGCGCAGGCCCACCGCCGTCTGCGCGTAAGGCTGCGCTTCAGCCGGGGCCGCTGGGCGGCGCCGCAGTAGCTTCAGCGCGGCCTGTTCGCCAGTTCCGCGCCCTGACGTAGCGCTTCCAGTAGGCTGCGTTCGTCGGCGATGCCCTTGCCGGCGATGTCGAAGGCGGTCCCGTGGTCCACCGAGGTGCGCACCACATCCAGGCCGACCGTGACGTTCACCCCGGCTTCCAGCCCGAGGACCTTCACCGGGCCGTGTCCCTGGTCGTGGTACATGGCCACCACCAGATCGAAGTCGCCGCGGCCGGCTCGGTAGAACAGGGTGTCGGCCGGCAGCGGGCCGGTGACGTCCAGGCCCCGCGCCTGCAGCAGGCTGACGGCGGGGATGATCTTCTCTTCCTCTTCGCCGTAGCCGAACAGACCGTTTTCGCCGGCGTGCGGGTTGATGCCGCAGACGCCGATGCGCGGCTGCGGGATGCCGGAGCGCACCAGGGTCTCGTGGCCGCGCTCGATGGTGCGCTGCACCAGGCCGGGCTCGATGCGGCGTATGGCGTCGATGATGCCGATGTGGGTAGTGACGTGGATGACGCGCAGCTTGGGGGCCACCAGCATCATCGAGACCTCGTCGACATTGGTCAGGTGGGCGAGCAGCTCGGTATGGCCGGGAAACTTGTGGCCGCCGGCGTGCAGGGCTTCCTTGTTCAGCGGGGCGGTGCAGATGGCGTCGATCTTCCCGGCCTTGGCCAGGTCCACCGCACGGGCGATGTACTGGTAGGCCGCATCACCCGCCACGGGGGAGAGCACGCCGAAGGGCAGGTCGTCGGGGATGAGCCCGAGGTCGATGCAGTCGATCACGCCCGGCTCGAAGCGGGCGTCGTCGGCATCCTCGATGCGCCGCACCCGGGCCAGCCCGCCGAGCAGCCGGTCGGCCTTCTCCAGGCGCTGCGCATCGCCGATCACCAGCGGGCGGCAGAATCGGTGGAGCCCGGCGCTGGCCAGGCTCTTGACGATGATCTCCGGCCCGACGCCGGCCGCGTCGCCCATGGTGATGCCGATTACGGGAAGATAGTCGTTCATTGCTGGGACACTCTGAATTCAGGAGGGGGACTGTTGCGCGTCGCGCAGGTGGCGCCACGCGCGATAGAGGGCTTCGGGGCTGCCGAAGGCGCCGGCCTTGGTGACGATGCCGGGGCGATGGCCGCCCGCTGGGGTCAGGGGGTGGCTGAGGACGCTGCCGGCCTCGATCTCGCCGACCAGCTGCAGGCCGTCGATGCCGACCGCGCCGAGCATCGCCCGCGCGGTTTCGCCGCCGGTGGCGACCAGGCCGCCGACCTGATGGAAATGCGGCTTGAGCAGGGCGGCGAGGTTGGCCGAAAGCAGGGCGCCTTCGGCAGGATCGGGGCGTTCGTCGCGACCGATGCTCAGCAGCAGGTCGCGGCCTTGTTCGAGCAGCGCGCCCACCTGCGCCTGCCAGTCCGGCCAGTCGGCATGCTCGCTGCCCTGGCGCAGCACGGCCGGCGGCAGGCTGAGCTGGCGGATGTCGCTGCGCCGCTGGAGTTCCTCGCATTGCCGGTCGGCGACGGCGGAAAGGCTGCCGGCCAGCACTACGGTTGCCAGCTGCGATGGGAGAAGGTCGACCTCGGCGGGGATTGTCTGCGAAGAGGAGGGCGCAGGCGCTTCGGTTATCTGCCTTGCCAGGCCCCCGGAGCCGACCCAGAACGCCCGGAGTTCCGGCTGCGCCGTTTCCCGGGCCAGCAGGCGCAGGTCTTCGGCCGTCTCGGCGTCGAAGATCAGGGCCTGGACGCCGCGCTCCATGGCCGACTGGATGATCCGGGCCACTTGCCCCGCCGACCGGCGCAGTTGTTCCAGAGCGCAGTGTTCGACGCGCAGCCCGGCGGCGCCGAGCATCCTGGCCATGTCGGCCGGCGCATCGGCATGCTCCAGGCGCCAGGTGTCGGTGCTTTCCAGCGGCGCGCCGTGCACCAGCACCTGGCCGTCGCGCACCGTGCGGCCCATTTCCGGAAAGGCGGGGGCGACCAGCGCCAGGCCCGCCAGGGGATGTAGCGCGGCGACTTCCGCGGCCCAGTTGCCGCGCAGGGTCGAGTCGATCTTCTTGTACAGCCGCTGGCCCGGTCTGGCCAGGGCATGGAAGGCCGCGACGCTGCGCTGCGCGGCCTGTGTGGCGTCCAGGCGGCGGCTGTCGGTATCCACGGCTATGACCTCGACCTGCGCCTGCGTCGGCCGGGCGTCGAGCATCACCAGGCTTCGCCAGCCGCGGCTGGCGAAGCCCACGGCACAGTCCGCCGCGCCGGACAGGTCGTCGGCGATGATCAGCATGTTCATCGGGGCGACTCCGGCGTCATCGCGGTGCGCTGCCCGGCGCTTTCGGCCCGCTGCCTGACGCGCTTGGCCAGGGTGGAGACCAGCACAGGCGTGAGGATGGCGGTGACCACCACGCAGGAGGCGACGAGCATGGTGGCGCTGGCGGCGGCCGGGGCGTAGACCGGGTTGGCGGCGGCGACCAGGGCCGGCACGGCCGCGGCATTGCCCGCCGTGGTGGCCGCCGCGGCGCCGGCGACGCCAGTGCCACCGGTCAGGCGGTCGGCGAAGTACAGCGGGATGCCGGTCAGCAGCACCACCGCCACGCCCATCAGAAGGCCGAGCACGCCGGCCTGCCAGACCTTGTGCAGGTCCAGGCTGGCGCCCAGGGCGAGGGCGAAGAACGGGATCAGCACCGGCACCGCCTTGCCGAGGAATTCACGCATTTCGCGGTCGAGGTTGCCGATGAGGATGCCCAGCAGCAGCGGCAGTATCGCCCCCAGCAAGGTCGGCCAGGGGAACGCCGAGAGCCCGGCGACGCCCAGGGTGAGCATGGTCAGGAAGGGGCCGGACTCCAGGGACATCACCGAATAGGCGCCGACGTCCTCGGGGCGGCCGTATTGGCCCATCAGCGCCATGTACAGGCCGCCGTTGGTGTCGTTCATCGCCGCCACCACGGCCAGCGTGGACAGGCCGGCGAAGAACCCGGCCGAGATGGGTTGTTCCCCCAGGAACTGGCCGAGCAGGATGCCGAGGAGCATCGCCGTGCCGACCTTGGTCGCGAACAGCGCGCCGCCTTTCTTCAGCAGGTAGGGCGTGGTGCGGACGTTGATGCTCGCGCCCATGCAGACGTAGAACACCGCGAGTATGGGCAGCGCGCCGGTGAACAGGGCGTTGGTGAAGGAGCCGAAGAATTTCGGCGTGTCCGGCGCGAAGGTGGCCACCAGCGAACCGAGCAGCAGCGGGACGATCATCATGCCGCCGGGAATACGCTCGATCGTGCGCTTGATCGGGATCTGGATCATGGGCAGGTACCTGTTCGTTCTTGTTCGACTTGTTGTAGGGGGATTTGATCGAATCGCTCATATATTTGATTGAGTCGATCATCAGGATGCGATTTAAAGGACAAGGCTTGCGCAAGTCAATCATGAGCTTGCGCATTTCGATCAAGAAGGGATGGCCGGCAGGCTGCGGAGGGAGGTGGCTGGAGGTTGGGCGGGTGCGAGAAGGGGCGCGCTTCAGCGGGCGGAGGAACTGGCCGGCGCCAGTTCGACGGTGGCCATGGGCAGCTGGCGGAAGGGTTCGAGCGTCCTCTCGTCCGGCGTCGAGGTGATCAGGCGCCATTCCCGCTCCAGCGGCGTCCAGTGCTGCTGGCGCGCGCGGCCCAGCTTCTCGGCGTCGGCCAGTATGTACACTTCGGCCGCCCGCTTGATCACGCATTCCTTGAGGTAGGCCTGCTGGGCGCTGGCTTCGCAGAGGCCGAACCCGGCGACGACGCCGTCGGCGCCGAGGAAGGCGCGGTCGAAGCTCAGCCGGCTCAGCGACAGTTCCGCCAGCGGGCCGAAGGTACTCATGCCGGTGCTGCGCAGGTCGCCGCCGATCAGGGTGATCCGCACGCCCGGGGCATTGGCCAGCGCGGTGAGCGCCAGCAGGTTGTTGGTGATGACGTGCACGTTCTGCAATGCATGCAGATGTGCCGCCAGCGCCGCGCAGGTGGTGCCGCTGTCGAGGAAGATGCTGTCGCCCTCGCGGATGTGCGCGGCCGCGGCCCGGGCGATGGCCATCTTTTCCTCGCGGTGGCTGGCGTTGCGCTGCTCCAGGCTGGCTTCCGGCTCGTGGGTGCCGATCAGCGCAGTGGCGCCGCCGTGGGTCCGCACCAGCCGCCGCTGTTGGGCCAGCAGGCTGAGGTCGCGGCGCACGGTGGCCTCCGAAACGCCCAGGGCGGCGCCCAGTTCTTCCACGCTGGTGTCGCGGTGGCGAACGAGGTCGAGGATGGCGCGCTGGCGGTCGGTCGGTTTCATGGCGGTCTCGCTTTCCTGTCGGGGCTGCCGGTTGGCCGTTGCGCAGGCCGCCCGCGGTGGCGGGCGGGGCGGGCTAGCGGGGGCTGAGGATGGTGTCGCGCGCCTCGGGCTGCAGCCCCGGGTAGTCCAGGGTGTAGTGCAGGCCGCGGCTTTCGTGGCGCTGCATGGCCGAGCGGATGATCAGGTCGGCGACCACGGCGAGGTTGCGCAGCTCGATCAGGTCGCGGCTGACCTTGTAGTTGCTGTAGAACTCGTCGATCTCGCTGAGCAGCATCTGCACGCGGTGCTGGGCGCGCTGCAGGCGCTTGGTGGTGCGCACGATGCCGACGTAGTCCCACATGAAACGCCGCAGTTCGTCCCAGTTGTGCGCGATGATCACGTCCTCGTCCGAGTCGGTGACCTGGCTGGCGTCCCAGCTCGGCAGGGCCGGGGTGGCCGGCGTGCTTTCCAGGCGCGCCTGGATGTCGGCGGCGGCGGAGCGGGCGTAGACGAAGCACTCCAGCAGCGAGTTGCTGGCCATGCGGTTGGCGCCGTGCAGGCCGGTGAAGCTGGTCTCGCCGATGGCGTAGAGGTGCGGCACGTCGGTGTGGCCGTGCTCGTCCACCAGCACGCCGCCGCAGGTGTAGTGGGCGGCCGGCACCACCGGGATGGGCTCGCGGGTGATGTCGATGCCGAAGGTCAGGCAGCGCTCGTACACCGTGGGGAAGTGCTCCCTGATGAACCCGGCCGGCTTGTGGCTGATGTCCAGGTACACGCAGTCCGCGCCCAGGCGCTTCATCTCGTGGTCGATGGCGCGCGCGACTATGTCCCGCGGGGCCAGTTCGGCGCGCGGGTCGAAGCGCTTCATGAAGCGCTCGCCGCTGGGCAGGCGCAGGTAGGCGCCTTCGCCGCGCAGCGCCTCGGTGATGAGGAAGCTCTTGGCCTGCGGGTGGTACAGGCAGGTGGGGTGGAACTGGTTGAATTCCAGGTTGCCGACGCGGCAGCCGGCGCGCCAGGCCATGGCGATGCCGTCGCCGGAATTGCCGTCCGGGTTGCTGGTGTAGAGGTAGACCTTGCTGGCGCCGCCGCAGGCGAGCACGGTGAAGCGCGCCGAGAAGGTGTCCACCTCGCCGCTGTCGCGGTTCAGCACGTAGGCGCCGAGGCAGCGCTGGCCGGGCAGGCCGAGCTTGCGTTCGGTGATCAGGTCGACCGCCACCCGCTGCGCCAGCAGCTCGATGTTCGGGCGCTGCCGGGCCTGTTCCAGCAGGGTGTTGAAAATGGCCGCGCCGGTGGCATCGGCGGCATGGATGATGCGCCGGTGGCTGTGGCCGCCCTCGCGGGTGAGGTGGAATTCGAAGCCGCTGTCCTCGCGGCCCGCCTCGCTGTCGCGGGTGAAGGGCACGCCCTGGTCGATCAGCCACTGGATGGCTTCGCGGCTGTGCTCGACGGTGAAGCGCACGGCGTCTTCCCGGCACAGGCCGGCGCCGGCGTCCAGGGTGTCCTGCACGTGGGACTCGACGGTGTCGGTGTCGTCCAGCACCGCGGCGACCCCGCCCTGGGCCCAGAAGGTCGAGCCCTGGGACAGTTCCCCCTTGCTCAGCACGGCGATGCGCAGGTGCTGCGGCAATGTCAGGGCGAGGCTGAGGCCCGCGGCCCCGCTGCCGATCACAAGGACGTCGTGATGAAAGTGCTCGCTCATGCCCGGATTCCGATTGGTGGCGGCCTAGTATATAGAAGGGGGGATCGGCACAATAGCGGCCCTGTGCCTGCCGCCGTATTTCTGGCGCAAGCCCCGGCGTTCATGCGCCAGGGGCGGCAGGTGGAACTATTTCAGTCTTTCTGGTTCTAACGGTGAATGTCCGAAACCTTCTTGCAACGGGGTTCCCGACGCGCGAGAAGGCTGTGGTTGTTCGCCGATTGCAGTGGATTTTCAAGGGCTTGGACAATGGGTCCGGCCGGGTCGCGGTGAAGCGACAAAAAAACTGTGCGGCGTACGCTTGGAGGGGAGAACTTTTGCAAGACATCCGAGTCTATCTTGGCAGAGCGATTCTGCTGGGTGCTCGCAGCTCCTCCGGGCTTGTTGAGGAGCATGCATGCTAACCCAGGAACAGGATCAGCAACTGGTTGAACGGGTACAGCGCGGAGACAAACGGGCTTTCGATCTGCTGGTGCTGAAGTACCAGCACAAGATCCTCGGGTTGATCGTGCGGTTCGTGCACGACGCCCAGGAAGCCCAGGACGTTGCGCAGGAGGCTTTCATCAAGGCGTATCGCGCCTTGGGCAACTTCCGCGGTGACAGTGCCTTTTATACCTGGTTGTACCGGATCGCCATCAATACCGCGAAGAACCACCTGGTGGCGCGCGGTCGGCGGCCTCCGGACAGCGATGTGACAGCCGAGGATGCGGAGTTCTTCGATGGCGACCACGCCCTGAAGGACATCGAATCACCGGAACGGGCAATGTTGCGGGACGAGATCGAGGAAACGGTCCATCGCACCATCCAGCAACTGCCAGAGGACCTGCGCACGGCATTGACCCTGCGCGAATTCGAGGGATTGAGCTACGAGGATATCGCCACCGTGATGCAATGCCCGGTGGGTACGGTCCGCTCACGGATCTTCCGTGCGCGGGAAGCGATAGACAAAGCCTTGCAGCCGTTGCTGCATGATGAACAGCCCTGAATACGGCGGAACAGCCAAGAGAGGTACGCCATGAGTCGTGAAGCCCTGCAGGAGTCGCTGTCCGCGCTGATGGATAACGAAGCGGACGAACTCGAACTGCGCCGGGTACTCGCAGCCTGCGGTGAAGACGCGGAAATGCGTGCCACCTGGTCGCGCTATCAACTGGCCCGGTCGGTGATGCACCGCGAGCCGGTGCTGCCCAAGCTGGATATCGCCGCGGCGGTATCGGCTGCGCTGGCCGAGGAGGCCGCCCCGGCCCAGCCGCGGCGCAATCCGTGGCGCAACGTCGGGCGCGTGGCGGTTGCCGCGTCGGTGACACTGGCCGTGCTGGCGGGTGTTCGTCTATACCATCAGAATGATAGCGTTGCTCCGAGCCTGGCCCAGCAAGGCGCCACGCCGCAGATCACTCTGCCGCAGGTGCAGGGCCCGGCGGTACTGGCCGGCTACAACCAGGACGAGGACGCACCGCAGGTCATCACTGGTGGCTCGGGCAGCCCCACCACCTGGCACGAACAGCGTCTTCCGGGATATCTCCGCCAGCATGCCCAGCAGTCGGCGGTGAACGGTGCCGACAGCGCCCTGCCTTACGCGCGAGCCGCCAGCCTGGAAAGTCGCTGAAACCCCTTTAAGGAGCGTCATGCGCGCCACCTTCCTGTTGTTCTTCCTGGGCGGTCTGCTGGCAATGCCGGTACAGGCCGCCGATGTTCAGGCGTGGGTCAAGCGACTGACCGAGGGCCAGCAGCGACAAAGCTTCCAGGGCACCTTCGTCTACGAGCGCAACGGCATCTTCTCCACCCATGAGGTCTGGCGTCTGGTCGAGCCCGACGGCTCGGTGCGCGAGCACTGGCTGCAGCTCGACGGCCCGCGCCAGGAAGTGGTCAAGCGCGATGGCGTGACCCAGTGCATCGCCGGCGGCATGGCCGGGCAACTGGGCGCCGGGCAGCTGTGGCCGGTGCGCAAGCTGGCCTCGGACGACCTCGCTTCCTGGTACGACATCCGCGTGGTCGGCCAGTCCCGCATCGCCGGGCGCGCGGCCACGGTGATCGGGCTGATCCCCCGCGACCAGTACCGCTACGGCTTCGAGCTGCACCTGGACCAGGAAACCGGCTTGCCGCTGAAGTCGCTGCTGCTCAACGACAAGGGCCAGGCGCTCGAACGCCTGCAGTTCACCCAGTTCAGTACCGCGGCGCCGGACGACAACGGCCTGCAGCCCTCCGACGCCTGCCAGGCGGTCCCGGCGGGCAAGCCGGACGCCCCGGTCGCCAGCAGCTGGCGCTCGGAATGGGTGCCGCCGGGTTTCACCCTGAACAACACCTATGAGCGCCGCAGTCCGGTGTCGGATGACCGCGTCGTCAGCATGGACTATGGCGATGGCCTGGCGCGTTTCTCGATCTTCATCGAGCCGCTGCACGGCGCCAGGATCGACGACGCGCGCACCCAGCTGGGTCCGACCTCGGTGGTGTCCAAACGCCTCAACACCGAAGATGGCGGCATGATGGTCACCGTTGTCGGCGAGATTCCCACCGGGACCGCCGAGCGCATCGCCATGTCGGTGCGGCCGCAGGCGCCCGCCCAGGGAGCCGCCGCGCAGTGATCGAAGAGCGGGGGCGGGTGATCGGCGTCGAATCCGTAGCGGTGCGGGTCCAGACGCTGCGCCAGGGCACCTGCTCAGCTTGCAGCGCCAAGGCCGGATGCGGCCAGGGTTTGCTACAGCAGTTGGGCTCCACTTCGGGGCGCGGAGAAGTCCGCGCCCTTTCTGCTTTCCCGCTCGGGGTGGGTGACGAGGTGGTGCTCGGCATACGCGAGGACCTCTTGTTGAAATGCGCCCTGATGTTCTATCTATTCCCCCTGCTCGGCCTGTTCACCGCTACGCTGCTCGCGTGGTGCGCCGGCCTCGCCGAGCCCTGGTTGATCCTGGCCGGCCTCGCGGGTTTCCTCGTGACCTGGCTGTGGGTACGGCGCCATGCCCGGCGCCATTCGGATGACCCGGCGTTGCAGCCGGTTGTGCTGCGTACGCTGGTCACAGGGGCCGAGGGCCCCGCCTAAGTCCACTTCCCTTTGAATACGGGAGCAGTAGTCCATGCAAACCCTGAAACGCAGTATGGCCGCGATGGTCGCCCTGCTGGCCTTGAGCCTGTCTGTGGTCGCCCGCGCCGAATTGCCGGATTTCACCCCGCTGGTGGAGAAGGCTTCGCCGGCCGTAGTGAACATCAGTACCACCCAGAAGGTGCCGGACCAGGTCGCCAGCGGGCAGATGCCCGACCTGGAAGGCCTGCCGCCGATGTTCCGCGACTTCATCGAGCGCAGCATGCCGCGTGGCCAACGCCCGCCGCGTGGGGCGCAGCGCGAGGCGCAATCCCTGGGTTCGGGGTTCATCATTTCCGATGATGGCTACGTCCTGACCAACAACCACGTGGTCGCCGACGCCGACGAGATCGTCGTGCGCCTGTCCGACCGCAGCGAGCACAAGGCCAAGCTGATCGGCGCGGACCCGCGCAGCGACGTGGCCCTGCTGAAGATCGACGCCAAGGGCCTGCCGACCCTCAAGCTGGGCGATTCCGACAAGCTCAAGGTCGGTGAGTGGGTGCTGGCCATCGGCTCGCCGTTCGGCTTCGACCACTCGGTGACTGCCGGTATCGTCAGCGCCAAGGGCCGCAGCCTGCCGAACGAGAACTACGTGCCCTTCATCCAGACCGACGTGGCCATCAACCCGGGCAACTCCGGCGGCCCGCTGCTGAACCTGCAGGGCGAGGTGGTCGGCATCAACTCGCAGATCTTCACCCGCTCCGGCGGCTTCATGGGCCTGTCCTTCGCCATCCCGATCGACGTCGCCATGAACGTGGCCGACCAGCTGAAGAAAGGCGGCAAGGTCAGCCGCGGCTGGCTGGGCGTGGTGATCCAGGAGGTCAGCAAGGACCTCGCCGAATCCCTCGGCCTGGACAAGCCGGCCGGCGCCCTGGTGGCTCAGCTGGTGCAGGACGGCCCGGCGGCCAAGGGCGGCCTGCAGGTCGGCGACGTGATCCTCAGCCTGAACGGCCAGACCATCAACGAGTCGGCTGACCTGCCGCACCTGGTCGGCGGCATGAAGCCGGGCGACAAGGCGGCCCTGGACGTGTTCCGCGATGGCTCGCGCAAGACCCTGAACATGACCATCGGCAACCTGCCGGACGAGGACGACGAAGTCGCCGCCGTCGAAGGGCAGGGCGCCGAGCGCAGCAGCAACCGCATGGGCGTGACCGTCGCCGACCTCACCGCCGAACAGCGCAAGTCGCTGGACATCAAGGGCGGCGTGGTGATCAAGGACGTTCAGGACGGCCCGGCGGCGATGATCGGCCTGCGTCCGGGCGACGTCATCACCCACCTGAACAACCGCACTGTGGATTCCGCCAAGGCCTTCTCCGACATCGCCAAGGCGCTGCCGAAGGGCAAGTCGGTGTCCATGCGCGTTCTGCGCCAGGGGCGTGCCAGCTTCATTACCTTCAAGCTGGGGGAATGACTGGCGGGTAGGTAGGCCGGAAAAGGGTCGTGCTACCGGGGCATCCGGTGTGGCCGATGAATCCAATCGCGGACGGAGTCCGCTCCTACGACGTGCTTCCCTGAACCGTAGGAGCAACTGTCTGCGTCGAGGTGCTTTCGTAGGATGGGTTGAGCTTGCGAAACCCATGCGGTTGCGGTGATGGGTATCGCTTCGCTCAACGCCATCCTACGAAAAGCCGTGCTTCCTGGAAGCGTAGGAGCGGGCTCTGTCCGCGATTCGGCGGATAACGCCGCACGCAGAAACCTCCGGGCGCACCGGAATACCTCTGAAGGCCAAATGAAAAACGCCGTTTCCCCCTCAGGAAACGGCGTTTTTTCTTAAGCGCATTCAGCGCGGCTCAAAGAAACGCCCAGCGCACCCCCAGCCAGGCGGTACGCGGCGCCCCCGGAGCAACGAAGGTCTCACCCACCGAATTGCTGCGCCTGCCGTTGACCGTACCGTTACCGGCGGCGCCATCGGTTCGCAGCACGCCGTTGTCGTCAAACGGATTGGCGCCAAGCATGCCGGCCGTGGCGTACTCACGGTCGAACAGGTTGTTGACCTGGGCGAAGACACGCCAGGCCGGAGTGAGCTGGTAGGCGCCGTTGAGGTTGAACACGGTATAGCCGCCGATCTCGCCGCCACCCTGGTACAGGCCGCCGCTCTGGTGGTCGTTGTTCTCGTTGCCGCGCACGTAGGAGCTGGAGACGCTGATGGCATCGGCTCCGATGCTCAGGCGCTCGGTCACCGCGTAGTCGGCCGACAGCTTGAGGATGTTGCGCGGGACCAGCGGAATGCGGTCGCCGGACTTCACGCTGATGTTGCCGTCGTCCGCGCTGCTGTTGGCCTCGCCCAGGAAGGTCTCGCCCGAGCGGTAGGTGGCGTCGATGAAGGTGTAGTTGGCGGCCAGCGCCCAGTCGCCCCAATTCCCGGAGATGCCGGTTTCGATGCCGCGCCGGCGGGTTTCGCCGAAGTTCGCGAAGTAGCCGCTGCCGCTGGTGCTGGAGGACACGAACATGATGTCGTTGCTGTTGCGCGCGCTGAACAGCCCGGCGTTCCACTGCACGTTGTTTCCGATCAGGCCGCGCAGGCCGGCTTCCCAGGTGCGCGTCACCACCTGTTCCAACGGCGGATCGCCGGCCATGGAGTTGGGCAGGCGGCAGGGCGACTCTGGGTTGGCGCAGCCCAGCTCGATGGTGGTCGGGGCCCGGCTGCCTTCGCTGTAGCCGACGTAGGTGGTCAGGCTGGGCGTCGGACGGAAGGTCAGGCCGATGGCCGGGTTGAAGCGGTTGAAGCTGTGCTTGCCGCTGAGCGAGGCGTTCTCGTCGACGGTATCGCCCAGGGTGTCGCCGTCGAGTTCGTAGTGGGACAGTTGGTCGTGGTTGCGCACCGAGATGTCGTTGTAGCGCCCGGACAGCGTGAGGTCGAGCGTCGGGGCCAGGCTCAGGGTGTCGCTGCCGTAGAGGCTCCAGGTGCGGGTGTTGCCCTTCAGGCGCGCGGCGCGGTCGTCCAGCTCGCCGTCGAGGTTGAAGGCGTTGCCGGCTTCGGCGTACACGCCGGTGCCGACGATGCCGCGGTCGGCGGTGAGCGCGCCGTATTCGGCCGACTGCCGGAAGCGTACCTGGCTGTAGTCGAAGCCGCCGCCCAGGGACAGCAGATTTTCCTTGCCGAACAGGCGGTTGCGCAGCGAGAACTGCTCGAACAGGCCGATATTGCTCTGGGTGGTACTGGTGCGGTTGATCATCCCGGTGCATTTCTCGCCGGGTTCGCCGCCCGGCTCGAACTGCGCGACGCAGGCCGCCAGGTTCGCCGCGGTGGTGTAGCTGCCGGCCGTCGGCAGGATGTTCTGCCCGGCTTCGCCGATGCCCTCGGGCAGGGACTCGTCGTTGATGTCGCCGTTGAAGGTGTCGGTCTTGATGTGGTGGTAGTAAAGGTTGCCGGAAGCGCTCAGGTCGTCGCTGTAGTCGTGGTTCCACTGCAGGTTGAGGAAGTTGGCGGTGTTCTGCGTGTTGTCCGGATAGGTGTACACGCTGTCGCGGTCGCGGCGCAGGAAGCTCTCGGGGACCATGCCGTTACCGTTGAGGTCGCTGTCGGCGAAGCTGTAGGTCAGCTTCAGGTCGGTGGCCTCGCCCTGCCAGCCGAGCTTGCCGAACAGCTGCTGCGCGTCGGAGTCGGAGTGGTCGCGCCAGCCGTCTTCCTCGAAGTGGGTGCCGGCGAAGAACCAGTCCCATTGCCCCTCGCTGCCGCCGTATTCGGCCTCGCCGATCCTGCGCCCGTAGGAGCCCAGGGTGGCCTGGACGGCGCCGCCGGGGTTGTCGCGGCCGTTCTTGGTCTGCACCGAAAGCGCGCCGCCCAGGGTGTTGAGGCCGAACAGCGGGTTGCTGCCGGGCATCAGTTGCGCGCCGGCGATGGCGTTGTCGGGGATCAGGTCCCAGCTGACGACGTCGCCGAACGGCTGGTTCATGCGCACGCCGTCGAGGTACAGCGACAGCCCCTGGGGCGTGCCGAGCAGCGGCGAGGCGGTGAAGCCGCGGTAGTTGATGTCCGGCTGCAGCGGGTTGTTCTGGATCTCGTTGACGTAGACCCCGGCGCTGCGCCGCTTGAGGTAGTCGGCCAGGTCGAGCGCCTGGCTCTTCTGCATGTCCTCGCCGCTGAAGGTCTGTACCGGCGCGGCGATCTGGTCGCGGGAAACGCCCAGCGAGGGCAGCGGCAGGCTGCTGATCACCTCGCTCTGCCCGAGCGACAGGGGCTGCTCGCCGTCCGCGGCCCGGGCGGGCAGGGCGAGGCCGGCGGCATGGGCCACGAGCAGGGCGAGGGCGCTCGGGCCGAAGGGGTGGCGTCTGGGCATGGCAGTGCTTCCTGGTTCTTGTTGGCGTTGTGGAGCTGCGCGGCCGAATCGCTCTGCCGCGCCTGGGCCAGGCGCGCAGGTGCTCGGTGGGGAGGGGGCCTTGGCCGGCGTGCTGCTGCACGGAGGACACTAGGGCCCTGGGCGGGGTGGGAAAATCCTACGTTGGATGCGGGCGCATCGTACGAACGTACTGGATGGCCGCCGCTGGGCGTCGGCAGCGCTGCGGCGCAGGGTGACGCCTGGCTGCGGATTCAGGTAAACTCCCCGGCTATTTTTCGGCGGATCGCCGCCTTCAGCCTTCCGAGTGTGTCAAGCCGTGAGTGACCTGAGTCATATCCGCAACTTCTCCATCATCGCCCACATCGACCATGGCAAGTCGACCCTGGCCGACCGCTTCATCCAGATGTGCGGTGGTCTGTCCGACCGCGAGATGGAAGCGCAGGTCCTCGACTCCATGGACCTGGAGCGCGAGCGGGGCATCACCATCAAGGCCCACAGCGTCACCCTGCACTACAAGGCGAAGGACGGTAAGACCTACCAGCTGAACTTCATCGACACCCCCGGCCACGTCGACTTCACCTACGAAGTCAGCCGCTCCCTGGCCGCCTGCGAAGGCGCGCTGCTGGTGGTGGACGCCGGCCAGGGCGTCGAGGCGCAGTCGGTGGCCAACTGCTACACCGCCATCGAGCAGGGCCTGGAAGTCATGCCCGTGCTGAACAAGATGGACCTGCCGCAGGCCGACCCGGACCGGGTGAAGGACGAGATCGAGAGCATCATCGGCATCGACGCCACCGACGCCGTGGCCTGCTCGGCGAAGAGCGGCATGGGCGTGGACGAGGTGCTCGAGCGCCTGGTGCAGACCATCCCGGCGCCCGAGGGCGAGATCGAGGCGCCGCTGCAGGCGCTGATCATCGACTCCTGGTTCGACAACTACCTGGGCGTGGTCTCGCTGGTGCGCGTCAAGCACGGCCGCGTCAAGAAGGGCGACAAGATCCTGGTGAAGTCCACCGGCAAGCTGCACCAGGTGGACAGCGTCGGCGTGTTCTCGCCGAAGCACACCGAGACGCCGGACCTCAAGGCCGGCGAAGTGGGCTTCATCATCGCCGGCATCAAGGACATCCACGGCGCGCCCGTGGGTGACACCCTGACCCTCAGCACCACCCCCGACGTGGCCGTGCTGCCCGGCTTCAAGCGTATCAAGCCGCAGGTCTACGCCGGCCTGTTCCCGGTCAGCTCCGACGACTTCGAGGACTTCCGCGAAGCCCTGCAGAAGCTGACGCTGAACGACGCCGCCCTGCAGTACGAGCCGGAAAGCTCCGAGGCCCTGGGCTTCGGCTTCCGCATCGGCTTCCTCGGCATGTTGCACATGGAGATCATCCAGGAGCGCCTGGAGCGCGAATACGACCTGGACCTGATCACCACGGCGCCCACCGTAATCTTCGAGATCGTGCAGAAGAACGGCGACATCCTCTATGTCGACAACCCGTCCAAGCTGCCCGACCTTTCGTCCATCGACGAGATGCGCGAGCCCATCTGCCGGGCCACCATCCTTGTGCCTCAGGAGCACCTGGGCAACGTCATCACCCTGTGCATCGAGAAACGCGGTGTGCAGCGTGACATGCACTTCCTCAGCGGCCAGGTCCAGGTGATCTACGACCTGCCGATGAACGAAGTGGTGCTGGACTTCTTCGACCGTCTGAAGTCGACCAGCCGCGGCTACGCCTCGCTGGACTATAGCTTCGACCGCTTCGAGCCGGCCAACCTGGTCCGTCTCGACGTGCTGATCAACGGCGAGAAGGTGGACGCCCTCGCCCTGATCGTCCACCGCGACAACGCTCCCTACAAGGGGCGCCAACTGGTGGAGAAGATGAAGGAACTGATCCCGCGTCAGATGTTCGACGTCGCGATTCAGGCGGCCATCGGCGGGCAGATCATCGCCCGTTCGACGGTCAAGGCGCTCAGGAAGAACGTGCTGGCCAAGTGCTACGGTGGTGACGTGAGCCGTAAGCGCAAGCTGCTGGAGAAGCAGAAGGCCGGTAAGAAAAGGATGAAGCAGGTCGGTAGCGTGGAGATTCCCCAGGAAGCCTTCCTCGCCGTGCTCAAAGTGGACAGTTAGATTCTATGACGCTGAATTTCCCGCTGTTGCTGGTGATCGCCGTCGCCTTGTGCGGCGCCCTGGCCCTGGTCGACCTGGTGCTCTTCGCACCGCGCCGCCGGGCCGCCATTTCCGCCTACCAGGGCTCGGTCACCGAGCCCGATCCGGAAGTGCTGGACAAGCTGAACAAGGAACCCGTGCTGATCGAGTACGGCAAGTCCTTCTTCCCGGTGCTGTTCATCGTGCTGGTGCTGCGATCCTTCCTGGTCGAGCCGTTCCAGATCCCCTCCGGCTCGATGAAGCCCACCCTCGAGGTCGGCGACTTCATCCTGGTCAACAAGTTCGCCTACGGCATCCGCCTGCCGGTGCTGGACGCCAAGGTGATCCCGGTCGGCGACCCGCAGCGCGGCGACGTCATGGTGTTCCGCTACCCCAGCGACCCGAACATCAACTACATCAAGCGCGTGGTCGGCGTGCCGGGTGACCGCGTGCGCTACACCAGCGACAAGCGCCTGTACGTCAACGACCAGCTGGTGGCCGAGCAACTGATCGGCGAGGAGCCGGGCAGCCTGGGCAGCGTGACCCTCTACCAGGAGAAGCTGGGCGAGGCCGAGCACCTGATCCGCAAGGAAATGACGCGCTACCGCGTGGAGCCCGGCAAGGAGTGGACGGTACCCGCCGAGCACTACTTCATGATGGGCGACAACCGCGACAACTCCAACGACAGCCGCTACTGGAACGATCCGAAGATTCCGAAGGAGCTGCTGGGCATGGTTCCGGACCGCAACATCGTCGGCAAGGCCTTCGCCGTGTGGATGAGCTGGCCGGACCCGAAACTGCGCAACCTGCCGAACTTCTCGCGGGTCGGCGTGATTCACTGAATGTGAGATGCGTCGAGCGCCGGCCGCCGGTCGGTGCTAGAACGAAGGGCGGGGCGGCACGCGGGGAGCGGGTCTGCCCCGCTTGCACTTGGAACCGCCGGTGGCGGGGGATGAGAACCATACCGACATGAGGTCAGCATGAAGTACGCAGGTTCGCAGAAGGGGATGTCGTTGCTGGGTTGGCTGGTGGTGCTGGCCATTGTGGCCTTCCTGGCCAGTACCGCGTTCAAGATCATTCCGCACTACCTCGACTACTACGCCATCGAGAAGGCCATCAAATCGGTGGAAACCGACAAGGCGGCGGATGTGCGCAGCGTCCCGGAGTTCTACTCTTACGTGGACAAGGCGCTGACCATCAACAACATCCGCGACCTGAAGCTCGAGGACGCGCTGACCGTGGAGCAGGACAACAACGAGTTCCGCGCGCACCTGAAGTATGAAAAACGCGAGCCGCTGATCGAGAACCTCGACCTGGTGGTCCACTTCGACAAAGAATTCCGTGTAAGAACGCCGTGAGCAATACCCTGGATCGACTCGAGCGCAAGCTCGGCTACACCTTCAAGGACCAGGACCTGATGGTCCTGGCCCTGACCCATCGCAGCTTCGCCGGGCGCAACAACGAGCGCCTGGAGTTCCTCGGTGACGCCATCCTCAACTTCGTCATCGGCGAAGCCCTGTTCAGCCACTTCCCGCAGGCCCGCGAGGGCCAGCTGTCGCGCCTGCGCGCACGGCTGGTCAAGGGCGAGACCCTGGCCCTGCTGGCCCGTGGCTTCGAACTGGGCGACTACCTGCGCCTGGGCTCGGGTGAGCTCAAGAGCGGCGGTTTCCGCCGCGAGTCGATCCTCGCCGACGCCATGGAAGCGCTGATCGGCGCCATCTACCTGGACACCGGCATGGATTCCGCGCGCGAGCGCATCCTCGCCTGGCTCGGCCCGCAACTGCGCGAGCTGACCCCGGTGGACACCAACAAGGACCCCAAGACGCGCCTGCAGGAGTTCCTGCAGTCGCGCGCCTGCGAGCTGCCGCGCTACGACGTGGTGGACATCCAGGGCGAACCGCATTGCCGGACCTTCTTCGTCGAGTGCGAAGTGGCCCTGCTGAACGACAAGACCCACGGGCACGGCGGCAGCCGCCGCATCGCCGAGCAGGTGGCCGCCGCCGCCGCGCTGGTGGCCCTGGGCGTGGAGAATGGCCATGACTGAACAACACGACGACATCAGCCGCTGCGGCTACGTCGCCATCGTCGGCCGCCCCAACGTGGGCAAGTCGACGCTGCTCAACCACATCCTCGGGCAGAAGCTGGCCATCACCTCGCGCAAGCCGCAGACCACCCGCCACACCCTGCTCGGCATCAAGACCGAAGGCGCGGTGCAGGCGGTGTACGTCGACACCCCCGGCCTGCACAAGGACAACGACAAGGCGCTGAACCGCTACATGAACCGCTCCGCCAGCGCCGCGCTGAAGGACGTCGACGTGGTGATCTTCGTCGTCGACCGCCTGCGCTGGACCGACGAGGACCAGATGGTCCTGGACCGCGTGCAGCACGTCAGCTGCCCGGTGCTGATCGCGGTGAACAAGGTCGACCGCCTGGAAGACAAGGCAGAGCTGCTGCCGCATCTGCAATGGCTCACCGAGCTGCTGCCCAAGGCCGAAGTGGTGCCGATCTCCGCCCAGCACGGGCAGAACCTCGACCTGCTGGAAAAACTGGTGGCCGAGCGCCTGCCGGAAAGCGAGCACTTCTTCCCCGAAGACCAGATCACCGACCGCAGCAGCCGCTTCCTCGCCGCCGAACTGGTGCGCGAGAAGATCATGCGCCAGCTCGGCGCCGAGCTGCCCTACCAGATCACCGTGGAGATCGAGGAGTTCAAGCAGGAGGGCGCCGTGCTGCACATCCACGCGCTGATCCTGGTGGAACGCGAAGGGCAGAAGAAGATCATCATCGGCGACAAGGGCGAGCGCATCAAAAGCATCGGCCAGAGCGCGCGCAAGGACATGGAAGTGCTGTTCGACTCCAAGGTCATGCTCAACCTCTGGGTCAAGGTGAAGGGCGGCTGGTCCGACGACGAACGCGCCCTGCGCTCGCTCGGCTACGGCGACCTCTGACACCCACCCGCGCGGCCCGCTCCAACGGGCCGCCTGAAGGCCGCACCCGCGCATGAGCCTCGTCAGCGTTCCCCTGCCGACCTTCATCCTGCACAGCCGCCCGTACAAGGAAACCAGCGCGCTGGTGGACTTCTTCACCCCCGAAGGCCGCCTGCGCGCTGTATTGCGCGGCGCGCGTGGCAAGTCCGGGGCGCTGGCGCGGCCGTTCGTGCCGCTGGAGGCGGAATTCCGCGGCCGCGGCGAGCTGAAGAACGTCAGCCGCCTGGAAGCCGCCGGCATCCCCAACCTGCTGGCGGGCGAGGCGCTGTTCAGCGGCTTGTATCTGAACGAATTGCTGATCCGCGTGCTGCCGGCGGAAGTCGCCCATCCCGAGTTGTTCGAGCACTATCGCGCGACCCTGCCGGCGCTGGCCGCCGGACGCCCACTGGAGCCCTTGCTGCGTGCTTTCGAATGGCGGCTGCTGGACGAGCTGGGCTATGGTTTCGCCCTCGATCGCGATATTGTCGGACAAGATATCGTCCCCGGCGGCCTCTACCGCCTGCTGCCCGACGCCGGCCTGGAGCCGGTGGGCGGCTTCCAGCCGGGCCTGTTCCACGGCGCCGACCTGCTGGCCATGGCGGAGGCCGACTGGAGCGCCCCCGGCGCCCTGGCCGCGGCCAAGCGCCTGATGCGCCAGGCCCTGGCGCCGCACCTCGGCGGCCGACCGCTGGTCAGCCGCGAACTCTTCATGAATCGCAAGGAACCTCCCCGTGACTGAAGCCAACCGCATCCTCCTCGGCGTCAACATCGACCACGTCGCGACCCTGCGCCAGGCCCGCGGCACCCGCTACCCGGACCCGGTGAAAGCGGCGCTGGACGCCGAGGAAGCCGGCGCCGACGGCATCACCGTGCACCTGCGCGAGGACCGCCGGCACATCCAGGACCGCGACGTGCGCGTGCTCGCCGAGGTGCTGCAGACGCGCATGAACTTCGAGATGGGCGTGACCGAGGAGATGCTGGCCTTCGCCGAGGCGATCCGCCCGGCCCACGTCTGCCTGGTCCCGGAAACCCGCCAGGAACTGACCACCGAAGGCGGCCTGGACGTGGCCGGCCAGGAGGCGCGCATCCACGCCGCGGTGCAGCGCCTGGCCGCCGCCGGCTGCGAGGTGTCGCTGTTCATCGACGCCGACCCGCGGCAGATCGAGGCTTCCGCCCGCGTCGGCGCGCCGGCCATCGAACTGCACACCGGACGCTACGCCGACGCCCACGGCGTGGCGGAAACCGCGCTGGAACTGGCGCGCATCCGCGACGGCGTGGAGGCTGGCCTGTCCCACGGGCTGATCGTCAACGCCGGCCACGGGTTGCACTACCACAACGTCGAGGCGGTGGCGGCGATCGCCGGGATCAACGAACTGAACATCGGCCACGCCCTGGTGGCCCACGCGCTGTTCGTCGGCTTCAAGCAGGCGGTGGCGGAGATGAAGGCGCTGATCGTGGCGGCTGCCAAGCGCTGAGCATAAGGTGGTTCCGGGCGTGGCCTCGGCGTTGGTGGAGGCCGCGGTGTGTCGGCGTATAACCGCGAACGGTTATACGCCCTACGTTTCCTGGGACACCCAGTCGTGGGAGCAACCGTCTTGTCGGCTGCGCCAGGGCGCTCTTCGTAGGAGCGAGCTTGCTCGCGAACAGACTCCGCAGCGGGGCTTATTCGCGAGCAAGCTCGCTCCTACGAGAAGCCGGGCCTGCCCGTACCGTAGGAGCGGACCTTGTCCGCGATAGCCGGAGGTTCCGGCGCGATTCGCGGATGAGATCCGCTCCTACGTAACCCCACCCACGGCATTCCCCCTGCCCGCGATTCGTGTGTAGGCCTATGGCTTGCGCGCCACCAGGGTGGCGCGCAGCGGCGCCGGCAGGCCTTCGAGGGTGCGGCTGGGGTCGTGCGGGTCGAGGAATTCCGGCAGCGACTGGTAGCGCATCCACTGGGTGGAACGCTGTTCCTCCACCGTGGTGCGGCTCTGGTCGACGCAGCGCACATCCGTGAAGCCGGCGCGGCGCAGCCATAGCTCCAGGGCCGCCACCGAGGGCAGGAACCAGACGTTGCGCATCTGCGCGTAGCGCTCCTCCGGCACCAGCACGGTGGTGACGTCGCCTTCCACCACCAGGGTTTCCAGCACCAGTTCGCCGCCGCGGCGCAGGCAGTCCTTGAGCGCGTAGAGATGGTCGATGGGCGAGCGGCGGTGGTAGAGCACGCCCATGGAGAACACGCTGTCGAAGCCTTCCAGCTTCTCCGGCAGCTCCTCCAGGGTGAGCGGCAGGTGCCAGGCGGGCAGCTCCGGCAGGTAGCGCTTCATCGCCAGGAACTGGCAGAAGAACAGCCAGTTCGGGTCCACCCCCACCACGCTGCGGGCGCCGGCGCCGAGCATGCGCCACTGGTAGTAGCCGTTGCCGCAGCCGACGTCGAGGATGCGCTTGCCGGCCAGGTCCAGGTGCGGCGAGACGCGCTCCCATTTCCAGTCCGAACGCCACTCGGTGTCGATGTGCACGCCGAACACGTCGAAGGGGCCCTTGCGCCAGGGGATCAGCCCTTGCAGGGCGGTCTTCAGCTCGGTGCGGGTGGTGTCGTCGCAAGGGCCTTCCAGGGCGAAGCGGCGGGCCAGTTCGACGTTTTCGGCGCGCAATCCGGGCAACTGGTCGACGGAGGCCAGCCAGCGCTCCAGGTCGCCGTGGCCGTCCGCCACCTTGGCCGCGAGCTGCGCGGCGAGGGATTCGCTCCAGGCTTGCAGCGGCGTGCCGGCCAGTTCCCGGCGCAGGCCGTCGAGGGCGAAGCGTTCGATCATGGCAGGGCGACCAGCGAGGCGAAGTTCAGGCACTGGAACCACGGCACCACCTTGGAGAAGCCGGCCCGGGCCAGGCGCTCGCGGTGCTCGTCCAGGGTGTCCGGGCGCATCACGTTCTCGATGGCGGTGCGCTTCTGGGCGATCTCCAGCTCGCTGTAGCCATTGGCGCGCTTGAAGTCCAGGTGCAGTTCGTTCAGCAGTTCCTGCTCGGCGGCATCGCTGAAGCGCAGCTTCTCCGAGAGGATGAGCGCGCCGCCGGGCAGCAGGGCCTGGCGGATACGCTGCAGCAACTCCAGGCGCTTGCCCGGCTCGATGAACTGCAGGGTGAAGTTCATGGCCACCAGCGAGCAGCTCTGGAAGTCCATGGCCAGGATGTCGGCCTCCAGCAGGTCCGCCGGCAGCAGTTCCTGGTACATGGCGTCCTGGGCGCTGAGGTACTCGCGGCAGCGCGCCAGCATGGCGGCGGAATTGTCCACGCCCAGCACCTTGCAGCCGTCGGCCCGGACGTGGCGGCGCAGCGCCTGGGTCACCGCGCCCAGCGAGCAGCCCAGGTCGTAGATCAGGCTGTTTGGCTGGGCGAAGCGCGCGCCGAGCACGCCGATGTTCTCGACGATGGTCGGGTAGCCCGGCACCGAGCGCTTGATCATGTCCGGGAAGACGCGCGCCACGTCCTCGTTGAAGGTGAAGTCGGCGACGTGTTCCTGGGGTTGGGCGAAGATGCGGTCAGACTCGCTCACGCGGTGGGGCCTCGGTACGGTGGTGCGGACGGCCGGCGCCAGTCTCGGACGCCGGGGTGCGCATTGTAGCCGAGCGGGGCGCGGCGCCCCAACCTCCGGGCGACGAGCCCGGCGCCTCACTTGAGCTTGTCGGAGAAGTACTCGCCGGCGCCCTGCAGCGGGCCCAGGGGGTTCTTCTTGTCTTCCACGCGGCGGATGTTCGGCTCGCCGTTGCTGACCTTGTGCACCACCACGTCGTCGATCAGCACGAACACCGGGCGGAACGACCAGCCCTGGACCTGGCGGCGCTTGCGGAAGTTGAACATGTCGGCCCAGAAGCTGCCGATGCGCTGGCTGTCGGTCTTGTTGAAGTCGAAGGAATAGCCGATGCAGCGGTCCTTGGCCTGCAGGCAGGTCACCAGGCCGTCGGGCAGGTAGTCGATAGGGATGTTCGGCTGCACGAAGAGCAGGCGCACGTCGATGAACGAGAGCATCTTGGCGTTGCCCTGGGTCAGCGGGTCGAAGCCCAGGCTGAGCAGTTGCGAGCGCGTGGTCCGGCCCGGCACCACCTGTTCGTAGCGGTGCTCGGCGTCCTGGTAGTCGATGAAGGGGGACTGCACTTCGGCGCGCTCGCTGGGCAGCAGGCTGCCGCACGCGCCAAGCATCAGACAGGTTCCAAGCATCCCCAGCAAACGGACTTCAGCACGCATGAAACCTCTCCATTCGATACTCCCTGGTATTTGATCTATAGACGATGACGGCAGCGCCTGCCGGACTTTTCTACAGGGCGAATGTGTCAGTCGACGGAGACCAGGTACTCGCGCATCAGCGGTGCCCAGGCGTCGCCTTCGCGCAGCCTGCGCAGGCCCTCGTCGAGCTGCGCCAGGCGTGCGTCGGCGTCCTTCAGGTGCGGGCTCAGGGCCACGTACATCGGCCGCGGGCTGGGCAGCTCGCCGGCGCTGCGGACCTGCCCGGCGAGGCCCTGGCGCTGGAGGTAGCGGTCGACGATGCGGCGGTCCTCGACCACCACGTCGACGCGGCCGAGCAGCAGCTTCTGCAGGTTGCGTTCGAGCACGCGCTCGCCGCTGAGGACCTGCACCCGCTCGTGGTCGTCCAGGTTGCGGTCGCGCCAGGCGTCCAGTTGCTCGCCGTAGGAATAGCCCTGCGCCAGGCCGACGGCGAGCCCGTCGAGGGAGGCCGGGTCGCGGTAGCGCCAGTCGCTGTCGGCGCGGGTGTAGAAATGCATGTCGGCCCAGGCGATGGGCTCGCGGCCGATCAGCAGCCCCTGGCTTTCCTCCGCGTAGGCGCCGATCACCCCGTCGATCAGGCCTTCGCGGGCCATCTGCAGGGCCCGCGACCAGGGCAGGTTCTCGAACTGCGGCGGCTCGGGCAGGGCCTGGCCCAGGCCTTCGAGCAGGTAGCCGGGTTTCTCCGGCGTCTGCGGGCACAGGTAGGGGCACCAGTCGTCGCCGCCCAGGCGCAGCGGCTCGGCGGTGGCGCCCAGGGCTGCCGCGCAGCACAGGGCGGTGAGGGTGGAGCGCAGCATGGCGTCCTCAGGCGAGGGGGTTCGCCTGCGAGTATGGCAGAGGCGTATGGCGCGCACTAACCGAGGCGGCGATGCCCAGTTGGCCGAGCCAGTAGCTGAGCATGATGGCGTAGCCGGAACCGGCGAAGGGCGAGACGAAGCGGTTGATGCCGATCATGCCGTCGGAGATCACGAACAGCAGCGCGCCGGCGGCGGCCAGGCGGGCGCTGGGCGAGGCCTGCGGCAGCCGGGCCAGGGCGCGCCAGAGCATGCAGGCGATCACCAGGCTGTACGCCGCGATGGGCAGGCGCAGCGGGCCCAGGCCCTGGCGGTCGAGCAGCAGGAACAGGCCGCCGCCCAGCGCCGCGGCGCAGGCCAGGGCCAATGGCGCGGGGCGCCGCGTCTCGCCCAGGTAGGCGCCGAGGTAGGCCAGGTGAGCGAGGAGGAAGGCGCACAGGCCGGGCACGAAGGCATTCAGCGGCCATTCCAGCAGCACGTCGCCGAGCAGCGACAGCGCCAGGCCCAGGGCTATCCAGCGGCGGTAGGCTGTGGCGGGTTCGCGGCTCACCCAGCCGAGCAGGGCGATGATCGGCAGCGGCTTGCAGAGCATGCGCAGCCAGGGCAGGTCGAGGGCGATGCCGAGCAGGTAGGCGAGGCCGGCGAGGACGGCCAGGGGGAGCAGCCAGCGCATCTGTCAGTTCTCCGCAGCAGGGTGCGTCGACTGTGCCGCAGCCATCGCCGCCGCCCCAGGCCGCGGGCGTCAGATCGGGTGGTATTTGGCGCCGCGCTCAGTACGCCTTGAGTGCGCAGTCGAAGGTGCGCTCGGGGGCGACGTCGGCCTCCCAGGGGCGGCGGTAGGCCAGTTGCAGGTGGTCCTCGCCGCTGGCGGTGACGCGGAAGCGCCAGGTGGACTCGCCGGCGCTGCCGACCAGGCCGCTGTCCTCGGGGTTGTTGTAGACCTCCGGGCCCAGGCTGGCCAGCACGTGGCTGGCGGGGTTGCGCACTTCCCAGCGGAAACCGGTGGTGGGGTTGCTCGGCAGCATCAGCACCAGTTCCTGGCCCTGGTGCAGTTCCAGGGGCTTGCAGGGCTTGTCGTCTTCCAGGCTGACCACGGGCTTGGGTTGGCTGGCGCAGGCGGCGAGCAACAGCAGGGGCAGGGCGAGCAGGGGGCGGGGCGACGGCATGACGACTCCTCGGACGGTCCGGACAGGCGGGAGGATATCGCAAAGGTCCGGCGCGGTGGGGCCATACGTCCCCAAGGAGCGGCATGGGTGAGATGCTCTTCGTAGGAGCGAGCTTGCTCGCGAACCTGATGCCCCGCAGCGGAGTCTGTTCGCGAGCAAGCTCGCTCCTACGAGAAGCCGTGTCAGCCTGCAGCTCGTGTCGGGATGGCCGGCTATCGCGGACAAGGTCCGCTCCTACGGGGGAATGCCATACCTTCGGGCAACCTGTAGGAGCGGGCCCTGCCCGCGATTCGCGCGCAGGGCGCGCTCCTACATGGGAATGGTGTAGGTGGCGCGGCGTAGGAGCGGATCTCATCCGCGAATCGCGCCGGGACGTCCGGCTATCGCGGACAAGGTCCGCTCCTACGGGGGGATGCCGTGCCTCGGGGCAACCTGTAGGAGCGCGCCCTGCGCGCGATTCGCAGGCAGGGCCTGCTCCTACAGGTGGATGCCTATGCCCTCAGGCCGGGAACAGCACCTTGGCCACGTCGCTGTAGCGCTTGGCGAAGTGCACCGTCAGGTCTTCCTTGAGGTAGTCCGGCAATTCCTCGAAGTCGCCGCGGTTGGCTTCGGGCAGGATCAGTTCGTGGATCTTCTGCCGGCGCGCCGCGATCACCTTTTCGCGCACCCCGCCGATGGGCAGCACCTGGCCGGTGAGGGTCAGCTCGCCGGTCATCGCCACGCCCTTCTTCGGCGCCTGGTTGCGCGCCAGGGACAGCAGCGCGCTGGCCATGGTCACGCCGGCGCTGGGGCCGTCCTTGGGCGTGGCGCCCTCGGGCACGTGCAGGTGGACGAAGGCCTGGTCGAAGAAGTTGGCGTCGCCGCCGTACTTCTTCAGGTTGGCGGTGATGTAGCTGTAGGCGATTTCCGCCGACTCCTTCATCACGTCACCCAGTTGCCCGGTCAGCTTGAAGCCGCGGTTCAGCGTGTGGATGCGCGTCGCCTCGATGGGCAGGGTGGCGCCGCCCATGCTGGTCCAGGCCAGGCCGGTGATGACGCCGATGCCGGAGAGCAGCTGCTCGGTGCGGAACACTGGCATGCCGAGGTAGCTCTCCAGGTCCTTGGCGCCGATCTTCAGCTTGGCCTCGGGGTCTTCCAGCAGCTTGACCACGGCCTTGCGCACCAGCTTGCCGAGCTGTTTCTCCAGCTGCCGCACCCCGGCCTCGCGGGCGTAGCCCTCGATCACCGCGCGCAGGGCGGCGTCGTTGATCGACAGCCGCTCCTTCGGCACCCCGGCCTTCTCCAGCTGCTTGGGCCACAGGTGGCGCTTGGCGATGGCCAGCTTCTCCTCGGCGATGTAGCCGGACAGGCGGATGACCTCCATGCGGTCGAGCAGCGGCCCGGGGATGGAGTCCAGGGTATTCGCCGTGCAGACGAACAGCACCTTGGACAGGTCCAGGCGCAGGTCCAGGTAGTGGTCGAGGAATTCCACGTTCTGTTCCGGGTCCAGCGTCTCCAGCAGCGCCGAGGCCGGGTCGCCCTGGTAGCTGGCGCCGAGCTTGTCGATCTCGTCGAGCATGATCACCGGGTTCATCACCTCGACGTCCTTCAGCGCCTGCACCAGCTTGCCCGGCAGGGCGCCGATGTAGGTGCGGCGGTGGCCCTTGATCTCCGCCTCGTCGCGCATGCCGCCGACGCTGAAGCGGTAGAACGGCCGGCCGAGGCTCTCGGCGATGGACTTGCCGATGCTGGTCTTGCCCACCCCGGGCGGGCCCACCAGCAGCACGATGGAGCCGGCGATCTCGCCCTTGAAGGCGCCCACGGCGAGGAATTCGAGGATGCGGTCCTTGACGTCGTCGAGGCCGGCGTGGTGCTTGTCCAGCACCTTGCGCGCATGGGGCAGGCTGAGCTTGTCCTTGCCCAGCACGCCCCAGGGCACCGCGGTGGCCCAGTCCAGGTAGTTGCGGGTGACCGCGTATTCCGGCGAGCCGGTCTCCAGGATCGACAGCTTGTTCAGCTCCTCGTCGATGCGCTTCTTCGCCTGCTCGGGGAGGATCTTGCCTTCCAGGCGGGCGCGGAACTCGTCGGCGTCGGCGCTCCTGTCGTCCTTGGTGATGCCCAGCTCCTGCTGGATGGTCTTGAGCTGCTCCTTGAGGAAGAACTCGCGCTGGCGCTCGCCGATCTTGCGGTTGACCTCGGCTGACAGCTCCTTCTGCAGGCGCGCGACTTCCACCTCCTTGCGCAGCAGCGGCAGGACCTTCTCCATGCGCTTGAGCATCGGCACCGTGTCCAGCACCTCCTGCAGCTCGTTGCCGGGCGCGGTGGTCAGGGCCGCGGCGAAGTCGGTGAGCGGCGAGGGGTCGTTGGGGTTGAAGCGGTTCAGGTAGTTCTTCAGCTCCTCGCTGTACAGCGGGTTGAGCGGCAGCAGCTCCTTGATCGCATTGATCAGCGCCATGCCGTAGGCCTTGACCTCGTCGCTGGAGTCGCTGGGCGTGTGCGGGTAGTCCACCTCGACCAGGAACGGCGGGCGGTGGCGCTTGATCCAGCCGCGGATGCGCACCCGCGACAGGCCCTGGGCGACGAACTGCAGCTTGCCGCCTTCGCGGCTGGCGTGGTGCACGCGCACCAGGGTGCCGTGCTCGGGCAGGCTGTCCGGGTCGAAGTGGCGCGGGTCGTCCGGCGGGTTGTCCATGAAGAACAGCGCCAGGCAGTGGTGGTCGGTCTTGGCCACCAGCTCCAGGGTTTCCGCCCAGGGTTCTTCGTTGACGATCACCGGCAGCACCTGCGCGGGGAAGAACGGGCGGTTGTGGATCGGGATGACGTAGACGGTGGTCGGCAGCTTCTGGCCGGGCAGCACCAGGCCGGTCCCGGTGACCTCCTCGGCGCTGTGGATATCGTGAATCTCGTCTTGGTCGCTCATGAGGCACCTGACTGATTGAACATGACAGTCTAGATGGGGAATCGGCCCGCGACTTTCAATTCCCCGACGAGCGCGGCCTGTTGCCGGAGGTTTCCCGCGGCGGGCGCAGGAAGTCGCTGGGCGGGCGGCCGAACTGGCGGCTGAACATGGCGCTGAAGGCGCTGGGCGTGGAGTAGCCGACCTCCAGCGCCGCCTCCAGCACGCTGACGCCGCTGCCCAGCAGCTCCAGGGCGCGCAGCAGCCGGGCCTGCTGGCGCCACTGGCCGAAGGTCAGCCCGGTGTCGCGCAGGAACCAGCGGCGCACCGTCTTGGCGTCGACCTTGGCCCGCGCGGCCCAGTCCTGGAGCCCGGCGTCCAGGCCCATGTCCCGGCACAGCCGGCGCAGGCGCGGCTCGTTGGGCAGCGGCAGGTGCAGGGGCAGCGCCGGCTCGCTGGTCAACTCGTCGAGCAGCAGGCGCAGCACGCGGCCGTCGCGGCTGTCCGCCGGGACCTCGCCGGCGATGCCGACGGCGGCCAGGATCAGCTCGCGCAGCAGCGGCGAGATGGCCAGCACCGTGCATGCGGTGGGCAGGTGCGGCGCGCTGTCCGGCTCGATGTAGAGGGTGCGCACGCGTACTTCGCCGACCATCCGCGTCCAGTGCTCGACGCCGGCGGGAATCCACAGGCCGCGGTTGTCCGGCACCACCCAGAGGCCGCCGGCAGTGCCCACCACCAGCACCCCGCGCACCGCATAGAGCAGTTGCGCGCGCTGGTGGCTGTGGCTGGGCACCTGGTGGCCGTCGGCGTAGTCCAGGGCGACGGCGGTCACCGGGCCGGTGGCGTGCTGGTCGCCGTGGATGGAGGGAATGTCCGCTTCTCGCATTTCATCGCCCGTTTTGCGTTAGACGGCCAGTCTCGCCCGTTACTAGCATGCTCGCCAATCCCCTCGCGCCCGGTTTTTCCCATGTCCGATTTCGCCAGTGCCCTGCAACCGCTCACCGAACAGCTCACCCGCATCGCCGACCTGCTGCAGCGCAACCTGCCGCCGCAGCCGGCCCAGGCGCTGCAGCCGGGAGTGATCGCCTACCTCTGGGAATACCGCCCCCACGCCGGGGTGGCCCAGGCGCAGCTGACGCCGGTGCGCGAGCCGGCGCTGATCGCCTTCGACGACCTGCGCAACGTCGAGCGGCAGAAGGCGCTGATCGAGCGCAACACCCGCCAGTTCGTCCAGGGCCGCCCGGCCAACAACGTGCTGCTCACCGGCGCCCGCGGCACCGGCAAGAGCTCGCTGGTGAAGGCCTGCCTGCACGCCTTCCACGCCGAGGGCCTGCGCCTGATCGAGGTGGACAAGGAGCACCTGGGCGACCTGCCGCAGATCATCGAGCTGGTCCGCCAGCGCCCGGAGCGCTTCATCCTGTTCTGCGACGACCTCTCCTTCGAGGACGGCGAGACCGGCTACAAGGGCCTGAAGACGGTGCTCGACGGCTCGGTGGCGGGGCAGGCCGGCAACGTGCTGATCTACGCCACCTCCAACCGCCGCCACCTGCTGGCCGAGCGCGCTGCCGACAACCTGGCCTTCTCCCGCGGCGAGAACGGCGAGCTGCACCCGGGCGAGGCGGTGGAAGAGAAGGTCTCGCTGTCCGAACGTTTCGGCCTGTGGATTTCCTTCTATGCCTTCAGCCAGGACGAATACCTGGAGGCGGTGGCGCGCTGGCTGCAGTCCCACGGCTTGGGCGAGGAGGACATCGAGGCCAGCCGCGCCGAGGCGATCCGTTGGGCCACCCACCGTGGCTCGCGCTCCGGGCGCATCGCCGCGCAGTTCGCCCGCGACTACGCCGGGCGCCACGCCGGCTGACCGGCGCGGCTGGGCAGGGCCGCGCAACTTCGCTAGAGTGCGGGAAAGCCACGCACGCCTCCTGCCGATGTTGCACGCACGCCTCGCTCGCCTGCCCGAGCAGTCCCACGCCCACGACCACGAACATCACCAACTGGTGATGGCCCTGGCCGGCCGCGCCGAGTTCGAGGTCGACGGGCGCGGCGGCGAGGTCTGCCGCATGCGCGCCTGCCTGGTGCCGGGCGATGCCCGGCATGCCTTCGCCGGCACGGGCGACAACCGCATGCTGATCCTCGACCTGCAGCCGCCAGGCGTGGCGGACGAGGACCGCGAGCTGCTGGCACGGCTGTTCGAGGCGCCGCGCTACCCGACGCTGGACGCCGACTTCCAGAACCTGCTCAGCTACGCCGGCGCGGAACTGGCGCGCTACGGCAGCGACCCGCTGCTGGCCAGGGCGCTGGGCGGCGTACTGCTGCGCGCCCTGCACCTGCGCCTGTTCGGCGAGACGCCCCGGCCGCCCACCGGCCCGCTGGACATGCAGCGCCTGGACGGGCACATCCGCAGCCACCTGGCGCGGCGCATCACAGTGGCCGAACTGGCCCAGGTGGCCTGCCTGAGCCCCAGCCATTTCCACGCCCAGTTCAAGGACAGCGTCGGCCTGACGCCGCACCAGTACCTGCTCAAGCAGCGCCTGGACGCCGCCGCGCGCCTGCTGCGCGAAACCGACCTGGCGCTGGTGCGGGTGGCGGAAGAGTGCGGCTTCTCCAGCCAGAGCGCCCTGACCACGGCGATGCGCCGCTACCTGGGGCTCACGCCCGGGGCGCTGCGCCGCGGTTGAGCCGGCCGCCTCAGGGGCCGGTGATGTCGCGGGAGTCGACCTCGGCGCGGTAGCCGGGGCCGACGTCGAAGAGCACGAAGTAGGGCACCGCCGGGCGCTGGAAGGTCAGGCTGGAGTCGGCGCCCAGGCGTTCTTCCAGCAGCGTCTGGCCGTCATGGCCGAGGACCCGCAGCTTCACGCCCTGCGCCTGGCTGCCGTCGCTGAAGCCGCCCAGGCAGCGGATGCGCTCGGCGTCCAGGGCCTTGCATTCGAGGAAGGGCGCGTGGGCCATTGCCTGCGGGGCGAGGCCCAGCAGGAGGAGGGGAAGCAGGGCTTTCATCGGGACGCTCCTTGGCGGTCGAGCCAGGCCACCAGCGACGGGGAGGCCTCGGCGAGGGGCAGGCTGGCCTGGTGCACGCTGCCGTCCCAGGCTTCGACGGTCAGCCACAGCTGGTCGTCGGCGCGGGCGCGTGGCGGCACCGCCACCTCGCTGAACTGCTGGTACGGGCTGCCGCTGAGCAGCGCGCCGGGGGCGCTCAGGCTGTAGGGCCGGCCGATGCGCAGGTAGGCCGCGCGGATGCGCTGCTCGCAGCCCTGGCACCAGGCCAGGGTGAAGGCCTTGAGGTGGCCGGCGCGGCCTTCGTCCTCGGGATCGCCGACTTCCCATTCGGCCAGGCGCGCGCGCCAGGGGCCGACCTGCAGTTCGCCGACCTCGCGTTCGCCCAGGCCGGTGAGGCCGCGGTCGACGCGGGCGTCGTGGAGGAACGCCGGCAGGTAGCCGAGGGGGATCAGCACCAGCAGGGCGCTGAGGTGGAAGCGCCAGCGCAGCCACTGGCGGCGCAGGCGCGAAGGTTGACGGGCGGGCATGGTGTTCACTCCGTGAGGGCCGCGGTGCGCTGCGGGGCGCGTTGCTTCTTCAACTGCTTGGCGGTGGCCAGCAGGGTGCGCTTGCTCCAGATCTGCAGGCCGCTGAGCACCATCAGGCTGAGCAGCAGGCCGAAGGCGAACCAGATCAGTTTCACCCACAGCCCGCCGAAGTCACCCACGTGCAGCGGACGCATGGATTCGCTGAAGAACTCCAGGCCGCTGCGGTCGCCCAGGCGCCGGGTGGCGGCCAGGCTGCCGTCGTAGGGGTTGACCTTGGCGCGCTCGAACAGCAGCGGGAACCAGCCGTGGCCGAGCAGGCCGATGGGCGCGAAGGCATCGCCCGGCAGCGTCAGGTAGCGCGGCTCGAAGCCGGGAATCTCGCGCTGCGCGACGACCACCGCCTGGTCCAGGCCGATGCGCGGCGGCGGCCCGCCGTCGACGCCCGGCGGCACCTGCTCGGGCTGGATGATGGCCGGCACGCCCTCGCTGGAGATGGAAATGGCGTTGTCGTAGAGCACCGCCTGGACCAGGAACCAGGTGCCGCTGACGGCGATCACCGCGATGAACCAGATCGACCAGATGCCGGTCAGGCGGTGGAAGTCGCCCCAGAAGATGCGCGCGCCCTGGTTCAGGCGCAGGCGCGGGGCGAGGAAGCCGCGCCAGAAGCGCTTGTAGACCACCAGCCCGGTGACCAGCGAGGCCAGCATCGGCAGGCCCAGCAGCGTCACCAGGTACCAGCCCCAGCTGTAGCCGTGGCTGAAGGGCACCAGCCACCAGCCGTGCAGGGCGCGGGTGAAGTTGCGGAAGTCGAACAGCGGCGCCTCGCCCTGGATGGCGCCGCTGTACGGGTTGACGTAGAGGGTGGCGTTGCGCGCTTCCGGGTAGCTGACCTGGGCTTCCACGGCGAAGTGCTCTTCGCTCGGCACGCGCAGGCCCTGCACATGGGCCTGCGGCTGCTGGCGCCGGACCGCGGCCAGCAGCGCGTCGTAGCCCAGGCGCTGGGCGTCGCCGGGCGGCGCGTTGGCGCGGATGGCCGGGTTGGCCAGCCAGACGATCTCCTGGCTGACGGTGGCCAGGGTGCCGGTGATGCACACCAGGAAGACGAAGAACCAGATGGGCAAGGCCAGCCAGCTGTGGATCAGGAACCAGTTCCTGGCACGGGATTTCTTGGACATGGGGGCTTCAGGCTTCACGCAGTGGAGGAGGCGGCGACGCCGCCGGGGCCCCGCCATTGGCCGGGGATTCTATGGATAAGGACGGATGAGACGGAGAAATCGGCCAGTGGGTTTGCAATAAATTATTTCATCGCTCCGGTTGCCGGTTTTGCCCCGCTCGTTCGTCTTCATTAGAGAAAGCCGCAATGGCGGCCCGGAAAAGGACTCTTTCGTGACCCTCCACCCTCGCTTCCCCGACGCGGCCGCCGACGGCCGGCCCGAGGTCCTGCCGCTGGCGCTGCGCCGTGAACTGCGCCCGGCGCGCAAGCTGCTCGAACGCGCCGGCCTGCGTTGCAGCCTGCCGCGCCTGAAGGTACTGGACGTGCTCTGCTCCGGCGGTTTCTACAGCGTTTCGGCGCTGCACCAGCGCCTGCTGGACGAAGCCGCGCCCATTTCGCCCAACTGCGTGCGCCAGACCTTGCGGCGCCTGCATGCCAGCGGCGTGCTGCGTCGCGATGCGCAGCGCCGCTACGGCCTGGAGACAGAGCTGTTGGCCTAGGGCCCAGGGGTTCGTGGACGAACGATTGACGTGTCGGCCGGCCAACCCGGTCTACAGTTGAAGTGTCGATCATTCGTTGAAAGAACCTGAGGGAGTGTAGCCATGAGCCAGCTGTTCGAGCCCCTGACCCTGCGCCAACTGACCTTGCCCAACCGCATCGGCGTTTCCCCCATGTGCCAGTACTCGGCCGAGGACGGCCTGGCCAACGACTGGCACCTGGTGCACCTGGGCAGCCGCGCCGTGGGCGGCGCCGGCCTGGTCCTGGTGGAAGCCACCGCGGTGGTTCCGGAAGGGCGCATCACCGACCGCGACCTGGGCCTGTGGAAGGACGAACAGGTCGAGCCCCTGCGGCGCATCACCCGTTTCATCGAATCCCAGGGCGCTGTGGCCGGCATCCAGCTGGCCCATGCCGGCCGCAAGGCCAGCACCTATGCGCCCTGGCTGGGCAAGCCGGGGAGCATGCCGGTGGCCGAGGGCGGCTGGGTGCCGCTGGCGCCGTCGGCCATTGCCTTCGACCCCAAGCACACCACGCCCACGGCGCTGACCGAGGCGCAGATGGCCGAAGTCACCCAGGCTTTCGTCCGCTCTGCCGAGCGCGCCCTGGCGGCGGGCTTCAAGGTGGTGGAGGTGCACGCGGCCCACGGCTACCTGCTGCACCAGTTCCTCTCGCCGCTGTCCAACCAGCGCCGCGACCAGTACGGCGGCTGCTTCGAGAACCGCATCCGCTACCTGCTGGAAGTGACCCAGGCGGTGCGCGAGGTGTGGCCTGAGGAACTGCCGCTGCTGGTGCGCCTGTCGGCCACCGACTGGGTGGAGGACGGCTGGAACCCCGACGAGACGGTGGAGCTGGCCCGGCGCCTGAAGGACCTGGGCGTCGACCTGATCGACGTGTCCTCCGGCGGCACCGCGGTGAACGCCGAGATTCCGGTGGGCCCGGGCTACCAGACGCAGTTCGCCGAGCGGGTGCGCAAGGAGGCCGAGATCGCCAGCAGCACCGTCGGCATGATCACCGAGCCGGTGCAGGCCGAGCACATCCTGCGCACCGGCCAGGCCGACCTGATCCTGCTGGCCCGCGAACTGCTGCGCGAGCCCTACTGGCCGCTCAACGCCGCCGACGAGCTGGGCGGCCAGCAGGTGCCCTGGCCGGCGCAGTACCTGCGCGCGGCCCATCGCGGCACGCCAATGCGCAAGCCCCTGGGCGAAGCCTGAGGCCATGGCGCGCCGTCCGTCGGGCGGCGCGCCAGCACTTTCGTACAACAAAATGTGAAATGGATCGTATGCAGGCATTTTGCTGCTATGCTCCGCCGCAACGCGTCAGGACGACGCACTTGCCACTGGTAGACGCATGGACGCACGCACCCCACCCTCCGCCGTGCCGGAGTCGGAGATCGCCCTGCTGGCGAACATCCTGGCCCTGGCGACGCGCAACATGTCCGCCCTCAGCACCCTGATCGGCCAGCTTTCCCTGGAGCTGGGCCGCAGCACCGACCCGCACCTGCAGCAGGTCGGCCAGCGTGCCCTGAACGACATCGCCCACCTGGCCGGCGACCTGGAAACCCAGTGGGAGCTGATCGGCAGCCTGGCGCGCTTCTGCCCGCTGCTCAAGCGCAGCCAGCTCAAGCCCGAGCCGCTGCTGACGGAAATCCATATCACCGAGCTGCCCACCGCCGAATGAGCCTTTGATCGGGATCAGGCCCTGGCCGCCGGGGCGGGACTAGCCTGTCCTGACCATTCCCCGAAAGGAGCCCGGCCATGAAAGCCCTGGTCTACCGCGGTGTCGGCGACATCGCCCTGGAAGAGCGCCCCGACCCCGAACTGCAGGCGCCCGGCGACGCCGTGGTGCGCCTGGTCCGCACCACCCTCTGCGGCACCGACCTGCACATCATCAAGGGCGACGTGCCGGCCTGCAGGCCCGGACGCATCCTCGGCCACGAGGGTGTCGGGGTGGTCGAGCAGGTCGGCGCGGCGGTCAGCCAGTTCAAGCCCGGCGACCGCGTGCTGATCTCCTGCATCAGCGCCTGCGGCAAGTGCGACTTCTGCCGCAAGGGCATGACCTCGCACTGCCGCACCGGCGGCTGGATCCTTGGCCACCTGATCGACGGCACCCAGGCCGAGAAGGTGCGCATCCCCCACGCCGACACCAGCCTGTACCACCTGCCCGCCGAGGCGGACGAAGAGGCCATGGTGATGCTCAGCGACATCCTTCCCACGGGCTTCGAGTGCGGCGTGCTCAACGGCCGCGTGCAGCCCGGCGGCAACGTCGCCATCGTCGGCGCCGGCCCGGTGGGCCTGGCCGCGCTGCTCACCGCGCAGTTCTACTCGCCGGCGCGGATCATCATGATCGACCTGGACGACAACCGCCTGGAAGTGGCGAAGGGCTTCGGCGCCACCGACTGCTTCAACGCCGGCGACCCGCAGTTGCTGGAGAAGGTGAAGGCGCTGACCGACGGCCTGGGCGTGGACAGCGCGGTGGAAGCGGTGGGCGTGCCGAGCACCTTCAGCCTGTGCGAGGAACTGATCGCACCCGGCGGCGACATTGCCGTGCTCGGCGTGCACGGGGTGCCGGTGGAGTTGCACCTGGAGCGCCTGTGGTCGCACAACATCACCCTGCGCACCCGCCTGGTGGACGCGGTGACCACGCCGATGCTGCTCAAGAGCGTGCAGGCCGGCAAGCTGCAGCCCGAACAGCTGATCACCCACCGCTTCGCCCTGGGCGACATCCTCCAGGCCTACGAGACCTTCGGCAAGGCGGCGCAAAACAAGGCGTTGAAGGTGATCATCGAGGTTTGATGGCGGGGGGGCTTTGCGTATTTTCGTAGGAGCGAGCTTGCTCGCGAACCGTGCATTCCTGCGATGTTGGCGTGATGGATTGACTCCGCTCCCTCTCCCCAACCCTCTCCCTGAAGGGAGAGGGGGCTGTCCGTGCTGGCGGAAACGGGTGGTGTTTGCCGGCGAGCATCGATGTTGCGCTTCACACCGTAAGGCTCCCTCTCCCTTCAGGGAGAGGGCGGGGGGAGAGGGTTGGTGGGGCCAGCGCAAACCTTCCAGCCCCAGGCCAACCTCACCACCCCAACTGCTTATGCAACCCAAGGGCGTCGTAGTAATCCCCCTGGTAAACGATCTTTCCGTCCTTGACCTTCACATAGCTCACACCGTCGAACGACAGCGGCTTGTTGGTCGCCGGCGTCTGCGCGTCCCAGGCGCCGGTGTTGGTGCCGCTGAAGGTCCACTGGAAGGCGATGCCGTCCTTGCTGACGATAGGCTTGCCGTTCATCTTCCACTTCAGGTCCGGCACGGCGCCGACGAAGACCTTGATCACGTTGTCGCGCGCGGCCTCGCGGCCCTTCTGCGGGGTGCCGACGGTGACGTCGAAGTACTCCGCGTCCTTGGCCAGGTAGCCGGCGGCCTTCTCGGCGTCGTGGGCGTTCCACGCGGCCATGTAGGCGTCGACTATCTGTTTCGGCGTCTCGCCAGCCTGGGCCAGGCCGGCGAGGGTGAACAGCGACAGCAGGTAGAACGCTCTGACGAGGTGACGCATGCTTGCCTCCGTTGCGGGCGCGCCCGCGGGTTGTGGGCCGGGTGGCCCTGGGTGCCGGGAAGTCGCTGGGTTCCCGCGTTCGCGGGAATGACGATGGGAGATCGTGCGCTAGCTAACCCCGTCACCCCCGCGAACGCGGGGGCCCAGCGACTTGCCTCAGTGCTTGAACATCACATGACGAACGGCGGTGTAGTCCTCCAGCCCGTACATGGACATGTCCTTGCCGTAGCCGGAAAGCTTCATGCCGCCATGGGGCATCTCGGTGGTCAGCATGAAGTGAGTGTTGACCCAGGTGCAGCCGTACTGCAGGCGGGCCGCCAGGCGGTGGGCGCGGCCGATGTCGCTGGTCCATACCGAGCTGGCCAGGCCGTAGTCGGAGTCGTTGGCCCAGGCCAGCGCCTGCGCTTCGTCGTCGAACTCGGTGACCGAGACCACCGGGCCGAAGATCTCGCGGCGCACCACTTCGTCGTCCTGGCGGGCGCCGGCCAGCACGGTCGGTTCGAAGAAGAAGCCGGGGCGGTCGGCGCGCTTGCCACCGGTGACCACTTCGATGTGCGGCAGTTGGCGGGCACGCTCGACGAAGCCGATGACGCGCTCCAGGTGCTGCTCGGTGATGACCGGGCCCAGTTCGGTGTCCGGGTCGTCCTGCTCGCCGTAGCGGATGCTGGCGACGGCTTCGCCCAGTTTCTGCACGAATTTGGCGTAGATGCCCTTTTGCGCATAGATGCGGCAGGCGGCGGTGCAGTCCTGGCCGGCGTTGTAGAAGCCGAAGGTGCGGATGCCTTCCACGGCGGCGTCGATGTCGGCGTCGTCGAAGATGATCACCGGGGCCTTGCCGCCCAGCTCCATGTGCATGCGCTTCACGGTGTCGGCGGTGCCGGCGATGATGCGGCTGCCGGTGGCGACCGAGCCGGTCAGCGAGACCATGCGCACCTTCGGGTGGGTGGTCAGCGGCTCGCCGACGCTCGGGCCGCGGCCGAAGACCAGGTTGACCACGCCGGCGGGGAAGATGTCGGCCATCAGTTCGGCCAGGCGCAGGGCGGTCAGCGGCGTCTGCTCGGAGGGCTTGAGCACCACGGTGTTGCCGGCGGCCAGGGCCGGGCCGAGTTTCCACGCGACCATCATCAGCGGGTAGTTCCAGGGCGCGATGGAGGCCACCACGCCGATCGGGTCGCGGCGGATCATCGAGGTGTGGCCGGGCAGGTATTCGCCTGCGGCGGAACCCTGCAGGCAGCGGCTGGCGCCGGCGAAGAAGCGGAACACGTCGGCGATGGCCGGCAGTTCGTCGTTCAGCGCGGCGCTGTAGGGCTTGCCGCAGTTGTTGGATTCCAGACGCGCCAGTTCCTCGGCGTGGGCGTCGATGGCGTCGGCCAGTTTCAGCAGCAGCAGCGAGCGGTCCTTCGGCGCGGTCTGCGACCAGGCGTCGAAGGCGGCGTCGGCGGCCTGCACGGCGGCGTCGACCTGGGCCGGGGTGGCCTCGGCGATCTCCACCAGGGTGGTGCCCAGGGAGGGGTTGAGCACGGCGAGCTTCTCGCCTTCGCCAGCGACCAGTTGGCCGTTGATCAGCAGTTTGGTTTGCATTCTTTAAGTCCTCTTGGTCAGGAGCTTGTGGCGTAATCGTTGGTCTTTCTTGTGGGGCCGCCGGTTTCGGCAGTCCTGAGGGGGTCTGTTGTTTTGGAGCGGGGGCTTTTCCCTCTCCCCCCGCCCTGGCTGCGCGCCCCGCTCCGAAGGGAGAGGGAGCCGTACGTGCCGGCTGAGGCCTTGGTTTCCTCCTGCTCCGATCAAGTCCCCTCTCCCTTCAGGGAGAGGGTTAGGGAGAGGGCCGCACGGCACGGTGTCACTTCCCACTCCCCGCCACGCCCTCGCCACCCTTGGTCAGGTAGTAGGCGCCGAGGATCGGCAGCATGGTCACCAGCATCACCAACATGGCCACCACGTTGGTCACCGGCACGTCGCGCGGGCGCGTCAGTTGGTTGAGCAGCCAGATCGGCAGGGTGCGTTCGTGGCCGGCGGTGAAGGTGGTCACGATGATCTCGTCGAAGGACAACGCGAAGGCCAGCATGCCGCCGGCCAGCAGGGCCGAGCCGAGGTTCGGCAGGATCACGTAGCGGAAGGTCTGCCAGCCGTCGGCGCCCAGGTCCATCGAGGCTTCGATGAGGCTGTGGGAGGTGCGGCGGAAACGGGCGATCACGTTGTTGTAGACGATCACCACGCAGAAGGTTGCGTGGCCGATGACGATGGTCAGGAAGCCCGGTTCTATCCCCAGCGTCTTGAACGCCGACAGCAGCGCGATGCCGGTGATGATGCCGGGCAGGGCGATCGGCAGGATCAGCATCAGCGAGATGCCCTCCTTGCCGAAGAAGTCGCGGCGGTACAGCGCGGCCGCGGCCAGGGTGCCCAGGAGCATGGCGATCAGGGTGGCGATGCAGGCGATCTTCAGCGACAGGGTGATCGACTCCAGCACGTCCTGGCGGCCGAAGGCGACGCTGAACCAGTGCAGGGTGAAGCCCTGCGGCGGGAAGCTGAACGCGGCGTCCTCGGTGTTGAAGGCGTACATGAAGATGATCAGGATCGGGAAGTGCAGGAACACCAGCCCGCCCCAGGCGGCCGCTTTCAGGCCGAAGGAGGCCTTCTCTTGAGATGAAGAGTCAGAGTGCATCGAAGGCCCCCAGGCGTTTGACGATGGACAGGTACACGGCGATCAGCACGATGGGCACCAGGGTGAAAGCGGCGGCCATCGGCATGTTGCCGATCGCGCCCTGCTGGGCGTAGACCATGCTGCCGATGAAGTAGCCCGGCGGGCCCACCAGCTGCGGCACGATGAAGTCGCCGAGGGTCAGGCTGAAGGTGAAGATCGAGCCGGCGGCGATGCCCGGGATCGACAGCGGCAGGATGACCTGCGCGAAGGTCTGCCGCGGATGCGCGCCAAGGTCGGCCGAGGCTTGCAGCAGCGACGGCGGCAGGCGCTCCAGGGAGGCCTGGATCGGCAGGATCATGAACGGCAGCCAGATGTACACGAACACCAGGAAGCGCCCCAGGTTCGAGGTGGACAGGGTGTTGCCGCCCACACCGGGCACGTCCATCAGCAGGTCCAGCAGCCATTGCAGGCCGAGGTGGTGTACGAACCACATGGCCACGCCGCCCTTGGCCAGCAGCAGGGTCCAGGCGTAGGCCTTGACGATGTAGCTGGCCCACATCGGCATCATCACCGCGATGTAGAAGAAGGCCTTGGTCTTGCCGCTGGTGTAGCGCGCCATGTAGTAAGCGATGGGGAAGGCCACCACGCCGCTGGCGATGGACACGGCGATGGCCATTGCCAGGGTGCGCTGGATGATGTCGAAGTTGGCCGGGGTGAACAGGGCGGCGAAGTTGGCCCAGGTCAGGTCCGGCGTCACCGTCATGGTGAAGTCGTCGAAGGTGTAGAAGCCCTGCCACATCAGGGTCAGCAGCGAGCCCAGGTAGATGGCGCCGAACCACAGCAACGGCGGCACCAGCAGCAGCGAAAGGTACAGCGTCGGCTTGCGGTACAGCAGGTTGGACAGCCGGCGCAGTGGGCCGTTGCCGGCCGTGGGCGCCTGCGCGTTCATCGTCAGTTCCATCTCAGGCGCCCTCGTTCAGCGCCACCATGGCCTCGCGCGCCCAGCGCGCAGTCACGCGCTGCCCCGGCTGGTGGGCCACGGCGGCGGCGTCCCACTGGCTGTTGGCCTGGCTCAGGCAGAGGTTCTGGCCGTTGTCCAGGCGGATTTCGTAGCGGGTGGCGGCGCCCTGGTACTGGATGTCGTGCAGCAGGCCGCTGATCTCCAGGTCGCCGGCGCCGCGCTCGCCGCTGGCGAAGCGGATGTGCTCGGGGCGGATGGAGAACGGCTGGGCGTTGCCGGTGAGTTGCTGGGCCAGGTTGCCGCGCAGCACGTTGGAGGTGCCGACGAACTCGGCGACGAAGGGCGTGGCCGGTTGCATGTACAGGTTGCGCGGGGTGTCGACCTGCTCGATGCGGCCCTTGTTGAACACCGCCACGCGGTCGGACATCGACAGCGCTTCGCTCTGGTCGTGGGTGACGAAGATGAAGGTGATGCCCAGCTGGCGCTGCAGCTTCTTCAGCTCGCTCTGCATCTGCTCGCGCAGCTTCAGGTCCAGCGCGCCCAGGGGTTCGTCCAGCAGCAGCACCCGCGGGCGATTCACCAGGGCCCGGGCGAGCGCTACGCGCTGGCGCTGGCCGCCGGAGAGCTGCACCGGCTTGCGGCTGCCGTAGCCGCCGAGGGCGACCATGCCCAGGGCTTCCTCGGCGCGCTTCAGCCGCTCGGCCTTGGCCACGCCTTTCACCTTCAGGCCGTAGGCGACGTTCTCCAGCACGTTCATGTGCGGGAACAGCGCGTAGTCCTGGAACACCGTGTTCACGTCGCGCTGGTACGGCGGCAGGCCGGCGGCCTCCTCGCCATGGATGCGGATGGAGCCGGAGGAGGGCTGTTCGAAACCGGCGATCAGGCGCAGGCAGGTGGTCTTGCCCGAGCCCGAGGGGCCGAGCATGGAGAAGAACTCGCCGTCCTTGATGTCGATGGACACCCGGTCGACGGCTTTCACCTCGCCGAACTGGCGGGAGACCTGGGTGAATTGAACAGCGGGGGTGGTCATGGGGCACGCTCCAGGGGCAGGAATCCGGCGTACGAAGGCCCTGCCCGGAAAAATCGGGTGAATCAGAAACGGATGTCGGGAAAGCGGGACGTAGGATGGGTTGAGCGAAGCGATACCCATCGATCGGGCATCGCTCCGCGGTGATGGGTTTCGCGGAGCTCAACCCATCCTACGGATGTCCCTACGACGCTGGCTTAGCGGCCGCCCATGATCGCGATGTAGTCCTGGGTCCAGCGGCTGTAGGGCACGAACTTGCCGCCCTCGGCCTGCGGGGTCTTCCAGAAGGCGATCCTGGCGAACTGGTCGAAGCCGTTGGTGGCGCAGCCTTCGGCGCCCAGCAGCTCGCTGGCCTTGCAGCCTTCCGGCGCGGCCGGCACCGAGCCGAACCAGGCGGCGACGTCGCCCTGCACCTTGGGCTCCAGCGACCAGTTCATCCACTTGTAGGCGCAGTTCGGGTGCGCGGCCTCGGCGTGCAGCATGGTGGTGTCGGCCCAGCCGGTGACGCCTTCCTTCGGGAACACGGTGGCGATCGGCTGTTTCTCGCCCTTCAGCGCGTTGGCCTGGTACGGCCAGGAGCTGGAGGCGGCCACGCCTTCGTTCTTGAAGTCGCTCATCTGCACGGTCGCGTCGTGCCAGTAGCGGTGGATCAGCGAATGCTGCTTGCGCAGCAGGTCGAGCACGGCGCCGTACTGCGCCTCGGTCAGCTGGTACGGGTCCTGGATGCCCAGTTCCGGCTGGGTGCTCTTCAGGTACAGCGCGGCGTCGGCGATGTAGATCGGGCCGTCGTAGGCCTGCACGCGGCCCTTGTTCGGCTTGCCGTCGGGCAGGTCCTGCGCCTGGAACACCACGCTCCAGCTGTCCGGCGCCTTGGGGAAGACCTTGGTGTTGTACATCAGCACGTTCGGGCCCCACTGGTACGGGGTGCCGTAGGTCTTGCCGTTGACGGTGTACCAGGGCGCGTCCTTCAGGCGCGCGTCGACGTTCTTCCAGTTGGGGATCAGCTCGGGGTTGATCGGCTGCACGCGCTTGCCGTAGATCAGCCGCAGCGAGGCGTCGCCGGAGGCGGTGACCAGGTCGTAGCCGCCCTTGGCCATCAGGCTGACCATCTCGTCGGAGGTGGCGGCGGTCTTCACGTTGACCTGGCAGCCGGTGTCCTTCTCGAACTGGGTGACCCAGTCGTAGGCCTTGTCGGATTGGCCGCGTTCGATGTAGCCCGGCCAGGCGATGATGTCCAGGCGGCCTTCACCGGCGCCGACCGCCTTGATGGCGTCGGCGGCCTGTACGCCGGCGCTGGCCAGCAGGGCGGTGGTGATGGCGCTGAACAGTGCTGTCTTGCGCATGCGATGTCTCCCTCGTTTGTTGTCTCTATTGGTGGGGCAGTGTCAATCGAGCAACGGCCCTCGCGCGGCGTACCGCCGGGGCATTTCTTATGTACCGGCGGGCGGGCCCGCCGGGGCGTTCAATCCAGGCGGTCGCCGTGGCGGGCCATGATGTGGCGCACCACGCTGTAGTCCTGCAGCGAGTCGCTGGACAGGTCCTTGCCGTAGCCCGAGCGCTTGAGGCCGCCGTGGGGCATCTCGCTGGCGAGCATGAAATGGGTGTTGATCCAGGTGCAGCCGTACTGCAGGCGGTTGGCGATCTGGAAGGCCTTGTCCAGGTTCTGCGTCCACACCGAGGAGGCCAGGCCGTATTCGGAGTCGTTGGCCCAGTCCACCGCCTGTTCCAGTTGCTCGAAGCGCGTCACCGTGACCACCGGGCCGAACACCTCGCGCTGGACGATCTCGTCCTGCTGCTTGCAGCCGGCCAGCAGCGTGGGCTGGTAGTAGAAGCCGGGGCCGGAGTGCACGGCGGCGCCGGTCACGCGCTCGATGTGCGGCTGGCCCAGGGCGCGTTCGACGAAGCTGGCCACGCGGTCGCGCTGGCGGGCGCTGATCAGCGGGCCGATCTCGTTGTCCTGGTCGCGCTTGCGGGCGAAGCGGATGCTTGCCACCGCCTCGCCTAGCTCGGCCACCAGGCGGTCGTGGATGCCGGCCTGGGCGTAGATGCGGCAGGCGGCTGTGCAGTCCTGCCCGGCGTTGTAGTAGCCGTGGGTGCGCACGCCCTGGACGACCGCCTCGATATCGGCGTCGTTGCAGACGATGACCGGCGCCTTGCCGCCCAGCTCCAGGTGGGTGCGTTTCAGGGTGCGCGCGGCGGCCTGGAGGATCTTCTGCCCGGTGACGATATCGCCGGTCAGCGAGACCATGCGCACCCGCGGGTGGCCGACCAGGTGGCTGCCGACGTTCTCGCCGCCGCCGCAGACGATGTTGAGCACGCCCGGCGGGAGGATGTCCGCCAGCGCCGGGGCCAGCGCCAGGATCGACAGCGGGGTGTGCTCGGAGGGCTTGAACACCAGGGTGTTGCCGGCGCCCAGGGCCGGGGCGATCTTCCACGCGGCCATCATCAGCGGGTAGTTCCAGGGCGCGATGGAGGCCACCACGCCCACCGGGTCGCGGCGCACCATGCTGGTGTGCCCGGGCACGTACTCGCCGGCCAGCTGGCCCTGCTGGCAGCGCACGGCGCCGGCGAAGAAGCGGAACACGTCGGCGGTGGCGGGGATGTCGTCCTGTCGCGCCAGGTGCAGCGGCTTGCCGCAGTTCAGGGCTTCCAGGCGGGCGAGGGCGTCGGCGCGCTTGTCGATGGCGTCGGCGATGGCCAGCAGCGCGGCGGAGCGTTGCGCCGGGGTGGTCCGCGACCATGCCGGGAAGGCGCGCTGGGCGGCGTCGATGGCCTGTTCGATCTGCTCGGGGGAAGCATCGGCGACCGAGACCAGGGTTTCGCCGCTGGCGGGGTTGAGGATCGCCTCGGCAAGGCCCTGGCCGGGCGTCAGCTGACCGTCGATCAGCAGCTCGGTGTACAGGGTCGGGGTGCTCGCCAGGGCGTTCATCTTCGCGGCTCTTTTCTTCTCGGTCTTGTTTTCGGGGGCCATGGGTTGCTCCGGTGGGTTGCCCGGAACTGGCCCTTTTGTATGAAGCCAGAGACTAGATTCCGGGCCTGGGGTCGACAAATTCTAAATACTGAAAGTGGCATTCGATTAAATCGAATGCTGCTAGATGGAAGGCCGCTTGGCGTTGGGTTGTTCACGGGCCACGGTGAGGAATGGGTCTACCAGCGCCGGCCGCGCCGTGCCGCGGCGCCAGGCCAGGCCGACGTCCAGCGGCTCGCCGAGGTCCACCAGCGGGCGCGCCTCGATGATGTCGCCCTCGAGCGACCAGGGGCGGTAGGTCATGTCCGGCTGGATCGACAGGCCGAGGCCGGCGGCCACCAGGCTACGCACGGCCTCCACCGAGGCGGTGCGCAGCGTCACCTGCGGCACCAGCCCGGCGCGCGACCAGATGCGCTGGGTGTGCAGGCCCATCTCGTCGGCGTTGAGCTGGATCAGCGGCTCCCCGGCGACGTCCGCCAGGCCGATGCTGTCGCGCTCCAGCAACGGGTGTTGGGCCGGCAGCCAGAGGCGGTGCGGCGAATGGGTGAGCACCTCGGTCTGCAGGGCGTGGCGGTCTTCCAGGTTGGAGAGGATCAGCACGCCGACGTCGATCTCGCCGCTCACCAGCAGGTGCTCTATATAAGGCCGCTCGTCCTCCACCACGCGCGTCTGCACGTTGGGGTAGGCGCGCTGGAAGCGGGTGATGAGGTCGGCCAGGTAGTAGCCGGCCACCAGGCTGGTCACGCCGATGGTCAGGCTGCCGGCGACCTTGTCGGTGCTCTGCTGCAGGCTGCGCTTGGCGTTTTCCACCGTGGCCAGGATCAGGTGCGCCTGGCGCAGGAACTGGTGGCCCTGGTGGGTGAGCGTCATGCCCTTGGCGTGGCGCTCGAACAGGCGCACGCCGATTTCCTCCTCCAGCTGCTGGATGGCCAGGGTCAGGGTGGACTGGGAAATGAACACCGCCTGGGCGGCGGCGGAGATCGAACCGGTCTCGGCGACGGCGATGAAATGGCGGATCTGGCGCAGGGTCATCATGGGTGGCAGGCCATGGCTTTTGTGCTTTATCGAAAATCTATAGGAGCATTCTTTTAAATCGAATGAAAGCACCCGCCCAACCCGCCTGTTCTTCGTAGGAGCGAGCTTGCTCGCGAACGGATTCCGCCGCGGGGATCATTCGCGAGCCGCGGCGATGGGTATCGCTTCGCTCAACCCATCCTACGACGACGTTCTCCTGCACCTGTAGGAGCGGGCCCTGCCCGCGATTCGTACTCCCCGGCAATATCCCGAAGCACTCTGCGCCTGCGCACCCACGGGAGCGGGCGCTAGAGTCGAGGTTTCCCTCAACCGACCCAGGAGACCGCCATGAACACCCGTGGCCTGCTCGACCAACTGCTCAAATCCGGCCAGGACCTCCTGCAGAACAAGGGCCTCGCCCAGAGCGGCGGCCAGCCCGGCCAGGCCCAGGGCAAGGGCGGCCTGGACCTCGGCAGCCTGCTCTCCGGCGCCGGTGGCGGCGCCCTGGCCGCCGGCGCGCTGGGCCTGCTGCTGGGCAGCAAGAAGGCGCGGAAGATGGGCGGCAAGGTCGTCACCTACGGCGGCCTGGCCGCCCTCGGGGTGATCGCCTACAAGGCCTACGGCAACTGGCAGCGCCAGCAGGCCAGCGCGCCGCGCGGCGAGCCGCAGACGGTGGACCGCCTGCCGCCGGTGGAGGCCGAGGCCCACAGCCACGCCATCCTCCGCGCCCTGGTGGCGGCAGCCAAGGCCGATGGCCATATCGACGCCCGCGAACGCCAGTTGATCGACGGCGAGATCGCCAAGCTCACCGGCGACCTGGAACTGCAGGGCTGGCTCGACCGCGAACTGGCCAAGCCGCTGGACCCGCGGGAAGTGGCGGGGGCCGCGCAGAGCGAGGAAATGGCCGCCGAGATGTACCTGGCCAGCCTGCTGATGGTCGACGAGGAGAACTACATGGAACGCGCCTACCTCGACGAACTGGCCCGCCAGCTGAGCCTCGACCCGGGCCTCAAGGCCGAGCTGGAAGCCCAGGCGCAGAAGGCCCTGCAGGCACTGCCGGCCTGATTCTCAGCGCGCCCCTGAATAGTCCCGGACGGCATTGGCGGAATCCGCCACCGGGACTATCGTTGCCTGACTGCAACCACGCCGAGGGCGCTGCCATGAACACCACGGATCTGCTGGAACAACTGCTGCGGGCCGGCCAGGGCGCGCAGGCGCAACAGGGCGGCGCAGGCGGCCTGGGAGGCCTTGGCGGGTTGCTTGGCGGCCTGCTCGGCGGAGCCACCGGCGGTGGCGCAGCGGCCGGAGGCCTGGGTGGCCTCGGCGGCGTGCTGGGCAGCATGCTCGGCGGCGGCGCCCCGGCCAGCCAGGGCCGCTCCAGCGGCGGCGGGGTCAACTACGCCATGCTCGCCTCCCTGGGCATGATGGCCTTCCAGGCCTACCAGAACTGGCAGCAGCAACAGGCGGTCGCCGCGCAGCAACAGCCGCCGACCACCGTCGACCAGCTCTCCGGCGACGAAGCCGAAGCCCACAGCCACGCCATCCTCATCGCCCTGATCGCCGCGGCCAAGGCCGACGGCCGCATCGACGACAAGGAAAAGCAGGCGATCTACGCGGAAATCTCCCGCCACGCCGGCGAGCCGGAACTGCAGGCCTGGCTCGACAACGAAGTGCAGAAACCCCTCGAAGCCGCCGACGTGGCTCAGGCCGCGCAAGGCGACCCGGGCAAGGCCGCGGAAATGTACCTGGCCAGCGTGATGCTGGTGGACGACCAGCAGGAAAGCGAGCGCAACTACCTGGACGAGCTGGCCTACCAGCTGCAGCTCGACCCGGAACTGCAGGCGCACCTGGAACAGCAGGCCAAGACCGGCGGTGAAGTAGCCTGAAACAACTTCGCGCGGCCCTGGGCCGCGCATTCGTACAGGCACATGGTCGAAGGGACGCAATCAACCCGGACGAATGTATCCTGCGTTCGCCCTTCAACCGGCAAGGAGGCGTCATGCCCTTCACCCGTTTCACCCTCTCCACCGCGCTGCTGCTCAGCGCCACCGCCACCCTGGCCAACGCCGCCAAACTCGAAGACGTGGCGCCCTATCCCAAGGCCGAAGACGGCTTCGTGCGGCAGGTCATCCACCTGCCGCAGCAAGCCCACGAAGAGAACTTCAAGGTCGAAGTCCTGGCCGGCAAGACCCTGACCGTCGACTGCAACCGTCAACGCCTGGGCGGCAGCCTGGAAGAAAAGACCCTGGAGGGCTGGGGCTACCCCTACTACCGCCTGGACAAGGTCGGCGGCCCGGCCAGCACCCTGATGGCCTGCCCGCAAGGTGCCAGCAAGAAGGACTTCGTACCGGTGGTCGGCGACGGCTTCCTGCTGCGCTACAACAGCAAGCTGCCGATCGTGATCTACGCACCGAAAGACATCGAAGTCCGCTACCGCATCTGGTCCGCCTCGGACAAGGTCGAACACGCCCGCGCCGAGTAAGCCCCCCGACCAAGCCCATGCATCCTCGTAGGAGCGGGCCCGGCCCGCGAAATCGCGCGCAGGGCGCGCTCCTACATGGGAATGGCGCGGGTGTGGCAGCGTAGGAGCGGATCTTATCCGCGATCCTGCTGACAGGGCCGGCACTCGGCCGGGCAGGGCGATGGGTATCGCTTCGCTCCACCCATCCTACGAAGAGCGCCACGGTTCGGCCTGCGGTGCAGTTCGCCTGATCTCTCTTAACGCCAACGCCAGGGTTGCCGCACAATACGCGGCCCGCAGCAGGCCAACAGGGAGCGTTCTGTGCAAAGAATCCTGATCATCGGCTCCGGTGGCAGCGGCAAGAGCACCTTGTCCGCCACCCTTGGCCAGCGCCTGGCGCTACCGGTCATCCACATGGACGCGCTGTACTGGCAGCCCGGCTGGCAAGAGCCGGAAAAACCGGACTGGCAGGCCCGCGTACAGGTGCTTTGCCAGGGCGAGCGCTGGGTGATGGACGGCAACTACTCCGGCACCCTGGCGCAGCGCCTTGCCGCCTGCGACACCGTGATCTTCCTCGACCTGCCACCCTTGCTCTGCCTGTGGCGCGCCCTCTGGCGCGGCTTCCGCTACCGCGGCCGAGTCCGCCCGGACATGGCCGAAGGCTGCCCTGAGCAATTGCCCGATCCGGCATTCCTGAACTGGATCTGGAACTACCCCAAGCGCAGCCGCCCCAAGGTAATGGAATTGCTGGATGCGCACCGGCAGGGGCGGCGCATCATCCATTTGCGCTCGCGACGTGAGGTCAGGCAGTTTCTCCGAGAGTTGGACTGGAGTCCGTCTGCGACAGCGGAACACAACTTCTGAGTGCAGAGACCTGAATCGCCAGCACCGCGCTGGTAGGAGCGAGCTTGCTCGCGAAGGGGACTTGCCGGCGACTCTGGTGTTTTCAGTTGAATCCGTCCCCTCTCCCCAGCCCTCTCCCTGAAGGGAGAGGGAGCTTGTCCGTGCCGGCGGAAAGGTCAGTTTCAGCCGGATAACACCGAAATTACCGGCTAACTCCAGAACTCCCGTTTCTGCCCAACGGTCCCCTCTCCCTTCAGGGAGAGGGTTAGGGAGAGGGCGCTCTCATGCCTGGCACCGGCATGACCGGGAAACTCTGTTCGCGAGCAAGCTCGCTCCTACAAAAGCGTCCCACCGCCCAACCCACGGGGCTCCGACCTTGGCGCAGGAAAGCCTAGAAAGAAATAACCGCTTAATATGGGGCGGCCATCAGTCCTGCGGCTGATGTTCCGCCAGCTTTGTTCCTCCGGGGAGGCCTGTTGTCATTCCAGTCTTCGGCTCCCCCATCAACACGCCCTGCTCCCGCTCACACAACCCCACCAGAAAATCCCAAACCAACCTCAGCCGCACCGACCGGTGCAACTCCCTTCGCGTACACATCCAGTACTCCCGCTCGATGAATTCCTCCGGCAGCACCGGCACCAGCAGCGGGTCGTGCAGACCCATGAACTGCGGGAGGATGGCCAGGCCGACGCCAGCCTGGGCGGCTTGTTGCTGGGCCACCACGCTGGTGCTGCGGAACACCACCTGGGGGTGGCGGCAGAAGCTGTGGTGGAACATCAGTTCCTGGCTGAACAGCAGGTCGTCCACGTAGCCGATCCACTGGTGCTTGCACAGGTCGTCGCGGTCGCGCAGGGGCGGGGCCTTTTCCAGGTAGGCGGGGCTGGCGAACAGGCTCAGGCGGTAGCGCGTCAGGCGGCGGCTGATCACCAGGTCGGCGTTGGGCCTTTCCAGGGTGATGGCGATGTCCGCCTCGCGGTTGGTGATGCTGACGAAGCGCGGCACCGACACCAGTTCCAGCTCGAGGCCTGGGTACTGGCGCATCAGCTCGCCCAGGCGCGGGGCGAGGAACATGGTGCCCAGGCCCTCGGTCACGCCCAGGCGCACCTGGCCCAGGGGGCTGATGCTCTGGCTCATTTCCTCCTGGGCGAGCAGGGCGGTGTTCTCCATGGCCTCGGCGTGCTTGAGCAGCGCCAAGCCCGCCGGGGTCAGCTGGTAGCCGCCGGTGTGCTGGGCGAACAGCTGGGTGCCCAGGTCGCGTTCGATGTTCTCGATGTGCCGGGCCACGGTGGCGTGGGTGGTGTTCAGCTTGCGCGCGGTGGCCAGCAGGCGGCCGCTGCGGTGCAGTTCGAGGAAGTAGCGCAGGTCGTTCCAGTCGAACATGGCGGGCTCCGTTGTTAGAAAACGATCAGCAGCTGACTCGAAATGTTCGTTTTTTTATCGCGAATGAGCGGCTAGCCTCAAGCGACGCATCGATAAGAACAACAAGAGGTCAGCCCATGCCCCAGGCACTGGACGCTTTCGACTACCTGATCGTGGGGGCCGGCCCCGCCGGTTGCCTGCTGGCCAACCGGCTGTCCGCCGACCCGGCCAACCGCGTGCTGCTGATCGAAGCCGGCGGCCCCGACAACTACCCCTGGATCCACATCCCCGTCGGCTACCTCTACTGCATCGGCAACCCGCGCACCGACTGGTGCTTCGATACCGAGTCCGTTCCCGGCCTCAACGGCCGCGCCATCAAGTACCCCCGTGGCCGCGTGCTCGGTGGTTGCTCGTCGATCAACGGCATGATCTACATGCGCGGCCAGGCCCGCGACTACGACGGCTGGGCCGCCGAGGGCAACCCCGGCTGGGGCTGGAGCGACCTGCTGCCACTGTTCCTCGGCATGGAGGACCACTTCGCCGGCGACAGCGCCATCCACCATGGCGGCGGCGAATGGCGGGTGGAGCAGCAGCGGCTGTCCTGGGAAATCCTCGATGCCTTCCGCGAGGCGGCGGCGCAGACCGGCATCGCTTCGGTGGACGACTTCAACGGCGGCGACAACGAAGGCTGCGGCTACTTCCAGGTGAACCAGCGCGGCGGCGTGCGCTGGAACGCCTCCAAGGCCTTCCTGCGCCCGGTCGAGCAGCGCCCGAACCTGCTGGTACTGACGAATGTCGAGGCGCAGCAGCTGATCCTCGAAGACGGCCGCGCCAAAGGCCTGGTGGTGGACTGGCAGGGCGCCCGCCGCGAGCTGCGGGCGCGCCGCGAGGTGATCCTGTGCGCCGGCGCCATCGGCTCGCCGACCCTGCTGCAGCATTCGGGCATCGGCCCGCGGCCCTTGCTGGAGCAACTGGGCATCGGTGTGCGCCACGAACTGGCCGGCGTCGGCGAGAACCTGCAGGACCACCTGCAGCTGCGGCTGATCTACCGCATCCAGGGCACCCGCACGCTGAACCGCATCGCCGCCACGCCCTGGGGCAAGGTCGGCATGGGCCTGGAATACCTGTTCAAGCGCAGCGGCCCGTTGTCCATGGCGCCGAGCCAACTGGGCGCCTTCGCCAAGTCCGACCCCGGCCAGGCCTCGGCCAACCTCGAATACCACGTGCAGCCGCTGTCCCTGGAGCGCTTCGGCGAGCCGCTGCACGCCTTCCCGGCCTTCACCGCCTCGGTGTGCGACCTGCGCCCGCAAAGCCGCGGCAGCGTACGCATCCGCAGTACCGACCCGCGCGCCAAGCCGCTGATCCAGCCCAACTACCTGAGCCACCCGGAAGACCTCAAGGTGGCCGCCGACGCCATCCGCCTGACCCGCCGCATCGCCGCCGCGCCGGCCCTGGCGCGCTTCCGCCCGGAGGAATACAAGCCCGGCCCGGACTTCCACAGCGAGGAAGACCTGCACCGCGCCGCGGCTGACATCGGCACCACCATCTTCCACCCCGCCGGCACCTGCCGCATGGGCAGCGGGCCGAATGCCGTGGTCGATAGCGAGCTGCGCGTGCACGGCATCCCCGGCCTGCGCATCGCCGACGCTTCGATCATGCCCAGCCTGACTTCCGGCAACAGCTGCTCGCCGGTGCTGGTGATCGCCGAGAAGGCGGCGCGGATGATCCTGGCCGAACCCTCGCGGCAGGCGGAGGTCATCCCTATCAGCGGCCGGGAGGAGAAGGCCCTGTCCTGACGGCCACCCCGGCGGGAGGAGCACGAGGTTCGACACCAGACAGCGTCGCGCGGCCCCCGGGCCGTGGCGGTCGAGGCTGAAACAACAATAAGAGCCCCCACGAGGGGCAGGAGAGCCGTAATGACCGATCTAGCACAGCCCCAGTCGTTCGAACGGGGGCGCTCAAGCAGCCGCGAAGAGCGCAAGGTGATCTTCGCTTCCTCGCTCGGCACCGTGTTCGAGTGGTACGACTTCTTCCTCTACGGATCGCTGGCCGCGGTCATCAGCAAGCAGTTCTTCGCCGGCGTCAACGACACCACCGCCTTCATCTTTGCCCTGCTGGCCTTCGCCGCCGGCTTCCTGGTGCGGCCCTTCGGCGCCCTGGTGTTCGGCCGCCTGGGCGACATGATCGGGCGCAAGTACACCTTCCTCGCCACCATCCTGCTGATGGGCCTGTCGACCTTCTGCGTCGGCCTGCTGCCGTCCTACGCCAGCATCGGCGTGGCCGCGCCCATCATCCTCATTGCCCTGCGCCTGCTGCAGGGCCTGGCCCTGGGCGGCGAATACGGCGGCGCGGCCATCTACGTCGCCGAGCACGCCCCGGCCAACAAGCGCGGCGCCTACACCAGCTGGATCCAGTGCACCGCCACCGCCGGCCTGCTGCTGTCGCTGCTGGTGATCTGGGGCTGCCGCCAGGCCACCGGCGAGGCCTTCGAAGCCTGGGGCTGGCGCCTGCCGTTCCTGATCTCCATCGTGCTGCTGGGCATTTCCACCTGGATCCGCCTGTCCATGCAGGAGTCGCCGGCGTTCCTGAAGATGAAGGCCGAAGGCAAGATCAGCAAGTCGCCGCTGAAGGAGTCCTTCACCAACTGGAGCAACCTGAAGATCGTGCTGATTGCCCTGTTCAGCATCAACGCCGGCCAGGCGGTGACCTTCTACGCCGCGCAGTTCTACGTGATGTTCTTCCTCACCCAGGTGCTGAAGGTCGACCCGGGGCTGTCCAACGTGCTGCTGATCATCTCCCTGGTGATAGGCGCGCCGCTGTTCGTGCTGGCCGGCTGGGTGTCCGACAAGGTCGGGCGCAAGCCGGTGCTGGTGGTCGGCCTGCTGCTGGCAACGGTGTTCTACTTCCCGCTGTTCAAGGCCCTGACCCACTACGCCAACCCGCAGATCGACCAGGCCTCGCGCCAGGCCCCGGTGGTGGTGATGGCCGACCCGGCCACCTGCACCTTCCAGTTCGACCCGGTGGGCAAGGCCAAATTCGACAGCCCCTGCGACAAGGCCAAGACCCTGCTGGTGAAGGGCGGCGTGCCCTACAGCACCCAGGCCGCACCGGCCGGCAGCGAGCTGGTGGTAAGCGTGGGCGAGAAGCGCATCGAAGGCTTCGACGCCGCCGCCCTGGGCGCCGCGGTGAAGGAAGCCGGCTACCCGACCCAGGCTGACGCCTCGCTGGTGAACCGGCCGATGGTGATCGCCATCATCGTGGCGCTGATCTTCATCGCCACCTGCTGCTACGGCCCGCTGGCGGCGCTGATGGTCGAGCTGTTCCCGACGCGCATCCGCTACACCTCGCTGTCGCTGCCGTACCACATCGGCAACGGCTGGTTCGGCGGCCTGTTGCCGACCATCTCCTTCGCCCTGGTGGTGTACACCGGCAACATCTTCTACGGCCTCTGGTACCCGGTGCTGATCACCGGCGTGAGCCTGGTGTGCTCGCTGCTGTTCCTGCGCGAGACGCGGCATAACGACATCCATGCCGATTGATCATGGCGCCGCCGGCTTTCGGCTCTTCGTAGGAGCGAGCTTGCTCGCGAACGGTGCCTTCCGGCGGCAGCTGTGTTTCAGGTTGACTCCGCCCCCTCTCCCCAACCCTCTCCCTGAAGGGAGAGGGGGCTGTCCGGCGCGCTCGGGAAAGTTCGGCGTCAACCTGTATGAGCGGACTCTGTCCGCGAATCGCGCGCAGGGCGCGCTCACCCGTCCGTGCCACCGGGGCGTCCGGCGTGGCCGGCAAATCCAATCGCGGACGGAGTCCGCTCCTACGCCCGTGCTTCTCTGAACCGTAGGAGCGGACTCTGTCCGCGATTCGGCGGATAACGCCGTAGGCGTTATGCGCCCTACGTCCGGCCGGGGCGGGTGTGTTCAGAACAACTCCATCTGCCGATTGACCGTGCTGCAAGAGCAAGACGGCCCGCCTCGTGCGGGCCGTCGTGCAAGTGTCGGGGACGTGCTGACAGATAATTCAGGGCTGCCGAGTTCTTCATCATGTCCCATTTTCGCTGCGATATCCGGGAACGAGCATGCGGGTGACAGGGAAAGTGGACTGCATACTCTCTTGAACGCTCGCTCTAAAAACGCTCTGTCTTCCAAGGCCTTCAGGGGGGAACAGGTCATGCAGGGCCTCCGGGAAGCGAGCCCGCGCCGGTTGCCGGCAAGGGCTGGAAGACATCCTCGAGTACTGATGGAAACAGCAAGCAGTGGAAGGACATGACAAGGAGATCGAGCGATGAGCAAGCACTACGCGAACGACCTGGAGTATCCATTGCTCTTGGGCGCGCAGCCTCTGGGGCTGGGCCGGGAGGGCGGCTACGTCGAGGGCGGCCCGTCGGATGATACGTTGATCGGCGGCGCTGGAGATGACCTGCTGTACGGCGACGCTGGTGACGACTTTCTCGAGGGGGGCGGCGGCGACGATTACCTGATGGGAGGCGATGGCGAAAACACCTACTACTTCGCTCCCGGCTGGGGAAACGACACCATAGAGCCGCACCCGCTGTATGACTGGGAAACCGGTATCACCAGGCCACCCGGCGATAGCATCGAGTTCGGCCCCGGTATTTCCGGCAGCGACATACGGCTGGTCAAGAACGGCAACGATCTCATGATCTTCGGCCAGGATGGGCGTGACTCCATCGCCCTGTTGGGCTACTTCGACGAGGCCGGCCCGCTGCGCGAGATACGTTTCGCCGATGGCACGCGCTGGCTGCCTGAACATATCCTCGACCAGGTGCTATCGGGAACCGAGAACGACGACGATCTGCACGGTGATGATCGGGACAATCGGATTTCCGGTGGCCTGGGCAACGATCGGTTATTCGGTGAGAAGGGAGACGACCACCTCGATGGTGGGGAGGGAAACGACTATCTGCTGGGTGGCGATGGGGACGATACCCTCATCGGTGGCGCTGGCGATGATTTCCTCATGGGGCATTCCGGCCATAACCGTTACCGCTTCGAGAGGAACTGGGGGGCGGATCGCCTCTTCAGCACCAATGGCAAGGATGGTCGGGAAACGCTGGAGTTCGGCGAGGGAGTGGACCCTTCAAGCCTGAGGATCGCCGAGCGGGATGGCGTTCTGTACCTGATCCAGGAAGGCACCGGCAACCGGCTCGAATGGTCGGGCTATTTCGATTTCAAGCACGGAGATGCCGAGATTCGCTTCGCCGATGGCACCGTCTGGGGGCGTGACTATATCGACGCCGCATTGCAGCGTGGAGGTTCCCGCCAGGGGCGTTGCGATTTGCCCGGCGGCCCTGGCAGCCATACGCCGATGTCGCCGCTGGACGAGTCGCCTGGAGCGCCGCCGGCTGCAGCATCCGGCAGGCTCGATGCCGATGGCTTGCTGCTCACTCTCGAAGGCAAGGCTCATCAACTGGTCAACGTGCTTGCGGCGTTCGGTACGCCGCCTGCCAGCGGCTCCCTGGGTGCGGTTGCGGTGAGCACGCAGTTGGAGCATCTCCTGGCAGTCGCTGGCTGACTCCGGAGGAGTGGCTCCTCGGTGTGAGCCGAGGAGCCTTTGACCTTTGCCATCCAACTATTTCGGCTCCAGTTCCGGCGAAAGAATCGTCGTGTCGAGTTCCTGGGAAATTTCCATTGTTTCTGTAGCGTTTAGGAAAAATTTGCAGGCAGAACTGGAAGTGGACTGCATACGTTCCTAGGGCCTCCTCTTAAAAAGACTCCCAGCTATCCAGGGCATTTCAGGGAGTCGATCATGCTGCGCATTTCACGTGGGAGTTATCGAGCCAGTCCGCTAGTCTGCGGCCGCCAGCAACGGACGGGAGTCATCCTGTGAAGGTCCTGTTGCTGCACCAGAACTTCCCTGGCCAGTTCCGCTACCTGGCTCGGAGCTTGGCCAGCGATTCCGCCTGCGAGGTGCGGGCCGTCGGCTTGGACAGCGCGCCAGGGCTACCCGGTGTGCCACTGCTCCGATACCGTCCCACCCGGGCGCCGGCCAGACAGGCGCATGGTTATCTGCGCACGCTGGAAAACGCAGTGCTGCATGGCCAGCAGGTAGCGCGATTGCTGCTGCAACAGCGGCGCAAGGGATATCGCCCGGATGTGATCCTGGCGCATCCCGGCTGGGGAGAGACGCTGTTCGTCAAGGACGTATTCCCCGACGTCCCCTTGATCCATTTCTGTGAGTTCTATTACCAGCATCAAGGGGCGGATGCGGGCTTCGATCCCGAGTTTCCCTCGACGCTGGACGACTCCGCGCGCCTGCGTTTGCGCAATACCCTGCATCTGCTCAACCTCGAACAGTGCGACCTGGGCGTCACGCCAACCCATTGGCAGCATTCCCTTCATCCCGAGGCCTATCGGGGAAAGATCCGTATCGCCCACGAAGGCGTTCCGGTCGATGAGTTGCGACCGGACCCTCAAGCCTCGCTGGTTCTACCCTGCGGTCGGCAACTGCGAGCCGGGCAGCCAGTGGTGACCTACGTGGCGCGCAACCTGGAGCCTTACCGGGGCTTCCATAGCTTCATGCGTTCGCTGCCGGCCATTCTGGCGGCCAACCCGCACGCCCAGGTGCTCGTCGTCGGTGGCGACGGTTGCAGCTACGGGGCGCCGCCGCAGGATGCCGCCAATTGGCGCAGCAAGTTGCTGGAGGAAGTGTCGCCGGACCCGGAGCGCGTGCACTTTCTCGGCAAGGTGCCGTATGCAACCTACCGGCGCGTGCTGCAGGTCTCCGCAGCCCATGTCTACCTCACCTATCCCTTTGTCCTGTCCTGGTCGCTGCTCGAGGCGATGGCCAGCGGCTGCCTGGTCGTCGGTTCGGATACCGCGCCGGTACGCGAGGTGATCGAAGACGGGCGCAACGGTTACCTGGTCGACTTCTTCTGCGCGCAAGCCATCGCCGAGCGCGTCCTGGCTGCCCTGGAACAGCCGGCTTCGCAGCAGCAGCGGGATGCCGCCCGGCTCACGGCACAACGTTACAGCGTCACCGCTGGGCTCGAGGCCTACCGCCAGTTGCTGGCCGATGCCCTCGAAGGAAGGGCCGTGGCGGCTCGCTGAGGCCATGGACGCACTCTTGGAAAAGCACAAGGAAAACCGATGCCCCTGGAACAACCCGAAGGCATAGCCGATGCCACCTCGAAACTGGACAGCGGAGTGGCCTGTCTGGTGATGCTGGCGCGTTTTCATCAGGTCGCCGTTTCGCCGGAGCAACTGACCCATGAGTTCAGCCCGTCCCAGGAAGGCTTCGGTACTGCTGAAATCCTCCTGGCGGCGCGCAAGCTTGGCCTCAAGGCGCGCGCCGCGCGCAGCACGATCGATCGACTGGCCAGAACGCCGCTCCCTGCCATAGCCCGGTCGAATGCCGGCGGCTTCTTCCTCATCGCACGGCTCGACCAGGGGCAGGCACTGATCCAGGACCCCAATGCACAGCGGCCGGAAGTCTGCTCCCTGGCTGACCTGGAGAGTCGCTGGAGTGGCGAGCTGATTCTGGTCCGCTCCGAGGCCTCGGATGCCGCCGGTCTTTCCCGTTTCGACTTCACCTGGTTCATCCCGGCCGTGGTCAAGTACCGCAAGCCACTGGGGGAGGTCCTGGTGGCGTCTTTCGTGTTGCAGATATTCGCTCTGTTGACGCCGCTGTTCTTCCAGGTGGTGATGGACAAGGTACTGGTGCACCGAGGGCTTTCGACCCTGGACGTACTGGCGGTCGGCCTGCTCGGCATCATGCTGTTTGAAACCCTGCTCAGCGGCTTGCGCAGCTACGTCTTCGCCCATACCGCCAGCCGCATCGACGTGGAACTTGGTGCGCGCCTGTTCCGCCACCTGATCACGCTGCCACTGGCGTATTTCCAGGCGCGTCGCGTCGGCGACTCGGTGGCGCGGGTGCGCGAACTGGAGAACATCCGCAACTTCCTCACCGGCAATGCCATCACCCTGGTGCTCGACGTGCTTTTCTCGGTGGTGTTCATCGCCGTGATGTGTTTCTACAGCGGCTGGCTGACCCTGGTGGTGGTGCTTTCGCTGCCCCTGTATTTCCTGCTTTCGCTATTCGTCACGCCACTGCTGCGCGCGCGGGTGCAGGAAAGCTTCAACCGCGGGGCCGAGAACCAGGCCTTCCTGGTGGAAACCATCAACGGCATCGATACCCTCAAGTCGATGGCCGTCGAACCGCAAACCACCCGCAAGTGGGACAACCAACTGGCGGCCTACGTGGCGGCCGGCTTCAAGACACAGAGCCTGTCCATGCTGGCCAACGAGGGTGTCTCGCTGATCGGCAAGCTGGTCACGGTCGCCACCCTGTGGCTGGGCGCGCGCCTGGTCATCGAGGGCCAACTCACCGTAGGGCAGTTGATCGCCTTCAACATGCTGGCAGGCCGGGTGTCGCAACCGATCATGCGCCTGGCGCAGCTGTGGACGAATTTCCAGCAGACCGGCGTATCGGTGCAGCGCCTGGGGGACATCCTCAACAGCCAGACGGAGCTTTCGCAAACCTCCCGCAGCAGCCTGCCCGCGCTGAAAGGCCGCGTGGAATTCGACCAGGCGCATTTCCGCTATCGTCCAGACGGTTCGGAGGTGCTGCGTGGCATCAGCCTGAGCGTCGCTGCGGGCGAGGTCATCGGCATCGTCGGCCGCTCCGGCTCCGGCAAGAGCACCCTCACGCGCCTGCTGCAGCGGCTGTACGTGCCCGAGCGCGGGCGGGTGCTGGTGGATGGCATGGACCTCGCGCTGGCCGACGTTTCTTCGCTGCGTCGCCAGATCGGCGTAGTGCTGCAGGATAACCTGCTGTTCAACCGCAGCATCCGCGAGAACATCGCGCTGACCGACCCCGGCGTGCCGGTGGAAACGGTGATCCAGGCCGCGCGTCTAGCCGGTGCCCATGAGTTCATCCTGGAACTGCCGGAAGGCTACGACACCCTGGTCGGCGAACATGGCTCCTCTCTATCCGGAGGCCAGCGGCAGCGCATCGCCATCGCCCGGGCGCTGATCGGCAACCCGCGCATCCTGATCTTCGACGAGGCCACCAGCGCCCTGGACTACGAGTCCGAGCGCGTGGTTCAGCAGAACATGAAGGCCATCTGCAAGGGGCGCACCGTGATCATCATCGCGCACCGCCTGAGCGCTGTGCGCGATGCCCATCGCATCGTGGTCATGGAGCGTGGCCAGATAGTCGAACAGGGCAGTCATGCCGAACTGCTCGCCCACCAGGCCGGGCACTATTCGCGCTTGTTCCGCCTGCAGCAGGGCGGTGCGCCATGAGCGCCCGCCGTGAACTGCTGCAGCGCTACCGTGAGGCATGGCGCCAGGCCTGGCGCAATCGCCAGGCGATGGACGCGCCGCAACGCCTGCCCCATGAAGTGCAGTTCCTGCCCGCGGCCCTGGCCTTGCAGGAGCAGCCGGTCGGTCCGCTGGTGCGCTACATCAAATGGTCGATCATGGCCTTTGCCGCCCTGGCCGTACTCTGGGCCTGCCTGGGCGAGATAGACGTGGTCGCCACTGCCCGCGGCAAGATCGTGCCCAGCGGCAAGACCAAGGTCATCCAGCCCAGCGAGGTGGCCGTGGTCAAGGCCATCCATGTCTACGACGGGCAGCAGGTGAAGGCCGGCGACCTGCTGCTGGAACTGGACCCGAGCCAGACCGAGGCGGACGTGGAACGCCTGAAAGCGGACCTGCTGGCGGCCAGGGTGGATAGCGCCCGCGCAAGCGCCATGCTCGAAGCCATCCGCGACGGAATCGAACCCGACTCCCTGGCGAAGCGCCTGCCCCAGGCCAGCGAAGAGCAGCGCCAAAGCGCCCAACGCTGGCTGAGCGGGCAATACCTGGAGCTACGCAGCAATGTCGAGCAGACCCAGGCGCTGATCGAACAGCGCAGTGCGGAAATCCAGGCGGCGCAATCCACGGTCGACTCCCTGCGCATCACCCTGCCCATCGCCGAGCAACTGGCGGCGGACTACAAGCGCCTGATGGAGCGCCGCTTCGTCGCCAAGCACGCCTGGCTGGAGAAGGAACAGTCCCGCCTGGAGCAGACCCGCGAGCTCGCGGTGCAAAAGGCTCGCCTGCTGGAACTGCGGGCCTCCAGGCGCGAAGCCGAACAGCGCCGCGAAGGCGTGATCGCCCAGGCCCGCCGGGCCATGCTCGACCTGCAGCAGCAATCCGAACAGAAGGCCGCCGCCCTGTCCCAGGAACTGCGCAAGGCACAGCAGCGCGACCAACTGACCCGCCTCACCGCCCCTGTGGACGGCACCGTCCAGCAACTGGCCATCCACACCCGCGGCGGCGTGGTCACCGCAGCCCAGCCCCTGATGGCCATCGTGCCCAAGGACCAGCCCGTGGAAGTGGAAGCCATGTTGGAAAACAAGGACATCGGTTTCGTCTGGCCCGGGCAGGAAGTGGAAATCAAGGTCGAGACCTTCACCTTCACCAAATACGGCGTGGTGCCGGGCGAAGTCATCAGCATCTCCGACGACGCTATCGAGGATGAAAAGCGCGGGCTGCTCTACAGCATGCGTATCCGGTTGAAGCAAAACCATATCCGCGTCGGCACGCGGGATATTCCGCTGACGCCGGGAATGGCGGTCAGTGCGGAGGTGAAAACGGATAAACGGAAGGTGATCGAGTATTTCCTGAGTCCGCTTAAACAGTATGTGAGTGAGAGTTTGGGGGAGAGGTAAGAACAAACTATGAGGCTGATTTATAGACGGGCGTTGGGATTTTTAAAAAGGGGTTTATATGGCGGAGGGTCAAGAACGATGAATGTGCTAATTGGATTTTTTCGTCAAGTGAGGGATTTGTTTCGCGGTGATGAGTTTCTTGTCGGGACTAGGATTGGGATTGTTTTGCTGGTGTTTTTTTCTGTTTTCCACTTTGTTGATATTTTGACCGATAGAAAAATTGAAGGGGAGGTTAATAGTTTTTCTGGTGTTTTGTATCACGTTACTTCTGGATCTTCAATTGGTAATACCGTTGTTTATAGGGATGGCGACAAGTATCGATGGTTATTTGCATCTCCTAGATATGTAAGGATTTTGGGGTTAAGAGAATATAAAGGGAAGGAGTTGGTGTTCAATGCAATCGGGAGAGAGTTGTATTCCTGTAAATATCAGGGGCGGGAGGTGTGTGGCTCAAGATGCTCTAATTTGAATGAATGTCAAAATAGAAAGGATTCAGCGTTGGGAACTATCTGGATAATGTTTGTTTTGGCGATTTTTACAGTTTCTTCGTTTTTAATTTATAAATTAAGAGATAGGAGGTGTGTCAATGTCTAAGTTTTCATCTGTTGCCGGTTTGGCCAGCGGAGTGGCTGGTCATATTTCAAATAAAACAAATGGCTCAGTAGCTGTTGCTAATGCTGCTAAAGATGTTCGCGATATGAAGAGGAAGAAGGAAATTAGTTCTTCTGATATTCTGGCAGCTAGCGCATCAGCATCTTCCGCAGCTCTTTCATTTGCACCACTTTCAAAAGTGGCGGCTCCTGCATCTGCATTGTCAAGTGCTCTGGCGGTTTTAAATGATATAAAGGCAAATGGAGAGGCATCTGACCGCTCCTTGCTTTCTGCACTAGCCTCGTTGGCTGGGGTTGCCGGTTTAATTGCGTCTGGGCCGGCTGCAGCAGCTTTATTTGCAGCGGCTGCAATAGGTCTGGGGTTATATGCTCTTTCTACTGATAGTGAAAATAGAGAGATTGCACAGGCTGTATCGGAATTGTTCGATGCAATAGGCTCGCTCAAGGAAAGGTATAAGGATGAGGTGTCTCCAGATAAATGGGGAGGGATGGTCGGATCTCCGCCACTTTGGACTTGGAATGAGTTACAGCAGAGTTACATTGATGGTGGCCAGTCCTGTCTTCCCCTGCTGATTCCGGAGTTGCAGAAGGATTTTAAAGACTCTGAGCAGAATGCCTCCCCCTTGATCCTTGACCTCGATGGGGATGGTGTTGAGACCCTTGGTAAGGATGCTGGCATTCATTTCGATCATGATGGCAACGGCTTTGCCGAACTGAGCGGCTGGGTTGGCAAGGATGATGGCCTGCTGGTGTTCGATCGAAATGGCAATGGCGAGATCGACGACGGGAGTGAACTGTTCGGCAATAACACGGATCTCGCCGATGGCGGAAAGGCAACCAATGGTTTCCTGGCCCTCGCGGACCTGGACAGCAATGGAGATGGCTGGATCGATGCCGGTGACGAAGCCTTTTCCCAATTGAGAGTCTGGAAGGATAGCAACAGTAATGGAAAGGTGAATGAAGGAGAATTATTGACGCTGGAGGATGCGGGCGTAGGCAAACTGTCGACCGGGTTCTCCAACCAGAACAAGGTAGATGAGCACGGCAACAAAATTCTTCAGCAGGGTGGCTATGTCGATCTGAATGGCGACACCCAAGCCATGGATGATGTCTGGTTCACTTTCGATAGTGCAAATACGCAAGATAGGAACAAGGTGGACCTTGGTTCGGAATTTTCATCCTTGCCCAATGTGGCCGGGTTCGGGAGTGTTTCTGATTTGAATCAGTCCATTGCCAAGGACTCTACTGGAAGAATAAGAGAGTTGCTGGGGGAGTATGTTGAAGAAAAGAATTTTTCCAAAAAATCGGAGATTCTTGATTCTTTGATTTATGCCTGGGCAGGTGTTCAGGATATAGATCCTAATGATCGTGGTGCTGCCAATAATAAGCTGGGAGATGCTCGAAAAATAGCAGCGTTGGAGCGCTTTCTTGGCGAGAACTATGTGAACAAGTGGCAGGCTGGTGGACTGGGCCCTAATGCTGCTGGTCTACTGGCGCAAGCGTACTCGAAGCTCAAGGATTATGTCGCTACACAGTTGCTGGCTCAATCGAGTTTCAAACATCTTTATGATCGTGTGAGTTTGTCCTTCGATGAGGCTAGCGGACAGTTCAGGTTGGATGTTTCGCTTCTGGTCGATGAACTGATAACCGAGTATCAGACAAGAGGAGAGAGTGGGGCGGGATTCATCGGCGAGTTTGCCAAGAATATAAAAGCGTTGAAAACGGATGCTGGCGTCCAGGCACTTGAGGAGATACGGAGGGCTGGGAGATCGCTTGGGGGGACCTTGGGTATCGTGCTTGCGTCTCTAGGCGCGAGTCTGGTTGTGGGAGGCACTAATAATGGGCGCCTGAGTGGGACCGATACCGACGACCTGCTGTTGGGTGTGGCTGATAATGAGAGACTGAGCGGCGGAAGTGGCAATGACACGCTGATTGGTGGCGCAGGTAATGACCACCTTGAAGGCGGTAGCGGTAGTGATGTTTATTACTTTGAGCGTGGCTGGGGGCAGGACACGGTTTTCAATTATGACAGAAGCACCGACAAAGTTGATGCTATCGAATTTGGCAATGACATCTCGACTGACGACATCCTGGTGGGGCGCTGGGGCTCCGACCTGATCCTGAGCCTGAAGGGCAGTGACGATCGGATCACACTCAGTAATTACCTCACTAACGACGGTAATAACTCATATCGTCTGGAAGAAATCCGTTTCGCCGACGGCACCATCTGGGATGTCGAACGGATCAAGGCGATGTTGCTGCAAGGAGGCGAGGGCAATGACACCCTTACCGGCTATGCCACTGATGATCACCTGAGCGGCGGCGCCGGTAATGA
>NZ_FOLS01000047.1 GCF_900112375.1 Pseudomonas citronellolis | reverse complement strand
TCCTCGGGGATCATCGCCGACAGCCAGCCGGCCTCGGTCATGGCTTTGACGAAGGCTTCGGGGAAGCCTTTCACTTCATCGATCTTGCGCCAGTACTCGGCGGGGAACTCCGCACAGAGGGCGCGCACGCCCTCACGGATGTCCTGGTAGCTCTCTTGGGCACGCTCAGCGTTCATCAACTCAACCTCATGGATACAGTGGCAGCGGGCCGGTCAGACCGGGTCCCAGCAGAACACGTCGGCGCTGACCTGCAGCGGCGTGAAGGAGCCGGCCAGCGCCGGCATGCCGTGCTCGGCGATGCTCTGCGCGGTCCAGCCTTCGCCCTGCTGCACCGAGCGCACCGGGCGGTTCTGGCTCATCAGGAAGATTTCGTTGCGGCGCACGGTGAAGACCTGGCCGTTGACGCCCTTGGCCTGGTCGGACAGCAGGTACGCCGCCAGCGGCGCGTTCTTCTCCGGGGTCATCTGCTTCAGGCGCTCGACGCGGGCCTTCTCCTCCGGGGTGCTGTCGGGGATGGCGCTGGTCATGCGGCTCCAGGCGAAGGGCGCGATGCAGTTGGAGCGCACGTTGAAGCGCTGCATGTCCAGGGCGATGGACTTGGACAGCGCGACCATGCCCAGCTTGGCCGCCGAGTAGTTGGCCTGGCCGACGTTGCCGATCAGCGCCGAGGTGCTGACCATGTGCACGAAGGCCCCGCCGTTCTGCGCGCGGAAGCGTTCGGCGGCGGCGCGGCTGACGAAGAAGCTGCCGTTGAGGTGGACCTGGATCACCGACAGCCAGTCCTCCACGCTCATCTTGTGGAAGATCACGTCGCGGATGATCCCGGCGTTGTTCACCACGCCGTCGATGCGCCCGAAGCTGTCCATGGCGCAGGCGACGATCTGCTGCGCGCCGTTCCACTCGGCGACGCTGTCGGTGTTGATCACCGCGCGGCCGCCGAAGCCTTCGATCAGTTTCAGCGTCTCCTGCGCCGGGGTGGCCGAGCCGCCCTCCCCGCCCAGCGAGACGCCGACGTCGTTGATCACCACCGAGGCGCCGGCGCGCGCCATTTCCACCGCGATGGCCCGGCCGATGCCGCCACCGGCACCGGTGACCACCACTACTTTGTTGTCGAGCATGTCGTTCTCTCCGTCGTTCGCTTACAGGCCGAGCACGGCCTTGGCCAGGATGTTGCGCTGGATCTCCGAGCTGCCGCCGTAGATGGTCGCGGGGCGCGCCTGGAGGAACAGGCCGGTGGGGTTGAGGTTGCCGTTGCCCTCGATGGGCTCCAGCAGCGCGGCGTACTCGCCGGAAATCTCCAGCATGTAGTCGGTGATGCGCTGGAACAGCTCGGTCTGGTGCACCTTGAGCAGCGACACGTCGGCGCCCAGGCTCTCGCCGCGGCGCAGGCGCTCGGCGAAGCTCTCGAACAGCAGCTTGTGGTCGTCCAGGTCCAGGCGCAGGCGCGTCAGGCAGTCGCGGAAGCCGGGCTCGTCGGACAGCCCCAGGTGCTCGCCGAGCAGCTCCAGGCGCGTCAGCGCGTTGGCCGACTGCTTGGGCGAGCCGAGGAAGATGCGTTCGAAGCCCAACAGCGCCTTGGCCATGGTCCAGCCGGCGTTCATCTCGCCGACCAGGTTGCCGCGCGGCACGCGCACGTCGTCGAAGAACACCTCGCACAGCTCGTCGTGCAGGTCGAGGTTGAGGATCGGCCGCACGGTCACGCCGGGGCTGTCCATCGGCACCAGCAGGAAGCTGATGCCTTCCTGTTTCTTCGCCGTCTTGTCGGTGCGCACCAGCAGGAAGATCCAGTCGGCGTCGGTGGCCAGGGTGGTCCAGATCTTCTGGCCGTTGACCACCCACTCGTCGCCGTCGAGCACGGCCTCGGTGCGCAGGCTGGCCAGGTCCGAGCCTGCGTTCGGCTCGCTGTAGCCCTGGCACCAGATGTGCTCGCCGGAGAGGATGCGCGGCAGGAAGTACTGCTGCTGCTCGGGCGAGCCGTAGCGGATCAGCAGCGGGCCGAGCAGCATGATGCCGTGGTCCGGGGTGCGGGCCACGCCGTAGTTCTCGAACTCCTCGGTGTAGATCAGCTGCTTGGCCGCCGACAGGCCCATGCCGCCGAACTCGCGGGGCCAGCCCGGGCACAGCCAGCCGTGCTCGGAGAGGGTCATGTACCAGTCCTTGACCTCGTTCCAGTGCAGGCGCTTGGGCAGGTCGCGCAGCTCCTCGGGGAAGTTCGCCCGTAGGAACTCGCGCACACTTTGGCGGAACGCGTCGTCGCTCAGCGCGTTGAAGTCGGGCAGTTGCGGTTTGTCGCTCATTGTCGTTCTCCTCCAGCGGATGTCAGGCGTCGCCCAGGCGCGGCATGCAGGCGTCGTAGCGGCGTCGGTGCTGGGCGGACGAGCCGTAGAGGTTGGCCAGGCTCATGGCCTTGCGCAGGAACAGGCCGACGTCGCATTCGTCGGTGTAGCCGATGGCGCCGTGCAGCTGCACGGCCTGGCGGGTGACCAGCAGCGCCGCGTCGGCGGCGCGCGCCTTGGCCCGCGACACCGCGGCGCGGCGCTGGGCCACGGGGGCGCCGGCGTCACAGGCGGCCGCGGCGGCCTCCAGGCTGGCGCGCCACAGGGCCAGTTGCAGCTTCAGGTCCACCGCGCGGTGCTGCAGGGCCTGGAAGTTGCCGATGGCCTGGCCGAACTGCTTGCGGGTGCGCAGGTAGTCCAGGGTCAGGGCGAAGGCCTGCTCGGCGGCGCCCAGCAGATAGGCGGCGGTGCCCAGCGCGGCCTCGTCCAGGGCGTCGGCCAGGGCCTCGGCGTCCAGCGGCAGCAGCTCGGCCGGGGCCTGCTCCAGCAGCAGGCTGCCCAGGTGGCCGCCGTCCTGGGTCTGGGCGAGGTACAGGGTCACGCCGGGCGCCCCCACCTCGACCAGCGCCAGCCCCCGGTCCGTGCTGACCAGGAAGCCATCGGCGCCGGCGGCCATGGGCAAGCAGACCTTACTGCCGCTGACCTTGCCATCGACCAGGCGCGTAGCCCCGGCCTGCGGTTCCAGGCTGTCGTACTGCTCCTGCAGCGCAGGCAGCAGCAGGCGCTCACCAGTCAGCTGGGCGGCCAGCAGCTCGCCGTTCAACAGGCGCGCGGCCAGCACCGCCGGCACGAAAGGCTCCGGCACCAGCGCGGCGCCCAGCACTTCCAGCAGCGCGCAATATTCGGCCATGCCCAGGCCGGCGCCGCCCTGCGCCTCCGCCAGCGGCAGGCCGAGCCAGCCGTTGCCGGCCATCTCGCGCCACACCGCCTTGTCGAACCCTGGGGCCTGGTAGCGCAGCCCGCGCACCCGCGCCAGCTCGCCCGCCGGGGCGAAGGCCGAGGCGCTGTCGCGGATCATGCGGATATTTTCCAAACGCTCTTCAGACGAATACATCCCGTTCTCCCGATTACCCGACATGCCGCTCACAGCCGAGCCATGTCAGTTGCATAACGCTTCAAGTCGCCACGCCGCGCCTGGCCCTCGTGCTGCCCGGGCTCGCGTCCGGGCAGCAGGGGTTGTTGCAGTGCCAGCCTGGCCTGGGCCACCCGCGCCTCTCGCGCGCCGGCATTGCCGTCATGGCCGGATCGCAGCGCGGCGCCACCGCTCCACAGCGGCGGCTGCCCCAGCACGACGCCCAGGAGCAACGCATGGATCACGGCGGCCCGGCGCTGGCGGACGCGTCGCACCGCAGTCCCGACGGCCCCGTGTCGTGCGCTGGTTCCAGCAATCATGTGGCGCCCCCTTTCGTGTTGCCTTCGCTGCGTGCCAGAGGTTGAAATCGATATTTCATTATCTGAAATTTCATTTCAATCAACGATGCCGCTAAAATCCCCCCGTCAGCCACGCTATCTGCGCGTTGTTCCGTAGTTCGGTATTCGGCGGGCCCGGCGAAGGCTGCCGCCCCGCTCCGGCGACAGGCCCCCAACCCCCATGCCCCAGACTCAAGGACGCCCCGTGAAGAACCTGCGCAAGCCATCTTTCAAACCGGTCGAGGCCGTTGTCCGCGCGCTCAGGGTGCTGCGCGTCATCAACGAGGAGAAGCAGTCGACCGTCGCCTCGCTCCACCGGCAGACCGGGCTGGACAAGGCGACCATCGTGCGCATGCTGGAAACCCTCCACCATGAGGGTTACGTCGCCAGGGACCAGGAGCGGGCGCTGTATTCGGTGACCGCGCGCACGCTCCTGCTGAGCCAGGGCTACGACAGGTCGCGCTGGCTCGCCAGCGTCGCCGAGCCGACCCTGGCGCGCTTCCGCAACGCCATCGGCTGGCCTTCGGACCTGGCCCTGTTCGATTTCGACGCCATGGTGGTGGTGCAGACGTCCCGCGGCAGCGGCCCGCTGTCGTTCAACCGCCAGCCCGGCTTCCGCTCGCCCATGCTGGCCACCTCCATCGGCCTGGCCTACCTGGCGTTCTGCGGCGAGGAGGAACGCCGCTCGATCATCGAGAACCTGGCCGCCAGCCCCGGCGAATGGAACCAGCTCGCCCAGGACCCCGAGCGGCTCGAAAAGCTGCTGAAGAAGATCCGCAAGGACGGCTTCGCCGTCATGAGCAGCGAGTACAGCCGCGACGTCTTCGCCAGCAACGTCTGGGCCATCGGCGTGCCGGTGATGCACGAGGGCGAGCTGTTCGCCACCATGAACGTCATGCTGCTCAAGAGCGCCGTCAACCTCACCGAGGCGCGCAAGACCCTGCTGGCGCCCCTGCAGCGCACCGCAGCGCAGATCGCCCGCGACCTCGCCCAGTCGCGCTACAGCTGACGGCAACGCCCGACGCATCGGGCGCCGTGCGATGGAGGCCGGACGGGCATTCCATTGCACGGGCCGCAGCCCTCGTCAAAGCCGCATCCCCAGCCTGCTATGGAAAGATGGCCGTGACCGCCTGCGACTCGCGTCGGGGCGGGTCCGGTCATGCATGACAAGAAGAGGATGCGGCCCATGGCACTCGATCCCAGTACGCAAGATTTCGTCACTGCCGCGCGGCTCAATGCCCGCAAGCCCAGGCACCTGATGTCGCCCGAGGAAGCCCGCGACGCCCTGGCTGGCCTGAAGGGCCTGCTCGGCCCGGGGGCCGGGCTGGCGCTGCGGGAGAACCGCAGGCTGGCAGTCGCGGGCGGCGAGATCGAGCTGCGCCTGCTTCGCCCGGAAGGCGAGCTTCTGGGCGTGATCGTCTATTTCCATGGCGGCGGCTGGGTCGTCGGCAGCAACGACGAATTCGAACCCATGTGCCGCAACCTCGCGGCGCAGAGCGGCTGCGCCATCGTCATGGTGTGCTACCGCAAGGCCCCGGAACAGCCCTTCCCCATCCCGCTGGAGGATGCCTGGGCCGGCTTCGAGTGGGTCGCCGCGCAGCGCCAGGCGCTCTTCGGCGGCGACCTGCCGTTGCTGCTGGCCGGCGACAGCGCCGGCGGCAACCTGGCGGCCTGCGTGGCCCTGCGCGAGCGCCAGCGCGGCGGCGAGCGCATACGGGGCCTGGTGCTGATCTACCCGGTGACCGACGCGGACTTCCAGACCGCGTCCTACCTCGACCCGGACATGCAGGTCCTGCTGCCCGCCGAAGTCATGCGCTACTACTGGGACCACTACGTGCCCGATGCCAGCCGGCGCAGCGACCCCCGGGTGGCGCCGCTGCGCTCGCCCAGCGTCGCCGGCCTGCCGCCGAGCATCATCCTCACCGCCGAGCACGACGTGCTGCGCGACGAAGGCGAAGCGTTCGCCGCGCGGCTGCGCGAGGCGGGCGTGCCGGTGGCCCATCGCCGCTTCGAGGGGCAGATCCACGCTTTCATGATGATGGTCGACCTGCTGCCCGGCAGCGCCGAGGCCATCCGCTACACCGCCGACGAAATCAGGGCCCTGCTCGGCAGGCGCTGAGCAGGGCCGACCTTGCGAGCGAAGGTGTCGGTTCCCGGTGGGCAGCGGCTCACGCCGGGATCGATGCCGTTTCCATCCACCCCGGGAGAACCCCCATGCAAGCAGAGAAGCAGACCGTCCTGATCACCGGCGGCGCCAGCGGAATAGGCGCCGCCGTCGCCAGGCTATTCATCGGCCAGGGCGCGCAGGTCGCCATCGCCGACATCCATTTCGAGCAGGCCAGGGCGCTGGCCGCCGAGCTGGGCGACAACGCCAGGCCCTTCGCGCTGGACGTCGGCGACGCCGGGAACGTCCGCAGCCTGGTCGCGCAGCTGGGCAAGGTCGACGTCCTGGTGAACAGCGCGGGCATCCTGCTCAACAAGCCCTTCCTCGACACCGAGCCCGAGGACTTCGAGCGCCTGCTGCGGGTGAACCTGCTGGGCACCTGCCTGGTCGCCCGGGAGGCGGCGCGGAACATGCTCGGCCGCGGCGGGCGGATCATCAACGTCGCCTCCGCGGCCGGCCTGCTGGGCTTCCCCGGGCGCACGGCGTACGCGGCCTCCAAGGGCGCGGTGATCGCCGCGACGCGGGTGATGGCCCTGGAGCTGGCCGAGCACGGCATCCTGGTGAACGCCATCGCCCCCGGCTCGGTGGCGACGGCGATGACCGCCGCCACCTACGACGAGCGCTTCCGCCGCAGCATCACCGCCAGCGTTCCGCTGGCCCGGGTGGCCAGCCCCGAGGAGATCGCCGAGGTCGCCGTATTCCTGGCCTCCCCCGCCGCCAGCTACATCACCGGCCAGACCTTTGCCGTGGACGGCGGCATGAGCAGCACCGGCATGACCTGCCAGAGCCTGCAGCAGGACTAGCCCCGGCCACCGGCGCCTGCCGCCGCGGCGGGCGCCTCGAACCCAAGCGAGGACGACCGCATTGAACCCACGGAATATCGAACTCAAAGACGCCTTCGTGAAATTGCAAGGCTACTGGAACGACGACCTGCAGCGCGCCCTGGATACCGATCCGGGGTTCTTCGAGGCCTGCCTCCGGCTCTGCTTCCCCTCCCCGCGCCCGCCGCTGCTGGAGGCGCGCGTGCGGCACCTGGTGCTGATCGCGGCCAACGCCGCGGTGACGCACCTGAACGAACGGGAACTGGGGGTGCAGATAAAATGCGCGCTCGACCAGGGCGCCACCCGCGAGCAGGTCCGGGAAGTCCTGCAGATGGCCTCGGTGCTGGGCATGCACGGCTTCATGCTGGGCGCTCCGATCCTGATGCGCGAACTCGGCGGCGGCCAGGCCCGCGAGGCGTCGGCCGAACACCGCGCCAGGGCGGAACAGGTCCGGGACAAGTTCACCGCCGGCCGGCAGTACTGGAGCGAGCTGCTGGAGGACATGCTGCAGGCCCACCCCGAGTTCTTCGACGCCTATGCCGACTTTTCCTCGGTCCCCTGGCTGACCGGCACCCTCGAACCCAAGGTCCGCGAATTCATCTACGTCGCCATCGACGTTTCCACCACCCACCTGCATGGGGAGGGGGCGCGGATCCACATGGCCAACGCCCTGCGCCATGGGGCGACGGTGGACGAGCTGGTGGAGGTGATGCAGATCGTCAGTTGCCTGGGCGTGCAGAGCTGGACCACCGGGCTGCGCGTGCTGGAGCAGGTCGCGCCGTCCGCCCAGGACTAGCCCCCGCGGCGCATGCCGGGCAACTGCCCGGCATGCGCCCTTCCCGTCAGCGCTGCCCCGCGTTTTCCCGCAGGCGCCACATGCCCGCCCCCGCGGCGAGCCAGCCGCCGTCCACGGCCAGGCATTGGCCGGTGACCGAGCCGGCGCGCCCGGAGCACAGGTAGGCCACTGCATCCGCCACTTCGGCCGCGCTGGAGAAGCGCCCGCTGGGAATGCTCGCGACGTAGTCCGCATAGTCCTTCGCCGACAGGTTGGCGATGGACAGCGGGCTTTCCACCGGCCCGGGCGCCACGGCGTTGCAGCGAATGCCAAGGGGCGCGAGTTCGACCGCCGCCTGGCGCGTCAGCCCTTCCAGGGCGGCCTTGGACGGCCCGTAGGCAGCGCGCCCCACGCTCGCCCGCCTGGCGGTGATGGAGGTGATGTTGACGATGGCGCCGCGGCCACTGCGCGCCAGGACCGGGGCCGCCAGGCGAATGAGCGCGAAGGGCGCGGTGACGTTGACCTCGAAGGTGCGCCGCCAGGATTCGAGGTCGGTGTCCATCAGCGGCCCGAACTCCACGATGCCCGCGCAGTTGACCAGCGCGGCGAGTTCGCCGCACTGGGCGACGATCGAGGCCAGCTGCTGGTGGTCGGTGATGTCACAGGCCACGGGGGTGACGAACTCCTCATGTTCCAGTTGGTCGATGGCGCCAGCGCGATCCAGGCAGACCACTCACCAGCCATCGGCGATCATCGCCTGGGTGATCGCACGGCCGATCACTCCGGCGCCACCGGTTACCAGCACGACAGGACGACTCATACCTTGACTCCTTGGTTGGGTGAAACAAGGGTTGGGAGGGAAACCGCTGCATTGGCGCCGGCCCAGGCATCCGCCCGGCTCAGGGCAGGCTGTCCACCCAGCGGCGGATGTCGGCGAACGCCTCGCGCGCGCGCCGGCTGACCATGGCCATGCGCAGGAAGCCGTGGATCAGGCCGTCGTAGCGCAGGTGCGTCACCGCCACGCCGCTCTCGGCCAGGCGCCTGGCATAGGCGTCGCCTTCGTCGCGCAGGGGGTCGAATTGCGCGGTCATCACCAGCGCCGCCGGCAGGCCCGCCAGCGACGGCGCGCGCAGGGGCGCGGCGTAGGGCTGGCAGCCCTGCTCCGGGGTGGCGACATAGTCCTGCCAGAAACGGATCATCGCGTTGCGCGTCAGCGAGTAGCCCTCGGCGTTCTCCAGGTAGGACGGGGTGGCCGGCGTGTGGTAGTCGGTGACCGGGTAGGCCAGCAGTTGCCCGACCAGGCGCGGGCCGCCCTCCTCGCGCAAGCGCAGGGCGGTCACCGTCGCCAGGTTGGCGCCCGCGCTGTCGCCGGCCAGGATCAGGCGCTCGGTGCTCACCCCCAGTTCCCGGTCGTTGGCGGCGATCCAGCGGACGGCGGCGATGCAGTCGTCCAGCGGTATCGGGAAGCGGCATTCCGGCGCCCGCCGGTAGTCCACCGCCACCACGCTGCAACCGCTGGCGTTGGCCAGGTCGCGGCACAGGTGGTCGTGGGTTTCCAGGTCGCCGATGACGAAGCCGCCGCCATGGAAGTAGACGATGAGCCTGTCCGACGCCAGCTCCAGGGGCGTGTATTGCCGCAGGGGAATGCCCAGGCCCGCCACCAGGTCGCGGACCGCGGCGACCGGCGCGCGACGCTCCGGTGGAACGGGCGCGACGCTCGCACGCAGCTCCGCCAGGCTCATGCGTTCCATGGGCGGCATGCCCTCCAGGGACTTCAGGACTACGGCGATTTCCGGATCGAGTGGCATGGCTGGGCTTTCTCCCTGTAGCGCTGGGCAGTTGGCCGCGAAGCCGCCGGGGCCGCCCTGGGCGGGCCGGCCGGTGGCCTTCGCGAAGCGTTCCGAGCCGGGTGGCTCACGGGTTCACATGTTGTTCCACAGGCTTTCGATCCGCGGCTCGTCGATCGAGCGCGCGGCGAAATGGCCTTCGCGCATGGCGCAGACCAGGTCGCGGGGGGAAAGGGCATCCCCCACCACGTACAGCTGCGGCCCGGCGTCCACCAGTTCGTCCCACAGCTCCCGCAGCGCCTCGCGATAGGCCACCACCACGGTGGTGTCGGCCTTCACGCTCTCCGGCCTGAAGCCGTCGATGGGGCGCACCTGCACCGCGTCCCGCTGGATCGCCACCACCACCGAGCTGGTGAGGAGGCGGAAGTTGCCCAGGGCATAGAAGCGCCGCAGCGCGGCCTGGGTCCTGCCGGTCTTGTCGATTTCCGGCGCGAAGGAGGCGTGGCGCGTCACGTAGGTGACGTCCAGCCCGCGCTCCAGCAGCATCTCGCAGCAGCCGATGGCCTCGTAGTGGCCGATGTCGTCCACCACCACGGCGCTGCCGCCCAGCTCGCCGGCGGCGCCGAGCACCAGGTCCTCGGAGGAGACCACCCGCGCGCCGGGCTCGATGTCCAGCTGCAGTTGGGGCGCGGCGGTCTGCACGAAGGCGTCGGCGGCGGCCGACATGGAGCCGGTGGCGAGGATCACCACGTCCGGCTGCATCGCCAGCACCTCGGCGGCATCCACGTAGGTGGACAGCTTCACCTGCACGCCGAGGCGGAAGACCTCGCGTTCGAGCCAGTTGGTCAGGTCGCCGATGCCATGGTTCTTCGGCAGGTGCTTGGCGAGGTTGATCTGCCCGCCGAGGTCGGACGACGCCTCGACCAGGGTGACCTCGTGGCCCGCCAGCGCCGAGACGCGGGCAGCCTCCATCCCCGCCGGGCCGCCGCCCACCACGACGACCTTGCGCGGCTGGCCGGAGCGGACGATCAGGTGTTCGCCGAGGCGGCCTTCGTGGCCCACCGTCGGGTTCGCCGTGCAGCTCATGCGGCCGGAGAACAGGCCGCCGATGCAGCCCTGGTTGCAGGCGATGCAGGGGCGCACCTCCAGCGAGCGCCCCTCGACTTCCTTGCGCACCAGATGGGGGTCGGCGATGGTGGCGCGCACGAGGTTCACCATCTCGGCATCGCCCGCCCGCAGCGTCTGCTCCACGTCGTCGAGGGTGCCGAAGCGGCCGACGACGATGCGCGGCACGCTGACGTCCTTGCCCACCTCGCGCATCGCCGGCAGTTGGTAGCCCGCGGGCTGGTCCATCGCGGCATAGCGTTCGACGTGGAAGTAGTAGTCGCCCTGGGAGATGTTCACGAAGTCGATCAGCCCCTTCGCCTGGAGCCGGAGGATCGCGGCGTTCACGTCCTGCGCCGAGAGGATCGCCGGATCGGAGCTGGCGCCCATGCGCACGCCGAGCGCGAAGCTGGCCGGCACCTGGGCGCGCACCTCGCCGAGCAGTTCCTCCAGGAAGCGCAGGCGATTCTCGAAACTGCCGCCGTAGGCGTCGCCGCGGGTATTCAGCGACGGCGAGAGGAATTGCGAGATGAGGTAGCCGTTGCCGGCCAGCACCTCCGCGCCGTCTATCCCCGCCTTGGCCAGGCGCACGGCGGCCGCGGCGTAGGCGTGGACCAGCTCGGCGATCTGCCGCGGCGACATGGCCACCGGCGGCATCCGCGAGTAGCGCCCGGGCAGCGCCGTCACCGACCAGGGCGGCCCGCCGTTGGGGGCCGGCTCGACGTTGCCGCCGTGCCAGAGCTGCTGGAACAGCTTCATGCCCGTCGGGCGGATGGCCTCCACCAGGCGGCTCAGCGGGGCGATGCCGGCGTCGTCCTCCAGGCCCAGGGAAAAGGTCGAGGAACGGTGCACCGATACGCCTTCCAGGATGGTCAGGCCGATCCCGCCCCGCGCCCGCTCCAGGTGGTAGTGGATGTGGTCGTCGTTCACCTGGCCGCGCGAGAACAGCGTGGCGTGCGCCGTCCGCACGAGGCGATTGGGCAGTGTGACCGGCCCGACCTGCAGGGGGGAAAGGGCCAAACGGTACTTCGAGGTCATCAGGTACTCCACGGTATTGCGGTTTCGCCTTGCGTTCTCGCGGCCCGGGCCCGTCAGCGGCCGGCCGGGGCCTGCGGCGCGACGAAGGCGTCGTAGTTGGCGTCGTCCTCGCGGGCCAGCAGGTCGAAGTAGGCGCGCGTGCGCTCGGGCCAGTTGTTGACCACCTTGCCGCTGGCGGTGCGATACCAGTTGTGGCAGCCGCCGCTCCAGGAGAAACGGTCGAATTTCGGCGTCATGTCGGCGTAGAAGCGTTCCTGGGCCTGCGGCTTCACGCTGATGAAGCGGCCCGGGGCGGCCTGCAGGCCCTTGGCCTTGCGCGCGATGTACTTCGCCTGGGCCTCGAGCATGCCGATGATCGAGTTGTGCGTATTGGTATTGGGCCCGTACATCAGGAACAGGTTGGGGAACTCCGGCACGCTCATGCCGAGGTAGGCCTGCGGCTCGCCTTGCCAGGTGGCGTGCAGGTCGGCGCCGTCCAGGCCCTTGACCACCATGGGGAAGAGGAAGTCCGTGGAGCGGAAGCCGGTGGCGAACACCACCACCTCGGCCTTGTGGCGGTTGCCGTCGGTGTCGACGATCTCATCGCCCTGGAAGGCCTCGAGCCCGGCGGTGACCACTTCGACGTTGTCCCGCGCCAGGGTGCTGTACCAGTCGTTCGACGCCAGGATGCGCTTGCAGCCGGGCAGGTAGTCCGGCGTGACCTTGCACCGCAGCTCGGGGTCGGCGATCTGCGACTCGATCAGCTGGCGCCCTTCCTCGCGCGCCTGAACGTTCATCGGCGTGTCCGCCATGTACTTGTCGAAGCCGGCCTCGAACTGCTCGTAGAGGGCTTCGCGCTCCTGCCGCAGCAGCTCGGGGTGGAGGCGGTAGTGCAGGCGCTCCTGCAGGGGGATTTCGCGCTCGGGCTTGGGGAACACCCAGGCCGGCGAACGCTGCAGCAGAATCAGCTTCTCCACCTCGGGGGCGATGGCCGGGACGATCTGGATCGCGCTCGCCCCGGTGCCGACCACCGCCACGGTGCGCCCCTTGAGCTCGACGTCGTGGCGCCACTGCGCGGAATGGAAAGCCGCGCCCTGGAAGCTGTCCAGCCCCTCGACCCTGGGCATGGCCGGGTGATTCAGCTGGCCCACCGCCGAAACCAGGGTGCGGCAGGTAGCCAGCACCCCGTCGGCGCCGTGCAGCGTCCAGATGCCCCGCGCCGGGTCGAACTCGGCCTTGAGCACTTCGGTGTTGAAGCGCGTGCGCAGCGTCACGCCCTGGCGTTCGGCGGTTCGCATCATGTAGGCGAGGATTTCCCGCTGCGGCGGATAGTTCGAGGTCCAGCTCCACTCCGGGGCGAACGACAGCGAGTACAGGGCCGCGGGCACGTCGCAACGGGCGCCGGGATAGTGGTTCTCGCGCCAGGTGCCGCCGACCTTGTCGGCCTTCTCGAACAGGACGAAATCCGTCAGGCCCAGCTCGTCCAGGTAATGCGCCATGGCGATACCCGCGAACCCCGTGCCGATGATGGCGACTTCATGATCGACATATTGCTCGCCGATATCTGCTTGCTCGCCGATATCTGCCGACTCACTTGTGTAATTGACCATGTTTCACAACCCTACTGAATATTCGGCGAAACGACTCCGCCGCCCTGCGAACGGATCGCACGGATATTGAATTGACGACAGGAGCGCTAGAGGACGAGGAAGGCGACGCCAAAGTGCGCGGACTCAGCCTGCGCACGCTTCCTCAAAACATCATCGGCGGGAATGAACAGGCAAGTAATGAGGCGATAAATGCGTTGCAGATAAATATTCATCGAGATCACCCGTTTTGTATTTCTTATGTGATTCGATTAGAAAACCGCCGCCCGGCAGCGTCAACGCAACCCTGGCAAGGGTTCCGTACAGTGGAATCCGCCGCCCAAGAAAAAAGCAGCGCCCGCCAAAGTCGGGACACTGCTTCGATGCTCAAAGCGAGCAAGACTCCAATCGCTTCGGGGCCTTAAGCCGCGCCGTGCGGCGCCTACAGGCAGCTCCTGGCGCGGTCGCCCCAGGTTTCGGCCCGGCCCTGCGCCGTCGGCAGGAAGACCTCCACCCTGGAACCGCTTTCCTGGGCGTCGATGATCGCCAATGCCACCGGGCCGCTCTGCGGCGCGGAAGCCTCCAGGGAAAACCCGCTCCGCGTCCTGGTCTTGGATGTGGATATATTCACCGCCTGCCACTTGGGCTCCAGGCAGGTGACATATTCCTGCGGGGACTTCCGGGTATATTCGGAGAAACTTCCCGACCTGCTTTCACCCGATGGTGTAGAACATCCATATAGCGTCATCAGGGAAATGACACCGGCCATCATTTTCATCATTGCGCTCCTTGGTAGTTCGCTGTGCGAAGTCCCGTTTGAAAAGTCACTTCGAAAAAACTCCGCCGGAAAAAGCCCCGTCGAAAGAAGGCGAACAACGCCTTCCACCGGCCCTCAGGCGCTGCGCACTTCGGTGCCCGCCTGTTTCTCCACGAAGCGGATGATGCTGGTGAAGTCTTCGTCGCTGTGCCCGTCGGCGACGGCGGCCGCCCAGATCGCGCGGACCGCCTCCAACCCCGGAACCGGTACCTCCAGGGCCGACGCCTCGTGCACGCCGAGCGCGACGTCCTTGGCGACGATGGAGAGATGGGCGCCGAAGCTGTAGGAGCCGGGCTTCAGCGCCTGCGCCAGTATCTCGGTCAGCGCGCGGCTGCTGCCGGTGCTGGCGGCCAGCACCTCGAGCATGGTCGCCGCATCCAGGCCGGCCTTGCTGCCCAGGGCCAGGCCCTCGGCGGCGACGACCATGTTCGCCGCCATCACCAGGTTGTTCACCAGCTTCATGATCTGCGCCTGGCCGGCCTGGCCGCCCAGGTTGGTCACCTGCCGGCCGATCCGCCCCAGCCAGGGCAGTACTTCGTCCACCGCGGGCGGCGGGCCGGACACCATCATCGTCAGCCGGCCCTCGCGGGCCGCGGGGGCGCCGCCGCTGATGGGCCCGTCCACCAGGGCGACGTTCTTCGCCGCGAGGCCCGCGGCGATGGCCTGGATGCAGTCGCGGCCGATGGTCGAGGTTTCGACGTACAGCCGCACCCGCTCGCCGAAGATCACCCCGCCCTCGTCCAGCGCGACGCTCTTGCTGATGGCCGGACTGGGCAGGCAGGCGAAGACGATTTCCGCGGCGTCGGCCACCTCGCGCGGGGAGCCATGGACGACCGCGCCCTTGCGCGAGAACGCGTCCAGGACCTGCGCGTTGCGGTCGAAGACATGCAGGGTGACGTCCTCACCCAGCAGGCGCTCGGCCATGGGCGCGCCCATCTGGCCAAGGCCTATCCAGCCCAGATCGATTCGTTTCGACATAAGTTTTCTCGCTCCTGCAGGCTCGCCGAGGGCGAGCGATGCGTGGAAAAGGGGCGCGGGCCGCTGCCCTGCCCCGCTGATTCAGTAGATCGTCACGCCGCTGTCGACCGGCAGTATCTGCCCGGTGACGCGCCGGGACTCGTCGGCGCCGAGGAACACCGCCATCTCCGCCATGTCGATGGGCTCGCAGACGCCCAGCAGGCACTGGTCGGCGAGTTTCTTCAGTTCCTCGCGCTGGTCGATCAGCCCGCGGGTGCGCTCCGAGAGGGTCAGGCCCGGGGCGATGGCGTTCACCCGCACCTTGTCGGCGGCGTATTCGTGCGCCATCGAACGGGTGATCGCCGACACGCCGCCCTTGGCCGCCGTATAGCAATCGCGCTCGGGCAGCGACATCAGCGCGACCATCGACGAGAAGTTGATGACCGAGCCGCCGCCGGCTTCGATCAGCCTGGGAATGCCGTACTTGCAGCAGACGAAGGTGCCGAACAGGTCCAGGCTGATCGCCCGCCAGAACTCTTCCTCGGGGGCCCCGGTGACGCGGCTGTCGTGGGGCGTGGAGCCGCCGGCGACATTGCACAGGATGTCCAGCTTGCCGAAGGACTTCACCGCCAGCTCGATGCCGGCGACCACGCTTTCGCTGCGAGTGACATCCACCACGCCGGCCACGATGCGCCCGCGATCGACGCAGGAGGCGATGACGCCCTCCAGCGCGTCCCGCGAGATGTCCGCCGCCAGTACGCAGGCGCCCTCCTGCACGAAACGCCTGCAGATCTCCGAGCCGATGCCACCCGCCGCGCCGGTGACGAAGGCCACCTTGCCAGCCAACCTACCCATTGTCTTTCTCCTTCAAGCTGATGCCCGCCCCGCCACCACGGGGCGAACGAACCCATGGTCAATCGCCCAGGCCGGCGGCGCGGCGGATCGCGAACAGCGGATCGCCGGCGTCGCGCTTGCCCAGCGCCCACCTGGGATGGTCGTCCACCGTGCCGACGTTGGGCCGGGCATGGGTGGAGTCGAACACGGTCACCCGCTTGGCGATGCGCCACTGGCCGTCGCGCTTCTCGAAACGGTCGACGTAGCGGCCCAGCACGTCCATGCGGACGCTGGCCGAGGCGTCGGCGTCGTCGCCGAAGAACATCTTGCGGTGTCCTTCGGAGCTGGCGCTGAGCTCCAGCACCGCGAAGAAATAGGTCTCCACCACCGCCAGGTTCTGGTCGCCGAACTCGATCAGGCAGTTGCCCAGCAGGTGCGTGGACTTGGGCACGCCGGAATGGTTGCCGCTCACCCAGTCGATGAACTGCTCGCGACTGCCGAAGAAGTCGCCGTGGTGATCGGTGGCGTCCTCGAAGAAGGCCGCGCGGGCGCTCTCCCAGTCGCGGCGGTCGACCGAGCGCGCGTAGCGCATCACCACGTCATGGATGATGGATTTGTCGATCAGTTGCTGGATCGCATCAGTCATTGCTGTTCCCTTGTAGTCACGGATGCCGGCCGCCTTGGCCGCGGCCGGCAGGGCGCATCACGCCAGCTCGGTTCCGGCCTTGGCCGCGGGGGTTTCGAGGCGCTGGAAGATGAAGCCGCGATAGCCGTCGTTCGCCACCTCGTCGCACTTCTCCCGATAGCCGCCGGCGCCCCCCAGGTAGGGGATGAACACCCGGGGCTTGCCGGGCACGTTGGCGCCCAGGTACCAGGAGTTGGCCTTGAGGTAGAGGGTGTTGCTCACCACCTCCTGCACGTGCTCGAACCAGTGCTCTTCCGCGGCCTGGTCGGCCTCGATGGAGGCCAGGCCGTTGCGGCGCATGTAGGCGATGCAGTCGGTCACCCATTCCACGTGCTGCTCGATGGACACCGCCATGTTGTTCAGCGGGCCGGGGCTCAGGGGGCCGGTGATCATGAAGAAGTTGGGGAACTCGCTGGTGCTGATGCCCAGCAGCGCCCGCGGGCCGTCCCGCCACTTGTCCTGCAGCTTGCGGCCGTTGCGGCCGGTCAGGTCCACGCGCAGGATCGCGCCGGTGAGGGCGTCGTAGCCGGTGGCGAAGACCATGGCGTCGAATTCGTGGTGCACGCCGTCGCGGGTGAGGATGCCGGTCTCGGTCACGCGCTCCACCGGTGTCTCCCGCAGGTCCACCAGGGAGACGTTGTCGCGGTTGAAGGTCTCGTAGTAGGCGATGCCCAGGCACGGGCGCTTGGTGCCGAAGGGGTAGCTGGTGGGGATCAGCTTCTCGGCGATGGCCGGGTCCTTGACGATCCCGCGGATCTTGCGCGCGAAGAAGTCCGCCACCGTCTTGTTGGCCGCCTCGTCGGCGAGGATGTCGGCGTAGGTCATGCGGAAGGCCAGCAGGTGGCCCATCTCGCCCCAGGCCTGCTCGTACTTCTTCTCGCGCTCCTCGGCGCTGACGTCGAAGGCCTTGGTGCTGGGGAAGTCCACCGGGATGCCGTAGCGGGTGTAGCGGGACTTCTGGCGGCGCGCGGCGTAGCTCTGCTTGACCCGGTCGCGGAGTTCGTCGGTCAGCTTGTAGTTGTCGGTGGGCACGCAGTACACCGGGGTGCGCTGGAACACGCTCAGGTGCGCGGCCTGGCGGGCCACGATGGGAATGACCTGGATGCCCGAGGAACCGGTGCCGAACACGGCCACGCGCTTGCCGGTGAAGTCCACGCCCTCGTGGGGCCAGCGCCCGGTGTGGTAGGTGGCGCCCTTGAAGCTGGACAGCCCTTCCAGCTCGGGGGCCTTCGGCTCGGACAGCACGCCGACGCCGCTGATGAGGTAGCGCGCCTTGAGGGTTTCGCCGCGGTCGGTGTGCACGGCCCAGAGCGCCTGCTTTTCCTCGTAGGTCGCGGCCGTCACGCGGGTCTGGAACTGGAAGTGGCGGCGCAGTTCGAAGCGGTCGGCGACATGGTTCAGGTAGCTGAGAATCTCCGGCTGGGCCGCGTAGCGCTCGCTCCAGTTCCACTCCTGCTGCAACTCCTCGGAGAACGAGAAGGAGTAGTCGAAGCTCTCCAGGTCGACCCTGGCGCCGGGGTAGCGGTTCCAGTACCAGGTCCCGCCGACGTTGTCGCCGGCCTCGAAGCCCTGGACGTCCAGGCCCATGTCGACCAGCTTCTTGGTCATGTAGAGGCCGGACATGCCGGCCCCGATTACCACCGCATCGACGATGCGAACCGTTTTCTCAGTCATGGCAGTGCTCTTCCCATCTCGGTGAATCGATAGCCAGCCAGCGCTGGCGCTGGGCATCCGCCCCCGCCGGGCACGGGGCGCCGGCGGGAGCGAAGCGCCCGTTCCTCGTCAGTCGGCCAGCCTGGCCGACAGCTCCTGCGGCTGGATCCGCTCGATCTCCACCAACTGGTTGCCCTTGAGCTGGGCAACGATGGCCGGAATCAGGATCTGCTGCGGCGTTCCGTAGGTGGCGGCGCCACCGAAGGCGGCAGGGCCGTAGAAGGAGTCGAAGGTGACCTTGGGCAGGGCCGCGGCGACGGCGCCGGGCTCGATGCTCTGGGCCTTCTGCATGGCGGCGGCCAGCGCCTTCACGCCGTCGTAGGAGGCGATCTGGATCGGGTTGACGTCCTCGCCGGTCAGCGCCCTGACGCCCTCGTTCAGGTAGGCCCGGTGCTTGTCGATGGCGCCGCCCTGGGGCGTGGCGAAGCCCATGTACAGGTTCTCCACCGCGCCCTGGCCGGTGACCAGCAGGCCGGCGGCGCTGGTGCCGATCTGGTTGACCTTGACGCCGTTCCAGCCGAGCGCGGCCAGCTCCTTGAACACCCGGCCGCTGTCCGCGGCGGGGCTGGCGCAGAGGTCGACGACGTCCGGCTTGAGCGCGGCCAGCTTGGCGGCGACCGGCTGGAACTCCGAGGTGCCGCGCTCGAACCAGTCGCTGGCGATCACCTTCACCCCGGCGGCTTCCCAGGCTTGCCTGGTGACCGCCTCGACTTCCTTGCCGCTGGCGTCGTTGGGGTTGAGCAGGACCACCGTCCTGATCTGCGGGTTGGCGCTTTTGACGTAGCGGACCAGCGGCGCGACGATTTCGCGGGGGCCGTTGTTCAGCGTGAAGGTCAGCGGGTACTTCGGCCCCTTCAGGCTCTCGCCCCAGGCGGAGGTGAACATCAGCACGCCGCGCCGCTCGGAAAGCGACTGCAGGGCGCGGGCGGTGGCGGTGCCATGGGCGGCCACCACGTACTTGACGTTGTCCTTGCTCAGCAAGGTCTGGGCGACCTTCGCCCCATCGGCGGCGTTGTACTTGTTGTCGTAGGCCACGCACTGGAAGTTGTAGACGTGCCCGGAAACCTTCACGCCACCGGCGGCCGCGACTTCCTTGGCCGCTTCGTCGCACAGCCATTTCGAACCTATGCCCCAATTACCGGCGGAGCCCGAAAGAATCAGCGACATGCCGAGTTTTATAACTTCATCGGCACTGGCCTGAGAGGAAACCGATGAAATACCTATGAATAAAGAGCAGGCAAGCGAAACAACTTTCTTATTGATCTTCTTCATGGCGGTTACCGCATGATGTTTTTATTTGAATTCATTAGAAGTTCGGCCTGCCGCAGCGTCAACGCAACCAGGCCGGACGTTCCGTTCTTTGGAATCTTTCGGTTGAACCGGGCCCGGGCAAGTTCAGGCATCGATGACGCCAAGGCCTGAACCCGGCCTGCCCCTGGGCTCAGAACAACGGGATGGTGTAGTTGAAGATCAGGCGGTTCTGGTCCTCGTTGCGCTGGATGTCGCTGCGCATGGAGGCGTTCCACCAGGTGACGCCGAGGCCCTTCAGCGGCCCACTCTGGATGACGTAGTTGACGTTGAAGTCGCGCTCCCACTCGCCCTGGTCGCCCCCGCCGACGGCCTCGATGTCGCGCCCCCGCAGGTACATCGCCGAGGCGGTCAGGCCGGGGATGCCGACACCGGCGAAGTCGTAGCCGTATTGCGCATAGCTGGTGGCTTCGCCCGCGGCGGTGAAGTTGGTGATGAGGCGGTTGGTGTACAGGTAGACGTTGACACCGCCGGCGCCGGCGTCAGGCACGCTGCCGGAGTTCAGCTGCACGAAGGGGCTGTCGTCGGAAACCTTCTGGTAGCCCAGCAGGAACGAGTGGCCGTGGACCGAGTAGATGAAGGTCGCGCTCCAGGTGTCGTTGTCGATCTCGCCGTCGCCGCCGCTGGTGTAGCCGCTGACCTGGTAGCCGGCCTTGCCCGAGGCGTTGGCGCCCTGGGAGTTGGTCTTGAAGTAGCGCAGGTCGGTCTTCAGGAACTGGTCGTTGCCCAGGCTCAGGGTGTGCACCGCGCCGACGAAATGCTGGCGGTAGTAGTCCTCCAGCGAGGCCTGGTAGTACTGCACCAGCAGGTTCTTCCTCAGCTGGTAGTCCGCGCCGGCGAAGTAGAACTCGTTGCTCTCCTCCTTGCCGCCCCGCACCGACAGCCCGGTCCGGTCGCTGGAGCCGCGGCCGGTGGTGCTCTCGAGCTTGCCGCCGACCAGGGTCAGGCCGTCGATCTCGCTGGAGGTCACCATCCCGCCCTGGAAGGTCTGCGGCAGCAGGCGGGCGTCGTTGGCGTCGACCACTGGCAGCTTGGGCAGCAAGGTGCCGACCCGCGCCTCGGTCCTGGAGGCGCGCATCTTCAGGGTCATGCCGAAGCGGCTCCAGTTGTCCACGGCGCCCTCGCCGTCGGAGGGGATCAGGGTACTGCCCGGATGGCGTCCCTTGCCGCTGTCGAGCGTCACCCCCAGCAGGCCCAGGGCGTCCACCCCCAGGCCGATGGTGCCCTCGGTGAAGCCCGACTGGTAGTCCAGCTTGAAGCCCTGGGCCCATTCCTCGGTCTTGGACGGCGCGTTGCTGCCGTCGCGATAGTCACCGTTGAAATAGAAGTTCCTCAGCCCGAGGTTGAGTTTGCTGTCACCGATGAAGTCCGCCCTGGCGTGCATCGAGGCGAGTACGCCAAGAAGCGGGACAGTTATATACAACGTGCGTTTCGAACTACACATACCACCACCCTCATTTTATTGTTTTTGGGGTCGAGAAAAGCCGACGCCAGAACTTATCGTCAGCGCGTTTTAAATGGTGATAGATCTAAATTACTGGAAGTGGATACTCTGGGCAGGCCGTCGTCAGATCACCTTTTTAAGTTGCCACTCCTTTATCTGGGCAGGGTCGAAACCATATTCCTGGAGAACTTCCAGGGTATGTTCCCCAACCAACGGAGCATGTTTCTGGATTTGCAGGGGCGTTCGGGAAAGATTCACCGGCGGGGCTATGTAGGGCGCCCCCGAATCCAGGTGCGGATGTTCCAGCCAGACGTAGGCGCCGCTATCGGCAATCGCCTGGTCGGCATTCACCTGCGCCGGCGAATAGACCGGCCCGGCCGGAATCTTGGCCTGGCCGAGTTCCTGCAACGCCTGCTCCCGCGTGCGCTGGGCGCACCACTGGGCCATGCGCTCGGAAAGCTCCTCGCCGTTGCGCCCCCTGAGCTCGTCGTCGGCGAAGCGCGGGTCGTCCAGCAGCTCCGGGCAGCCGACGATCCGCGTCCAGCGCTTGAACATGGCCGGGCCGATGACCTGCACAATGATCCAGCCGTCGCGGGTCTCGAAGATGTCCGAGGGGCCGTAGCTCTGGCTGCGGTTGGCGGTGGCCTGGCGCTCCAGCTTCAGCAGCTGTTCCTCGATGAGGTAGCCGCTGGAGAAATTCAGCGCGGTCTGCAGCAGAGAGGCCTCGACCTTCTGCCCCTGGCCGCTCTTGTTGCGCTCGTAGAGGGCGGCGACGGCGCCCAGCGCGCAGGAGATGGCCGTGGCGTAGTCCACCACCGGCACCATCGACTTGATCGGCTGACCGGGGAAGCCGGACAGGTAGACGCCGCCGCTCATGGCCTGGCCGACGCCATCGAAGCCGATCTTGTCGCGCAGCAGTTCGCTGTCGCCGAACGCCGAGGGCGCCACCAGGATGATGTCGGGCTTGATCGCCTTGAGCGTCTCGTAGTCCAGCCCGAGGTTGACCAGCGTCGCGCCGGGCATGTTGGCGATGACGATGTCCGCCGATTCCACCAGGCGCCGGACGATCCTGCGCCCCTCCTCGCTGGCCAGCTCCAGGGTGATGGAGCGCTTGTTGCGGTTGGATTGCAGGAACACCGCGCCATCGCCCTGTTCGGTGACCGGCATGACGAAGCGGTCCTCGCTGCCGCCCAGCCGGTCGATGCGGATGACGTCGGCCCCCAGGTCCGCCAGCAGCGCGCCGCAGAACGGCCCGGCGATGAACCGCCCGAAATCCAGGACCCGAATATTCTCTAGCACCTTCGCCATGGTTCGCCTTTTCACTTGTTCAAACGGAGGATTCTTGTTCACTAGAACGGCCCTTCGAGGTCACGGAGGATGCGTTCCAGTTCCGGGGCGGCGTCCTTGAGCCGCTCGCCGATGACACTGCGGACCTTGTCGAAGTCCGCGCCCACCACGGCGGCGCCGCAGTTCAGCCCCATCACGGTCGCGGCGCGGCCGATCCGCACCGGTACGCCGATGCCGTAGGTGTCGCGCTGGTAGCCGCCCTTGACCAGGCAGGTGCCGGTGCTCTGCAGTTCCGCGAAGCTGCCCTGGATGCCCGCCAGGACCTGCGGGTAGCGCTCGCCGAAACGCCGTTTCATCTCGCCGAAGAGCTGCGCGCGCTCCGCCTTGCCGAGCCCCCACAGGTAGGCGCGGCCTATGGCGGTGGACTCCATCGGCAGCATCGAGCCCACGCCCAGGCGCAGCGTGGCGATGGACCGGCTCGAACAGTAGGTCACGTAGAGCATTTCCAGGTCGTCGCGAACGGCCAGCGCCACCGACACGTTCAGCTCGTCGGCCAGTTCCTGCATGAAGGGCTGCGCCAGGCGCACCAGGGGGCTCGACTCCAGGTAGGCGTGGCCGATCCCCAGCGAACCGGCCCCCAGCTCGAACTGGCGCCCGCCCACCGCGTGGCGCAGGAAGCCGGCGAACATGAGCGTCGTGGTCAGGCGCGACACCGTCGATTTCGGCAGGCCGGTGCGCGCCACGATCTCGGCGTTGGACAGGGGCGTGCGCTCGCCGCGGAACGCCCGGAGGACCTGCAGGCCGCGCTCGACGGTCAAGAGCGCATCGCCGTGCTCGTCAATTGCCATGCTCGGGCTCCTCCCTGTAGTGGCTGGCGGCGGAGGCGTCCAGCGAGTGCTTGAACTGGCTCGCCAGCGCCGCCAGCTGCGGCCCCAGCTCGCGCGAGACGCGGGCCTTGCTCATGTGCGCCAGCGAGCCGATGCAGGCCAGCACGAACAGGCCCTTTCCGGCGACGTTCATCGGCACCGAGACCACGCCCAGGTCGCGGTCGAGCTTGCTCAGCGAATAGCAGAAGCCCATGGTCCGGAACTGGTTGATCGACTCGGTCAGGTGCGGCTCCAGCCCCTCCCACTGCGCGGGCATGCGCCTGGCGATGTTCTCCAGCAGGTAGGCGCGCTCCAGGGCCGGCAGCGATGCCAGGAGCGTGTGGCCCATCTGCGAGGACGAGATGGCGATGCGCGTGCCGACGTTCAGGCCCGAGCGGCGGAAGCTGCCGGTGCCCGTGCAGCTCTCCAGCGCCACCAGGTCCAGGCGATCGCGCATGGCCAGCAGCACGGTCACGTTGTGCGCGCAGGCGAAGCGGATCAGGTCCTGGCGCACCAGGCGCTGCACGTCGGAGTGGAAGGTGGCGGAGTAGCCCAGCGAAAGGACCGGGGCGGCCAGGCGGTATTGCCGGCGCTCCTTGCAGTAGCCGACGTAGCCCAGGGCGACCAGGCTGCGCAGGAAGCGGTTGACCGTGGAGGCCGGAAGCCCCGTCCGGTCGGCGATGTCCTTGTTGCCCAGCCATTGGTCGTGGGCGCTGAAGGCGGACAGCACCTCCAGCGCGCGCAGCAAGGGCATGACCAGCCCCGAGCGGGCGGCGGGAAGCTCCGGAAATTCCAGGGTCTGGCTCCGCTGCAACTCGGCTGAGGTACTTTCGGCCCGGGTCATGCTCCCCTCCTACACCTGGGTATCGTCCGGGAACTTCGGCGCGCGCTTCTGCCGATGGGAGGCCACGCCCTCCTTCACTTCGGCGCCGCCGAAGCCCAGCATTTCCAGGGCGAGCGAGGCGTCGAAGATGGGGCCGGCCTGGCGCAGCCAGTTGTTCAGCGAGTACTTCGTCCAGCGGATCGCCGACTGCGCGCCGCTGGCCAGGCGCGTGGCCACGTCGAGGGCCTTGTCCTGCAGCTCGTCGTCCTCCACGCACAGCGACACCAGGCCCAGGCGCTCGGCCTGCTCGCCACTGAGCGGCTCGCACAGCAGCAGGTGGTACTTGGCCTTGGCCATGCCGCACAGCAGGGGCCAGATGATGGCCGCGTGGTCGCCCGCGGCGACCCCCAGCCGGGTGTGGCCATCCACCAGCTTGGCGCTCCTGGCGGCGATCGAGATGTCGGCCAGCAGCGCGGCGACCAGGCCCGCGCCCACGGCGGGGCCGTGGATCGCCGAGACGATCGGCTTGTTGCAGTTGATGATGTTGTAGACGAGGTCCTTGGACTCCTTCCACATGCGGCAGCGGTACTCGAAGTCGTCGATCATCTGCTCGACGACCTCGAAGTCGCCGCCGGCGGAAAACGCCTTGCCGTCGCCGCGGATGATCACGGCATTGACCGAGTCGTCGGCCTCCACGTCGCGCCAGACCCTGGCGATCTCGGCGTGGCCGATGGCGTCCAGGGCATTGAGCCGCTCGGGACGGTTGATGGTGATGCGCAGCACCCGCGGCGCCGGACGGTCGAAGGTCAGGCGCTGGTAGTCGGCTGCATAGGAAACTGTTTCGGACATCGCTGTAATCTCCGTTGTGCTCAGCGTCCGCCGCTGATGGAGCGGTTGGAAACCAAGCCGCCGTCGAGGGTCACCACCGCGCCGCTGGTGTAGGACGAGCGGGCCGAGGCGAGGAAGACGAACAGGTCGGCCACTTCGTCCACCGTGGCGGGGCGGCCGAGCGGGTAGCGCTTGAAGGCCTCCGCCTCGTCCGCACCTTCGCTGGTCCCGGCTTCCAGCAGACGACGGATGCGCGGGGTGTCCACCGGCCCCGGGTTCACCCCGACGACACGGATCCCGTCGTCCAGGCTGCGCCCGCCCAGCGCCCGGGTGAAGGCCATCAGCGCCGCATTGCCGGTGGTGCCGGCGATGTAGTCGAAGTCGAACATTTCGCCGCCGCTGCCGATGTTGTTCAGGATCACCCCGCCGCGGCGCTCGCGCATCGCGGCGTAGACCAGGCGGGTCAGGTTGATGTAGCCGAACACTTTCAGCTCCCAGCCCTGCCGCCAGCGTTCCTCGTCCACGTCCCAGAGGTTCCCCGCCGGGATGCTGCCGGCGTTGTTCACCAGCACGTCGATGTCCTGGCCGAAACGCGCCACCTCGGCGATGGCGCCGGGCAGCGACATGTCCAGCGGCAGCACCTCGACGTTCACGCCGAAGCGTTCCCGCACGGAGCCGGCCAACGCGGCCAGGCGGCTTTCATCGCGGGCGACCAGCTTCAGGTCGCTGCCCTCGCGGGCGAACGCCACCGCCAGGCCTTCACCGATGCCCTGCGAGGCCCCGGTGATCATCACTGTCTTGCCTTTGAGTTCGAGATTCATGTCGTGTGCCTATGGGAATTCAGCGCTGCAGCGCCTGCCGGATCACATCCAGCGCAGCGGGGTTGTCCAGCGACGACATGTCGCCCAGCGGCAGGTCGTTGCAGAGGTTGCGGATGACCCGGCGCATGACCTTGGAGCTGCGGGTCTTGGGCAGCTGCGTCACGAAGAGGGCGCGGGCCGGCACGAAAGGCTTGCCCATGCGCGCCTCGACGTGCGCCGCGATGCGCTTGAGCAGGTCGGCGTCGCCGTCCTCGACGCCGGGGGCCACCAGGAACACCACCAGCTTCTGGCCCTTGGTCGGGTCCTTGACGCCCACCGCGGCCGCTTCGCTGATCTGCGGGATTTCCAGCAGCACCTCTTCGATCTCCGCCGGCCCCACGCGCTTGCCCGCCAGCTTGATGGTGTCGTCCGAGCGGCCCAGCATGAAGTAGCTGCCGTTCTCGCGCAGCGCCAGGTCGCCGTGGACCCAGAGGCCGGGGATGGTCCGCCAGTAGGACTCCAGGTAACGCTCGTCGTCCTGCCAGAAGGACTGGGTCATGCCCACGAACGGACGGCGGATGGCCAGCTCGCCGGGTTCGCCGCTCACGTCGCGGCCGTCGTTGTCCACCACGCAGACCGCGACGCCGGGGGAAGCGGTGTTGAACCCCGCGGGGCTGATCGGCCGGATGATCACGCTGGACAGCAGCGCGCCGGACACCTCGGTGCCGCCGGTGTAGTTGATGACCGGGCAGCGGCCGGCGCCGAAATGCTGCTGGAACCAGCAGAAGTGCTCCGGGTCGATCCCCTCGCCGGCGGTGATCAGCAGCTTCAGCGAAGAGAAATCGGCCTGGCAGGAAAGCGCCTCGTGGGCGGCCAGGCCACGGATCAGCGTCGGCGCCGAACCGAAGTGGGTCACCCGGTGGCGCTCGATCAGCCCGCCCATCCGCGACCAGTCCGGGAAGTCCGGCGCGCCGTCGTAGCAGACCAGGGTGGCGCCGCGCATCAACGCGCTGCACAGCACCAGTGCGCCGGCGATCCAGCCCATGTCGGCGGGCCAGCAGAACACGTCGCCCGGCTTCACGTTGAAATGCACCGCCGAATCGTGGGCGATCTTCAGGGCGAAGCCGCCGTGCACGTGCACGGTGCCCTTGGGCTTGCCGGTGGTGCCGGAGGTGTAGACGATCATGAACGGATCGTTCGCCGCCATGCTGGCCGCCGGCCGCTCGCGGCCGACCCCGGCCTGCGCCACCGCGGCCCAGGAAAGGCCGTCGCCGCCCTGCCCCGGCGCCCCTTCGGGCGTGTGGACGATCAGCGTCTCGATGCTCGGAAGTTCTTCGCGGGCGGTCTTTATCAGGCCGAGTATGTCGACCCACTTGCCGCGGCGATGGAAGCCCGCGCTGGCGATCAGCGCCTTGGCCGAGCAGGCGGACAGCCGCGAGCGGATGGCGTCCACGCCGAAGCCGCTGAACAGCGGCACGGCGACCGCGCCGACATAGGCGATGGCCAGCAGCGAAACGGTCGCTTCCAGGCCGTTGGACATCAGCAGGCCGATGCGGTCGCCACGCTTCAGGCCGCTGGCCTCGAGCCCGGCGGCGAAGGCCCTGACCATCGCCGACAGCTCCGCGTAGGTGGCGCGCCGCGCCGGGCCGGTCTCGCTCTCGGCGATCACCGCGGCCTGCGCCGCCAGGCTCGCATCGTCCGCCTTGCCGAGGATGCTCTGCACCCAGTTGAGCCGGCCGCCGGGGAACCAGTTGGGGAATTCCGGCCCCCGGGAGTCGTCGAGGTAGGCGTCGAACGGCTGCTCCCAGGCGATGCCGCAATACTGCATCACCATGCGCCAGTAGCGGTCGGGGTCCTGGATGGAACGAGCGTAGAACTCGTCATAGTCATCCGTTCCCAGCAGGCGCATGAGTTCCACCACGTTGGCGGTGGCGAGGTCATCGGCGCTGGGTTGCCATTCAGTGAGCGAGTTGCTTTTCATCTTACTTCCCATGTCCAACCAGATCAGAAGCCAGAGGGGCGGCCAGGGCCCCTCACATACCCATGTATGCCCTTTGCACGTCTTCGTTCTGCGCCAGTTCCGCCGCCACGCCTTGGGAAACGATTTCGCCGCCCTCCATCACATAGGCATAGTCGGCGATGCGCAGGGCGGTTTCCGCGTTCTGCTCGACCAGCAGCACGTCGACGCCGGTATCGCGGATCCGGCCGATCACCTGGGCGATCTGCTCGACGACGGCGGGCGCAAGACCGATGGTCGGCTCGTCCAGCAACAGCAGCCTGGGCTTGCTCATCAGCGCCCGGGCGACCGCGACCATCTGCTGCTGCCCGCCGCTGAGCGAGCCGGCCTGGCTGGGCAGGCGCGGGCGCAGGTCGGGAATGAATTCCAGGCACTGCTCCAGGTCCGCCTCGACCTGCGAGCGGTCCTTGCGGCAATAGGCGCCGAGCATCAGGTTCTCCAACACCGTCATGCTGCCGAACAGGCGGCGGCCCTCGGGCACCAGGCTCAGGCCGCGGCGCAGCAGTTCGTCGGGCTGGCGGTTGGCGACCGCTTCGCCATTGAGCCGGACCTCGCCCGCGTCGCTCTTGAGCAGGCCGCTGATGCACTTCATCAGCGTCGACTTGCCCGCGCCGTTGGCGCCGATCAGCGTCACCACCTGGCCGCGCGCCACGCCCATGCTCACCCCGCGCAGCGCGGGCACCTTGCCGTAGCTGGCGACCAGGTGCTCGACCTGCAGCGAATACTCGACGGCGCTGTTCATTGCACACCTCCCAGGTAGGCGGAGATCACGCGGGGGTTCTGCCTGATCTCCCCGGGCGTGCCGGTGGCGAGCATCTGGCCATGGTGCAGCACGACGATGCGATCGCAGATCTGCATCACCGCCTTCATGTTGTGCTCCACCAGCAGGATGGAGCTGCCGAACTCGCGGCGGATGCGGCGGAAGACTTCGAGGGTGGACTCCACTTCCGTCTGGTTCAGGCCGGTCAGAGGCTCGTCCAGGCACAGCAGCCGCGGGCGGGTGGCGAAGGCGATGGCGATGCTCACCAGGCGCTGGATGCCGTGCGGCAAGGTGCCGGCGGTGGACGCCAGGCACCCCGTCAGCCCGAGGATTTCGGCGGTGTCGAGCGCCCGGGCGCGCTGGGCCTTGCTGGCCAGCAGCGGCAGCGCGCCGATGGCGCCGATGAGGATGTTGTCCAGCACGCTCATGCTCGGCAGGATGCTGCCGTGCTGGAAGGTGCGGGTGATGCCCATGCGGCTGATCGATTCGGGCGAGACGCCGGTGACGTCGTTGCCGTCCACCTCCAACCGCCCGCTCGAGGGCTTGTAGAAGCCGCTGATCAGGTTGAAGGTGGTGCTCTTGCCGGCGCCGTTGGGGCCGATGAGCCCCAGCACCTCGTTGCGGCGGATGTCGAAGCTGAGGTCGGCCACGGCCTTGACGCCGCCGAACGAGCGGCTGATGTCGCGGGTGGCGAGAATGGACTGGGTGGCGGCGTTCATCATTGGGCCCTCCGGGCGACGACGCTGGCGCGGGACGCCCGCGGGCGGCACGACAGGGCGCGGCCGACGAGGCCGGCCACGCCCTTGGGCAGCAGCAGCATCGCGATGACGATGGAGGCGCCGTAGAAGATGTGCTCGTTGAGGCCGCTGTCCAGCGCCAGGGCATTGAGCGATATGAGCAGCGCCGCGCCGAGGATCGGGCCGAGCGGGTGCTGCTCGCCGCCGACCTTCAGGTAGGCCAGGGCGAAGGTCGAGAGCAGGAAGCCGAAGTCCCCGGGGCTGATCACGTTGTTGGTGAAGGCATGCAGCGAGCCGGCGACGCCCACCGCGAAGGAGGCGATGACGAAGCAGGCCACCTTGCTCAGGTGCACGCGGATGCCCACCGAGCGGGCCACGCCTTCGTTGTCCTTGATGGCGGTGAAGATCTTGCCGACGTTGGAGGTCTCGATCAGGTAGAGCGCGGCGACCAGTCCCCCGCTCAGCAGGATCACCAAAGGCGTGGTGTAGGCGTCCAGGCCCTCGGGCATGAAGATGCCGACCAGCCCGGAGTTCCCGCCCAGCCATTCCGACTTGGTGTAGATGATCCGCATGACTTCGGCGAAGGCGAAGCCGATCAGCAGGAAGTAAGGGCCCTTGGTGCGCAGGGTGATGAAGCCGAACACCAGGCTGATCAGCGCGGCCACCACCCCGCCGGCCAGCAGGGCGACGACGAACGGCCACTCCAGCATGGTGGTCATGACCCCGGCGGTATAGGCGCCGATGCCATAGAAGGCCGCGGTGGCGAAGTTCAGCTCGCCGATCAGCATGACGAAACGCAGGCTGGAGGCGACCAGCGCGGCGATGGCGATCCAGACCATCAGCTTGGCGCTGTAGCCGTCGCCGGCGAAATGGCTGGCCACGGCGATGGCGACACAGAAAACACAGCAGACAAGGAATTTTTGCTTAGCCACGGCCCAGCACTCCGTTCGGACGAACAAGCAGCATCAGCATCACCAGGACGAAAATCGCGAGGCTGGCGCTGGAGGGGTCGAAGTAGAAACCGCCGAAGGCTTCTATCGCGGCGATCAGCAGGCTGCCGATGATGGCGCCGGGCACGCTGCCCAGGCCGCCGATCACCACCGCGATGAAACCCTTGATCAGGAAGCTGTCGCCGAAGGTCGGCGACACCGACGACACCGGGGCGATCAGCGCGCCGGCCACGGCGCCGATCAGGGTGGCGAAGACGAAGCCGCTGAAGGCGATCGACTTGTAGGGGATGCCCTGCAGCATGGCCGCCTCGTGGTCGATGGACACGGCGCGCAGGGCATTGCCGAAGCGCGTCTTCGCCAGCGCCCAGGTCAGGCCCGCGGTCAGCAGCACGGCGATGATGCAGATCAGCAGGCGCTGGGCGCTGATGCCGGCGCCCAGGATGCTGACGGTGCCTTCCACCAGCGGCGGGACGGAGCGCACGGCGCCGCCAAAGATCTCCAGGTAGGCCCCTTCGAACAGCAGCACCAGGCCTGCCGAAAGAATGAAGGAGCCGACCAGGTCCCGCTGGAACCAGCGGAAGCCGACCTGGTAGGCCAGCACGCCGAAGCCGGTGGCCAGGGCGATGCCGGCCAGCAGGCCCAGCCCGTAGGCGGCGAACAGGGAAAGCCCCTGGGCGGTGAGCCAGGGAATGACCACCGCGACGACCAGCGCGGACATCGTGAAGAACTGGCCATGGGCGAAGTTCACGATCTTCAGCACGCCGAAGATAATGGTCAGGCCCAGGGCGAACAGCACATAGACCGAGCCGATCTGCACCGTCGTCAAAAACAACTGGAATATAGTTTCCATGACTCCTCCAACCACCTCGACGGCAGCGATCACTGGATGCGCTGGGTCAGCTCTTCGGGTTGCACGCGGCCCACTTCGACCAGCTTGTCCTGTTGCAGCTGGGTGACGATCACCGGGACCAGGATTTGCTGGGGCGTGCCGTAGGTTGCCTTTCCGCCGAACGCGGACTTGCCGTAGAAGGAGTCGAAGGTGATCTCCGGAAGCGCCTCGGCGACGGCCTTCGGCTCGACGCTCTGGGCTTTCTCCATCGCCGCGGCCAGGGCCTTGACCGAGTCGTAGAAGCCGATCTGGATGGCGTTGATCGATTCGCCGGTCTGGGCTTTCACGCCGTCGTTCAGGCGGCGCTGCAGGTCGGTGGTGCCGGGCGAGTCCAGGGCGACCGCGGCGCCCATGTAGGTACCGCTGGCCGCCTCTCCGCCGGTCGCCAGCAGGCCGCCCGCGCCGGTGCCCACCTCGATCACCTTGACGCCGTTCCAGCCCAGGCCGCTGAGTTCCTTGAACAGCTGGCCGCTATCGGCCGGCGTGCTGGAGCAGAGGTCGACGGCGTCGGGCTTGAGCGACGCCATCTTCGAGGCCACCGGCTGGAACTCGGTGGTCCCGCGCTCGTACCAGTCGCTGGCCAGCACCTTCACCCCGGCCGCTTCCCAGGCCTTGCGCGCGATGGCCTCGGTTTCCTGGCCGGTGGCGTCGTTGGGGTTCATCAGCACCACCGTCTTGATCGACGGGTTGCGCTCTTTGACGAACTTGACCAGCGGATAGACGATCTCGTTGGGCGTATTCATCTGGGTGAAGGTCAGCGGGAACTTGGGCCCCTTGATGCTGGTGCCCCAGGCCGTGGTGAAGATCAGCGCGCCACGGCGTTCGGAGAGGGATTGCAGCGCCCGTACCGGCGCGGTGCCCAGGCTGCCCGCGACGAACTTGACACTGTCTTTGCTGAGCAGCGTCTGGGCAACTTTCGCACCGTCGGCGGCGTTGTATTTATTGTCGTAGGCCACGCATTCGAAGTTATAGGTCTGGCCCGCAACCTTGACGCCACCCTGCGCCGCGACGTCGCCCGCGGCCTGTTCACAGAGCCACTTGGCGCCGATACCCCAGTTCGCGCCGGCACCGGACAGCGGCACCGACAAACCGAGTTTCATGACTTCCGCCGCACTGCCACACAGCGGAGCGAGGGCGCCGAAGGAAAGACCGAACAGCAGATAAAACCGTTTAATTGCGGACATGATCAAACCTCTTGTTCTTATGATTTCATTTAATTCCCGCACTACTGGAGCGTCAACGCGACCGCCCCGCACGTTCCGTACTTCGGAATAACGACTGCTATTGCTCCTCGCGCTGCCGCGCGCCGAAAAACCTGAAGCCCCTTGCCAGAGCGTCTGCCAGCTTGAAATTCCAGAAACCGGAACAATTCCGCGACGCGGAATTTCAGGACGCTCCCGCCAACTCCACCCGGCCATTGCCGACCACGAGCACATCGCGCTCGACGACCCGCGCCTGGAAGCTGCCGTCGCGCCAGATTTCGCAGCGGATGGTCTCCCCGGGATACACCGGCGCGGAGAAGCGCAGCGCCATGGTCTTCAGCTGCTGCGCCTGGTAGTCGGCAAGGCTCTTGAGCAACGCATGGCAGACCACGCCGAAGGTGCACAGGCCATGCAGGATGGGGCCCGGGAAGCCGGCCCGGGCGGCCACCGCCGGGTCGGCATGCAACGGGTTGTCGTCGCCGTTCATCCGGTAATAGAGGGCCTGCTCCGGGCGGGTCGGCAGGTCCACGACGAAGTCCGGCGTGCCTTCGGGCCGCGGCCTGCTGGTGCCGATGGGCGTGGCCGAACCGCCGAATCCGCCGCCGCCGCGAATGAAGGTGGTATTGAGCGTGGAAGCCACCAGCCGGCCGTTGCCGACATCGGTCAGGCGCTTGCGGGTATACAGCAGCGCGCCCTGGCCCTCGCCCTTGTCGACCAGGCCCACGATCGAGGTTTCGCTGAGCAGCGCCCCCTCGACCGGCAGCGGCGCATGCAGCGTCAGTTCCTGCTCGCCGTGGACCACCTGGGTGGGGTCGACGCCCGAGCGCGGGTCGGCCAGCCAGAAGCCCGGGTGGGCCAGGACCAGCGCCATCGACGGCAGCGCCAGCAGATCGCGGGAATAGTCCACGTAACGCAGTTGCCGCTCGTCCCGCGGGTCCTGCCCGAGCCCGACGGACAATGCGTAGAAAGCGGTTTCCCGGCGCGTCAGCGACTGACGGACGCTGGGTATCGAATAACTGAGCAACTTCTCGGCATCGATGGGCATACCGCTTTCCTCTTGTTCTATCGCCGGCTCGGGCGTCGATCCATTTCATTTCAATAAATGAAATCAGGTTTCAATTCATACTTATCCCATTCAATGGAACGCACAACCGCGAAGTGCGGGTTGTTCCGGATATCAGAATCTGCGGCCGGCCCGGATTATCCGGTGAATCGTTTGTTCATCGATTCCAGAGCGGTTCATTCCACGCGGCGGGAAACGCTTTAAAAGCCTTGAAGCGGCACTTGTCAGCGGCGATTCGGGGAGATATCCATGAAAACCCGAATTTCATAAATTGAAATTTCATTTCATTCATTGAATCATGCGCCCCATTGCGGAGCTGCATCGATGCCGGCGCCAGCCAACGCCACTGAAACAGGAGAGAGCAGGAAGTGGAACGCGAATACATGGAATTCGACGTCGTCATCGTCGGCGCCGGCCCTGCCGGTCTGTCCGCCGCATGCCGACTGAAGCAGAAGGCCGCCGACGCGGGTCAGGAGATCAGCGTCTGCGTGGTCGAGAAGGGTTCCGAAGTAGGCGCCCACATTCTCTCCGGCGCCGTGTTCGAGCCCCGCGCGCTGAACGAGCTGTTCCCCAACTGGAAGGAACTCGAAGCCCCGCTGAACACTCCGGTCAAGCGTGACGACATCTATGTCCTGAAGAACGACCAGGCCGCCACCAGGGTGCCGAACTTCTTCGTGCCCAAGACCATGCACAACGAGGGCAACTACATCATCTCCCTGGGCAACCTGTGCCGCTGGCTGGCCCAGCAGGCCGAGGGCCTGGGCGTCGAGATCTACCCGGGCTTCGCCGCCCAGGAAGCGCTGATCGACGAGAACGGCGTGGTCCGCGGCATCGTCACCGGTGACCTGGGCGTCGACCGTGAAGGCAATCCGAAAGAAGGGTACTACACCCCGGGTATGGAGCTGCGCGCCAAGTACACCCTGTTCGCCGAAGGCTGCCGTGGCCACATCGGCAAGCAGCTGATCAGGAAGTACAAGCTCGACAGCGACGCTGACGCCCAGCACTACGGCATCGGCATCAAGGAAATCTGGGACATCGACCCGGCCAAGCACGACCAGGGCCTGGTGGTGCACACCGCCGGCTGGCCGTTGAACGACGACAACCCGGGCGGCTCCTTCCTCTATCACCTGGAGAACAACCAGGTGGTGGTCGGCCTGATCATCGACCTGTCCTACAGCAACCCGCACCTGTCGCCCTTCGATGAGTTCCAGCGCTACAAGCACCACCCGGTGATCGCGCAGTACCTCGAAGGCGGTAAGCGCGTGGCCTACGGCGCCCGCGCCATCTGCAAGGGCGGCCTGAACTCGCTGCCGAAGATGGTCTTCCCCGGCGGCGCGCTGATCGGCTGCGACCTGGGCACCCTGAACTTCGCCAAGATCAAGGGCAGCCACACCGCCATGAAGTCCGGCATGCTGGCCGCCGAGGCCATCGCCGAAGCCCTGGCCGCCGGCCGTGAAGGCGGCGACGAGCTGAGCAACTACGTGGACGCCTTCAAGGCCAGCTGGCTGTACGACGAGCTGTTCCGCAGCCGCAACTTCGGCGCGGCCATCCACAAGTTCGGCGCCATCGGCGGCGGTGCCTTCAACTTCATCGACCAGAACTTCTTCGGCGGCAAGATTCCGCTCACCCTGCACGACACCACCCCGGACTACGCCAGCCTGAAGAAGGCCAGCGAAGCGCCGAAGATCGACTACCCGAAACCGGACGGCAAGCTCAGCTTCGACAAGCTCTCCTCGGTGTTCCTCTCCAACACCAACCACGAGGAGGACCAGCCGATCCACCTCAAGCTGACCGATCCGAGCGTGCCGATCGGCAAGAACCTGCCGCTCTACGACGAGCCCGCGCAGCGCTACTGCCCGGCCGGCGTGTACGAAGTGGTGAGCAACGACGACGGCAGCAAGCGCTTCCAGATCAACGCGCAGAACTGCGTGCACTGCAAGACCTGCGACATCAAGGATCCGGCGCAGAACATCACCTGGATCGCCCCGGAAGGCACCGGCGGGCCGAACTATCCCAACATGTAAATCATCCCGACATGTAAGTCCGCCCAACATGTGACGCCAGCCAGCCACGGTCGCTCCCCGTGGCCGGTCCGGCCCGAACCACTCCCCTGCCCCGGTGCCCAGCATGACCCGCGAAAAGCCCACAGGCGAAAGCCACCCCCGCCGCGCCGGCGCCAAGGACGTCGGCGCGGTGGTCAACGCCATCCACATCCTCCGCCACCTGGCCGCCGCCGAGGCGCCCGAAGGCGTGACCAGCATCGCCCGCGCCACCGGCATCAGCCCCAGCACCTCGTTCAACATCCTGCGCACGCTGAGCCACGAGCAACTGGTCTGCTTCAACGGCCAGGACAAGACCTACCAACTGGGCCTGGGCCTGTCGGAGCTGGCCGTGGGCTTCATCGGCCGCAGCTACGCCGACCTGATCCAGCCGGAACTGGACGGGCTGAGCCTGAACCACAACATCCTCATCACCCTCTGGCAACTGACCGGCGATGCCCACATCCGCGTCATCGCCCACTCGATCCCGCCCACCGCGCACATCAACGTCGCCCTGGGCGCGCGCCTCCCGGAACTGGCCGGCGCCGCGGGGCGCTGCATCGCCGCCGCGCGCAACCTGCCCGACGCCGAACTGCGCCGCCGGCTGACGAAAATCCGCTGGGAAAGCCCGCCCGGCTTCGAACAGTTCCGCGCGGAAGTGGCGCAGGCCGCGGAAAGGGGCTGGGGCATCGACCAGAACCAGCTCTACCGCGGCGTCAGCACCGTCTCCAGCGCCATCGTCGACCGCGAAGGACAGCCGCGCTTCGTGATCTCCGCCATCGGCATCAGCGCCCAGCACGAGCAGGATGGCCTCGAACGCATCGGCGCGAGCCTGCGGGATACCACCCGCTTCATCGAACGGGCGTTGTTCCCCTGAGCGGCGTCAGCTGCCGGCCTGGGCGTTCTGGAAGACCTTGAAGAGTTCCGGCTGCGACTTGACCTTGAGCTTGGCGTAGACGTGCCGGCGGTGGACCTTCACCGTCTCGGCGGAGATGTCGAGCTTGGCCGCCACCTCCTTGTTGGAACAGCCGCTGAGCACCAGGCGGATGACGTCCAGCTCCCGGCCGGTCAGGGGCGTGCCCAGGCGCGCCATGATCTGCTCAAGGTTGCCCTGCCAGCGCACGCCGGGCCGGGGGGATGGCTCGTTGACGCCGCCCTCGAAGAACAGGCGCTGGCGCATCAGCGCGCACACCCAGGGGCGGATCAGTTCGAGCAGTGCGATCTGCTGCGGCTCGAAGCGCGAGCGGCTGCCCAGGGACAGGCACAGGCTGCGCTCGCCATCCAGGCAGACGTTGTACTGCACCTCGTCCTCCACCACGTTGTGCGTGAAGTACAGCCGGTAGTACTCGGTCTCGCGGAAGCACTCCGGGGCCACCTCGGCGAGGCGGAACAGGCCGCTTGCCGGCCGCTCGCGGTTGGCGATGTAGAAGGGATCGAGCAGGTACAGGCCCTCAACGTAATCGTGGAACAGCGGGTCGGGGCCGCCGCCCTGGTAGGGGCTCTCGGCGAATATGCGCGGGCGGTCGTCGCTGAACATCAGCGCCACCCAGCTGCCCAGCGCCATGTGGTCGCCCAGTACGTCGGCCAGGGCGCGCCAGAAATCGGGTCGGTCGAGGCGCTCGGCCAGTTGCCCGAAGGCCCGGTGCCAGGCCACGTCCAGGAGCGTCAGAGCCATGCAGTACCCCCAGGGTTAACTAAACGGCGGAATAGGAAATTCGCTTGCGCTTCGCATACTTGCACTGGCCCTGCCGAAAAGTCACCGACTTTCCCGGTGCGGCCCCAGCTCATCGACAAGGTCCGAACAATGAAACTCGAGCTCGTGCAACAAGCCGCCCGCGACGGCGACACCTCCTACAACCTCCACCGCATCCTGCAGGCCATCGCCGGCTGCGCGCCAGACACCGACATCGTCGTCTTCCCCGAGGCGCAGATCACCGGCTTCCTCAACGCGCAGAACATCGCCGCCAATGCCGAACCGCTGGATGGCCCGAGCCTGCAGGCCGTGCAGCGAGCCGCCCGCGAGCGCGGCGTGGCGGTGGTCGTCGGCCTGATTGAGAACGACGGCGGCCGCTTCTACAACACCAGCGTATTCGTGGCCCCCGAAGGCCTGGCGCTGAGCTACCGCAAGACCCACCTGTGGGTCTCCGAACCGGGCCTGGTGCTGCCCGGCGACCGCTACGCCACCCTTGAGTGGCGCGGCGTGCGCATCGGCCTGCTGATCTGCTACGACAGCGAGTTCCCCGAGAGCGCCCGCGCCCTGGCGGAACTCGGCGCCGAACTGATCCTGGTCAGCGACGGCAACATGGAGCCCTACGGCCACGTCCACCGCACCTCCATCACCGCCCGCGCCCAGGAGAACCAGGTGTTCGCCGTCGTGGTGAACCGCGTGGGCGACGGCGAGGACGACATCACCTTCGCCGGCTGCAGCGCGGTGGTCGACCCCTTCGGCCGCATCCAGTTCGAGGCCGGCAACCGCGAATGCCGGCACTTCGTCGAACTGGACTTCAGCCAGATCGCCGCCGCCCGCGAACTCTACGACTACCAGGCGGAAAAGCGCTTCCAGCTGCCCGGCGAACGCATCGAGCACGCCGACGGCCGCCGTGAGCTGCTGATCCCCTGAGTCCACGCTTTGCAAGCGCCCTTCGCTACCTGCCAATAACAACAGACCGCTGGCCACCTCCCGGGGAACAGGCCAGCCAGGAGCCCCAGATGAAACTCCCGCGCCTCTTCCCGTTCGGCCTGGCCTCGTTGCTCGCGCTGGGCACCGCCTACGCCGAGCCGCCGACCGTGCACCTGTACAACTGGTCCGACTTCCTCGCGCCGGACACGGCCAAGGAACTGCAGGCCGCCACCGGCATCAAGCTGGTCCAGGACGTCTTCGACGATGCCGAGGTGATGGAAAGCAAGCTGATGGCCGGCCGCAGCGGCTACGACGTGGTCATCATCCCGGATGACCTCATCCCCAACTTCGCCAAGGCCGGCGTGCTGCAGGAACTGGACCGCTCGCAGCTGGGCAACTGGCCGCACCTGGACGCCGAAGTGCTGCACAAACTGCAGGTGAACGACCCGGGTAACCGCTACGCGGCGCCCTACATGTGGGGCACCACCGGCATCGGCTACAACGCCGACAAGGTCGCCCAACGGCTGGGGCCCGACGCGCCGGTGGACTCGTGGGACCTGATCTTCAAGAAGGAAAACATCAGCAAGCTCAGCGAATGCGGCGTCGCCATGCTCGACGCGCCGGTGGAAATCATCCCCATCGCCCTGCACTACCTGGGCCTGCCGCCCAACAGCAAGAACCCGGCCGACTACGAACGCGCCGAAGCCCTGCTGCGCAGCATCCGCCCCTACATCCGCTACTTCGACTCATCGAAGTTCCCCTCCGACCTGGCCAACGGCGACATCTGCGCCGTGGTCGGCTGGGGCGGCTCGGTATACAGCGCCAAACAGACCGCCGAACGGGCCCACAACGGCATGAAGATCACCTACAGCATCCCCCGCGAAGGCGCCCCGGTGTGGATGGAAAACCTGGTGCTGCTCAAGGACGCGCCACACCCACAACAAGGCTACGCCTTCATCGACTACATCCTGCGCCCGGAAATTACCGCGAAGAACTCCAACTACGTCGGCTACCCCAACGGCAACAAGGACGCCACCAAACTGATAGACGCCCAACTGCGCGAAAACCCGGCGCTGTATCCCACGAAGGAGGTCATGGATACGTTGTATCCGCTAGAGACATTGCCCTTGAGGCTTGAGCGGGTGCGTACGCGGGTCTGGACGAGGGTGAAGACTGGGACGTGAGGGGTTTGGGCTGTTGGGGGGCCGACTTCTGCTGGGTGGGGGTCGGCTGGTTTTGTTGAGCAGTGGCTGCCATTCCATAGTGACGTCGCCTGACCTCAGCGAAGGCCGCTATCTGACAAGGGCCTTCAAGCCAGTAGGTCTGGCCGGATGCTGTTTCAGACTTGGATATGAGCGAGTTCTCTCGATGGTTTCGTGCGCAATTTGGAGCCAGAAATAAAAACAGCTCAAGCAGCGTATGTGCTTAGCAATACTTGATCGAGACAGAGCGCCCTAAATAATCTACCCCTTGCACCCCATGCGCTTATTTGGTGGATTTCCATGGACGCCGATGGACACTGACGGATCGCCTACACCCTAGTAAATACGGGGCATACAGGCTAAATTAGCGTCCATCGCGATCCACGAGCATCCACCGACAGCCAAACGATTAGGTGGGGTAAAAGTGGGGTAAAATTCCATGAAGCCGAACTAGGCAAGGGGTAGGACATGGCCAAACTGACAGCCAAGCAACTGGAGGCGCTCACCACAGCCGATGACGGCCGGATCCTCCGCGAAGACGGGGGACTGGTCGCCAAAGTCCGTGCCGGCGTGCGCGGCGTGACGGTGCAGTTCCGCTACGAATTCAAGCAGGATGGAATGAAGCGCGACCAAAGCCTGGGCAGTTGGCCGAAGAAATCGCTAGCGCAGATTCGCGCCGAACGCGACGAAGTGAAAGCGATAGCCGCCAAAGGAATCGACCCCACCGCTGCCCGCAAGGCCGCCAAGATCGAAGCCCAGGCCGCCATCGCTGCCACCATTGCTGAAGCCGAGCGCCAGGCTGCAGAGAACAAGACGGTCGCCGATCTCTTCGAAGAATGGATGCGCGACGGTGTGTCCCGCCAGGACGGCAACGCCGAGTTGCGCCGTAGTTTCACCAAAGACGTGCTTCCACTCATTGGCAAGAAGCCGCTGCGCACCCTGACCGAGAAAGACCTGCTCAACGTCTTACGCTCAGTCAAAGCCCGCGGCCTGAATCGCACCGTAGTGATTCGCAGCAAGGACATCGGCCAGATGCTGCGCTGGGCCGAGAAACGCAAGCCATGGCGCACCCTGATGGCCGACGGCAATCCAGCCGACCTAATTGATGTCAATAAGCTGCTCGACCACGACTACGAGGAACAGCGCGATCGCCTGCTCTCTCCTGACGAAATCCGCGAGCTGCGTGATATCTTCGCCCGCCTGGAACGCGACTACGACGCCCTCCCCGCCGGCCAGAAATACTCTGGCATCCGCCCAGTCAATCCGCGCGTGCAATGCGCCGTCTGGATCTGCCTGAGCACCCTCTGCCGCATCGGCGAACTGCTCAAATCCGAATGGCGTCATGTGGATCTGGAGAAAGGCACCTGGTTCATCCCTGCCGAGGCTACGAAGGGCCACAAGGGCAAGCGCCAGGATCACCATGTATTTCTGTCGTCATTCGCGCTGAAGCAGTTCGAGCGCCTGAAAGAAGAAACCGGCCATACCCCGTTCTGCTTCCCCAGCAAGGATGAGAATAGCCACGTTGACACCAAGACAGTCAGCAAGCTAATTGGTGACCGGCAGTGCCGCTTCAAGAATCGCAGCAAGCCACTTACTGGCCGCCACCATGACGACTCACTGGTACTAAGCAAAGGCACCAAAGGGGAATGGACTCCTCATGACTTGCGCCGTACCGGTGCCACCATGATGCAAGAGCTTGGTGTCGCACTGGAAATCATCGATCGTTGTCAAAATCACTTGCTGGGTGGTTCAAAGGTACGCAGGCATTATCTGCATCACGATTATGCCAAAGAAAAAGCAGATGCCTGGAAACGGCTCGGCGAACGTCTCGAAGCCATCCAGAGCACTGGAGATGCGATGCCATAGCGGAGACTAATTGAGCGATCGCTCATCACTCTCAGTCGCCGGGCAATACGCCCAGCCAGCGTTGGCGCAACGCTGCAGTATTGGTGAGGGTGTTGCTGCGGCGCCCATTCAAGTCTTCAGCGCGCAGAACGGATGCTCCACCGTCGTCGGGCAGCGGATGCGTATCATTTCCAGAGCTTGATCTAGGCGGGGCTGCATCGCGTCAAGCACCGACTCATGTTCCCATGCGACTCAATCGCCGCTGAGCACTCTATGTGCATTATTCCTTCAATGTACACCCTTGGCAGTTCGAGCCCCAGTAACGGTTCAGCTTCAGGCCTTTCTCAATCGTCGCAACTCTGGAGCGACTAATTGAGTCCCAAGGAGTAAAGTTTCGTATATATACCTTTGGCCGCATTGCAGCTGCAGGAGCCTCAGTTGCGGGGGGTGTCACAGGCGGTATTGGGCGCCCTCTAAAGTATTGCGATCGCTGCCCACGATATCGCGACATGGTATCCAGGCTACGAAACCGCAAAGAACTTCTCCGGATCTAACGCTCACGTCATCTATAAAAATAAGCATCAACACATAAACCTCTACCTGAGAGCCCACAACCATGTTTAATCTTAAAAATATTAAACATGGCTCGCTTTCGAGCAGAAGTGAACTTCACTACCTGAGCCTAGAAGCGCACAAGACGAAACCTGTTTTTCTACAGTGAAAGTTCGCACTGTATAAAGCCCCACCAAAACCAACTATTAGACGATAGTACCGAAGCCTTAAAACTCATAATAATCAATGCTATCAGGATACTTCCGATGCAAATCAATAGCGACCCTTCCAATGTATGACCCAGGATCCGAGACATGGATTACGAGTGTATCTATTGCTCTTGTAAGAGGAATCATTACCCACTTTCTCGCATACTCCAGGGCCGCCTCTGCCTCGTCGTAGAATATATCGTTTTTCTCCTCCTCGCTGACTTTAGCGTTCTCCTGTTTGTAAGAAAAAAACTCATCTAAGGCGAAATTAACCACGACCCATCCCTCAAGGCCTCGGCATGACTCGTACTGAACAATCCTAAACTGCTCAACGCTGGTTGGATATTCATCTCGCTGCTCCGGATCGACGGCGTCCCAACACTCAAGACCCCATTCAGCAAACTGTTTTCCAACCTTCGAGCGCCTTTGCCCATCGGCGGATGTTTCCACCCATCCAGGTGGAACACAAAACAGGATGTCAATCGGCTTATTCCCATCATCTCTAGCAGTTGCCACTAGTTTAGAATGAAATTTCTTGGAGAATGGATCACCAACAACTACGATGACTTTCCCGCCGTGTGATTCAGGCAGAGGTTCGAGGTTCCAATTCGCGTAGTCAATTTCCTTTGCGAAGTGGCCTACTGTCTGGCAAAGGCTGGACTTGAGTCGCAGACTTTTTCTTAGCGGAACAATCTGACTTTCGCACACTCCTATATTTGCTCGCCAATCGATTTTTTCCACACCTCGTACGAACTGGTCAACCCCGTCGGCAATGATTACCTTCTTTGGCCCGTATAGCTGATAGATTAGATCTCGCTCAGTAGCAGGCCAATCTTGCGATTCATCGATGAGCAACAGGTCCCATGTCAATGACCTACTGCGGGTAGATCTCGACCTCTCGACTTCTTCTTGTGTCACAGCACCGGCCAACAAGTACTCAAGCGCAGTTTTTTTATACTCTTCATATGCTTCAAGGAAATCGGGCTCCTGCTTCGAGATAAAACCCAAAGCCAGCAGCCATTCGCGCATGAAGCTATGAATAGTCTTGATCGAGATACTTCCCACCCCGACCGAATCCTTAGCTCCGAGCAAGGTCAGAAGTCTACGCAGATCTGCGACTAAAGCCTTATTATAGGTAAGCAGTACAACACGCAAACCAAACTCGTCATATGCTTGATATGCCATGCGAATAAGGCGTACTGTCTTTCCCGTCCCCCCGCGCCCTCTAAATATTAGAAGTTGCCTTCCCAGCTTCTCGGCGTACTGTTGCTGCGTTCGATCCAGAACAGACCTTGTGATCGCCTCAAGCCGCTTTCTGTCGATTTTAGATGGGACCAGCACGTTTGAAAAAACTGCCAAAGTGTTAGCCATGTATGCGCGCACGGAAAAGCAACACACCTCGTTACAACCTGGCCGACTCGATAATAAGGCTACCTTTTCCAACAAGAGCCCCCAAGTCACATCTGATCCAAGGATGTTGTTCTGCGACTTCGGAATAAGCGAGCATTGAACTCGCTCGAGCCAAATAAAGTTTGTAATCCAAGGAGAGCTTTTGCTCAGGCTATTTTTCTCAATGTACTTTTTTATAGAGTATTTCTGCCCATCACTTTGCGTAGTGACATCATGATCACTATCATTATATTTAACAAAACACCTATTCCCCTCAAAGCGAACCAAGCTCGGCGAATGCCCCTTTACTTCAAACGAAGCACAGAATGAATGGATTAGTGTATTGGTTTTTTCTGACCGGATTTCTTCTTTGCGATAATTGGCAAAGAAAACGAGCAAATCAATATCCTGGACCTTTTGCCCAAAGCATTTAGCCGAAGGAAAAATCTCAAGAACAACCTGACTATCTTCATCAAGCCCGGAAATATACGCAGCTGCGAGACCTGCTAGCCTCTCAGCAGCCTGATACTCCGGCGAATTGTAAGCGTACGGGCAAGGCATCTTGCGCAGGTCAGGCTGGTATCCACTGATGCGGCAACAGCTGCTCAATCTCGCTGGCCTTCTGCGTCGGCAGCCGCGTCAGTACATCCTTGAGATAGGCGTATGGATCATGCCCATTCATCCGTGCCGACTGGATCAAGCTCATGATCGCCGCCGCCCGCTTGCCGCTGCGCAGTGACCCTGCGAAGAGCCAGTTCGAACGACCGAGCGCCCACGGCCTGATCTGGTTCTCGACCGCATTGTTATCGATGGGCACAGCACCATCGTCCAGGTAGCGCGTCAGCGCTACCCAGCGTTTCAAGCTGTAATCCA
>NZ_FOLS01000069.1 GCF_900112375.1 Pseudomonas citronellolis | reverse complement strand
TTGCACTGGCATCAGGCCAGTGGCCTGTACCTGGCCCTCTACCGGGCCTACGACCCGGAATCTGGGCGATGGCTGAGCCGTGATCCGATTGGGGAACGAGGGGGGATTAATCTTTATGCGTATGTAGAGGGAAATCCTATTTCGTTGCATGACGCTAAAGGTCTTGCCGCTGAGGGAGCTGCGGTTGGAGCAAGCGTCGGAGCCGTTGCTGGTGGTGCGGTTGGCACGATTGCAGGTGGCCTGGGTGGAAGCGTCATTCCTGGATTTGGCACTGTCGGAGGAGGGCTGGCGGGGGCAACAGAAGGTGCCCTATGGGGGGCTGCGGGAGGTGCAGCAGTCGGCAGTCTCATACAGGATGCTTATAACTGGTGTACTGAAGATGATGAGTCTGAAACAGACAGGAACTGTGAAGCACTTTACCAAAGTAGCTTGCAGACATGTGCGGGATTAAGTGGCCGAAAGAAATTCTCTTGCTTTGAAGCAGCCAGGGAAAATAGAGAACAATGCTACAGAGAGAGAGGTAGGTAATATGGTAGGCAGCGAAGTTCGATATATAGCAGAGCGAGTGCTCTTGTTGGCAGAGAAGAATGAGTCCAGAAAAAGACAAATAAAAATAAAAATTTCTGAGCCAAAAATAGTCGAGCAATCTATGGTGACTTTTCCGGTTGATGGTGTTGTGGCGATATGTCATGTGGAGATAGAGGGATTGGAAGAGCAAAGTTTTGACGTATATGGAGCGGACTCTCTGCAAGCAGTAAGTCTGGCTGCTGATATTGAGATGCTGATTGAGCGCTTAAGTTCTAAATATGATTTTTATTGGTCATCAGGTGAGCCTTATTTTGACGAGTAGTCATGCTTCGGATGGCGTGATTGTAAGATTTTTCAAGTTCCAAGAGCTTCCTGGAATCGGCTTCATGTCGAAGGTTTTAAATGTTATTGGCTGGGAGAGGAATATCTACTTTGGATGGTGTGGAGCTGATTAATTGTCATCGCCGACCATTTACTAAGGAGGCTCTGAGGAATGCTTCCCGATGCGTATACAACGGGGAGTCCAATTAGTGCCATTTATCCAAATGGTTCATGTCCGTGTAGTGTATCTTTCGATATAGTTTCAGCGGCAAGATCTGATGGTCGCGGCCGGAGTAGGGAGACAGACCATACTGATGTGAATTCAGGTTTTGGTGAAGGTACATATAAGTGTGATCTCTGTGCGGACACTCAATACGAGCTGTCTGGATGCAATCTTCCAAATATGGGGGAAGTTTGTTTCCGAGGATCTGAGGAAATACCCACCAGGTGCCCAGCGCTTATCAGCTCCAAGCTATTATTTGCCCAGCTGGATAGTAATTTCTGTGTCGGAAAAAACTGGCGATCTGATTGCCCATGGGGCACGTCGGGATTGTTGCTGGGTCTAGGGAATCTATCTCTGCTTCGCCTGGCTGAGTTGTGGAAAATTATTATTGGGATTCCGAGAAGGTAAAACCCAAATTATCTGTCGATGCATCTGCCTATGAAGACGAATAAGAGATCTTAGCCTAGATGAAAACGATAACCCGATACCTGCGCCTTACATGAAGGGGCGTGCTCTTGGTCTGACGAAAAATATGGCCTGGCTAGAGAGTTTAATATCGCAGAAAGGTCAGTTTCAGGCACGAACTTTACTGGCAATGGATACACCCGAAAAACTACGCGGAGGTAATAAGTTAAATTGAATCAGACAGTTGAAATCAAGAGGCTGGATAGTCTCATAAGAGGCCGGAATTATGAGGAGGCTCTCAGTGTTTGCAATCTTCTGCTAGAGAAAGAAAGCAGCCTTGGGGATCTGGATGTTTTGCGTAAAAGATCCCATGTATATAGCTTGATAGGCGATTATCAGTTGGCCATTGACGATCGCCTTGAGCTTATTTTTCGGGCGACTGAGCAGAGCGATTTTTTCTTTGCTTCTCTATATTGTATTAGGATTAATAGGTTGAGGGATGCATATAGGATAGTGAATTCAGGGATTTTAGAGTTGCCTGTTTCTGTACATGCCCCCTTTGCTGGAGAGCTTATTTTTCTTAGGGGTTACATACTTCTAAAGTTAGGGCTATACCAAGAGGCGCAGGAGGCATGCGGCCACATAAAGGATGGTATGAAGATGTGGGTTTCTAATTTAAATAAACCAATCTCAAAAGATGATCTTAAAGATGCGGCTGAGCAGCGTAATAGTGAATTCGATCTAGGCTGCTGATACGTATAGTCAAATTTCGAAGGCGGCCAGATGCTGGAGGGCCGAACAGAGTACTACGTGAAGGACTCCTTGGGCAGTGTGATCGGCCGTAGCACGGGTAGCGGACCCCTGCAGCGCCTCCACTACACACCCTACGGAGGCAA
>NZ_FOLS01000026.1 GCF_900112375.1 Pseudomonas citronellolis | reverse complement strand
GAGGCGTTGAGCTAACCGATACTAATTGCCCGTGAGGCTTGACCATATAACACCCAAACAATTTGTGTGTTGGACGGTGAAGTCGACGAACCGAAAGTTCGTGAGAACCGCAAATAAAATACCTGTCACATACCCGAATCTGGGTGAGCGTGTGCGCAAGCCACGAGCATCCGAAAGAATTGCTTGACGACCATAGAGCGTTGGAACCACCTGATCCCATCCCGAACTCAGTAGTGAAACGATGCATCGCCGATGGTAGTGTGGGGTTTCCCCATGTGAGAGTAGGTCATCGTCAAGCACCTATCCCAAAACCCCTGATCAGCCTGGCTGGTCGGGGGTTTTGCTTTTGGGGCGCGGAAAAGTCGGGGCGACGGGAGCAGATACCCGCGTAGGAGCGGACCTTGTCCGCGATAGCCGGCGGTCCCGGCGCGTTTCGCGGATGAGATCCGCTCCTACGCCGCCCCACCTGCGCCATTCCCCCTGTAGGCGCGCGCCCTGCGCGCGAAATCGCGGGCAGGGCCCGCGAAGGTCTGTGCCGAGGTGCTCTTCGTAGGAGCGAGCTTGCTCGCGAACAAGCCCCGTCGCGGAGTCTGTTCGCGAGCAAGCTCGCTCCTACAGGCGGGTTCGGACCTCGGCGAAACCCATGCGGCCATGGCGATGGGTATCGCTTCGCTCAACACCATCCTACGCGGGCGTTTCTTCGGCGCTCGTTGCGACTGAAATATTCCGTAATAAATACCGTCACATTTCTTCTTCGAGCCCGTCGGTTTTCATCTGGCTGTCACATTGCTTTCATAGAGTCTGCTCGCGCCCCATGAGAGCGGCGCCGAATTCCAGCCAGTCGGCCTTTCCCCAAGGAGCAAGGCATGAAAATCAAGCGTTTGATGGCGGCGCTGACCTTCGCCGCCGCCGGCGTGGGCGCTGCCAGCGCTTTCGCCGCGATCGACCCGGCGCTGCCGGACTACCAGAAGACCAGCGGCGTCTCTGGCAACCTCTCCAGCGTGGGCTCGGATACTCTGGCCAACCTCATGACGCTGTGGGCCGAGGAGTACAAGCGCCTGTACCCGAGCGTGAACGTGCAGATTCAGGCCGCGGGCTCCTCCACCGCCCCACCGGCGCTCACCGAGGGCACCGCCAACCTCGGCCCGATGAGCCGCAAGATGAAGGACGTCGAGCTGCAGGCCTTCGAGCAGAAGTACGGCTACAAGCCCACCGCCGTGCCCGTCGCGGTCGACGCCCTGGCCGTCTTCGTGCACAAGGACAACCCCATCAAGGGCCTGACCATGCAGCAGGTCGACGCCATCTTCTCGGCCACCCGCCTGTGCGGCGCCAAGCAGGACGTGAAGACCTGGAGCGACCTGGGCCTGGGCGGCGACTGGGCCAACAAGCCGGTGCAGCTGTTCGGGCGCAACTCGGTTTCCGGCACCTACGGCTATTTCAAGGAAGAGGCCCTGTGCAAGGGTGACTTCAAGCCCAACGTCAACGAGCAGCCGGGCTCCGCCTCGGTGGTGCAGTCGATCAGCCAGTCGCTCAACGGCATCGGCTACTCCGGCATCGGCTACAAGACCGCCAGCGTGAAGACCGTGGCCCTGGCCAAGAAGCAGGGCGACCCCTACGTCGAGGACAACGAGCAGAACGCGCTGAACGGCACCTACCCGCTGGCGCGCTTCCTCTACGTCTACGTGAACAAGGCGCCGAACAAGCCCCTGGACCCGCTGGAAGCCCAATTCCTGAAGATGGTGCTGTCCAAGACCGGCCAGGAAGTCGTGGTCAAGGACGGCTACATCCCGCTGCCGTCCAAGGTCGCGGCGAAGGCGATCAAGGAACTGGGACTCTAGGTAGCGCCCCCGCCAGCCGTCCATGGGCTGAGCGGTAGGTGACCCAGCCCGTTGGCAGGCAACTGCCGACGGGCTTCGTCTCGTCATCTCTGTGTCATGTTTCTGTCATAGACTGCCGCAAGCGTGTCGCCCCCATGAATGACCTGGCCACTTCGTCGATGAGCAATTCCACCCCCGAGCGGATCGATTTCAATACCCCGACCCTGCGTCGCAAACGCCGCATGCGCGCCCTCAAGGACCGCCTGACGCGCTGGTACGTGCTGGTCGGCGGCCTGTCCGTGCTGGTGGCCATCACCCTCATCTTCTTCTACCTGGCCTATGTGGTGCTGCCACTGTTCCGCGGCGCCGAGCTGGATGCCCGCGCGCCCCTGGCCCCGGCCTGGCTGAAGGAAGTACAGGCACCCCTGCTGCTGAGCATCGAGGAGCAGAACCAGGTGGCCATGCGCGTGGCCGCCGACGGCCAGGTGCTGTTCTTCGACCTGGACAGCGGCGCCGAACTCAGCCGCCAGGCGCTCAAGCTGCCGGCCGGCAGCCAGGTGGTCTCCATCGCCGAGGACCAGCCGGGGCACCCGATGGTGGCGCTGGGCCTGTCCAACGGCCAGGTTCTGGTGTTCCGTCATGCCTACAAGGTCACCTACCCGGACAACCGCAAGACCATCACCCCGCAGATCGACTACCCCTACGGCGAGGCGCCCATCAGCCTCGACCCGCAAGGCCGCGCGCTGGAGCACGTGGCCCTGGCCTCGGACGACGACGGCCTGCTGCTGGCCGGCTCCACCGGCAGCCAGATGCTGCTGCTGAGCCTGACCAGCCAGGAGAACATGCTCACCGGCGAGACCACCCTGGAGCAGGAGGCCGTGAACCTGCCGCAGATCGCCGACCCGGTGAAGGCGATCTACCTGGACCCGCGCAAGCAGTGGCTGTACGTCATCAACGGCCGCGCCCAGGCCGACGTCTTCGACCTGCGCACCCGCCAGCTCAACGGCCGCTACAAGCTGCTCGACCATGCCAACCGCGAGGTCACCGCCAGCGCCCAGTTGCTGGGCGGCATTTCGTTGATGATCGGCAACTCCGACGGTGGCATCAGCCAGTGGTTCATGGCCCGCGACACCGACGGCGAACCGCGCCTGGCGCACGTGCGCGACTTCCAGCTGGGCAGTAAGCCGATCACCGCCATCGTTCCCGAGCAGCGCCGCAAGGGCTTCGTCGCCCTGGACAGCGCCGGCGAGCTCGGCGTGTTCCACAGCACCGCGCACCGCACTTTGCTGGAGCAGCAAGTGGCGCCGGGCAACGGCGTGCTGGCCCTGTCGCCGCGGGCCAACCGCCTGTTGCTGGAGCAGGGTGGCCAACTGCGCGGCTTCGACCTGAGCAACCCGCACCCGGAGGTTTCCTGGAGCGCGCTCTGGGGCAAGGTCTGGTACGAAAGCTACGACAAGCCGCAGTACGTCTGGCAGTCCACCGCCGCCACCACCGACTTCGAGCCCAAGCTGAGCCTGGCGCCGCTGACCTTCGGCACCCTCAAGGCGGCCTTCTACGCAATGATCCTGGCCGCCCCGCTGGCCATCGCCGCGGCCGTCTACACCGCCTACTTCATGGCTCCGGCGATGCGCCGCAAGGTCAAGCCGGTGATCGAGCTGATGGAGGCGTTGCCGACGGTGATCCTCGGCTTCTTCGCCGGCCTGTTCCTCGCGCCCTACGTCGAAGGCCACCTGCCGGGCATCTTCAGCCTGCTGCTGCTCACCCCGCTGGGCATCCTGCTCGCCGGCCTGCTCTGGAGCCGCCTGCCCGAGCGCATCCGCCTGGCGCTGCCGGACGGCTGGGAAGCGGCCATCCTCATTCCCGTAGTGCTCGGCGTCGGCGCCTTCGCCCTGTGGCTCAGCCCGCACCTGGAAACCGCCTTCTTCGGCGGCGACATGCGCCTGTGGATAAGCCATGACCTGGGCATCACCTACGACCAGCGCAACGCCCTGATCGTCGGCCTGGCCATGGGCTTCGCGGTGATCCCGAACATCTTCTCCATCGCCGAGGACGCCATCTTCAGCGTGCCCCGCAGCCTCACCTACGGCTCCCTGGCCCTGGGCGCCACGCCCTGGCAGACGCTGACCCGCGTGGTGATCCTCACCGCCAGCCCGGGCATTTTCTCGGCGCTGATGATCGGCATGGGCCGCGCGGTGGGCGAGACCATGATCGTGCTGATGGCCACCGGCAACACCCCGGTGATGGACATGAACATCTTCCAGGGCATGCGCACCCTGGCGGCGAACGTGGCGGTGGAAATGCCCGAGTCGGAGGTGGGCGGCACCCACTACCGCGTGCTGTTCCTTTCGGCGCTGGTGCTGCTGACCTTCACCTTCGTGATGAACACCCTGGCCGAGCTGATCCGTCAGCGGCTGCGGAAGAAATACGCGTCGCTCTGACCGGCGTCTGAAGAGGCACTTTTCACGTGAAACAGAAGCAGGAAACGGTGAAAGCCTGGTTCGCCAGCGGTTCTCCCTGGGTGTGGATGAACGCCGGCGCGGTTTCCATCGCGGTGATCATGACCCTCGGCCTGCTGGCCGTCATCGCCGTGCGCGGCCTCGGCCATTTCTGGCCGGCCGACGTGCTGGAGGCGCGCTACAGCGTGCCCGGGCAGGAGGCGAAGGTGCTGATCGGCGAAGAAGTGCAGGTCGAGGAAGTGCCGCGCGAACGCCTGCGCGGCGCCGGCCTGCCGGTACCGGCCGAAGGCCCCGAATTCATGACCCGCGAGCTGCTCAAGCTGGGCAACCGCGACCTCTACGGCAGCGACTTCTCCTGGGTGATCGGCGACTGGCTCGCCGAGCGGCGCTGGCCGCAGGAGCTGGTGACCCTGGAGCGCCGCGAGTGGGGCAACTTCTACGGCTACCTGGTCAGCGTGAAGCAGGACGGCCAGGTGGTGGCCCAGGGCGCCGACGCCATGCCCGAGCTGCAGCAGCGCCTGCAACGGGTGGAGGGCTTGTACGACCAGCTCTACCAGTTGGAGAAGAAGGACATCGGCAGCATCAACCACGAGCTGGAGCGCCTGCGCCTGAAGGAGCGCCGCCTGCAACTGCACGGCGAGCTGGATGCCACCGCCCAGGCCGACCTCGCCGCCGCCCGCGCCGAGCTGCAGGGACGCTACCGCGAGTACGAAGACCGGCTGGGCGAGCTGCGCCAGCAGTTCAACCGCGACAGCGTGGTGATGCGCGACGCCGGCGGCCGCGAGACCGAGATCAGCCTCGGCAAGCTGGTCCATGCCTACCAGCCCAACGCCATGGGCTTCGGCGCCAAGCTGTCGTTCTACTTCAAGAAGCTCTGGGAGTTCCTCAGCGAGGACCCGCGCGAGGCCAACACCGAGGGCGGCATCTTCCCGGCGATCTTCGGCACCGTGATGATGACCCTGGTGATGGCGGTGATCGTCACCCCGTTCGGCGTCATCGCCGCGGTCTACCTGCGCGAGTACGCGCGCCAGGGCCTGCTGACGCGGGTGATCCGCATCGCCGTGAACAACCTCGCCGGGGTCCCGGCCATCGTCTACGGCGTGTTTGGCCTGGGCTTCTTCGTCTACGTGCTGGGCGGCTCGATCGACCGGCTGTTCTTCCCCGAGGCGCTGCCGGCGCCGACCTTCGGCACCCCGGGGCTGTTCTGGGCCTCGCTGACCCTGGCGATCCTCGCCGTGCCGGTGGTGATCGTGGCCACCGAGGAAGGCCTGTCGCGCATCCCGCGGGCGATCCGCGAGGGCTCCCTGGCCCTGGGCGCGACCAAGGCCGAGACGCTGTGGAAGATCGTCCTGCCCATGGCCAGCCCGGCCATGATGACCGGCCTGATCCTCGCCGTGGCGCGCGCCGCCGGCGAGGTGGCGCCGCTGATGCTGGTGGGCGTGGTGAAGCTGGCGCCGTCGCTGCCGGTGAACGGCAACTACCCCTACGTGCACCTGGACCAGAAGATCATGCACCTGGGCTTCCACATCTACGACGTCGGCTTCCAGAGCCCCAACGTCGAGGCCGCGCGGCCGCTGGTGTACGCCACCGCGCTGCTGTTGGTGCTGGTGATCGCCCTGCTGAACTTCTCCGCCATCGCCATCCGCAACCGCCTGCGCGAGAAGTACAAGGCGCTGGAAAACTGATCCGCGGCCGCTGCCCGCACAGGCGGCGGCCCGAGCCTCCAACGGGAGAGACGAGATGCAACAAGAACCCCATCGCCATGGCATCGACCTCGCCGCCCTCGGCCGGCCGATCCGCGAGGGCATGCGCCTGGACAAGGAGACCGTGGCCCTGGAAGTGCCCGGCCTGAACCTGTTCTACGGCCAGAAGCAGGCGCTGTTCGACGTCGCCATGCAGATCCCCAAGCAGCGCGTGACCGCCTTCATCGGCCCGTCCGGCTGCGGCAAGTCGACCCTGCTGCGCTGCTTCAACCGCATGAACGACCTGGTCGACGACTGCCGCGTGGAAGGCGAGATCCGCCTCGACGGCCACGACATCTTCGCCCGCGGCGTGGACGTGGCCGAGCTGCGCCGCCGCGTCGGCATGGTGTTCCAGAAGCCCAACCCCTTCCCCAAGACCATCTACGAGAACGTGGTCTACGGCCTGCGCATCCAGGGCGTGAACAAGAAGCGCACCCTCGACGAAGCGGTGGAATGGGCGCTCAAGGGCGCCGCGCTGTGGGAGGAGGTGAAGGACCGCCTGCACGAGTCGGCCCTGGGCCTGTCCGGCGGCCAGCAGCAGCGCCTGGTGATCGCCCGGACCATCGCGGTGGAGCCGGAAGTGCTGCTGCTCGACGAGCCCTGCTCGGCGCTGGACCCGATCTCCACGCTGAAGATCGAGGAACTGATCTACGAACTGAAATCCAAGTTCACCATCGTGATAGTCACCCACAACATGCAGCAGGCCGCGCGGGTCTCCGACTACACGGCGTTCATGTACATGGGCAAGCTGATCGAGTTCGGCGACACCGACACGCTCTTCACCAACCCGGCGAAGAAGCAGACCGAGGACTACATCACCGGGCGCTACGGCTAAGGGCCGGGCAGCGGTCGCATCATAAATCTGCAACCTTCGGCGCGTAGCCTGCAGCTTTCGCGGAGCGAAACCACATGATCAACAAAGAAAGTCTCAGCCATCACATCTCCCAGCAGTTCAACGCCGAGCTGGAAGACGTGCGCAGCCACCTCCTGGCCATGGGCGGGCTGGTGGAGAAACAGGTCAACGACGCAGTCACCGCGCTGATCGACGCCGACTCGGGCCTGGCCCAGCAGGTGCGCGAGATCGACGACCAGATCAACCAGATGGAGCGCAACATCGACGAGGAATGCCTGCGCATCCTCGCTCGCCGCCAGCCGGCGGCCTCCGACCTGCGCCTGATCATCAGCATCTCCAAGTCGGTGATCGACCTCGAGCGCATCGGCGACGAAGCCTCGAAGATCGCCCGTCGCGCCATCCAGCTGTGCGAGGAAGGCGAGTCGCCGCGCGGCTACGTCGAGGTGCGCCACATCGGCGGCCAGGTGCGCAAGATGGTGCAGGAGGCGCTGGACGCCTTCGCCCGTTTCGACGCCGACCTGGCGCTGTCGGTGGCGCAGTACGACAAGACCGTCGACCGCGAGTACAAGACCGCCCTGCGCGAACTGGTGACCTACATGATGGAAGACCCGCGGGCCATCTCCCGGGTGCTCAACGTCATCTGGGCCCTGCGCTCGCTGGAGCGTATCGGCGACCACGCGCGCAACATCGCCGAACTGGTGATCTACCTGGTGCGCGGCACCGACGTCCGCCACATCGGCCTGACGCGCATGAAGGAAGAAGTGCAGGGCAAGTCCGATAGCTGAGCCGCACCTGGGCCCATGGCAGCGCCGAGGTGCTCATCGGTGGATCACCTCGCGGAGCAACTGCCTTGCCGACAGCGCCGGGGTGCTCTTCGTAGGAGCGAGCTTGCTCGCGAATGAGCCCCGTCGCGGAGTTTGTTCGCGAGCAAGCTCGCTCCTACGAAAAAGCCGTGCTCGCCGAAACGCCAACGCCATCGTGGTAGGCCCTTGTAGGAGCGCGCCCTGCGCGCGATTCGCGGGCAGGGCCCGCTCCTACAGGTATGGGGATAGCGTAGGAGCGCCGCGGTCTTGGCCGCCTCAGAAATTCAACCTCACCATCTCCGCCAACTGCCGGCCCGCGGGATCGCGGGCGCGGCTGTTGTCTTTCAGCGCCTGCTGCAGGCAATGGATGAAGTGCCGGGAGGTCGCGTCCAGCCCCTGGTCACGCAGGCGGATGATGCTGATGTCCCCGTCCGGCAACGGTTCCTCCAGCGCCAGGGCCCGTGCGCCGCTGCGCAGCGGTTCGCAGAGCATCATCGGCTGCGGCGCGTAGCCGAGCAGGCCGGCGTCGACGATCAGGCTGCTGAGCATGCCTGCGGAATGGGCGCAGACGATGCGTTCGCGGGCGATCTGCAGGCCATGCTGGCCGAACAGTTCATGGGTGGTCTCGGCGTAGCGGTCGGCGGTGAAGTTCATCGTCCAGTCGTGCTCCAGCAACTGCCTCAACGAGCGCGCCGCGGCTAGCGGGTGGCCGTTGCGGGCCACCACCTGCATGCGGTAGTGCGCCAGCGGCTGATGCACGAATTCCGCGCCCTGGAGGATGCCCGCCGGGCCCAGGGCGAACTGCATGCGGCCCGTGCGCAGCAGCGGCAGGATCACCGCTTGCAGCCCCTCGTACAGCTCCAGGTGGACCTGCGGCATGTCCCTGCGGAAGGCCTGCAGGGCGTTGCCCAGCAAGGTCTGGCCGAACCAGGGGGTGACGCCGACGCACAGCGTCGCTGCGCCTTCGCCGCGCAGGGCGGCCAGTTCCTGGCGGGCGCTGTCGAGCTGGGTGGCGATCTGCCGGGCGCGGGGCAGCAGCACCTGCCCGGCGGTGGTCAGCCGGGCGCCGCCGGCGTGGCGCATCAGCAATGGCAGGCCCTGTTCTTCCTCCAGCTCGCGCAGGGCGCGGGTCACCGCGGCCTGGCTGAGGCCCAGGCCACGGGCCGCGGCGCGGATGCCGCCGCCGTCGGCCACCGCTACCAGGGCCTGCAACTGATGCAGTTTCAACGCTCGCCTCCCCTCCGAACACCGGAGATCGTCACGACAACATTTTTTTGGCTTATGCGCATGCGGCGCCGACGCTAGGGTAATCCACGCCCAGCATACCGGCCGGTCACGGGCATCGATCCAGTCCAATCCCACAAGAAAAACAGGAGCGAGCCGATGAACAGAGCCTGCATAGCGCCGGGCATAGCCGCCATCGTCCCGGAAATGGTCGAACTGCGCCGGGCCATCCACGCCGAACCCGAGCTGGGCTTCGAAGAGTACTCCACCCGCGAGCGGGTCATCGAACGGCTGCGCGCCTGGGGCTACGAGATCGCCGAGATGGCCGGCACCGGGGTGATCGCCACGCTGCGCAACGGCCCCGGCCCGGTGCTGGGCCTGCGCGCCGAGCTGGATGCGCTGCCGATCCACGAGCAGAGCGGGCTGCCCTGGAGCAGCCGGGTGCCCGGCAAGATGCACGCCTGCGGCCACGACGGGCACACCGCCATGCTCCTGGCCGCGGCCTGCGAGCTGGCCCGCGAGCGCAGCTGGCGCGGCACCCTGCACCTGTTCTTCCAGCCCGCCGAGGAAGGCCATGGCGGCTCCGGGGCCAAGCGCATGCTCGACGAGGGCCTGCTGCAACGCTTCCCCTGCGACGCCCTGTTCGCCATGCACAACCTGCCCGGCCTGGCCGAGGGGCGCTTCATGGTCATGCCTGGGCCGTGCATGGCCTCGGCCGACGACGTGACCATCCTCATCCACGGCCGCGGCGGCCACGGCGCCATGCCCGAGCAGACGGTGGACCCGATCCTGGCCGGCGCCGCGCTGGTCAGCGCCCTGCAGAGCCTGGTGTCGCGCAACGTGCCGCCGTCCGAGGCGGCGGTGCTGACCGTGGGCGCCTTCCTCGCCGGAGACGCCAGCAACGTCATCCCCGACAGCGCCGAACTGCGCCTGAGCGTGCGCGCGCTGAGCCCGCAGGTACGCGAGCTGCTGCTGCGGCGCATCCATGAACTGGCGCAGCAGCTGGCCGCCAGCTTCGGCGCCCGCGCCGAAGTCCTGGTGGCGGCGGACGGCTACCCGGTGCTGGTCAACGACCCCGGCTGCGCAGGGCTGGTCTGCGAGCTGGTCCTCGACTGGCTCGGCGACGAGGGCCTGGAGCCCGAGCCGCGGCCCATCCACGCCAGCGAGGACTTCGCCTTCTGGCTGGAGCAGGCGCCCGGCTGCTACCTGATGATCGGCAATGGCGACGGCGAGGGCGGTTGCGCGGTGCACAACCCCGGGTACGACTTCAACGACCGCATCCTGCCGCTGGGCGCGACCTTCTGGGTCCGCCTGGCGCAGCGCTTCCTGGCCTGAATCCTTCCCGCGGGGAATCCCAGCATGACAACAAGAACGACATCCTTCGCTGCGAGTGCCGAACCTTCCCGTGCCGGGCGCACCCGCGCCATTGCCGCGGTGTGCCTGGGCAACGCCCTGGAGTTCTACGACTTCCTCGTCTACAGCCTGCTCGCCACGCTGATGGCGCGGCTGTTCTTCCCCTTCGGGGAAAACCCGCTGACTTCGCTGATGCTGTCCTTCGCGGTGTTCGGCACCGGCTTCATCATGCGCCCGCTCGGCGGCCTGCTGATAGGCCTGTACGCCGACCGCGCCGGGCGCAAGGCGGCCATGCGCCTGACGCTGTGGCTGATGGCCCTGGGCGCGCTGCTGTTCACCGTGGCGCCGACCTACGCCCAGGCCGGGCTGGTCGGGCCGCTGGTGATCATAGTCGCGCGCCTGCTGCAGGGCTTCGCCGTCGGCGGGCAGGTGGGCACCGCCACCACCATCCTGATGGAATACGCCGGCTCGGGCTCGCGGGCCTACTACTGCAGCTGGCAGGTGTTCAGCCAGAGCCTGGGCACCATCATGGGCGCGCTGGTGGTGCTGACGCTGAGCAACCTGCTGAGCCCCGAGGCCATGGACAGCTGGGGCTGGCGGGCGGTCTTCGCGGTGGGCATCCTGGCCATCCCGGTCAGCGAATACATCCGCCACCGCCTGGAGGAAACCCTGCCGGCCGCCGCCCAGGGCGACAGCCGGCAGGCGCGGGAAGGCGGCCTGGCGCTGCTGTGCCGGCATCCGCGGCAGTTGGTCACCGGCGTGCTGCTGGTGATCGGCGTTTCGGTGCCGGTCTACATCACCCAGTTCTACCTGGCCAACCACGCCATCAGCGTGCTGGGCATGCCGCTGGGCGTCGCCACCTGGGCCGCGGTGGTGAGCAGCCTGCCGTCGCTGCTGCTGGCGCCCCACGCCGGGCGCCTGAGCGATCGCATCGGCCGGCGCCGCTCGATCTTCTGGCCGCTGCCGATCCTGTTGCTGGCGACCTACCCGGCGTTCCTGCTGCTCAACCAATGGCCCAGCATCGGCCTGCTGCTGCTGATCGTGGGGCTGCTCAACATCCCGCTGACGTACGGCATGGTGGCGTCCCTGGCGATCCTGCCGGAGCTGTTCCCGGCGGCGATCCGCGCCACCGGCCTGTCGGTCACCTACTGCGTCGGCGTCGCGCTGTTCGGCGGTTTCGCGCAGTTCTTCGCCGCCGGGCTGATCGACCTCACCGGCAGCCCGAACGCGCCGGCCTGGTACCTGGTGGGCGCCATCCTGCTATGCCTGGCCGGGTTGCGGATGGTTCCGGAAACCGTAGGGCGAACGCTGGATTGATTGACGGATGTGTCCGACCGGTCACGCCGGCATGGCATCCTGCCAGTGCCCGAGGCTATCCTTCGCCTTGGCGTTCCAGGGAGTCGACGATGAGCAAGGTCAGTGTTCTGGTGGTGGATGATGCACCTTTCATCCGCGACCTGGTGAAGAAGGGATTGCGCGACCATTTTCCGGGGTTGCGCATCGAGGAGGCGGTGAACGGCCGCAAGGCCCAGCAGCACCTCGCCCGCCACGCGGTCGACCTGATCCTCTGCGACTGGGAGATGCCGGAGATGTCCGGCATCGAACTGCTCGGCTGGTGCCGCGCCCAGGCGTCGCTGAAGGACGTTCCCTTCATCATGGTGACCAGCCGCGGCGACAAGGAGAACGTGGTCCAGGCCATCCAGGCCGGGGTGTCGGACTACATCGGCAAGCCCTTCTCCAATGACCAGTTGGTGAGCAAGGTGCGCAAGGCCCTGAGCCGCAGCGGCAAGCTCGATGCCCTGCTGGCCTCGGCACCGCAGCGGAGCCTGGCCAGTGGCCCGCCGAACGACTCCCTCGCCGCCCTCACCGGCGGCAAGGCCGAGGTGGTGCGCGCCCCGGCCGCTCCAGCCGCGGCCCCGGCGCCTGCCCGTCCGGCTCCTGCTGCCGCGCCGGCCCCCGCGCCTGCGCGCAGTGGCGCCCAGGGCAAGGGCCAGGGGCAGTTGCGCCTGCCCAATGCCAGCCTGCCCTGCGTGATCCGCGGGCTCAGCCTGAAGGAGGCGCAGCTGGTGGTGAAGCGCGGCCAGGTGCTGCCGCAGGTGCTGGAAACCGCGGTGCTCGACCTGGAGGAGGACAACGAGGTGGCGCGCCTGAACGGCTACCTGCACTCGGTGGCGGCGCTGGAACCCAAGCCCGACAGCGAGTGGCTGCTGCTGTTGCTGCGCTTCGTCGACCGCGACCCGCAGAAGCTCGACTACCTGTCGCGCCTGATCGCCCGCGGCAGCACCCAGAAGCACTACGTCCCCGGCGCCTGAGGCCTGCTTCACAGCCCGACGGCCGGCGGCTCGCCGCTGCCGGCCGCGGCTGCTAGTCTTGCTGGCGTCGAATACCTATAACCAGAGTCGACATGCTAGGGCGCTTTTTCTTCCTCTGCAGTCTATGGATGGCTGCAGGGCCGGCTGCGGCCGTGACCATCTACAAATACGTCGACGCCAATGGCGTGGTCACCTACACGGACAAGGCCGTGGCGGGTGCGCAGGTGTTCGTCTTCCGCGACCGCATGGTCGAGCACCTGGAGCAGCAGGTGAAGCTGCAGACGCTCAGGCACGACGGCTTCGAGACCCTGCAGGTGCGCAACGACCTCTACGCTCCGGTGGAGGTGGAGCTGAGCGTGAGCGCCGCGCAGAACGCCGTGGGCGTGCCGGAGCGGCCGATCCGCTGGGTGCTGGCGCCGCGCAGTGCCATCCGCCTGGCCACGCTGAGCCCGCGCGATGCGTCGCGGCCGATGCAGTACAAGCCCAAGCTGCGCTATGCCCTGGGCGACCCGCGCCTGCAACCTGTGGCCTACGATTATCCGCTGCCCTGGCGTGGCGGGCCCTTCCGCCTGACCCAGGGCGCCAACGGCAAGTACAGCCACTTCACCCCCAAGAGCCGTTACGCGCTGGACATCGCCATGCCCGAGGGCACGCCCATCGTGGCCGCCCGCGGCGGCACCGTGGTGAAGGTGGAGAACGCCCAGAGCGGGCGCGGCAACAACCCCTCCGGCAACTTCGTGCGCATCCTCCACGACGACGGCACCATGGGCGTGTACCTGCACCTGATGCGCGGCTCGGTGCTGGTCAGCGAGGGCCAGCGCGTCGGCGTCGGCACGCCCCTGGCGCGCTCGGGCAACACCGGCAACAGCAGCGGCCCGCACCTGCACTTCGTGGTGCAGCGCAACGTCGGCCTGGCGCTGGAATCCATCCCCTACGACTTCGCCCAGCCGGTGGGCACCTTGCCGAACTTCGCGGTGGTCAAGGAATAGCCAGCTTCCCGGCGAAGGCCGCGCGCAGGTCGGTGGTCGGCGGCGGGGCGAAGCGCAGGCGCTCGCCCACGCCGCGCAGGTAGCTTTCCAGGCAGGCGCAGGCGCGTTCCGCGTCGCCTTCACCCAGGGCTTCGAGCATCTCTGCCTGTTGCCGGCAACTGTCCGCGGTGTGGGCCTGGCCGCGGCCCAGGGCGATGCTCACGGCCAGGCGCTCCAGCAGCGGGCCCAGCAGGTCGGGCAACAGGGGATTGGCTGACAGCTGGGCCAGGCGCAGGTGCAGGTTCTGGGCCCATTCCTGGACGCCCAGTGCGTCGCCCGCCGCCAGGCACTGGCGCTGGGCGCCGAGCATTTCCCGCAGTTCCGCCAAGTGCTGGCCGTCCAGCCTTCCGGCCAGGCGCCGGAGCATGTCGCTTTCCAGCAGCAGGCGGGTTTCCAGCAGTTGGCGCAGGCGTTGCGGGTCGGGGCGGGCGACGCTGGCGATGCGCCGTGGCGCCAGTTCCACCGCGCCTTCCCGGGCCAGGCGCTGCAGGGCGCGGCGCACGCTGCTGGGGCCGGCGTGGAAGATCCGCCCGAGGGTTTCCTGGCTGAGTGGCGCGGCCGGCCGCAGGCGCCGCGAGAGGATGGCGGCGTGCAGGTCCTCGTAGATCCGCTGGGCCTGGCCCCGGCGGCGCGGGCCCGTTTCGCCGTTCATCGTCCCGTCCCCGCTTCCGGCACGCGCAGCGCCAGGTTCAGGCGCAGGCCTTCGTTGAGGATGTGCTGGCGCATGGCCTGGCTGGCGCCTTCGCTGTCATGCTGGCGGATGGCGCGGACGATGGCCTCGTGCTCGGCCAGCAGTTCTTCGGCATGGGCGGCGTTGCGCTGGATGAGGTGGTCGCTCTGCTCCAGGGCGCCGGCGATCTGCTGCGAGACGCTGAGGAAGATCGGGTTGGAGGTCAGCGCCACCAGCTTGCGGTGGAAGCCGTTGTAGGCCTCGACCACGGCGGCGGCGCGGCCGTCCTCCACCGCTTCGCGCATGTCCAGCAGCAGCAGGCGCAGGCGGCCGAGGGAATCGCCGTCGATGCTCTGCGCCACCAGCCCGGCGATGAAGGGCTCCAGGGCGTAGCGCAGTTGCAGCACGTCTTCCAGGGTGGCCGTGGCCGGGGCGCGGATCTCGCGCAGGGCGTTATCGTCACGCTCCAGCACCATCACGCCCTTGCCGGGCAGCGAGCGCACCACGCCGAGGGTCTCCAGCACGGTGATGGCCTCGCGCAGGCTGGGCCGGCTGATTTCCAGCTGCTCGGCCAGTTCGCGCTGGCCCGGCAGCATCTGGCCGGCCGCCCAGCGCCCTTGCTCTATGGTCTCGAGCAGTTTCTGAACCACTGAATTGACCAGTTTGGATGAGGAAAACATGGTTGCTCCTGAGGCAGTTAAGGCGCGCGCCGCGCCTATTGGAGCGGCGCGCGCGGCGGCTGTCATCAGCCGCGCAGTTCGCCCTTGCCGGGCGTGGCGACCAGGGTCTTGTTCGCCCCGGGTTCGCCGTTGAGTACCGAACGTGTGCGTTGCAGGTCGATGTCGTTTTCCCAGCGGGCGATGACCACGGTGGCGACGCAGTTGCCGATCAGGTTGGTCAGCGCCCGGCCGATGCCCATGAACCAATCCACCGAGAGCACCAGCACCAGGCCCGCGGCGGGAATCGCCGGCACCGCGGCGAGGGTGGCGGCGAGGATCACCAGGGCCGAGCCGGGGATGCCGTGGGCGCCCTTGGAGGTCACCAGCGACACCAGCAGGATGGTCAGCAGGTCGCTGATGGCCAGCGGCGTGCCGGTGGCATGGGCGATGAACACCACCGCCAGGGTCAGGTAGATGGAGAAGCCGTCGAGGTTGAAGGAGTAGCCGGTGGGGATCACCAGGCCCACGGTGGAGCTGCGGATGCCCATGTTCTCCAGCTTGCGCATCACCTGCGGCAGCACGGCGTCGGAAGAGGCGGTGCCGAGGACGATCAGCAGTTCCTCGCGGAAGTAGCGCAGGAACGGCCGCAGGCGCACGCCGCTCAGGCGCAGCACGGTGCCCAGCACCAGGCACACGAAGAGGATGCAGGTGAGGTAGAACACCAGCACCAGCGCGCCCAGGTGGCTCAGCGACTCCAGGCCGTAGCGGCTGGTGGTGAAGGCCACGGCGCCGAACACGCCCAGCGGCGCCAGGCGCACGATCATGCCCATGATGCGGAAGACCACGTGGCTGAACTCGTTGACCAGCCGCGCCACGCCGCTGGCCTGTTCGCCCACCAGGTTCAGGGCGCTGCCGAACAGCACGGCGAACACCAGCACCTGGAGGATGTCGTTGTTGGCGAAGGCGCTGAACACCGAGGTGGGGATCAGGCCCATGATGAAGTCCACCGGCCCGTGGATGTCCTTGGTGTGCGCGGTGTAGGTCGCGGCATCGCCGGCGGAGAGGCCGCTCAGGTCGATGTTGGCGCCGCTGCCCAGGCCGCTGCCGTAGGCCACCAGCAGGCCGAGGAGGAGGGCGAGGGTGGTGAGGATCTCGAAGTAGACCACCGACTTCAGGCCGATGCGCCCGACCTTCTTCAGGTCGCCGGCGCCGGAGATGCCGTTGACCACCACGCAGAACACGATGAGCGCGATGAGCATCTTGATCAGCTTGATGAAGCCGTCGCCCAGGGGCTTGAGCTGGGACGAAAGCTCCGGAAGGCCGACACCGAACAGCACGCCGAGGGCCAGGCCGAGCACCACTTGCAGGAAGATCGAGCGGGAACAGCGGTGGATGAGCATTGGGGGTCTCCGTTGTCTGCGCCCGTCCGCATCCACGGGGGAGGGCTGAGGCGCGCAGTTATTGTTCTGGTATTACCGGTCAGACCAGTGCAACTTATGCCCATGTGGCTCCGCTGGCAAGAGCGAATGCGGGGATGGGACGACGAGTGGTTTTGGGGAGTGGCCTTTGAGCAGGACGTGGAAGCTCTAGGACGGAGCTTCCAACGAGGTGCTAGGGGTGGGGATTTTTTAGTTGGCGATGGGAGAGGGCCTGTGGGGGGAACGCAACTGGTCAGGCCGGTGCGTTGGGTATCCCAATCGCGGACGGAGTCCGCTCCTACACCTTCCGGCAAACACAACACCCGTAGGATGGGTTGAGCGAAGCGATACCCATCACCAATGACCGCGTGGGTTTCGCAAGCTCAACCCATCCTACGAAAAGCGCCCCGGTGCAGTGGACAAGACGGTTGTTCCTACACCGTGCTTTCCAGGGCCCTGCATGACCGGTCAGACCGGGAGGCGGTGTAGGAGCGAGCTTGCTCGCGAACAAACGCGGTGCCATGTGGTTCGCGAGCAAGCTCGCTCCTACGAAAAGCGCCTCGGCGCAGCTTGCAGCCGCGTCAGTCCAGCTTGACCACCTTGGCCAGGACGATCTTCGGACCCTTCATCTTCTTCACGATGATGCGCAGGCCTTCGGCTTCCAGCACTTCTTCCTCTTCCGGCACGCGCTTGAGTGTCTCGTAGATCAGGCCGGCGAGGGTGTCCGCCTCGATGTGGTCGAGGTCGATGCCCAGCAGGCGCTCCACCTTGAACAGCGGGGTGTCGCCGCGCACCAGCAGCTTGCCCGGCTGGTAGGCGAGGATGCCGCGCTCGGTCTTGCGGTGCTCGTCCTGGATGTCGCCGACCAGCACTTCCAGCACGTCTTCCATGGTCAGGTAGCCGATCACCTTGTGGTCGGCTTCCTCCACCAGGGCGAAGTGCGCGCCGCCCTGGCGGAACTGCTCCAGCAGGCGCGACAGCGGCATGTGCTTGGTCACCAGCTCCAGCGGGTGGGCCAGCTCGTCCAGGTCGATGGTTTCCGGCTGGCTGTCGGTGGTCGCCAGTTCCAGCAGCAGGTCCTTGATGTGCAGCAGGCCGGTGAACTCGCCCTTCTCGGCGTCGAACACCGGGTAGCGGCTGTACTTGTGCCGGCGGATGGTCGCCAGCACGTCGGCCAGCGGCGCGTGGCGCTCCAGGTAGACCAGGTCTTCGCGGGAGTTGGCCCAGTCCACCACTTCCAGCTCGCCCAGCTCCACCGCCGAGGCCAGCACGCGCATGCCCTGGTCGCTGGGGTCCTGGCCGCGGCTGGAGTGCAGGATCAGCTTGAGCTCCTCGCGGCTGTAGTGGTGCTCGTGGTGCGGGCCCGGCTCGCCCTGGCCGGCGATCTTGAGGATGGCGTTGGCGCTGGCGTTGAGCAGCCAGATGGCCGGGTACATCGCCCAGTAGAACAGGTACAGCGGCACCGCCGTCCACAGCGACAGCAGCTCCGGCTTGCGGATCGCCCAGCTCTTGGGCGCCAACTCGCCGACCACGATGTGCAGGTAGGAGATGATGAAGAAGGCGCTGAAGAAGGACACGCCGCGGATGACTTCCTCGGAGTGCACGCCCACCGCGGCCAGCAGCGGCTCCAGCAGCTCGGCGAAGGCCGGCTCGCCGACCCAGCCCAGGCCCAGGGAGGCCAGGGTGATGCCCAACTGGCAGGCGGAGAGGTAGGCGTCGAGCTGGTTGTGCACCTTGCGCAGGATGCTGCCGCGCCAGCCGTGTTGCTTGGCGATGGTCTCCACGCGGGTGGCGCGCAGCTTGACCATGGCGAACTCGGCGGCGACGAAGAAGCCGTTGAGCAGGACGAGGAGAAGGGCGAAGAGTACGAGGCCGAAATCGGCGAAATAGGTCAGCAATTCGCTACTGGGGGAAGGGTCCATGGTTCTGTTGGCTGATGAATGAGCGAGTAAGCATGGCGGCAGCGTGCGGCCGTGGCAAGACGACGTTGGTTCAGGCGACCTGCTGCCGCGGGAAGTGGCAGACGAAGCTGCTGCCCTTGCCCAGCACGCTGCTGATGTCCAGGGTGGCGCGGTGGCGGATCAGCACGTGCTTGACGATGGCCAGGCCCAGGCCGGTGCCGCCGGTGCTGGCGTTGCGGCTGGAGTCCACGCGGTAGAAGCGCTCGGTCAGGCGCGGCAGGTGCTTGGGGTCGATGCCGATGCCGCTGTCCTGCACCGACAGGTGCGCGCCCTGCTCGTCGCCCCACCAGCGGATGCGGATCTCGCCGCCCTCGGGGGTGTACTTGACTGCGTTGAACACCAGGTTGGAGAAGGCGCTGCGCAGCTCGGCCTCGCTGCCCTTGAGCTTCACCCTGGGATCGGCCTCCAGGCTGATGCGGTGCTCGCGGGCGCCGGACAGCGCCTGGGCGTCGTTGCGGATGGCCAGCAGCATCAGGTCCACCGCCACTGGCTTGTTGTCCGCCGGGTAGTCGGTGGCTTCCAGCTTGGCCAGCAGCAGCAGGTCGTTGAGCAGGCCCTGCATGCGCGCGGCCTGCTGCTGCATCTGCTGCAGGGCGCGGGCCCAGCGCGGGTTGATGTTCTCGGCGTTGTCGAGGAAGGTCTCCAGGTAGCCGGCGATCACCGTCAGCGGCGTGCGCAGCTCGTGGGAGACGTTGGCGACGAAGTCCTTGCGCATCTGCTCCAGGCGCTGCACCCGGGTCACGTCGCGGACCAGCATCAGGTGCTCGCCGTTGCCGTAGAGGGTGATCTGGAACTGCAGCAGCTTGTCGTCCACCGGCGAGGGCATGTCCAGCGGCTCCTGGTAGTCGCCGCGGGCGAAGTATTCCTTGAAGCGCGGGTTGCGGATCAGGTTGGTCACCGCCTGGCCGCCGTCCTGCGGGCTCTTCAGGCCGAGCAGGCGTTCGGCGGCGAGGTTCCACCACTCCAGGTTGCCGTCGGCGTCGAGCATGACCACGGCATCGCGCAGCGCCGCGGTGGATTCCTGCATGCGGTCGATCACCGCCTGCAGGCGCCCGCGGGCGCGCTGGTTGCGCCGCTGCAGGTGGTAGATGCTGTCGAACACCTCGCCCCACAGGCCGTAGCCGTCCGGCGGCGGTTCGTCCTCGCGGTGGTTCTTCAGCCATTTGTGCAGGCGCAGCACCTGCCAGAGGGTCCAGCCGAGGTAGACGCCCAGGCAGCCTGCCAGGGCCCAACCGTATTGCCCGCTCACCACGCCGATCAGCGCGGCGGCGACTATCAACAGCAGCAGATGGCGGATCAGGGCGCCACGCCAGTCTTGGTTCACCAGGTCCTTTCCTTGTGAATATCAGGCGCGGGGGCGCGGTCAGCTCTTGGTGGAGAAACGATAGCCGGTTCCGCGGACCGTCTGCACCAGGTTCTCGTAGACCTCGCCCAGGGCCTTGCGCAGGCGGCGGATGTGCACGTCGACGGTGCGTTCCTCCACGTAGACGTTGCCGCCCCACACCTGGTCCAGCAACTGGCCGCGGGTGTAGGCGCGCTCCTGGTGGGTCATGAAGAACTGCAGCAGGCGGTACTCGGTGGGGCCCATCTCGGCCGGCTTGCCGTCGATGGTGACGCGGTGGCTGATGGGGTCGAGCAGCAGGCCGCCGACCTCGATCGGCGTCTCGCTGTCGCCGGCGCCGGTGCGGCGCAGCACGGCTTTCAGGCGGGCCACCAGCTCGCGCGGCGAGAAGGGCTTGGTGATGTAGTCGTCGGCGCCGACCTCAAGACCCTGGATCTTGTTGTCCTCCTCGCCCTTGGCGGTGAGCATGATGATCGGGATGCCCTGGGTCATCTCGTCGCGCTTCAGGCGCCGCGCCAGCTCGATGCCGGAGGTGCCCGGCAGCATCCAGTCGAGCAGGATCAGGTCCGGCTTGCGGTCGACGATGGTGGCGTGGGCCTGCTGAGCGTTTTCCGCTTCCAGGCACTCGTAGCCGGCCATCTCCAGGGCCACGGCGATCATCTCGCGGATCGGCGCTTCGTCGTCAACGATGAGGATTGTCTTGCCAACCATGGTCTTGCCTCGGGAATTCTGTACTGCGCCGCATTAGATAACGGAATTATTACAGCGATGTGACGCGGGCATGTTAGCCGAGGCAGGCGCCCGGCGGGGAACGGGGCGCTCTACTATGCTGTCGTGACCGCCCTGTTCCGGGCGGCCCCATGCGCGCCACCGGGGCCGTTGTGACGGCCTGCCCGACCTGCCGCCGTTCCCGCCGCGCCTTCCTTGCGAGTCCTACCTCAGAAGAGGAGATTCACGATGAACTGCAAACACCTGGCGCTGGCCCTGGGCCTGGCGCTGCCGGCCCTGGCCGCGCAGGCGGCGGAACCGGCGATGACCAAGGACGGCATGCTGGTCGATGCCAAGGGCATGACGCTGTACACCTTCGACAAGGACAGCGGCGGCAAGTCGGTGTGCAACGACAAGTGCGCGCAGAACTGGCCGCCCCTGGCCGCCGAGACCGGCGCCATGGCCAGCGGCGACTGGAGCGTGATCACCCGCGACGACGGCACCCAGCAATGGGCCTACAAGGGCAAGCCGCTGTACACCTTCGTCCAGGACAAGGCCGCGGGCGAAGTGAAGGGCGACGGCAAGATGAACGCCTGGCATATCGCCAAACCATAACCGCACACCCTGGCCGGGCCGGCGTAGGGCGTATAACCGTTCGCGGTTATACGCCGCTACACCGTTATTCCCGGCAACGCCTTGGCCGAGCCCGGGAGAAGGCAAGAGCGAACCCGGGCTTGCCATCGAGCGAGCCGATGGCGAAGGTCAAACGGCGTATAACCGCGAACGGTTATACGCCCTACATCCTACGGGGATGGCTTCTCAGCGCAGCGCGTAATCCACCACGGTGCCGACGAAGATCGCCAGGCCCGCCCAGTGGTTGTGCAGGAAGGCCTTGAAGCAGGCCTGCGGGTCGCGGTCGCGGGTGGAGTGGAATTCCCAGGCGAAGCAGCCGGCGGCCACCACCAGGCCGGCGTAGAACCACAGGCCCATGTGCAGCTTGCCGGCGGCCAGCACCAGTAGCAGGAGCATCAGGCCCTGCAGCGTCAGGTTGATCACCCGGTCGGCGTCGCCGAAGAGGATGGCGGTGGATTTCACCCCGATCTTCAGGTCGTCCTCGCGGTCGGTCATGGCGTAGTAGGTGTCGTAGGCCACCGTCCACAGCACGTTGGCGAAGAACAGCAGCCAGGCCGCGGCCGGCAGCGTGCCGCTGGCGGCGGTGAAGGCCATGGGGATGCCCCAGGAGAAGGCCGCGCCCAGCACCACCTGCGGGTAGTAGGTGTAGCGCTTCATGAAGGGGTAGAGCGCGGCGATGGCGGCGCCGCCGAAGGACAGCCAGATGGTCTGCTCGTTGGTGCACAGCACCAGCACGAAGCTGCTGGCCAGCAGGGCGAAGAAGGCGATCCAGGCCTCGCTCACGCTGATCTTGCCGGTGGCCAGGGGACGGGCCTTGGTGCGCGCCACGTGGCCGTCGAAGTCGCGGTCGGCGAAGTCGTTGATCACGCAGCCGGCGGCGCGCATCAGCACGGTGCCGAGGACGAAGATCACCAGGTTCTTCAGGCTGGGCAGGCCGCCGCTGGCCATCCACAGCGCCCACAGCGTCGGCCACAGCAGCAGGTAGATGCCGATGGGCTTGTCCATGCGCGTCAGCTGGATGAAGTCCCAGGCGCGGGGGTGCAGGCGGGCGAGGGGTTTGATCAGGGCGGCGAACATGGCGGGCTCCGGCGGTCGACCGGAGGGATTATACGGCCTCGACTCCGGCTGCGCGCCACAGGCGCGGCAGGAACACCTCGGCCACCAGCACGCCCAGGCGGTCGCGGCGGAAGCACGAGCGGCGGCCCCAGAGCAGCGCGCGGCGCACCTCCAGGGGCAGGAAGGGCGCGGGGTACAGGCACACCTCGATGACGTCGCGGCGGAAGGCGCTGTCGCTGAACAGCAGCTCGCCCAGGGAACGGCTGCCGAGCTGCGCCAGGTCGAAGCCCGAGGCCTCCAGGGCCGAGCGGGCCGCCACGCTGCGGGCGAAGACCCACGGCTGGCCGTGGCCGCGCAGGTAGACCTCGCGCACCCAGCCCTGGCTGTGGCTGGGCACGCCCAGCGCCTTGCATTCGTCGTCGCGCAGCACCTGCCAGCCCTCCAGCAGCGGCTCGACGCTGAAGGCGCCTTCGGCGAGGGCGGTGAGGCGGCGGGTCAGGGAGCCCTGGTCGAACAGCCAGTCGTGTACGGCGGGCTCGACGTTGGCCGGCAACTGGTCTTCGTTGAGCCAGTTCGGCAGAGGTACGGAAAGGTCGGACACGGGAATTCAACGCTGACGTAGGACCGCCGCAGGGTACCACGGAACGTCGATCGTTAGCCTGCGACCTATCGCCCCGAGCCCCGCCCGCGGCTCATTCCCAGCCCTGCAGGCGCATGGTGGCGCGGACCAGGCGCTGCTCCTCCTGCTCGATCTCGCGCAGGTTGTCGCGGATGCTGTGGATATGTTCGCGGGCGGCGCGCTGGGCCTGGTCCGGCAGGCGCTCGACGATGGCGTTGTACAGGCGCGTGTGCTGACGGTCGATCTGCCGCTTCTGCACCGGCCGGTGGTAGAGGTTGTTCACCGAGGCGAACACGGTGCTGAGCATCAGTTCGCTGAGCGACTGCAGGGTGTGCACCAGCACCGGGTTGTGCGAGGCCTCGCTGATGGCCCGGTGGAAGGCGTGGTCGCGGCGGGCATGTTCGCGCGGGTCCAGCGGCGGCGTCTCGCTCTGCGCCAGGAGCATTTCCTCGTAGCGGCGCTTGAGCAGGATCAGGTCGGCGTCGGTGGCGCGCAGCGCGGCCAGGCGCGCGGATTCGCCTTCCAGCAGGGCGCGTACCTCCAGCAGGTCGTAGAGGGTACGGGGCTGCGAGGCGAACAGGTGCATCAGCGGCGTGGCGTCGTTGGCCCGGCTGAGGTCGGCGACGAAGGAGCCGCGGCCCTGCTCGGTGTCGATGATGCCGCGCCCGCGGAGGATGCGCAGGCCCTCGCGCAGCGCCGAGCGCGAGCAGCCGAGCTTGTCCACCAGGCGCCGCTCCGAGGGCAGCGCCTGGCCGACCTTGAGCACGCCGTCGACGATCAGCCGCTCGATGCGCTCGGCCACCTGGTCGGCTACCCGCGCGCGGGTGGCCGTGCTTTCGCTTTCCATTCGTCCTCCAACTGGTCCTACCAGTTCGAATGCCTGGCGCCACTGTAGAACACCCGGAGCGCTTTGATAAGGCCGCTGAGCGGCGTCTTGACCAAAAGTCCAGGGACTAAACTGGTAGGACCAGTTCTGCGGCAACTGGACGCAGGGCCGCCCGGTGGTCCAGTCTGCGCCGACCTGAGACCCGTCAGTCCAGCAGCCGCCCGGCCCGCCGGGCGGCGCCACCCATAAGAAAAACCACCGTGTGAGACCCGATGAACATCCTCTACGATGAGCGCCTCGACGGCGCACTGCCGAAGGTGGACAAGGCCGCGCTGCTCGCCGAACTGCGCGCCGCGCTGCCGGACCTGGAGATCCTCCACGAGGCCGAGGACCTGCGCCCCTACGAGTGCGACGGCCTCTCCGCCTACCGCAGCACGCCGATGCTGGTGGTGCTGCCCGAACACGTCGAGCAGGTGCAGACACTGCTGCGCCTGTGCCACCGCATGCAGGTGCCGGTGGTCGCCCGCGGCGCCGGCACCGGGTTGTCCGGCGGCGCGCTGCCGCTGGAGCAGGGCGTGCTGCTGGTGATGGCGCGCTTCAAGCGCATCCTCGAAGTGAACCCCGAAGGCCGCTACGCCCGCGTGCAGCCCGGCGTGCGCAACCTGGCCATCTCCCTGGCCGCCGCGCCCCACGGCCTGTACTACGCGCCGGACCCGTCGTCGCAGATCGCCTGTTCCATCGGCGGCAACGTCGCCGAGAACGCCGGCGGCGTGCACTGCCTGAAGTATGGGCTGACGGTTCATAACCTGCTCAAGGTGGAAATCATCACCATCGACGGCGAGCGCCTGACCCTCGGCTCCGACGCACTCGACAGCCCCGGCTTCGACCTGCTGGCGCTGTTCACCGGCTCCGAAGGCATGCTCGGCGTGGTGGTCGAGGTGACCGTCAAGCTGCTGCCCAAGCCGCAGGTGGCCAAGGTGCTGATGGCCAGCTTCGACGACGTCGAGAAGGCCGGCCGCGCGGTGGGCGACATCATCGCCGAGGGCATCATTCCCGGCGGCCTGGAGATGATGGACAACCTGTCGATCCGCGCCGCCGAGGACTTCATCCACGCCGGCTACCCGGTGGACGCCGCGGCCATCCTGCTGTGCGAGCTGGATGGCGTGGAATCCGACGTGCACGAGGACTGCGAGCGCGTCGACGCCGTGCTGCGCAAGGCCGGCGCCACCGACGTGCGCCTGGCCCGCGACGAGGAGGAGCGCGCCAAGTTCTGGGCCGGGCGCAAGAACGCCTTCCCGGCGGTGGGGCGCATCTCCCCGGACTACTACTGCATGGACGGCACCATTCCGCGCCGCGAGCTGCCGCGGGTGCTCAACGGCATCGCCGAGCTGTCCGAGGAGCACGGCCTGCGGGTGGCCAACGTGTTCCACGCCGGCGACGGCAACATGCACCCGCTGATCCTCTTCGATGCCAACGTCCCCGGCGAGCTGGAACGCGCCGAAGCCCTGGGCGGGAAGATCCTCGAACTCTGCGTGGCGGTGGGCGGCAGCATCACCGGCGAGCACGGCGTGGGCCGCGAGAAGATCAACCAGATGTGCGCCCAGTTCAACAGCGACGAGCTGACGCTGTTCCACGCGGTGAAGGCCGCCTTCGACCCGCAGGGCCTGCTCAACCCGGGCAAGAACATCCCGACCCTGCACCGCTGCGCCGAATTCGGCGCCATGCACATCCACCACGGCCAGCTGCCGTTCCCGGAACTGGAGCGCTTCTGATGGACAAACAGCACTTCGACCCCCGGGCCGGCCACGACCGCAGCGCCGAGCTGCTCGAACAGGTGCGCCAGGCCCTGGCGGAAAAGACCGCCCTGGCCATCCGCGGCGGCTCCAGCAAGGCCTTCCTCGGCCGCTGGGTGGAGGCCCGCCCGCTGGACGTGGCCGGGCACACCGGCATCGTCTCCTACGACCCCACCGAACTGGTGATCACCGCCCGCGCCGGCACCCCGCTGCGCGAGCTGAACGCCGCGCTGGACAGCGCCGGGCAGATGCTCGCCTGCGAGGCGCCCTGTTTCACGGAAAACGCCACGGTCGGCGGCATGCTCGCCGCCGGGCTGTCCGGCCCGCGCCGGCCCTGGGCTGGCGCGGTGCGCGACTTCGTCCTCGGCACCCGGCTGATCAGCGGCCTGGGCACCCATCTGCGCTTCGGCGGCGAGGTGATGAAGAACGTCGCCGGCTACGACCTGTCGCGCCTGCTGGCCGGCAGCTTCGGCTGCCTGGGCGTCATCACCGAGGCCTCGTTCAAGGTCCTGCCCAAGCCGCGCTGCCGCATCAGCCTGCGCCAGGCCATCCCCCTGGAGCGCGCCCTGCTGCGTCTTGGCGAATGGGGCCAGCAGCCGCTGCCGCTGAGCGCCGCCGCCCACGACGGCGAGCACCTGTACCTGCGCTTCGAGGGCAACGAAGGCTCGGTGCGCGCCGCCTGCGACCGCATCGGCGGCGACGCCCTGGACGACGCCTGGTGGGACGACCTGCGCGAACAGCGCCTGGACTTCTTCCGCGACCCGCGGCCGCTCTGGCGCCTGTCGCTGCCGGCGCTGAGCGCGCCGCTGGCGCTGCCCGGCGAGCAACTGCTGGACTGGGGCGGCGCGCAGCGCTGGCTGAAGTCCGAGGCTTCCGCCGCGGAAATCCGCCAGGCCGTGAGCGCCGTCGGCGGCCACGCCAGCTGCTTCACCCCGGGCCAGGTCGACGAGCCGCTGCACCCGCTGCCGGCGCCCCTGCTCAAGCTGCACCGCTCGCTGAAGCGCCAGCTCGACCCGCAGGGCATCTTCAACCCCGGGCGCATGTACGCCGACTTCTGACGCGGATAGACCTATGCAGACCAACCTGAGCGAAGCGGCCAAACGCCTGGCCCACGCCGAGGAAGCCGAACGCATCCTGCGCAGCTGCGTGCACTGCGGCTTCTGCAACGCCACCTGCCCGACCTACCAGGAGCTGGGCGACGAACTGGACGGCCCGCGCGGGCGCATCTACCTGATCAAGCAGTTCCTCGAACAGGACCAGGTCAGCGAGAAGACCCAGGAACACCTGGACCGCTGCCTGACCTGCCGCAACTGCGAAACCACCTGCCCCTCCGGCGTGGAGTACCACAAGCTGCTGGACATCGGCCGCGCCGCCATCGAAGTGCGCGTGCCGCGGCCGCTGGGCGAGCGCCTGCTGCGCGGTGGCCTGCGCGCCATCGTGCCGCGCCCGGCGCTGTTCAAGGTGCTGGTGAACACCGGCGAGGCGCTGCGGCCGATCCTTCCCGTGGCCCTGCGCAGCCACCTGCCGCGGGCCATCGCCCCGGCCGGCGTGCGCCCGGCGGAGCGCCACAAGCGCCGCGTGCTGATGCTCGAAGGCTGCGTGCAGCCGGCGCTTTCGCCCAACACCAACTCGGCCACCGCGCGGGTGCTGGACCGCCTCGGCATCAGCATTACCTCGGCGGCCCAGGCCGGCTGCTGCGGCGCCGTGGACTACCACCTCAACGCCCAGGACACCGGCCTCGACCGCGCCCGGCGCAACATCGACGCCTGGTGGCCGGCCATCGAGAACGGCGCCGAGGCCATCGTGCAGACGGCCAGCGGCTGCGGTGCCTTCGTCAAGGAATACGGCTACCTGCTGCGCGACGACCCGCACTACGCGGCCAAGGCCAGGCGCATCAGCGAGCTGGCCAAGGACCTGGTGGAAGTGATCCGCGCCGAACCGCTGGAAAGCCTCGGCCTGAACTGCGACCAGACCCTCGCCTTCCACTGCCCCTGCACCCTGCAGCACGCGCAGAAGCTCGGCGGCGCCGTCGAGGCGGTGCTCAAGCGCCTGGGCTTCAACCTCACCGCGGTACTGGACAGCCACCTCTGCTGCGGCTCGGCCGGCACCTATTCACTGACCCAGCCGGAGCTCTCGCACAAGCTGCGCGACAACAAGCTGGACGCCCTGGAAAGCGGTCGGCCCGACCTGATCGCTACCGCCAACATCGGCTGCCAGACCCACCTCGACGGCGCCGGACGCACCCCCGTCCGGCACTGGATCGAACTGGTCGACCACGCCCTCAGCACCGGAAACTGACGCCATGCAAAGCAAAGCCGTACTCACCCAGCAAGAAGTCACCCGCATCCTCGCCGCCGCCCGCGCCGAGGCCCAGGCCAACCAATGGGCGGTGGCCATCGTGGTCGTGGACGACGGCGGCCACCCGCTGGCCCTGGAGCGCCTGGATGGCTGCGCGCCGGTCGGCGCCTACATCGCCACCGAGAAGGCCCGCAGCGCCGCCCTGGGCCGCCGCGAAACGCGCCTGTACGAAGAAATGATCAACAACGGCCGCACTGCCTTCCTCTCCGCCCCCGTGCTGCAGGGCACCCTGGAAGGCGGCGTGCCGGTCATCCATGACGGCCAGGTGATCGGCGCGGTGGGCGTCTCCGGCGTGCAGGCCGCGCAGGATGCCCAGGTGGCCAAGGCCGGCGTGGCCGCGCTCTAAGCACTCGACGAAACACAGGAGAACCTTGCGATGACCCAACGAATCACCCGCCAGCGCCTGCAGGTCGCCGACGTGCTGCAACGCTTCATCGAGGAAGAAGCCCTGCCGGGCACCGGCGTGCAGGCAGGCGCCTTCTGGAAGGGCTTCGACGCCCTGGTCCACGAGCTGGCGCCGAAGAACCGCGCGCTGCTCGCCGAGCGCGACCGCCTGCAAACTGAGCTGGACAGCTGGCACCGCGCCCACCCGGGCCCGATCCAGGACATGCCGGCCTACCGCGCCTTCCTCGAATCCATCGGCTACCTGCTGCCGGCGCCTGCCTCGGTGCAAGCCACGACCGCCAACGTCGACAGCGAAATCACCCAGCAGGCCGGTCCGCAGCTGGTGGTGCCGGTGATGAACGCCCGCTACGCGCTGAATGCCGCCAACGCCCGCTGGGGCTCGCTGTACGACGCGCTCTACGGCACCGACGCCATCAGCGAGGACGACGGCGCCGAGAAGGGCAAGGGCTACAACCCGCGCCGCGGCGAGAAGGTCATCGCCTTCGCCCGCGCCTTCCTCGACCAGGCCGCGCCGCTGGCCCAGGGCAGCCACGCCGACGCCAGCGCCTACCGCATCGAGCAGGGCCAGCTGCGCGTGACCCTGGAGGACGACAGCGTCACCGGCCTGGCCGAGCCGGCGAAATTCGTCGGCTACCAGGGTGAGCTGCTGTCGCCCAAGGCCGTGCTGCTGAAGAACAACGGCCTGCACTTCGAGATCCAGATCGACCCCACCAGCCCCATCGGCCAGACCGACGCCGCCGGGGTGAAGGACGTGCTGGTCGAGGCCGCGCTGAGCACCATCCTCGACTGCGAGGATTCGGTAGCTGCGGTGGATGCCGAGGACAAGACCCTGGTCTACCGCAACCTGCTCGGCCTGATGAAGGGCGACCTCAGCGAAGCGGTGGAGAAGGGTGGCCAGAGCTTCGTTCGGCGCATGAGCGCGGACCGCCAGTACACCGCCGCCGACGGCTCCAGCCTGACCCTGCACGGCCGCTCGCTGCTGTTCATCCGCAACGTCGGCCACCTGATGACCACCCCGGCGATCCTCGACGAAAGCGGCGCGGAAATCCCCGAAGGGATCATGGACGCGGTGCTGACCGGCCTGGTGGCGATCCACGACCTGCAGCGCAAGGGCAACTCGCGCACCGGCAGCGTCTACATCGTCAAGCCGAAGATGCACGGCCCGGCCGAAGTGGCCTTCGCCGACGAGCTGTTCGGCCGCGTCGAGGACGTCCTCGGCCTGCCGCGCAATACCCTGAAGATGGGCATCATGGACGAGGAGCGGCGCACCAGCGTCAACCTCCAGGCCTGCATCGGCGTCGCCGCGGCGCGGGTGGTGTTCATCAACACCGGCTTCCTCGACCGCACCGGCGACGAAATGCACAGCGCCATGGAGGCCGGCCCGATGCTGCGCAAGGGCGACATGAAGGGCACGAAGTGGATCGCCGCCTACGAGCGCAACAACGTGCTGGTCGGACTGGCCTGCGGCCTGCGTGGCCGGGCGCAGATCGGCAAGGGCATGTGGGCCATGCCGGACCTGATGGCGGCCATGCTGGAACAGAAGATCGGCCACCCGAAATCCGGCGCCACCACCGCCTGGGTGCCATCGCCCACCGCCGCCACCCTGCACGCGCTGCACTACCACCAGGTGGACGTGCAGGCGGTACAGGGCGAGCTGCAGAAGGTCGACCTGGCCAGCGTGCGCGACGAACTGCTCGACGACCTGCTGACAATTCCAGTGGCCGCGTCCGCCGACTGGAGCGCCGAAGCGCGCCAGGAAGAGCTGGACAACAACTGCCAGGGCATCCTTGGCTACGTGGTGCGCTGGGTCGAACAGGGCGTGGGTTGCTCCAAGGTGCCGGACATCCATGACGTCGGCCTGATGGAAGACCGCGCAACGCTGCGTATTTCCAGCCAGCACATCGCCAACTGGCTGCACCACGGCGTGGTCGGCGAGGCCCAGGTGCGCGAGACCCTGGAGCGCATGGCCAAGGTGGTCGACCAGCAGAACGCGGGTGATCCGGCCTACCGCCCGATGGCTGCGGATTACCAGGGCTCGGCGGCCTTCCAGGCGGCGAGTGACCTGGTGTTCAAGGGGCGCGAGCAGCCCAGTGGCTATACCGAGCCGCTGCTGCATGCCTGGCGCTTGCGGTACAAGGCGCAGCACTGAGGCTGCCCCTGTAGGTGTAGGAGCGAGCTTGCTCGCGAACGGTGCTCACCTGAGGCTTCGGTGTCCTGCTGTGACTCCGCTCCCTCTCCCTAACCCTCTCCCTGAAGGGAGAGGGGACCGTTCGGAGTGCTTGGATGCTCTGGAGTCAGCCGGCAACACCGAAGGCTTCCATTTGAAACCTTCCTTCTCTCGGCACGGACAAGCCCCCTCTCCCTTCAGGGCGGGGCGCGCAGCCGAGGGCTGGGGAGAGGGGCTCTTCAGGACGCGCACCGACCCCCGCCGGCAAAACTCCGTTCGCGAGCAAGCTCGCTCCTACGAAAAGCCAACCTCCCACCCACGCACCACCCATCTTTGGTTGGCCCCCAACGCCCGCCCAACCGCCCGATGGCGTCTTGGCGCACGCCGGGAATTGCGTTAGCGTGCGGCCGCAACCGTGGTAACCCGCCCGAGGGGTAGACAATGAAAAAGTGGCAATGCGTAGTCTGCGGACTCATCTATGACGAATCCCAAGGCTGGCCGGAAGAAGGCATCGCAGCGGGCACCCGCTGGGAAGACGTGCCCGAGGACTGGCTGTGCCCGGACTGCGGCGTCGGCAAGCTGGACTTCGAGATGATCGAAATCGGCTGAGCCGTCCCGGCATCCCTGCGAGCGGCGGCCGATGGCCGCCGTTTTCGTGTCCGGCCCCGTGCTTGAGCGCTTCGCGCGCTTGGCCGGGCTGCCGCCGGGCGCCGGCAACCCTGCCCTTGGCGGGGGGCGGAAAAGTGCGCTAGGTTGCCCTGGCAACCCGCAGGAGGTTCGACGATGCGCAAGTGGCAATGCGTGGTCTGTGGCTTCATCTACGACGAGGCCCTCGGCCTGCCCGAGGAGGGCATCGCCCCCGGCACCCGCTGGGAAGACATTCCCGCCGACTGGGTCTGCCCCGACTGCGGCGTGGGCAAGATCGACTTCGAAATGATCGAAATCGCCTGACAGGCCCCGCGAAACCCTGAATTCCACCGAGCCGGCCAAGCCGCTCGGTCCCGTTCGATGTGGAGAATCCAATGAGCGAGAACGCACCGCTGGTGATCATCGGCACCGGCCTGGCCGGCTACAACCTGGCGCGCGAATGGCGCAAGCTGGACGCGCAGACCCCGCTGCTGCTGATCACCGCCGACGACGGCCGCTCCTATTCCAAGCCGATGCTCTCCACCGGCTTCTCCAAGGACAAGGACGCCGACGGCCTGGCCATGGCCGAGCCCGGCGCCATGGCCGAGCAACTGAAGGCGCGCATCCTCACCCACACCCGCGTCACCGGCATCGACCCGGGGCATAAGCGCATCTGGATCGGCGAGGAGCAGGTCGAGTACCGCGACCTGGTGCTGGCCTGGGGCGCCGAGACGATCCGCGTGCCGGTACAGGGCGACGCCCTGGACGCCATCTTCCCGATCAACGACCTGGAGGACTACGCGCGCTTCCGCGCCGCGGCCGCCGGCAAGCGCCGCGTGCTGCTGCTGGGCGCCGGCCTGATCGGTTGCGAGTTCGCCAACGACCTGTCCGCCGGCGGCTACCGGATCGACGTGGTCGCTCCCTGCGAGCAGGTCATGCCCGGCCTGCTGCACCCCGCCGCCGCGGCGGCCGTGCAGGCCGGCCTGGAAGGCCTGGGCGTGCGCTTCCACCTGGGCCCGGTGCTCAACCGCCTGGAGCTCGCCGGCGAGAGCCTGGAAGCGCACCTGTCGGATGGCCAGGTGATCCCCTGCGACCTGGTGGTCTCGGCCGTCGGCCTGCGCCCGCGCATCGACCTGGCCACCGAGTCGGGCCTGGAGGTCAACCGCGGCGTGGTGGTGAACCGCGAGCTGCGCACCTCCCACGCCAACATCTACGCCCTGGGCGACTGCGCCGAGGTCGACGGCCTCAACCTGCTCTACGTGATGCCGCTGATGAGCTGCGCCCGCGCCCTGGCCCAGACCCTGGCGGGCAAGCCGACAGCGGTGTCCTACGGCCCCATGCCGGTCACCGTGAAGACTCCGGTGTGCCCGCTGGTGGTCTCGCCGCCGCCCCGCGGCAGCGATGGCCAATGGCTCGTGGAAGGCTCTGGCGCGGACCTCAAGGTGCTGTGCCGGGATACCGCCGGTCGCTTGCTCGGATACGCCCTGACCGGCGCGGCGGTCAGCGAAAAACTCTCGCTGAACAAGGAGTTGCCGGCACTTCTGGCCTGAAAGGCATCCTTTATGGCGTTTTCGTCGTGGGAATGTATCCGCAAATTGTCAGACGATACTGGCGTACCAGCCTGCGGCGTGCCATCCTCCCCCCGTCTGCCGCAGCCTAGAGCCTGTAGGGCCTGGGCCGCGGTGCCTTAGGCGCTGTTGGGAAGACAGCACGGACACAAAAACAACAAACCGTCAAAGAGGCATCTATGCGTAAACCAGAACTCGCCGCCGCGATCGCCGAGAAGGCCGACCTCACCAAAGAACAAGCCAACAAGGTGCTGAACGCGCTGCTGGATGAGATCACCGGCGCGCTGAACCGCAAAGACAGCGTCACCCTCGTTGGTTTCGGCACCTTCATCCAGCGCCACCGTGGCGCCCGCACCGGCAAGAACCCGCAGACCGGCCAGCCGGTGAAGATCAAGGCCAGCAACACCGTTGCCTTCAAGCCGGGCAAGGCCCTGAAGGACGCCGTCAACTAAGGCTGTTCCCAGCCCCGGAGCCAGAGCGGCTCCGGGCTACCCCCGCCGTTACATTTCCCTTCGAAAGTACGGATGTAGTCCTTTCGGCGAATCGCTACAATGCGCAGTCATTTGTCCCGAACGCCGAGGTCTGTGCATGAAATTCCGTCTTCTGTTGTGGTTCCTCGGCCGTATGATGGCCAAGTCCTCGCGCGATAACCCGGCCTTCCGCCAGCAGCTCGAAGGCAAGGACCTGGTGTTCCAGCTGCACAGCCTGGACGGCAAGGTCGCCCGCCACTACATCGTCCATGACCAACGCGTCAGCGCCCGCCGCGGCGTGCACCCGCAGCCGGCCTTCGCCATCGGCTTCCGCGACAGCGCCTACGGCTTCGCCACCCTCACCTCGAAGAACCCGCAACTGGCCTTCATGCAGGGCATCCAGAACAAGGACATCCAGATCCAGGGCAACCCGGCGCTGGTGATCTGGTTCCAGGGCCTGGTGAAGTACCTCAAGCCGAAGAAGAAGGCCGCGGCCAAGGCGGTGGAGAAGGAAGCGGCCTGAGGCGGCCCTTGTCCGCGATAGCCGGACATATCGGCGCGATTCGCGGATGAGATCCGCTCCTACGCTGTGCCACCCGCACCGTCCCCATGTAGGAGCGCGCCCTGCGCGCGAAATCGCGGGCAGGGCCCGCTCCTACAGTTCGCTGGGATGCATGGCATTCCCCCTGTAGGAGCGGACCTTGTCCGCGATAGCCGGACATATCGGCGCGATTCGCGGATGAGATCCGCTCCTACGCTGCGCCACCCGCACCGTCCCCATGTAGGAGCGCGCCCTGCGCGCGAAATCGCGGGCGGAGTCATCTAAGACGGGGAGTGTGTGGTTTCGTAGGAGCGAGCTTGCTCGCGAACGGATTCCGCAGCGGGGTTTATTCGCGAGCAAGCTCGCTCCTACTCCTACGGTTCACCGCGAGGCGCGGCATTCCCCCTGTAGGAGCGGACCTTGTCCGCGATAGCCGGACATATCGGCGCGATTCGCGGATGAGATCCGCTCCTACGCTGCGCCACCCGCGGCATTCCCCTGTAGGAGTGGGCCCTGCCCGCGATTTCGCGCGCAGGGCGCGCTCCTACAGGTCTGTCCGCAGCCAGATCAGTGCGGGCTGTTCATCTGCGAGGCCAGCTCGCGCAGCACGGCTTCGGCGTCCAGTACCTTGCGCACCGCGTCCTCGGCCCTTTCCCGGGGGATGTCCAGGCGGTCGAGCAGGGCTTGCGGCACGCCCTGTTGCGGGCCGCTGCCGATGCCGTTCTGGCGCAGCAGGCGGGTGGCCAGGCACACCAGGTTGGCGTAGGCGGCGTTGGGGCCGGCGTAGTCCGGGTCGTGCTGGAAGCGCAGCGCGGTGTAGATCTCCTCGGGCATGTCCCAGGCGCGCATCAGCCAGGCGCCGATCTGCTCACGGGTGATGCCCAGCAGGTGCTGCTCGACGAGGTTGTGCGGCACGTGCGGGTTGACCTCCAGGTGGCGGCAGATCAGCGAGAAGTGCGGCGGGAAGATATGCGCCAGGACCAGGTAGCCGATGCTGTGCAGCAGCCCGCCGAGGTAGGTCAGGCCGGCTTCCGGGCGCTCGGCGCGGGGCACTGCGCGGGTCAGGCCCTCGATCACCGCGGCGGTGTAGATCGCCTGCTGCCAGTAGGGCGTGGCGTGCTGCGGCTGGTCCTTGGGCAGGCTCAGGGTCTTGCCCAGGGCCAGGCCGAGGGCCAGGTTGATCACCAGGTCGAAGCCCAGCACGCGGACGATGGCGTCTTCCACCGAGCGGATCTTGCCGGGCGCGGCATAGTAGGGCGAGGCGGCCCAGCTGACCACCTGGGCGGCCAGCGCCGGGTCGGTCTCGACCACGCCGGTGATGTCGTCCACGGTGGCGTTGGGGTCCACCCGCAGCTTGATGATCTTCTGCGCGGTCTTGGGCAGCGGCGGGATCTCGATGGTCTCTTCCAGGCGCTGCTGGATGCGCCGCGCGGTGAAGGCCTGCACCGCCTGGGTGATCTCGGCGCGATCGTCGTTGGGGCGGTCGAGGTTCGGCCGGATCTGCTCCAGGGGCACGCCGAAGCGCGCGGCGCTGGCCTTCTCCAGCACCTGGCGGAAATCGCCGGTGGCGATCTCCAGCAGGGTGCCGGGGTTGCCGGATTCGATCAGCAGCTGCGGCTCCTGCAGCAGGCGCTCGTCGTACAGGCAGGGCGAGCTGGTCAGCGGCGGCAGCGCCGGCAGGCGGCTGAGCTGGTGCTTGCCGAGCATGCGCTCCAGGCGCTCCGGCTTGATCGCCAGCAGCTTGCGCCCGGTCAGCTCGGTCAGGCGGTTGAGGTCCAGCAGCTGGTTCTGCGGGAAGAGCACCAGCAGGGTGCCCACCGAGTCTTCCAGCAGGCTCGCCTGCACGCGGCGGGCGCTGGGCAGCTGGTCGTCGTCGGGCAGTTCGCGGCAGGGCACGCCGAGGCGGTCGAGCAGCTGGAGAATGACCGATGGGGCGGGGAGGGCTTCGGCGAGTGCGGCTTCGCTCATGGGCTTTGTGATCCGGTTAGCAACTGCAGCCGGGAGTATACCCAGCGGCTATTCGTGACTGGCCAGTCATCCGACCGGTGAAATTGAAGCAGGTCACACTTGACCGTATTGCTGGCCATGTCGGAGCCAACGCTCCAGCAGCGGGCCGACGTGCTGCGGCCAGCGCGCCAGCAGAGCCTGGGCGGCGTCGCGCACCGCCGGCAGCAGGTCGGCGTCGCGCATCAGGTCCGCGACCTTGAACTGTAGCAGACCGGTCTGCCGCGTCCCGAGCATCTCGCCGGGGCCGCGCAGTTCCAGGTCGCGCTCGGCGATGACGAAGCCGTCGCAGGTCTCGCGCATGATCGCCAGGCGCTCGCGGCCGATCTGCGACAGCGGCGGGTGGTAGAGCAGCACGCAGTGGCTCGCCGCGCTGCCGCGGCCGACGCGCCCGCGCAACTGGTGCAACTGGGCCAGGCCGAGGCGTTCGGGGTTCTCGATGATCATCAGGCTGGCGTTGGGCACGTCCACGCCGACCTCGATCACCGTGGTCGCCACCAGCAGTTGCAGCAGGCCTTCCTTGAAGGCCTCCATCACCGTGGCCTTTTCCGCCGGCTTCATGCGCCCGTGGATCAGGCCCACGCGCAATTCGCCCAGGGCCGCGGCGAGTTCCTCGTAGGTGGTCTCGGCGGCCTGGCAGGTGAGTTCTTCGGATTCTTCGATCAGCGTGCACACCCAGTAGGCCTGGCGGCCTTCGCGGCAGGCGGCGCGGACGCGCTCGATCACCTCGATGCGCCGGCTGTCGGCGACCAGCACGGTGTTCACCGGGGTGCGCCCGGGCGGCAGCTCGTCGAGGATCGAGGTGTCCAGGTCGGCGTAGGCGCTCATCGCCAGGGTCCGCGGGATGGGCGTGGCGGTCATGATCAGCTGGTGCGGGCAGAGCCGGCCGTCGATGCCCTTCTGGCGCAGGGCCAGGCGCTGCTGCACACCAAAGCGGTGCTGCTCGTCGATGATCACCAGGGCCAGGCGCTTGAACTTCACCTCGTCCTGGAACAGCGCGTGGGTGCCGACCACCATGGGCACGCCGGCGGCGATCTGCTCCAGCGCGGCGGCGCGTGCCTTGCCCTTGAGCTTGCCGGCCAGCCAGGCGACTTCGATGCCCAGCGGCTGCATCCATTTGCTGAAGTTGAGGTAGTGCTGTTCGGCGAGGATTTCCGTGGGCGCCATCAGCGCCACCTGGTAGCCGGCCTCCAGGGCCTGCAGCGCGGCCAGGGCGGCGACCACCGTCTTGCCGGCGCCGACGTCGCCCTGCACCAGGCGCAGCATGGGTTCGGGCTGCGCCAGGTCGTAGGCGATCTCCGCGCCCACGCGCTGCTGCGCGCCGGTGGGGGCGAAGCCGAGGTTGGCCAGGAAGCGCTGCGGCAGTTTCTTCGCCGGCGGCAGCTCGGGCGCGTGCTGGGCGCGCAGGCTCTCGCGCAGGCGCTGCAGCGACAGCTGGTGCGTCAGCAGTTCCTCGAAGGCCAGGCGGTGCTGGGCCCAGTGGCGGCCCTCGGCGAGCTCTTCGAGGTTGGCGTCCGGCGGTGGCCGGTGCAGATAGCGGATGGCTTCGTCGAGGGGCGCCAGGCGGTAGTCGCGGGCCAGTTCCTCGGGCAGCCAGTCGGGCAGGCTGTTCGGCCCCAGGCGCGCCAGGGCCTGCTGGCTGAGGGTGCGCAGGCGCTGCTGGGTGAGGCCTTCGGTGGTCGGGTAGATGGGCGTGAGGGTCTGCTCCACCGGGGCCGGCGCGGCGTCGTTCAGCGCGCGGTACTCGGGGTGGTAGATCTCAAGACCCGAGGCGCCGGGGCGGGCCTCGCCGTAGCAGCGCAGGTGGGTGCCGCGCTTGAGGCCTTCCTTCTGCGCCTGGCTGAAGTGGTAGAAGCGCAGGCTCAGGGTGCCGCTGCCGTCCTGCAGGCGCACCAGCAGGCTGCGGCGCTTGCCCATGACCACGTCGGCGCCGGAGACCACGCCCTCGACCACCGCGTCCTGGCCCGGGCGCAGCGCGCCTATGGGGGTGACGCGGGTGCGGTCCTGGTAGCGCAGCGGCAGGTGGAAGAGGATGTCCTGGAGATTTTCCAGGCCCACCCGCGCCAGCTTTTCCTCCAGCGCGGCACCGACGCCCTTGAGCGTCGTGACCGGGACGTTGGCCAGCTCGGTCATGCCGGTTGGGCGTCGCCCTTGGCGGTCGGCCGGGCCACCGAGCAGAGGCGGATGGAGTCGGCCAGCACCTCGATGGCGCGCGGCCGCGGGAAGCTGGCGCGCCAGGCGATGGCCACGGTGCGCAGCGGCGCCGGCGGGGTGAACGGGCGGATCTCGATCACCCCGGGGGCGTAGTGGTGGCTGTCCACCGCCGAGAACGGCAGCACCGACACGCCCAGGCCGGAGGCGACCATGTGGCGGATGGTCTCCAGCGAACTGGATTCCACGGTGGTGTGGCGGTTTTCCTCGCCCTTGCGGGTGGTCGGGCAGGCTTCCAGCACCTGGTCGCGGAAGCAGTGGCCCTCGCCGAGCAGCAGCAGGCTCTTGTCGTTGAGCATCTCGGCGTCGATGGTCTGCCGGGCGGTCCAGGGGTGGTCGGCCGGCATCAGCACGTAGAAGGGCTCGTCGAACAGCGGCAGGGTGAGGACGTCGGCCTCCTGGAACGGCAGGGCGATGATGATCGCGTCCAGCTCGCCGGTGCGCAGCTTGTCGCGCAGGATGTGGGTGAAGTTCTCCTCGATGTACAGCGGCATCTGCGGCGCCACCCGGTGCAGCTGCGGGATCAGGTGCGGGAACAGGTAGGGGCCGATGGTGTAGATGGCGCCGACTTTCAGCGGCGAGGTCAGCTGGTTCTTGCCGGCCTGGGCCAGCTCGCGGATGCCCTGGGCCTGCTCCAGCACCTTCTGCGCCTGGGCCACGATGCCTTCGCCCACCGGGGTGAGGCGCACCGCGCTCTTGCTGCGCTCGAAGATCAGCACGCCGAGCTCGTCCTCCAGCTTCTTCACGCCGACCGACAGGGTCGGCTGGCTGACGTGGCAGCGCTCGGCGGCGCGGCCGAAATGCTGCTCCTGGGCGAGCGTGACGATGTAGCGCAGTTCGGTGAGGGTCATGGCGACTAATCCGTTGAGTTGGGCCAAGCATAGCGGCTGCGCGGTTGCGAACCAACCGCGCTAAACTCCGGGGCCCTGTCTTTAGGAGGCGAAGATGCCTGCGAATGTTCTGATCGCCGGTTGCGGCGACGTCGGCAGCCGCCTCGGCCGCCAGTTGGCCGCCGAGGGCTGGCGCGTGTATGGGCTGCGCCGCGATACCACCGCGCTGCCCGCGGGCATCCTGCCGGTGGCCGGCGACCTGGGCAGCGTCGAGTGCCCGTCGGCCTGGCCCGAGGGCGAACTGGACTACCTGGTGTACGCCGCCGCCGCGACCCAGCACGACGAGGCCGGCTACCGCGCCGCCTACGTCGAGGGCCTGCGCCACTGCCTGGGCTGGCTGCAGCAGCGCGGGCAGCGGCCCAAGCGTGTGCTGTTCGTCTCCAGCAGCGGCGTCTACGCCCAGGCGGACGGCGAGTGGATCGACGAGACCTCGCCCGCCGAGGCCCAGCAGTATTCCGGACGGATCATGCTCGACGCCGAGCGCGTGGCCCTGGACAGCGGCATTCCCGCGAGCGTGGTGCGCCTGACCGGCATCTACGGCCCCGGCCGCGAGTGGCTGCTCAAGCAGGTGCGCGAAGGCTACCGGGTGGCCGTCGAGCCGCCGCTGTACGCCAATCGCATCCACGCCGAGGACGCCGCCGGGCTGCTGGCCTGCCTGCTGCGCGCCGATGCTGAGGGCAAGCCGCTGGAAGACTGCTACATCGGCGTGGACGATGCGCCGGCGTCGCTGGCCGAGGTGGTGGGCTACCTGCGCGAGCTCATGGGCGTCAGCCACTGGGCGGACGAGCAGAGCGTGCGCCGCACCGGCAGCAAGCGTTGCAGCAACGCCCGCGCCAGGGCGCTGGGCTGGGTGCCGCGCTACCCCAGCTACCGCGAGGGCTACGCCGCCATCCTCGCCGGGCGCGAGGACTGAGGTGGACGCCAACCGGCTGCTGGCGCGCTCCTGGCTGCCCGGGGTGGAGCTGTTCCATGCGGACTTCTCCGGCCAGCCGTTCGGCCGCCACAGCCACGACGCCTTCGCCATCGGCGCCATCCTCCATGGCGCCGGCGGCTACCAGTGTCGGGGCGCGCGCCACGTGCTGCCGGCCGGCACCCTGTCGCTGATGAACCCGGAGGAGCCGCACACCGGCAACGCCGAGAGCGAGCGGCTGGTCTACCACATGCTCTACATCGAGGAGTCGCGGCTGCTGCCGTTGCTCGGTCGCAAGCAACTGCCGCGTGGCTTCCAGGAACTGAATCCGGGCGACGATGGCTTGGTCGCGCAAGCCCTGGCGCGGGTGGCCGGCGAGTTCGAGCGCAACGATGCGCTGGGCCTGGAGAGCGAATTGCTGGCGCTGCTGGAACTGGTCTTCGTGCGCCACGGCGGCATGCGCCCGGCGGCTTCGGCGAGCCGCGACGGCGGCGTCACCGCGCGGCTGCGCGACTACCTGGAAAGCCATTACCGCGAGGCGGTGAGCCTGGAGCAACTAGCCGCCCTGGTGCAGCGCCACCCGCGTCACCTGATCGAGAGTTTCCGCCGCGCCTATGGCGTGCCGCCGCACACCTACCTGCTGCAGCGCCGGGTACGCGAGGCCAAGCGCCTGCTGGTGGAGGGCGCCACGCCCATCGAGGCGGCGCTGGAGCTGGGCTTCTGCGACCAGGCGCATTTCTCCGGCACCTTCCGCCGCTTCACCGGCGTGACCCCGGGGCGTTTCCGCAGCGCCACGCGCACCTGAGTTTCCTACAAGACCGCCGCTGCGCCACCTGGCCAGACTGGCCTCCCGCCACTTCCGGGAGAACGCCATGTTCGCCGCCTTCGCGCTGGTCGCCAGCACCCATTTCGCCGCCCTGCTGTCGCCGGGGCCGGACTTCTTCCTGCTGATCCGCGCCGCCTTGCTGCGTGGCCGCCGCCATGCCGACGGCTGCGCCAGCGGCATCGCCCTGGCCAACCTGGCGAGCATGGGGCTGGTGCTGCTGGTCCTCGGCCAACTGCCCGACCTGGCGAACCATGGCCTGCGGGTGGTGCAGCTGCTGGGCGGGGCCTACTTCGTCTGGCTGGGCGCCCAGGCCGTGCTGGCGCGGCGCGAACTGGAGATTCCCGGGGAAAGCGCCGGGCAGCGCGCGGGAGGTTTCTTCCACGGCCTGCGCGAGGGCTTCCTGGCCAGCAGCCTGAATCCCAAGCTGCCGATCTTCTACACCGGGCTGTTCGGCGTGCTCGGGCCTTTCCAGCTGCCGGGCTGGGCACTGGGCGCCTGCGTGCTGTGGATGGGTGCGGTGGTGCTGCTCTGGGACCTGGCCCTGGTGCGCTTGCTGGATCGGCGGCGCTGGCGCGGCTGGCTGCAGCGCCGGGTGCGCACGCTGGACCGCACCTGCGGCGCCCTGCTGCTGGCGCTGGGCGGCTGGTTGCTCTGGCTGGGCGTGCGCTGAAGGCGCCGCGCGGGGCGGCGCCGGCGGCTCAGTCGCGTTCCAGCAGCCAGACGCGCTTGCCCGGGGCGTATTCGGGCATCTCGTCGGCCTGGGCGCGGTTCACCGCTTCGAAGAGTTCCAGCTTGTCGTCCTCGCGCTGGAACAGGTATTCGCGGCCCTGGCGGCCCTGCTGCAGCCAGATGCTGTCGCTGTCGCCGCTCATGGCCGCGCAGTCGCCGGCCAGGCACAGGGCGTAGCGGTCGGCGCCGGGCATGCCCTCCACGCGGCCGTCGGCCTGGAAGGTTACCTTGCTGCCCTGGCCCGCACCTTCCTGGATCACCCAGGTGCCCTTGAGGAAGCTGCCGTACAGGGCGCGCTGGAAGCTGGCGCCGATGGGCGCCGGGCCCTGCTGTTCGGCGCGGGCGAAGCGCTGTTCCGGCCAGTTCTCGCTGCCCACCTGCAGCAGTTGCTTGCCGTCCACCGCCAGCTCTTCCTGCTTGCTGCCGTAGAAGGCCACCTGCCAGTGCTTCTTGTCCGCCGGGTCCTGGCTGAGCTGGCCTTCGCCCTGTTCGAAACCGTTGCCGAAGGTGGCTTGCTGGCGCTTGGTGTCGATCTGCCATTCCAGGTTGGGACCGTAGGCCAGCAGCGCTTCGCGCAGCTTGCCGCTCTTGCTGGCGGCGTCGATGGCGGCCTGGTTGATCCAGGTGCCGGACGGGTCGGGGGTGCCGGCGCAGCCGGTCAGCAGGCCAAGCAGGGCGCTCAGGACGAGGGCGCGACGCATGCGGGTGCTCCTTGCGGACGAACGGGGGAAAAACGAACGGGGCCGCGAGGGCCCCGTTCGGGAGTGGAGGATTACTCCAGGACGACGATGGCGTCCATCTCGACCTGGGCGCCCTTGGGCAGGGCGGCCACGCCGATGGCGGCGCGCGCCGGGTAGGGCTGGGTGAAGTAGCGGCCCATGATCTCGTTGACCTTGGCGAAGTGCGACAGGTCGGTGAGGAAGATGTTCAGCTTGGCCACGTCGTGCAGGTAGCCGCCGGAAGCCTCGATCACCGCCTTGAGGTTCTCGAACACCTGGACGACCTGCTCCTCGAAGCCCTCGACCAGTTCCATGGTCTGCGGGTTCAGCGGGATCTGCCCGGAGACGTAGACGGTGTTGCCGGCCTTGATCGCCTGGGAGTAGGTGCCGATGGCCGCGGGGGCCTTGTCGGTGTGGATAACGGTCTTGGTCATGTCGACTCCTTGCGAGGGGTGGGATCAGCTGCGCACGCGGGTGATCCGGACCACCCCCTTGAGCGCGCGCAGCTTCTTGATGACGCGGGCCAGGTGCACGCGGTCGTGCACGCTGACCACCAATTGGACCACGCTGACGCGACCGTCGCGCTCGTCCATGCTGATCTTCTCGATGTTGCCGTCGGCGGCGTTGACGCTGGTCGCCAGCAGGGCGATCAGGCCGCGCTGGTGTTCCAGCTCGACGCGCAGCTCGACGTTGAACTCGCCGGTGACATCCTTGGCCCAGCTGAGCTGGATGCATTTTTCCGGGTTGTTGCGGATTTCGCTGATGTTCCTGCAGCTTTCCAGGTGCACCACCATGCCCTTGCCGGCCGACAGGTGGCCGACGATGGGGTCGCCGGGGATCGGCGTGCAGCACTTGGCATAGCTCAGCACCAGGCCCTCGGTGCCGCGGATCGCCAGCGGCCCTTCGGCGTTGGTGGCGGCGGCGTCGCCTTCGCTGGAGAGCAGGCGGCGGGCGACCACGTAGGCCATGCGGTTACCCAGGCCGATTTCTTCGAGCAGGTCCTCGAAGACTTCCATGCGGTACTCGTTGAGCACGCCCTGGATGCGTTCGGCGGGGATCTTCTCCAGGTGGCTGTCGAAGCCGGCGAGGGTCTTGTTCAGCAGGCGCTCGCCAAGGCTGATGGACTCGGAGCGGCGCTGCTGCTTGAGGGCGTGGCGGATGTGCGTGCGCGCCTTGCCGGTGACAACGAAGTTGAGCCAGGCCGGGTTCGGCCGGGTGCCCGGCGCGGTGACGATCTCCACCGTCTGGCCGCTCTGCAGCGGTTCGGACAGCGGCGCCAGGCGGCGGTTGATGCGGCAGGCGATGCAGCTGTTGCCCACGTCGGTGTGCACCGCGTAGGCGAAGTCGACTGCCGTGGAGCCCTTGGGCAGCTCCATGATGCGGCCCTTGGGCGTGAAGATGTAGACCTCGTCCGGGAACAGGTCGATCTTCACGTTCTCGATGAATTCCAGCGAGTTGCCGGCGCGCTGCTGCAGTTCGAGGATGCCCTTGACCCACTGGCGGGCGCGGGCGTGGGTGCCTTTCTGCACCTCGTCCTCGTTGGACTTGTACAGCCAGTGCGCGGCGATGCCGTGGTTGGCCATCTCTTCCATCTCGCGGGTGCGGATCTGGATCTCGATGGGCACGCCGTGCATGCCGAACAGGGTGGTGTGCAGCGACTGGTAGCCGTTGGCCTTGGGAATCGCGATGTAGTCCTTGAAGCGACCGGGGAACGGCTTGTACAGGTTGTGCACGGCGCCGAGCACGCGGTAGCAGGTGTCGACCTTGTCGACGATGATGCGGAAGGCGTAGACGTCCATGATCTCGTTGAACGCCTTGCGCTTGCCGCGCATCTTCTTGTAGATGCTGAACAGGTGCTTCTCGCGGCCCAGCACCTGGCCTTCCATGCCCTCGCGGGCGAGGCAGTTGACCAGCGATTCCTGGATCTTGCCGACGATCTCGCGACGGTTGCCGCGGGCCTTCTTCACCGCCTGGCGGATGCGCTCGGAGCGCATCGGGTGCATGGCCTTGAAGCCCAGGTCCTCGAATTCCACGCGCATGCTGTGCATGCCCAGGCGGTTGGCGATGGGTGCGTAGATTTCCAGGGTTTCCTTGGCGATGCGCCGGCGCTTCTCGCCGGACAGCACTTCCAGGGTGCGCATGTTGTGCAGGCGGTCGGCCAGCTTGACCAGGATCACGCGGATGTCGCGGGCCATGGCCATGGCCATCTTCTGGAAGTTCTCGGCCTGGGCCTCGGCCTTGGACTCGAAGTTCATCTGGGTCAGCTTGCTGACCCCGTCCACCAGTTCCGAGACGGTTTCGCCGAACTGCGCGGTGAGCGCTTCCTTGGCGATGCCGGTGTCCTCGATCACGTCGTGCAGCATGGCCGCCATCAGGCTCTGATGGTCCATGTGCATGTCGGCGAGGATGTTGGCGACGGCGAGCGGATGGGTGACGTAGGCCTCGCCGCTGCGGCGGCGCTGCCCGTCATGGGCCTGCTCGGCGTAGTAGTAGGCACGGCGGACCAGGTTGACCTGGTCCGGACCGAGATAGCTCGAGAGCCGGTCGGCGAAGGCGTCTATGCTCGGCAAGGCATCACCCCCTGCCGAGTGGACGGCGCCTGTGGTCGTCGGCCGGTCATCGAATTACAGGGCCTCGTTGTTGGCCTCGTCTTCGAAGGCGGCGAACAGCGGTTCTTCTTCAACCACGTCCTCCTGCTGAACGACTTCAGCATCGACCAGGCCGGAAGCGATCTCGCGCAGGGCGACCACGGTGGGCTTGTCGTTTTCCCAGGCTACCTTCGGCTCCTTGCCGCCGGTGGCCAGCTGGCGCGCGCGCTTGGTGGCGAGCATGACCAGCTCGAAACGGTTATCGACGTTGTCCAGGCAGTCTTCGACGGTGACGCGGGCCATGGTGTTCCTCGTTGCGGAAAAATGGAGCCCGGGTTTCCGGGCGGACTGAATAGTCTAAAAAATCGCCAATCTTTATGGAAGGGCCGTTTGTTATGCCGACGGCTGCAACAGCTCCTCTAGCAACCGCTCGTGGCGCTTCTGCTGGGCGTCCTGGCGCAGCTGGCGGGCACGGAAGATCGACTTGAGGTCTTCCAGAGCATGGGCGAAATCGTCGTTGATCACCAGATGATCGTATTCGACGTAGTGACTCATTTCGTTGACCGCCTCGCGCATGCGCCGCTCGATCACCTCGTCGCTGTCCTGGCCGCGGTTGGTCAGGCGCTGGCGCAGGGCGTGCTGGCTCGGCGGCAGGATGAAGATCGACTGCGCGCGGGGCATCAGCCGGCGCACCTGCTGGGCGCCCTGCCAGTCGATCTCGAGGATCAGGTCGAGGCCTTCGGCGAGGGTCTTTTCCACCCAGCGCTGCGAGGTGCCGTAGAGGTTGCCGAAGACTTCGGCGTGCTCGAGGAATTCGTCGCGTTCGAGCATGGCGGTGAAGGTGTCGCGGCCGACGAAGTGGTAGTTCACCCCGTCCACCTCGCCCGGGCGCATGCCGCGGGTGGTGTGGGAGACCGAGACGCGCACGCTGGGCATGGCCTCGAGCAGCGACTTCACCAGGCTGGTCTTGCCGGCGCCGGAAGGCGCGGAAACGATGTAGAGGGTGCCGGACATGACTGAATCCTGGGGCTATGGGTGGAAAGCGAGCGTGCGGCTCACTCGATATTCTGGACCTGCTCGCGCATCTGTTCGATGAGCACCTTGAGGTTCACCGCGGCCTGGGTCGAGCGCGGGTCGAAGGCCTTGGAGCCGAGGGTGTTGGCCTCGCGGTTGAGTTCCTGCATGAGGAAGTCCAGGCGGCGGCCGGCGGCGCCACCGGCCTTGAGCACGCGGCGCACCTCGGCGACGTGGGTGCTCAGGCGGTCGAGTTCCTCGGCGACGTCGCTCTTCTGCGCCAGCAGGACCATTTCCTGCTCCAGGCGCTGCGGGTCGGCTTCCAGCTTCAGTTCAGCGAAGCGGTCGAGGATCTTCTGCCGCTGGTTGCCGAGCATCTGCGGCACCAGTTCGCGCAGGTTGGCCACTTCTTCCTGCATGGCGCCCAGGCGTTCGTCGATGATCCGCGCCAGCTCCGCGCCTTCGCGGGCACGGCCGGCCTTGAGCTCGTCCAGCGCCTGGTTGAAGGCGGTCATGGCTTCGGCGTTGAGCGCCTGCGGGTCGGCGGCGTCGCCCACCAGCACGCCCGGCCAGGCCAGCACGGCCAGCGGGTCGATCGGCGCCGGCTGCTTGATCAGCGCGGCCACGCCCTCGGCGGCGGCCACCAGCTGCGCGGCGCGCTCGCGGTCGACCTGCAGCGGTTTGCCGGCGGTGTCCTCGTTGAAGCGCAGGGTGCATTCCACCTTGCCGCGCGACAGGCCCTGGCGCAGCGCCTCGCGCACCGGCCCTTCGAGGTCGCGGAAGGTTTCCGGCAGGCGCAGGTTGGGTTCCAGGTAGCGGTGGTTCACCGAGCGCAGTTCCCAGCTCAGGGTCCCATTGGTCCCGGCCCGTTCGACGCGGGCGAAGGCGGTCATGCTGTGAACCATGGGGCTACCTCGCTGTGATTCGGCTGAAAGCGATGAAATGTCATCGTGAACCGGCAATTGTACCCCAGCGGGGCCGGCCGCCGCACGCCGGCGGTGGTTGCCTGGCTGCCGGGGCCTCTATAATGGCGGCCAGTATCCGATCCAATCTCGCATAGGAAGTCTCGATGAACCGTCCCAGTGGCCGCGCCGCCGACCAGTTGCGCCCGATCCGCATCACCCGCCACTACACCAAGCATGCCGAGGGTTCGGTTCTGGTGGAGTTCGGCGACACCAAGGTGATCTGCACCGTGAGCGCCGAGAGCGGCGTGCCGCGCTTCCTCAAGGGCCAGGGGCAGGGCTGGCTGACCGCCGAGTACGGCATGCTGCCGCGCTCCACCGGCGAGCGGAATGCGCGCGAGGCCAGCCGCGGCAAGCAGGGCGGCCGCACCCTGGAAATCCAGCGTCTGATCGGCCGTTCGCTGCGCGCCGCGCTGGACCTGACCAAGCTGGGCGAGAACACCCTGTACATCGACTGCGACGTGATCCAGGCCGACGGCGGCACCCGCACCGCGTCCATCACCGGCGCCACCGTGGCGCTGATCGACGCCCTGGCGGTGCTGAAGAAGCGCGGCGCGCTCAAGGGCAACCCGCTCAAGCAGATGGTCGCCGCGGTCTCCGTGGGCATCTACCAGGGCGTGCCGGTGCTCGACCTGGACTACCTCGAAGACTCCGCCGCCGAGACCGACTTGAACGTGGTGATGACCGACGCCGGCGGCTTCATCGAGGTGCAGGGCACCGCCGAGGGCGAGCCGTTCAAGCCGGCCGAGCTGAACGCCATGCTGGAGCTGGCGCAGCAGGGCATGCAGGAAATCTTCGAACTGCAGCGCGCCGCGCTGGCCGACTGACGCGGGAGGGACGGGGATGAACGACGAACTGCAAGCGCGGCCGAGCCAGGAAGCCCGGCAGTGGGCGATGTTCTGCCACTTCTCCGCCTTCCTCGGGCTGGTCTTTCCCTTCGGCAACCTGCTGGGGCCGCTGATCGTCTGGCAGATCAAGCGCGAGTCCGATCCCTTCGTCGACAGCCAGGGCAAGGAAGCGCTGAACTTCCAGATCACCGTCAGCCTGGCGATGCTGGTCAGCTTCTTCCTCTGCCTGCTGGTGATCGGCTTCCTGCTGCTGGCGTTGGTCTGCGCCGGCGCCCTGGTGCTGACCGTGATCGCCGGAGTCAAGGCCAACGAGGGCCGCGACTACCGCTATCCGTTCACCTGGCGGCCGTTGAAGTAGGCGAAAGCGCTCTTTGTAGGAGCGGGCCCTGCCCGCGATTCGCGCGCAGGGCGCGCTCCTACAGGGGAATGGCGCGGGTGGGGTGGCGTAGGAGCATGTCTATTGGGTTCCCGCGTTCGCGGGAATGACGGGTGCGAGTATGTTTCCCGACGTCATTCCCGCGAACGCGGGAACCCAGGGCCGTAGGGCGTATAACCGTTCGCGGTTATACGCCGCCGTGCCGGGCGCCTTGGTCATGCGGTACGACATATCCCCGTAGGAGCGGACTTTGTCCGCGATCCCGCCGGCAAGGCCGGCGATCGGCCGGGAGGGCGCGGGCTGCCGTCAGATGCTCAACGTCCAGTCGTAGTCGATGATCAGCGGCGCGTGGCGCGAGAAGCGCGGCTGCCGTGGCAGCTTGGCGCTGCGCACGAAGCGGCGCAGACCCGGGGTGAGGATCTGGTAGTCGAAGCGCCAGCCCAGGTTCAGCATCTCGGCCTGCTCGCTGTCCGGCCACCAGCTGTACTGGTCGCCTTCGCGATTGACCTCGCGCAGGGCATCGACGTAGCCCATGTTGCCGAACACCTCGTCCATCCAGCCGCGCTCGGGCGCGAGGAAGCCGGGCATCTGCTGGCATTCGCGCCAGTTCTTCACGTCCAGCTTGTTGTGGGCCAGGTACAGCGACCCACAATAGATGTACTCGCGGCGCTTGCGGCGCTGCTTGTTCAGGTAGGCGGCGAAGTCTTCCATGAACTTGAACTTCTGGTTCAGGTTCTCGTCACCCTCCTGCCCGCTCGGCAGAAGAATGCTGGCAATACTCACCTTATCGAAATCGGCTTGCAGGTAGCGCCCGTAACGATCGGCCATCTCGAAACCCAGCCCGCTTATGACGGCCTTGGGTTGCAGACGACTATAGATTGCGACGCCACCCTGGCTGGGCACTTCGGCGTCGCAGGCGTACAGGAAGTAGCCGTCCAGCTGGTAGGACGGGTCGTCCAGATCGAAAGCGGAGGCGCGGGTATCCTGCAAGCAGATCACGTCGGCATTCTGGGCTTGCAACCAGCTGAGCAATCCCCGCTCGGCTGCAGCCTGAATACCATTCACGTTCACACTGATGATCCGCATAAATGGCCCCCAAAATCACGTGTGTGTATGATACCCGAGCTCAAACGGTTTAGCTAAATTCATACCGGCCGGTTCTAATCCTATGCAGGCATATCAACGCGATTTCATCCGTTTCGCCATCGAGCGCGGCGTACTGCGCTTCGGTGAATTCACCCTCAAGTCCGGGCGCACCAGTCCCTACTTCTTCAATGCCGGCCTGTTCAACAGTGGCCTGGCATTGGCCCGGCTGGGGCGCTTCTACGCCGCCGCGGTCGTGGACAGCGGCATCGATTTCGATGTCCTGTTCGGCCCGGCCTATAAAGGAATCCCGCTGGCGGCCGCTACAGCGGTGGCGCTGGCCGAGCAGCACGGGCGCGACCTGCCCTGGTGCTTCAACCGCAAGGAAGCCAAGGACCACGGCGAAGGCGGCACCCTGGTGGGCGCGCCGCTGGCCGGCCGGGTGCTGATCGTCGACGACGTGATCACCGCCGGCACCGCGATCCGCGAGGTCATGCAGATCATCGAGGCCCAGGGCGCCAAGGCCGCCGGCACGCTGATCGCGCTGAACCGCCAGGAGCGCGGCAAGGGCGAGCTGTCGGCGATCCAGGAAGTGGAGCGCGACTTCGGCATGCCGGTGGTCAGCATCGTGTCCCTGGAGCAGGTCCTCGAATACCTGGCCGGCGACGCCGAGCTCAAGCGTCACCTGCCGGCGGTCGAGGCCTATCGCGCGCAGTACGGAATCTAACCAGAACAGGGTGTCCGGCATGGCCAAGCAGGGTGCTTTTCGCCGTGGTGCATTGATGGGGTGGCTGGTCTTCGGGCTGGCCGGGCCGGCGCTGGCGGCGAATGCCGCCGGCAATCCCTCGTCCGGCGGCGCCGTCGAGATGTACCGCTACGTCAACGACAAGGGCGTGACCGTCATCGACCGCCTGGGCGTGCCGTCGCAGTACATCGGCAAGGGCTACGAGGTGCTCAACGAGCAGGGGCGGGTGATCCGTGTGGTGCCGCCGGCGCCGACCGCGGAGGAAATCCAGCAGCGCAAGGCCGCTGCCGCCCAGGCCAGTTCCGATGCCCAGCTGCTGCGCCTGTACACCAGCGTCGAGGACGTCGACCGCGCCCGCGAGCGCAAGCTGTCCGAGCTGGATGGCCTGAGCAGCGTGGCCCGGGGCAACCTGCAGTCGCTGAAGACGCAGCAGGGCAACCTGCAGGCCCAGGCCGCCGACGCCGAGCGCGCCGGGCGCCAGGTGCCACAGCAGTTGGTCGAGCAGTTGGCCAACCTGAAGGACGAGGAGCAGCGCCTGCTGCGCGACATCGCCCACTACCAGCAGCTGCGCGCCCAGGCCAAGGCTGCCTTCGAGGCGGACCGCGCGCGCCTCGCGCAATTGCTCGGCGCCTCCCGCTAGTCCGTCAGTCGACGGGCAAGTGCTCGAATTTCGTGATGCGCTCGCGCAGCCAGCCCGGCAGGGGCTGGCTCTGTCGCTGGTCGTTGGCGTAGGCGTAGATCAGCTCGCCGAGGGTCAGCGGCTGCTCCTCGCACCAGATCGCCACCTGGAAGGTCAGGCTGCTGCGCCCAAGGCGGGCGACGCGCACGCCCATGTCCAGCCAGTCGTCGTAGCGCGCCGGGGCGAAGTACTCCAGGCTGCTCTTCACCGCGAACAGGTCGCCGCCGCCGCGCAGCAGGTCGGCCGGGTAGCGGATCTCCAGGTTGCGGTAGTACTCGGTGGTGGCGACGTCCGCGTAGGTCAGGTAGTTGCCGTTGAAGACGATGCCCTGCGGGTCGACTTCCGACCAGCGCACGCGCAGGCCGTGGAAGAAGCGGAATTCATGGCGTTCGGGAAAGGCTGAAGGCATTGCGGCCTCCGGGAGGCAGAGGGGAACCGCCACGGCGGGCGCCGTGGCGGGTAGTGCTCAGTGGCGCGGCTTGCGGTTGCTGATCAGGGTGCCGACGCCGCTGTCGGTGAAGATTTCCAGCAGCACGGCGTTGGGCACGCGGCCATCGATGATGTGCGCGCTGGTCACGCCGCCCTGCACCGCTTCCAGGGCGCAGCGGATCTTCGGCAGCATGCCGCCGTAGATGGTGCCGTCGGCGATCAGGCTGTCGACCTGCTCGGTGGTCAGGCCGGTGAGCACCTGGCCCTGCTTGTCCATCAGGCCGGCGATGTTGGTCAGCAGCATCAGCTTCTCGGCCTTCAGCGCCTCGGCCACCTTGCCCGCGACCAGGTCTGCGTTGATGTTGTACGACTCGCCGTTGGCGCCCACGCCGATGGGCGCGATCACCGGGATGAAGTCGCCCCTGACCAGCATGTTCAGCAGCTCGGTGTTGACCCCGGTGACTTCGCCGACGTGGCCGATGTCGATGATTTCCGGCTTGGTCATCTCCGGCGTCTGGCGGGTGACGGTGAGCTTCTTCGCGCGGATCAGCTCGGCGTCCTTGCCGGTCAGGCCGATGGCGCTGCCGCCGTGGCGGTTGATCAGGTTGACGATGTCCTTGTTCACCTGGCCGCCGAGGACCATCTCCACCACGTCCATGGTCTGCGCGTCGGTGACGCGCATGCCGTCGATGAAGTGGCTCTCGATGGACAGGCGGTTGAGCAGGTCGCCGATCTGCGGGCCGCCGCCGTGCACCACCACCGGGTTGATGCCGACCGCCTTCATCAGCACCACGTCGCGGGCGAAGCTGTTCTTCAGCTCGTCGGTCTCCATGGCGTTGCCGCCGTACTTGATGACCAGCGTCTTGCCGACGAAACGGCGGATGTAGGGAAGCGCTTCGGCAAGGACGCGGGCTACCTGGGCTGCGTCATCGCGGCTCTGGGACATGGTGCTGGACTCCGGCATGGTCAGGTCAGAAGGGGATGGTCAGGGCGGGGTCGACCGCCTTGAGCTGGTTGCGGAACACGTCCTTGATGCGTTCCAGTTCGGCTTCGGAATCCGCCTCGAAGCGCAGCACCAGCACCGGCGTGGTGTTGGAGGCGCGTACCAGGCCCCAGCCCTTGGGATAATCGACACGCACGCCGTCGAGGGTGGTGAGGTTGGCCTCGCCCCACTGGCCGTCGCGCTGCAGCGCTTCGATCAGGGCGAACTTGCTCTCGTCGGTGACGGTGATGTTGATTTCCGGTGTTGAGACGTCCAGCGGGAAGGCCGAGAACACATGCTCGCTGTCGCGTTTGTCGAGGCTGATGATCTCCAGCAGGCGGGCGGCGCTGTAGATGCCGTCGTCGAAGCCGAACCAGCGCTCCTTGAAGAAGATGTGGCCGCTCATCTCGCCGGCCAGCAGCGCGCCGGTTTCCTTCATCTTCTTCTTGATCAGCGAGTGGCCGGTCTTCCACATCACCGGGCGGCCGCCGTAGCCGCTGATGAGGGAGATCAGGCGGCGGGTGCACTTGACGTCGAAGATGATGTCGGCGCCGGGATTGCGCGAGACCACGTCCTTGGCGAACAGCATCAGCAGGCGGTCGGGGTAGATGATGGTGCCTTCGTTGGTCACCACGCCCACGCGGTCGCCGTCGCCGTCGAAGGCCAGGCCGAGGTCGGCGCCGGTTTCCCTGACCTTGGCGATCAGGTCTTCGAGGTTCTCCGGCTTGCCCGGGTCCGGGTGGTGGTTGGGGAAGGTACCGTCGACGTCGCAGTACAGCGGGATGACGGTGCAGCCCAGGGCCTCGATCAGTTGCGGGGCGATCACGCCGGCGACGCCGTTGCCGCAGTCCACCACCACTTTCAGCGGCTTGGCCAGGGCGATGTCGTCGCGGATCTGCTGGAAGTAGCGCGGCAGGATGTCCACCTGCTGCACGTTGCCCACGCCGCTGGCGAGGTCGTTGTTCTCGATGCGCTCGCGCAGGGCCTGGATCTGCTCGTTGGCCAGGGTCTCGCCAGCGACGACGATCTTGAAGCCGTTGTAGTTCGGCGGGTTGTGGCTGCCGGTGAGCATCACGCCCGACTTGCCTTCCAGGACGTTGGCCGCGTAGTACAGCACCGGGGTCGGCACCATGCCGATGTCGGTGACCTGGCAGCCGCAGTCGAGCAGGCCCTGGATCAGTTGCTGGACCAGCTCCGGGCCCGACAGGCGGCCGTCGCGGCCGACGCTGACGCAGGGCTCGCCGCGGGCCAGGCTCTCGGAACCGATGGCGCGGCCCACCCAGTAGGCGGTCTCGGCGGTCAGGGTGTCGCCGACCACGCCGCGGATATCGTAGGCGCGGAAGATGCTGGCGGGCAGTTGCGGGGCTTTGGGCGTGCTCATGGCGGGGGTTTGCTCCAATCCCAGGAGGTCCTGGTCTTCATCAAGAATGTCGATGTCCAGAATGTCGGTGTTCTGGAACAGTGGGTCGACCAGCTGCGTCTCGGCGCTGGCCGGCTTGTCGATCTTCGCCGCCACTGGGCGGGGCTCGGGGGCCGGTGCGGGGCTGGCGGGGGCCGGGGGCTCGGCCTTTCGCCTGGGCTGCCGCGCCAGCGCCTGGGCCAGCGGTTGCAGTGCGGCGAGGCCGACTTCAGGTGCTTTGGCAGTGCGCTGGCCACCGAGTTCCTGCAAGTACTGACCGATGGCCTGGGCGTCCTGGCGCAGGCGCCGTTGCAGGGCGCTCTGCGCGAGGTACACGCCGAGCAGCGCGCCGGCCAGCGCCAGCAGTGCGGCGCAGCCCAGCAGCGCCGGCGGATACAGCGCGGCGGTCAGGGCCGGGCCGGGGGTGAAGCTGAGTTTCCAGTTCGGGTTGCCGCTGGCCAGGTTCAGCGGCGCGGCGTTGCCGGCCTCGCCGCGTTGCAGCAGGACCTGCGCCGGCGAGCTGCCGAACTGCTGGGCCAGCTGCAGCTGGCCGGTGTCGGCGGGCATGTCCGGCAGGGCCTTGAGCAGGCGCTGCAGGTCGAAGACCAGCATCAGGCTGCCCTGGATGGCGTTGTCCGGGCCGCGCAGCGCGGTGGCGCTGTAGAGCAGCCAGCGCTGGCCGACGCGGTAGGCCTCGGGGGCGACGTTCTGCCCGCTCTCGGCGCGGCGCAGCATGTCCAGGGCGGCGTAGTTCAGCGGGCCGGGGCGCTGGTTGTCCTGGCTGGCCTGGCCGCTGGCGTTGAGGTGGACGTCCACCAGGCCGTCCTGGTGCCAGTGGGCGAGGGTGGCCTCCAGGGCGCGGGCGTTGTTGGCGTCGGCCAGCGCCGGCAGCAGCGCGGGGTTGGCGGCGGCGCTACGGGTGTCGGCGGCGAGCTGGAGCAGGGCCTGGCGCAGGACGCCGGACTGGCTTTCGCCCCAGGCGCTGGCCAGCTGCTGGCGGTGCATCTGCTCGGCGCTGCCGAACAGCGTCAGCCACAGCAGGACGCCGGCGGCGGCCACGCCGAGGGTCGCAACGCCGAGGGCCGGCAGCAGCGACTTGAGTTCCGGCCGGGACGCCGGGCCCGCCGAAGCCTTCGGCGGCGGGGCGACTTCCGGCAGGTCGGCCGTTCCCTTGGCAGTGCGTTGGAAAAGTTTCATGCAACATCTCCTCGGCGAATCGTCCTGGAGGATTGTGTCAGTGGCTGCCCGAGTGCCCGAAACCGCCGGCGCCACGCTGGCTTTCGTCGAAGCTGTCGACCAGCTCGAAATGCGCCTGCACCACCGGCACCAGCACCAGTTGGGCGATGCGCTCGCCGATGGCGATGGTGAAGGGGGTGTTGCCGCGGTTCCAGCAGGAGACCATCAGCTCGCCCTGGTAGTCCGAGTCGATCAGCCCGACCAGGTTGCCCAGCACCACGCCGTGCTTGTGGCCCAGGCCGGAGCGCGGCAGCACCAGCGCGGCCAGGCCCGGGTCGGCGATGTAGATGGACAGGCCGGTGGGGATCAGCAGCGTCTGGCCGGGTTCGAGGACGGTGTCCTGCTTGAGCATGGCGCGCAGGTCCAGGCCGGCGGAGCCGGGGGTGGCGTACTGCGGCAGGGGGAATTCGGCGCCCAGGCGCGGGTCGAGGATCTTGGCTTGCAGGGAATGCATCGGGTTCTCAGTGCTGGTTGAGGCGGTCGGCGATGAAGGCGATCAGCTGGCGGGCGATCTTGCCCTTGCTGGTCTGGGCGAAGGCAGTTTCGTGCAATTCGCGGTCGATCACGGTGATCGCGTTCTCTTCGCTGTTGAAACCGATCGAGGGATTGGCCACGTCGTTGGCCACGATCAGGTCGAGGTTCTTGTCCTTGAGCTTGCGCGAGGCGTACTCCAGCAGGTTCTCGGTCTCCGCGGCGAAGCCCACGCTGAACGGCCGGTCGGCGCGCTGGGCGAGGGTGGCGAGGATATCCGGATTGCGCACCAGCTGCAGCAGCAGGCCGTCGCCCGTGGTCGGGTCCTTCTTCAGTTTCTGCGTGGCGACCAGCTCGGGGCGGTAGTCGGCCACCGCGGCGGCGGCGATCAGCAGGTCGGCCGGCATCGCCGCTTCGCAGGCGGCGAGCATGTCGCGGGCGCTGACCACGTCGACGCGGCTCACCCGGTCGGGCGTCGGCAGGTGCACCGGGCCGGTCACCAGGGTCACCCGCGCGCCGGCTTCGGCGGCGGCCTCGGCCAGGGCGAAGCCCATCTTCCCGGAGCTGTGGTTGGTGATGTAGCGCACCGGGTCGATGTTTTCCTGGGTCGGGCCGGCGGTGATCAGCACGTGCTGGCCGGTCAGCGACAGGAACTGGAAGCAGTCGGCGGCGCACTGGGCCAGCTCCTCGGCCTCGAGCATGCGCCCGGGGCCGACGTCGCCGCAGGCCTGGCTGCCGGCGGCCGGGCCGAAGAAGCGCAGGCCGCGGCCGCGCAGCAGTTCGGCATTGGCCTGGGTGGCCGGGTCGCGCCACATGGCCTGGTTCATCGCCGGGGCCAGGGCGACCTGGGCGTCGGTGGCCAGCACCAGGGTGGTCAGCAGGTCGTTGGCCACGCCCTGGGCCAGGCGCGCCATGACGTCCGCGGTGGCCGGGGCGATCAGCACCAGGTCGGCCCAGCGGGCCAGCTCGATGTGGCCCATGGCCGCTTCGGCGGCGGGGTCGAGCAGGTCCAGGTGCACCGGGTGGCCGGACAGCGCCTGGAGCGTCAGCGGGGTGATGAACTCACGGCCGCCCTGGGTCATCACCACGCGGACTTCCGCGCCCTGGTCGCGCAGGCGGCGGACCAGTTCGGCGCTCTTGTAGGCCGCAATACCGCCGCCCACGCCGAGGACGATGCGTTTTCGATAGAGCCGCTGCATAGGCCCGCCTTATCTTCGGAATTGGATGACGCGCGTCAGGGCCGGAGACGCCTCCCCAGGCCTCCGGTCGCGCGAAAGGGACGGGCTAAGATAGCACAGCGCCCGCCCCGGCACAGCGGGCGGCTCGACAGGGAGGTTGCATGAGCATTCGTCACTGGCCCGCGGCGGAACGCCCGCGGGAAAAACTCCTCGAACGCGGCGCGGCCAGCCTCAGCGACGCCGAGCTGCTGGCCATCTTCCTGCGCACCGGCGTGGCCGGTTGCAGCGCGGTGGAACTGGCGCGGCGCCTGCTCCACGAGTTCGGCAGTCTGCGCGCGCTGCTGGAGGCGGACCAGGCCAGCTTCAGCAGCCACCTGGGCCTGGGCCGCGCCAAGTACGCCCAGTTGCAGGCGGTGCTGGAGATGGCCCGCCGCCACCTGGCCGAGCAACTGCGCCGCGATTCCGCCCTGGAGAGCCCGCAGGCGGTGCGCGACTTCCTCAAGGCGCGGCTGCGCCACGAGGCCCACGAGGTGTTCGCCTGCCTGTTCCTCGACGGTCGCCACCGCGTCCTGGCCTTCGAGGTGCTGTTCCACGGCTCCATCGACAGCGCCAGCGTCTACCCGCGCCAGGTGGTCAAACGCGCCCTGGCGCACAACGCCGCGGCGCTGATCCTCAGTCACAACCATCCCTCGGGCATCACCGAGCCGAGCCAGGCCGACCGCAGGCTGACGCAGCGCCTGAAGGATGCCCTGGCGCTGGTGGACGTACGCGTGCTCGACCACTTCATCGTCGGCGACGGCGAGCCGCTGTCGATGGCGGAGATGGGCTGGGTGTGAGGCTCGCCGTGGGGCCGGTATCGCGCCGGCCCCACGTTGAACGGCGCTTCAGAGGCTGACCTTGGAGAAGTCCTGGCGGCCGAACGGGTTCACGGCGTAGCCCTTGACCTCCTTGCGCAGCAGCACCGAGGCCGTGGGGTGCGCCAGCGGCAGCCACAGGGCCTGGTCGTGGATCAGCTGCTGGGCGTCGTGGTAGAGCGCGCTGCGCTTGTCCTGTGCGCTCAGCGCCTTGCCCTGGCTGATAAGGCCGTCCAGCTTCGGGTCGCAGAAGCGCGCGAAGTTCAGCCCGGACTTCACGCTGGCGCAGGAGAACTGCGGGGTGAGGAAGTTGTCCGGGTCGCCGTTGTCGCCGGCCCAGCCCATGAACAGCAGGTCGTGCTCGCCGGCCTTGGCGCGGCGGATCAGTTCGCCCCACTCGATCACGAGGATCTCGGCCTGGATGCCGACCTTGGCCAGGTCGGCCTGTAGCAGCTGCGCGCCCAGGCTCGGGTTGGGGTTGAGCAGGCTGCCGCTGGGGCGCGTCCAGATGGTGGTCTTGAAGCCGTCCTTCAGGCCGGCCTTTTCCAGCAGTGCCTTGGCCTGGGCCGGGTCGTGGGGATAGCCGGGGATGTCCTTGGCGTAGCTCCAGGTGTTCGGCGGGTAGACACCCTCGGCGGCAGTGGCGCTGCCCTCGAACACCGACTTCAGGTAGGTCTGGCGGTCGAAGGCGAGGTTGATCGCCTGGCGCACCTCGGGCTTGTCCAGCGGCGGGTGCTGGCTGTTCAGGGCGACGAAGGCGGTCATGAACGCCGGCGTCTGCTCGATGCGCAGGGCCGGGTCCTTGGCCGCGGCCTCGACGTCCAGCGGCTTGGGCGACAGGGCGATCTGGCATTCGCCGCGCTTCAGGCGCTGCAGTCGCACGTTGGCGTCGGGGGTGATGGCGAACAGCAGGTTGTCCACCGCTGGCTTGCCGGCGAAGTAGTCCGGGTTGGCGGTGTAGCGGATCTGCGCGTCCTTCTGGAAGCGCTTGAAGACGAAGGGGCCGCTGCCGATGGGCTGGGCGTTGAGCTTCTCCGGGGTGCCGGCCTTCATCAGCTGGTCGGCGTACTCGGCGGAATAGATGGAGGCGAAGCCCATGCTGAGCATGGGCAGGAAGGTGGCGTCGGGGTGGCTCAGGGTGAAGCGCACCTGGTGTTCGTCGACCTTCTCCAGGCCTTTTATCAGGGCCGGCAGCTGCAGCGACTGGGCGTGGGGGAAGCCGCTCTGCGCCACTTTGTGCCAGGGGGCGGCGGGGTCGAGCATGCGCCGGAAGCTGAACAGCACGTCGTCGGCGCCCAGTTCGCGGCTGGGACTGAAGTAGTCGGTGTGGTGGAACTTCACTCCGCCGCGCAGCTTGAAGTCGTAGGTCAGGCCGTCGGCGGAGACCGTCCAGCTCTCGGCCAGGCTCGGCACCACCTTGCCCTGCGCCGCATCGAACTCCACCAGACGGTTCATCAGCACGTCGGCCGAGGCGTTGGTGGTGGTCAGGGCATTGAACTGCACGACGTCGAAGCCGTCGGGGCTGGCCTCGGTGCAGACACTGAGGGTGCTGGCGCCGGCCAGGGCGGGGGCGAGCAGCAGGGCGAGGGGAAGCAGACGCATGACGGACTCCGGAAATGGTGGGAAAATGCCCGTCCCGTGGGCTGGGCGCAGTCATGCAAGGCCGTTGTCGGCCTTGAACCGGCTACCCTAGACCAAGCCGCCGCCGGGGACAACGGTGAAAGGCGACGAACGGCAAGGGCGCCGGGCCGCGGCCGCGCTGCGCCGGCATGTGGATAAGCCGCTTGCTCCCTTGCGACACTAAGCGGCTTTCTGATATAAAGCTGCGCTCTTTTCTGGGGCCCTGCCCCGTCGACCCGTAATCGGGTGGCGGTCGGACAGGTAAGACCCGGGTGGAAACCGAGTATCAACGAGTTCAAGCAGCCAACCCATGCCGGGTTTGGCATGTGGTTTATAGAGGGCTGAGCCATGTCGAGAGTTTGCCAAGTGACCGGTAAGGGTCCGGTTACCGGGAACAACATTTCCCACGCACACAACAAAACCCGCCGCCGTTTCCTGCCGAACCTGCAGCACCACCGTTTCTGGGTTGAGTCCGAGAAGCGCTTCGTACGCCTGCGCGTTTCCGCCAAGGGCATGCGTATCATCGACAAGCGTGGCATCGAGGCCGTCCTGAACGACCTGCGCGCCCGCGGCGAAAAATTCTAAGGAGCTGCAATCATGCGTGAACTGATCCGTCTGGTGTCCAGCGCCGGTACCGGCCACTTCTACACCACCGACAAGAACAAGCGCACCAAGCCTGAGAAGATCGAGATCAAGAAGTTCGATCCGGTCGTTCGCAAGCACGTGATCTACAAGGAAGCCAAGATCAAGTAATTGATCCGGCCCTTGCGAAGAAACCCGCCAATTGGCGGGTTTTTTCATGTCTGGATGGCGGGGGCTTTTGTAGGAGCGAGCTTGCTCGCGAACGGAGTTTGCGGGTGGCGTAGGTGCTGGGGTTAAGAGCGCCCTCTCCCCAACCCTCGGCTGCGCGCCCCGCCCTGAAGGGAGAGGGGGCTGTCCTGAGCGACGTGTCGGTCAGGCGCCATCCTCCCACCCTCGTCATTCCCGCGAACGCGGGAACCCAGCTGCCTTCTTGCTTGGTGTAGCGCGCCGCTCCGAGTCTGCGGAGATTTCTCGTTTCGCCCCCTCGGGCGAGTCCCTTTTGTCAAACGCCACAAAAGGAACCAAAAAGGCTTGCCCCGCATACGGGCCCGACAGAGTCGGGCTACCCTCGCGAATTCCCCCGCCACGGAGGCCCGCCCCGAGGGTACGTCCCTGTAGCCCGCGGGGCTCTCGCGACATCCATGTCGCATGACCTCCTGAGCGGGGGTTTCGCTCGGCCTTCTGAAGGGGCGTTTCGGAGTGCGCGGAGGTTTCTCTGGAAGTCCAAGAGCAAAAGCCAGAGCAGAGCTGCTTTTGCTTTTCGTAGGAGCGAGCTTGCTCGCGAACCCCGCAGTCACTGGGTTCCCGCGTTCGCGGGAATGACGATGTGGGATTAGGTGTTCCAGGCTGACTCCAAACTCCCCACCCACTCCGAACAGCCCCCTCTCCCTTCAGGGCGGGGCGCGCAGCCGAGGGTTGGGGAGAGGGCACTCTTGAGCCCAACACCCACGTCACCGGTAACCACTGTTCGCGAGCAAGCTCGCTCCTACGAAATGCGGGCACCACGCAGAAACAAAAACGCCGCTTCCCCTCACCGGAAAAGCGGCGTTTTTTCGTCAAACAGCTATCAAGCCTTCTGCTCGAAGATCACATAAACCTTGCGGCAAGGCTCCAACACCTCCCAGGTGCCCTTGAAGCCGGCCGGGATAACGAAGCGATCGCCGGTGCGCACGGTCTTGGCGCCGCCGTCGGCATCGCGGATCACCGACACGCCCTGGAGGATCTCGCAGTATTCGTGCTCGGTGTAGCTGACGGTCCAGTGGCCGACCGCGCCTTCCCAGATGCCGACGTTGAACTGGCCACAGGGGCTGGCGTAGTGGTTGCGCACGCTTTGCTCGGGATCGCCCTTGAGGACCTTCTCCGGCGCCGGGCGGTAGTGCTCGGCGGTGGTGCCGGCCTGGGCGAAGTCGACGATCTGCTCGATGTTCATGCTGACTCTCGTTTTATTGTGGGTTGTACGAGTGCTCCGCCACTGCGGGCGGGCCCGGACGGAGGCGTAATCAATCGAGTCTATGTTTAATAAAACGAACGTGACAAGGCGTTTTGGCGCCAAAGTGTCAAAAATATTGAAAATTCGCCCATCCCGGTTTAGGGTGGCGGACAGCGTGGCCCTCGCGCCGCCTTGCAGAATTTCTGACAGCGCGCCCATCCCCGGGGCGCCGGGACTTCGATAAGTAATTCAATAAGAGGACAAGTTGTCATGAGTACCCTCACTCGCGCCGACTGGGAAGCTCGCGCCCAGAACCTGAAGATCGAAGGCCGCGCCTTCGTCGACGGCCAGTACGTCGATGCCGCCGATGGCGCCACCTTCGACTGCATCAGCCCGGTGGATGGCCGCTTCCTGGCCAAGGTCGCCAGCTGCGACGCCGCCGACGCCGAGCGCGCCGTGCAGGTTGCCCGTGCCGCCTTCGAGTCCGGCGTGTGGTCGCGCCAGGCGCCGGCCAAGCGCAAGAAGGTCATGATCCGCTTCGCCGAGCTGATGATGCAGCACGCCGAAGAGCTGGCCCTGCTGGAAACCCTGGACATGGGCAAGCCGATCAGCGATGCGCTGAACATCGACGTCGCCAGCGCCGCCAACAGCATCCGCTGGAATGCCGAAGCCATCGACAAGGTCTACGACGAAGTCGCCGCCACCCCGCATGACCAGTTGGGCCTGGTCACCCGCGAAGCCGTGGGCGTGGTCGCCGCCATCGTGCCGTGGAACTTCCCCCTGCTGATGTCCTGCTGGAAGCTCGGCCCGGCCCTGGCCACCGGCAACTCGGTGATCCTCAAGCCGTCCGAGAAGTCGCCGCTGACCGCCATCCGCGTCGCCCAGCTGGCCGTCGAGGCCGGCATCCCGAAAGGCGTGCTGAACATCCTGCCGGGCTTCGGCCACACCGTGGGCAAGGCCCTGGCCCTGCACATGGACGTCGACACCCTGGTGTTCACCGGCTCGACCAAGATCGCCAAGCAACTGATGGTCTACGCCGGCGAGTCGAATATGAAGCGCGTATGGCTGGAAGCCGGCGGCAAGAGCCCGAACATCGTCTTCGCCGACGCGCCTGACCTGAAGGCCGCCGCCGAGTCCGCCGCCAGCGCCATCGCCTTCAACCAGGGCGAAGTGTGCACCGCCGGTTCCCGCCTGCTGGTGGAGAAATCCATCAAGGCCGAGTTCCTGCCGCTGGTGGTCGAAGCGCTGAAGGCCTGGAAGCCGGGCAACCCGCTGGACCCGGAAACCAACGTCGGCGCGCTGGTCGACACCACCCAGATGAACAACGTGCTGAGCTACATCCAGGCCGGCCACGACGACGGCGCCAAGCTGGTGGCCGGCGGCAAGCGCACCCTGGAAGAGACCGGCGGCACCTACGTCGAGCCGACCATCTTCGACGGTGTGACCAACGCCATGCGCATCGCCCGCGAGGAAATCTTCGGGCCGGTGCTGTCGGTGATCGAGTTCGAGAACGCCGAGGAAGCCGTGCGCATCGCCAACGACACCCCGTACGGCCTGGCCGCCGCGGTCTGGACCAGCAACCTGTCCAAGGCCCACCTGATCGGCAGGGCCCTGCGCGCCGGCAGCGTGTGGATCAACCAGTACGACGGCGGCGACATGACCGCTCCGTTCGGTGGCTTCAAGCAGTCGGGCAACGGCCGTGACAAGTCGCTGCACGCCTTCGACAAGTACACTGAACTGAAGGCTACCTGGATCAAGCTGTAGTAACGTTCGGAGGGGCTGCGCGTCGGCCATGCTGCGTTGTGATCGGATTCGGCCTGCTCATTTACTGGAGTAAACTGCGCGTCCGAATCCGATCACGCCTTGCCTGGCTCTAGCTCGCGCCCTCCGTGGCGAAGTCCAGAGTCAAAAGGCTTACAAGGTCGGCCCCCTCGCCGGGGCCGGCTCTGACAAAGAGCCATACCCGCGGCCGGGTTTCCCTTGGGGAGCCCGGCCGCTTTGCATTGCGCGCCGGGCTCGGCCTCTGGCCCGGAGTGCGCTCCGGATGGAACGGGAGAACGACAATGCGTTGGGGTGCCTATTCTGCTGTCTGCCTGTCGGTCATCAGCATCGGCCTGGCCCTCGGCCTGACCATGCCGCTGGTGTCCTTGCGCCTGGAAGGCTGGGGCTACGGCAGCTTCGCCATCGGCGTGATGGCTGCCACACCGGCCGCCGGCGTGCTGCTCGGCGCGCTGATCTCCGGGCGCCTGGCCGCCCGCCTCGGCACGCCTCGGCTGATGCGCTGGTGCCTGCTCAGCGGAGCCTTTTCCGTCGGCCTGCTGGCGCTGCTGCAGAACTACCCGGTGTGGCTGGTGCTGCGCCTGCTGATCGGCGTGCAACTGACCGTGGTGTTCATCCTCGGCGAAAGCTGGATCAACCAACTGGCCGTGGAGAAATGGCGCGGCCGCCTGGTGGCCCTGTACGGCACCGGCTATGCGCTGAGCCAGCTGTCCGGCCCGGTGCTGCTGACCTTCATCGGCACCGCCGACGACCGCGGCTTCTGGCTGGGCGTCGGCCTGCTGGTGTGCGGTTCGCTGCTGCTCGTCGGTCGCGGTGGCGCGCCCAGGGTGGACCCGCACAGCGCCTCGGGGCGCGGCCTGTTCGCCTTCTGCGCCAAGCTGCCGGCCATCGCCTGGGCGGTGGTGCTGTTCGCCGGTTTCGAGGCGATGATCCTCACCCTGCTGCCGGTCTACGGCGTGCGCCAGGGCTTCACCCAGGCGGTGGCGCTGACCATGGTCACGGTGGTGGTGGTGGGCGACGCGCTGCTGCAGCTTCCCATCGGCTGGCTGGCCGACCGGGTGTCGCGGCAGACGCTGTTCAAGGGCTGCGGCATCGTCCTGCTGCTGAGCAGCCTGGGCATCCCGCTGCTGCTGCACGGGCCGGCGATCTGGCCGGTGCTGGTGCTGTTCGGCGCGAGCGCCGGCGGGTTGTTCACCCTGTCGCTGATCCTCATCGGCGAGCGCTACCGCGACGATGCGCTGGTCCGCGCCAACGCGCACATCGCCCAGCTGTGGGGCATCGGCTGCCTGATCGGGCCGCTGACCACCGGCGCGGTGAGCCAGTGGGTGAGCGGCCATGCGCTGCCGCTGATGATGGCCTTGGGTGCCTTTGGTTTCGTCGTGCTGGTATGGCGCAAGGGCTTGCCGCCGGCGGAGTTGCAGGGTGATGAACTGCCGGAGGCTAGCGGGCGTTAGGTTCAGGGCTCATTGCTCTTCGGAGGAGCGGGGGGATGCCTGGTTCTTGCTCGCGAATGGAGCTTTAGGTGCTGGGTTTAAGAGCGCCCTCTCCCCAACCCTCGGCTGCGCGCCCCGCCCTGAAGGGAGAGGGGGCTGTCCTGAGCGAAGGGAGAATCCTGAGTCATCCTGAAACGCCTAACCCCACCTCGTCATTCCCGCGAACGCGGGAACCCAGGGTTCGCGAGCAAGCTCGCTCCTACGAAAAGCAGGATTTCCAGGGAAACATCCGAGCGCACCGAAACGCCCCTTCAGAAGGCCGAGCGAAACCCGCGCTCAGGAGGTCATGCGACATGGATGTCGCGAGAGCCTCGTGGGCTACAGGGACGTACCCTCGGGGCGGGCCTCCGTGGCGGGGGAGTTCGTGAGGGTAGCCCGGCTTTATCGGGCCCGTATGTTGGGGCAAGCCTTTTTGGTTCCTTTTGTGGCGTTTGACAAAAGGGACTCGCCCGAGGGGGCGAAACAAGACGGTCGGGCAGACTCGGTGCGGCGCAGAAACACCCAAGCTGAGGCAACTGGGTTCCCGCGTTCGCGGGAATGACGGGGGGGGAGGACCGGCGCGCAGAATAAAGGTTCGCGAGCAAGCTCGCTCCTACGAAAAGCTGGGCAGCGGACCCTGCCCGAGATTTCGCTCGCAGGGCGCGCTGCTACAGCATTCTTTCCAGCCCGATGGCCCCGGCAATCCAGGCGTTGAAGCGGCGCCACAGGCTGCCCGGCTCGTGGTGCAGCACGTGCGGATGGCCGCCGCGCTCGTCGACCCAGGTCAGCCTCGGTCGGCTGCCGCTGCGGTCGATGCGCACCTGATAGCTGACACTGGGCGACATCCCGGCCAGCGCCAGCTTGCGCGTCTGCTCCGCCAGCTCCGGGCTGTCGACGATGACGCCGACCTCGGTGTTCCAGATGATCGAGCGCGGGTCGAAGTTGAAGGAGCCGATGAACACCTGGCGCCGGTCGAAGACGATGGCTTTGCTGTGCAAGCTGGCGCTGCTGGAACCGCGCACCGTCCAGGGCGCGCCGGCCAGGCGCTGGTCCGGCTGGGCGCGCAGTTCGTGGAGCTGCACGCCGTGCTCCAGCAGGGCCATGCGGTAGGGCGCGTAGCCGGCGTGCACGGCGGGCACGTCGGTGGCCTCCAGGGAATTGGTCAGCAGGCGCACGCTGACGCCGTTGTCGGCGCGGCCGGTGAGGTAGGTGACGCCGCTGTCGGTGGGCACGAAGTAGGCCGAGACCAGGATCAGTTCCTTCGACACCTGGCGGAACAGCGGTTCGAGCTGAGTGCTCAGCTGCTGCAGCGGGCGGCTCTGGCCGCGGTCCAGGACCTTCAGCGGGTCGTCCCAGATGGCGCGGCCCGGGGCCCAGACCAGGTCGTCGAGCCAGGTGTCCAGGTTCGATGAGGCCTCGCGCAGGTGCAGGCGCTGCAGGTAGGCGGAGTGGCGCACCCGGCTCTTTTCCAGGTAGCTGTCCAGGCGCCGCCGGGCGCGTTCGAGGTCGGCGCGCTCTGGCCGGCCCCACAGGTAGTCCTCGATGGGGCGGCTGATGGCGCTGTTCCAGTACTGGTCGAAGCTCTGCCCCAGTTCCGTGGCCACCGGACCGACGCCGAGCAGGTCGAGGTCGCTGAAGTTCATCTCCGCCTTGGCGCCGAAGTACTCGTCGCCCAGGTTGCGCCCGCCGACGATGGCCACGCTGTTGTCGGCCAGCCACAGCTTGTTGTGCATGCGCCGGTGCTGCTCGGCGAGGTTGAACAGGCGCCCGAGGTTGCGCGTGATGCCGGTGCTGCGGCCCAGGTGCAGCGGGTTGAACAGGCGCACCTGGATGTTCGGGTGGGCGGCCAGCACGCCGATCTCGTAATCCCAGCCGTCGCTGCTGGTGTCGTCGATCAGCACGCGCACGCGCACGCCGCGGTCGGCGGCCTTGAGCAGCTCGTGGATGAGCGCGCGGGTGGTGAGGCCGTCGTGGACGATGTAGTACTGGATGTCCAGGCTGCGCTGGGCGGCGCGGATCAGCTCGGCGCGGGCGAGGAAGGCGTCGCTGCTGGAGGCCAGCAGGCGGAAGCCGGAGGCGCCGGGGTGCGCCGCCGCGCGTTGCTGCACGGCGTCGCCGAGGGCCGTGCCGCCCGGCGACAGGGCGTGCGAGGGCGTGGGCAGGGGAACGCTGGCGCAGCCGCCGAGCAGCAGCAGCGCCAGCAACAGGAAGCGTTGTAGCAAGCGGGAGTCTCCAGGCCGTCCGCCGCAGCGGAACTGCCGGAGATTCTAGCCGCTCAGCGCCTCCTTGAAGCGATACCAGGCCATGCCCAGCGCCAGTAGCGGCGAACGCAGCAGCTTGCCGCCGGGGAAGGTGATGTGCGGGACCTTGGCGAACAGCTCGAAACCGCCGCCCTGCTGCCCGGCGATGGCCTCGGCGAGCAGCTTGCCGGCCAGGTGGGTGGCATTCACCCCGTGGCCGGAATAGGCCTGGGCGAAGTACACGTTGGGCTGGCCGGGCAGGCGGCCGATCTGCGGCAGGCGGTTGGCGCCGATGCCGATCATGCCGCCCCACTGGTAGTCGATGCGCACGTCGGCCAGGTGCGGGAACACCTTGAGCATCTTCGGCTGCATGTAGGCGGCGATGTCCGCCGGGTCGCGCCCGGAATAGTGGCAGGCGCCGCCGAACAGCAGGCGGTTGTCGGCGGAAAGGCGGTAGTAGTCCAGGGCCACGCGCTGGTCGCACACCGCCATGTTCTGCGGCAGCAGCTCGTGGGCGAGGTCCGCCGGCAACGGTTCGGTGGCGATGACGTAGCTGCCGGCGGGCAGCACCTTGCCGTCGAGGTAGTTGTTCAGGCCGTTCTGGTAGGCGTTGCAGCCGATCACCAGGGTCTTGGCGCGCACGCTGCCCTTGGCGGTGCTCACCCGCACTTCGGCTCCGTAGTCGATGTGGGTGACCTGCGAGTCCTCGAACAGGCGCACGCCCAGGGACTGCGCGGCGGCCGCCTCGCCCAGGGCCAGGTTGAGCGGGTGCAGGTGGCCGGAACCCATGTCCACCATGCCGCCGACGTAGCAGTCGGCACCGACGATGCTGCGCATTTCCTCCTGCGGGATCAGGCGCAGCTCGTGGGTGTAGCCCAGGCTCTTGAGCTCTTCGTAGTCCTCACGGAAGCCCTCGAGGTCCGCGGCCTTGTTGGCCAGGTCGCAGTAGCCCCAGGTCAGGTCGCAGTCGATGCCGTACTTCTCCACGCGCTGGCGCACGATCTGCACCGCCTCAAGGCCCATCAGCTTGAGCTGGCGCACGCCGTCCTTGCCGACCACCGGCTCGAACTGCTCGACGCCATGGCCGACGCCGCGGATCAGTTGGCCGCCGTTGCGCCCGCTGGCGCCCCAGCCGATCTTGCGGGCCTCCAGCAGGACCACCGAGAAGCCGCGCTCGGCCAGCTCGATGGCGGTGTTCAGCCCGGAGAAGCCGCCGCCGATGATGCACACGTCGGCCACTTCCTCGCCGGCCAGGGGAGGGCACTGGATGCGACGGTTGAGGGTCGCGGCGTAGTAGGAAGGGGCGTGCTGGTCGGTGTGCACCGGGAGGCGAACGCGGGCGTTCATGTGCGATATCCTGATTATTGTGTTGTTAAAATTTTACGCAGGATAAACGCCGGCTTCCCGCCACGCCAAGGGGGGAAGCCGTAAAAACTCGACAAGCTGTTGCGATCAGTCGGGAATCGGCAGGGTCAGGCTCTCCTTGACCTCTTCCATCACGATGTAGCTCTTCGACTCGCGCACGTGGGGCAGCTTCAGCAGGATGTCGCCGAGCAGCTTGCGGTAGGAGGCCATCTCCGAGATGCGCGCCTTCACCAGGTAGTCGAAGTGGCCGGACACCAGGTGGCATTCCAGCACGTGGGGCAGCTTGAGCACGGCGCGGCGGAAGTCCTCGAAGGTGTCGCCGGACTTGTAGTCCAGGCTGATCTCGACGAACACCAGCAGGCTGGCCTTGAGGTACTGCGGGTTCAGCCGGGCGTTGTAGCCCATGATGATCCCTTCGCGCTCCAGGCGCCGCACCCGCTCGGTGCAGGGGGTGGTGGAGAGGCCGACGCGCTCGCCCAGCTCGGTGAAGGAAATGCGCCCTTCTTCCTGGAGGATGCGCAGGATGTTGCGGTCGATCTTGTCCAGTTCGCGGCGGCTTTGGTGCTGGGTTCTCATGGAGGCTGCTCGGGGGTAGTGCTTATGGTTGGTGATTGTCGCCAAATATAGACGTTAAGCCAGTGGATATCACTGCCCCTTGATCTTCTGCGGGCACGCCGCCAGCCTGTTCCCAGGTCCGCGCCGGATGCGCGGGCCTTCCACTTCGCCGCCGGAGCCTGGCATGCGCTCGACCCGTACCCGAATCCTGCTGTTGCTGGCGCTGCTCATCGCGCTGCTCGCCGTCTGGGCGGGGCAGGCCTGGCAGCGGCTGCTCGCGGAGCAGGGCATCACCGGCCTGGACTGGCAGGGGCCGGGCATTTCATTGGACGGTCTGACGCTGCAACGGCTGGCCGTAACGCGGGAAAAATCCGCTTCGCGCCTGGAAATCCAGGCCGATCAGCTGCGCCTGGGCTGGCCGCGGCGCATCGATGGACGCTGGCGCCTGGGTGGCCTGGAGCTGCAGCGGTTGCATGTGGGTTCCTGGCCCGCTGCCGCGGCGACGGAAGAGGCGGGGGAATGGCCGACGCCCGACCAGGTGGGCCTGTGGCTCGGCCTGCTGCCGCAGCGGGCCGTCCTGCAGCGCGCCGAGTTCGAACTGCCTTGCGCCGGGCAGCAGCGCTGCGCCCTGGTTGGCAGCCTGCACTGGCAGCAGTTGCCCGGCAATGCCGCATCCCTGGCCGCCGAACTGCAGCAGGGCGCTCAGCGCCTGGCCGTCGACGGCACCCTGCACCCGGAACAGGACGCCTGGCGGCTGGCACTGAAGGCCGATCTGGATGGCGAACGCCTGGCCGACCTCGACGCCAACTGGGCGCCGACCGAGCGCCATTGGCGCGGCAGCCTGGCCAGCCCCGGAGTGCCGCCGCTGGACGCCGTGCGCGCCTGGCTGGCGCCCTGGTTGCCGACGCCGACCCTGCCGGTTTCCCTGCCCGAGGCCGGGCGCCTGCGCCTGAGCTGGGACAGCGCCCTGGGCGGCGATGGCCCCTGGCCGGACTGGCCCGCACTGCGCGACAGCCAGGGCGAACTGGAACTGGCCATGCAATTGCCGCAGCCCTGGCCGCTGCCGGGCCTGGGCACCTTGCAGGGCGACCTGCAGCTGCAGGCGGCCGCGACCGCGCCGGGGCAATGGCGGCCGCGGGTGCTGGACGGCGACCTCTACCTGGCCGACCTCTACGGCGACTGGCTGCAGGCGCTGCCGGTGGGCCTGCGCCCGGCCAGCCTGCGCCTGGGCCTGCAACCCGACGACAGTACCCCCGGCGCGGTACGCCTGGACCTGCGCGGCAAGGGCGCCAGCGACCTGCGCCTGCAAGGCGTGCTGGCGCTGGTGGAGGGCGAAGCCTTGTCCCTGGCCCTGAGCCAGGCCCGCCTGCAGGCCCAGGTGCCGGACCTGCAACTGCCCGGCCTGCGCCTGGGCAAGGCGGCGCTCGACCTGCCGCTGGACGGCGAGATTGGCCAGGCCGCGGCCAGCCTGCGCCTGGGCAAGGGCGCCAAGCTGAGCCTGGGCAGCCTGACCGGGCCCCAGGGGCTGAAGGCCGCCAAGCTCGGCGCGACGACGGACAAGGCCAGCCTGGCGCTGGGCTACGCCGCCGGCCAGCCCTTCAGCCTGGGCTTCGACGGCGCGGTGCAACTGTCGGCTGGCGAGCTGCGCCAGGCGCACCTCAAGCCGCTCGCCTGGAGCTACCAGGGCCAGCTCGGCGCTGGCCTGGCGCAGCAACAGCTCAAGGGCCGGCTGCAGAACAGCGGGGGCCTGGCCGCCGACGTCGAACTGCGCCACCAGGCCGATGGCAGCCTGGAGCTGACGGCGCAACTGCCGGAATTCTTCCTGCGCGGCGGCAACCCGCTGGCGGCCAGCCTGGCCGACTGGCCGGCGCTGCTTAGCCTGAACAACGGCCGCCTGCAGGCACGCGCGCAGTGGCGCCTGCCGCCGGGGCAGGGCGCCCAGCAGCTGGACCTGACGTTGAACGGCCGGGGCCTGGAAGGCGTCTACGACCGCAGCGAGATCCACGGCCTGGACGGCGAGGCGAAGCTGCAACTGCGCGGCTCGCAGCTGACGCTGCAGTTGCCCGGCCTGCGCGTGGAACAGCTCAACCCCGGCGTGCTGCTCGGGCCCCTGCAGTTCCAGGGCGGCTACAGCGCCAGCCTGGACAAGCCGCTGGCCGGCCGCCTGGACTGGCGCCAGGCCGAGCTGAAGCTGTTCGGCGGCCGCGCCTGGCTGGACGGCGGCACGCTGCAACTGGCCCGCGAAAACCCCGCGCAGAGCCTGCATCTGCAAGGCGTGCTGCTGGAGGAAATCCTCAAGGCCTATCCCGCCGAGGGCCTGGCCGGCAACGGCATCCTCGACGGCGAGCTGCCGCTGCTGCTCGGCCCGGGCGGGCTGCGCATCCAGGGCGGCCAGGTCGCCGCGCGGCAGCCGGGCACCCTGCAGTTCCGCTCGGAGAAGATCCGCGCCCTCGGCCAGAGCAACCCGGCCATGCAACTGGTGGCGACCATGCTCGACGACTTCCGCTACGAGCGCCTGGCCAGCCGCGTGGATTATGCTGAAGGCGGCCGCCTGCTCCTGGCCCTGGCCATCAGCGGCCATAACCCGGCGCTGGAGCAGGGGCGGCCGGTGAACCTCAACGTCAACCTGGAGGAGAACATTCCTGACCTGCTGACCAGCCTGCAGCTGAGCGACCGGGTCAGCGACACCATCCGCAAGCGCGTGCAGGAACGCCTGCGCAACCAGTCACCCGCCGCGCCCTGATCGCAAGGAGAACACCGCATGCGCCCATGCGCACTCATCGCCGTCCTGGCCCTGCTCGGGCTCAGCCAGGGCTGTACGCCAACGGTACAGCTGGCGGCGCCCAAGGAGCCGATCAACATCAACCTCAACGTGAAGATCGAGCACGAGATCTACATCAAGGTCGACAAGGCCCTGGATGGCATCATCAATGAGAACAGCGGTCTGTTCTGAGGAGCTTCTACATGACACTGCGCAGCAAACTCGGCGTCGCCCTGCTGGCCCTTTGCGTCAGCCTGCCGGTCCTGGCCATGAGCCTGGAGCAGGCCATGTCGGCCCTGGGCGGGGCCAAGGCCCAGGGCCTGGTCGGCGAGCAGCCCGACGGCTACCTCGGGGTGGTCAGCAACAGCGGCCAAGCGGCGGACATCGCCGCCCAGATCAACGCCGCGCGCCGCGCCGAGTACCAGAAGGTGGCCGGCCAGAGCGGCGCCAAGCTCGGCGACGTGGAAGCCCTGGCCGGCAAGAAGGCCATGGACCGCACCCCGTCCGGGCAATACATCCAGCTCAATGGCAAGTGGGTGCGCAAGTAAGGGGATTTCCCTGGCGCCGCCGCCCGTCGGGCGGCGCCTGCGACCCGGCGTCGCGGCAGCGCTTATTCCTGCCGGCCCCGGCCCTGGCGGGAGTAAATCCCGCGTTCGCCAAAGCGCACCGAATTAGTTGCTGAAAACCGCGATCCGACATACTTGCATGGCTATGGATTTTTCAGGTGTTTTTGCTGATTATCTGGTGGATGCGCCTCCGTGAAAGGCGTTTTCACCAAGAATTTCCTTCAATTAACGCCTGTTAAATAGTGATTATTTCTGCGGTCGAATTCCTATACTGCGCGCAACTGACGTTCAAAATAAGAAACGTCGCGTGCCCCACGCGACGTGGGAGGCAGCGATGCGCGTTCTGGTTCTTGGCAGCGGTGTGATCGGCACCGCCAGTGCTTACTATCTGGCCCGTTCCGGTTTCGAAGTGGTGGTGGTAGACCGCCAGCCCGGCCCGGCCCTGGAAACCAGCTTCGCCAACGCCGGCCAGGTTTCCCCCGGCTATGCCTCGCCCTGGGCCGCCCCGGGCATCCCGCTCAAGGCCATGAAGTGGCTGCTGGAGAAGCACGCGCCGCTGGCCATCAAGCTCACCGGCGACCCCAGCCAGTACGCCTGGATGTGGCAGATGCTGCGCAACTGCAACGCCGCCAGCTACGCGGTGAACAAGGAGCGCATGGTGCGCCTGTCCGAGTACAGCCGCGACTGCCTCGACGAACTGCGCGCCGAAACCGGCATCGCCTACGAAGGCCGCACCCTGGGCACCACCCAGCTGTTCCGCACCCAGGCCCAGCTCGACTCCGCCGCCAAGGACATCGCCGTGCTGGAAAGCTCCGGCGTGCCCTATGAAGTCCTCGACCGCGCCGGCATCGCCCGCGTCGAGCCGGCTCTGGCCAAGGTGGCCGACAAGCTGGTCGGCGCCCTGCGCCTGCCCAACGACCAGACCGGCGACTGCCAGATGTTCACCACCAAGCTGGCCGAACTGGCCCAGGGCCTGGGCGTGGAGTTCCGCTTCAACCAGAACATCCAGCGCCTGGACTTCGCCGGCGACCGCATCAACGGCGTGTGGATCGATGGCCAACTGGTCACCGCCGACCACTACGTGCTGGCCCTGGGCAGCTACTCGCCGCAGATGCTCAAGCCGCTGGGCATCAACGCCCCGGTCTACCCGCTGAAGGGCTACTCGCTGACCGTGCCGATCACCAACCCGGACATGGCGCCGACCTCGACCATCCTCGACGAGACCTACAAGGTCGCCATCACCCGCTTCGACCAGCGCATCCGCGTCGGCGGCATGGCCGAGATCGCCGGTTTCGACCTGTCGCTGAACCCGCGCCGCCGCGAAACCCTGGAAATGATCACCACCGACCTCTACCCCGAGGGCGGCGACGTCAGCCAGGCGACCTTCTGGACCGGCCTGCGCCCGGCCACCCCGGACGGCACCCCGATCGTCGGCGGCACCCGCTACCGCAACCTGTACCTGAACACCGGCCACGGCACCCTGGGCTGGACCATGGCCTGCGGCTCGGGCCGCTACCTGGCCGACCTGATGGCGAAGAAGCGCCCGCAGATCAGCACCGACGGCCTGGACATTTCCCGCTACAGCAACGCCTCGGAGGCTCAGAATGGCCATCCAGCGCCTGCACACTAATGGCCGCATGAGCCAGATCGTCGTCCACAACGGCACCGTCTACCTGGCGGGCCAGGTGGGCGACGACATGGCCGCCGGCGTCGAACAGCAGACCCGCGAAGTCCTGGCCAGCATCGAGCGCCTGCTCGAAGAGGCCGGCACCGACAAGACGCGCATCCTCTCGGTGACCATCTACCTGAAGGACATCGACGCGCACTTCGCCGGCATGAACGCCGTCTGGGACCAGTGGCTGCCGCAAGGCACCGCCCCGGCCCGCGCTACCGTGGAAGCCAGGCTCTGCGAGCCGGAGATCCTGGTGGAGATGTCGGTGGTCGCGGCCCTGCCGTAAACCTTTGCGTGGGGCCTGGTCGGATTGCCAGGCCTTTTTTTGCTTCACGGCCTTCGTGGGCGCGGGTTCGCCCGCGGCTGCGCCGTACCCGAATAACAGAGAGTTCCCGCCATGCGTCCAGCCCGTGCCCTGATCGACCTCCAGGCCCTGCGCCACAACTACCGCCTGGCCCGCGAAGTCAGCGGCGCGCGCGCGCTGGCGGTGGTCAAGGCCGATGCCTACGGCCACGGCGCGGTGCGCTGCGCCAAGGCCCTGGAGGCGGAAGCCGACGGCTTCGCCGTGGCCTGCATCGAAGAGGCCCTGGAGCTGCGCGAAGCCGGCATCCGCGCGCCCGTCCTGCTGCTGGAAGGCTTCTTCGAGGCCAGCGAGCTGGAGCTGATCGAGCGCCATGACTTCTGGTGCGTGGTGCACTCGGCCTGGCAACTGGAGGCCATCGAGCGCGCCCGCCCGGCCAAGCCGCTGACGCTGTGGCTGAAGATGGACTCGGGCATGCACCGCGTCGGCTTCTTCCCGCAGGACTACGCCGCCGCCCTGGCGCGCCTGCAGGCCCTGCCGCACGTGGCCAAGGTGGTGCTGATGAGCCACTTCGCCCGCGCCGACGAGCTGGACTGCGCGCGCACCGAGGAACAGGTCGCCGCCTTCGAGGCCGTGCGCGCCGGTCTGGGCCAGCCCTACGAGGTCAGCCTGCGCAACTCCCCTGGCATTCTCGGTTGGCCGAGCGTGCCCAGCGACTGGGTGCGCCCGGGCATCATGCTCTACGGCGCCACCCCCTTCGAACAGGCCCAGCCGCTGGCCGACCAGCTGCGCCCGGTGATGACCCTGGAGTCGAAGATCATCGGCGTGCGCGAACTGCCGGCCGGCGAGCCGGTGGGCTACGGCGCGCGCTACGTCGCCGAGCGCTCGGTGCGCGTCGGCGTGGTCGCCATGGGTTACGCCGACGGCTACCCGCGCCACGCGCCAGACGGCACCCCGGTGTTCATCGACGGCCAGGCCAGCCGCATCATTGGCCGGGTGTCCATGGACATGCTCACCGTCGACCTCACCGACCTGCCCGGCGCCGGCCTGGGCAGCCGCGTCGAGCTGTGGGGGCCGAACGTCCCGGCCAGCCAACTCGCCAGCCTGTGCGGCAGCATCCCCTATCAATTGTTCTGCAACCTCAAGCGCGTACCGCGGGTCTACAGCGGCGACTGAGCGACGAACTGCGTAAAGTTTGCGCAGTATCCGAGGCCGATCTGTTGTAAATACTGAACGGTGTTGCCATGATACGGGCACTTCGGAACCCGCTCGCCGCAAGGCGCAGGCGGGTTCCGCCCGTTAGAGCCTGGCAGAACAAGAAATAAGATAAGGAGGACCCCACCCTTGGACGTTGGCGCTCGCCTACAAGCCATCCGTAAACTCAAAGGGCTGTCCCAGCGTGAACTCGCCAAGCGCGCGGGCGTCACCAACAGCACCATCTCGATGATCGAGAAGAACAGCGTGAGTCCGTCGATCAGCTCCCTGAAGAAGGTGCTGGGCGGCATTCCCATGTCCCTGGTGGAGTTCTTCTCCCTGGACATCGAGCAGGACAGCAACACCCAGGTGGTCTACAAGGCGGACGAGCTCAGCGACCTGTCCGACGGCGACATCATCATGAAGCTGATCGGCAAGGCCTACCCCAGCCGCGCCATCACGCTGCTCGACGAGACCTACCCGCCAGGCGCCGACACCGGCGACGACATGTACTCCCACGAAGGCGAGGAGACCGGCGTGCTGGTCGAAGGCCGCCTGGAGCTGACCGTCGGCGACGAGGTCTACGTCCTCGAAAGCGGCGACAGCTACTATTTCGACAGCACCCGCCCGCATCGCTTCCGCAACCCCTTCGATGCGCCGGCGAGGCTCATAAGCGCGACGACTCCGGCAAATTTTTAGAGGCGGCTGAGCCGCCTGCGACCGTATGACGCAAGGCCCCCGCGGGCCCTGCAATTGTTTCAGACGCGCGCTCTTCCGTTATACTTGCGGCCGCCCGCGCTACCTAGACTGCGATGGAAACCGTGCCCGGGCGTACAAGCCACGATGAGGGTAAAAGGGTGAACCTGATAAAGAAAATCCTGGTGGCCCAGGCCGCCGTACTGGCCCTGATGGCCGCTGGCGCCCAAGCCACGACCAATGACGACATCGCCAAGCGCCTGGAACCGGTGGGCAAGGTCTGCGTCCAGGGCAAGGAGTGCGAAGGCGTCGGCGCTGTCGCTTCCGCCGGAGGTGGCGGTGCGCCGCGTTCGGGCGAAGAGATCGTCGGCAAGGTCTGCACCAACTGCCACGGCACCGGCCTGCTGGGCGCGCCCAAGGTCGGCGACAAGGGCGATTGGGACAAGCGCGCCAAGGACCAGGGGGGCCTCGATGGTCTGCTGGCCAAGGCCATTTCCGGCATCAATGCCATGCCGCCGAAAGGCACCTGCGCTGACTGTTCGGACGATGAGCTGAAGGCTGCCATCAAGCACATGTCCGGTCTCTGAGCCACGGGCTGGCAGGAAAAGCCGCTTACGGGCTGATGCTGTCGGCTTAAGAAAGAATGCCGTTTCTCTGGTTGGGGAAACGGCATTTTTCGTATGGGGGTGGGGATAGGGATAGGGATTGGTTTGCGAAGGCTTGGTTTGCGAACTTTGGTCCTGCGCTCCGATCTCCACCCCGTCATTCCCGCGAACGCGGGAACCCAGCTGCCTTGGCTTGGGTGTTTTTGCGCCGCTCCGAGTTTGCCCTGCCTTCTCGTTTCGCCCCCTCGGGCGAGTCCCTTTTGTCAAACGCCACAAAAGGAACCAAAAAGGCTTGCCCCGCATACGGGCCCGACAGAGCCGGGCTACCCTCGCGAACTCCCCCGCCACGGAGGCCCGCCCCGAGGGTACATCCCTGTAGCCCGCGGGGCTCTCGCGACATCCATGTCGCATGACCTCCTGAGCGCGGGTTTCGCTCGGCCTTCTGAAGGGGCGTTTCGGTGCGCGCGGATGTTTCTCTGGAAATCCAAAAGCCAGAGCAAGAGCGAACGCGCTTTTGCTTTTCGTAGGAGCGAGCTTGCTCGCGAACCCACCAGCCACTGGATTCCCGCGTTCGCGGGAATGACGGGGTAGAGTTAGGCGTTTCAGGATGACTCAGGATTTTCCCTTCGCTCAGGACAGCCCCCTCTCCCTTCAGGGAGAGGGCTGGGGAGAGGGTGACGGACTCCGCCCACACACTTCTGCCAACCCTGAACTCCGCTCCCCCTCCCTAACCCTCCCCCGCAAGCGGGAGAGGGGACCGTTCGGCGTGAAGCGGAATCACGAAGCTCCCTGAATCCATATGCAAATCACTGGATTCCCGCATTCGCGGAAATGACGAGGAGGTGTAGGCGTTTCAGGATGACTCCAAATTCCCCACCCACTCCGAACGGCCCCCTCTCCCTCCGGGAGAGGGTTGGGGTGAGGGAGCGGAGTCAGGCTTGGCCACCTTCGCTGAACCACCGCACCACTTAAATGAAAAGACGCCGGAGCCTCACCGCCGGTTTCCGGTCCAAACTGGACAGGCAACCACGGAGGATCGCACCTTGGCGCACCGCTGCACCCTCGACGAAGCCGTCGACCACCTGCTGGCCGGGCTCGATGGCCCGATTCGCCTGGGCCTGCCGTTGGGCCTGGGCAAGCCCAACCATCTGGTCAACCTTCTCTACCGGCGCCTGGGCGAGCAGCCGGCGCGCCAGTTGACGCTCTACACCGCGCTGTCGCTGGGCCGCCCCCAGGCCGGCAGCGAGCTGCAGCGGCGCTTCCTCGAACCCTTCGTCGAACGCCTGTACGGCGACTACCCGGAGCTCGACTACCTGCGCGACCTGCGCCAGGGCAGCCTGCCGCCGAAAGTGCGCGTCGAGGAGTTCTACCTGCAGCCGGGCAGCCTGCTGGACAGCGCGCCGGCGCAGCAGAACTACATCAGCTGCAACTACAGCCACGTTGCCCGCGACCTCGACGCCAAGGGCATCAACGCCGTGGCCCAACTGGTCGCCCGCGACCCGGCGCGGCCCGGCAGGCTGAGCCTGTCGTGCAATCCGGACATCACCCTCGACCTGCTGCCCATGCTGCGCCGCCGCCGCGCGGCCGGTGAGCGCATCCTCTGCATCGGCGTGGTGCACCGCGACCTGCCGTACATGCCGGGCGACGCCGAGGTCGACGAAGATATCTTCGACCTGCTGGTGGAGCAGCCGGAGGACGCCAGCACGCTGTTCTCCACGCCCTACATGCCGGTGGGCTGGCAGGACCACTGCATCGGCCTGCACGCCAGCGCCCTGGTGCGCGACGGCGGCACCCTGCAGGTCGGCATTGGCGCCATGGGCGATGCGGTGACCTCGGCGCTGCTGCTGCGCCAGCGCGACAACGCTGCATACTGCTCGCTACTCGCCGAACTGGAGATCGCCGAGCGCCACGCCGGAGTGATCGAACGCGAAGGTGGGTTGGGTACCTTCAGCCAGGGCCTCTACGGTTGCAGCGAGATGTTCGTGCCGGGCCTGCTGGACCTGGCCGAGGCCGGCGTACTCAAGCGGCAGGTTTATCCACAGGTGGAACGGCCGCGCGCGGACGCCGGCGGTATCTGGCTGCACGCTGGCTTCTTCCTCGGCCCACAAGCCTTCTACCAGCGCCTGCGCGAACTGCCGGCCGAGCGCCTGGCCGGCATCGCCATGACCGGCATCGGCTTCGTCAACAACCTCTACCGCGACGAGGAACTCAAGCGCCTGCAGCGCCGCGACGCACGCTTCATCAACAGCGCCTTCACCGTCACCCTGCTCGGCGCCGGGGTGGCCGACCAGTTGGAGGACGGCCGCGTGGTCAGCGGCGTCGGCGGCCAGTACAACTTCGTCGCCCAGGCCCACGAGCTGCACGGCGGGCGCTCCATCCTGCTGCTGCGCAGCTGGCGCGAGAGCGGCGGCGAGGTCAGCTCGAACATCGTCTGGAGCTACGGTCACACCACCATTCCGCGGCACCTGCGCGACATCGTGGTGACCGAGTACGGCATCGCCGACCTGCGCGGGAAGAACGACGCCGAGGTGATCGAAGCGCTACTGGCCATCGCCGATTCACGCTTCCAGGACGGCCTCATCGCCGAGGCCAAGGCGGCGGGCAAGCTGCCGGCGGATTTCGAGCTGGAGCGGCGCTACCGCGACAACCTTCCCGAACGCCTGCAGGCGGTCTGTGCGCAGCATCGCGAGGCATTGCCGGAATACCCGCTGGGCTGCGACTTCATGTCCGAGGAACGCGACCTGCTGCGGGCGCTGACCTGGCTGAAGAGCAAACTCCGGCTCAGCGAGATCCTCGAACTGGGCAAGGCCACCTTGGACGCGCCGGAGCCGGCGGCCTTCCCGGCGCACCTGGCGCGCATGGGCCTGGAGCAGCCGGATGGCCTGCGCGAAGAGCTCTACCAGCGCTTGATCCTCGCCGGCCTGCACGCCACCCGGGACGGCTTTGTGTAGGAGCGAGGGGGACGCCTAGTTGTTGCTCGCGAACAGACCTGGCGCCGAAGCGGTTCGCGAGCAAGCTCGCTCCTACGAAGGGAATGAAGGGCACGAAAAAAGGCGGGAACCCTTGCCGGGCGCCCGCCTTTTTCACAGCGCAGCCTGAGTCAGTCGAGGAACTCGACCTCGCCGCCCGACAGGGATTTCACCCGGGCCAGGGATTCGACGCGGTAGCCTTCACTTTCCAGCAGGTTGCGGCCGTCCTGGAAGGACTTCTCGATGACGATGCCCAGGCCGGCGATGCTCGCCCCTGCCTGCTGGATCAGGTCGATCAGCGCCTTGGCGGCGTGGCCGTTGGCGAGGAAGTCGTCGATCACCAGCACGTGGTCGGCGGCGGTCAGGTGCCGCGCGGAGATGGCGATGGTGCTCTCGGTCTGCTTGGTGAAGGAGAACACCTTGGAGATCAGCAGGTCGTTCTTCAGCGTCAGCGACTGGAACTTGCGGGCGAAGATCACCGGGATGCCCAGCTCCAGGCCGGCCATGACCGCCGGGGCGATGCCCGAGGCCTCGATGGTGACGATCTTGGTGATGCCCTGGCCCTTGAAGCGTTCGGCGAACTCGTGGCCGATCTGCTTCATCAGCAGCGGGTCGATCTGGTGGTTGAGGAAGGCGTCTACCTTGAGGACCTGATCGGACAGGACGATGCCTTCGCTGCGGATTTTGTCTTTGAGGGTGTTCAATTGGGGGCTTCCTGGCGGAGCTGGGGCCGCTGATGAAGCGCGCAATTCTACCTCGTAAGCGCTGGCCTGCGCGACCCTCCGACAAAAGAAGAAGCTGATCGGATGGACAGCTTCCGCTGGCCGTCGCCGTGGCATTCCATTGTAGGAGCGCGCCCTGCGCGCGAATCGCGGGCAGGGCCCGCTCCTACAGGTTGGCGGCGAATTTCCTATCCGTGCCGGACGGCCATCGCGGATGAATCCGCTCCTACGTTGTTTTCTGGGTTCCCGCGTTCGCGGGAATGACGGGGTGAGAGTCGTGTTTTCCGACGTCATTCCCGCGAACGCGGGAATCCAATAGACAGTTGCTCCTACGAAGACGCAGGGCCCTGCCGCGCTCAGCGCTTGAGCAGCGCGCGGATGTCCGCCAGGGCCGCGTTGCCCTTGGCTGCCTTGACCTCCACCGGGGCGTCTTCGTGGCCTTCCCAGACCAGGTCCTCCGGCGGCAGTTCGTCGAGGAAGCGGCTCGGCGAGCAGTCGATGATCTCGCCGTACTGCTTGCGCTTGGCGGCGAAGGTCATGGCCAGGTTCTTCTTCGCCCGGGTGATGCCGACGTAGGCCAGGCGCCGCTCTTCCTCGATGCTGTCGGCCTCGATGCTGGAGCGGTGGGGGAGGATTTCCTCCTCCACGCCGAGGATGAACACGTAGGGGAATTCCAGGCCCTTGGAGGCGTGCAGGGTCATCATCTGCACGCCGTCGGCGCCTTCCTCTTCCTCCTGCTGGCGTTCGAGCATGTCGCGCAGCACCAGCTTGGCGATGGCCTGCTCGATGGTCATGTCGCCGTCCTCGTCGCGCTCCAGGGTGTTCTTCAGCGCCTCGATGAGGAACCAGACGTTGCCCATGCGGAAGTCGGCGACCTTGTCGCTGGAGGCGTTCTGCCGCAGCCAGTTCTCGTAGTCGATGTCCATCACCATGCTGCGCAGCGCGCCGATCGGGTCGGAGCCCGCGCACTGCTCGCGGACCTTGTCGATGAAGCGCTTGAAGCGCTGCAGGCGCTCGACGAAGCGCGCGTCCAGGTGCTCGGCCAGGCCCAGCTCGCCGCTGGCGGCGAACATCGAGCAGCCGCGCTCGGTGGCGTAGTTGCCGAGCTTCTCCAGGGTCGCCGAGCCGATCTCCCGGCGCGGCACGTTGATCACCCGCAGGAAGGCGTTGTCGTCGTCCGGGTTCACCAGCAGGCGGAAGTAGGACATCAGGTCCTTCACTTCCTGGCGGGCGAAGAAGCTGGTGCCGCCGGACAGGCGATAGGGAATCTGGTGGTGCTGCAGCTTCAGCTCGATCAGCTTGGCCTGGTAGTTGCCGCGGTAGAGGATGGCGAATTCGCTGTAGGGCCGCTCGGTCTTCAGGTGGATGGTGAGGATTTCCATGGCCACCCGCTCGGCCTCGGCTTCCTCGTTGCGGCAGCGGATCACCCGGATCGGGTCGCCTTCGCCCATCTCGCTCCACAGCTGCTTCTCGAACACGTGGGGGTTGTTGGCGATGAGCACGTTGGCGCACTTGAGGATGCGGCTGGTGGAGCGGTAGTTCTGCTCCAGCATCACCACCTTCAGCGAGGGGAAGTCGTCCTTGAGCTGCATCAGGTTTTCCGGACGCGCGCCGCGCCAGGCGTAGATCGACTGGTCGTCGTCGCCGACCACGGTGAAGTGCGCGCGCTGCTGCACCAGCAGCTTCACCAGCAGGTACTGGCTGGCGTTGGTGTCCTGGTATTCGTCCACCAGCATGTAGCGCACGCGGTTGCGCCACTTCTCGAGGATGTCCGGGTTGTCCTGGAACAGCTTCACCGGCTGCAGGATCAGGTCGTCGAAGTCCACCGCGTTGTACGCGCGCAGGGTGCGCTGGTAGTGCAGGTAGACCATCGCGGCGGTCTTTTCCTTGGGGTTGCGCGCCTGGGCCAGGGCCTCGTCGGGCAGGATCAGGTCGTTCTTCCAGCCGCCGATCAGGTTCTTGATCTCGTCCAGGCCGTCGTCGCCGGAATACTCCTTCTGCATGATGTCCGTCATCAGCGCCTTCACGTCGCTCTCGTCGAAGATCGAGAAGCCGGGCTTGTAGCCCAGGGCGGCGTATTCCTTGCGGATGATGTTCAGGCCCAGGTTGTGGAAGGTGGAGACGGTCAGGCCCTTGCCTTCGCCGGGGCGCAGCAGGGTGCTGACGCGCTCCTTCATCTCGCGCGCGGCCTTGTTGGTGAAGGTGACGGCGACGATGTACTGGGCGCGGATGCCACACTGCTGGACCAGGTAGGCGATCTTGCGGGTGATCACGCTGGTCTTGCCGGAGCCGGCGCCGGCCAGCACCAGCAGGGGGCCGCCGACGTAGTTCACGGCCTCTTGCTGCCGGGGGTTGAGTCGGGACATGGTTCGGGAAGGGTATCGATGGCGAAGCGGGCGGCCATTCTACCAGCCCCGCCCGGGGCTGCGGAAAAACGGCGATCTGTGACGCCGTCGCGCTTCGCCGTTTTGGATAAATTCATACTTGTATTAGGCTTGTGGCTGCATTAGTTGAAGAAAACTCTGAAGAGTTTCCTTGGTTCCGCTCCGACAGACGGCATCGTCCGGGCGCTGGAACGCCAATCCGGATGGCCGGGGCATGGGATGGCGCCCGGGGCATTCCTTTTCTTTTCATGGGGGTCGCTTGGCTGCGTCGGTCGAGTCCACGCGCCTGCTCCTGCTGGCTGAAACGCCACAGTGGGCCCAGCTGCTGCGCGAGCATCTCGCCGCGCTGGGCAACGCTTATTCGCTGATCACCGCGCCTTCCTGGGAGTCCGCCCGCAGCCTGTTCGACGAGGACGAGGTCGGCCTGGTGCTGGCTACCCCGGGCCGGCTGCCGTCGCGGGACAACTGCCGGCTGCCGATCATCCTGCTGCTGGAGCACGAGCCCGCGCAGACGCCCGCCGGCGTGGCCGACTGGCTGACGCCGCAGCTGAGCAGCGAGGTGCTGCGCCGTTCCCTGCGCTACGCCCGCGAGCGCAGCGGCCTGGAAGCCACCCTGCAGCGCCTGGCCGAGCAGGACCCGCTGACCGGCATCGCCAACCGCCAGGGCTTCCAGACCCTGCTGGCCGCGCAGCTGGATGAGTTCCAGGGCCGCGGCCTGGCCCTCGGCCACCTCGACCTGGACAACTTCCGCCACGTCAACGACGCTCTCGGCCACCAGGCCGGCGACCGCCTGATCCTGCAGGTGGTGGCGCGCCTGCGCTCGCACCTGGAGCACGGCGACCGCCTGGCGCGCCTGGGCAGCGACGAGTTCGCCCTGCTGCTGGACACCCGCCGCGACCCACGGCGCGCCGAGCGCCTGGCCGAGCGCATCGTCGAAGTGCTGGGCGAGCCCTACTGGGTGGAGGGCGAGAGCCTGCTGCTGGGCTGCAGCCTGGGCCTGGCCCATGCCCGCTCCGGCGATAGCGCCGACGCCCTGATGTGGCACGCGCACATCGCCATGCAGCAGGCCAAGATGCGCCAGGGCTGCACCTTCCACCTCTTCGACGAGCGCATCAACCGCGGCGCGCGCAGCCTGGCCGAACTGGAAAGCGAACTGCGCCGGGCCCTGCGCCGCGACGAACTGGAACTGCACTACCAGCCGCGCCTGGACCTGGAGAGCGACACCATCGTCGGCCTCGAGGCCCTGGTGCGCTGGCGCCACCCCAGCCGCGGGCTGCTCACCCCGGGGGACTTCGTGCCCCTGGCCGAGGAGAGCGGGCTGATCGTGCCGCTGGGCTACTGGGTGATCGCCCGCGCCCTGCGCGACATGCAGTGGCTGCTCGGGCGCGGCCTGCCGCCGCTGCACATGGCCATCAACCTGTCGTTCCGCCAGTTCCAGGACAGCCAACTGCTGCCCACGCTGCAACGGCTGATCGCCGAGCGCGGCGTGGATGCACGCTGGCTGGAATTCGAACTCACCGAAACCGCCGTGATGCGCCGCAGCGAGCAGGTCCTGCAGACCATGCAGACGCTGGGGCAACTGGGCGTGCGCTTCTCCCTGGACGACTTCGGCACCGGCTTCTCCTCCTTCGTCCACCTCAACAGCCTGCCGATCACCCTGCTGAAGATCGACAAGAGCTTCGTCGGCGGCATGTCCGAGCGCGCCGAGAACCGCCAATTGGTGCGGGCCATGATCAACCTGGCGCACAACCTCAACCTGGAGGTGGTCGCCGAGGGCGTGGAAAGCGCCGACCAGCGCCAGTTGCTGCGCCAGTTCGGCTGCGACCAGGTGCAGGGCTACTGGATCAGCCGCCCGCTGCCGTTGCCCGAGCTGGCGCGCTTCCTGGTGTTCGGCGCCGGACGCGCGCTCAGGCAGCAGGACCCGGTCGGCAACTGAAGCCCGGTTCCGCCATCGGCTGCAGCAGCCGCGCGGTGCGTGCCTCGAAGGCCAGGCACAGGCCCAGCGCGGTACACGCCAGCCCCGCCGCCAACCCCCACCAGACGCCGTGCGGGCCCCAGCCGAAGGGGAAGGCCAGCAGCCAGGCCAGCGGCACGCCCGCCAGCCAGTAGCCGGCCAGGCCCACCAGGAAGGTGATGCGGGCATCCTTGAGGCCGCGGATGGCGCCCATGGCGATGCTCTGCAGGCCGTCGAACAGCTCGAACCAGGCGGCGATCGCCAGCAGGCTCACGGCCAGTTGCACCACCGCCTGGTTGGCCGGTTGCTCGAGATCGAGGAACAGGCCGATGACCTGGCGCGGCGCCAGCCAGAACAGCAGGGCGAAGGCGAACATGCACAGCGCGCCGAAGCCGATGCCCACCCGCCCGGCGCGGCGCGCCTCGAGCAGGCGCCCGGCGCCGTAGTGCTGGCCGATGCGGAAGGTCACCGCGTAGGAAATCCCCACCGGCACCATGAAGGCCAGGTACACCGACTGGATGGCGATCTGGTGCGCGGCCAGCGCAGTGGCGCCGATCGCCCCCATGCACAGGGTGGCCACGGTGAACATGCCCGACTCCACCGCGTAGGTGCCGCCGATCGGCAGGCCCAGGCGCAGCGTCTCGGCGATCTCCCGGCGCTGCGGCCGGCCCAGGCCGCGCAGCAGCGGGTAGCCGGCATAGGCCGGGTGCCAGCGCAGGTACAGCGCGAGGATCAGCGGCAGCAGGTTCATGACGATGGCGGTGACCAGGCCGATGCCGGCCAGGCCCAGGCGCGGCAGGCCGAACCAGCCGTCGAGGAAGGCGTAGTTCAGGCCCAGGTTGGCCAGCGCGCCGAGCGCGCTGATGGCCATCACCGGGCCGGGCCGCTCGATGGCGCTGGTGAAACCGCGCAGCACCATGAAGGCCAGGTAGCCGGGCAGGGCGAAGAGAATGCTGTGCAGAAAACTCATGGTGCCGTGCACCGTCGCCGGCGCCTGGCCGAGCGCCAGCAGCAGCGCCTCCAGGTTCCACAGCAGGGCGCCGGCGAGCAGCGCCAGGCCCAGGCCGACCCACAGCCCCGCCTGGGTGGCGGCGGCCGCGCCGGCGCTGTCGCGCGCGCCATGGCGGATCGCCACCAGGTTGCCGGTGGCCGCCACCACGCCGCTGCACACGGTGGAGACGAAGGCGTAGGTGGAGGCGCCCAGGCCCCCTGCGGCCAGGGCGTCGGGGCCGAGCTTGCCCATCATCAGGGTGTCGGTGAAGACCATGGCGACATAGGCCAGCTGGGCGGCGATCAGCGGCCCGGCCAGGCGCAGGATGGCCTGCAGTTCGGTGCGGTAGGGCGTGGGCATGGCATGAGTCTGGTTTGGGCGGCGCCTGGCGCCTCCCGGATTGGTCGATTCGCCCATTCTGGTGGGGCGTGGGGCCTTCCCACAAAAGGAAAAAAGCGATGCAATCCATGAGTCAGACTCATGCCTGAAGGCCTACCATGCCCCGTCGCCTGCCCCCGCTCTATGCCCTGCGCGCCTTCGAGGCGGCCGCCCGGCACGCCTCCTTCACCCGCGCCGCCGAGGAACTGGCCATCACCCAGAGCGCGGTGAGCCGCCACGTGCGCACCCTGGAGGAGCACTTCGACTGCCAGTTGTTCCAGCGCCAGGGCCGCCAGCTGCGCCTGACCGAGCCGGCGCGCCTGCTGCTGCCGGGCCTGCGCGACGGCTTCGACGCCCTGGAGCGCGCCTGCGCCAGCCTGCACAGCGACGAGGACGTGCTGCGCCTGAAGGCGCCCTCGACCCTGACCATGCGCTGGCTGCTGCCGCGCCTGAGCGTGTTCCGCATGGCCAACAGCGATATCGAGGTGCAGCTGACCAGCGCCTGGATGGACGTCGACGAGGTGGACTTCGCCCGCGAGCCCTTCGACTGCGCGGTGCTGCTCAGCGCCGGGCGCTTCCCGGCGGAATGGGAGAGCTGCCTGCTGTTCCCCGAGTGGCTGATCCCGGTCGGCGCCCCGCAACTGCTGGACGATGGCCCCTGGGACGTCGAGCGGCTGGCCGCCGCGGAGCTGCTGCACCCCACGCCGGACCGCCGCGACTGGCGCCGCTGGCTGCAGCGCGTGGGCCTGGAGGAGCAGGTGTCGCTCAAGGGCGGCCAGGTGTTCGACACCCTGGAGCTGGGCATAGTCGCGGCCACCCGCGGCTACGGCCTGTCCATCGGCGACCTGGTGATGGTCGCCGAGGATGCCGCCGCCGGCCGCCTGGCGCTGCCCTGGCCCAGCGCGGTAGCCAGCGGCGAGAGCTATTACCTGGTCTGGCCCAAGGCGCGGCGACAGCAGGAGCGCCTGCGTCGTCTGAGGGATTTTCTTCTGGCCGAAGTCAGCGCAATGCGACTGCCGCAGGTTGAAATGCTGGAGTAGCTTGTAGGGCGTTTCAGCGGCCCCTGCGGCCGGAATGCGCATGCGACGCCCGACCGCCTGTCTGGTCCTTTTCCCCCTTGCTACGGTCGTGGCGGAGGGGAAAACGCCCGGCCATCAATGATGGGCCAAAGCCCATGTCGCCGCGCCTTCCCCGCCATTCGCAACCGGGGGAACATTCGATGAAAACCTATGGACTATTGTTCGGCATCCTGCTGCTCGGCGGCCTGGCCAACGACGCCGTGGCCGCGACCGAGCTCAAGCACTGGCCGGAGCCCGTGGCGAAGCAGCTCGACGAACTGATCGCGGCCCACGCCAACAAGGGCGCCTACGCCGTCTTCGACATGGACAACACCAGCTACCGCTACGACGTCGCCGAGGCGTTGCTGCCGTACCTGGAGAACGAGGGCGTGCTGACCCGCGACAAGCTCGACCCTTCGCTGAAGCTGATCCCCTTCAAGGACCTCAAGGACAAGAAGGAGAGCCTCAACAGCTACTACACGCGGCTCTGCGAATTCGACCACCGCGTCTGCTACCCCTGGGCCGCCCAGGCGCTTTCCGGCCTGACCCTGCGCGAGCTCAAGGGCCACCTCGACGCCATGATGGCGAGCGGCAAGCCGGTCAAGAGCGACTACTACGACGGCGACACCCTGAGCGCCGTGGAGGTGCAGCCTCCGCAGCTGTTCACCGGCCAGCAGGAACTGTTCAAGCGGATGATGGAGCACGGCATCGAGGTCTACATCCTCACCGCCTCCCACGAGGAACTGGTGCGCATGGTCGCCAGCGACCCGAAGTACGGCTACAACGTCAAGCCGGAGAACGTCATCGGCGTCAGCACCCTGCTGAAGGACCGCAAGACCGGCGCGGTGACCACCGCGCGCCGGCAGATCACCGAGGGCAAGTACGATCCCGAGGCCAACCTGGACCTGGAATTCACCCCCTACCTGTGGACCCCGGGCACCTGGATGGCCGGCAAGACGGCGGCCATCCAGACCTACATCGACCCGTGGAAGAAGCCCATCCTGGTCGGCGGCGACTCGCCCAGCAATGACGGCCACATGCTGTTCCACAGCACGGCGGACGACGGCATGCGCCTGTGGGTGAACCGCAAGGCCAAGTACATGGACCAGCTCGAAGGCATGATCGAGCGGAACGCCGAGGCCCAGGCCAGGCTCGGCCAGCCGGTGCGCGTCGACAAGAACTGGCTGGTGGTCACGCCCGAGGAGATTCTCTGAGCCAGCGGCGGGCGGCGCCCCCTGCGCTGCCCGCCGCTTCCAGGCATGCCCTGTCGCTCCTGGCCAAGTCCTGGCGCGCAGGCAACGCCCGAGGTCGCGTTCATCGCAGGACTGCAACACGGCTTTGCTAGGGTGAATGCTGGACTAGTCCAGGGAACGGCCCGCGCCGGGTCCTTCCACCCACAAGACCACCTCGGGGGAAACCAGATGAAACCCATGCGCACCCTGCTCGCCGCGCTGCTGCTCGGCGGCCTGGCCAGCAGCGTCTTCGCCGCCACCGAACTCAAGCACTGGCCGGAACCGGCCGCCAAGCAGTTGGACGCCCTGATCGCGGCCAACGCCAACAAGGGCGCCTTCGCGGTCTTCGACATGGACAACACCAGCTACCGCTACGACCTGGAGGAGTCGCTGCTGCCCTTCCTGGAAATGAAAGGCGTGCTGACCCGCGAGAAGCTGGACCCGTCGCTGAAGCTGATCCCCTTCAAGGACGTGGGCGGCCACAAGGAAAGCCTGAACAGCTACTACTACCGCCTCTGCGAGGTCGACGACCTGGTCTGCTACCCCTGGGTCGCCCAGGTGTTCTCCGGCTTCACCCTCAAGGAACTCAAGGGCTACGTCGACGAGCTGATGGCCTATGGCAAGCCGATCCCCAGCACCTACTACGAGGGTGACGCGGTCAAGACCATCGAGATCAACCCGCCGAAGGTCTTCACCGGCCAGCAGGAGCTGTACAACAAGCTGATGGAGAACGGCATCGAGGTCTACGTGATGACCGCCGCCCACGAGGAACTGGTGCGCATGGTCGCCAGCGATCCGAAGTACGGCTACAACGTGAAGCCGCAGAACGTCATCGGCGTCACCACCCTGCTCAAGGACCGCAAGACCGGCGCGCTGACCACCGCGCGCAAGCAGATCGGCGAGGGCAAATACGATCCCAAGGCCAATATGGACCTGGAGATCACCCCCTACCTGTGGACCCCGGCGACCTGGATGGCCGGCAAGCAGGCCGCCATCCTCACCTACATCGACCAGTGGAAGCGCCCCATCCTGGTCGGCGGCGACACCCCCAGCAGCGACGGCTACATGCTGTTCAACGGCACCGCCGAGAACGGCGTCCACCTGTGGATAAACCGCAAGGCCAAGTACATGGACCAGCTCGACGGCATGATCAAGAAGAACGCCGAGGCCCAGGCCAAGCTGGGGCAGCCGGTCACCGCGGACAAGAACTGGGTGATAGTGACGCCGGAGCAGATCCAGTAGCGCGGGTTCGGCCGGCCCCGGCTCAGCGCCGGGGCTCGGCCAACTGCTGCAGGCCGTGCTCCAGGCTGGCGGCGGACAGCTCTCCCATGTGGCTGTGGCGCAGGTGGCCGTCGGCGGCGTAGAAGAAGGTGGTCGGCATGCCGTAGGCGCCGGTGGCCTGGCCGAACTGGTTGCCGAGGTCGAGCAGGACTTCCCTGGGCTTCAGGTTCTGGCCGGCGAGGAAGTTGGCCACGGCCTCGCTCGACTCACCCTGGTTGACCAGCACGAAGCGCACGTCCGGGCGCGCCTGCTGGGCGGCTTCCAGCACCGGCATCTCGCGCCGGCAGGGTGGACACCAGGTGGCCCAGAGGTTGACCACCAACGGGCGGCCGTCCAGTTGGCCGAGGTTCACCGGGCGGCCTTGCAGGTCGCTCAGTGCCAGGGCCGGCAGCTGCTGGCCGCGGTCCAGGGCGGAGACCACCGCCTTGCCACCGCCCCAGATGCAGAGACCGCTCACCAAGGCGATGGCCAGCGGCCGGCGCAGGTTTTGGCGGCGCCAGGTCAGCCAGGCGCCGAGCAGGGCCGCGGCGAGGGCGCCTGGCCAGGCGAGGAAGCCGCCGTCGCGGATGTCCAGCACGCTCCAGGGCGCCGTCGCGTACTGCCCGGCGTAACGCGCGACGAAGGCCAGGCGCGCCGCCAGCAGGCCGGCCAGGAGCATGGCGAACAGCGCCCCCTCGGGGTTGCCGCCACGCCTGCGCCCGGCCAGCCAGCCGCCCAGCAGCGCGGCGAGGAAGCCCAGGTAGAGCAGGGCCTGGGGCATGGGAATGGCGAGTGGGCCGAGGATCAGGCTGGTCATGACGGTCTCCGGGAGGCAGGCCGCGAGTATCGCAGCCCCGTGCCGGTGGGCGGGAGGTGTGCTGTGGATAAATGTTTCGATTGTGCCTTGTCGCCCGGCACGGTATTTCCCTGTAGGAGCGCGCCCTGCGCGCGAATCGCGGGCAGGGCCCGCTCCTACAAAGCGCCGGAGAAACACCGTCGTAGGATGGGTTGAGCGAAGCGATACCCATCACCGCGGCAGCATGGGTTTCGCAGGCTCAACCCATCCTACGAAGAGCACCTTGGTGCAGCCGGCAAGACAGCCACTCCTACGACCGTGCCTCCCCAACACCGTTGCCCAGGCGCTATGCCCCTTCACGCCAGAGCGACATCCTCCCCGGCCTCGGCGTGCAGTTCCTCCACCAGCCGCGTGGCGCAGGCGCCGACCTTGCGCACGGCTTCTTCGATACGTGGCAGGTCGCGGTTGGAGTAGTTCATGCGCAGGCAATTGCGGTACTTGCCGGCGGCCGAGAAGATGCTGCCGGCCGCCACCTGCACGCGCTCGGCCTGCAGTTCGCGGTTCAGCCGCACGCTGTCGAACTGCGGGTGCAGTTCCACCCAGAGCATGAAGCCGCCCTGTGGCCGGGTGGCGCGGGTGCCCTCGGGGAAGTAGCGGGCGACCCAGTCGGTCATCAGGTCGCGGTGACGCTGGTACTGGGCGCGCATGCGGCGGATGTGCGGCTCGTAGTGGCCGCCGCCGACGAACTCGGCCAGGGCCATCTGCGGCTGCGGCGCGCAGGTGCCGCTGGCGATGTACTTGAGGTGGAGGATGCGGTCCAGGTAGCGTCCCGGCACCACCCAGCCGGTGCGCAGGCCCGGCGCCACGGTCTTGGAGAAGGAGCTGGCCAGCAGTACGCGGTCGTCGCTGTCGAAGGACTTGATGCTGCGCGGCCGCGGGTAGGCATAGGCCAGTTCGCCGTAGACGTCGTCCTCCAGGATGGGCACGTCGTAGCGCTGGGCCAGGCTGAGCAGGGCGCGCTTGCGCGCGTCGGGCATGATGTAGCCCAGCGGGTTGTTGCAGTTGGGGGTGAGCAGGATCAGCTTCACCGGCCATTGCTCCATGGCCAGCTCCAGGGCTTCCAGGCTCACCCCGTTGGTCGGGTCGGTGGGGATTTCCAGGGCCTTCAGGCCTTGGGCCTTGAGCGTCTGCATGGCGCCATGGAAGCTCGGCGAATCGATGGCGACGATGTCGCCCGGCTGGCAGATGGCGCGCAGGGTGATGGCCAGGGCCTCCTGGCAGCCGGTGGTGATGATCGTTTCGCTGGGCGGCACCTGGCAGCCGGAATCCAGCATCAGCCGGGAAATCTGTTCGCGCAGCGCCAGCGAACCCTGCAGGCCTTCGTAGCCCAGGGCCTGCAGGTCGGTGCGCCGCGCGGCGTTGGCCATGGCGCGCTGCAGCGGCTTGAGCGAGGGGCTGGCGATGTCCGGGGTGCCGCGGCCGAGCTGGACGAAATCGCCGCCGGGGGCGTGGCGCACCTGCTCCAGCACCTGGTCCCACTGCGATACGTCCACCGGCCGCTGCGCCGGCCGGGTCATCGCCGGCATGGCCGGCTGCGGGCGCCGTTCGGGGACGAAGAAGCCGGACTTGGGCCGCGGTTCGACCAGCCCGGCATCCTCCAGCACCCGGTAGGCCTGTTGCACGGTGCTGATGCTGACGCCGTGCTCTTCGCTCAGTGAGCGCACCGAGGGCAGGCGGTCGCCAGGGCGGTACAGCCCCTGCTCGATGCGCTCGCCGAGGGTGGCGGCCAGTTGTGCATAGCGCTTCATGACAGATGCCTCGTGCCGCGCCGTGGCGGCGAAGACCAGTACAGATCGGGCAAAAATACGCCATTCAGTTGGTTTTTTCCGCTGTCTGTATGGAAAAAATTCCATTTCTTTGAATCTGTAATGAAGCCTGCCCTTTCGCCACTCTATCCACAGGCTCGGAGGAGGAGTGACGACATGAACGGCATGACAGACGTGCGCTTGACCCTGTACCAGCGCGAGCTGCTCGGCATCGACGACGGCAGCCTGGCTCCGCGCGGCCCGGTGGAAAGTCGCTGGCGGCAATTCTGGCGGCGGGTGCGCACGCGCAGGCAACTGCTGGAGCTCAGCGACGTGCAGCTGCGTGACATCGGCATTTCCCGCGAGCAGGCGCGCATCGAGGCGCTGCGGCCGTTCTGGCGCTGCTGAGGCTCAGTGCCCGGCGCGGTATTGCAGGGCCTCGGCCAGGTGCGGCCGGGCGATGCGTTCGGCGCCTTCCAGGTCGGCCAGGGTGCGGGCGACCTTGAGGATGCGGTGCAGGGCGCGCAGGGACAGGTCCAGGCGCTCGCCGGCGGTTTCCAGCCAGGCCTGGTCCTGATCGTCCAGCGCACAATTATGGTGCATTGATTTGAGGTCGAGGACGGCGTTCGCGCAACCCTGTCGCGCCAGTTGCCGTTCGCGGGCGCTGGCCACCTGCGCGGCGACCTCGGCGCTGCCCAGGCTGTCGCCCTGGGGCACCAGGCGCGTGCTCTCGCGGCCCACGGTCAGGTGCAGGTCGATGCGGTCCAGCAGCGGGCCGGAGAGCTTGGCGCGGTAGCGCTGGATCTGCTCCGGGGTGCAACGGCAGCGGCCGCTGGGGTCGCCCAGGTAGCCGCAGGGGCACGGATTCATAGCCGCCACCAGTTGGAAGCGCGCCGGGAAGCGCACCCGGCCGTTGGCCCGGGCGATCACGATTTCTCCCCCTTCCAGGGGCTCGCGGAGGACTTCCAGGACCTTGCGATCGAACTCCGGCAGCTCGTCGAGGAACAGCACGCCTTCGTGGGCCAGGGTGATTTCCCCGGGTTGCGGCCGGCTTCCGCCACCAACCAGCGCGGCGGCCGAGGCGCTGTGGTGTGGCTGGCGGAACGGGCGCTGCGGCCAGTGCGTCAGCGGCCCGCGCCCGGACACGGAGTGGATGGCCGCCACCTGCAGCGCCTCGTCTTCGCTCAGCGGCGGCAGCAGCCCCGGCAGGCGGCTGGCCAGCAGCGTCTTGCCGGTGCCCGGCGGGCCGCTCAGCAACAGGTTGTGCGACCCGGCGGCAGCCACCAGCAGGGCGCGCTTGGCCGCGGCCTGGCCCTGGACCTCGGCGAGGTCGGGGTAGGGCGGGGTTTCCCGCAGCAGGCCGCGGGCCTGGTAGGGCGCCAGGGGCGTCTGGCCGGTCAGGTGCGCGGCCAGTTCCAGCAGATGGCCGACGGCGTAGACGGTCAGGCCGCTGGCCAGGCTGGCTTCTTCGGCGTTCTCCTTCGGCACCACCAGGGCGCGGCCGCCGGTAGCACGCCCTGCACCGGGCGCAGGGCGCCGGACAGGGCCAGTTCACCGAGGCATTCGAGGCCGTCCAGGCTGGTGCCGGCCAATTGACCGTTGGCGGCGAGCAGGCCCAGGGCGATGGCCAGGTCGAAGCGCCCGCCGTCCTTGGGCAGGTCGGCCGGGGCGAGGTTGAGGGTGATGCGCCGGGCGGGGAATTCGAAGCCGGAATTGAGGATGGCGCTGCGCACGCGGTCCTTGCTTTCCTTGACCGCGGTTTCCGGCAGGCCGACCAGGGTCAGCGACGGCAGGCCGTTGGCCAGGTGCGCCTCGACGGTGACGCCGGGAGCCTCGACGCCGACCTGGGCGCGGCTGTGGACGATGGCCAGGGACATGGATGGGGGCAGCCTCTTCCCTCACAAACCGCCAGTCTAGGAGGTCAGGGAAGCTGGGACCATGCTCGAAGCCGCTGTAATGCTGCCTATGTCCTGTGGGAAGTTTCTTGTTGGTCCGGGTTGGTGAACACGAACGGGAAGAAAAGCGGGAGAGGAATCGCTCTCTCCTTTCCCAACCCCTGCGGCTTATTCGGTCTCGGCGGGCGGCGTGAGTCTGGCTTCCAGTTCGGCGACCTTGGCTTCCAGCGCCTCCAGGCGGGCGCGGGTGCGGGCGAGCACCACCATCTGGCTGTCGAACTCGTCGCGGCTGACCAGGTCGAGCTTGCCGAAGGCGCTCTGCAGCAGGACCTTGAATTGCGCCTCCAGCTCGGCGCGGGGCAGCGGCGATTCACCGCCGAAGAGGCGGCTGGCCTGTTGGCCGAGGGCGTCGAGGAAGGCTTTGGGCGGCAGCATGGCGAGGGTTTCCGGTTGGGACTGGGTAGGGAGTCTATCACGCTGCCCGGTGCCGCTGGCGCGGACCGGGCAGCCGCCGCAGGTTCTGCGCGTTAGCGCGGGGGATCGGCCTGGGCCGTGGACAGGTCCGCGAAGACCTTGGCGAACATGGGCGCCAGGAGCCGGCTGCCCGCCGCGTTCAGGTGGTTGTCGTCGGCGTAGTAGGCCTGTCCTTCCCGGCCGCCGTAGCATTGCCCTTCGTCGCACAGGTAGGGAAGCGGATCGAGAATCTGCACGCCGCAGGCTTCGCGGGCGCGGTCCTGCACGCTCCAGACGAAGCCGTTGCGCGCCTCGTAGTCGGCCCGGCTGAGGGTGACTTGCGGCGCCTTCCCCTGGAGCATCTTCCGGCTCATCACATCCGGTACGTCGACGCGCATTTCCGGTATCGGCCGCACCAGGTAGACCGGGCGCTGCCGCGCCAGGGCGCAGGCGTGGTCGATGTAGAGCCGGGCGAACGCTTCGAGCCATTCGCTGCTGGGCTCGTCCACGGGCGAGCTGATGTAGGCCTGCGGCCGGTTCTTGCGGTTCTGGTCGATGCCGTTGTAGCCCAGTGGGTAGACGGAGGTGCGGGTGACGATGATCAGTGGCACCCGGCCGGGCGCATCGCCGAGTTCGGCCGGCAGCTGCCGGCGCAGGCGGTTGCAGGTGTCCTCCGGGTTGTCGCGCGGGTGCTCGCGGATGTGCAGCCCGGGGACCGGCAGGCAGGCTGGCGCGGCCCGCAGGTAGATGCCCTGGCCGGCGTCGGGCAGCGCGAGTTGCGCGGCGGTGACCACGGAGGCGGCGTGGCTGTCGCCGATGAGCATGGCCTGGATGTCCGGCCCGCCATACACGCAGCCCGCGCCCTTGCTCAGGCACTCCCCGTTGCGCGGCGTGCCCTGCAGGGCCTGTTCCCGCATCGCCAGGATGTCCGCGGGCATCCGTTGCGGGAAGCCTTTCGCCCTGACCACCACCTGCGCCAGGTAGCCGGCGAGGATCATCAGCCCGGCCAGGCCGGCCACGGCGAACGTTCGCCTGCTCGTGCTCAGCCAGCGTCGCGTCGGTCGTTCCACCAGCCGGTAGGAGAGTTCGCCCAGCAATAACGTCAGCAGCAAGGCTGCGGCGATCCACAGGGGCGTTTGCCGGTGGCCGGCATGGAACAGCCAGGCCACCAGCGGCCAGTGCCACAGGTACAGGGAGTAGGAGCGCGTGCCCAGCCACTGGACGGCGCCATGGGTGCACCACGGCGAGGTTTCCCGCCGGGCCGCCAGCACCATGGCGGTTCCCAGTGTCGGCAGCAGCGCCAGTGCGCCGGGCCAGGCGGCGGACTCGTCGAGCAGGAATACCGACGCCCCTATCAGCGCCAGGCCGCCGGCTTCCAGCAGGCGCCGCGCCGTCGCCGGGAGCCCGAGGTTCGAGCAGAGCAGGAAGCACAACCCGCCCAGGAGCATTTCCCAGGCGCGGGCGGGCAGAAGGTAGAAAGCCTTTTGCGGATGGCTGGCGGTCAGCGTGATGCACAGCGCCAGCGAGCAGGAGAACAGCGCCAGGTGCACGCCCACGAGCGTGCCGCGCCGGGGCAGCAGCTTCCAGGCGAGGGCGAGGATGAGCGGCAACGCCAGGTAGAACTGCCATTCGACGGACAGCGACCAGGTGTGCAGCAGCCATTTCGCCTGGCTGGCGCTGTCGAAGTAGCCGGCTTCCTTCAGATACAGGTGATTGGACAGGAAGGCCAGGGACTGTCGGGCGTGCCGGCCGAGGGTCTTGTAGTCGTTCGGTGCCAGCAGCAGCCAGCCGACGGCCAGCACGACCGCGCAGACCACCAGCAACGCCGGAAGGATGCGCCTGGCCCGGGCCCAGTAGAACGCCAGGACGGAGAAGTCGTTGCGTTGCAGGCCCGTGCCGATGATCCCCGCCATGAGGTAGCCGGAGAGCACGAAGAACACGTCCACGCCGACGAATCCGCCGGCCAGTCCGCCGACGTCGAAGTGATAGAGGATGACCGCGACCACCGCCAGGGCGCGCAGGCCGTTGATGTCCTGCCTGAAGTGGTTGGCGGGCGTGGGGGTTGCCTGGCCGGGCCAGGCGCGGCGGCTGGGGAGAAGGCTCATCGCTGGTTGTCCGCAAATCGGCGAAAGATAGGTCTTTCGACTCCTGCGGCGACGCCCGCTCGGATACTGAGGAACTTGCCTTCAGGCTTTCGGAAAATCCCTTCGGATAGATGGCCCTGGTCCAGCGCTGGTCGAGCCTCTTCCCTATGGCGCCGCCCGGATGGCCCTGGTCGGCCCCCGCGTTGGCCGGAAAAAGCAGGGCGCTGCACGATTTTTGCGCAGGCATGGCGGCAGGACTGCCCGGTTCTGGTGCGCGACATGGCGCCTGGCCATCGCCCGGCGCACGGCGTTTTTCGCTAAGCGGCTGAATCGCCGGGCTTTTCGCCGAGCTGGCAAGCTTCCTGCTTTGGGGCTGGCATAGCGTGCACCGATGCAGGTCCGGTGCGGCTGGCGGAGCTGACGAGCGCTTCGCGGGAAGCGGCTGGAAGAGGTCGGAGTGCTGAGGTAGGGCGGCCGGCGCGTTACAAAGCCAGACACTGCGCTTAGACTTGTCCCCGGGTTCGTTTTCCTGGGGCGAGTCCACCAAAACACGGGAGAGAGTTTCATGAAGCTAGTCACAGCCATCATCAAGCCGTTCAAGCTCGACGACGTGCGCGAGTCGCTGTCCGAGATCGGCGTGCAGGGCATCACTGTGACCGAAGTCAAGGGCTTCGGCCGGCAGAAGGGGCACACCGAGCTGTACCGTGGTGCGGAATACGTCGTCGACTTCCTGCCCAAGGTGAAGATCGATGTGGCCATCGCCGATGACCAGCTGGACCGTGTCATCGAGGCCATCACCAAGGCCGCCAACACCGGCAAGATCGGCGACGGCAAGATTTTCGTCGTGAATCTGGAACAGGCGATCCGCATCCGTACCGGCGAGACCGGTACCGACGCCATCTAAGCCAACCGAACCCCCCGCCCCAGGAGAAACAACAATGACTCTGCGCAAGTTCGCAGGGCTAGGAGCCCTTTTGTCCCTCGCAATGCCTGGCCTGGCCATGGCGGACGAAGCTGCGGCCCCGGTCCTGAACAGTGGTGACACCGCCTGGATGCTGATTTCCAGCGCCCTGGTGCTGATGATGACCATCCCCGGCCTGGCGCTGTTCTACGGCGGCATGGTGCGCGCCAAGAACGTCCTGTCGATCATGATGCAGTGCTTCGCCATCACCGCGCTGATCAGCATCCTGTGGGTCGTCTACGGCTACAGCCTGGCCTTCGACACCGTCGGCATGGAGAAGGGCGTGATCAACTTCGCCTCCTTCGTCGGCGGCTTCGACAAGGCCTTCCTCAGCGGCCTGACCAGCGAAGGCCTGACCTCCGCCGCCGCGCTGTTCCCGGAAAGCGTCTTCGTGATGTTCCAGATGACCTTCGCGATCATCACCCCGGCGCTGATCGTCGGCGCCTTCGCCGAGCGCATGAAGTTCTCCGCGCTGCTGATCTTCACCGGCCTGTGGTTCACCCTGGTCTACGCCCCCATCGCGCACATGGTCTGGAGCGGTGACGGCGGCCTGCTGTGGGACTGGGGCGTGCTGGACTTCGCCGGCGGCACCGTGGTGCACATCAACGCCGGTGTGGCCGGCCTGGTGGCCTGCCTGGTGATGGGCAAGCGCAAGGGCTACCCGACCGCCGCCATGGCCCCGCACAACCTGGGCTACACCCTGGTCGGCGCGGCCCTGCTGTGGGTGGGCTGGTTCGGCTTCAACGCCGGTTCCGCCGCCGCCGCCAACGGCACCGCCGGCATGGCCATGCTGGTGACCCAGATCGCCACCGCCGCCGCCGCCCTGGGCTGGATGTTCGCCGAGTGGATCACCCACGGTAAGCCGAGCGCCCTGGGCATCGCTTCGGGCGTGGTCGCCGGCCTCGTGGCCGTCACCCCGGCCGCCGGCACCTGCGGCCCGATGGGCGCCATCATCCTCGGCCTGGCCGCCGGTGTGATCTGCTTCTTCGCCGCCACCAGCCTGAAGCGCGCCATCGGCTACGACGACTCCCTGGACGCCTTCGGCGTGCACGCCGTCGGCGGCATCGTCGGCGCCCTGCTGACCGGCGTGTTCGCAGCGCCGGCCCTGGGTGGCTTCGGCACCGTCACCGACATTGGCGCCCAACTGTTCATCCAGTTCAAGGGCGTGGCCTTCACCATCGTCTACACCGGGATCGTCAGCTTCGTGATCCTCAAGGTGCTGGACCTGGTCATCGGCCTGCGCGTCACCGAAGAAGAAGAAACCGTGGGCCTGGACCTGGCCCTGCACAACGAGCGCGGCTACAACCTGTAAGGTTCGCGCGAGTTCGACGAAGGGCGCCTACGGGCGCCCTTTGTTTTTTTCTGCGCTTCGCTAGAATGCGCCCGCATCGGTAGCCAATCGGAGGCTTCGCCATGTGGCAGCAGACCCTGATCACCCTGCGCCCGCGGTCGCGCGGTTTCCACCTGGTCACCGACGAGGTGCTGGCGGCATTGCCGGACCTGGCGCGCTGCCGGGTCGGCCTGCTGCACCTGCTGTTGCAGCACACCTCGGCGTCACTGACGCTGAACGAGAATGCCGACCCCTCGGTACGGCGGGACTTCGAGCGATTCTTCAATCGCCTGGTGCCGCAGGACGAGGGTGGCTACGAGCACGATTACGAAGGGCCGGACGACTTGCCCGCGCACTTCAAGGCCAGCCTGCTGGGCTGCCAGCTGACCCTACCGGTCAGTGCCGGGCGCCTGGCGCTGGGCACCTGGCAGGGCATCTACCTGGGCGAACACCGCGATCACGGCGGGCCGCGAAAGGTGCTGGCTACCCTGCAGGGCGAGGCTCTGTGAATTTTTTCCGGCAGCGTTCGTCAAAGCGCGCGGCTGGGCTATAACTAACCTGCTTTGCAGCACCACGAGGTTGAGCGATGAGCGACGAAGAACTTGAACAAGACGAGCTGGAAGGTGCCGACGAGGACGACGGCGAAGAGCTGGCCGCGGCTGACGATGGCGACGCCGATGGCGAAGCCGACGAGGCCCCGGCTTCCTCTGGTGGCGGCAAGAAAGCCAAGGCAGCCGTAGAGGAAGAGGAACTGCCCTCGGTGGAGGCCAAGCAGAAGGAGCGCGACGCCCTGGCCAGGGCCATGGAAGAGTTCCTCTCCCGTGGCGGCAAGGTCCAGGAGATCGAGCCCAACGTGGTCGCCGATCCGCCGAAGAAGCCGGACAGCAAATACGGCAGCCGCCCCATCTAAGGGCGACGTCGTGAAGAAGCCCGCCCTCCCCGGAAGGGGAGCGGCGGGCTTTTTCTTTATGGTGGCCTGTTGGGGCGGGTCGGTGGGGGGCCGTTCCTGCAGGTGCGGCTTTTCGTAGGAGCGAGCTTGCTCGCGAATGGGGTTTGCCGGGGGCGTAGGTGTTGGGGTTAAGAGCGCCCTCTCCCCAACCCTCTCCCTGAAGGGAGAGGGGGCTGTTCGGAGTGGATGGGGAGTTTGGAGTCAGCCTGGAACGCCTAACCCCACCCTGTCATTCCCGCGGACGCGGGAAACCAGGGTTCGCGAGCAAGCTCGCTCCTACGAAAAGCAAAAGCAAAAGCGCGTTTGCTCTTGGATTTCCAGAGGAATATCCGCGCGCACCGGAGTGCCCCTTCAGAAGGCCGAGCGAAACCGGCGCTCAGGAGGTCATGCGACATGGATGTCGCGAGAGCCCCGATGGGCTACAGGGACGTACCCTCGGGGCGGGCCTCCGTGGCGGGGGAATTCGTGAGGGTAGCCCGGCTCCATCGGGCCCGTATGTCGGGGCAAGCCTTTTTGGTTCCTTTTGTGGCGTTTGACAAAAGGGACTCGCCCGAGGGGGCGAAACGAGAGACATCAACGCACTCGGAGCGGCGCGCTACACCAAGCCCAACCCCAAAGAAGTCTCTGGGTTCCCGCGTTCGCGGGAATGACGGGGGTGAGGATCGGAGCGAGGGATCAGGATTCGCAAGCGAAGCCACAGCCCCCTCCCATATGAAAAACGCCGTTTCTCCCAGGCAGAGAAACGGCATTTTTTCTTAAGGGAACGACACTGCGCTCCCACGAGGAGCATTTCGATTACAGCCGCGCCAGCACCCCGGGCAGCTCCGCGAGGCTGTGGATGATCGCGCTGGGCGCTTCCTCGCCCTCCCAGGCCTTGCGCGCCGGGTTGAACCAGATGGCCTGCAGGCCGGCGCGACGGGCGCCGGCGATATCGTCGCTGGGGTGGTCGCCGATGTGCACCGCCTGCTGCGGCTCAACGCCAGCGCGCTTGAGCGCTTCCTGGAAGGGCTTCGGGTCGGGCTTGCCGATGCCCAGCTCCTCGGCGCACAGGGCGAACTGGAAGTAGTCGGCCAGCCCCAGGCGGCGCACGTCGGCGTTGCCATTGGTGAGCACGCCGAGGATGAAGCGGTTGGCCAGGGCCTCCAGCGTCGGGTGCACCTCGGGGAACAGGCTGACCTGGTGGCGCGCATGGAGGAAGACCTGGAAGCCGGCCTCGGCCAGGTCCGCCGCTTCCGCCTGTGGATAACCGGCGTCGAGCAGGGCGTGCAGGAGGATGCGCCGGCGCAGCTCGCTCAGGCGGTGCCTGAGCATTGGGTCCTGCTGCATCAGCCGCGCGCGGATCTCCCACAGATGCTCGATGGGCACCGGGCCCAGTTGCTCGGCGTTCGCCGCCAGCCATTCGCGCAGGGTGGCCTCGGCGCTGTTCATCACCGGGGCGACGTCCCAGAGGGTGTCGTCGAGGTCGAAGGTGACCAGCCGGATGCTCATTCCTCGGCTCCTGTATCGGTATCGCGTTTGACGCGCCTGGCCCGCGGGTGGGCGTTGTCGTAGACCTTGGCCAGGTGCTGGAAGTCCAGGTGGGTGTAGATCTGCGTGGTGGCGATGTCGGCGTGGCCGAGCAGTTCCTGCACCGCGCGCAGGTCCTGGGAGGATTCCAGGATATGGCTGGCGAAGGAATGCCGCAGCATGTGCGGGTGCAGGTGCTGGCCCAGCTCGCGCACGCCGGCCTGGCGCACCCGCAGCTGCACGGCGCGCGGCGTCAGGCGCTTGCCGCTGTGGCCGACGAACAGCGCGCGGTCGGCCGGGCGGACCATCTCGCGCAGCGGCAGCCAGTCCTCGATGGCCTTGCGCGCGGCGCGCCCCACCGGCAGTTCGCGGACCTTGTTGCCCTTGCCGAGTACCCGCACCAGCCCGGCGGACAGGTCCAGGCCGTCGAGGTCCAGGCCGACCAGCTCGGACAGGCGCAGGCCGGAGGAATAGAACAGCTCCAGCATGGCCTGGTCGCGGCGGGCGATGAAGTCGTCCTCCAGGGCGCCGTCGAGCAGTTGCCCGGCGCGGTCGGCGTCGAGGGTGCGCGGCAGCTTGCGCGCGGCCTTGGGCGCGGCCAGGCCGTCGGCGGGGTTGTGCCGGCAACGGCCCTCGCGGATCAGGTACTGGTAGAGCCCGCGCACCGCCGAGAGCAGCCGCGCCAGGCTGCGGCTGGCCAGGCCCTGGGCGTGCAGGCGGGCGACCTGCGCGCGCAGCTCGCGCACCTGCAGGTCGGCCCAGTCGGCGATGCCGTTCTTCTCGCACAGCGCAACGACCTTGAGCAGGTCGCGCCGGTAGCCGGCGAGGGTATGCGCGGACACCTGGCGCTCGCTGCGCAGGTGTTCGAGGAAGGCATCGATGTCAGCTACAAGCTTCAAGCTTCAAGCTCCAAGTGAAAAGCCCGGCTTCCACCGCGTTGCCTTGCTTGCGGCTTGAAACTTGAGGCTTGCCGCTGCCTGGCTAGCGTACCGACCGCAGCGGCGCGGAGAAGCGCGGCAGGACGCGGGCCAGGACCTCGGCCACGTAGCCGAGGAACAGGGTGCCGAGGGAGCTCTTGTAGTGCTGCGGGTCCGGGCTGCCGATGGCCAGCACGCCGTGCAGGCCTTGGTAGTTCAGCGAGACCACCGCCGCCGAGCCGACGCCCTCGCGCTCGGCTTCGCCGAACAGGAAGGCCAGCTCGTGGGGGCGCAGCACGCCGCAGACGGTCTTGCCGCCGGAGAGCAGGCCGCCGATGGCCTGGTGCGCCTCGGCGCTGCTCACCGAGCGGCCCACCGGCAGGTTGTTGTCGCTGAACAGGATGAAGCTGACGTAGGGCACCTGGAATTCGTGGCGCAGGCTGTCTTCCACGGTGCTGACCACTTCCTCCAGGCTGGTGGCGTCGAGCAGGTCGAGCACCAGGCGGCGGGTCTTGTCGAACAGCCGGTCGTTGTCGCGGGCCACGTCCATCAGTTGCGCCAGGCGATGGCGCATCTCGATGTTGCGTTCGCGCAGCAGGCGCACCTGGCGCTCCACCAGCGAGACGGCGCTGCCGCTCTCGTGGGGGATGCGCATCTCCGGGATCAGCTCGTCGTGCTCGACGAAGAATTCAGGATGCTCGCGCAGGTACTCGGCGACCTGTTCGGCATCCAGCGGCGGGCGGTGTTCCGGGCTGTTCTCGGTCATGGGCGTCTCGGCTTGGCGTCTCGGGTTACAGGCGGACCTGGCCTTCGTACACCCGCACGGCGGGCCCGGTCATCATAACCGGCTGGCCGGGGCCTGCCCACTCGATGTTCAGGCGGCCGCCCGGCAGGTCGATCTGCACCGGCGAGCGCAGCCAGCCCTGGCGGATGCCGGCCACCGCGGCGGCGCAGGCGCCGGTGCCGCAGGCCAGGGTCTCGCCGACGCCGCGCTCCCACACGCGCAGGCGCGCATGGTTGGCGTCGAGCACCTGGAGGAAGCCGATGTTGGCCTTGGCCGGGAAGCGCGGGTGCACCTCCAACTGCGGGCCCAGGGTACGCACCGGGGCGCTGTCGACGTCGTCCACCCGCAGCACGCCGTGGGGGTTGCCCATGGAGACGGCGGCCAGCTCGACGGTCTGCCCGTCGACTTCCACGGCGTAGCTGGTGGCTTCGGCGTCGGCGACGAAGGGCACCTGTTCCGGCGCCAGGCGCGGCGCGCCCATGTCCACGGTGACCTGGCCGTCGTTGGCGACGCTGAGCTCGATGATGCCGCCCTTGGTCTCGACGCGGATGGTCTTCTTCATGGTCAGGCGCTTGTCCAGCACGAAGCGGGCGAAGCAGCGCGCGCCGTTGCCGCACTGTTCCACTTCGCTGCCGTCGGCGTTGAAGATGCGGTAGCGGAAGTCGACCTCGGGGCTGCCCGGCGGCTCGACGATCAGCAGCTGGTCGAAGCCGACGCCGGTGTTGCGGTCGCCCCAGGTCTTGACGTGGCGGGGCAGCACGTGGGCGTGCTGGCTGACCAGGTCGAGGACCATGAAGTCATTGCCCAGCCCGTGCATCTTGGTGAAGCGCAGTAGCATGGTTTCGGCCTCACTCCGGCAGCAGGCTTTCGCCGGCGTAAAGCTCCTGGACGGTCTCGCGGCGGCGCACCTCGAAGGCCCGCTCGCCATCCACCAGCACCTCGGCGGCGCGGCCGCGGGTGTTGTAGTTGGAACTCATGACGAAACCATAGGCGCCGGCCGAGCGCACCGCCAGCAGGTCGCCTTCCTCCAGGGCCAGCTCGCGGCCCTTGGCGAGGAAGTCGCCGGTCTCGCAGATGGGGCCGACCAGGTCGTAGGTACGCTTGGCGCCGCTGCGCTCGCGCACCGCGGTGACGTCCATCCAGGCCTGGTACAGCGCCGGGCGGATCAGGTCGTTCATCGCCGCGTCGATGATGGCGAAGTCCTTGTGCGCGGTGTGCTTGAGGTACTCCACGCGGGTCAGCAGCAGGCCGGCGTTGGCCACGATGTAGCGGCCCGGCTCGAACACCAGGGTCAGCGCGCGGCTGCCCAGGCGCTCGCGGATGGCGCGGATGTAGTCGCTGGCCGGCGGCGGGGTTTCGTCGCGGTAGCGCACGCCCAGGCCGCCGCCCAGGTCCAGGTGGCGGATCAGGATGCCGCGCGCGGCCAGGCGGTCGACCAGCGCCAGCAGGCGGTCGAGGGCGTCGAGGAAGGGCTCCAGCTGGGTCAGCTGCGAGCCGATGTGGCAGTCCACGCCTTTCACTTCCAGGTTCGGCAGCTCGGCGGCGCGGGCGTAGATGGCCTCGGCCTCGTCGATGTCGACGCCGAACTTGTTCTCTTTCAGCCCGGTGGAGATGTAGGGGTGGGTCTGGGCGTCCACGTCCGGGTTCACCCGCAGCGACACCGGCGCCTTCACGCCCAGTTCCGCGGCTACTTCCTGCAGGCGTTCCAGCTCCACGGCGGATTCGACGTTGAAGCAGTGCACGCCCACTTGCAGGGCGCGGCGCATGTCGTCGCGGCTCTTGCCGACGCCGGAGAACACCACCTTGGCCGGGTCGCCGCCGGCGGCCAGCACGCGTTCCAGCTCGCCGCGCGAGACGATGTCGAAGCCCGAGCCCAGGCGCGCCAGGACATTCAGCACGGCCAGGTTGGAGTTGGCCTTGACCGCGAAGCAGACCAGGTGCGGCAGGCCCTGCAGGGCGTCGGTATAGGAGCGGAACTGCTGCTCGATGTGAGCGCGCGAATAGACGTAGGTGGGCGTGCCGAAGCGCTCGGCTAGCGCCGACAACGCCACGCCTTCCGCGAACAGTTGCCCGTCACGGACGTTGAATGCCTCCATGTGCTGCTCCCTTACAGACCGTAGCGGTCCTTGCTGTGCTTGCTTTGGGCTTGCTGGTCGTCCGGCAGGTACAGCGGGCCTTTCTGGCCGCAGCCGGCGAGCGCGGCGCTGAGCACGGCGAGCGCGACGAAGGGAAGAAGCAGTCGCTTCATGGCGGAATCCTTGTATTCAAAGCGTAATTGGACCGGAGTATACCGGCCCCCCGGCGCCTTGCCTATGCGAGTGGACTCCCGCCCGGCGGGCCTTCCAAAGGGGCTGGCGGGGGCTGCTCGCAGCCGCGACGGCGCCTGTTCCAGCGCGAGTACGGCACCTGCCTTGACCCCGTCGCGCAGTCACACGACGGATGGGCGGCGGCGCGCCGGAGCAGTCCCGTCCCTTCGGGTTGCGCGGAAAATGTCGCCATGCATCGTTGCGGGACTTGGCAAGGGGCGACCATTCCCGGCGTCCCGCGCCTAGCCTGACGACATTTTTCGCAGCAACGCGGTTTGCGATCAGCCCCCGCCAGCCCCTAGGATCTGACAGAAAAAACGGAGGACCCATGCAAGCCCCCGTCCCACTCGCCGGTTCCATTTCCATCGCCTACGTGCAGGGCCTGGTGGACCACCTCGAGCGTCGCGGCGTCGCGCCGCAACGGCTGCTGGCCGGCGTCCAGCTCGAGCCGTCGATCCTCGACCAGCGCGAGGCGCGCATCGCCGCCAGCGTCTATGTCGACCTGCTGGAGCTGGGCCTGGCGCTGAGCGGCGACGCCGACCTCGGCCTGCACCTGGGCGAGGCCGTGCGCCCCGGCCACTTCGGCGTGCTCGGCTACCTGCTGATGAGCTGCGCGACCCTCGGCGACGCCCTGCACCGCCAGGCGCGCTATGCGGAGCTGGTGGGCAGCCTGGGCCGCGTCGAGCTGGCCGACGAGCCGCCGCGCGCCGGCCACGAGCCGCTGGTGCGGCACCGCTGGGAGCCTTTGCTGCCGCGCCAGCAGCGGCAACTGGCGGAGGAGACCCTGGCCTGCTGGCTGCGCTTCGGCCACTGGATCAGCGGCCTGCAGCAGGCGCCGCTGGAAGTGCGCTTCCGCCACCCGGCGCCGGCCGACACCACCGAGCACCGGCGCATCTTCCGCTGCCCGGTGCTGTTCGGCCAGGCGGACAACGCTCTGGTCTTCCCCCGGCGCCTGCTGGCGCTGCCCCTGGGCCAGGCCGACAGCCAGATCCAGCGCACCCTCGACGCCTACGCCGGGCGCCTGCTGGAGAGCATCCGCCGCGGCGAGGGCGTGCTCGAACGGGCCCGCCAGTGCCTGGCCGAGCGCCTGCCGGAGCAGGCCGTGGACCTGGAGGCCCTGGCCGGCGAGCTGGCCCTGAGCCCGCGCACCCTGCAGCGCCGCCTGCGCGACAGCGGCCTGTCGTTCAGCCGCCTGGTGGACGAGACGCGCCAGCAATTGGTGCTGCACCACCTGCGCGACCCGGCGCTGGAGCTGGCCGACGTCGCCAGCCTGGTCGGCTTCAGCGAGACCGGCTCGCTGGCGCGGGCCTTCCGCCGCTGGACGGGGCAGAGTCTCGGGCAATACCGGCGTACACTGCAGCCTTTGGCAGATTCCTGAGGACAATGCATGAGCAGCATGAGCGAAGCCCGTTTCCACGACCTCGTCGACGAGGTGCAGACCACGGTGGAAGACGCCTTCGATGACAGTGACCTGGACGTGGACCTGGAGAATTCCGGCGGCGTGCTGACCGTGCGCTTCGAGAACGGCAGCCAGCTGATCCTCAGCCGCCAGCCGGCGCTGCGCCAGCTGTGGGTGGCGGCGCGTTCCGGCGGTTTCCACTTCGACTACGACGAGTCCGGCAGCCTGTGGCTGAGCGACAGCACCCGCGAGCCGCTGGGCGCGCTGCTCAACCGGGCGACCCTCGAGCAGGCGGGCGCGGATGTCGAGTTCCCCGGCCTCTGAGGCGCCGGTCCCCTCGCCCTGCTGCCGGCGCTGCTGCCTGGACGAGGGCGACGTCTGCCTGGGCTGCGGGCGCAGCCTGGCGGAGATTCTCGAATGGAACGAGGCCGACGGCATGCGCCGGCGGCAGATAGTCGAGGCCGCCCTGGCACGCCGCAAACCGCTGTGGCCGGGCCCCTGACCGGGTGGTCTTGCTTATTCGCGGTACTGTGTTAGTGTCCGCTGAAAACCCCGCCTTGGGCGGGGTTTTTCTTTTTTTGATCCACTGCCAAGGAGTCTGCCGGCCATCATGACCACCGCACCGTCCATCACCGTTACCCGTCTCGACCTGCAACGTCTGGAGCGCCTGCTCGACAGCCTGGAAGAGTACGGCCCGGCCGCCGAAGCGCTGGAAGCCGAGCTGTCCCGCGCCAACGTGGTCGGCCACGACGAGGTGCCGCCGGGCGTGGTGACCATGAACTCCAGCGTGCGCTGCCGCGAGGAAAGCAGCGGCAAGGAGTACCTGCTGACCCTGGTCTACCCGGAGGACGCTGGCGGCGAAGGCAAGGTATCCATCCTCGCGCCGGTGGGCACCGCGCTGCTGGGCCTGACCGTCGGCCAGAGCATCGACTGGCCGGCCCCGGGCGGCAAGACCCTCAAGCTGAGCCTGCTGGACATCACCTATCAGCCCGAAGCCGCCGGCGACTACAACCGCTGAGCGTCCGTCACGATCTGCTGCGCGTCGGCATAACTGCGTTAAAAACAGGCGAGTAATGCTCATTTAGTGGACTAAACTGCGCTTCCTCGCCTGTTTGACTCGCTGCGCTCGCCCTTCGGGCCAGCCTTCGGCTGTTACTCCCGTTGGTCGTTGCGCCTTGTTCTGCTCTAGCTCGCGAGATCGTGAATAGGCTTTGAGGCGGCCTCAGGCCTCGGCCAGGGCCTGGTTCAGCGCGCTCTCCAGACGCTGCTTGTAGCGCAGGTAATGGATGCTCTGCAGCGCCGACTCGGCGGCCACCGCCGACAGGTCCAGGTCGGTGATGTAGCAGGGGTAGCGCTCCTGCCCGCGGCGCTGGGCGAGGATGTGCCGGGCCACGGCCTGGAACAGCCCGGCGCCGTACTCCAGTTCGGAAAACTCGCGGTGGTTGCAGTACAGGGTGATGCGCGAACGCTGCCCCGCCCCCGGCTCGACGATCGCCTGGACGTTGTAGTAGGGCCGCTCCTGCGCGCTGGGCGGCGCCTGGCGGCGTTCCACCCGGCGAGCCCGTCCGCGGCCGGCCGGTAGCAATTCGTAATAAATGATTTCCTGCACCGGCTGCGCCTCGCCCAGCGGCAGCTGCGCGCTGCGCCGGTAGAGCATGGCCTGGAGGAAACGCTGCAGCGGCACCAGCAGCGTCTGCTCGTCGTCGCAGGCCTGGCGGCCGTGCCACAGGGAGTTGCGTTCGTCCAGCAGGTAGAGCGTGGCCTGGTCCTCGTCCAGGCGGTAGAACACCTGCAGGCAGCCGGGGCGGCCGAGCGGCAGCAGCAGCGCCAGGTCCTCGCCTTCCAGGGCGTGGCGGTCCAGGTGCAGCGGGCTATAGGCGCCCTGGCGTTCGCCCAGGTGTTCGAGCAGGGCCGGCAGGTCGGCCAGGCTCTGGTGGCTGACCTGGCCCGGCTGCAGGCGCAGCAGGTGGTACTGCTGGCGGATCTGCAGCAGGTAGCGCCCGCCGTTGCCGCTGGCCAGCTGGGCGTAGGCGTCCTGGAACAGTTCCTCGACGCGCTGGGCGATGGCCGCCGCGCGGTTGCGGCAGAAGCAGCGCACCAGCAGGCGCGGCGGCGCGGTGTCGGCGGGCAGGGCGTTGAGGTAGTCGCGCAGGCAGTCGAGCAGCGCGCCGGGGCCGGCGTAGCGGCTGACCAGCAGTTCGTTCCAGCTGTTCAGGGTGACCTGGTCGAGGGTCAGCACCAGGTTGTCGCGCATGCCGGAGTAGCCCAGCGAGTCGGTGCGCCCGCTGGTCATGTGCAGGTTGGCCTGGCTGTGCTGGCGCAGCGGGTCGAGGCCGACGTTCACCAGGATCAGCACGCTGGCCGGGGCGCTGGGGCGCAGCAGGGCGCTTTCGGCCACTTCTTCCAGGGGCATGGGCATTGCCTGCTGCAGGCCGAGCAGCAGGTTGCCCAGTTCGTGTTCGCTCAGGTCGCTGTCGCCGGGCTGCAGCGACAGCCGGGTGCCGCCATCGATCACGCCGTTGCGGTGGCTCCAGGCCAGCAGCTCGATCAGCTCGCGGGCGCGCTTGAGCGGCGCGTAGTCGGCCAGCTCGGCGCCCGTCAGGTTGCCCGGGAACAGCGCCCAGGAACCGCCCTCGGCGGCGTTGCCGGCGGGCAGGCGGGCGAGGGTGAGGAGGTCTTCGCCCAGGTCCGGGGCGATGCCCGGGTTGATGTGCTCGACCTTGCCGGCCTTGCGTTCGAAGGCGGCGTACAGGCGCCGGCCGAGCACGCCCAGGTCGCGCGGGTCGATGCCGCTGGCGGCCCGCTGCTGGCGGGCGAAGCGCGAGAGGAAGCGGTAGCTGTAGGTCAGCTCGTTGACCAGGGCGCGGCGCTCCAGGGTGACCTGGCGCACCTTCCACTGGCTGCGCGCGTCGAGCAGGCCGAGCACGCGCCCGTCCCAGCCCCAGGCGCCGGTCAGGCGCTCCATCAGCAGGCGCTGCCAGCTCTTGCGGCCCTGCTGCGGGCGGCGGCTGAGCTTCTTGCCGACCTTCAGGTACAGGCAGCGGCGCACCAGCTCCAGGCGTTCCTGCTCGCCGCGCGCGAGGAGGTATTCCTCCAGGCGCCGGTAGAGCAGGATGTACGGGTCCAGCTCGTCCAGTTCCAGGCGCCCGGCGTAGACCTCGGCCTTGAAGCGCAGGGCCAGGCAGGCGACCTGCGGGTGCTCGCTGGCGTAGACCTCGCTGAGCAGCAGCTTGAGCACCGCCTTGTAGGGCGAGGTGATGCCCTTGAACAACTGCCACATGCCCGAGCCGACGAACTCGCCGGGCGGGATGTGCGCCAGGTGGCCGAGGTCGAGGACTTCCCCGTGGCGGATGAAGCGCTTGCTCAGCAGTTGCTCGACGTAGTCGCGATAGCGCCCTTCCTCGTATTCCGGCACCAGCCACCACAGCGGCGTGCGCCCGCCGAGCCAGATGGCGGTGCGGTAGAACTCGTCGAGCAGCAGGTAGTGCTGGCTGGTGCCGCAGTCGTCGGAGGTCAGCCGGGCGTTGCGCGCGCCGCTGACGAAGCCGCGCGGGTCGATGAGGAAGCAGTGCACCTCGGCGCCCTGGCCCGCGGCCCAGCGCTCCAGCAGCTCGCACTTGCGCTGCAGCTCGGCCACCGCGCCGGGCGCGAGCCCCGGGGCGTGGCAGACCCACAGGTCGAGGTCGCTCCGCTCCTCCTGGGCCACCGTGCCCAGGCTGCCCATCAGGAACAGCCCATGGATCGGCAGGTCGGCCTCGCCGCGGCGCGGCTTGTAGCTGAACGAGCGGGTCAGGCGCTGGGCCTCGGCCAGCAGCTCGTCGTCGGGGACGAAGCCGCACAGCCCCGCCGGGGTGGCGCCGGAGACGTAGCCGGGCAGCAGCGGGTGGTTGACGTCCAGCAGCAGCGGCAGCAGGCGCAGCACCAGTTGCTGGCGGCTCGACAGCGCGGCCGTGGCGCGCTCCAGGCGCCCCTGGTTGATCGCCAGGAAGCGCTTGCGCAGGCGCGCCAGGACCTTGCGGTCGATGCCGTCGTCGATGTCCGGACGAATCTCGTGGGTGAAGGTCATGGCCTGCCGCGGTCAGCTATCGGGCGGTTATGGCTGAGTGCCATTACCGCATGATCTGCACTGTATATCGACCGCGGCGGGGCTGTCCTTAAGGAAATGGGGCGGGCCGCCGATGGATGGCGGCCGCGGGGTTCAGGGCTTGAGGATGTTCAGCAGCACCTGGGCGTGTTCGGCGGCGTCCAGCCCCAGGCTGGTCAGGTAGCCGCCGTCGGGCTGGTCGATCAGGCCCTTGGCGTGCAATCGCCCGGCCGCAGAGACGGCCGTCGGGGCCGCGTCATGGTGGATCTTCAGGCCTGCCTGGGTGTTCTCGAGATCGAACAGGGCAAGCAATTCCAGTTCCGCTACCAGCTCTTGGGTGAAGGCCATGGCGACTCCTCGGTGGCGATGTTGCGCCAGTTTAGCCACAGCCACCCCGCGCTCGGCAAGCTCATTCCTCGCCGGGCAGCTGCGGCAATGCGCGCAGGGCCTGCTCGTACCAGGCGCCGTCGAAGGCGCGTTCCTCGGCGAGCATCGCCTGGATCTCGTGGGCCAGCACCAGGGCCATCATTTCCAGGGCCTCCTCGCGCTCGTAGCCGACCAGCGTGAGCTTGTTGAGCACCGCGCGGGCCGCCGCCGGCTCGCCGCTTTCGATCTGGTTCTCGATGGCCTGGATCAGGGTTTCTGCCGCGAAGGATTCTTCGCCGTCGTCGATGTCGCTCATGCCGGGTGGCTCCGTGCGGGCTTGTGCAGCCGGGGGAAGTTGTCCAACCTGCGCTGACCTGGATGGCCGCAGAAGGACGCGGATGCGACATGATCACCTATTACACCCTCGACGGCGACCGCTTGCAGCGCCACACCGGCGAAGTCGGCGCGGCCATGCCGGCGGGCACGCTGTGGATCGACCTGCTGCACCCCACGGAAGAGGAGGAGCGCCTGCTGGAGTCCTTCATCGAAGTGGACGTGCCGACCCGCGAGGAAATGGCCGAGATCGAGGATTCCTCGCGCTTCTACGAGAGCAAGGGCGCGCTGTACATGACCACCTCGGTGGTCAGCGGCATCCGCGAGCACCGGCCGAACACCGCCGAGGTCACCTGCGTGCTCACCCCGCAGTGGCTGGTGACGGTGCGATACGCCGACGTGCTGTCGTTCCGCACCTTCGAGACGCGGGTGCAGCGCAGCGGCTGCAAGGGCGCCAGCGACCTGCTGTTCGTCAACCTGATGGACGCGGTGGTGGACCGCATCGCCGACGTGCTGGAGTCGGTGCAGGGCCAGTTGGACACGCTGTCGCGGGACATCTTCACCGACCATGGCGAGCTGCCCCGCTCCCGCGTGCCCAAGACCGACCTGCAGCAGATCGTCAAGCAGTTGGGGCGCACCAACTCGCTGCTGTCCAAGCTCAACGAGAGCCTGCTCAGCGTCAGCCGGCCGCTGGCCTATTTCCGCCAGAGCGGCAATGGCAACGCCTGGATCAGCGAGGAAGCGCGCCTGGGCATGAAGTCGGTGGAGCGCGACGTGCGTTCGCTGGGCGAGTACCAGTCGAAGATGTCCGGCGAGATCACCTTCCTGCTCGACGCCACCTTGGGCCTGATCAACATCGAGCAGAACAGCATCATCAAGGTGTTCTCCATCGCCGCCGTGCTGTTCCTGCCGCCGACCCTGGTGGGCACCGTGTACGGCATGAACTTCCAGCACATGCCGGAACTGGCCTGGGCCAGCGGCTACCCGCTGGCGCTGGTGGCCATGGTGGTCTCGGCGATCATCCCGTACCTCTGGTTCAAGTTCCGCGGCTGGCTGTAGCGTTGCCGGGGCGCGCGGCCTTGATATCGATCAAGATCGCCGTACCCGGCAGCTAGCAGAGTGGGGGGATTGCTCGCCCGAGCCCCATGTCTCACAGGAGGAGACCATGCCGCAGCCCGATGCCAAGAACCCGCCCGTCCTCGCTGCCCTGGAGGCCCCGACGCCGACCCGCGGCGGCGAGGAAATCCGTGCCCAGAGCCACGGCCCGGTCGCCCTGACCGTGGCCATGGCGCCGCGCGGCAGCAACGAGGATTCCGGCTCCGCCGGCCTGCCCTCGTCCTACCCCTACCGCAAACGCCTGCAGCGCAAGGAATACGAGGCGCTCAAGGCGCAGCTGCAGGTGGAACTGCTGAAGGTGCAGAGCTGGGTGAAGGAAACCGGGCAGCGCATCGTGGTGCTCTTCGAGGGCCGCGACGCCGCCGGCAAGGGCGGCACCATCAAGCGCTTCATGGAGCACCTGAACCCGCGTGGCGCGCGGGTGGTCGCCCTGGAGAAGCCCAGCGACGCGGAAAGCGGCCAGTGGTATTTCCAGCGCTACGTCCAGCACCTGCCCACCGCGGGCGAAATGGTCTTCTTCGACCGCTCCTGGTACAACCGCGCCGGCGTCGAGCGGGTGATGGGCTTCTGCACGCCGCGCCAGTACCTGGAGTTCATGCAGCAGACGCCGGAACTGGAGCGCATGCTGGTGCGCAACGGCATCCAGCTGTTCAAGTACTGGTTCTCGGTCAGCCGCGAGGAGCAGCTGCGGCGCTTCGTGTCGCGCCGCGACGACCCGCTCAAGCACTGGAAGCTGTCGCCCATCGACATCCAGTCGCTGGACCGCTGGGACGACTACACCCAGGCCAAGGAGGCGATGTTCTTCCACACCGACACCGCCGACGCGCCCTGGGTGGTGGTCAAGTCCGACGACAAGAAGCGTGCGCGGCTGAACTGCCTACGCCACTTCCTGCACACGCTGGACTACCCCGGCAAGGACCTGGCCATCGCCCACGCCCCCGACCCGCTGCTGGTGGGGCGTGCGGCCCAGCTGGACCGCGACGAGCTGGCGCGCCCGCATGCCACGCCGCCGCTGCCGCGCCAGGTCGAGGCCAGCGAGAGCGCCCCGGCGGCCTGAGGGGCCGCCGGGCCTGCCTCACTGCGCCTGGCTCAGCTGCATGAGCTGGCCGGCCAGCTCGCGGGCGTGGCGTTCGACGATGATCGGCGCCCAGGGCCGGCCGGAGGCGCTGACCAGGGCGTTGCTCTTGCTGTTCATGTCGCCCAGGGCGGTTTCCAGGTAGTTCCAGCGCATCTGCAGCTTGCCGCTCGCCGCGCCCGGTGGCAGGCGCGAGAGGCTGCGGCTGATCAGCGGCAGCAGCGTCTTCTCGTCCTGGCCGAGGTAGCTCTGCGGCGCCTCGCGGGCGATCTCCAGCACGCCCAGGTAGGAACGCGCCAGGTACTGCACGGAAAGGTATTCGATGCGCACCGGCACCTGCCACAGCGGCAGCTCGTCGGCCGCGGACGGCGGCACGAAGCGCTCGACCTGGCCGAGGAAGTCGCGCAGGGCGCGGCTCAGGTCCGGCAGGTAGGTCCAGGGCAGGTCCTCTTCCTTGGGGCCGTAGGTGGTGCCGGCCTGGATCTGCGCGAGCAGCGCCTGGTGGGCCTTGCGCAGGCCGTCGTCGGCCTTGGCGTAGCTTTTGACCGCCGCGTCCAGGGCGGCCAGGTCGGCCTTCAGCTGGTTGGCGTGGTTCTCCTGGAAGCCTTCGCCGCGCAACAGCATCAGGCTGCCCAGGGCCCGGCAGGCGTCGACCTGCATGGCCTGCAGCTGTTGCTCGTCGCTGGGCAGGTTGGCCCGGGCGGGCAGGGCGAGGAGGGTGAGAATACAGACGAACAGGTACTGCAGGAGGTATTTGCGGTTCATGGCGGGAGTTTCCCTGTTGTTCTTGTTGGCCGCCTGGCCACGCCTTGGCGGGCGTGGGTGGTTTCGCGAACAGCGCCGGCCTTGCCTGGCCGGCCGGTTACCTGCGAGGGGTCACCGTACCGGGGCGCGCTCCCCCTGGCGCCCCGCCCGATGCTCCGGGCCAGCAAAGGCTAGCGCCTGCGCCGGCCGTTGCAACCGATCGAAAGAGTGATTCGCCGACGGCGTCATGCTTCCTCTCCCGCGGCCAGACGCAGGCCGTGGGCGTCGAGAATCTCGATGCCGGCGTAGCTCAGGCGCAGCACGCCGCGGGCTTCCAGCTCCTTGAGCAGGTGGTTGGTGGTCTGCCGCGACAGCCCGAGCATGGCCGCCAGCTGTTCCTGGGGCAGGTGCAGCTCGCGCTGGCTGGCCTGCGCCTCGCCGTAGCTGGCGGCCAGCATCAGCAGGCGCCGGGCCAGGCGCTGGGCGGCCGGCAGCAGGGCCTGTTCCTCCAGCACGGTGAAGGCCAGGCGCAGCTTGTGGCTCATCAGCAGGGCGAAGTCGCGCCAGTACTGCGGCTTTTCGGCGAGCAGCGCGTGCAGCGCCGGCAGCGGCACCTGCAGCAGGGTGGTGGGGCCTTCGGCGTAGGCGTCGTGGGTGCGCGGCTGGCCGTCGAACAGGCAGATCTCGCCGAACCAGTTGGGCGCCTCCACCAGGGCCAGCAGCGCTTCCTTGCCGCTGGCGCCCACCGCGCCGACGCGCATCCTGCCTTCGACCACGCAATACAGCCCGCAGGGGGCGTCGCCGCGGGCGAACAGGCGCTGCCCGGCGGGCAGGCGGCGGACGATGGCGGCCTGGCCGAGGGCTTCGCGCAGTTCGGCGGGCAGGTGCTGGAACCAGCGGCCGGAGGCGATGCGTTGCAGGCAGTCGGCGGTGTCGGGCATGGGCTTTGTCGGCTAGTTGACAGAGTGGTACGGCAGTCCAAGCCATGATGCCAGTACCTTGCCCGAGAACGACAGAACAATGAAAACACTCGTCGACCACCTGGCGCAGTACGCGGCCTACCACCGCGACCGGCGCAACATCCTCAGCCACTTCATCGGCATCCCGATGATCGTCCTGTCCATCGCCGTGCTGCTGTCGCGCCCGGGTCTTGAGGCCGGCGGCCTGCTGCTGGCCCCGGCGACCCTGCTGGCGCTGGCCGCGCTGGCGTTCTACCTGCGCCTGGACCTGCGCTTCGGCGTGCTCATGGGCGTGCTCCTGGCGCTGTCGCTGTGGGCCGGCGCGGTGCTGGCCGCGGGTTCCACCGCCAGCTGGCTGGCCTGGGGCATCGGCCTGTTCGTGGTGGGCTGGTTCATCCAGTTCGTCGGCCACTGGTACGAGGGGCGCAAGCCGGCCTTCGTCGACGACCTGATGGGGCTGGTGGTCGGCCCGCTGTTCGTCGCCGCCGAGGCGGCCTTCCTGCTCGGCCTGCGCGACGAGGTGCGCCGCGCCGTGGAAGAGCGCGCCGGGCCGACCTGCATCCGCGAGCGCAAGGCGGCTGTCTGATCTTCCCTAGCCCGCGCCGGTGAGCCGGCGCAGGATTTCCGCGCTGCGCGCATCGGCGGGGAAGAAGGTTTCCAGCGCCAACTCCGAGAGCGTCACATCCACCGGCGTGCCGAACACCGTGATGGTGCCGATCAGGCTGAGCACGCCCAGCTCGGTGTTCAGTTGCACCGGTATCAGCACCATGTCGCCGCTGGCTTGCTCTTCGTGGGGCGGCGCCGGGTAGAGCGCCAGTTCGTCGCGCAGGGCCTGCAACTGCGGGTCGCCGCTGGCGTCGATGTCCCGCTGCAGGCGCGCCATCACATGCGCCTTCCACGGTCCCAGGTTGAGGATGCTCGGTGCCAGGCCGCGCGGGTGCAGGCTCATGCGCAGCACGTTGCAGGGCGCGGCGAGCAGCTCGGGGGCCACGCCGATGAGGAAGACGCTCACCGCGTGGTTGGAGGCCAGCAGGTTCCAGTGGCGGTCCACCACCATCGCCGGGTTCGGCTCGTGGGCCTTGAGCAACTGGTCGATGGCCTGCCGCGCCACGGTCAGTGCCGGGTCGTCCAGCGTCCGCTCTGAATACACCGGCGCGTAGCCGGCGGCGCCGAGCAGGCGGTTGCGCTCGCGCAGCGGGATGTCCAGCTGTTCGGCCAGGTGCAGGAGCATCTCGCGGCTGGGCAGGGCGCGGCCGGTCTCGACGAAGCTCAGGTGGCGCGTGGAGATGTCCGCGTCGCAGGCCAGGTCGAGCTGGCTGAGGCGGCGGCGCTGGCGCCATTGGCGCAGCAGGGCGCCGACGGGGAGGGTTTGGCTGTCCATGGGAACGAACGATAGACCTCTGTCCGGGGCCCGGCCATTACCTGGCAGGTAATCGACGCTGTGCCCGCCGCGGCGGATTCTTCGGCCAGGCGCCGCGGACCGGCGGCGCTTCGTTCAGGAGGATTCGCCATGACTCTGCTGCAACCGTCCCCGCTGCTCCGCCGTTCCCTGCAACTGGACGCCCTCGCCGGCGGCGCCACCGGCCTGCTGCTGGCGCTGGCCGCCAACCCGCTGAGCGAACTGTTCGGCCTGCCCGTCGTACTGCTGATGGTGGCCGGCATCGTGCTGCTGCCCTTCGCCCTGGTGCTGGCCTGGATGGCCAATTGCGAGGTGCTGCCGCGCACCGGCGTCTGGGCGGTGATCGCCGCCAACCTGCTGTGGGTGCTGGAAAGCCTGTTCCTGCTGCTCAGCGGCTGGGTTCAGCCGAGCGTGCTGGGCTGCGCCTTCGTCATCGGCCAGGCGCTGGTGGTCGGGGTGTTGGCGGAACTTGAGTTCTTCGGCCTGCGCCGCTCCGCCGTGCTCCATGGCCTGTGAGGCGCGAGGGGCGGCCTTGCGGGGCCGCCCTTCGCTTCAGGCCAGCGCCTCGCGGACGAAGTCCAGGCGGTCCTGGCCGAAGAACATCTCCTCGCCGACGAACATGGTCGGCGCGCCGAACATGCCGCGCTTGATGGCCGCCTCGGTGTTGGCCTTGAGCGCGTCCTTCACTTCCTGGTCCGCCGCCAGCGCCAGCAGCGCCTGTGGATCGAAGCCGGCCTCGGCCAGCAGCGGGCCCAGCACCGCCGCGTCGCCCAGGTTCAGGGCGTCCACCCACATGCCCTTGAACACGCAGGCCAGCAGCGCCTCGAAGCGTTCCGGCTGGCGCAACTGCACGCCGGTGGCGGCGCGCATCAGCAGCAGGGTATTGATCGGGAAGTGCGGGTTCATCTTCAGCGGCACGCCGTAGCGGCGGGCGAAGCGCTGCATGTCGATCAGGGTGTAGCGGCCCTTGGCCGGGACGGCGATCGGCGAGACGTTGCCGGTGGCCTGGAACACGCCGCCCAGCAGCACCGGGCGGTAGACCAGCTCGGCGCCGGCCGCGGCGCAGATGCCCGGCAGCTGGGTGTAGGCCAGGTAGGAGGTGGGGCTGCCGAAGTCGAAGTAGAACTCGACGCTTTTGCTCATGGGTGATCCCTCTTTGTTGTCGTTGTGGATTACCAGCGTTCCATCCAGGGCCGCAGGTCCAGCTCGAAGGTCCAGGCGTCGCGCGGCTGGCTGTGCAGGTACCAGTAGTTGTCGGCGATGTGCTCGGGGTCGAGGATGCCGTCCTGGTCTTTCTGCGCGTACTTCTCCGGGAAGTTGTCGCGGATGAACTCAGTGTCGATGGCGCCATCCACCACCACGTGGGCCACGTGCAGGCCCATGGGCCCCAGCTCGCGGGCCATGCTCTGGGCCAGCGCGCGGATGCCGTGCTTGGCCCCGGCGAAGGCGGCGAACCCGGCGGCGCCGCGCAGGCCGGCGGTGGCGCCGGTGAAGAGCAGGGTGCCACGCTGGCGCGCGACCATGCGCCGGGCCACCGCCTGGCCGGTGAGGAAGCCGGAGAAGCAGGCCATCTCCCAGATCTTGAAGTACTTGCGCGCGGTCTCGTCGAGGATGCTGCAGGGCACGTTGGCGCCGATGTTGAAGACGAAGGCCTCGATGGGGCCGATGTCGCGTTCGATGGTCTCCACCAGTTCCGCCACCTGCTCCTCCTTGCGCGCGTCCGAGGCGAAGCCGTGGGCCTCGCCACCCTCGGCGCGGATGGCGTCGACCAGCGGTTGCAGCTTGTCCGCCGAGCGCCGGGTGACGCAGGCGACGTAGCCCTCGCGGGCGAAGCGGCGGGCGATGGCGCCGCCGGTGGCGTCCCCGGCGCCGATCACCAGCACCACTTTCTTTTCGTTGGGGGAGGCAGCGCTCATGTTCGTTTCCTCTGTTTGTTATGGGTAAACGATCGTTTGGTAAACGAACGTTATGTTATGCTTCCGGCAGCCGTCAAGCCGTTTCCGGAGCCCACGCCATGCGCTACTCAGCCAGCCACAAGGAAGAAACCCGCCAGCGCCTGCTGGAGAGCAGCGGCGCCATCGCCAAGCGCGAAGGCTTCGCCAGTGTCGGCGTGGACGCGCTGATGAAGGCGGTGGGGCTGAGCGGCGGTGCCTTCTACAACCACTTTCCGTCCAAGGATGCGCTGTTCGCCGCCATCGTCGAACGCGAGCTGACGCGCAGCGCCGAGCGCCTGGGCAAGGCCGGCGACAGCCACGGCCGCGAGCGCCTGGAGCGCTGCCTGCAGCGTTACCTGACGCTGGCCCACGTGCAGAACGTCGACGGCGGCTGCGCCATTCCCGCCCTGGGCGCGGACATCGCCCGCGCCGACGAGCAGGTGCGCGGCACGGTGGAGACGGCGATGCTCGGGCTGCAGCAGGCCTGGGCGGAGGAGTTGGGGAATGCGGAGGATGCGTGGGCGATGCTTGCCCAGTGCGTCGGGGCGTTGTTGCTGGCGCGGATGACGGCCAGTGAGGAGACGCAGCGGGCGATCATCGAGTCGAGCAGGGGGTTCCTGCTGCGGCGGTTGGAGGATGGGGTTTCTTCGTAGGAGCGAGCTTGCTCGCGAATGGCGTTTCCCTCTGGCTACGGTGCCTTGGATTGACTCCGCACCCTCTCCCCAGCCCTCTCCCTGAAGGGAGAGGGGGCCGTTCGGCGTGTGCTGATGTTTCGGCTCTCCCTGATGCTATGCATAAAGCCTGATACCTCCATGAGGCACGGCCTTCGCGCCGGCACGGACTAGCTCCCTCTCCCTTGAGGAGAGGGGCTGTTTGGCGTGTGCTGATGTTTCGGCTCTTCCTGATGCTACGCATAAAGCCTGATGCCTCCATGAGGCACGGCCTTCGCGCCGGCACGGACTAGCTCCCTCTCCCTTCAGGGAGAGGGCTGGGGAGAGGGGCGGTGTTCAGGTTGGTATCGATGTTTCCGGGAGGCACCATTCGCGAGCAAGCTCGCTCCTACGAAAAGCCCCCAGAGCCCCAGGGCCTCAGAGTCCCCGCAGGGCCAGGTCCGCGCCAAGCAACAACAACCCCCCGAAGAAGCACCGGCGAAAGGCCGTCGGGCTGATGCGGTTGCGCAGCCACTGCCCCAGGTACATCCCCGCCAATGCCGGCAGCAGCGCCAGCAACGACACTCCCAGCACCGATGCATGCAACAGCGAGCCCTGCTGCCCGAGGGTGAGCGCTAGGGCCAGGGTGGAGACGGTGAAGGACAGCCCGAGGGCCTGCACCAGGTCGTCCTTCTCCAGGCCCAGGGCCTGCAGGTAAGGCACCGCGGGGATCACGAAGACACCGGTGACCGCGGTGATGGCGCCGGTGGCCAGGCCGATCAGCGGCGACAGCCAGGCCTCGTGTGCCGGCGCCACCTGGAAGCGCTTCGCCGACAGCCCGAGCAGCGCATAGAGGACCAGCGCCACGCCCAGCAGCGGCGTGGCCGCCGCCCAGTGTTCGCCGCCCAGCCACCAGCCCACGGCCAGGGTGCCGGCGACGATGCCGGCGAGCATGCCCCACATCCGCCTGAGCAGCCCGAGGAAGCGCGGCCCGGCGGCCAGTTGCCAGACGTTGGTGACGGTGGAGGGCACCACCAGGATGGCCGCCGCCTGCATCGGCGGCATCAGCAGCCCGAGCAGGCCGACCGCCACCGTCGGCAGGCCGAGGCCGACCACGCCCTTGACCAGGCCGGCGAGGAGGAAGGTAAGGACGATCAGGTCCAGGTGCGCGGGCAGCGAGTCGAACATGGGCGGGCCTTGCCTTGGCGGTGGAGCGGGGCAGGATACCCGCAAACGAAGAACCCCGCCGCGGCGGGGTTCTTCTGCAACGGGCGGCGCCTCAGATGCTGGCCACCTGCTGGTAGGCCTTGGGCTTGAAGTACAGCGTCTCGCCGCGGGCCAGGCCGACCAGGCTGTCGTGGTCCTTGACCACCTCGGCCTCGATCAGCTCGTCCTGGCCGTCCACCTTCAACGTCACCCGGGTGATCGCGCCCAGCGGGCGGATGTCGCGGACTTCCGCCGCGCGGTGCGCTTCCACCGCCTGGCGCGACAGCGAGACCTCGTGCGGGCGGAACAGCAGGTGCTCGTCGTTGCCCAGGTGCAGGCGGTTGGAGTCGCCGAGGAAGTGGTAGACGAAGTCGCTGGCCGGGTTCTCGTAGACCTCGCCCGGCGAGCCGATCTGCTCGATCACGCCCTTGTTCATCACCACGATGCGGTCGGCGACTTCCATCGCCTCTTCCTGGTCGTGGGTGACGAACACGCTGGTGAGGTTGATCTCCTCGTGCAGGCGCGCCAGCCAGCGGCGCAGCTCCTTGCGCACCTTGGCGTCGAGGGCGCCGAAGGGCTCGTCCAGCAGCAGGATCTTCGGCTCCACCGCCAGGGCGCGGGCCAGGGCGATGCGCTGGCGCTGGCCGCCGGAGAGCTGTTCCGGGTAGCGGTCGGCGAGCCAGTCCAGCTGCACCATGTTCAGCAGTTCGTGGACCTTCTCGGCGATGCGCGCCTCGCTCGGGCGTTCCTTCTTGGCCTTCATGCGCAGGCCGAAGGCGACGTTGTCGAACACCGTCATGTGGCGGAACAGCGCGTAGTGCTGGAACACGAAGCCGACGTTGCGGTCGCGCACGTCGTGCTGCGAGACGTCCTCGCCGTGGAAGACGATGTTGCCGGCGTCCGGCGTCTCCAGGCCGGCGATGATCCGCAGCAGGGTGGTCTTGCCGCAACCGGAGGGGCCGAGCAGGGCCACCAGCTCGCCGCTGTGGATGTCCAGGTTGATGTCGTCGAGCGCCTTGAAGGCGTTGAAGTTCTTGCTGACGTTACGGATTTCGATACTCATGGCTTATTCCTCGTCAGCTTTGACTTTCAATCGGGACAGGCGCGACTCGCTCCACTGCTTGAGCAGCAGGATGACCAGGGCCATCAGCAGCAGCAGGGTGGCGACGCTGAAAGCGGCGACGTGATTGTATTCGTTGTAGAGGATCTCGACGTGCAGCGGCAGGGTGTTGGTGACGCCGCGGATGTGCCCGGAAACCACCGACACCGCGCCGAACTCGCCCATCGCCCGCGCGGTGCACAGCACCACGCCGTAGATCAGGCCCCATTTGATGTTCGGCAGGGTCACGTGCCAGAACATCTGCCAGCCGTTGGCGCCGAGCAGGCGCGCGGCCTCTTCTTCCTGGGTGCCCTGTTCCTGCATCAGCGGGATCAGTTCGCGGGCGACGAAGGGGAAGGTGACGAAGATGGTGGCCAGGACGATGCCGGGCACGGCGAAGACGATCTGGATGTCGTGGTCGCTGAGCCACGGCCCGAAGTAGCCCTGGGCGCCGAACAGCAGCACGTAGATCAGGCCGGCGATCACCGGCGAGACCGAGAACGGCAGGTCGATCAGCGTCACCAGGATGCTCTTGCCGGGGAACTCGAACTTGGTCACGCACCAGGCGGCGGCCACGCCGAACACCAGGTTCAGCGGCACCGAGATGCCCACGGCGATCAGCGTGAGTTTCAGCGCGGCCAAGGCGTCGGGCTCGACGATAGACTCGAGGAAGGTGCCGAAGCCCTGCTTCAGCGCCTCGCTCAGGACCACGAACAGCGGCATCAGCAGGAACAGGGCGAAGGCCAGCCAGGCCAGGCCGATGAGCGCCCGGCGGCCCCAGGGGGCGCCACGCCGGGCGGCGTTCGCCGCTTGTGCGGTGGAAAGCGTTACGGAACTCATGGCGCGCTCCTTACGGGGTCTCGATGCGGCGTTGCAGCAGGTTGATCAGCAGCAGCAGGACGAAGGCCACCACCAGCATCAGCACGCCGATGGCGGTGGCGCCGGTGTAGTCGTACTGGTCCAGCTTGACCATGATCAGCAGCGGCAGGATCTCGGTTTTCATCGGCATGTTGCCGGCGATGAAGATCACCGAGCCGTACTCGCCGACGCCGCGGGCGAAGGCCAGGGCGAAGCCGGTCAGCCAGGCCGGCAGCAGCGCCGGCAGCAGTACGTGGCGGAACACCTGCAGCGGCTTGGCGCCCAGGCAGGCGGCGGCTTCCTCGACCTCGCGGGGGATGTCCGCCAGCACCGGCTGCACCGTGCGCACCACGAAGGGCAGGACCACGAAGGTCAGCGCCAGGGTGATGCCCAGCGGGGTGTAGGCGATCTTGAAGCCCAGCTCGGTGGCGAAGCGGCCGATCATGCCGTTGGGGGCGTAGAGCGCGGTCAGGGCGATGCCGGCCACGGCGGTGGGCAGGGCGAAGGGCAGGTCGATCATGGCGTCGATGATCTTGCGCCCGGGGAACCGGTAGCGCACCAGCACCCAGGCCAGCAGGGTGCCGATCACGCCGTTGATCAGGGCGGCGATCAGCGCGGTGCCGAAGCTCAGCTTGAGCGCGGCGAGCACGCGCGGGGCGGTGATGATGGTCCAGAACTGTTCCCAGGTGAGCTCGGTGGTCTTGAGGAACAGGGCCCCCAGCGGAATCAGCACCAACAGGCTGAGATACACCAGGGTGTAGCCCAGAGTCAGCCCGAAGCCGGGTATGACCGGGGAGATGCGTCGTGACATTGAAACCTCTCGGTTAGCTACAAGCCGAAAGCCACAAGCGGCAAGCGAGCTGTTTGCAGCTTATGGCTCGCCGCTTGTGGCTGCGCGGTTCACTGCGCCTGGTAGATCTTGTCGAAGATGCCACCGTCGTTGAAGAACTTCGGCTGCGCGACCTTCCAGCCGCCGAAGTCCTTGTCGATGGTCACCAGGTCCAGTTTCGGGAACTGGTTGGCGAACTCGGCGGCGACCTTGGCGTTGCGCGGGCGGTAGAAGTTCTGCGCGGCGATGCGCTGGCCTTCCTCGCTGTACAGGTACTTCAGGTATTCCTCGGCGACCTTGCGGGTGCCCTTCTTGTCGACGGTCTTGTCGACCACCGCCACCGGCGGCTCGGCCAGGATGGACAGCGAGGGTACGACGATTTCGAAGTTCTCGCCGCCCTGTTCCTTCTTGGCCAGGAAGGCTTCGTTCTCCCAGGCCAGCAGCACGTCGCCGATGTTGTTGTTGACGAAGGTGATGGTCGAGCCGCGGGCGCCGGTGTCCAGCACGGGCACGTGCTTGTACAGGTCCTTGACGTAGTCCTGGGCCTTGTCGTCGCTACCGTACTGCTTCTTCGCCCAGGCCCAGGCGGCCAGGAAGTTCCAGCGGGCGCCGCCGGAGGTCTTCGGGTTCGGGGTGATGACCTCGACGCCCGGCTTGGTCAGGTCGGCCCAGTCCTTGATGCCCTTGGGGTTGCCCTTGCGCACCAGGAACACGATGGTCGAGGTGTAGGGAGTGCTGTTGTCCGGCAGGCGCGCCTGCCAGTCGGCCGGCAGCAGGTTGCCGAGCTTGTGCAGTTCGTCGATGTCGCCGGCCAGGGCCAGGGTCACCACGTCGGCCTTCAGGCCGTCGATGACCGCGCGGGCCTGCTTGCCGGAGCCGCCGTGGGATTGCTGCACGGTCAGGTCGTCGCCGCCCTGGGCCTTCCAGTGCTTGATGAAGGCCGCGTTGTAGGCCTGGTACAGCTCGCGGGTCGGGTCGTAGGAGACGTTCAGCAGTTGGGTGGCCGCGGCCGCGGGGCCGGCGATCAAGGCGCTGGCCAGGGCGGCCAGGGCGAAACGGCGGATGGACATGTGCAGCTCCTGGATACGAATCTTCAGTGTTGTGCTTGTTGGCGTGTTCTTATCGGGGGCGTCGCGGTGGGGCGCATGGGCCCCGGGGGTCAGCTCTGGCGGCTGGCGGGCTGCTGCAGGCGGAACTTCTCCTTGCGCTCGATCTGCACCACCTGGCCGTTGTGCACGGTGATCTCGACGGCGCCGAAACGCAGACCGCGCAGGGCGCTCTGCACTTCACGCAGGATGTTGGCTTCGTCCTGGCCTTCCAGGCTACGGAGGGTTGCGCTCATGATCTGGGCTCCTTGGTGGGCTTCGCCGGGCCGTCCCGGATGGGCGGCGCGTGCGGTGTGAGCGCATCTTAGGCAGGAGTCGAATATTCTTAAAAATACTATTTAAGAATTTTTATATTCCACCAGGTTTTAATTCGATTCGGTCGCCGCCGTCCGCGCCCAGGGCAGCTCGTCGGCCGGCTGCGGACGGCCGTACCAGTAGCCCTGGCCGAAGTCGCAGGCGTGGTCGAGGAGGAAGGCCGCCTGGTCCGGGCGCTCGATGCCCTCGGCCACCACGCTCAGGCCCATGCTGCGGGCCAGGGCGATGATGGCGCGGGCGATGGCGGCGTCCTCGGCATCGCCGGGCAGGCCGGCGACGAAGCCCTGGTCGATCTTCAGCTTCTGCACCGGCATGCGTTTCAGGCGCATCAGCGAGGAATAGCCGGTGCCGAAGTCGTCGATCGCCAGTTGCACGCCCAGCGCCCGCAGGCGCTGCAGCAGGGCCACCGACTGGTCGATGTTCTGCATGATGGCGCTCTCGGTCACTTCCAGCTCCAGGTGCCGCGGCTGCAGGCCGCTTTCCTGCAGGGCGCGGGCCACGCGCTGTTCCAGGCCGTCGCGGCCGAACAGGCGGCTGGACAGGTTCACCGCGACGAAATCCAGCGCCACGCCGTCGTCCAGCCACTGGCGCATCTGCCGGCAGGCCTGGTCCAGCACCCAGGCGTCGATGGCGGCGATCAGCCCGCATTCCTCGGCCACCGGGATGAATTCGCAGGGCGGCACCAGGCCGCGCTGCGGGTGCTGCCAGCGCACCAGCGACTCCACCCCGACCACCTGGCCGCTGGCCAGGTCGTGCACCGGCTGGTAGTACACGCGCAACTCGTCGTGCTCCAGCGCCTGGCGCAGGGCGGCTTCCACCTGCACGTGGGAACGCGCGCGGGCGGTCAGCTCCGGGGTGTAGAAGGCGTACAGGTTGCGCCCGCTGGCCTTGGCCTGGAACAGCGCGGCATCGGCGTGGCGCAGCAGGTGGTCGACGTCGCGGGCATCGTCGGGGAACAGGCTGACGCCCATGCTGGCGGAGATGTAGATCGGCTGGCCCTGCACCTCGAAGGGCGCGTGCATGGCCTCCAGCAGGCGCTGGGCGAGGCTGCTGGCGTGGTGCGGCTGCTGGCTCTCCAGGACCACGGCGAACTCGTCGCCGCCCAGGCGCGCCAGGGAGGCGTGCTCGTCGAGGCAGCCGCGCAGGCGCTCGGCCACCGTCTTGACCAGCTGGTCGCCGGCGCTGTGGCCGAGGCTGTCGTTGACGTGCTTGAAGTGGTCCAGGTCGAGCAGCAGCAGGGCGCCGCTGCCCTGTTCGCGGTCGGCGCGGGCCAGGGCCTGCTCGATGCGCTCGCGCAGCAGCAGGCGGTTGGGCAGCCCGGTGAGCGGGTCGTGGTGGGCGAGGAAGTCCAGCTCGTGCTGCGAGCGCTTGATGCTGCTGAGGTCGGAGAACACCGCGACGTAGTGCGTCAGGCGCCCCTGTTCGTCGTGCACGGCGCAGATGTGCTGCCACTGCGGGTACACCTCGCCGCTCTTGCGCCGGTTCCAGATTTCCCCGCACCACAGGCCTTCGCTGTTCAGGGCCTGCCACATGCGCTGGTAGAAGGCGTCGTCCTGGCGCCCGGACTTGAGCATCGAGGGATTGCGCCCCACCACCTCGTCGGTGCTGTAGCCGGTGATGCGCTGGAATGACGGGTTGACGTGGAGGATCACGCCCTTGTCGTCGGTCACCAGCAGGCCTTCCTGGGTCGCCTCGAACACCGCCGCGGCCTGGCGCAGGTGGTCGTTGGCCTCGCGCTGCTCGGTGACGTCGCGGCTGATGCCGGTCATGCGCAGCGGCTCGCCGTCGTGGCCGCCGCTCAGGCGCGCGCGGGCATGCACCCAGCGGTAGCTGCCGTCGGCGTGGCGCAGGCGGTAGGTGCATTCCAGGCGCTGGCTGCGCCGTTGCAGCAGGTCGCGGTGCTGGGCCAGCACGCTGTCGCGGTCGTCCGGGTGCAGCCGCCGTTCCCAGGCCTCGAAGCTGTCGCCCAGTTCCGCCTCGCTCAGGCCGGTCATCCGCGCGTAGCCGGGCGAGTAGAACACCTGGTGGCGCTCGACGTCCCATTCCCAGAGGCCGTCGTCCAGGGCGTCCAGGGCCCGTTCGAAGCGCCGTTCGCTGCTCTCGCGGGCGGCGAAGGTGCGCTGCATCCACTTGAACTGCCGGGCCAGCAGCAGGAACAGCACGCCGGCGCTGATGGCAAAGAAAAGATACTTTTTCGCCACCAGCCAGGGCAGCAGGTCAGCGTCGCCGACCGCCAGGCGCAACAACTGGTCGCTCGTAAGCCCCCATAAGCAGGCGAACAGCAGGTACAGCAAACAGATGCGGAGGGCACTCGGGCGTGGATTCATTATCGCGAGGGGAGCGAGTTATTGGCTGCGCAGTATAGAGGATGGCCATTGGCCCCTGTTCATATCAAAAAGACCGGATGGTTTTCCCGCCACGCTTGGTGATAATGCGAGCTGGCCTGAATGGCACTTACTTAACCCTTTTCGGATGACCGTGTTTCTTGATCGCTGCCCGAGCAGATTGACGTGTGCAGGTCAGTAATGGGTAGGGCTTTGGCCTTCGCTTGAGGGCTCTGGGTTCAACTCGCCCGGAGCGATTGCCGACACGCTGTTGCGCGACCAGAACCAGCAGGCCGCGAAGAGTCGTACCTCCGTCAGGATCATCGTCGAATTGCCGCCACGCCAGCCATAGCTGGAGGCTGTGCTTGAAGCTCAATTCACGGGGTAGGCAGTCAGCCATCGAGGCCGATTGCGCCATGATCAGGCGAATCAGGTTGTGTGCCAGCAGGTAAATCCAGAGT
>NZ_FOLS01000051.1 GCF_900112375.1 Pseudomonas citronellolis | reverse complement strand
AGTTCGCGGGCGAAGAAGGCCGAGGCCTTTTTTAGCAGGTCGTTGTCCTGCTTCAACTGGCGATTCTCGGCCTCCAACTGACGAATCCGCTGCTGCTCGGGTGTCAGCGGCTTACCCACTCCCGCCTGCCCCGACAGCTCGGCTTCGTATTGCTGAACCCAGCGGCGAACTGCCGTCTCTCCCAGGTCCATGTCTCGGCAGACCTGCGTAATGCTCAGGCCCTGGTCTTTGATCATCTGGACGACTTGCAGCTTGAAGCTGGCATCGAATGTTCTGCGTTTACGGCTCATGAATGACTCCTCTATTCAGTGGATTTTCCACCTATCGAGGTGTCCGAGGAAATTGAACCACCACAAGTCCGTGCCGAGAGAAGTGATGGTTTCAGCCGGAAATTGACGGAGCGGCCGGCTGACTCCAGAGCATCCAAGCGCTCCGAACGGTCCCCTCTCCCTTCAGGGAGAGGGTTAGGGAGAGGGAGCGGGCTCGAACCATCGCTCCGCGGCCTACCCGAGCGCACTCAATACTCGATCACCACATCCCCCTTCGGCACGCTGCAGCACGACAGGATGTAGCCCTCGGCCACATCCTCGTCGGTAATCCCGCCGTTGTGTTCCATCTCCACTTCGCCGGAGCGCTTCATCACCTTGCAGGTGCCGCAGATGCCCATGCCGCAGGCTTTCGGGATATGCAGGCCGAGCTTGGCTGCGGCGGCGTGGACGGTTTCGCCGGGGCCCACGCGGATGCTCTTGCCGGTTTCGCAGAACTCCACGTTGTTCAGGTCGGCGGCGGGGATTTCCGGGGCCTCGGCGGCTTCGGCGGCCAGTTCCTTCACTTCCTCGCGGACTTCCGGCGGCGTCGGGCCGAAGGCTTCCTCGTGGTAGCGCGACATGTCATAGCCTTCGGCTTCGAGCAGGCGCTTGATCGCGTGCATGTAGGGCGTGGGGCCGCAGCAGAAGACTTCGCGTTCGAGGAAGTCCGGGGCTATCAGCTGCAGCATGGCCTTGTTCAGGAAGCCGCGGTAGCCGGCCCAGGCCTCGCCCATCTCGTACTTCTCGCAGATCAGGTGGACCTTGAAGTTGGCGATGCGCGAGGCCATGTGGTCCAGCTCGCGGTGGTAGATGATGTCTTTCGGCGTGCGCGCGCTGTGCACGAAGACCATGTCGACCGAGCCGTTGGTATCGAAGAACCAGCGCGCCATGGACATCACCGGGGTGATGCCGACGCCGCCGGAGAGGAACAGCGCCTTGTCGGTGGGGAAGTCGATGGCGTTGAAGTTGCCCACCGGGCCGTGCACCGGAACGACGTCGCCTTCCTTGAGGTTGTCGTGCAGCCAGTTGGAGACCTTGCCGCCGGGCACCCGCTTGATGGTGATGGAGAAGCTGTAGGGCACCGAGGGCGAGCTGGAGATGGTGTAGGAACGCATGATCGGCAGGCCGTCGATCTCCAGCTCCAGGGTGACGAACTGCCCGGGCTTGAAGAAGAACAGGATCGGCTGGTCGGCCATGAAGCAGAAGGTGCGTACGTCCCAGGTCTCCTGGATGGCCTTGACGCAGCGCACCAGGTGGCGGCCGTTGGTCCAGGTCTGGGTGTTCACCGGGTTGAGGAAGTTGCTCGTCGACATGGTGTCTCTCCGCGCACGCAGGCCGTTTCCCGGCCGAATGGGGCAGCGCCGGGCGGGGACGCTCGCCCCGGCCTTTTCGGCATGCCTGATGGGGCCGATTGTGCGCACGCCCCGTGCCCCTCACTTACCTGCCAGCGACATTTGCATGCTTATCGCGACCTGCCGCCTGGGGCGGGGGCTGCCAGGTCGGAAACGGATGTGGTCGTGTCGCCCATGGATAAGGCACCGCAAAGGCCCGGACGCACACTGCCCCCAGCCGAAACGAAGGTAATCCACCAGAGCGCCTGACCTTCACGCCCGCCGCCGCGGGCCCCGCCCATCGGCAGGGCGGGATTCCGGAGCCACCGGAATGCCGAAGGCCGTGAACGCCACCTTGCGTAGCGTCGAACCGTATCAGCCACCCAATTTCGCCGCCGCCGATCCCCGGCGCGGCATGAGGACCAACCGATGGACGTCACTACCACCCTGAGTCTGGGCGATCCGCTGGAACCGGCCCGCAAGGCCACCGCCGAGATGCTGCGCACCCGCGACCATTCCTTCTCGCTGCCGCAGCCGTTCTACAACGACGAGCGCCTGTTCAAGCTCGACATGCAGGAGATCTTCCAGAAGGAATGGCTGATCGCCGGCATGACCTGCGAGATTCCCGCCAAGGGCAACTTCCTCACCCTGCAGATCGGCGACAACCCGGTCATCGTGCTGCGCGGCGCCGAAGGCAAGATCCACGCCTTCCACAACGTCTGCCGCCACCGCGGCTCGCGCCTGTGCGTGAGCGACAAGGGCAAGGTGGCCAAGCTGGTGTGCCCCTACCACCAGTGGACCTACGAGCTGGACGGCCGCCTGCTGTTCGCCGGTACCGAGATGGGCGCCGACTTCGACATGAAGGACTACAGCCTGAAGCCGGTGAACGTGAAGACCGCCGGCGGCTACATCTTCATCTCCCTGGCCGAGAACCCGCCGGCCATCGACGACTTCCTGCGTACGCTCGAGCACTACATGGAGCCGTACGACATGGAGAACACCAAGGTCGCCGTGCAGACCACCATCCGCGAAGCAGCCAACTGGAAGCTGGTGCTCGAGAACAACCGCGAGTGCTACCACTGCAACGGCTCGCACCCGGAGCTGCTGAAGACCCTGCTGGAGTGGGACGACGTCACCGACCCGCGCGCGAGCCAGGCGTTCAAGGACCAGGTGGCCGCCTGCACCAAGGCCTGGGACGAGGAGAAGATCCCCTACGCCCACGCCAGCTTCGGCCTGCGCAACCGCATCGTGCGCATGCCGCTGCTCGACGGCACCGTGTCCATGACCATGGACGGCAAGCAGGGCAGCAAGAAGCTGATGGGCCGCATCAAGAACCCGGACCTGGGCTCGATGCGCATCCTCCACCTGCCGCACTCCTGGAACCACTGCATGGGCGACCACCTGATCGTCTTCACCGTGTGGCCGATCAGCGCGCAGGAAACCGTCGTCACCACCAAGTGGCTGGTGCACAAGGACGCGGTGGAGGGCGTGGACTACGACGTGCAGCGCCTGCGCGAAGTGTGGGACGCCACCAACGACCAGGACCGCCGCCTGGCCGAGGAAAACCAGCGCGGCATCAACTCCACCGCCTACCAGCCGGGCCCGTACTCCAAGACCTACGAGTTCGGCGTGATCAACTTCCTCGACTGGTACAGCGAGCGGATGCTCAACAACCTCGGCGAAGAGTCCGCCCACGCGCGGCTGGTCGCCCACGAGTAAACCCAGGTCCACCCGGCGCCCCCTTCACTGGGGGCGCCTGCATTTCGGAGGGGAGAGCGTGGATAGTCTGCTGTTCTATGGCAGTTCGGTGGTGGTCGGCGGGTTGATGGTGTGGAACCTGGTGGCCTGCTGGCGGAATCGTTGAGGGTTCGGCCGCTTTTCGTAGGAGCGAGCTTGCTCGCGAACGGAGTTTCCAGGCGGCTCTGGTGTGTTGGGTTGACTCCGCTCCCTCTCCCCAGCCCTCTCCCTGAAGGGAGAGGGGGCTAGTCCGTGCCGAGAGAAGTGATGGTTTCAACCGGAAACCTTCGGTGCTGCCGGCTGACTCCAAAACACCCAGCTCTGCCCAACGGTCCCCTCTCCCTTCAGGGAGAGGGTGCTCTTTCATCCTGCGCCAATTCCTTCCGGCAAACCCCGTTCGCGAGCAAGAACTAGGCGTCCCCCTCGCTCCTACGAAAAGCCATCCTCCCGCGAAACAGCCATCGTCCCGCGAAAAGCCATCCCCCCCCTCATTCCCCCAAGCTCTCTAAACCGCCCCCTTCATACCCATATGCCCGCCCGCGACGCCTTCGGTGTCGCGCATGTCGCCGGCTTGACGCTTTCGGTACGACCCTGGTCGTTTTCGAACCGGGCCGCCCCGCCACCCGGGGATATGCTGCCCCCAAAGCGCCGGCACAAGCCCCGGCGCGCCAAGCCTGACAAGCCTTGCCTGATATAGAGAGACGCCAGATGAGCCCAGCCGAACTTCACGCCGACAGCATCGTCATCGATGGCCTGATCATCGCCAAGTGGAACCGCGAACTCTTCGAGGACATGCGCAAGGGCGGCCTGACCGCCGCGAACTGCACCGTGTCCGTGTGGGAAGGCTTCCAGGCCACGGTGAACAACATCGTCGCCAGCAATAACCTGATCCGCGAGAACAGCGACCTGGTCATCCCGGTGCGCAGCACCGCCGACATCCGCCGCGCCAAGGAGCTGGGCAAGACCGGCATCCTCTACGGCTTCCAGAACGCCCACGCGTTCGAGGACCAGATCGGCTACGTCGAGGTGTTCAAGCAGCTGGGCGTGGGCATCGTGCAGATGTGCTACAACACCCAGAACCTGGTCGGCACCGGCTGCTACGAGCGCGACGGCGGGCTCTCCGGCTTCGGCCGCGAGATCGTCGCCGAGATGAATCGCGTTGGCGTGATGTGCGACCTGTCCCACGTCGGCAGCAAGACCAGCGAGGAAGTCATCCTCGAATCGAAAAAGCCGGTCTGCTACTCCCACTGCCTGCCCTCGGGCCTGAAAGAGCACCCGCGCAACAAGTCCGACGAGGAACTGAAGTTCATCGCCGACCACGGCGGCTTCGTCGGCGTGACCATGTTCGCGCCCTTCCTCGCCAAGGGCATCGACTCGACCATCGACGACTACGCCGAGGCCATCGAGTACGTGATGAACATCGTCGGCGAGGACGCCATCGGCATCGGCACCGACTTCACCCAGGGCCATGGCCAGGACTTCTTCGAGTGGCTGACCCACGACAAGGGTTACGCCCGCCGCCTGACCAACTTCGGCAAGATCGTCAACCCGCTGGGCATCCGCACCGTGGGCGAGTTCCCCAACCTCACCGAGACCCTGCTCAAGCGCGGCATGCCCGAGCGCGTGGTGCGCAAGGTCATGGGCGAGAACTGGGTGCGCGTCCTGGCGGACGTCTGGGGCGAGTAAGCCCGGGTCGCCGACTTCCTTCGTAGGGTGGGTGGAGCGCAGCGATACCCACCATGCCGGCGCCCCGCCGGCCAAGATCATCAACCGGATTCCGAGAACCGAACCATGGCCAAACACGCCCCCGAACTGCCCATCGAAGTCGACAGCGAAACCGGCGTCTGGACCACCGACGCCCTGCCGATGCTCTACGTGCCGCGGCACTTCTTCGTCAACAACCATATGGGCATCGAGGAGGAGCTGGGCGCCGAGCGCTATGCCGAAATCCTCTACAAGGCCGGCTACAAGTCCGCCTGGCACTGGTGCGAGAAAGAGGCCGAATGCCACGGCATCGAAGGCGTGGCGGTGTTCGAGCACTACATGAAGCGCCTGTCGCAGCGCGGCTGGGGTCTGTTCCAGATCGAGCAGATCGACCTCGACAAGGGCACCGCCCAGGTGCGCCTGAAGCACTCCGCCTTCGTGTACGTGTACGGCAAGGTCAACCGCAAGGTCGACTACATGTTCACCGGCTGGTTCGCCGGCGCCATGGACCAGATCCTCCAGGCCCGCGGCAGCAGCATCCGCACCGTGGCCGAGCAGGTCTACAGCGGCTCGGAAGAAGGCCACGACGACGGCCTGTTCATCGTCAAGCCGCTCTGACCGACCTGACCTGTAGGCGCGAGCTTGCTCGCGAACAGCAGCCTGCACGGCTGCCGCCAGACAACAAGAAACCTCTGATCCCGTGAGGATGCCGCAATGGCTTTCGAGGCAATGTTCCAGCCGATCCAGATCGGCAAGCTGACCATCCGCAACCGCGTGCTCTCCACCGCCCACGCCGAGGTCTACGCCACCGACGGCGGCATGACCACCGAGCGCTACGTGAAGTACTACGAGGAGAAGGCCAAGGGCGGCATCGGCCTGGCCATCTGCGGTGGTTCCTCGGTGGTCGCCATCGACAGCCCGCAGGAGTGGTGGAGCTCGGTGAACCTGTCCACCGACCGCATCATCCCGCACTTCCAGAACCTGGCCGACGCCATGCACAAGCATGGGGCCAAGATCATGATCCAGATTACCCACATGGGCCGCCGCTCGCGCTGGGACGGCTTCAACTGGCCGACGCTGATGTCGCCCTCGGGCATCCGCGAGCCGGTGCACCGCGCCACCTGCAAGACCATCGAGCCGGAAGAGATCTGGCGGGTGATCGGCAACTACGCGCAAGCCGCGCGCCGGGCGAAGGAAGGCGGCCTGGACGGCGTCGAGCTGTCCGCCGTGCACCAGCACATGATCGATCAGTTCTGGAGCCCGCGCGTCAACAAGCGCACCGACGAATGGGGCGGCACCTTCGAGGGCCGCATGAAGTTCGGCCTGGAAGTGCTCAAGGCCGTGCGCAAAGAGGTCGGTGACGACTTCTGCGTCGGCATGCGCATCTGCGGCGACGAGTTCCACCCGGACGGCCTGTCCCACGAGGACATGAAGCAGATCGCCAAGTACTACAGCGACACCGGCATGCTCGACTTCATCGGCGTGGTCGGCTCCGGCTGCGACACCCACAACACCCTGGCCAACGTCATCCCCAACATGACCTACCCGCCGGAGCCCTTCCTGCACCTGGCGGCGGGCATCAAGGAAGTGGTCAACGTGCCGGTGCTGCACGCGCAGAACATCAAGGACCCGAACCAGGCCACGCGCATCCTCGAAGGCGGCTACGTGGACATGGTCGGCATGACCCGCGCGCACATCGCCGACCCGCACCTGATCGCCAAGATCAAGATGGGCCAGGTCGACCAGATCAAGCAGTGCGTCGGCGCCAACTACTGCATCGACCGCCAGTACCAGGGCCTGGACGTGCTGTGCATCCAGAACGCCGCGACCAGCCGCGAATACATGGGTGTGCCGCACATCATCGAGAAGACCACCGGCGTGAAGCGCAAGGTCGTCGTCGTCGGTGGCGGCCCGGCCGGGATGGAGGCCGCGCGGGTGGCGGCCGAGCGCGGCCACGACGTGACCCTGTTCGAGAAGAAGGACCAGCTCGGCGGGCAGATCACCACCGCCTCGAAGGCGCCGCAGCGCGACCAGATCGCCGGCATCACCCGCTGGTACCAGCTGGAGCTGGCGCGCCTGGGGATAGACCTGCGCCTGGGCACCGGCGCCGATGCCGACACCATCCTCGACCTGCGCCCGGACGTGGTGGTGCTGGCCAACGGCGGCCACCCGTTCCTCGAGCAGAACGAACACTGGGGCGCCGCCGAGGGCCTGGTGGTGAGCAGCTGGGACATCCTCGACGGCAAGGTCGCCCCCGGCAAGAACGTGCTGGTCTACGACACCATCTGCGAGTTCAGCGGCATGTCGGTGGCCGACTTCCTCGCCGACAAGGGCGCGCTGGTGGAGATCGTCACCGACGATATCAAGCCCGGCGTGGCCATCGGCGGCACCACCTTCCCCACCTACTACCGCAGCATGTACCCCAAGGAAGTGATCATGACCGGCGACCTGATGCTGGAGAAGGTCTACCGCGAGGGCGACAAGCTGGTGGCGGTGCTGGAGAACGAATACACCGGCGCGAAAGAGGAGCGGGTGGTCGACCAGGTGGTGGTGGAGAACGGCGTGCGCCCGGACGAGAGCTTGTACTACGCGCTCAAGCAGGGCTCGCGCAACAAGGGCCAGATCGACGTCGAGGCGCTGTTCGCGATCAAGCCGCAGCCGTGTCTCAGCGAGCCGGGCGAGGGCTACCTGCTGTTCCGCATCGGCGACTGCGTGGCCCAGCGCAACACCCACGCGGCGATCTACGACGCGCTGCGGCTGTGCAAGGATTTCTGAATAGAGCCGTGGGAGGCTGGAGGCGGAAGGCTGAACGAAAGAGCGACCGTGCCTGCTTTTTCGTCCAGCTTCCAGCCTCCAGCCTTCAGCGAAAAGGCTGGTGACCCATGCTTAATACGATTCTTCCCCTCCTGCTCTTTGCCGCTCTGGCACTGGCCGCATTCGGCGCCGTGAAGCGCTTCGCCATGTGGCGCCGCGGGCGGCCCGCGCAGGTCGACTGGCTCGGCGGCCTGCTGGCCATGCCGCGGCGCTACCTGGTGGACCTGCACCATGTGGTCGAGCGCGACAAGTACATGTCCAGGACCCACGTGGCCACCGCCGGCGGCTTCGTCCTGGCGGCGCTGCTGGCCATCGTCGTGCACGGCTTCGGCCTGCACAGCCGGATCCTCGGCTTTGCCCTGCTGGCGGCCACGGCGCTGATGTTCGGCGGCGCGCTGTTCGTCGCCAAGCGCCGCCTCGACCCGCCGTCGCGGCTGTCGAAGGGCCCGTGGATGCGCCTGCCGAAGAGCCTGCTGATGTTCTCGGCGAGCTTCTTCATCGCCACGCTGCCCGTGGCCGGCATCCTGCCCGAAGGGTTCGGCGGCTGGTTCCTCGCGGCCATCCTCGCCATCGGCGTGGCCTGGGGCGTGTCCGAGCTGTTCTTCGGCATGACCTGGGGCGGGCCGATGAAGCACGCCTTCGCCGGCGCCCTGCACCTGGCCTGGCACCGTCGCTCCGAGCGCTTCGCTGGCGGCCGCTCCACCGGCCTGAAAGCCCTCGACCTGAGCGACCCCATGGCCCCGCTGGGCGTGGAGAAACCCACCGACTTCACCTGGAACCAGCTGCTGGGCTTCGACGCCTGCGTGCAGTGCGGCAAGTGCGAGGCCATGTGCCCGGCCTTCGCCGCTGGCCAGCCGCTGAACCCGAAGAAGCTGATCCAGGACATGGTCATCGGCCTGGCCGGCGGCAACGACGCCAAGTTCGCCGGCTCGCCCTATCCCGGAAAGCCCCTGGGCGAGCACAGCGGTGGCCCGCACCTGCCCATAGTCGCGCTGGAAGGCAAGGCTCTGGTGGATGCCGAGACGCTGTGGTCGTGCACCACCTGCCGCGCCTGCGTCGAGGAATGCCCGATGATGATCGAGCACGTCGACGCCATCGTCGACATGCGCCGCCACCTCACCCTGGAAAAGGGCGCCACCCCGAACAAGGGCGCCGAGGTGCTGGAAAACCTGATCGCCACCGACAACCCCGGCGGCTTCGCCCCCGGCGGCCGGCTGAACTGGGCGGCCGACCTGAACCTGCCGCTGATGAGCGAGCAGAAGCAGGCCGACGTGCTGTTCTGGGTCGGCGACGGCGCCTTCGACATGCGCAACCAGCGCACCCTGCGCGCCTTCGTGAAGATCCTCAAGGCGGCGAAAGTGGACTTCGCCGTGCTCGGCCTGGAAGAACGCGACAGCGGCGACGTGGCCCGCCGCCTGGGCGACGAGGCGACCTTCCAGAACCTGGCCAAACGCAACATCGCCACCCTGGCGCAGTACCGCTTCAAGCGCATCGTCAGCTGCGACCCGCACAGCTTCCATGTGCTGAAGAACGAGTACGGCGCCCTGGGCGGCAGCTACGAAGTGCTGCACCACACCACCTTCATCGACGAACTGGTGAAGAGCGGCGCGCTGCAGGTGGGCCAGAGCAAGGCCGACAGCGTGACCTACCACGACCCCTGCTACCTGGGCCGCTACAACGGCGAGTACGAGGCCCCACGCAACGTGCTCAAGGCCATCGGCATCGAGGTCAAGGAGATGCAACGCTCCGGCTTCCGCTCGCGCTGCTGCGGCGGCGGCGGCGGCGCGCCGATCACCGACATCCCCGGCAAGCAGCGGATTCCGGACATGCGCATGGTCGACATCAAGGAAACCGGCGCCGAACTGGTGGCCGTGGGCTGCCCGCAGTGCACCGCGATGCTCGAAGGCGTGGTGGCGCCGCGGCCGGAGATCAAGGACATCGCCGAGCTGGTGGCGGAGGTGCTGATCGAGAGCGCGGAGGCGCCGGCAAAAAAGCCGGCGGCGGTTAAGCGGGAAGAAGTGGTGGGGGTGCATTGATGATCCGGACGACTTCAGGCCTTGGCCGTGTGCCGGCGGTGAGTCAGCAGGCCCTCTCCCTAACCCTCTCCCTGAAGGGAGAGGGGACCGTCCGTGCCACGGCGGACATCAGCTTTAGCCGGCTAGCCCGCTGCACCATTACTTACCGGGGCGCTCGGATAGCTCCCTCTCCCTTCAGGGAGAGGGCGGGGGGAGAGGGTAGCCCGAGCCTCAATGCCAGCCCGTTCGCGAGCAAGCTCGCTCCTACGAAAAGCCCAGGCCTGCTGGAGGTTCTGCCATGAGCGACATCATCCGCCGCGACCCACGCGCCGAGTGGATCGCCCGCAACCGCCTGCACCCGCTGCACGCGGCCATGCAGTCCGCCCAGGGTGGCGAGGTGCGCTGGATGGGCCCCAACGGCCTGATCCGCAGGAACCCCCACGCCGTCGGCTTCATCGGTCCCAACGGCGTCAAGCGCATCGACCGCTCCGGCGGCCAGCAGGGCACCGCCGGCAAGCGCTCCAGCGCGCCGGAAGTGGTGCAGCTGCCGCTGCAGGTCATCGAGCAGCCGGCGTTCTATATCGCCGTGGTGCCGGACATGGTCGGCGGCCGCCTCTCCAGCCACGACCGCGACCTGCTGGGCCTGGCCCGCAAGCTCGCCGGCGAGGGCGGCGCGGTGCTGGCCATTGTCTTCGGCGAACACAAGGAAAGCGCCTTCGACACCGCCGGCGTCGACCGCCTGCTGCAGGTCGAGGGCGACGAATACGAAGGCTACGCCCCGGAACAGCGGGTGCTGGCGCTGCGCGCCGTGGACGGCCAGTTCGTGCCGCGCCACTGGCTGCTGCCCGACAGCCGCACCGGTGGCGGCGAACTGGGTCGGCGCCTGGCCGCCAGCCTTGGCGAGCGCCCGGCCACCCGCGTCTGGCAGGCCGAGGGCGAGCGCTGCATCGGCCGCGCCGGCGCCGGCCAGCAGGACCTGCAGCGGCCGCTGGCGCGCCTGATCCTGGCCGCCGCCGAGTGCGCCGAGCCGGTCAGCGAGACGCGCCACGAGGCCCGCCCGGTCGCCCTGGAAGGCGGCGTGGCGCGCAACCTGCCGCGCATCGAGGACCTCGGCCCGGTGGCCGTGGACCCGGCGCAGATTCCCATGGCCGAGGCCGAGTTCATCCTCTCCGGCGGCAACGGCGTGCGCGACTGGGACCTGTTCCACCGCGCCGCCGCGGCCCTGGGCGCCACCGAAGGCGCCTCGCGGGTGGCGGTGGACGACGGCCACATGCCGCGCAACCGCCAGGTCGGCGCCACCGGCACCTGGGTCACCGCGCGGGTCTACCTGGCGGTGGGCATCTCCGGCGCCATCCAGCACCTGCAAGGCATCGGCGCCTGCGACAAGGTGGTGGCGGTGAACATGGACCCCGGCTGCGACATGATCAAACGCGCCGACCTTTCGGTGATCGGCGATTCCACGGCGATTCTCCAGGCACTGATCCGCCTGACCGAGGAGTACCGCCAGGGAGGGGCGCGGGATGCGGCTTGAAGGCAGTCCCTGGGCCCCCGCGTTCGCGGGGGTGACGATGCCGGAGACAAGGCACGTGGCAAACCCCGTCATTCCCGCGCACGCGGGAACCCAATAAACACCGCGTCGAGATCCCATCATGACCGACCTGAACATCGTCACCCTGGTCTCCATCGGCGCCCACCCCGCCTCCGGCCGCGCCCGCCGCGCCGAGCAGGATGCCCGCGCCGTCGAACTGGGCCTGCGCCTGGCCGGCAAGCGCCTGCAGGTGCTGCACGCCGGCAACCCGCAGGAAGAGGCGCTGCGCAGCTATCTGGGCATGGGCCTGGACGAGCTGGCGGTGCTGGAACAACCGGCCGGCACCGACGCCTTGCCGGCGCTGGTCGACTACCTCGGCGGCGCCGGCGCGCAACTGGTGCTCACCGGCAGCCAGGCCGAGACCGGCGAAGGCTCCGGCATGCTGCCGTTCCTGCTCGCCGAACGCCTGGGCTGGCCACTGGTGGTGGGCCTGGCCGAGGTGGAGAAGGTCGAGGGCGGCAGCGCCCAGGTGCTGCAGGCCCTGCCGCGCGGCCAGCGGCGCCGGCTGAAGGTGCGCCTGCCCTTCGTCGCCAGCGTCGACAACGCCGCCCCGGTGGCGCGCCAGAGCGCCTTCGGCCCGGCCCGCCGTGGCTTCATCGAGGCCCACGAGGTGGAGGTCGTCGAGGACGACCTGCTCGCCGCCAGCAGCCTGCAACCGGCGCGCCCGCGGCCCAAGCGGCTCAAGGTGATCAAGGCCAAGACCGGCGCCGAACGCATGAAGGCCGCCACCGCCAAGGCCTCCGGCGGCACTGGCCAGGTGCTCAAGGACCTGGCCCCGGAGGCGGGCGCCGAAGCCATCTTCAAGCTGCTGCGCGAGGAAGGCGTGATTCGCTGAGCTTGCCGACTGCGTCGATGCGCTCTTCGTAGGATGGGTTGAGTTTGCGATACCCATCGCCGTGGTCTGATGGGTATCGCTTCGCTCAACCCATCCTACGGAGGTTCGTCGCGCGATCAACCTGCTGAAATGGCACGAAATTTGGCTTCTAAGCTATTGAATTGACAGCATACTTTCCGTCAGGAAAGCGTGTATTTCCCTGGCCGCACAGGCGACTTTTCTTTATCCTCCGCGACCTTTACCACGGCCTCGGAGACTCCCATGCTCGACAGCACTATCGAACAGCTCGAACAACTGGTGGCTGAGCTGCTGCAGCAGAACAAGCAACTGGCCGACGACAACGCCCAACTGCGCGACAGCCTCGGCAAGGCCAGCGAAGACAACGACGCCCTGCAACTGCAACTGATGGAGCAGGAAGAGAAGCACAACGCCACCGCCGTGCGCCTGCAGGCCCTGGTCCGCCGCGTCAGCGACAGCCGCGCCAGCGCATGAGCGACGACGGCGTGCGCGTCCTGCGCATCCTCGGCCGCGACTACAGCGTCAAGGCGCCGGCCGGCGAGGAGCGCGCCCTGCAGGAGGCCGCCGCCCTGTTGCAGGCGGAGATCGCCGCCGCCAAGCAGAAATTCCCCTACGTCACCAGCAACGAACTGTTGCTGCTCAGTGCCCTGAACCTGTGCGCCCGCCAGTTGGCGCCGCGCGGGGAGGCTGAAGAGGGTGACGAGCGTACGGTGGAGCGTCTTGCGGCGCTCAATCGGCGTATTCGTGCGCATTTGCAGGCGCAGGATTGATTTCTTGCCGGGCCTTGGTGCTCGGGCTCAGAACCCTCTCCCCCCGCCCTCTCCCTGAAGGGAGAGGGAGCTTGTCCGTGCCGAGAGAAGATATGGTTTCCCCTGAAACCCACGGAGCCGCCGGCTGACTCAGGAGTATCCAAGCACTCCGAACAGTCCCCTCTCCCTTCAGGGAGAGGGTTAGGGAGAGGGTGCTCTTTCTCACCGGCCAGCCCCGTTCGCGAGCAAGCTCGCTCCTACGAAAAGCAGCAGCCACCCCCCAAACCCCAGGCGAAAAAAAAGGGACACCACAATCCGTGGCGTCCCTATGAATGGAGAGAGGGCTGAATATCCTCTCGACCGGTGAGACGTGGCGCTGCGGGAAGTCCCATCGCGCCGGGCATAAAAGAAGGGACGGGGGATAGCCCATCCCTGAAGGGTGAGAGGCGGGTACTGCCCCTCGACCGGTGAGTCGTGCCCGGCCCGCGCCGGGCGGTGCATCAGGCGCGCAGCGGGATCAGGCGCGGGGCGATCATGTTTTCCGGGCGCAGGATGTCGGCCAGGGTGGCCTCGTCCAGCAGCTTCTCCTCGCGCACCAGTTCCAGCACGCCGCGGCCGGTTTCCAGCGCCACCTTGGCGATGCGGGTGGCGTTCTCGTAGCCGATGTACGGGTTCAGCGCGGTGACCAGGCCGATGCTGTGCTCCACCAACTGGTGGCAGCGCTCGACGTTGGCGGTGATGCCGGTGATGCAGTGCTCGCGCAGCATGTCCATGGCGCGTTGCAGCAGGCGGATCGAGTCGAAGATCTTGTAGGCGATCAGCGGCTCCATCACGTTCAGCTGCAGCTGGCCGCCCTCGGCGGCGATGGTCAGCGCCAGGTCGTTGCCCATGATCTCGAAGGCGCACATGTTCACCGCCTCCGGGATCACCGGGTTGACCTTGCCCGGCATGATCGAGCTGCCCGGCTGGCGCGGCGGCAGGTTGATCTCGTTGATGCCGGTGCGCGGGCCGCTGGAGAGCAGGCGCAGGTCGTTGCAGATCTTCGACAGCTTGACCGCGGTGCGCTTGAGCATGCCGGAGAACAGCACGAAGGCGCCCATGTCCGAGGTGGCCTCGATCAGGTCGGCGGCCGGCTTCAGCGGCTGGCCGCTGATGGCGGCCAGGCGTTCCACGGCCAGGTGCTGGTAGCCGGGGTCGGCGTTGATGCCGGTGCCGATGGCGGTGCCGCCGAGGTTCACTTCGGTCAGCAGTTCCGGGGCCAGGCGGCGCAGGCGGTCGAGGTCTTCACCCAGGGTGGTGGCGAAGGCGTGGAATTCCTGGCCGAGGGTCATGGGCACCGCGTCCTGCAGCTGGGTGCGGCCCATCTTCAGGACGTTGGCGAACTCCTCGCCCTTGGCGGCGAAGGCCTGGATCAGGCTGTCGAGGCTGGCCAGCAGGGTGTCGTGGCCCAGCAGCAGGCCCAGGCGGATGGCGGTCGGGTAGGCGTCGTTGGTCGACTGCGCCATGTTCACGTCGTTGTTCGGGTGCAGGTACTTGTACTCGCCCTTGGCGTGGCCCATCGCTTCCAGGGCGATGTTGGCGATCACCTCGTTGGCGTTCATGTTGGTGGAGGTACCGGCGCCGCCCTGGATCATGTCCACCACGAACTGGTCGTGGAAGTCACCGCGGATCAGGCGAGCGCAGGCTTCGCTGATGGCGGCGTGTTTCTCGCCGGGCAGGTGGCCCAGCTTGTGGTTCGCATCGGCCGCGGCCTGCTTGACCATCGCCAGGGCGACGACCAGCTTCGGGTAGTGCGACAGCGGCACACCGGAAAGGCGGAAGTTGTTCACAGCGCGCAGGGTCTGGATGCCGTAGTAGGCGTCAGAAGGTACTTCGAGGGTGCCGAGGAGGTCTTTCTCGATGCGGAACGATGCAACAGGGGACATGATGAGATTTTTCTCAGGAGAACACGGTCAGCGCCGCGATGCCCACTAGACTAGGGATTTCGCCGATCGTCGGCCAATGCTGTTGGAAGCTGTCTCATGCACAAACGGCATAATGTATTCTGTGACGACCTGATGACGGCGAGCGTGTGGCCATGCTATGCGCGCCCGTTCATCCACTGACCGATCGATCAAGACCATCCCGCCGCGCCGGGAGGAGACGACGTGAACCTGGAAACCAAATGGCTGGAGGACTTCAGCACCCTGGCCACTACCCGCAGCTTCTCCCAGGCCGCGGAGAGGCGCTTCGTCACCCAGCCGGCCTTCAGCCGGCGCATCCGCAGCCTGGAGGACGCCCTCGGGCTGACCCTGGTGAACCGCCAGCGCACGCCCATCGAGCTGACCGAGGCCGGCCAGCTGTTCCTGGTCACCGCGCGCGCGGTGGTCGAGCAGCTCGGCCAGGTGGTGCGCCACCTGCACCACCTGGAAGGCGGGCAGGGCGAGGTGCTGCAGTTCGCCGCCGCGCACTCCCTGGCCCTGGGCTTCTTCCCGGCGTGGATCGCCCGGCTGCGTGCCGAGGGCCTGAACATCGCCAGCCGCCTGGTGGCGACCAACGTCGGCGAGGCCGTGCACCTGCTGCGCGAGGGCGGCTGCGACCTGATGCTGGCCTTCTACGACCCGGACGCGGCGCTGCAGATGGACCCGGAAGTGTTCCCCTCGCTGCACCTGGGCCGCACCGAGATGCTCCCGGTATGCGCGGTGAACTCCGCCGGCCTGCCGCTGTACGACCTCGACAGCGGCCAGAGCGTGCCGCTGCTGGCCTACAGCGCCGGCGCCTTCCTCGGCCGCGGCGTCAACCTGCTGCTGCGCCAGCGCAACCTGCGCTATACCACGGTCTACGAGACGGCCATGGCCGACAGCCTGAAGAGCATGGCGCTGCAGGGCATGGGCGTGGCCTGGGTACCGCGCCTGAGCATGGAGGCCGAACTGGCCCGAGGCGAGCTGGCAGTGTGCGGCGGCCCGCACTGGGTGGTGCCGCAGGAAATCCGCCTGTACCGCTGCGCCCTGGTGCGCAAGGCGCAGATCCGCCTGCTCTGGCGCAAGCTGGAGGGCGGCCTGGGTCTGGGCGAGAGCGCCTGAGCCGGCCCCGGCGGATGGCCGGGGCTACCAGGTTCATTTGATAAGCATTATCATTTGCGCCTTTGCCAGGGGCTTCCCCTCGCGCCGGCCCCGGCGCGGACCGCTGGCGAGCCCGCAGTCCATGTCCGACCACGAGTCCCCCGTCCGGCCGCCCGCGGCCGAACCGACGGCGCCCGGCGAAAGCGCGGGGCGCGAGGACTTCCTGCGCGTGTTCCTCAGCCAGCGCCCGCGCATGGAGGCCCTGCTGCGCCGCCGCGTGGGCTGCCGGGCGACCGCGGCGGACCTGGTCCAGGAACTCTTCCTGCGCTTCTGGAAACGCCCCCAGGCGCCGGTGGAGGAGATGGGCAGCTATCTGCTGCGCAGCGCGCGCAACCTGGCCATCGACCACCTGCGCGGCGAGGATTCCCGCGGCCGCACCTTGAGCGTGCTGCTGCCCGACGAGGACGCCGCGCAGCCCTCGCCGGAACAGGCCGTGCAGGCCGGCGCCGAGCTGGAGCGCGTCGAACAGGCCCTGCGCGCGCTGCCCGAGCGCACCCGCCACGTGTTCCTGCTCAGCCGCGTGCACGGCCGCACCTACGGCGAGATCGCCGAGGCCATGGGGGTTACCCGCAGCGCCGTGGAAAAACATATGATGCGCGCCCTCGATGCCTGCAAGGCGAGCCTGGAGCCCGCCGAACCGGCCGCCCGCAGCGGAGCCCCACGCCATGACGCCTGACACCCCGACCCTCCCGGCCGACGCCCGGCGCCAGGCGCGCCTGTGGCTGGCGCGCGTGCACGGCGGCGAGGCGGATGCCGGGGCGCTGCGGCGCTGGCTGGACGAGGCCGCGGAACATGCCGAGGCCTACGCCGAGGCCGAGGCGCTGTGGCGCGCCAGCGAGGGCCCGGCGCGGCGCCTGGCGGCGGAGGAGGGCGACGCCCTGCGGGGCTACCTCGACGCCATGCAGCGCCCGCCGCGTGGCCGCCGGCAGGGCAACCCGCGGCGCTGGCTCTACCCGCTGGCCAGCGCCGCCTGCCTGCTGCTGATGCTCTGGGCCGGCGGCTGGTGGCAGCCGGGGCACTGGTACGCCGACCTGGCCGCCGACTACGTCAGCGCGCCGGGCGAAGTCCGCGAGGTGAAGCTGGCCGACGGCTCCACCCTGACGCTCGACGCCGACAGCGCCGTGGCCGTGTCCCTGGACGGCGAGCAGCGCCGCGTCGAACTGCTGCGCGGCGCCGCCTCCTTCGCCGTGCAACACCTGGCCAAGCCCTTCGTGGTGCGGGTGGGCGAGGGCGAGGCGCGGGTGCTGGGCACCGAATTCGAAGTCCGCCGGCTGGGCGACCAGGCCCGCGTCACCGTGGCCGAGGGCCGCGTGGCGGTGCGCGCCAGCCGGGCCGCGGGCGCGCCGGAAGTGGTGTTGGGCGCCGGCGAGCGGGTGAGCTTCGGCGCCACCCTGGGCGCCCCCGAGGCCGCCGACGGCCGCGCCGCTCTGGCCTGGCGCCAGGGCTGGCTGACCTTCTACCGCGCGCCGCTGGGCGAGGTGCTGGAGCGCCTGGCGCCCTGGTACGCCGGGCGCATCCTGCTGCTCGACGACGAGCTGGCGCAGCGCCGCGTCAGCGGCAGCTTCCCCAGCCACGACCCGCAGGCGGCGCTGGATTCGCTGCAGGCCGTGGTGGGCTTCCGCCAGCAGCATCTGCTGGGGCGTTTCGTGCTGATCCGCTGAGCCGCGAAAAATTTTTCCGCCGGGCACTGAGGTACCTGAGGGGCTGCTCCGTGTAGTGGACATGAATGCGATGTATTCGCAGTTGCAATCCGTCCTTCGAGTCCCGAGAAGCCCATGAAAGCGCAGCGTCCCCGTTCCACCCTCAAGCCCCTGACCCTCGCCCTGCTCGGCGCCCTGGCCGGCGTCGCGAACCTGCCGGCGCAGGCCGCCGAACCGGCCGCCGCCAGCCTGCAGTCGCGCTACGCCTTCGCCCTGGCGGCACAGCCGCTGCCCCAGGCGCTGAGCGAATTCAGCCGCGTCACCGGGCTCAGCGTGGTCTACACCGAGGAGGCGCCCTACGCCCTGCAGGCGCCGGCGCTGCGCGGCCAGTACAGCGCCGCCGAGGCCCTGGAGCGCCTGCTGGCCGGCTCCGGCCTGCGCTTCCGCCCGCTGGACGGGCGCAGCGTCACCCTCGAACGCATCCCCGCCGACGCCCTGAGCCTGGACGCCACCACCGTCTCGGCGCTGGCCAATGCCGAACAGAGCTACCAGCCGGCGCCGTTCAGCTCGATCAACCGCGCCGGCACCGCGCTGATGGAAACCCCGCAGAGTATCGTCACGGTGCCGGCCCAGGCGATCCGCGACCAGAGGCCGCGCAACCTCGACGACGCGCTGAACAACATCAGCGGCGTGACCCAGGCCAACACCCTCGGCGGCACCCAGGACGCGGTGATGAAGCGCGGCTTCGGCGACAACCGCGACGGCTCCATCATGCGCGACGGCCTGCCCTCGGTGCTGGGCCGCAACCTCACCGCCACGGCCGACCACGTCGAAGTGCTCAAGGGCCCGGCCTCGCTGCTCTACGGCATCCAGGACCCGGGCGGGGTGGTCAACGTGGTGAGCAAGAAGCCGCAGCTCGAGCAATACAACGCCGTGACCCTGCGCGGCTCCACCTACGCCCACGGCAAGCAGGGCAGCGGCGCGCAGATCGACACGACCGGCGGCATCGGCGACACGCCGCTGGCCTACCGGCTGATCGTCGACCACCAGGACGAGAACTACTGGCGCGACTTCGGCCAGCAGCGCGAAACCCTGGTGGCGCCCTCGCTGGCCTGGTTCGGCGAGGCCACCACCGTCACACTCGGCTACGAGCACCGCGAGTTCAAGACGCCCTTCGACCGCGGCACCGCCATCGACCCCCGGACCAACAAGCCCCTGGACCTGCCGCGCACCCGCCGCCTGGACGAGCCCTTCAACATCACCGAAGGCCGCTCCGACCTGACCCGCCTGGACATCGAGCACCAGCTCGACGAGCAGTGGAAGGCGCGCCTGGCCTACGGCTGGACCCGCGAGACCTATGACGACAACCAGGCGCGGGTGACCGCGGTGAACAGCGCCAAGGGCACCGTCACCCGCCGCGTCGACGGCACCCACGGCGCGGTGAGCAGCGACAGCTTCGCCACCGCCTCGCTGCTGGGCGACGTGCAGCTGGGCGGCTTCCGCCACGAGCTGGTGCTGGGCATGGACAGCGAGAAGCGCAAGATCTACCGCGCCGACCTGATCCGCAGCAGCAGGACCAACACCCTGGACTACAACGACCCGGTCTACGGCCAGGTGTCGCCGGCCACCGACGTCAGCCCCGGCGACAGCGACCAGACCGACAAGCTGCGCAGCGACTCGCTGTTCCTGCAGGATTCCTGGCACCTGGACGAGCACTGGATCCTGGTCGCCGGCGGGCGCTACCAGATGTTCGACCAGTACGCCGGCCGCGGCCGGCCGTTCAAGGCCAACACCGACCTGAACGGGCAGAAGTGGGTGCCGCGCGCCGGCGTGGTCTACCGCTTCGACGACCAGTTCTCGCTGTACGGCAGCTACACCCGCTCGTTCAAGCCCAACTCGACCATCGCGCCGCTGTCCACCGGCCAGGTGATCGACTCGGCGATTCAACCGGAGGAAGCCAGTTCCTGGGAGATCGGCGCGAAAATGGACATTCCCGGGCGCATCAGCGGCAACCTGGCGTTCTTCGACATCCGCAAGCGCAACGTCATGGTCAACCAGCTCGACGCCAACGGCGACACCGTGGTGCGCACCGCCGGCAAGGTGCGCAGCTACGGCGCCGAACTGGACCTGGCCGGCCAGCTCAGCGAACGCTGGAGCCTGCTGGGCAGCTACGCCTGGCTGGACGCGGAAGTCACCGAGGACCCGGAGCTGGAAGGCAACCGCCTGCAGAACGTGGCCAAGCAGACCGCCTCGCTATCGGCGGTGTACGACGCCGGCAGCCTCTTCGGCGGCGACAGGCTGCGCCTGGGCAGCGGCGCCCGCTACGTGGGCAAGCGCGCGGGCGATCCGGCGAATTCCTTCGAGCTGCCGTCCTACACGGTGGCCGATGCCTTCGCCAGCTACGACACCCAGCTGGGCGGGCACAACGTTGGCTTCCAGTTCAATGTGAAGAACGTCTTCAACCGCGAGTACTACCCGTCGGCGGCGAACAACCTCTACGTCGCGGTGGGCGAGCCGCGGCAGTTCGAGGTTTCCACCACCGTGGAGTTTTGACGGGAGGGTCTTTTCGTAGGAGCGGGCTTGCTCGCGAACGGGGTTCTGCCGGTTGGGCTCGGTGTTTGACCTGAAGAGCCCCCTCTCCCTAATCCTCGGCTGCGCGCCCCGCCCTGAAGGGGGAGGGGACCGTTGGGCAGGGCTGGGTGTTCTGGAGTCAGCCGGCAACTCCGTCGGTTTCCGGCTGAAACCATATCTTCTCTCGGCACGGACAAGCCCCCTCTCCCTTCAGGGAGAGGGCTGGGGAGAGGGGGCGGAGTTAACCCAACGCACTAGAGCCGTCGGGAAACACCTTTCGTGAGCAAGAGCTAGGCGCCTACATCTCCACCACAATCCGCCCCTCGATTTCCCCCGCCCGCATCTTGTCGAAAATCCCGTTGATATCCTCCAGCTTCCCGGCGCTCACCGTCGCCTTCACCAACCCCTCGCCAGCGAAGTCCAGCGCCTCCTGCAGGTCCGCGCGGGTGCCGACGATGGAGCCGGTGATGTGCAGGCCCTTGAGCACCACGTCGAAGATCGGCGTGGGGAAGTCGCCCGGCGGCAGGCCGACCAGGGAGATGGTGCCGCCGCGGCGGGCCATGCCGATGCCCTGGCCGAAGGCGCTGTTGGACACCGCCGTCACCAGCACGCCATGGGCGCCGCCGATGTCGCGCTGGACCACTTCCACCGGGTTTTCCTTCTTCGCGTTGATGGTCAGGCTGGCGCCGAGCTTGCGCGCCAGTTCCAGCTTGGCGTCGTCCACGTCCACCGCCACCACGTGCAGGCCCATGGCCTTGGCGTACTGCACCGCGACGTGGCCCAGGCCGCCGATGCCGGAGATGGCCACCCACTGGCCGGGGCGTGCCTTGGTCTCCTTCAGACCCTTGTACACGGTGACGCCCGCGCAGAGGATCGGGGCGATTTCGGTGAAGCCAATGCCCTTGGGCAGGTGGCCGACGAAGTTCGGGTCGGCCAGCACGTATTCGGCGTAGCCGCCGTTCACCGAGTAGCCGGTGTTCTGTTGCTGCGTGCAGAGGGTTTCCCAGCCGGTCAGGCAGTGCTCGCAGCAGCCGCAGGCGGTGTACAGCCAGGGCACGCCGACGCGGTCGCCTTCCTTCACCCGGGTCACCCCGGCGCCCACCGCGGCGACGTAGCCGACGCCCTCGTGGCCGGGAATGAACGGCAGGCTCGGCTTCACCGGCCAGTCGCCCTCGGCGGCGTGCAGGTCGGTGTGGCAGACGCCGGAGGCCTCGATCTTCACCAGGATCTGGCCGGGGCCGGGCAGCGGCACCTTCACTTCTTCCAGGCGCAGCGGCGCGCCGAAGGCGTGCACCACTGCCGCTTTCATGGTCTGGGGCAGGGTCGAGGACATGGCAAGCTCTCCTTGTGCAAACGAACGGGGGCGGGCGAAAGCCGGTCTGCGCCGCGGGTTGCATCAGTCTGAGCCCTTGAGCCTAGGCGATATTGAGCTGGAGCAAGGACCGCGCGCCTCATCCCTTGGTAGCACCCGCCCAACGGCCCGCGCACGGACTCCACGAACGGCGCGGCCTTGCGGTATACTGCGCCGCCTCCGAACCGGCCCCGCTCGTCGGTTCGTCCATGTACAAGCCACGCCCGGGACCGGAATGCGTGGCTTGTTGGTTTTTGACGCGCGGCACGCGCACCACCAAGAGGCACGACGATGAGCGTACTGGTTGGCGTGATCATGGGCTCCAAGTCCGACTGGAGCACCCTTAGTCACACCGCGGACATGCTGGACAAGCTGGGCATCCCCCATGAAGTGAAGGTGGTTTCCGCCCACCGCACCCCGGACCTGCTGTTCCAGTACGCCGAAGAGGCCGAAGGCCGCGGCATCGAGGTGATCATCGCCGGCGCCGGCGGCGCCGCCCACCTGCCGGGCATGTGCGCGGCCAAGACGCACCTGCCGGTGCTCGGCGTGCCGGTGCAGTCGTCCATGCTCTCGGGCGTCGACTCGCTGCTGTCCATCGTGCAGATGCCCGGCGGCGTGCCGGTCGCCACCCTGGCCATCGGCAAGGCCGGCGCCATCAACGCCGCGCTGCTGGCGGCGAGCATCCTCGGCGGCAAGCACCCGCAATACCACGACGCGCTCAAGCGCTTCCGCACCGAGCAGACCACCTCGGTGCTGGACAACCCCGACCCCCGCGAGGCCTGAGCAGAACCATGAAGATCGGTGTCATCGGTGGCGGCCAGCTGGGCCGCATGCTGTCCCTGGCGGGCACCCCGCTGGGCATGGATTTCGCCTTCCTCGACCCGGCGCCGGACGCCTGCGCCCAGGCCCTGGGTGAGCACATCCGCGCGGACTACAGCGACCAGGACCACCTGCGCCAGCTGGCCGACGAAGTGGACCTGGTGACCTTCGAGTTCGAGAGCGTGCCGGCCGAGACCGTGGCCTTCCTCTCGCAGTTCGTCCCGGTGTACCCCAGTGCCGAGGCGCTGCGCATCGCCCGCGACCGCTGGTTCGAGAAGTCGATGTTCAAGGACCTGGGCATTCCCACCCCGGCCTTCGCCGACATCCAGTCCCAGGCCGACCTCGACGCCGCCGCGGCCAGCATCGGCCTGCCGGCGGTGCTCAAGACGCGCACCCTGGGCTACGACGGCAAGGGCCAGAAGGTCCTGCGCAAGCCCGAGGACGTGACCGGCGCCTTCGCCGAACTGGGCAGCGTGCCCTGCATCCTCGAAGGCTTCGTGCCCTTCACCGGCGAAGTCTCGCTGGTGGCGGTGCGCGCCCGCGACGGCGAGACGCGCTTCTACCCGCTGGTGCACAACACCCACGAGAACGGCATCCTGCGCCTGTCCGTGGCCAGCAGCGAGCACCCGCTGCAGAAGCTGGCCGAGGAATACGTCGGCCGCGTGCTGGACAAGCTGGACTACGTCGGCGTGCTGGCCTTCGAGTTCTTCGAGGTGGACGGCGGCCTGAAGGCCAACGAGATCGCCCCGCGCGTGCACAACTCCGGGCACTGGACCATCGAAGGCTCCGAGTGCAGCCAGTTCGAGAACCACCTGCGCGCCGTGGCCGGCCTGCCGCTGGGCTCCACCGCCAAGGTGGGCGAGAGCGCCATGCTCAACTTCATCGGCGAAGTGCCGCCGGTGGAAAAGGTGCTGAGCATCGCCGATTGCCACCTGCACCACTACGGCAAGGCCTTCAAGGCCGGGCGCAAGGTCGGCCACGCCACCCTGCGCAGCAAGGACCTGGCCACCCTCAAGGCGCGCATCGGCGAAGTCGAAGCCCTTATCGGCAAGGGCTGACGCGCTCGGCCGCCCGCTTCTCATGGCGGGCGGCCGCGCGGAACGCCAGGCTTTCCTACACTGTCAGACAAGGACGCGCCGGTTGGCGCGTCCACCCACAGGAGGGAAAGCCATGGGTTTAATCGGAACCATCGTCATCGGCCTGATCGTCGGCCTCATCGCCCGTTTCCTGAAGCCGGGGGACGACAGCATGGGCTGGATCATGACCATTCTGCTGGGCATCGGCGGCTCGCTGCTGGCCACCTATGGCGGCCAGGCCTTGGGCATCTACCAGGCCGGGCAGACCGCCGGGTTCATCGGCGCGGTGGTCGGCGCGGTGATCCTGCTGGTCATCTACGCCTTCGTGAAGAAGAACTGAGGCTCTACGCCGGGTAGCGCTTCGCGCTGGTCATTTGCCCGGCGATCCCCAAGAATGTGCGCCGATTCCCGCTCGCCCGGCCCGGGCGGGCGGTGAAGGTCATCCGCCGTCTTCCCGTTGCGTGGGCGCCCGCTGCCGGCGCCCGAGAGCCCATTCATGCGCCGTACCCTGCTTGCCTGCAGCCTCGTGCTGCTCACCGGCCTGGCCCATGCCGCCGACATCCCGGAAACCGACTGGCTGCAACTGATGCCGCCCAGCGACCGCAAGGCGCTGGAGGAAATGCCCGAGATCGACCACAACAGCCCGGAAGCCGCCGGCACCTTCACCCAGAAACAGGGCGGCCTGAAGCAGAAGGGCAAGCTGCCGCAGGTGATGTTCTCGACCAAGACGGTCGCCGCGCTGGACGGCAAGCAGATCCGCCTCGGCGGCTATCCGGTGCCCCTGGAGAACGACGCCAAGGGCCGCGTCACCGAATTCTTCCTGGTGCCCTACCCGGGCGCCTGCATCCACGTACCGCCGCCGCCGCCGAACCAGATCGTGCTGGTGCGCTACCCCAAGGGCATGAAGATCGACGACATCTACAGCCCGCTGTGGGTGACCGGCAAGCTGAAGGTGGAGAAGGTCAGCAACGACATGGCGGATGCGGCCTATGCGATGGACGAGGCCAAGGTGCGGGCTGTGCAGGATAGTGATCTGTAGGCCTGGCTCTTCGCTCTTCGTAGGAGCGAGCTTGCTCGCGAACGGTGTTTCCCGGAAGTATTGGTGTTTCGGATTGACTCCGTTCCCTCTCCCCAGCCCTGGCTGCGCGCCCCGCTCCGAAGGGAGAGGGGGCTTGTCCGTGCCGAGAGAAGGAATGGTTTCAGCCGGCAATCTCTGTGCTAGCCGGCTGACTCCAAAGCATCAGCGTCTGCCCAACGGTCCCCTCTCCCTTCAGGGAGAGGGTTAGGGAGAGGGCGCTCTTCAGGCCAAGCACCGAAGCCACCAGGAAACCCGGTTCGCGAGCAAGCTCGCTCCTACGAAAAGAAAGCGCGGCCCTAACCCTCCAGCCCCTCGCTCCAGATCTCCACGCTCATCGTCTCGCTACGCCCCGGCGCCACGCTCAGCACGTCGTCCCAGACCCTTGCCGTCTCGATGCACAACATCCGCTGCCAGGCATCGTCGGCGAACTGCGACAGGCGTTGCGCCTTGTCCACCCAGGGGTTCCACAGCACCGCCGAGCGCGAGTGCCCGGCCTGGATGTGGATGCCGCGCTGCCACTGCGGGTCGCGGATCACCAGGGGCCGGTCGACGTCCAGGTAGATGCGGTCGGTCTCGCCCTGGATGCGCACCAGGCCGTCCTGGCGGCGTTCCTCCCAGTTCTCCAGCGTCTCGATGTAGCGGCAGCCCTGCAGGCCGTCGACGCTCACCTGGCGAACGTCGCTGACGGCGAAGTAGGTGTGCAGCGCCTGGCTCAGGGCCAGCGGCTTGTCGCCGAGGTTGCGGGTGGTCAGTTCCAGGCCCAGGCGTTCGCCGAAGCGCATCACCAGGCTCAGTTCGGCGGAGTGGGCCCAGCCCGGCAGGCCATGCTGGGCGTCGAGCTTCCAGTGCACGGCCAGCGCGCCCTGTTCGTCGGCGATGTCCTCCAGTTGCCAGTCGATGCCGCGTACCAGGCCGTGGGCCGGCGGCTGGTCGCCTGCGTATTCGGTGCGCACCTGCACCGGGTTGCGCGCCAGGTCGCCGAACCACGGCCAGCACACCGGCACGCCGCCGCGCAGGGACTGGCTGCGCTTGTAGCCGGCCTGCTCGCTGAGCCACACCAGCGGAGGCTGCTCGTGGGGCTGGTAGCTGAGCAACTGGGCGCCCTGCTGGGCGATCAGCGCTTCGCCGAACTCGGTGTGGATGCGCCAGCAGGGCAGCTCGTCGATGGTGGTCTGTTCGACGCGGGGAGTGGTGTATGGGCTGCTCATGGGGGGCCTCCGGCACAGCAAGGGGAAAGGATTCAGTATCACCGATCCCCCGGCGGCCGGGCAGTTCCCCGAAAAGGCTTTTTTCAGCCCTGGCGCAGGCTTTCCAGGCCGCGCTTCTGGCGCCCCTGGGCGTCGAAGTTGGCCGCGTCGAGCCAGGCTTCGAAGGCCGCCTGGCGCACCGGCCACTCGCTGTCGAGGATGGAGAACCAGGCGCTGTCGCGGTTGCGGTCCTTGATCACCATGTGCTGGCGGAAGGTGCCCTCGTAGGTGAAGCCCAGGCGCTCGGCGGCGCGCATGGAGCGGGCGTTCAGCGCGTTGCACTTCCACTCCAGGCGCCGGTAGCCCAGCTCGAAGGCGCGCCGGGCCAGCAGGTACACCGCCTCGGTGGAGGCCGGGCTGCGCTGCATGACGCGGCCGAAGGCGATGTGGCCGATCTCGATCAGGCCGTCCTTGGGGGTGATGCGCAGGAAGCTCAGCAGGCCGGTGACGCGGCCGCTGTTGCGTTCGCGCACGGCGTAGAACTGCGGGTCGGCGCTGGCGGCGTTGCCGGCGATCCAGGCGTCGAAGGTGGCACGCTCGGGGAAGGGGCCGTAGGGCAGGTAGTCCCATAGCACGGGGTCGGATTCCGGGCCTTGCAGGGCTTCCCACAGGTCGTCGCCGTGGCGCGCGGCGTCCAGCGGCTCCAGGTCGAGGTAGCAGCCGTTCAGGGTTTCCCGGGCCGGGGCGGGCACCGGTTGCCAGTGCAGGGCGGGTTGGGCGTCGGTCATGGTCGCGCTCCGGTCAGAGGATCTTGCGGTACTGCACGAAGCCGGAGCGGTCGGCGATCCGGTCGTACAGGTGCATGGCGTCGGTATTGGTCTCGTGGGTCAGCCAGTGCACCCGCGAGGCACCGGCCTCACGGGCCGCGGCGTAGACGTGCTCGATCAGCTCGCGGCCGACGCCGCCGCCGCGCAGGCCTTCGTGGACGTAGAGGTCCTGCAGGTAGACGTAGTCGCCCTGGGTCCAGCAGGAGCGGTGGAAGATGTAGTGGACCATGCCGATGGCCTCGCCGTCGCGCCAGGCGAGGGCGGCGTGCATGGGCTCGGCGGGGTCGAGGAAGCGCTGCCAGGTGACGGCGCTGGTGGCGTCGTCGATCACGGTCTTGTAGAAGCGCTGGTAGCCCTGCCAGAGCGGCAGCCAGGCGGCGTGATCGTCGGCGCTGACGAGGCGGATTTCGAGCGGTGCGGTCATGGGATGGCCTTTGTCCTTGGGGTCTGGCTCCAGACTAGAGCGGGAATTGGTTCCGCTAAAGAGCCATTCATGGTCCAATTCGAGGAGCCATTTCCGGAGCCCGCCATGAACGCCCCGCTGCCTTTCGATCCGTCCGGCATCCGCCTGGACCCTGCCAGGGGGCTGGGCCAGCAGCTGTTCCAGGCGCTGCGCGAACGCATCCTCGACGGCCGCCTCGCCGCGCGCTCGCGGCTGCCGGCCAGCCGTGACCTGGCCGCCGCCCTGGGTGTGTCGCGCAACACCGTGGTGCGCGCCTACGAGCAGCTCTACGCCGAGGGCTACATCGAAGGCCGCACCGGCGATGGCACCTACGTCGCCGAACGCGTGCAGCCACGCAGCGCGCCCACCCCGCAACCCGGCAAGGTGCCCGAGGTGGCGGCGCTGGAACGCCTGCAACGGCACCACCTGCCCAGGCCGCCGCAAGGTGCGCCGCGGGCCTTCCGCGTCGGCGTGCCGGCCTTCGACCTGTTCCCCTTCGAGACCTGGGCGCGGTTGCAGGCGCGTTTCTGGCGCGAGCCGCCGGCGGACTGCCTGGGCTATGGCGACGCCGCCGGCGAATGGCGCCTGCGCGAGCTGATCGCCGCCTACCTGCGCAGCGCGCGCGGCCTGCATTGCGAGGCGGGGCAGATAATAGTCACCAGCGGCGCGCAGCAGGCTATCGCCCTGTGCGCCCAGGTGCTGCTCGCCGAGGGCGACCACGCGGCCATCGAGAACCCCGGCTACCGCGCCGCTGGCCATGCCTTCGCCACTGCCGGCGCGCACCTGCACGGGGTGGCGGTGGACGGGGAGGGCCTGCGCACCGAGCAACTGCGCGAGCTGCCGGACTGCCGGCTGGTCTACCTCACCTCCTCGCACCAGTACCCCACCGGCGTCACCCTGTCGCTGGCGCGGCGCCTGGCTCTGCTGGAGTGGGCCGAGCGCAGCGGCGGCTGGATAGTCGAGGACGACTACGACGGCGAGTACCGCTACGCCGGCACCCCGCTGATGCCGCTGGCGGCGCTCGACCGCCAGCAGCGCGTGCTCTACGTCGGCACCTTCTGCAAGATCGCCTTCCCCGCGCTGCGCCTGGGCTACCTGGTGGTGCCGCCGGCCCTGGCCGAGGCCTTCGCCCGCCGTCGCGCCCTCGACGTGCGGCATTCGGAGGTCGGCACCCAGCGGGTGATGGCCGACTTCATCGCCGAAGGCCACTTCCAGCGCCACGTGCGGCGCATGCGCCGGGCCGCCCGGGCGCGGCGCGACGCCCTGCTGCGCGGCTGGCCGGAGGTGCCCGGCTGCGCGCCCATGCCGCCGGTGGAGGCGGGGCTGCACCTGTGCGTGCGGGTGGAAAGCCGCGAGCGCGAGCGCTGGCTGGTGGCGCGCGCGTTGCAGGCCGGGGTGGAGGTCAACGCGCTGAGCGACTACTGGCTGCCCGAGTCGACGGAGCCTGAAGACGAGCGCGCCGGCCTGGTCATGGGCTTCGCCGCCGTGCCCGAGGCGCGCATAGCCGAAGCCCTGAAGGCCCTGCGCAAGGCCTGGCACCTCCCGCTTTCGTAGGAGCGAGCTTGCTCGCGAACCTGTTTCGTCGCGAGGCCATTCGCGAGCAAGCTCGCTCCTACGAAGAGCCTCGGGGCTTTTCCTCGCGCTCGGCCCAGTAGGTCTGGCTGTGCCCGCGGCCCTGGTACTCAAGAGCCAGGGCCTCGGCTTCGTCGCGGCTCAGGTCGCGGCGCACGACGAAGCGGTTGCCGTTGTCGTCCAGGCGCCACAGGCACCAGTCGCGCGCTTCAGGCATCGAAGGTCGAGGTCTTGCGCAGGCGCAGCGCGAGCAGGATCAGCAGCACGCCGAAGAACAGCGCGTAGGCGCCGATCACCCAGACCACCGCCACCGCGCCGGCGCCGGGGTTGGCGATCATCAGCACGCCGAACAGCACCGACAGCGCGCCCGACAGCCCCAGCCACCATTCGTTGGCCAGGCTCCTGCGCAGGCGGAAGGCGGCGATGATCTGCAGCACGCCGGTGGCCAGCGCCCAGCCGGCGATCAGCATCAGCAGGCCCAGCGCCGTCAGCGCCGGCCAGAAGAGCGCCACCAGCCCAGCCAGCACGCCCAGCGCGCCGACCAGCCACAGCGGCCAGATCGGCCGTTGCGACTCGCGCATGCTGGCCGCGGCGATCAGGGTGAACACGCCGTCGACGAAGGCGTAGGCGCCCCAGACGATGACCAGCACGGTGAGGGCGATGCCCGGCCAGGCGATGGCCAGCACGCCGAACAGCACCGCGGCCACGCCGCGCAGGGCGATCCATTTCCAGTGCCGGCCCAGGGCTTGCCACAGGGGATGATCGTTCATGGGTTTCTCCAGCGGGGTTCGCCAGAAACCATAGCAGCCCCGCGCCAGAGGACGCTTTTCGTAGGAGCGAGCTTGCTTGCGAACGGGCCGCGTGCCGAGAGGATTCGCGAGCAAGCTCGCTCCTACGAAGAGCCGGAGCTAAAAGAAAGCCCGGCGCGAGGGCCGGGCGAAAGGGCCTGCCATGGGCAGGCAGGTGGCGTCGGGCGGGACGCCACCGGGGAGCCTTGGATCAGCCGGCCGCCAGCTCGCCGCCGGTCTCCGGGCGCTTGCCGTGCAGGCGCTCGTAGTCGGCGCGCATGGCCTTGTGCAGGCCGAACATGAACAGGACCAGCACCGCCGAGAAGGGCAGCCCGGCCAGCACCACCACCGTCTGCATGGCGGTGAAGTTGCCGGCGAACAGCAGGCCGATGGTCACCAGGGTGACGATCGCCGACCAGAGGATGCGCAGCCAGTTCGGCGCGTCCTCGTCCAGGTCGCCGCCCTCGCGGGACAGGTTGGCCAGCATCACCGAGCCGGAGTCCGCCGGGGTGAGGAACAGCACGAAGCCGACGAAGATCGACACGCCGATCACCACCTTGGCGAAGGGGTAGTGCTCCAGCAGCAGGTAGATCGACATCGACGGCTGCTCCAGGGCGGCTTTGCCGAGGTCGGCGGCGCCGTGGTTCATCACCAGGTCCAGCGCGCTGTTGCCGAACACCGAGAGCCAGGCCAGGGTGAAGCCCAGCGGGATCAGCAGCACGCCGCAGACCAGCTCGCGCACCGTGCGCCCGCGGGAGATGCGCGCCACGAACATGCCGACGAAGGGCGCCCAGGAAATCCACCAGGCCCAGTAGAACAGGGTCCATAGGCCCAGCCATTCCTCGCTCTTGGCGGCGCTGCCGCCGGTGTAGACGTAGAGGTCGAAGGTCTTGAGGATCAGCCCGTTGAGATAGTCGCCCAGGTTCTGCACGAAGCCGTTGAGCAGCTCCAGGGTCGAGCCGCAGACCAGCACGAACACCAGCAGCGAGCTGAACAGCACGATGTTCAGGTTGGACAGCCGGCGGATGCCCTTCTCGATGCCGGAGACCGCCGCCAGGGTGGCCACCAGGCTCATCACCAGCAGTACGATCAGCAGCGTGGTCTTCGAGTGCTCCATGCCGGTCAGGTATTCCAGGCCGGAGGACACCTGCAGCGCGCCGATCCCCAGGTTGGTGACCAGGCCCAGCAGGGTGACGAAGATGCCGAAGATGTCCACTGCGTGGCCGCCGGCGCCCTTCACCCAGCGCTCGCCGAGGATCGGCAGCAGCGCCGAACGCAGGGCCAGCGGCTGGCGGTGGCGGTAGGCGAAGTAACCCACGGCCAGGCCGACCAGGGCATAGATCGCCCAGCCGTGCAGGCCCCAGTGCAGGAAGGTCAGCTGCAGCGCCTGGCGCGCCGCCTGCGGGCTGCCGGCGACGCCTTCGGGCGGGTGGTAGAGGTGGTCGATCGGCTCGGACGCGGCGAAGTACAGCAGCGAGATGCCGATCCCCGAGGAGAACAGCATGCCGGCCCAGGCGCCGTAGCTGAAATCGGGCTTCTCATGGTCGGCGCCGAGCTTCAGCGTGCCGTAGCGCGAGAAGGCGACCCACACGACGAAGAACAGGTAGGCCCCGATGGCCAGCATGTAGTACCAGCCGAAGCTGTGCGACAGCCAGGCCTGGGTGCGGGCCAGGGCGGCGCCGGCGCTGTCCGGGAAGAAGATCAGGATGGCAGTCAGAACCAGGATCAGGGCGGTGGAGCCGAAGAACACGATCGGGTTCAGACGGGCCTGCTCGTTTGTTTTTCTTGGCGAAGCAGAACTCATTTTTCAGGGGGACCCCATGGCAGTGAACGCATGGCGGCCGGCGACAGTGCGCGAGGCACGGCGACGGGCCGCGAACCACAGACACAGCATTGCCGCCGCGACACTTCCGGGCAGGATTCTGCGATCCTTGCCGGTTTGGACGCATCGCGGTGATGAACGGCTCGGGCCCGCTTGCACGCAAAGGCTCGGGGAGGTTCACGGAGCGCAGCTTATTCTTAGTTGATTGAACGTTCAATAAAAACAAAATAGACTGGCCCACAGTGACGCCGGACGGCACAGCCACGTCCCGCGTGAGGAGATATATCAATATGCCCAAGGTCGGTATGCAGCCGATTCGCCGTTCGCAACTGATCCACGCCACCCTCGAGGCCGTGGACCAGGTTGGCATGAGCGACGCCAGCATCGCCCTGATCGCCCGCCTGGCGGGGGTCTCCAACGGCATCATCAGCCACTACTTCCAGGACAAGAATGGCCTCCTGGAGGCGACGATGCGGCATCTGATGTCGGCTTTGAGCAAGGCCGTGCGCGAGCGTCGCGCTAGCCTGCGAACCGACGATCCGCGCGCCCACCTGCGGGCGATCGTCGCCGGCAACTTCGACAACAGCCAGGTCAACGGCCCGGCCATGAAGACCTGGCTGGCGTTCTGGGCTAGCAGCATGCACCAGCCGTCCCTGCGCCGGCTGCAGCGGATCAACGACCACAGGCTGTATTCCAACCTGTGCTGCCAGTTCCGCCGCGAGCTGCCGCTGGACCAGGCGCGCCGCGCCGCCCGTGGCCTGGCCGCGCTGATCGACGGCCTGTGGCTGCGCGGCGCGCTGTCGGGCGATGCCTTCGACACCGAGCAGGCGCTGGCTATCGCCTACGACTATCTCGACCAACAACTGGCCAAGCGCACCGGATAGCGGGCGCGGCCTTCGTGCACAGACCATAAGAGAGGACAACCGACCCATGGCTCGATTCGACGTTCAGAAGCTCTACATTGGCGGCCGCTACGTGGAGGCCAGCAGTGGCGCCACCTTCGAGACCGTCAACCCGGCCAACGGGGAGGTCCTCGCCCTGGTGCAGCGGGCTTCGAAGGAAGACGTCGAGCGCGCCGTCGCCAGCGCCGTCGAAGGCCAGAAGGTCTGGGCGGCGATGACCGCCATGCAGCGCTCGCGCATCCTGCGTCGCGCCGTGGACATCCTCCGCCAGCGCAACGACGAGCTGGCCGAGCTGGAAACCCTGGACACCGGCAAGCCGCTGGCCGAGACGCGCAACGTCGACATCGTCACCGGCGCCGACGTGCTCGAGTACTACGCCGGCCTGGTCCCGGCCATCGAAGGCGAGCAGATCCCGCTGCGCGAGAGCAGCTTCGTCTACACCCGCCGCGAGCCGCTGGGCGTGGTCGCCGGCATCGGCGCCTGGAATTACCCGATCCAGATCGCCCTGTGGAAATCCGCCCCGGCCCTGGCCGCGGGCAACGCGATGATCTTCAAGCCCAGCGAAGTCACCCCGCTGAGCGTGCTCAAGCTGGCCGAAATCTATACCGAGGCCGGCCTGCCCGACGGCGTGTTCAACGTGCTCACCGGCAGCGGCCGCGAGGTCGGCCAGTGGCTGACCGAGCACCCGCTGATCGAGAAGATCTCCTTCACCGGCGGCACCTCCACCGGCAAGAAGGTCATGGCCAGCGCCTCCAGCTCCTCGCTCAAGGAAGTCACCATGGAGCTGGGCGGCAAGTCGCCGCTGATCATCTTCGACGACGCCAACCTCGAGCGCGCCGCCGACATCGCCGTCATGGCCAACTTCTTCAGCTCCGGCCAGGTCTGTACCAACGGCACCCGCGTGTTCGTCCCGCGCAGCCTGCAGGCGCGCTTCGAGGAGAAGGTGCTGGAGCGCGTCAAGCGCATCCGCCTGGGCAGCCCGCAGGACGAGAACACCAACTTCGGCCCGCTGGTCAGCTTCCCGCACATGGAGAGCGTGCTCGGCTACATCCAGACCGGCAAGGAACAGAAGGCCCGCCTGCTGTGCGGTGGTGAGCGCGTCACCGAGGGCGAGTTCGGCAATGGCGCCTACGTCGCGCCGACTGTGTTCACCGACTGCCGTGACGACATGACCATCGTCCGTGAGGAAATCTTCGGCCCGGTGATGAGCATCCTCGTCTACGACAGCGAGGAAGAGGTCATCTGCCGCGCCAACGACACCGAATACGGCCTGGCCGCCGGCGTCGTCACCCAGGACCTGGCCCGCGCCCACCGGGTGATCCACCGCCTGGAGGCGGGCATCTGCTGGATCAACACCTGGGGCGAGTCGCCGGCGGAAATGCCGGTGGGCGGCTACAAGCAATCCGGCGTCGGTCGCGAGAACGGCCTGACCACCCTGGCTCATTACACTCGGATCAAATCCGTGCAGGTAGAGCTGGGCGACTACGCCTCGGTGTTCTGACCACCGCGATCGAGCCCTGAGCGGCCGGTCGCCACGACGACCGGCCTTCCGACCTTCAGACACCGGCGCGCCATGCGTCGCGGGCGGTGTCGTGCCCAGAAAAAGAGGTAGGCCTGCATGACCCAGGAATACGACTACATCATCATCGGCGCCGGTTCCGCCGGTAACGTCCTCGCCACCCGCCTGACCGAGGACGCGGACGTCAGCGTGCTGCTGCTCGAAGCCGGCGGCCCGGACTACCGCGCCGACTTCCGCACCCAGATGCCCGCCGCGCTGGCCTACCCGCTGCAGGGCCGCCGTTACAACTGGGCGTACCTCACCGACCCCGAGCCGCACATGAACAACCGCCGCATGGAATGCGGGCGCGGCAAGGGCCTGGGCGGCTCCTCGCTGATCAACGGCATGTGCTACATCCGCGGCAACGCCATGGACTTCGACGGCTGGGCGAAAGAGAAGGGCCTGGAGGACTGGACCTACCTCGACTGCCTGCCGTACTTCCGCAAGGCGGAAACCCGCGACATCGGCCCCAACGACTACCACGGCGGCGACGGCCCGGTCAGCGTGACCACGCCCAAGGCCGGCAACAACCCGCTGTTCCACGCCATGGTCGAGGCCGGCGTGCAGGCCGGCTACCCGCGTACCGAAGACCTCAACGGCTACCAGCAGGAAGGCTTCGGCCCGATGGACCGCACCGTGACCCCCCAGGGCCGCCGCGCCAGCACCGCCCGCGGCTACCTGGACCAGGCCCGCGAGCGCGCCAACCTGACCATCGTCACCCACGCCCTGAGCGACCGCATCCTGTTCAGCGGCAAGCGCGCCATCGGCGTCAGCTACCTGCTGGGCGACGACAATGCGCCGAAGGAGGCCCGCGCGCGCCGCGAAGTGCTGGTGTGTTCCGGCGCCATCGCCTCGCCGCAACTGCTGCAACGCTCCGGCGTCGGCCCTGCGACCGTGCTGCGCGACCTGGGCATCGAAGTGGTGCACGACCTGCCGGGCGTTGGCCAGAACCTCCAGGATCACCTGGAGATGTACCTGCAGTACGCCTGCAAGGAGCCGGTCTCGCTGTACCCGGCATTGCAGTGGTGGAACCAGCCGCAGATCGGCGCCGAGTGGATGTTCCTCGGCACCGGCCTGGGCGCCAGCAACCAGTTCGAGGCCGGCGGTTTCATCCGCACCCGCGACGAGTTCGAATGGCCGAACATCCAGTACCACTTCCTGCCGGTGGCGATCAATTACAACGGCAGCAACGCGGTGAAGGAGCACGGCTTCCAGGCCCACGTCGGCTCCATGCGCTCGCCCAGCCGCGGGCGCATCCAGCTGACCTCGCGCGACCCGCGCAAGCACCCGAGCATCCTTTTCAACTACATGTCCAGCGAGCAGGACTGGCAGGAGTTCCGCGACGCCATCCGCATCACCCGCGAGATCATGGCGCAGCCGGCGCTGGACGCCTACCGCGGCCGCGAACTGAGCCCGGGGCTGGACAAGAAGAGCGACGCCGAACTGGACGCCTTCGTCCGCGAGCACGCGGAAACCGCCTTCCACCCCTCCTGCTCGTGCAAGATGGGCGAGGACGACATGGCGGTGGTCGACGCCCAGGGCCGCGTGCACGGCATGGAAGGGCTGCGCGTGGTGGATGCGTCGATCATGCCGCTGATCATCACCGGCAACCTCAACGCCACCACCATCATGATCGCCGAGAAGATCGCCGACCGCATCCGCGGCCGCCAGCCGCTGCCGCGCAGCACCGCGGACTACTACAAGGCCAACGGCGCGCCGGTACGCGGCAAGCCGACGCGGGCTTGAGTTCCGAGCGGGAATAGGGAAGGGCGCCACGAGTTGGCGCCTTTCTTTTATGAGTGTCGAGGCAAGGCAAGAGGTGGACGGCTAGCACCGAACTTCATGCCTGCAGCGGACAAGCCCCCTCTCCCTTCAGGGAGAGGGCTGGGGATAGGGAAAAGCGATATCAGGATGGAGCGGAACTATTCACCACTCCGAACGAGGATAACCCTCACCCCCGCCGCGGCGGCACCGGCCGCGTCCGCCCGCTGCCATCGATGGCCACGAACACGAACACCGCCTCGGTGACCTTGCGCCACTCGCTGGACAGCGGATCGTCGCTCCACACTTCCACCAGCATGCGGATCGAGCTGCGCCCGACCTCCAGCGTCTGGGTATAGAAGGACAGCTGCGCGCCCACCGCCACCGGCACCAGGAAGGCCATGCGGTCGATCGCCACCGTGGCTACGCGGCCGCCGGCGATGCGGCTGGCCATGGCGGTGCCGGCGAGGTCCATCTGCGACACCAGCCAGCCACCGAAGATATCGCCGAAACCATTGGTCTCGCGCGGCAGCGCGGTGATCTGCAGCGCCAGGTCGCCCTGCGGGATGGGGTCTTCTTGTTCAAGCTCGATCATAGGTAAGGGCCTCGTGCCCCGACGGTCTCGATTCAAGGAAAGGAAAAGCTCTCCCAAGAGTCCTGTAAAAGTGGTTTCCTACAGAAACTTGGGACAGCTTTCTGATCGGCCCCGCGCATGTGGCACCGGCATTATATAGAGGCCGGCCTGCGGCAGCGACCGCAGAATGCCTGATGACAATGTTGCGCTGACGCGCTCCCATTTGCCATGGTTCGCCCTCGGCGTTCCCTGTCAGCGCCGCCAACCTGCCGAGAAGCCTTGCGATGCCTTCTGCGAATACCACCGCTGCCCGTCCGCTGACCCGCAGCGACTACAAGACCCTGTCCCTTTCCGCCCTGGGCGGCGCCCTGGAGTTCTACGACTTCATCATCTTCGTGTTCTTCGCCACGGTGGTGGGCAAGCTGTTCTTCCCCGCCGACATGCCCGAGTGGCTGCGCCAGCTGCAGACCTTCGGCCTGTTCGCCGCCGGCTACCTGGCGCGGCCGCTGGGCGGCATCGTCATGGCTCACTTCGGCGATCTGCTCGGGCGCAAGAAGATGTTCACCCTGAGTATCTTCCTGATGTCGGTGCCCACGCTGCTCATGGGTGTGCTGCCGACCTACGAACAGATCGGCATCTGGGCGCCGCTGGCCCTGTTGCTGCTGCGCGTGGTGCAGGGCGCTGCCATCGGCGGCGAGGTGCCCGGGGCCTGGGTGTTCGTTTCCGAACACGTGCCCGCGCGCAACGTCGGCTTCGCCTGCGGCACCCTGACCGCAGGGTTGACCGCGGGCATCCTCATCGGTTCGCTGATGGCCACCCTCATCAACAGCCTCTACAGCGCCGAAGAAGTGCTGGCCTACGCCTGGCGCATCCCCTTCCTGCTCGGTGGCATCTTCGGCCTGTTCTCCGTCTACCTGCGCCGCTGGTTGCACGAGACCCCGGTGTTCGCCGAGCTGCAGCAACGCAAGCAACTGGCCGACGAGGTGCCCCTGGGCGTGGTGGTGCGCGAGCACCGTCCGGCGGTGGCCATCTCCATGCTGCTCACCTGGCTGCTGTCGGCGGCCATAGTCGTGGTCATCCTCATGACGCCTTCGGTGCTGCAGTCGGTCTACGGCGTCCCGGCGGCCACCTCGCTCAAGGCCAACAGCCTGGCGATCATCTTCCTCACCGCGGGCTGCATCCTCGCCGGGCGCATCGTCGACCGCATCGGCGGCGGGCGCACCTTCATCGGCGGCAGCCTGCTGCTGGGCGTGACCTCGTGGTTCTTCTACAGCAGCCTGAAGACCCATCCGGACTGGCTCTTCCCTTTATATGCGCTGGCCGGCTTGTGCGTCGGCATCGTCGGCGCCGTGCCCTACGTCATGGTCAAGGCCTTCCCGCCGGTGGTGCGCTTCAGCGGCCTGTCCTTCTCCTACAACCTGTCCTACGCCATCTTCGGCGGCCTCACGCCGATGGTCGTGGCGCTGCTGATGAAGGAAGACCCCATGGGCCCCGCCTACTATGTAGCCGCGCTGTGCCTGGTCGGCTTCCTCACCGGCTGCTTCCTGCTGCGCCAGGAGCGCCTGGCTGGCGAGGCCTCCCTGGTTGCAAATTGATCATTCGGACAGCTTTTTCAGAAAAGATTCAAAAAGTCGTTGACGGGCATTCTGAAGTCCCTATAATGCGCACCACTCCCAGCGACGAAGCGCTGAAAGGGCTTGAAAATCAAGCACTTAAGCAGGTTCGAAGTTAGGGGTGGTGATCAGGCCGGTGATTCACTTGCCGCCTTTGGGTTCGACAGCTGCTCCGGCAGCGAGCCAAAAGGAAGATTGCCGAGGTGCTTGACAGCGAGTTTGATCGCTGTAGAATGCGCCTCCCGCTGACGAGAAGCTCCGGCCGATCGACAGCGCAAGCGGTTGAGTAGGAACGAAAAATTCTGAAAATAACGCTTGACGAAATAAGAGGTTGGCGTAGAATGCGCGGCCTCGGTTGAGACGAAAGCCTTAACCAACTGCTCTTTAACAAGTTGAATCAAGCAATTCGTGTGGGTGCTTGTGAGTTAAGACTGGTGATCGCAAGATTATCAGCATCACAAGTAACACTCGTGAATTCGAGAGTTTTTTGCGATTGCTGAGCCAAGTTTAGGGTTTT
>NZ_FOLS01000005.1 GCF_900112375.1 Pseudomonas citronellolis | reverse complement strand
CGGGGGTGGCCTTCCACCGTTTGACAAAAGGGACTCGCCCGAGGGGGCGAAACAAAAAATCTCCGCAGACTCGGAGCGGCGCGCTACACCAAGCCCCCAAGCCACTGGGTTCCCGCGTTCGCGGGAATGACGGGGTTGGGGTTAGGAGTATCAGGATGACTCCGAACTCCCCACCCACTCCAAACAGCCCCCTCTCCCTTCAGGGCGGGGCGCGCAGCCGAGGGCTGGGGAGAGGGTTACGGACTCCACCCACACACCTCTGCCAACCCTGACTCCGCTCCCCCTCCCTAACCCTCCCCCGCAAGCGGGAGAGGGAACCGTTCGGCGTGAAGCGCATTCACGAAGCTCCCTGCCCCCTCATCCGTCTAGTCAAACCAATCGCGGACGGAGTCCGCTCCTACGGGGCCAGAATCGTCAGGCATCGGCGCGCCGGCCAACGGCGTATAACCGCGAACGGTTATACGCCCTACGCGCTCAGGATGACTCCGGATTCTGCGCTCGCTCCAAACGGCCCCCTCTCCCTCCGGGAGAGGGCTGGGGTGAGGGCAACGGACTTCACCGCCACTCCGCTGCCAACCTGTACTCCACTCCCCCGCAAATGCCACCCCAATCCCATTCCTGAAAAACACCCCGCCACTCGATGGCCGCCCCGCCAGGCCGTGCCTATTCTTTGAGCATTCCGCCGCTTCGCTCACCGCCCCAGGAGGCCTGCATGGCCGCGACCAGGAAGATGGGCCTCACCGGGCTGACCACCCTGGTGATGGTCAACATGATGGGCTCGGGGATCATCATGCTGCCCTCCAGCATGGCCCAGCTGGGCGCGGTCTCGCTGCTGTCGTGGGTGTTCACCGCCGTGGGCTCCATGGCCATCGCCTACTGCTTCGCCCAGTGCGGCATCTACTGCCCGCGCTCCGGCGGCATGTCCGCCTACAGCGAGGAGGCCCATGGCAAGTCGGCGTTCTTCCTCTGCTCGTACTTGTACTTCCTGTCCCTGGTGATCAGCAACGTCGCCATCAGCCTTTCCGCGGTGGGCTACCTGACGCCCTTCTTCCCCTGGCTGGGCAGCGGCTCGGTGCCCCTGCTCCTCGGGACCCTGGGGCTGATCTGGCTGACCACCCTGGCCAACTTCGGCGGCCCGCGGATCACCGGGCGGCTGGGCTCGGTCACCGTCTGGGGGGTGATCATCCCGGTGGCCGGGCTGGGCTTCTTCGGCTGGTTCTGGTTCCGCCCGGAGGTCTTCGCCGCCGCCTGGAACCCAAACGACCTGCCGGTCAGCCAGGCGATCACCGACAGCATCCCACTCACGCTCTGGGCCTTCCTCGGCATGGAGTCGGCGGCGCAGAACTCCGACGCGGTGGACAACCCCAAGCGCAACGTGCCGCTGGCCTGCCTGCTGGGCACCCTGGGCGCGGCGGTGGTGTACGTGCTGTCCACCACCGTGATCCAGGGCCTGGTGCCGAACCCGGAACTGGCCAACTCCAGCGCGCCCTTCGCCCTGGCCTACGCGCGCCTGTTCAACGACGGGGTGGGCAACCTGGTCATGGCCCTGGCGGTGATGGCCTGCGTCGGTTCGCTGCTGGGCTGGCAGTTCACCCTGGCCGAGACGGCCAAGGTCACCGCCGCCCAGGGCCTGTTCCCGCAGCTGTTCACCCGCGTCACCGGGCGCGGCGCGCCGCTGGCCGGGCTGGTCACCTGCGCGGTGCTGCAGAGCCTGATCGCCCTCTCGACCATCTCGCCCAACGCCACCGCCCAGTTCAACAAGCTGGTGAGCCTGGCGGCGGTCACCAACATCATCCCCTACATCACCTCGCTGACCGGGCTGGTGGTGATCCTCTACAAGGCCGGCGTCGGCCTGGACCTGGTGCGCCGCAACACCGCCGTGATGCTGGTCGCCGCCTGCTACTGCTTCTACGCGCTCTACGCCTCGGGGCTGGAAGCGGTGTTCGGCGCGGCCCTGGTGATGGTGGTCGGCTACCTGCTGTTCGGCTTCATCGCCAAGCGCTTCGTCAAGGCCTACGAGCGCCTCGCCGCGCCGCCGGAGTCGCCATGAACCGCCTGCTCGCTCCTCTGCTCGCGCTGCTGTTGCTGGTGCCCGCCGTCCAGGCCGACACCCTGGCGCGCATCCAGGCCAGCCATACTCTGACGCTGGGCTTTCTGGCCGACAACGCGCCCTTCTCCGAGGGCGACGAGCGCACGGCCAGCGGCTACGCCATCGACCTGTGCCAGGCGCTGGTCGCCCGCCTGCGCAGCCAGCCGGGCCTGGGCGAGCTGCAGGTGCGCTACCGGCCGCTGCCCCTGGAGCAGGCCCTGGAAGCCGTGCACGGAGGCCAGGTCGACCTGTTCTGCAGCCCGCTGGTGGAAACCCTGCAGCGCCGCGAGAGCGTCAGCTTCTCGCTGCCGGTGTTCACCGCCGGCCTCGGGGTGATCCTCCGCCGCGACGCCGACCCCACCCTGCTGGCCGCGCTCAGCGGCGCCCCGCGCGAACGCACCCCGACCTGGCGGGCGACCATCAACCAGGGGCTGAACAAGCGCAGCTTCGCCGTGCTGCGCGGCAGCACCAACGTGCAATGGGCGCAGCAGCAGGCCCGCGCCCTGGGCCTGCAGTCGCGCCTGGAGGAAGTCGGCAGCTACCAAGAAGGCGTCGAGCGCGTCCTGCGCCGCCAGGTGGACGCCTTCTTCGGCGAGCGCCTGTCGCTGCTCAACTACCAGGCCCGTTCGGCCGAAGGCGACCGCCTGCAGGTCTCCGAGCACCTGTTCGAAGTGGCCCGCGTCGCCCTGGCCCTGCCCCGCGACGACGACGCCTTCCGCCTGCTGGTGGACCGCGCCATCAGCGAAACCCTGCGCGGCCCCGGCGGCGAGGCGCTGTACAGCCGCTACTTCGGCCGGCCCTCGGAACAGCAACGCATGCTGCTGCGTCTGTACACCCTGCCCTGAGGCGGCGGAAGGTCCAGGGGACAAGGCCTCGCCTAGTGCTATATACTTTTGTAAATAGCGATAGCAGTCCCCGGATACCCCATGAGCGACCAGGCCACCCGCCCTGCCCGTACCCCCGCCAACCGCCGCAAGGCGGCCGTCGATGACAGCGAAGCCCTGGGCATCCGCGAGCGCAACCTGCGCCTGATCCTCAAGGCCGCCAGCCAGGAATTCGCCGCCAAGGGCTTCCAGGCCGCGCGCACCGAAGACATCGCCGCCCGCGTCGGGCTGCCCAAGGCCAACGTCTACTACTACTTCCAGAACAAGCGGAACCTCTACGCGCGGGTGCTGGAAACCCTGGTCGAACCGCTGCTGCAAGCCGCCGCCCTGTTGCGCGCCGAACTGCCCCCGGAGCAGGCGCTGCCCGCCTACATCGAGGCGCGGATGCGCGTGGCCCACGAGCACCCGCACACCTACAAGGCCGTGCTTGGCGAAATGCTGCTGGGCGCCCGGCAACTGCCGGCCCCCTGCGGCGAACGCCTGCGCCAGGCCGCCCAGGACAACCTCGCCTGCCTGCGCAACTGGATGGAACGCGGCCTGATCGCCACGGCCGACCCGCAGCACCTGCTGCTGTTCCTCTGGTCGGCCACCCAGGCGCACACCCACTTCGGCTGGCAGGCATCGCTGATCACCGGCAAGACACGGCCGGCGGAGGCGGACTACCGGGCGGTGGCTGAAAGCGTGAGTCGGTTGGTGCTGGGTGCCCTTGCGGTGGATGGCCCGCGGGGGCGGTTGCGGCCTTTTCCGCTTTAGTGGGCAGCGGGCTTTCGTAGGCCGCTCCGGGGCGCTCTTCGTAGGAGCGAGCTTGCTCGCGAATGGGATTTACCGGTGGCTACGGTGTTGGGTGCAAGAGCGCCCTCTCCCCAGCCCTCTCCCTGAAGGGAGAGGGGGCTTATCCGTGCCGAGAGAAGGAATGGTTCAGCCGGTAATCACAGTGCTAGCCGGCTAACGCCGAACTATCAGCATCTGCCCAACGGTCCCCTCTCCCTTCAGGGAGAGGGTTAGGGAGAGGGAGCGGAGTCAGCCGAACACGCCGAAGTCACCAGTAAACCCCGTTCGCGAGCAAGAACTAGGCGTCCCCCTCGCTCTTACGAAAAGCCACTCCAGTCGCTACACGTCCCCCAGCAACTCACCACTCCCAGCAAAGCGCGACACCGCACAAAGCACAGCCTGAATCGACGCGCTGACGATGTTGGCATGGCAACCGGCACCGAAGCGCGTGCCCGCCTCGCCCGGCCAGGCCACTTCCACCAGCGCCAGGGCCTGGGCGTCGGCGCCGCTGCCGAGGCTGCGTTCCTCGTAGCCGTCGATGCGGATCGGCAGGCCCAGGGCCGCCACGCTGGCGTCGATCGGGCCGTTGCCCACACCTTGTAGTTGCCGGCGGCGGCCGTCGGCCAGTTCCACCTCCAGCACTATGCCCTGCCCACCCTCGGCCTCGAACAGCCGGTGGCCGACGTAGACCAGGGCGCCGCCGGGTCGCGCCGGGGCCAGGTAGGTCTGGGCGAACAGTTGCCACAGCGCCTCGCTGCTCAGCTCGGTCTCGCTGCTGTCGGCCTGGCGCTGCACGATGGCGCTGAATTCCACCTGCATCCGCCTCGGCATCACCACGCCGTGGTCGCGCTGCAGCAGGTAGGCGATGCCGCCCTTGCCCGACTGGCTGTTGACCCGCACGATGCTGTCGTAGGTGCGCCCCAGGTCCCGGGGGTCGATCGGCAGATAGGGCACTTCCCAGAAACCGTCCGCGGCCTGGGCGGCGAAGCCCTTGGCGATGGCGTCCTGGTGCGAACCGGAGAAGGCGGTGAACACCAGGTCGCCGACGTAGGGATGCCGTGGGTGGATCGGCAGCCCCGTGCAGGCCTCGGCCACCCGCGCCACGCCGGCGATGTCGGAAAAGTCCAGGCCCGGGTGGATGCCCTGGGTGTAGAGGTTCAGCGCCAGGGTCACCAGGTCGAGGTTGCCGCTGCGCTCGCCGTTGCCGAACAGGCAGCCCTCCACCCGCTGCGCGCCGGCCAGCAGCGCTTGCTCGGCGCAGGCCACGCCGGTGCCGCGGTCGTTGTGCGGGTGCACCGACAGCACCACGTGCTCGCGGCGTTCCAGGCGCTGGTGCATCCACTCGATCTGGTCGGCGAAGACGTTGGGCGTGGCCACTTCCACGGTGGTCGGCAGGTTGATGATGATCGGCCGTCCAGGGCCGGCATCCCAGGTGCGGATGGCGGCGTTGCACATGCGCAGCGACACCTCCAGCTCGGCCATGCAGAAGGTCTCCGGCGAGTACTGCAGCACCCATTCGGTCTGCGGGTGCGCCGCCACCTTCTCCTTCAACAGCTGCACGTGGCGCACCACCAGTTGCTCTACCTCGTCCACCGACAGGCCGAACACCACGCGCCGCCACACCGGGGCGATGGCGTTGTACAGGTGCACGATCACCCGCCGCGCGCCGGCCACGGCGCGCACGGTCTCGTCGATCAGGTCCTCGCGCAACTGGGTCATCACCATGGGCGTGACGTCGTCGGGGATGCCGCCCTCGTCGATCAGCTGGCGGATGATCTCGAAGTCGGTGCGCGAGGCGGCCGGGAAGCCCACCTCGATCTCCTTGAAGCCCAGCCGCACCAGCTCGGCGAACAGGCGCAGCTTGCGCTCGCGGTTCATGGGTTCGAACAGCGCCTGGTTGCCGTCGCGCAGGTCGGTGGACAGCCACACCGGGGCCTGGGCGATGGTCTGCGACGGCCAGCGGCGGTTGGGCAGGTCGATGGTGGGGAACGGGCGGTACTTGGTTTGCGGGTTCGCTTGCATGGTCTGGCCTCGAACGGGAGTTCGGGCCCAGCATAGGCAGGGCACAGCCGTCCAACTCGCGCCAAAGGGTCCATCGTTGTCGCGAAAGGGTCATCCTGCGCTAAGCTCGCCCTTCCCCCGCAACGGACGCGCCCCATGGTCGACCACGCCAGCCTGCCCTACGAATCCCTGGAAATGCCGGTCACCGGCGTCGCCATCGACTACCCCAGCGGCCACGTGGTGCCACCCCACAGCCACCCACGGGCGCAGCTGATCTACGCCATCGAGGGCGTGCTGGTGGTGGAGACCCCGGCCGGGCGCTGGGTGACGCCGCCGACCCGCGGCGTCTGGCTGCAGGCGGGCGTCGAACACTCGCTGCGCATGCGCGGCGTGACGCGGGTGCGCAGCCTGTTCGTCAACCCCGACGCCATCGACGGCCTGCCGCTGGGCGACTGCGTGATCGACGTGTCGCCGCTGCTGCGCGAACTCATCCAGGCCGCCACCCAGGTGCCCGCGCACTACGCAAGCGACAGCCGCGACGGCCGCCTGATGCGCTTCCTGCTCGACGAACTGCGCAGCCTGCCGGTGCTGCCCTTCCACCTGCCCTGGCCGGACGACGAGCGCATCGCCCGGGTCTGCCGCGCCCTGGCGGAAAACCCGGCGCAAGGCAGCAGCGCCGAGCACTGGGCCCAGCAGCTGGCGATGAGCCCGAAGACCTTCCACCGCCGCTTCCAGCGCAGCACCGGCATCACCTTCGGCCGCTGGCGCCAGCAGGCGCGCCTGCTGCTCTCCCTGGAAGCCCTGGCCCAGGGCCTGCCGGTGCTGGAAGTGGCGCTGCAGCACGGCTACGACAGCCAGAGCGCCTTCGCCGCGGCCTTCCGCCGACAGTTCGGCGTGGCGCCCTCGGCCTTCTACCGCTGACCTGGACGTAGGGCGAATAACCGTTCGCGGTTATCCGCCGATACGCCGAGGCCACAGCCAACGCCCAGGTCAACCCCGGAGCCGCCGGGAATCAAGGCCAAACGGCGGATAACGCCGTAGGCGTTATCCGCCCTACGCCCCGGCACCGGCGTTGCCCGAGGGGCGGTCCCGCACGGATGACGCCACCGGCCCCGGCGGGTAAGCTGCCGCCCCTCGTCCCACCCGCAGAAAGAGGCCCCCATGGCTAACAACGACCTCAGCTTCCTCCCCGACGCCGATCCGCAGTCGATCTCCTCCGACGTCGCCGGCTTCGGCGGCCTGCTGGTCTCCACCCAGATCCCCACCCGCGAGGACGGCAGCCTGGAGCTGGGCGGCATCGTCGAGCAGAGCGAGTGCACCCTGCGCGCGCTGAAAACCGCCCTGGAACGCGCCGGCAGCTCCATGGAGCGCGTCCTGCACCTGACCATCTACCTCACCGACATGGCCGACCGCGCCGCCTTCAACGAGGTCTACCAGCGCTTCTTCGCCAAACCCTGGCCGGTGCGCGCCGCCGTCGGCGTGGCCGCCCTGGCCGTGGAAGGCATGCGCGTGGAAGTCACCGCGCTGGCCGCCAAGGCCTGACCGGGCCCCTTCGCCGTCCAGCGCCCTGCCGGGCGGCGCCACCACCGGGCAGCGCACGGGTGCCCGGCGGGCGTTTCGCCGCTACAATGCGCGCCTTGCCGTGTCACGCCTGATGAAGAAGAAACCATGTCCCTGCCCAAGAACCATCTGGAACTGCTCAGCCCTGCCCGCGATGTGAGCATCGCCCGCGAGGCCATCCTGCATGGAGCCGATGCCGTGTACATCGGCGGCCCGAGCTTCGGCGCCCGGCACAACGCCTGCAACGAGGTGAGCGACATCGCCCGGCTGGTGGAATTCGCCCACCGCTACCACGCGCGCATCTTCGTCACCCTCAACACCATCCTCCACGACGACGAGCTGGAGCCGGCCCGCGCGCTGATCCACCAGCTCTACGACGCCGGCGTCGACGCGCTGATCGTGCAGGACCTGGGCGTGCTCGACCTGGACATCCCGCCGATCGAACTGCACGCCAGCACCCAGACCGACATCCGCACCCTGGGCCGGGCCAAGTTCCTCGACCAGGCCGGCTTCTCCCAGCTGGTGCTGGCCCGCGAGCTGAACCTGAAGGAAATCCGCGCCATCGCCGACGAAACCGACGCGGCCATCGAGTTCTTCATCCACGGCGCGCTCTGCGTGGCCTTCTCCGGCCAGTGCAACATCTCCCACGCGCAGACCGGCCGTAGCGCCAACCGCGGCGATTGCTCCCAGGCCTGCCGCCTGCCCTACACCCTGAAGGACGACCAGGGCCGCGTGGTGGCCTTCGAGAAACACCTGCTGTCGATGAAGGACAACAACCAGAGCGCCAACCTCAGCGCGCTGGTCGACGCCGGCGTGCGCTCGTTCAAGATCGAAGGGCGCTACAAGGACATGGGCTACGTGAAGAACATCACCGCCTACTACCGCCAGCGCCTGGACGGCATCCTCGCCGAGCGCCCGGACCTGGCCCGCGCCTCCAGCGGCCGCACCGAGCACTTCTTCCTGCCCGACCCGGACAAGACCTTCCACCGCGGCAGCACCGACTACTTCGTCAGCGAACGCAAAATCGACATCGGCGCCTTCGACTCGCCGACCTTCACCGGCCTGCCGGTGGGCGTGGTGGAGAAGGTCGGCAAGCGCGACCTGATCGTCGCCACCCAGGAGCCGCTGTCCAACGGCGACGGCCTCAACGTGCTGGTCAAGCGCGAGGTGGTGGGCTTCCGCGCCAACATCGCCGAGCCCAAAGGCGAATTCGAGGAAGACGGCGAGAAACGCTACCGCTACCGCGTCGAGCCCAACGAGATGCCCGAGGGCCTGTACCGCCTGCGCCCCAACCATCCGCTGTCGCGCAACCTCGACCACAACTGGCAGCAGGCCCTGCTGAAGACCTCCGCCGAGCGCCGCGTCGGCCTCTCCTGGCTGGCCCGCCTGCGCGAGGAACGCCTGGAGCTGACCGCCACCAGCGAGGAAGGCGTGAGCGTCAGCGTCGCCCTGGACGGCCCCTTCGGCGCGGCCAACAAGCCGGAGCAAGCCCTGGAGCAACTGCACGACCTGCTCGGCCAGTTGGGCACCACCCAGTACCACGCCGAGCGCATCGAGCTGGACGCGCCGCAGGCATTCTTCATCCCCAACTCGCAGCTCAAGGCCCTGCGCCGCGAGGCCATCGAGGCGCTCACCGCCGCCCGCGTCGCCGCCCACCCGCGCGGCAGCCGCAAGGCCGAGAGCACCCCGCCGCCGGTGTACCCCGAGGCGCACCTGTCGTTCCTCGCCAACGTGTACAACCACAAGGCCCGCGAGTTCTACCACCGCCACGGCGTGCAGCTGATCGACGCGGCCTACGAGGCCCACGAGGAAGCCGGCGAGGTGCCGGTGATGATCACCAAGCACTGCCTGCGCTTCTCCTTCAACCTGTGCCCGAAGCAGGCCAAGGGCGTCACCGGCGTGCGCACCAAGGTCGCGCCCATGCAGCTTGTGCACGGCGACGAGGTGCTGACGCTGAAGTTCGACTGCAAGCCCTGCGAGATGCACGTGATCGGCAAGATGAAGGGCCACATCCTCGACCTGCCGCAACCGGGCAGCGCGGTCAGCCAGGTGGTCGGCCAGATCAGCCCGGAAGACCTGCTCAAGACCATCCGCCGCGCGCCGCACTGAGGCGCCGACACGACAAGGCAGGGCGGTCGACGAGACCGCCCTGCCCCTGCCGCACTCTCGATCAACCCGCCGGCTGTTCGCGCTCCTGGAGCAACTGGCGGATGATCGCCTCCTGCCCCTGGTAGTCGCCCTCGCCCACGTGCAGGTGGCGGATGCGGCCCTTGGCATCGATGAAGTAGTGCGCCGGCCAGTACTGGTTGGCGAAGGCGTTCCAGATGCGGTACTGGTTGTCCAGCGCCACCGGGTAGTGGATGTCGTTACGCGCCACGGCCTTCTCCACGTTCGCCGGGATGCGTTCGTAGGGATACTCCGGGGTGTGCACGCCGATCACCACCAGGCCCTGGTCGGCATACTGCTTCGCCCACCGGTTGACGTACGGCAGGGTGTGCTGGCAGTTGATGCAGTCGTAGGTCCAGAAGTCCACCAGCACCACCTTGCCGCGCAGCGCTTCGCTGGTTAGCGGCGCGCTGTTGAGCCACTGCACGGCGCCGTCCAGGCTGGGCATGGCGCCCAGGTCGGCCAGGTCGGCGGCGCTGGCACTGGGCATCAGTTTGTCGAGCAGCCTGGGCACGCCGTCCAGCACCTTGCGCTCCAGCCCGGCCAGGGTGCGCGAGGCGCCGGAGCCCAGCAGTTGCGCGCTGGCGCCGCTACCGATGACCACCACCGCCAGCAAAGCCAGGGCCCCTGCCCCACGGCGCAGCCACTCCAGCGCACCCAGCGACGGGCGCAGGCGCTGGTACAAGCCACGGCCGAGGAACAGCGCGGCGCCCAGGGCGACGGCGCTGCCCAGCCCGTAGGCGAACAGCAGCAGGCTGGTGGACGCATTGGGCCCCTGGAGCATGGCCCCGGAGAGGATCAGCCCGAGAATGGGCCCTGCGCAGGGCGCCCACAGCAGGCCGGCGGCGAAGCCCAGCAGCCAGGCGGACAGCGCCGGCGGCAGGCCACGGGCCTGGCCATGCAGGCGGTCGCCCAACCAGGCCCAGGGCCGCGAAATCCAGGTGCCGAAGCGTGGCGACAGCAAGGCCAGGGCGGACAGCCCGAGCAGCCCCAGGGCCAGGTAGCGGCCGACCTCGCTGGCCCCCACCACCCAGGCGCTGGACACCGCCGCCAGGCTGGCCAGTACGGCGAAGCCGCTGGCCAGGCCCGCCAGGGTCAACAGCGGCGACCAGGCCGGGCCACCGGCGCGCTGCAGCAACAACGGCAATACGGGAAGGATGCAGGGGCTGAGCAGGGTCAGCACCCCGCCGAGAAAGGCGACGATCAGCATGGGAATCTCCTTTTGAAGGGGGCTGGAGCGGCAGGGCCATCCCTGGCCGGGGCGGCGTGCATCAACCGCCTTCGTTGCAGTCGCTGGAGAACTTCTGGTAGGCCAGGCTATGGGGCTGGCCGTTGGAGTCCAGGTAGTCCATGCGCGCCTGCACCACCTGGCAGCTGCCGGGGTCCTCATGCAGGGCCAGGACCTTCTTCACGTCCAGGTGCTGACCGTAGTGGTACTGCTCCACCGGCGCGGGAGCGCTGGCGGCAAAGCTGGCCAGGGGCGCGGCGAAGGCGAACAGGGCGGCGGCAAGGGTCAGGGTTTTCATGGCGGTGTCCTCGGGTGTGGGTTCGTGGCGCGGAGGCCGTGTGCCTTCCGCTTGGTGCCCATTTCACCCGCCGCGGGTATCCCGCCTGTGTCCGCCGCCGCCCGCGAATGCCGCCCCAGGTATCGGCGTGGCGAATAGATACACTGGTATACAAACCCTGGCGGGAATGCGCCGCCTTGCTCTATACACTTGCCCCAACGAACGAACCGATTGGGGAACCACCATGGAACACGTCGATCACGTCCTGATCGTCGACGACGACCGCGAGATCCGCGAGCTGGTCGGCAACTACCTGAAGAAGAGCGGCCTGCGCGTCAGCCTGGCCGCGGACGGCCGGCAGATGCGCGCCTTCCTCGAAGCCAACGCCGTGGACCTGATAGTGCTGGACATCATGATGCCCGGCGACGACGGCCTGAAGCTGTGCCGCGAGCTGCGCGTGGGCAAGCACAAGGCCACCCCGGTGCTGATGCTCACCGCGCGCAACGACGAGACCGACCGCATCATCGGCCTGGAAATGGGCGCCGACGACTACCTGACCAAGCCCTTCTCCGCCCGCGAGCTGCTGGCGCGGATCAACGCCGTGCTGCGCCGCACGCGCATGCTGCCGCCGAACCTGTCGATCACCGAGAGCAGCCGGCTGATCGGCTTCGGCCAATGGCGCCTAGACACCAGCGCGCGCCACCTGCTGGACGCCGAGGGCACCCTGGTCGCCCTGAGCGGCGCCGAGTACCGCCTGCTGCGGGTGTTCCTCGACCACCCGCAGCGGGTGCTCAGCCGCGAGCAGTTGCTGAACCTGACCCAGGGCCGCGAGGCGGACGTCTTCGACCGCTCCATCGACCTGCTGGTCAGCCGCCTGCGCCAGCGCCTGCGCGACGACGCCCGCGAGCCGGACTGCATCAAGACGGTGCGCAACGAAGGCTACGTCTTCTCGCTGCCGGTGCAGCTCATCGAACCCGCCGAGTGACCGCCATGCCCCGCACCCTGGCAGCGCGCCTGGCGCTGATCTTCCTCACCGGGCTGGTGCTGGCCTACGGCCTGTCCTTCAGCTCGCAGTTCTACGAACGCTACGTCAGCGCGCGGAGCATGATGCTCGGCAACCTGGAAAGCGACGTGAGCACCGCCGTGGCCCTGCTCGACCGCCTGCCGGCGAACGAGCGCGAGCAATGGCTGCCCATGGTCGACCGGCCCAACTACCGCTACCGCCTGGACGAAGGCGAACCCGGCCAGGCCATGGACATGGCCCAGGCGCCCATGGCCGCGACCAGCATCGAGAGCGCCATCGGCTCGCGCTACGCCCTGCGCTTCGAAAACATTCCCGGCCCCACCGCGCACTTCCAGGCGCACCTGCGCCTGGCCGACGGCAGCCCGCTGAGCATAGACGTCACTCCCCGCGGAGTGGCGGCGGTGGCGCGCTGGCTGCCGGTGGTGCTGGTGCTGCAACTGGCCGTGCTGCTGATCTGCACCTGGCTGGCGGTGCGCACCGCGATCCGCCCGCTGACGCGCCTGGCCCAGGCCGTCGACCACCTCGACCCGGACACCCCGGCCGCGCCGCTGGACGAAAACGGCCCCAACGAAGTGGCCTACGCCGCCCGCGCCTTCAACGCCCTGCAAGGCCGCATCGGCGACTACCTGAAAGAACGCATGCAGCTGCTGGCGGCCATCTCCCACGACCTGCAGACGCCCATCACGCGCATGAAACTGCGCGTCGAGCAGATGGACCCATCGCCGGAAAGCGAACGCCTGTGGAGCGACCTGGAAGAAATGCAGCACCTGGTCCGCGAAGGCGTGGCCTACGCCCGCAGCATGGACGGCGCCAGCGAGGCGCAGCGCCGCGTCGACCTCGACGCCTTCCTCGACAGCCTGGTGCTCGACTACCAGGACGCCGGCCAGCAGGTCAGCCTGCAAGGCCGCGCCGGCGTACCCCTGGAAACCCGCCCCCACGCCCTGCGCCGAGTGCTGGGCAACCTGCTGGACAACGCCGTGAAATTCTCCGGCGCCGCGCAACTGGAGGTGGGCCGCGAAGACGGCAAGCTGTGTATCCGCGTACTCGACCGCGGCCCGGGCATCGCCGAGGAAGAACTGGAAGAAGTCCTCAAGCCCTTCTACCGCGTGGAAAGCTCGCGCAACCGCAGCACCGGCGGCACCGGCCTGGGCCTGGCCATCGCCCACCAGTTGAGCCAGGCCCTGGGCGGCCGCCTGACCCTGGCCAACCGCGACGGCGGCGGCCTGTGCGCGCAACTGGAACTGCCGCTCCCTGCCTGAGCGACTGTACAAGCCGATACAAGGCGGCCCCCGGCGGGACACATCCGGGACAAGCCGCCTTGCCAGCATGGCTCCACCCGCCGACTCCCCGGCCCAAGGAGACATCGCCATGCAAAGCACCCCCGCCCCCACCCTGCGCCCCCTCGACCGCCTGGGCTCCTGGGGCGCCGACATCCCCTTGCGGCTGTTCCTGGCCTGGGAATTCCTCGAATCCGGCCTGGAGAAGTGGAACGGCGAAAACTGGTTCGCGCAGATCCACGACGCCTTCCCCTACCCCTTCGACCGCCTGCCGGTGAGCCTGGACTGGCAAATCTCCCTGTGGGCCGAACTGATAGCCCCGGCACTCCTGCTGCTGGGCCTGGGCACCCGCTTCGCCTCGGCGGTGCTGATGGTGCTGACACTGGTGGCCATCGCTGCCGTGCACTGGCCGGCGCACTGGTCCAGCCTGGGCGAACTGGCCATGGGGTATTCGATCAGCGATAACGGCTATGGCAACTACAAGCTGCCGTTGATCTACCTGGTGACGCTGGTGCCGCTGCTGCTCAAGGGGGCTGGGCGGTTGAGCCTGGATGCGTGGTTGTGGCGGCGTGGCTGATCCTACATCCGCCTTACTGCCTCAGCCCCCTACGCCGTATCCAGCCAGGGTTTCAAGAGCCTGACCATTCAACGGTCAGGCTTGGGAAGCCTGGCCACAATGGGTTGGAATGAGGGGAGTGACCAGAGGCTGCCATTTCACATCGATCTGCCCAGGCGAGCACCGACGACGTGCTCGGCTCCACCGCGTTCTTGCAATTGTGTCAGTGCTTCGAAAGAAGCAAGGTGCACCCTCAAGTCGGAGGAAGTTCAACATACCCTGACATCAGCCCAAATACTTCCACACCATGCGGAACGGCACGACCGGTAACCACCGCGACTCTCTGGGAAGGCTCGTCCAGTTCGCGACGGTAGATGACGAAGCAATCGCCATCCTCGCCATAACGCACCGCATCAACCGGAACAGCCAGACCATTCTCTGCACGATAAGTCACGACGGTAAGCCTGGTGCTCATTCCCAGGCGCATACGTTGCTGCAAGTCGGGAGAAAGCGGGTCAATACCGACCACGACCTCATAACTGCTTCCGCCACCGTAAACCTCCGACACAAGGGCCTGAGCACCGATAGCCAGAACACGCCCCTGTAGCATGAGCCCACTGAACCCGTCTCCGGTAACCTCTACAGGCATCTCTTCCTGCAGAAGATGCAGGTCCGACTCATCTATGCGCCCGACGGCATTGAGGTTTTCGAGAGTGACAAGCTCAAGTAACGGCATGCCCTGGGTGACGCGCTGCCCCACCTGGAGGGGTGGCACTCTACCGGTCTCGTCAGCGCGTTGCGGCAACATGGCGATGCCAGCAAAAGGCGCGTGCAAATTGCCTTGAGCCCGCAGGGCCAAGAGTCCGTCATAGTGAGCCTGGGCATTGACCAGTTCCATTTCCACCATTTGAAGTGACTCCCCTCGGCCTTTGCTCCTGACAGTGCGCAGCTCCGACTGCGAGGCAGCCAAATCGACTTGTTGAAGTCGCAGCTGCTGCTCCAATGCGTCGACTTCCATGCGTGGGACAATGCCCCGCTCGAACAATCGTCGGGTATCGGACAATCTGGAAACCGTATCGTTGAGGCTCAACTCTGCGCTGGTAACCGCCCGGCGCGCACGTGCAACCTCATCGTTGCTTTCCCAACCCTGCAGGTCCTGTGCGTCACGCTTGGCTTTGAGCAGTTCGGCCAAGGCTCGGCGTAACTGGATGTCCAGTTGCGCGGTATCCAGGCGCAGCAACAGTTGACCCCGTTCTACACTCTGTCCTTCCCTGACAGCCAGATGCTGAACGACACCGTCGAACGGGGCGACCATGGTCTGTCGAGTTGACGCCTCGATGCGCCCGATCAAACCCAGACGGCTTTCCAGGAGCCGGGGTTGTACCTGGACCCAGCGTAAGCTATCCGCGTCGGGCAAATACTCTCCTGGACGAGCGAATATGAAGGCCAGGCAGCCAACAAGGATCAGCACACACAGGCTGGCGGCAACCCATGGCCAACGAGTTGCCGGGGATGTCGCGAAATGCTCAATCGTTGAGGGCAATGTCCCAGCTCTCCAATGTAGTGCCCAGCATCTGATCCAGGGTGGTCTGAGTGTTGAGGTACGCGATCAGTGCATTCAGGCTGGCACTCTCGGCGCTACGCAAGTCGGCCTCGAAGCTCAGTACCTGGAAATTGCTGGAACGCCCGGCCTGGAACTTTTCGCGTTCGATATCCAGCTTGCGCCGCGAAAGATCGCGAGCCCGCTGCGCAATCTCGTACTGGCGCCAACGTGTACCAAGGTTGCGCACGGCATCCCCGACATCACGCTCGAGCATCTGACGAGCCTCGGTCAAACGGATAGCCTGGTTCTCGACGGCCACTTGCGCGCGTACTTCCGCTTGGCGTCGCGACAGATCGCCGATAGGAATCTCGATCTGGATGCCTGCATAGCCTTCCCAAGTCCGGTCGATAGCACGGCCATGGGGTGTCGGATAGTGATCGCGAACCTGCGTCGCGCCACCAACCAGCGAGAGATCCCACAAACGCTGGTTGCGAGAGACGTTCAATTGAATAGCTGCCTGCTCACTGGCAATCAATTGGGAAAGGTAGGCAGGCTGTTGTCGCTGGGCGATGACAAGAGCCTCAGCCAGGCCGATGGTGACAGGTTGCGCATCGAGCGTATCGACGGCTCGGATCTGCAGGTTCAGATCCAGGGCAAGCAAACGCAGCAGTTCCAGCCGGTTAGTCTCCAGTTGATTGGCCACGTCTTCTACTGCCAACTCCTGGGTAGCCGCATCCGCTTCAGCCTGCACGATCTCGAACTCTGCCATACGACCTGCTGCAATCAACGCTCTGTTGGAGTCCATCAATTGGCGTGAACGTTCCAGCGCATCCTTGGCAATCTCCAATTGCTCCTGAGCCCGGAGAATCTCCCGATAGGCCATGATCATCTGGGTAACGGTGTCCGAAACCGTGGCCTTCAGGTTCAGCTTGTTGAGTTGTTCACCAAGTCTGGCCATACGTAGCGGTGCACCGACTATGTCGCGGCCAGCCCCGCGCAACAGAGGCTGAATGAAACTGAAGTCGGCGCCGTCGTTTGCAGTACGTCCAGCTTGGTCAGCCAGGGTCAGCTGGTTCCGCCAGGCGAGGCTGAAGCGGGTGCCGTACTCGGTCAGCACACTGGTTTGCGGGAAGATCTCGGTCTGACGGTAGCGATCCGCATGGTTACGGTTGGCCAAGTGACGGCTGGTGAGTACCAGCCTGGGGTTGAAGCGGTCCGCCTCCACTCGCAGTTCGAACCTCTGCGCGATACGCTCGAGATAGGCGCTGCGGATCGAACGATTGTTGCGCAAGCCGAGATAGACAACATCGCTCAGGGTCAACTCGACACGCTGTTCCAGCAGAGATACCGTCTCGCCGCGCAGAGGCATGCTGGCTCGGGAGGGGTTGAGGAGTGCGGTGGCCTGAATCGATGTCGATAACGACAAGGCAACGCAAAGCGCCAGCGCTGGAGCGAAGGTGCGACGAGTGTCAGTCATCGCGTAGAGCCTGTACGGGGCGCAGACGGGCGGCAAGCAAGGCAGGGTACGAGCCGAAGAACAAGCCTATCGCCAGAGAACTGGATATACCCAGAGGAAGGGACACGGGGGACATTCTGAAGGTCCAGCCCGAGAAACAGACGAAAGCGTAGGCGAAGAGCAATCCACCGATGGCACCCAGGGTAGATCCTGAGAGACAAAGGCCAGCCGCCTCGGCGAGAAACAGGTTGCGAATGTCACTGGCACGGGCCCCAAGCGCCATGCGTACGCCAATCTCCCGACGTCGCTCACGCACGCCCATCAGCATGACATTCATTACGCCTACGCCGCCTACGAGCAGCGCAATGCCTCCCACTCCCGCCAGCAGATAAGCGAACGTATTGGCCTGGCGACTAAGGGCCTCGAGCAGCTGTCGTGGAACCTGCACGTCGACCTGATACCCTCGGGAAGCGCGATCCAGATAGCGCTTCAAAGTGCTGGCGGTCTGGGCAAGATCGGCAGTGTCGTGCGCCTGAACAATGACATTGCCAATTCCGGGAGCCGGACGCATCCGGCGAATGCCTTCAATCGGCAAGAAAACCGATTCGTCCACGTCAACGGGCAGCAATGGGTTGAACGGTTGGTTCGCAAGAATGCCGATAACCTCCAACAGGTAGCCTGCGACCTGTAATCGACTGCCAAGCTCCAGGGCCAAGCCACGCGCGACTCCAGCGCCAACGACGACATAAGTGCTGCAACGATCGAAGTCGGAGAGCAAGCGCCCCCTATCCGCCCGCAAACCCATAACCGGAGCGAGGTCCTGCGTGGTACCGACAATACTGACATCAGTGTCCCGTCCGGCATGGCGAATGCGTGCAGAATGCATGACAACAGGTGCAACGAACTCGATCTCGGTTAGTTCCACGGTAAGTGCTTTCCAGTCCGGTGCGACGGCGCTGGGGCCTACAGAGCCCGACAGTGGTGAAAAGCTGACCACCAGAGTGTTCGTGCCCAATCTCTTGAATGTGTCGGTAGCCTCGTTAGCTGCGCTATGACCGATGTTGAGCAGGGCGGTGACTGCCGCACAACCGACTGCGATGCCCAGCAGCGCAAACAACGAACGAAGCCCTGATTGGCGCAGGCTATCGAGCGACTCGAACACCGCGCCACGGAAAGAAAGGCCTGGTCGACACGTACCCTTTCCGTCAGGCATTGGAAGTAGCCCCTTGTCTGCAGAGCTCAAGCTCCACGACGCGGCCATCTCGCACCAGCAATTGGCGACCGAGTTGGCTTGCTAGCCCCTTGTCATGGGTCACCATGATCAAGGTAACGCCATCGCATTCGTTGAGTTGCAGCAGCAAGTCCATGATGTCCTGAGCGGTTGTATTGTCGAGGTTGCCAGTTGGTTCATCAGCGAGGATCAGCGCAGGTTCGCCCACCAACGCGCGAGCAATGGCGACGCGCTGGCACTGGCCACCGGAAAGCTCCGTGGGCCGGTACGCGAAACGCTCGGCCAACCCAATCCGCTCGAGTTGGCAAATGGCACGCTGCCGGGCTTCGACACGGGGACAGCCGCGATACAACAGCGGTAGTGCAACATTGTCCAATACGCTAAGACGAGGCAGCAGATTGAATCCCTGGAAAACAAACCCGATTAGCCGATTGCGAAGATCAGCGCACGCATCGGCGGTGGAATGGGAGATATCGAAACCGTCAAGCAGAAAACGCCCGGATAGGGGCCGGTCCAGCAGACCGAGAATATTGAGCAACGTGCTCTTGCCCGACCCCGAGGAACCAACGATGGCACAGCTTTCCCCTCGAGCGACGGATAAAGAGACCTCCTGCAATATCTGCTGCTGTATACCGTTCCGATAATAGCTCTGGCACACTCTATCGAGCTCTATCAAAATCAATCCTTCAGAACTTCCGGCCACCGAAGACTCATGGCGATATGCGCAGGCCCTCTGCTGAAAGGTCTACAACAATAATCAATCACGCAAGAATAAGAGCACTCCAAAGCCATGCACTGCCCAGCATCTATACAACTTACCGGAGGACTGCACATCGCCATCAATACAAAACCCTTATTCTCGCGACAGCCCTTTGCGTGGAATAAAGTAGACGAGTGACTCCTGGACACTGTCCGACTTCGACCTGTCGGGCTGTAAACCCAGCCAACCCAAAACATCACGATCCTTCACTGCGGCGATAAAAATTAACTCATCATCTCCACCCACATCCGAGTAACTCGGTAGATCAGGGACCTCAATCTTGCTCTGACTCGCCAATTGCTCCGCCAGAACGCGCATATCTTCCGGGTTCCCCCAGTTACGCCAGGCTTTTTCCGCCTCACTCATTTGTGATGCCATTTCCGCATGTGCCTTCATGCTCAACACCTGATGCCATGGCCCCCCAGGCGTCTTGCTCTGCATGGATGATTGCAAATCGAAAGCTCTGTTCTGAAATTCAACATCACGACTCGTCATATCCAGGAATGCCACGAACCGCTCGATCGAAGTGAATGAACCAGAATCATCGAATGCTATTTTCGACAAAGATTTTCTGTCCAATCCGACAAAGGGACTCTCCGATGAAACACCTTCGTATATATTTTTCTTTCCGTATAGAGAGGTCAAAATATAATTAGCTGCCTGTTTGGCCACGCTGGTGCGAAGCGTATCGCCACTTTCTGGCAACTCCGACAGCACGGCGGCCTGCTCGCCGTCCGCGAGGATTTCCCGATGCATGCTCTCCAGAAAATCATCGAACCCCGCAGCCGCTGTTGTACCACCTCGGTTCTGAAGCTGTAGCGCCGAGGCAATAAGCCGGCCCCTGTCCGATAAGGTTACAGAGACTCCACTATCATTTTTTCGGACACGCTCTTGAGCATTGGTCAAATTGTCGTAAATCGGACCATTGATGATTTTTCTCAGATTTCCAGACTGAATCTCTCTTGCTCCCAAGATATATTCCGCCCGAGTAATATCGAACATACGTCCTCCCTGCGCATGGAGCCTCCCTCATGGAGACTCCATGCGTGACCATTACTGCGACATCATGAAGAGAACTTCATAATTGTATGGCTTGGCCCACTTCTTGGCTACATAAATAAAACATGCACCATTAGCGACCTGACCATAACCTGAACTGTTACTCGAGTAGACCGGGCCAGTTGAATTTTCTTTGTGCCCGGCCCTGAACTTGCAGCCACCACTCGACTGTCCACTCGCATAGGTCGCCTGCACATCACTACTGGTGAATGATGCCGGCACCTTGACCACTACTCGCTTTCCCGGCCCCAGAGTACTGGGAAGCTCATAGGAGCCAGATACCTTGCGTATTTCCTTGGGAGTGTTGTTATGAAGGGTGACGATGACTTCTGCAGAAGCAGACATCGAGTTCAAAGAACAACTAGCCACAACCAGCCCACAAAGGAGCCCCTTATATATCGCTTTCATTTCCATAAACAGAAAATCCTTATTTCCAGAATCTCTTGACCCGACATTGGAGTGCCGAGTCCAAAACCCTGAAGAATTCCTCTCCTTCAAGATCTGGAAAATATAGCGTCCGCCAACTGGAATTCTTTACGCCAGGAAAGGCCAGGAATTTCGCCAAATTCAAACAAGAAAAACCCCACTCTGAAATATTAATCTGTCAGAAAAAAGACAAGGACAAGTAATGTTCAATCGAGGATCAAGGCCAACAAAAAGCCCGCGGACCGTTCAGGTGCGCGGGCTTTTACAGTTGCTCCTCAGTATCACGGAACTTCGAAAGTCACCTCGATATTCCCCCGGGTAGCCCGGGAATACGGGCAGATCCGGTGCGCCGTCTCCACCAGCTTCGCCTTGTCCCCGGCGGCCAGCCCCGGCAGTTCCACCGTCAGCCTGGCCGCCAGGGCGAAGCCGCTGCCGTTGTCGGTGGTGCCCAGGGTCACGTCGGCGGCCACCGCCACGTCGGCCGGCAGGCGGATGTCCAGTTTCTGCCCGGCGCGGCGCAGGGCGCCGATGAAGCAGGCGGACCAGCCCACGCCGAACAGCTGCTCGGGGTTGCTGCCGAGGCGGCCGGAGCCGGGTGGGCTCAGGCGCACGTCCAGTTCGCCGTCGCTGGAGCTGCCGCGGCCGTCGCGGCCGCCGGTGGTGCGGGTGTGGGCGGTGTAGAGGATGCTGTCCAGGATGTCGGTCATCAGGGTGTCTCCTTGGGGGCTGGGGAATGCTGTCGGCGGTGGATGGCGCACAGGTTGCGCGTGCCGAGCACCACGCCTCGTGCGTGAAGGTCCCGCAACAGGGCCAGGCCCTGCCGCAGGATGGGTCCGGGGTCGGCGCCGATGGCCTCGGCCAGCGCCTGCAGGTGCTCGCGGCCGCTCAGTTGGCGGTCGCGCAGCGACTCCAGCAGCGCATGGGCCAACGGCGCCAGGCGGGCGAAATGCACCAGCTGATCGTCGCTGCGGTGGGCCAGTAGCAGGGTCGGCTGCTCCGGCGGCTGCTCGGGCAGGTGGCCGGGGCCCAGCTCGCTTACCGGCCAGGCGTAGGCCAGCGGCCAGGCCAGGGACGACAGCAGCGGCACGCCGTGCAACAGGTCGCCCTGCGGATCGTGGGCCGGTTCCCGGCTGTCGCTGAGCAACAGGGCGGTCTCCACCCACTCGTAGTGCGCCAGCTCGGTGGCCCAGGCCGGCGCGTCTATCCCGTTCTGTTCGAGGAAGGCGACGAACTCGCCGGCCAGCTCGGTGAACAGCGGCGTCTGGCAGCGGTAATCGGCATAGAAGGCTTCCGTCAGCGCCTGCCAGTGGGCCTCGGCCAGGCTGGCGCGCAGCACCGGGAAGCTGCCGGCCAGCAGCGCCTGCACGTTGCCCAGGAACAGCTGGCGATACACCGCCAGGCGCCGCGCCTCGATGCCTGGCGGTGGCGCGTTGCGCTGCGGGTCGCGGATGTGCCGGGCCAATTGCAGTTGCTGCTCGCGCAAGGTGTCAGCCATGGCGCACCTCCCACGTGGCGGCGGCCTGCTGCAGGGCGCGGATGCAGTCCACTTCCGTCAGCAGCTCGGCCAGCGGCGGGAAGTTGAAGTCACGCTCCAGCAGCGTTGGCACCAGGCCACAGTGGGCATAGGCCTGCTCCAGCAGGCTCCACACTGGCGGTTGCACGCTGGCGCCGTGGGTGTCGATCTTCAGGTCCGGCGCCTCGTCGTAGTGCCCCGCCACGTGGATGCAGGCCACCCGCTCGACGGGCACCCGGGCGAGGAAGGCGGCTGCGTCGTAGCCGTGGTTGCAGGCGTTGACCACCAGGTTGTTGACGTCCAGCAGCAGGTTGCAGTCGGCTTCCGCCAGCACGGCCCGCAGGAAATCGATCTCGCTCAGCGCCTGGTAGGGCGCGGCGTAGTAGGAAATGTTCTCCACCGCGATGCGCCGCCCCAGCACATCCTGAACCTGGCGAATGCGCGCGGCGACGTGATGCACCGCCTCGTCGGTGAAGGGCAGCGGCAGCAGGTCGTAGAGCTGGCCGTCATCGGAGCAGTAGCTCAGGTGCTCGCTGAACAGGCCGACGCGATGGCGGTCGAGGAATTGCCGGGTGCGCCGCAGCAGTTCCAGGTCCAGCGGCCCGGGGCCGCCGAGGGACAGCGACAGGCCGTGGCAGGCCAGCGGGAAGCGTTCGGCGAGCTGCGCCAGGCCGTCGCCGTAGGCACCGCCGACGCCGATCCAGTTGTCCGGCGCGCATTCGAGGAAGTCCACGGCTGCGGCAGGCATCGCCAGCAGCTCGGGCAGCAGCGCGCGACGCAGGCCGAGGCCGGCCCCGCGCGGTAGGGAATGGGCATTCATGGCAAGGCTCCGCGGGGGAGAAATGCCCTCCCGGCAGGGAGGGCTGGGTGGCGCGTCCGGCTTAGTGGCGGTCGCCCTGGAACCTGGCGAACAGCCCGGCCGGCATCGGCCTGCCGTTGGATTCGAAGACGTTCTTCAGGTGCTGGTAGGCCTCGGCTTCGGAGATGAAGCCGTCGTGGTCGGCGTCGATCCTGTCGAAGTCGCCGGCGCGGTCCCTGGCCACGGCCAGGAACTCGTCGCGCGAGACCTTGCCGTCGTGGTCGCTGTCGGTGCGCGTGAAGGAAGCGTCGCCGCACTTGCCCTCCCCGCACTTGCCTTCGGCCTGGGTCGCCTTGGCCTTGCTGGCGCCGCACTTGCCTTCGCCACACTTGCCCTCCCCGGCCTTCTCGGCGGCGGCGAGCTGGTAGCCCTGCGGCAGCGCCTCGACGGCGAAGGCCGAGGTGGCCAGGTTGGCGCCGCCCACCAGGGCGATGGCGAGCAGGCCGATGCGGGTCTTGGTCTGGATCGGGTTACGGGACATGGGTGGTTCTCCGATGCTGGGCGCGTGGTGCGCGGCTCAAGGGGCTTGGTCGGACCGGGATGCGCGAGGGGCTGGCTTTCGGAGCCCGCCGGGTGTCGCGTCCGGGTGTGGCCATTTGGCCCGCGCCATGTATCGGTGGCGTATCGGAGGGGGGTTGGGTTTGTATGCGTGCCGTGTGGAGGGGTGGGTTGGATACATTGGGATACAGCAGAGAAGTGTGGAGTTTGCTGGTGACGTAGGGGCTGGGTTCAAGAGCCCCTCACCCCAGCCCTCTCCCGGAGGGAGAGGGGGCCGTTCGGCGTGGGTGGATAACACGGCGTCAGCCGGGAGGTTCGTAGGGCGAATAACCGCTCGCGGTTATCCGCCGAATCGCGGACAGAGTCCGCTCCTACATCACCGGCAAATATGACACCCATCGCCTGGCCGCATGGGTTTCGCCAAGGCTCAACCCATCCTACGAAAAGCGCCTCGGTGCAGTCGGCAAGACAGTTGCTCCCACGGTTCCAGGGAAACACGGGCGTAGGAGCGGACTTTGTCCGCGATTGGATTCACCGGCCACGCCGGACGCCCCGGTGGCACGGGCAGCCCCCTCCCCCACAAAACCCCAACCTCAGAAGTTATAACTCACCGAAGCCGTCACATTGCGCGACGGCCCATAGAAACCAGACCCACCGCTATACAAACTCATCAGATACTTGCGATTGGTCAGGTTGTTCAGGTTCAACGACGCACTCCAGTGCTTGTCGATGTCATAGCTCCCCATCAAATCCACCAGCGCATAAGCGTTCTGCCGCACACGGCTGTCGTCATCGAGCTGGATCGCACTCTGCCAGCTCACCCGGGTGCCGACCTTGGCCTGGGGCAGGCCAGGCAACTGGTAGGTCAGGCTGCTGCGCAGGCTGTGGGTAGGCACGTACTGGCGCGCCTTGTGGCCGTCCGGGTCCTCGATGTGCACGTAGGTGTAGCCACCCTGCAGCTGCAGGCCGGGGGCCAGTTGGCCGCTGGCCTCCAGCTCCGCGCCGCGGCTCTTGAAGTCCTCGCCGTTGTAGATGGTCTCGCCGCCGGGCAGGCTCTGGTCGGTGGCCTCGGCGACGTTGCGCTGGTCGGTCTTGAACAGCGCGGCCGACACGCTCAACTGGTCGTCGAGCAGGCTGCCCTTGATGCCGGCCTCGTAGCTCTTGCCCTCCAGCGGGTCGAGCACCTTGCCCTGGGCGTCCATCACGTACTGCGGGTTGAAGATCTTGGTGTAGCTGGCGTACAGCGAATACTGCTCGTCGAGGTCGTAGACCACGCCGGTGTAGGGCGTCACCTCGCCGTGGATGCGCACGTCGCGGGCGCTGCCGTAGTCGGTGCCGTCGCTGTCGACGCTGAGCATGCGCGCGCCGAGGATCCAGTGCAGCTGGTCGGTGAGGTTCAGGCGCGTGCCGGCGTAGACGCTCTTCTGCCGGTCGGTGAAGCGCGCCATCTCGATGGTGTCGTTGGTGTAGGTCAGGCTCGGCCTGGGCACCGCGCCGCTCAGGGTCTGGCCCAGGTCGGCGTCCATGAACTCGTCTTCGTTGTTGTAGTAGCCGCGGTCGCTGTGCCGCGAGCGGCCGTAGTCCACGCCCAGGGTCAGGTCGTGCTGGCGCCCGCCAAGGCTGAACGGGCCACTGACCTGCGCTTCGCCGAGCAGCTGCTTCTCGCCGGAGTGGCTGTGGCTGGGGTCGGCCAGCCAGGGCGTGTCGGCGTCGTTGGCCATCAGGTAGTACATGTCGGCCTGCTGGCTCTGGTCCACGCCGGTGACGTTGAGCTTGCCCTTCCAGCCGCCGCCGAAGTCGTGGGCCAGTTCGACGAAGGCGCGCTGGGTATGCACGTCCCAGTAGGTCCAGTCCTGGCCGATGTTGGCGCCGCGGCGGCTGTAGTGGATCAGGTTGCCGGCCTGGTCGGTCAGCGGCAGCGCGCCCCAGCTGCTGCCGTTGGAATTGCTCTTGTTGTCGGAGAAGCCGACCGTCAGGGTGTCCGCCTCGGTGAGGTCGAAGGCCAGCATGCCGCTGAGCACGTTCTTCTCGTGGGAGTAGCGGTCCAGGTAGGAATTGCCGGTCTCGTTGGCGTAGATGAAGCGGCCGCGCACGTTGCCCGAGTCGGTCAGCGGGCCGGAGGCGTCGAGGTCGATGCGGCGGGTGCCCCAGGAGCCCACCGACAGCTTCACCTGCGCCTGCGGCGTGTAGGTCGGGCGCTTGCGGATGAAGTTGACGGTGGCCGAGGGGTTGCCGGTGCCGCTCATCAGGCCATTGGCGCCGTGCAGGATGTCCACCTGCTCGTACTCGGCCAGGTCCAGGTCGCCGCTGAGCAGGCCGGCGCTGAACGGCGAGCCGATGCCGTCGTACTCGAAGTTGTTGATGTCGAAGCCGCGCGAGGTGAAGTTGGTGCGGTCGGTCTCGTACTGCTCCACCGTCACCGAGGGCGCGCTGCGCAGCGCGTCCTTCACGCTGTTCATGTTGAAGTCGTCCAGCTGCTGGCGCGACAGCGTGGTGACGCCCTGGGGCGTTTCCCGCGGCGTCAGGCCCAGGCGCGTGGTGCTGCTGTCGCTCAGTTGCTGGTAGCCGGTGGGGGCGCCGGCGCCGTTGGCGTTCGCCTGGATCACGGTCGCGGACATGGCCAGGGTATCGCCGCCCTTGCCGACCACGGTTTCGGGCGGCATCTGCAGGGCTGTGCCGGCGTCCTGCAGGGCGTAGATGCCCGCGCCGCGCTGCACCAGTTGCAGGCCGCTGCCGCGCAGCAGTTGCTGGAAGCCCTGCTCGACCGTGTAGCGGCCCTTCAGGCCCGGGCTGTTGCGCCCGGCCAGCCTGGCCGGGTCGAACACCAACTGCACGCCGGCACTGGCGGCGAAGCGGGCCAGCACGTCGCTCAGGGCGCCGGCGCCGATGGCATAGTCGCGCGCGGCCTCGGCGGCCATGGCCACGGAGGGGGCCAGGGCCAGCCCGGCGCAGCCCAGGGCCACGCCATGGATCGCCGCCGCCAGGGCCAGGTGGGTGAATCGACGAGTGCCGGAATGCCGTCGGTGCTTCGAAGCCATGTGCTTTGCCATCCTTCAAGCCGCGCCTCGCGCGGGCTGCCCACCCCTCCCCATGAGGCGTGTTCACCCTCTATCCCGGACGAGATGGAAAAAGTGCTCAGGGGGGCGCGAAATTTTTTTCGCTAGCGGGCCGAAACCGTCACCCAGTAGCGGCTCAGGCGCGACACCCGCACCGGCAGCGTCAGCTCCAGGGCGTTCAGCGCCTGGTCCGTGTCCGCCACCGACAGCGCGCCGGAAACGCGCAGCCCGGCCACCTCGGGGTCGCAGCGCAGCAGGCCGTGGCGGTAGCGCGCCAGCTCCGCCAGCACCTCTGCCAGCGGCTGGTCACGGGCCACCAGCATGCCCTGCTCCCAGAGCGCGGCACTATCGTCCACCGGCGCGCTGCGCAGCACGCCGCGCGCGTCAAACCAGGCCTGCTGGCCGGCGGATAGGCGCACCACGGCGCCGGCGTGCGGACGGATCTCCACCTGATGCTCGAACACCGCCACCTGGCACTGCTCGCCCAACTGGCGAACGCTGAAGCGCGTGCCCAGCGCCTCGACCACGCCCTGCTGCGCAGCGACCAGGAACGGCCGCCGCGGCGCCACCGGGTCGGCATGGGTGGTCACCAGCACCTCGCCGGTGCGCAGGCGCAGGCGGCGCGCCGTGGCGTCGAAGTGAACGTCCAGCGCCGACACGGTGTTGAGCACCACCTGGCTGCCGTCGGCCAGCGTCAGCGCCTTGCGCTCGCCGGTGGCGGTGCTGGCGTCGGCCATCCAGCTGTCCCAGGGGGCGCTGCGCGCCACCAGCCAGCCCGCCGGCGCGGCCATCAGCAGCGTACTCAGCAGACGCAGCGCGCGGCGGCGGCTCAGGCCCTTGAGCCCTTCCAGGCCATGCAGCGCCTGGCGGCCCAGCTCCGTGGGCACCGCGTCGAAGGTGCCGAACACCCGCTCGGCGCGCGCCCAGGCCTCGCGGTGCGCGTCGCTCTGCCCACGCCAGCGCTCGAAGGCCTGCCACTGCGCCTCGCCGGGGGCGTCGAAGCGCAGCGTCATGACCCACTCGGCGGCCTCCTCCAGCAGCCCGGCCGCCGGCGCGGCGCGGGCCTCCCCGCGGCTCATGGCTCGCAGGCCGTCATGCAGGCCACCAGCGCCTTGTGGATGTGCCGGCGCACGGTGATCAGCGCCATGCCGGTGCGCTCGGCGATCTGCTGCAGGGTGAGCTCGTGGAACTGCGCCAGCAGGAACACCTCGCGCGTCTGGCGCGGCAGGCCGTCCAGCATCGCGTCGATGCGCAGCAGCGACTCGACGATCAGCCAGTGGGTTTCCGGCGCCGGCACCTGCGCCTCGGGCAGGTGCGCGATGGCCTCGCGGTAGGCCCGCTCCACGTCCTGGCGGCGCCACAGGTCGATGACCAGGCCCTTGGCCACCTGCACCAGGTAGCGCCGCGAGTCCGCCAGCGGCGGCGTGCGTCCGGAGCTGAGGATGCGCAGGTAGGTGTCATGGGCGATGTCCGCCGCGTCCGGGGCATTGCCCAGGCGCTGGCGCAGCCAGCCGAACAACCAGCCGTGGTGGTCGCCATACAGGCGCTCCAGCGCGACGGCCGGCGAAGCGTGGGACGAAGCGGAAAACATGCGCGGGCATCCTTGGCGGGAACGCCAAAAGAGTGAAAATGAGAAAGCGTCTCATTTTATTTCAATGCCGTGCCTTTCCACAATGCGGACCTCGCCGGCCCCACGCCCCGGCGAGCAGGGCTCAGCCCAGGCTGGCGATGGCCCGGGCCAGCTGCATGTCGCTCAGGCCGGAGCGCGGATGCGCCTGGCGGTAGAGGCGCAACGCCTGCTCCAGCTGCGCGCCGTGGATGTGCCCGTCGGAGGCGATGTACGCCAGGGCATCGTCGCGAGCAGCCTGGTAGGTCCGCAGCGGCTGGCTGGTGGACTCGCTGAGCGCCGCGCTGCCCAGGCTGGTGGCGACGGTGAAGTGATCGGACGAGTTGCCTTTTCCGTCCATGGCCCCCGCCTGACCGGCGGCGGCCAGTAGCGTGGCGATCAGCAATGGGCTTGCGCGTTTCAAGGCGTGGCATCCTGCGGCAATGAACCCGCTCTTTTACCCTGCCCCGGCGCTGGTGGCCAGATCAGCCCCTTCATCTCCCATCCCCAGGCCCTTGACCTTAAAGTTATATTCAAGCTTAGAGTTCCCCCACGCCGCTGATGCAGGCCGGCAAGGTCAACCACCGGGAAGGAAGGGCAAATGAGCAAGCGCATTCTCCACGTCGTCAGCAACGTCGCGCACTATGCCGACCCAGCCGACCCCACCGGCCTGTGGCTGTCGGAGCTAACCCACGCCTACGACCTGTTCGCCGCCAAGGGCTATGTGCAGCGGATCGTCAGCCCCAAGGGCGGCGTCACGCCGCTGGAGCCGCGCTCGCTCAAATGGCCGAACCGGGATGCCTCGGCCAAGGCCTGGCTGGCCGACGACGCCCACCGGGCGCTGCTCGCCAACACCGCCAAGCCCGAGGACATCGACCCGGCGGACTTCGATGCCATCTACTTCACCGGCGGGCACGCGGTGATGTGGGACTTCCCGGACGACGCCGGCCTGCAGCGCCTCACCCGCGCCATCTACGAACGCGGGGGCATCGTCTCGTCGGTCTGCCACGGCTACTGCGGCCTGCTGAACACCAGGCTGTCGGACGGCAGCCTGCTGGTGGCGGGGCGCAGGATCACCGGTTTCTCCTGGCGCGAGGAAATCCTCGCCGGCGTGGCGAAGAAGATGCCCTACAACGCCGAAGAAGAAATGAAGCGGCGCGGCGCCCGCTACGAGAAGGCCCTGCTGCCGTTCGTGCCCAAGGTGGTGGTGGATGGCCGCCTGGTGACCGGCCAGAACCCGCAGTCGGCGAAAGCCACGGCGCTGCGGGTGGCCGAACTGCTGCGCTAGGCGCCCTACTCGCCCGGCTGCAGCGCCAGCACGCTGCCCTGCACATGCTCGATCAAATGCTCGGTGGTGCTGCCGATCAGCCGGTCCACGGCCCTGCGGTGGATGCGGCCCATCACGGTCACGTCGATGGCGTTCTGCTGGACGAAGTTCGCGATGCCGCGCACCGCCGTGCCCATCAGGAAGTGGCGGCGCTCTTCGGGCACGCCGTACTTGTCCGCCAGGGCGACGAAGGGCTTGTGCAGCGCGCCGCGCATCTCCTCGACCAGGTCGACCCAGGCCACGCCGCCCTCGCCGCCATTGGCCATGTAGGCCGGCATGCAGTCGTAGACGAACAGCAGGTGCAGCTCCGCGTCGCATTGCAGGGCCAGGCCGTTGGCGGCCGCGATGATCCTGTCGTTGATGTCGCTGAGCTGGGTCTGCGGGTCGGACGGGTCCACCGCGGCGACTATCTTGCGCGGCATCGGCTGGCGGATGTCGTTGACCAGCAGCAGCGGCGCCGGGCACTCCCGCAGCAGGTGCCAGTCCAGCGGGGTGACGAAGGAACGCTTGAGCGCCGGTTCGTGCCGCACGTCCTTGATCACCATGTCCGGCTGTTGTTCGCGGATGTCCTGGAGCATCTCGTCACGCAGGTTGCCCGCCGCCACCACCGAGGCGGTGACCTCCAGCCCCCGCCCGCGCAGGGCCGCGCATTCGCCTTCCCAGGCCTTGCGCTGCGCCTGCACCAGGCTTTCGCGCGCCTGCTCCATGACCTTGCGGTCCAGCAGGAAGGTCGCGAAGGGCCCCACGTAGACGAGCACGTGCAAGGCCGCATTGCAGGCCGATGCCAGGGCGAGCGCGCGCTGCAGGCCGGGGGAGTCGTGCTGCTCGGGGTGGGTCAGGAACAGGAGCTTGCGTGGCTGGCTCATAGCGCACCTCGTGGGTATCCGGCCACGCCGCCAGCGCGCCGGAAGGCAGGGGCCCGCATCGGGCTCGATGGGGGAACTACGGACGAGTTTCAGCCCCCTGGCCTGCGCCGGATTTGCGTTGGATCAAATTCGCCCCTCGCCCGACGCGCGATGGTGAAAGCCATGCCCGGCAACGGCCTGGAGGCCCACCATGGCGACCCCGAACGCTCCGCAACGCCTGACCCTGTACGACGCCCGGGAGTTGGATGCCGTGCTCCAGGCCATGGCGCAAAAGGCCGCCCCGCTGCTGCCCCCGGGCGAAAGCGCGCTGGTCGGCATCGTGCGGCGTGGCGAGCCCCTGGCGCACCGGTTGCAGGAACACCTGGTGCAATGCGGCCACCCGCCCCTGCCCGTCCACGCCCTGAAGGTGAAGCGCTACGCCGACGACCTGAGCCTGCTGCACCCCGAGACGGAGCTGACGGAAAACCCGCAACTGGCCGGCATGGACCTCAGCCGCACCACGCTGCTGGTGGTGGACGACGTGCTCTACGAAGGCCATTCGCTGCTGCGCGCCTGCGCCTACCTGGCCCAGCTCGGGGCGCGGCACGTGCTGGCCGGCGTACTGGTGGACCGCTGCGTGAGCCGCCAACCGGTGCACGCCGACGTGGTGGGGTTGCGCCTGCAGGTGGCGCCGGACGACATCGTCGAATGCAACGTGCCGCCCTACGAGCCGGAGCTGCGCATCGACGTGCTGCGCCACGGCCGGCGCTGCACCTGAGGCTAGGCTTCGCCCGCCTCCCGCCGCCAGGCCCGTTGCAGCAGTTCCACCACCTCGGCGTCGGAGGTCTGGGAGAAGTCCAGGTACCAGCGGCCAATGGCGCTGAACGGCTCCGGGGTGAACGGGCAGACCACCTCGTCGACCTCGTTACGCAGCTCTTCCAGCACCTCCGCCGGCGCCACCGGCACGGCGACGACGATGGCCGCCGGGGCCTGCTGGCGTACCGCGCGCACGGCGGCCAGCATGGTGGCGCCGGTGGCCAGGCCGTCGTCGACCAATATCACCTGCCGGCCAGCCAGCTGCGGCACGGGCCGCTCCCCACGGTAGGCGCGCTCGCGCCGGTGCAGCTCGGCGCTTTCCTTGCGCTCCACCGTCTCCAGGGCGCGGGCATCGACGCCATGCATCCGCAGCACGTCGTCATTCAGCACCCGCACGCCGCCGCTGGCGATGGCGCCCATGGCCAGCTCCGGGTACCAGGGCACGCCGAGCTTGCGCACGATCATCAGGTCCAGCTCCACGCCCAGTTCGCTGGCCACCTCATAGCCGACCGGCACGCCGCCGCGCGGCAGGGCCAGCACGATCGCCCCGGGGCGGCCCCGGTAGGCCGGCAGCAACCGCGCCAGGGCCTTGCCGGCAGCGGCGCGGTCGACGAAGGGAAGCGTCACGTCATGCATGGCTGCCACCTCGCCTAGTAGTCGGCTTCACGCTCGCCCTCTTCGCGCAGGTTCTGGAAGCCCACCAGCCGCGAGAGGTCGCGCAGGTTGTCGGCCAGCACGCCGAGCAGGTCGTCCGCCGAGACGATGCCCACCAGCAGCCCCTGCTCGTCGACCACCGGCATCCGCCGGATGCCGGCCTGGCGCATGCGGGTGATGACGTCGAACACATCGTCGCTTTCCTGGGCGGTGACCAGGTTGCGCAGCTGGATGTCGCCGGCCTGGATGCTGCCCGGCTCCGGCTCGTTGTTGGCGACCACCTCCAGCACGATGTCGCGGTCGGTGATGATGCCCACGGGCCGGTAGCGCTCGCGCTCCACCTGCTCGGCGAGCACCAGGTCGCCGACGTGGTATTCGCTCATCAACCGGGCGGCGGTCAGGATGGATACGGTAGGCGCCGCGATGACGACGTCGCGGTTGCAGTATTCGCCGATGGCCATGGCTCGTCTCCTGTGCGGGCAAGCGGACATTCGCTCGCCTTGCACGATGGGCGCGACGCCACGGCCCGACTTTGATCTCGATCAGATTGGCGGCGCGCCCGGCGCCCGCGCCGCGGCCAGCGGATGAACGGCCCGGGAGCCTCCTACGGGCGCCCCGCCGCGCGCTCCGGCTGCGCCTCCAGGCCGCTCATCCGGCACAGGCCCTGGCGGTCGAGCAGGCGCACCTCGCGCCCGTGGCAGTCGATCAGGCCGGTCTGCACGAAACGGGTGAACAGCCGGCTGACCGTCTCCATGGTGAGGTCCAGGTAGTTGCCGATGTCGCCGCGGCTCATCGGCAGGGTGAAGCGGTCCTGCGACAGGCCGCGCTGCTGGTAGCGGGCCGACAGGCCGAGGAGGAAGCCGGCCAGGCGCTGTTCGGCGCGCTCGCGGCTGCAACGGATGTGCGCGTACTCGCCCTGGATGCCCTGGCTGAGGATGTGCAGCAGTTGGTGGCGCAGGCCGGGGATGCGCCCGGACAGGTCCTCCAGCTGTTCCAGGCCGATGCTGCACACCATGGAAACCTCCAGCGCCACCGCATAGCCCGGGAAGCGCGGCGAGCCGATGGCGTCCAGCCCCAGCATCTCGCCCGGCAGCACGAAGCCGGTCACCTGTTCGCCGCCGTTGGCGTCGAGCAGGTAGCTCTTCAGCGCCCCGGAGCGCACGGCGAACACGTGCTGCATCGGCTCGTCGGCGCGGAACAGGTACTCACCCTTCTGCAGGGGGCGGCTGCGCCGGACGATGCGGTCCAGCTCTTCGACCTCGCCGTCGCTGAGGCTCGCCGGCAGGCACAGGCGGCTCAACGAACACGCCTGGCAGTTGACCTGCGGGCGCGGCGGGGAGCGGTAAGCGTCGGACATGGCGGCGCCTCCGGCAATAAGGGGATTTTCCCACTATAGCCGCTGCGCTTGACCGCGCCGCCCCATTCGACGAAGGGGCGCGCCTGCCGCCAGGCGCGCCCCCCGCATCAATCGCCGTTCTTCACCGGGATGACCTTCTCCGGGTGCACCGCCTCGGCGCGCTTGGGCAGGTGCACCTGCAGCACGCCCTTGGAGAACTGCGCGTGGACCTTCTCCGCGTCCACTTCCTTGGGCAGCCGGAACACCCGCTCGAAGCTGCCGTAGTGGCGTTCCGACAGGTGGTACTCCTTGCGCTTCTCGTCCTTCTCTTCCTTCTTCTCGCCCTTGATGACCAGGTTGCCGTTGGCCAGCTTCACCTCGATGTCCTTCTCATCCATGCCGGGCAGCTCGGCGCTGATGCGGTACTCCTCGGCCTGCTCGCTGACGTCCACCGCGGGCAGGCCGCGGCTGAACGGCTCGCGCCGCCAGAACGGCTCCACGTCGAAGGCGCTGTGGCCGAAGGGCAGGCGCAGCGGCGTGCGGCCGAAGTCGTCGAACAGGCTGTCGATCTGCCGTCGCAGCGTATCGAAGGGGCTGGCGCCGGGGGTTGGCGCCTTGGCCGGTTGGCTGGGGGACGGCGTGACGGGGACTTGCTTTGCGGGGTCGGACATGGGGAATTCCTCCGCTGGATGAACCGCCTCGGAAATGGGGCGAATCGATTCTGCGACGGCCATGGCGGCTGTCCTTGATCCCGGTCAAAACGCCGGCCTCGGTCCCCGCGGCGCAGAACTTGATGGCGGTCAAGGCGGCCCGGCCCGCGGCGCCTAGCCTGACCCGAAACGACGCGTCTGGTCGACCTCGCCAAGGGGGCGCGCAATGGAACGGGTACGGCTACTGGAAGTGCTTTGCCTGCCGGGCACCGGGCAATGCCTGCGCCTGCTGCTGGAGGACGACGCGGGCAGCGCCGTCATACCCGGCCAGTATTGCCTGCTGGGCGTGCATGGCGGGGCCCTGCAGCCGTGCAGCTACATCAGCCTGCCGGAGCACCACGGGCCGTTCATCGTCAGCGCCAGCCACCCCGGCCGGTTCGCGGCCACGGACGGCTGGCTGGACTACCGCGGCCCCCTGGGCGTCGGCTGGCCCCTGCCGCTGCGCGCCGGCCGGCTGCTGGTGGTGGCCAGCGGCAACGGCCTGCTGTCGGTGGCGGCGGCGATCGACGAACTGGCCTGCTGGATGCCCGCGCTGCGCCTGGACCTGATCGCCGATGCCGCCAGCCTGGCGGGCCTGCCCGAGGAATGCCGGCGCTGGCTGCACTCGCTGGGCCTGCTCGACGAAAGGGTCCACGGCGCCTGCCTGCTGGAACGCCTGCACCGGCAACTGCTGGAGCGGCTGCCCGACGTGGTGTTCTGCGCCACCCCGGATTTTCTCGGCCGCAGCGCGGCCCAGGCGTGCCTGCGCAGCGGGGTGCCGGCGGCGAGCATCTGGCTGCGCAACGAGCGCCTGCAGTCGCCGCCCCCGGCCGAAGGACCGGTGGTCCGCTTCGATCGCCTGCCGCCCCCTCTCCACCAGCGTTCTTGATGCGCATCAAAGTGCCCGCACGCGCCCCGGCCCAGGCTCACAGCCACCCAGCCCGCGCCGCCCGTGGCGCGGGCGCCGCTGCGGAGACCGCCATGAACGCCTACTCGCGCCTGCTCCTGATCTGCGACACCCACCAGCACTATTCCGCCGCCATGGCCCGCGCCCAGGCCCTGGCCGACTCCGCCGGCGCCAGCCTGCACATGCTGATGATCGACAGCCTGGCGCCAGCCCTGAACACCCTCGACTACGACCTGCAGCAACGCGCCCGCAACACCATCCAGGAGCGGCACCAGGCCTGGCTCGACGACCAGGTGGAGCTGCTGCGCGGGCGCGGCATCGAGGCCAGCGCCGAGGCGGTGTGGAGCGACGACCCGCTGCAGGAAGTCCTGCGCCGGGTGCGCGAACGCGGCTTCGACCTGCTGATCAAGGACGTCCACTACGAAACGGCCGTGAGCCGGGCGCTGATGACGCCGCTGGACTGGCAACTGCTGCGCCAGTGCGCGGTGCCGCTGCACCTGGTGAGCCACGCGGAGCATCCCCTGCCGCGCAAGGTGGTGGCGGCGCTGGACCTGTCCCAGGACGACACCCGCGTCGACGAACTGAACGAACGCATCGTCGAATCGGCCCAGCAGCTCGCGCTGCAATGCGACGCCGAGCTGCACCTGCTGCAGGCCTACGACCTGAGCAGCAGCTTCCTCGCCTATGCCGTGGGGCCGGTGGCCTGGACCAGCGAAATCCAGGAGCAGATGAGCGGCCGCGCCACCGAGCGCATGCAGCGCCTGGGCGAACGCTTCGGCATCGAGCAGAAGTGCCTGCACCTTATCAAGGGCGCGGCCAACCGCGTCATCGCCGAATTCGTCGACGACTACCGGATGGACGTGGTGGTCATGGGCACCCTCTACCACGCCGGGCTGGCGAAGATCGTCGGCAGCACCACCGAGCAGGCGCTGTACCGGGTGCACTCCAGCATCCTGGCGATACGCCCCTGAACGGCCGGTGAGCGGCCGCCCCTTGTGGGCGGCCAGGAGGGCCCACGGTGCGCCGGCCGTGACCGCGGCCCGTGGAAGGCTCAGCCCGCGCGGCGCTGGGCCTGGCGCTTCTCGGCGTCGCGGCGCTGCGCCTCGGCCAGCACGTGGGGCGCGGCGATGCGCTGCTGCAGGCGCTCAAGGTAGGCGTTGGCCTGCTCCGCGTTGCGGAAAGGCACGCGGAACTGGTCGAGCTGGACGTAGCAGCGCCCGTCGCCGGTGCACAGCAGTTGGATGTGCATGGCTGCCTCCCCCGCTTCAGGTCGCCGGTTGCAGCTGCAGGGTATGGATGGTCTGCGTGGGGTCTTCGGGGTCCTGGTGGCTGCTGAAGCCGAGGAAGCGCACCAGTTCGTGCATCGGCGCGTTGGCCGCCGAATCGATCGAATACATCTGCGTCATGCCGTTGCGCCGGGCGGTTTCGATCAGGTGGCGCATGAGGGCCACCCCCAGGCCGCGGTGCCGCCAGTCATCGGCCACCGTCACCGCGCACTCGCAATGGCCGGCGTCGGCGCCGCGGGCGTAGCGGCTGACGCCCACTTCCACCAGCTCGCCGTCCTGGTGCACCAGGGCGATGTAGGCGGCGCTGTCGTGGAAGTCCACCGTCATCAACTGGTCGAGCAGTGCCGGGCTGACCTCGCGCATGCTGCACAGGAAGCGGAAATGCCGCGCCTCCGGCGACAGCCGGGCGATGAAGTCCGCCTCGCGCTGGCGGTCTTCCGCGCGCAACGGCCGGATCAGAACATGGCTGCCGTCGGGCAGGGCCTCGACCCAATGCTCGTCGGGGGCTTCGGTGGTGGGCTGTGAAGGCTGGGTGGTGGGCATGGAAACCTCCTGGCGTGGCGCCGGCGTGGGAAGGAACCGCCGGGTCACTTGTACGCCGCGGGGCGAACGGAAGTTTGACCACGATCAAATCACGGGGAGGACGACGCTGCCGGCGGTCGAACGGTACGCCGCCAGCGCCGCCCCGTCATGGCCCCGGCGCGCCCGGGGCCGGGGCATTACCCCCGCTTGACCTGCGCCAGCTCGTACAGCTGCCGCGCTTCCGCCGCCAGCGGCGCAAGCGCGGCAGCCATGCGGGCCTGGAGGTGGGTCAGGGGCATTTCGTCGGCGCTGTCCTCCAGCATGTGCAGCAGGTCTTCCAGCGCGCTCAGGCGGCGGACGGCGGCTTCGTGGAGGTGGTCGGCGGGGGCGTTGGGGTTGACGTACAGCACGTCGTCGTGGGGCTCGGTGGCCGGGCTGAGGGGGATGAGGGGAACGAGGTCAGCCATGACGGACCTCCTGGCGGGTGCTGCGGGGGTGTTGCTTGGACTGAACGACAAGGCGATGCATGTTCCATCTTGCTCCTCTATGGGATAAGGGAGCCGCCTCCTGGAAGGGAGAGGCGGACCGTGCCAGGGTAGGAATACCGTCACAAGACAACCGGCAGGCCGAAGCCTCCTCGCACGGTCCGCCATGGAACCGCAGGGCCTTGGATACACGTCTGCCCTGCGGCAATGGCGCTACCGCACGTCTTGCGATATTCCGGGGTTCCTACGCCCCGCCACGGGCGAACCGTGGCAGACGGAATCTACGGATGCGCCTTGTAAGGGCTCAAGGCAGTTGCCGCGACGGAAACTTCCCCTGATTCCGCCCGAAGAATCGCCACAAGTCCCCGCCCTGCGCCCCCCGCGGCCTCAAGCGTGCGGAAAGTGGATAGAACGCCCCCGCCCGGCGGACGAAACTAGCCCCGCGGCCAGGCAGCGCCACGCTGCCGGCGCCCCCACCCAGAACCCATGAACCATCCGAGGCTTGTATGAGCACCCCCGCCGAGCAACTGGAGCAACGGCTGAAGCAACAGAAAATCACCGAAGTCGAATGCGTGGTCAGCGACCTGACCGGCATCGCCCGCGGCAAGATTTCCCCCACCAACAAGTTCCTCGGCGAAGGGGGCATGCGGCTCCCGGAAAGTGTGCTGCTGCAGACCGTCACCGGCGATTTCGTCGATGACGACGTCTATTACGACCTGCTGGACGAGGCCGACATCGACATGCTCTGCAAGCCCGACCCGGACGCCATCTTCCTGGTGCCCTGGGCGCTGGAGCCGACCGCGATGGTCATCCATGACACCTTCGACAAGTACGGCAACCCCATCGAGCTGTCACCGCGCAACGTGCTCAAGCGCGTGCTGAAGCTGTACGCCGACAAGGGCTGGAGCCCGGTGGTGGCGCCGGAGATGGAGTTCTACCTGACCAAGCGCAGCAGCGACCCGGACTTCCCCCTGGAAGCCCCGGTGGGCCGCTCGGGCCGCGCCGAGAGCGGCCGGCAGAGCTTCTCCATCGACGCCGCCAACGAGTTCGACCCGCTGTTCGAAGACGTCTACGACTGGTGCGAACTGCAGGGCCTGGACCTGGACACGCTGATCCATGAGGACGGCCCGGCGCAGATGGAGATCAACTTCCGCCACGGCGACGCGCTGAGCCTGGCCGACCAGATCACCGTGTTCAAGCGCACCATGCGCGAGGCCGCGCTCAAGCACGACGTGAGCGCCACCTTCATGGCCAAGCCGATCACCGACGAGCCGGGCAGCGCCATGCACATCCACCAGAGCGTGCTGGACATCGCCACCGGCAAAAACGTCTTCGCCAACGAGGACGGCTCCATGAGCGAGCTGTTCCTGCACTTCATCGGCGGCCTGCAGAAGTACATCCCGAAAGTGCTGCCGATGTTCGCGCCGAACGTGAACTCCTTCCGCCGCTTCCTGCCGGACACCTCCGCGCCGGTGAACGTCGAGTGGGGCGAAGAGAACCGCACCGTGGGCCTGCGCGTGCCGGCCGCCCCGCCCGCGGCCATGCGCGTGGAGAACCGCCTGCCCGGCGCCGACGCCAACCCCTACCTGGCGCTGGCCGCCAGCCTGCTGTGCGGCTACCTGGGCATGGTCGAGCAGTTGAACCCCAGTGCGCCGGTGCAGGGCCGCGCCTACGAGCGCCGCAACCTGCGCCTGCCGATCACCATCGAGGACGCCCTGGCGCAGATGGAAGACTGCGAGGTGCTCGGCGAATACCTGGGCCGCAAGTTCGTGCAGGGCTACGTCGCGGTGAAGCGCACCGAGCACGAGAACTACAAGCGGGTGATCAGTTCCTGGGAGCGCGAGTTCCTGCTGCTGAGCGTCTGATCCGCCCTTTTCGCCTCAACCACAACAACAATTCAGGAGTCGTCATGAGACTGCTGCGCTACCTTGCGCCCTTCGCCCTGGTCACGCTGGCCGCGGGCGCCCACGCCGAACCGACCGTCAGCGTCTACAACTGGACCGACTACATCGCCCCGGACACCCTCGGCGGCTTCCAGAAGGCCACCGGCATCAAGCCGGTCTACGACGTCTTCGATTCCAACGAAACCCTGGAAGGCAAGCTGCTGGCCGGCCGCTCCGGCTACGACGTGGTGGTGCCCTCCAACCACTTCCTCACCCGCCAGGTGCAGGCCGGGGTGTTCCTGGAGCTGGACCGCAGCAAGCTGCCGAACTGGAAGCACCTGGACCCGCGGCTGCTCAAGCTGCTGGAGCAGAACGACCCGGGCAACAAGCACTCGGTGCCCTACCTGTGGGGCACCAACGGCATCGGCTACAACGTGGCGAAGGTCAAGCAGGTGCTGGGCGTGGACCACATCGATTCCTGGGCGGTGCTGTTCGAGCCGGAGAACATCAAGAAGCTCAGCGCCTGCGGCGTGGCCTTCATGGACTCGCCCGACGAGATGATCCCCTCGGTGCTCAACTACCTGGGCCTGGACCCCAACAGCACCAACCCGGCGGACTACCCGAAGGCCGAGGCCAAGCTGGCGGCGGTGCGCCCCTACGTCACCTACTTCCATTCCTCGAAGTACATCTCGGACCTGGCCAACGGCAACATCTGCGTGGCCTTCGGCTACTCCGGCGACGTGTTCCAGGCCGCCGCGCGGGCCCGGGAAGCGAAGAACGGCATCGAGATCGCCTACGCCATTCCCAAGGAAGGCGCGAACCTGTGGTTCGACCTGATGGCCATTCCCTCGGATGCGACGCACCCCGAGCAGGCCCTGGCCTTCATCAACTACGTTCTCGATCCGCAGGTGATCGCCGGCATCAGCGAGTACGTCGGCTACCCCAGCGCCAACGCCGACGCCAAGGCGCTGCTGCCCGCCCAGATGCAGAACGACCCCGAGGTCTACCCGAGCCAGCAGGTACTGGACAAGCTGTACATCTCCAAGGCGCCGCCGCCCAAGATCATGCGCCTGATGACCCGCAGCTGGAGCAAGATCAAGTTCAACCAATGAAGCGAGAGCGAGCCATGAGCCACACCGACGAGCAGGTCGCGTCCTACTACGCCGCCAGCGCCCGGGACAAACAGCCCTACCCTGCGCTGGAGGGCGAGGTTCGCGCGGACGTCTGCGTCGTCGGCGGCGGGCTCACCGGCGTCAACACCGCGCTGGAGCTGGCCCAGCGCGGCCTTAGCGTGGTGCTGCTGGAGGCCCGCTGCATCGGCTGGGGCGCCAGCGGGCGCAACGGCGGCCAACTGATCCGCGGCATCGGCCACGACGTCAGCGGCTTCGCCAAGTACGTCGGCGAGGAAGGCGTGCGCTACCTGGAGCGGGCCGGCACCGAGTCGGTGGAGCTGGTGGCGCAGCGCATCCGCGACCTGGCCATCGAATGCGACCTGCGCTGGGGCTTCTGCGAGCTGGCCAACACCCCGGCGCAGTATGCCGGCCTGGTGGAGGAGCACGCCCAGCTGAGCACCCAGGGCTACCCGCACGAAACGCGTCTGGTGGCGCCGGAGCGCATCCGCGAGGTGGTGGCCAGCGACCAGTACGCCGGCGGCCTGGTGGACATGGGCTCCGGGCACCTGCACCCGCTCGACCTGGTGCGCGCCGAGGCCCGCGCGGCGGCCGCCCTGGGCGCCAGGGTGTTCGAGCGCAGCCCCGCCCTGCGCATCGAGCACGGCCGCCAGGTGGTGGTGCACTGCGCGCGGGGCCGGGTGCTGGCCGACAACCTGGTGCTCGGCTGCAACGCGCACCTGGAAGAACTGGAACCGCGGCTGACCGGCAAGGTGCTGCCCGCCGGCAGCTACGTGGTGGCCAGCGAGCCGCTGCCCGAGGCGCTGGCGGCACAGCTGATCCCGCAGAACATGGCGCTGTGCGACCAGAAGGTGGGCCTGGACTACTACCGCCTGACGGCCGACCGCCGCCTGCTGTTCGGCGGCGCCTGCCACTATTCCGGGCGCGACCCGAAGGACATCGGCGCCTACATGCGGCCGAAGGTGCTCAAGGTGTTCCCGCAGCTGGCGGACGTAAGGCTGGACTACCAGTGGGGCGGCATGATCGGCATCACCGCCAACCGCTTCCCCCAGGTGGGGCGGCTCAAGGCGCAGCCGAACGTGTTCTTCGCCCAGGGCTACTCCGGCCACGGGCTGAACGTCACGCACTGGTCGGCGAAGCTGCTGGCAGAGGCCATCCACAGCGGCCACAGCCAGGGCCTGGACCTGTTCAGCGCGGTGCCGCACCTGACCTTCCCCGGCGGCAAGCTGCTGCGCTCGCCGCTGCTGGCGCTGGGCATGGCCTGGTACCGGATACGCGAGAAGCTGGGCTGAGGCCGCGCCGAAATGCTCTTCGTAGGAGCGAGCTTGCTCGCGAACAGACTCCGCTGCGGGGCTCATTCGCGAGCAAGCTCGCTCCTACGAGAAGCCGTACACCCTCCGGCAAACACAACACCCGTAGGATGGGTTGAGCGAAGCGATACCCATCATTTCTTTGCGTGGCGCAAAGAGCTCTTCGTAGGAGCGAGCTTGCTCGCGAACGGTGTTTCCCGGCGGCACAGGTGCTGGGCACAAGAGCCCCTCTCCCCAACCCTCTCCCGCAAGCGGGAGAGGGAGCTGCACTGAGTGCGCTGGTAGTCCGGCGCCATCCTCGCACCCCGCCTTTCCAGCGAACACCGTAGGGCGGATAACCGTTCGCGGTTATCCGCCGCTGGCCGAAGGTAACGACGCTAAGGTCGGGCACCCTGCCTGACAGTAGCCTTGGGGTACTCACCGAACAGCGCATGGTAGGACTGGGAGAAGCGCCCCAGGTGCCAGAACGACCATTTCATCGCCACCTCGGCGACGGTCATGCCCGACTCGGCGGCGCCCAGCAGGTCGCGGCGGGCGGCGTTCAGGCGGCGGTTGCGCAGCCAGGCGATGGGCGGCATGCCGGCGTAGCGCAGGAAGGACTGCTGCAGGGTGCGCGGCGAAACGCCCGCCTTCGCCGCCAGCTCGGCCATCGCGAAGTTCTCTTCGGGGCAATCGTTCACCACGTCCTTGACCCGCTGCACCACGCGCTTGGCCTGGACGATGGAGCGCGAACGCTGCTCGTCACCGACCGGCGCCTCGCAGAGCAGCGAGAAGCAATTGGCGACTATGGCCTGCGCCACGCCGGGGGCCTCCACCGGATGGCGCCCGGCGCCTGCGCCGACGAGCAGGTCGCTCAGCGAAGCCGCCAGCGAGCGGCAGCCGTCGGAGCGCAGGGGCATCAGCACCAGGTCGGCGAAGTCGTCCAGCGCCTGGCCCCACTGCCCCGCCTGCTTGATCACCACCGCCACCTCGCGGTAGTTCTCCGGCGTGACCCAGGCGTTGCGCGTCTCGCCATCGAGCAGGTAGAGGGTGTTCTCCGACATGTCGAAGCTGAACACCAGCGCGCCGGGCGGCGCATGGAACTCCTGCTCCACGCGCAGGTTCATCTGCTCCTCGTAGAGCTCGATGCCCTCGACCTCGGCATGCAGGATGCGCCCGGCGAAGCGCCCGGCGGACATCTGCGTGTACTGCTGCTCCCAACCCGGAATGGCTATCCGCTGCTGATCGACTTCCTGCGCTTCGACAACCCTGATCACCATACCCGGGGCCTGTGTTCTTCTTTAGGCCGCGAAGGCTATCAATGGCGGCGAAGGTGGTGCAAGCGGCAACCCGTGCCGGCGGGCCCGGAAGGCGGCGGTTCCGGCATTCAGGCCTGCCGGGCGGCCGGCAGCGCCGCGCCCAGGCGGTAGAACACCCCGCCGGCGACGACGAAGGCGCCCAGCATCACGAACATCCAGTGCGCCGGCAGGCTCGCCAGTACCCAGCCGCAGAGCACCGGGCCCAGGGCGCCGCCGAGGTTGCAGAGGTTCTGCGCGCCGTAGTACATGCCGCGCAGCTGCGGCGGGGCGATGCGGTCGATGAACATGTATTCGGCGGGGAACACGATGATCTCGCCCAGGGTGAACACCGTCATCGCCAACACCCAGTGCAGCACGCTGGTGGACAGCGCGAAGCCGATCACCCCGGCCAGGAACAGCGCCAGCCCGGCCAGCAGCCAGGTCTCCAGGCAGTTCTCGTCGATGCGCCGGCCCAGCGGGTACTGCAGGGCGATCACCACCAGGGCGTTGACCGCCACCACGGTGCTGATGACCTGGTAGGCCACCTCGGCGCTGCGGGTGGTGACCAGGTACTGCGAGAGGTAGGCGGTGAACTGGCCGAACACCACCGCGCTGAGCACGCCGCCGAGGGTGAAGCAGACCAGGCGCCGGTCATCCAGCAGCACGCGGCCCAGGGCCAGGAAGGACACCGGCGCCTGCCCCGCTGGGGCCGGGCGCTGGCTGCGCTCGCCGTAGCCCAGGTACAGCAGCAGGAAGCCGGCGCCGAGCAGTGCGGAGACCACGAACGGCAGCTTCGGCGCCCAGTGGGCCAGCCCGGCGCCGAGGAAGGGGCCGACGGCATAGCCGATGTTGATGAAGGTGTAGCGGATGGAGAAGGCGCGGCCCTGCTCCTGCGCCGGCAGCAGGCGGCCGAAGCTCGCCTTCACCACCACGTCCACCGCCGAATAGGCGAAGTTGAAGGCCACCAGGAAGCCGAAGAACAGCCAGAGGTTGGCGGTGAGGCACATGCCGACGAAGCCGGCGATGAAGCACGCCGTATATCCCAGGATCAGTCCGCGGCTGGACAGGCGGTCGGTCAGGTAGCCGCCGTACAGGCTCAGCACGGAGCCGGCGATCAGCGCGCCGCCGACGATGGCGCCGATGCGGGCGATCGGCAGGGCGAAGGCCGAGGACAGGTAGACGACCAGGAACGGCAGGCTGATGGCTCGCCCCAGGGTCAGGACGAAGGTGGCGCAGAACAGCAGGTTCACCGACCGCGGGTAACGCTTGAGTGCAGCGAGCATCCTTGTTCACTCGGCTGGGGGGACAACCGCCTCAGCCTAGCACAGGGCGCTGCCGCATCCGGGGTTCGGCCCGGCGCGTATGCCGGGCCGATGGGGTTTCCGGTCAGGCCTTGGCCGTCGCCAGGTAGGCGCCCACGCGCCGGCCCATTTCCTCGCCCAGGGCCTGCAGGCCGCTCATGGGGCGCACCATGACTTCGAACTCGGCGATGCGGCCCTGCTCGTCGAAGCGGATCATGTCGATGCCTTTGAGGTCGCGGCCGTTGACCTTGGCGCTGAACTCCAGCACCACGCTCAGGCCGTCGGCGCTGGCCAGCTCGCGGTGGTAGGTGAAGTCGGCGAAGACCTGCAGCACGGTGTTGAGGATGGTCGCCGCCACCTTCGCGCCCGGGTAGGGCGTGTGCGCCATGGGCGAGCGGAACACCACGTCCTCGGCCAGCAGCTCGGGCAACGCGCTGAAGTCACGCTGCGCGATCATGCGGTGCCAGTGCTGGAGGGAGGCGGCAGCCCGGGGTTGCAGTTGCAATTCGCTCATCATCGGTTCCTCTGTCTCGTCGTTCTTGTAATGCAGGGCCATCCGGCAGCGCCGGACGCTGTGGTCAGAGGAACCATAAGACCGGCCCCGGCGCGGCTCAATGATCGCAAATGACAGACCTATGACCCGCGCGCGCAGCGGCTCAGTGGATGGCCGGCGTCACCAGGTAGCTCAGCAGTTGCTCGTCGTCGCCCGGCTCGACGGACAGCGCCGGCCGCGGCAGCACCTCCAGCACCGCCTGCCAGAAGGTCCGCGCCGCCTCGTCCTGGCGGTAGAAGCGCACCAGCCAGGCGCCCTCCCCGCGCGTCAGCACCTGGGTCGCCACGGCGCGGCCGATGCCCTGGCGGCGGTACCTCTTCAGGATGAACAGGTCGGCCAGCTCCAGGGCATCGATGCCCGGCAGCTCGCTGCGCTCGATGAGCACGAAGCCGGCGATGAAGCCGTCGACCAGCACCAGCTCGGCGCTCCACTGCGGCGCCTGCCAGTAGCGCGCCAGGTGTTCCTCGTGGATGTAGAAGCGGCCGTCGGCCTCGACGTCTTCCTGCTCCCAGTCCGAGGACTCGTAGGCATAGAACTGGTAGAGGTTGCGGATCAGCTCGCTGTGCTCGGGGCCGGTCCGCAGCAGCTCGACGGTGGTGGTGCTCATGGGCGGTGCTCGCGGGTGGCGGTCATGGGGTGCTCGGTGTCTGGCGCGGGCGCGCATTCTTCACCAAAGCGCGCGCCGGTGCCAGCGCGGGGCACCGGACACAGGCCCCGCTTACCCTCTAGACTAGGCGCTTTCCCACGCCCAGGAGGCGCCATGTCGCAAGCCCGCTACCAGTTCACCCCCGGCGCCGATCCCCAGGCCCGGGCCGTCGTGGAGGAAGGCCTGCGCGCCTATAACGTCGAGCGGATGGGTACGGCGTATGGCTACGAGGGTTTCGAGCTGTATGCCCGTGATGCCCAGGGGCAGGTGGTGGGCGGGTTGTTCGGCCATTCGGGGATGGGGTGGTTGTACGTGGACTATCTGTGGCTGGATGCGAGGCAGCGCGGTGCGGGGTTCGGGGCGCAGTTGCTGGCGCTAGCCGAGGAGGAAGCGCGGCGTCGTGGGTGTGTGGGGGTGTTCCTTTATACCTACAGCTTCCAGGCGCCGGGGTTCTATCGGAAGCAGGGGTTCGAGCTGATGGGTGTGCTGGAGGATTGCCCGCCGGGGCATCAGCGGTTTTATCTGAAGAAGCGGTTGGTGGGGCCGGATGGTTGTGGTGTGTGACCTGGAGAGCGCCCTCTCCCTAACCCTCTCCCTGAAGGGAGAGGGGACCGTTGGGCAGAGCTGGGTGTTCTGGAGTTAGCCGGCTAGCACTGAGATTGCCGGCTGAAACCAGGCCTTCTCTCGGCATGGACTAGCCCCCTCTCCCTTCAGGGAGAGGGCTGGGGAGAGGGAGCGGCGTCAACCCAAAACGCCTCGGCCACCGGCAAACGCCCCCATCAGTTCAAGCAGAACCACCGCAGTTGCCGGCCAGGTTCGGTGTGTGGCCTGAAGAGCGCCCTCTCCCTAACCCTCTCCCTGAAGGGAGAGGGGACCGTTGGGCAGATGCGGGCGTTTTGGAGTTAGCCGGCTAGCCCGGCGGGTACCGGCTGAAACCATTCCTTCTCTCGGCACGGACTGGCCCCCTCTCCCTTCAGGGCGGGGCGCGCAGCCGAGGGCTGGGGAGAGGGAACAGCATCAACCCCAAACACCTCACCCACCAGCAAACACCCTCCCCTCCACCCCCTCAAACACCGCCACCAGATCGAGCACCGTACTCTCCAGATAATCCCCCGCCCGATACGCCGGCTTCACCCCGTCCCACCCCGCCACCACCACCTGCGGCCGTTCGATGAAGCGCCCGACCACCTCGAACCCGGCATCCAGCACTACCACCAGCGGAATGGCCACGCGCTCCAACCCCAGGCGCTCCTGCAGTTCATCCTCGGCACGCCCCTTGGAGATCACCGCCAGGCCGATGCGCGGCTGCTGGCGACACATCCAGTCCAGGGCCGTGACGTTGAGTTGGCAGTCCGGGCACCACATCTCGCCGGCCACCAGCAGGTGGTAGCGACCTTGCACCGCGGCCAGGCGTTCGCGGGTGGCGGCGCTGATCAGGCCCGGTTCCCCGAGCCTTTGCTGCACCCTGCGCACCGCGGCGATTTCCGCCGGCAGGCCGCGGGCGACGAAGGCGTCGAAGCCTTCGCCGATGGCGAAGAGTTCCTGGTAGCTGGCCATTGCGGGCTCCCTCGTTGTCGGTCGATCAGGGCATCCCAGCAGAAATGGCCGGCGGCGGCAATCTCACTGCTTCAGCGGCGTCAGCACCGGGGCCTTTTCGTCCAGCAGCATCCACACCAGCAGCTTGGCCGGCTGCGTCGCGCTGGCGTTGCGCGAGACCAGGTGCGGCGTGTTGGCCGCCTCGTACCAGGACTGGCCGGCCTTGTAGGTCACCGGCGCCTGGCCCTGCAACTGCGACACCACCGCACCTTCCAGCACGTAGGCGAACACCGCACCGGCATGCACGTGGGGCGCCGACGCCTCGCCGGGCTTGTAGCTGACCTCGATCAGCAGGCCCTTCTTGCCGGGGGCGTCGGGCAGCGCGTGTTCCTGCAGGGTGGCGATCTTCTCGTGCTCGGCCCCGTGGGCCAGTGCGGGCAGCGCCAGCACCAGGCCGGCGAACAGCAGATTGCGAAGGGACATCGGACGGCTCCTCGGGCCAGGGGCCCAGCGGGTTGAAGGGCTGTTGCCCCAAGCTACGCCGGCCCCGGGGCGGGCCCAATAGCCAATCGCGGCGAAGTTCGCCAGTCCACTGCCCTGCCCTAGCCGATGAACAGCCGGTACGCCGGGTTCTCGCTCTCGTCCCAGTAGCGGTAGCCGATGGCGTCGAGCACCGCGCCCAGTTCGCCGCGCTCGTGCTCGGGCACCTGCAGGCCGGCCAGCACACGGCCGTCGGCGGCGCCGTGGTTGCGGTAGTGGAACAGGCTGATGTTCCAGCGCCCGCCGAGACGTTCGAGGAAGTTGAACAGCGCCCCCGGCCGCTCGGGGAATTCGAAGCGGAACAGCCGCTCCTGCTCCACCTGCGGCGCGCGGCCGCCGACCATGTGGCGGATGTGCAGCTTGGCGGCCTCGTTGTCGGTCAGGTCCAGCACCGGGAAGCCCCGCTCGCGCAGTTGCTCCACCAGCGCCGGGCGCGGGTCGTTCTGCGGGTGGGTCTGGATGCCGACGAAGATCTGCGCTTCCTCGCTGCGGTCGTAGCGGTAGTTGAACTCGGTGATCTGGCGCTTGCCTACTGCCTCGCAGAAGGCCTTGAAGCTGCCCGGGCGCTCGGGGATGGTCACCGCCAGGATGGCCTCGCGCTTCTCGCCCAGTTCGGCGCGCTCGGCGACGTGGCGCAGGCGGTCGAAGTTGATGTTGGCGCCCGAATCGATGGCCACCAGGGTCTGCCCCGCCGCGTCGTCGCGCTCGACGTACTTCTTGATGCCGGCCACGGCCAGGGCGCCGGCGGGCTCGGTGATGGAGCGGGTGTCGTCGTAGATGTCCTTGATCGCCGCGCAGATTTCATCGCTGCTGACGGTGATCACCTCGTCCACGTAATGGCGGCACACCTCGAAGTTGTGCGCGCCTATCTGCGCCACCGCCACGCCGTCGGCGAACAGGCCCACCTGCGCCAGCACCACGCGCTCGCCGGCGGCCAGCGCGGCCTGCAGGCAGTTGGAATCGTCCGGCTCGACGCCGATGACCTTCACTTCCGGGCGCAGGTATTTCACGTAGGCGGCGATGCCGGCGATCAGGCTGCCACCGCCCACCGGCACGAAGATGGCGTCCAGGCGCCCGGGGTGCTGGCGGAGGACTTCCATGGCCACGGTGCCTTGCCCTGCGATCACGTCCGGGTCGTCGTAGGGCGGCACGAAGGTGTAGCCGTGGACCTCGGCCAGTTGCAGGGCGTGGGCCAGGGCCTCGGGGAAGGCGTCGCCGTGCAGCAGCACCTTGCCGCCGCGGGAGAGCACGCCCTGCACCTTCAGCTCCGGCGTGGTGCGCGGCATGACGATGGTCGCGCTCACGCCCAGTTCCTTCGCCGCCAGCGCCAGGCCCTGGGCGTGGTTGCCGGCGGAGGCGGCGATCACCCCGCGCGAGCGCTCCGCGGTGCTCAGTTGCGCCAGCTTGTTGTAGGCGCCGCGGATCTTGAAGGAGAACACCGGCTGCAGGTCCTCGCGCTTGAGCAGCACCTGGCAGCCCAGGCGCTCGGAGAGCTGGCGGGCCGCTTGCAGCGGGGTTTCGATGGCCACGTCGTAGACCGGCGCGGCGAGGATCTTGCGCACGTATTCCTTGAGCAGCGCGTCCTGGCTCATACGCGCGCCTCCCGGGTTCGGCCGCCGGCCGGCAGCTTGTCGAGCAGGTCGGCGCCGCAGGCGTCGTCGGTGTGGAAATCCATGAGGGGCTCGAACTGCCGGGCGTTGATCAACCGATCCGCCTGTTCGATGGCCTGGGTGACGCGGTGGGGGCTCATTGGGCCTGTCTCCTGCTGGGCTTTTTCACGGGGCCCGGGAGACAGTCAGAAAAAACCCGCCTCCAGGGCGGGTTCGGTGGACGTCGGCTAACCCGCCAATTGCGTAATGGCGGTAATAATGATTCGGCCGAAGTTCAGGGTTGTGCGGGTCATGCCGGCCAACTTAGGCGAAGCCGGGGGCGGCCGTCAAGCGTAGGCATTGCCTGACAGACATGGACCATTTCATTTCGGCCCGCTCGGGAACGGTGACGATCTTCAGCGGTCTGTCAGCGACAGGCCAGGAAAGCGGCAGATTTCCCAGGCCCAACCATACTGTCGATACCGCTCGATGCAGGGATCGCCCAACCGCGAACAGGGAGACGTCCTTCGTGCAGAACTTCCTTCACCACTACCAGACCGCCTACCGCAAGCTGCGCAACCTGCATTGCAGCGGCCTCACCGCCATGCACCGGGCCTTCCGCTATGCGGCCTTCGGCAGCACCGGGCGCTTCGTCAACGGCTATACGCAGATGCGCATCCACCTCAGCCGCTGACAGCGCCCGCCCGCCTCAGCCGAGCAGCGCGCTCACGTCGAGCAGGCCGTCACGGCGCGGCGGGCACCAGTAGTAGCCGCCGGTAAGCGGGCGGCTGAAGCGATACAGGGCGTCGACTATGCCGTCTTCCAGGCCGCTCATGCGCCGCAGCTGCGCCTCGAAGGCGTCCAGGCTGCGGCCGAAGGCCAGGAACATCAGCCCGGCATCGGCGCCAGCGGTCCAGGGCATCGAGCGGCGCACCACGAAGGCCTCGGGCTCGAAGCTCTCCTGGGCGGTGCGCTTGACGTGGGCGGACTCGGGCGCCTCGTCCAGTTCCTCGTTGTCGCTCTTGCGCCGGCCGATGATGTCGTCCTGCTCGGCCTGGGGCAGCGCGGCGAAGGCCCGCAGCTGGTGGCGCCACTGCTGGATGGCGGCGAAGCTGCCGCCGTCCAGGCCGGCGCCGACGCCAGCGACGACCGCCGCATCCACCGCGTCTTCATCCTGCGGGTTCTCGGTGCCGTCCTCGTAGCCGGTCAGGTCCAGGCCGGCGCCGTGGCGGAAGGCCTCGACCTGCTCCACCAGCTGCAACGCCGGCGCCAGCTCGCGCTCCAGCGCATGGGTGCGCAGCAGCAGGTCGCCACGGTCCTCGCCGCGCAGCCACACCCACAGGGCGTGCTGGGTGGACGGGTTGTCGACGCCGGCGCCGGACAGCGCCGGGAACTCGCGCAGCCCCTCGACCTGGCGGCCCAGCACGCGCACCAGCGATTCGCCGAAGCCGACCACCGCGCTCGCTCCGTCGGCCAGCTGCAGCAGGCGGTCGAGGGCGGCCGGCAGGTGTTCCGCGGCCTGCAGGTCGAAGAACAGGTGGCGGGCCTGGGCGGGAACCGGGGTGGCGAGAATGCCGGGCTGGTAGAGGCTCATGGGGCGTCCTTGGGCGAAAAGGCGCGATTCTACTGGCTGGCGGCGGCTCCGCGTCAATGCGCGGCGCCCGTTCCGGCCCCCTGCCCTTGCCCGGCCGGCGCGGACGTGCGGTCACGAAACGCCTTGCAGGTCAGCCCGGAGCGGACCACGCGTTGTTCTTATCGAACACCAACTGTCAAATATTTCTGACTACCGGCGCAGTCCAACCGCGCTAAATCAAACAGTTGGACGAATCAAGTCTGCTCGCCTGTCATTTTTTTCATTCAATCGCTCTGTAATTGTTTGACATATTTTACGTCTTTGGCAGACTGCTCGCCCGTTGCGTTCCGGCCGGCAGTCCCTCCTGCCGACCGGCCCGGCACCCGCCGGGGCCGCCAAGTCCAAAAACAAAAACCGCCAGTCTGCGCCTCCCCTACCCGCCAAGCGCACCTGGCCAGCCAATGGAAAGAACGAACAAATGCTGATCTGGTTTGTCGGGATCTACCTGCTGATTACGGTCATCGTCGGCTTCTACGCCGCGACCCGCGTGCACAACTCCTCGGACTACGCAGCGGCCGGCCGCAGCATGTCCTTCCCCCTGGTCGTGACCATGGTGTTCGCCACCTGGTTCGGCTCCGAGGCCGTTCTGGGCATTCCCGCCACCTTCCTCCAGGAAGGCTTCGCCGGGATCATCGAAGACCCCTTCGGCTCCTTCGGCTGCCTGATGCTGGTGGGCCTGGTCTTCGCCCGCCCGCTGTACCGCCTGAACCTGATGACCATCGGTGACTTCTTCCGCAAGCGCTTCGGCCAGCACGTGGAAATCTTCACCAGCCTGGTGATCATCATCTCCTACATGGGCTGGGTAGCCGCCCAGCTGACCGCGCTCGGCGTGTGCTTCAGCGTGCTTTCCGACGGCGCCATCACCACCACCCAGGGCATGCTCATCGGCACCGTGATCGTGCTGCTGCACACCCTGTTCGGCGGCATGTGGTCCGTGGCCCTGACCGACTTCCTGCAGATGATCATCATCGTCTGCGGCCTGTGCTACCTGGTCTGGCTGATCGGCGACATGGCCGGCGGCCCGCAGGTGGTGATAAGCCACGCCGCGGCCGAAGGCAAGTTCCACTTCCTGCAGGGCACCTCGGCCAAGGACATAGTCGCCTTCCTCGGCGCGGCGGTGACCATGATGTTCGGCTCCATCCCGCAGCAGGACGTGTACGCCCGGGTGATGTCGGCCAAGACCGAGAAGATCGCCTCGCGCGCCACCATGACCGGCGCCGCCTGCTACCTGGTGTTCTGCATGCTGCCGATCTTCCTGACCTACGCCGCGTCGATGATCGACCCGCAGATGGTCAAGCACTGGCTGAACGAGGACGCCCAGCAGATCCTGCCGCACCTGATCATGGAGCGCACCCCGATGTTCGCCCAGATCATGTTCTTCGGCGCCCTGCTCTCGGCGATCATGTCCTCGGCCTCCGGCGCCCTGCTGGCCCCGTCGGTGACCCTCACCGAGAACATCCTCAAGCCCATGCTGCCGCACCTGAACGACCACCAGGCGCTGAAGCTGATGCGCGCCAGCGTGCTGGCCATGACCATCGCCACCTGCCTGTTCGCCTTCTACTCCAACGCCAGCATCTACGAGATGGTCGGCAACGCGTACAAGGTGACCCTGGTCGCCGCCGTGGTGCCGCTGTTCTTCGGCCTGTTCTGGAAGCGCGCTACCACCCAGGGCGCCCTGACCGCCATCGCCTGCGGGCTGATCGGCTGGATCTCGCTGGAGATGGGCCACCAGGAAGGCGACTTCTGGCCGCCGCAACTGGTGGGCCTGATCTGCAGCGCCTTCGGCATGATCATCGGCTCCCTGGCCCCGCAGTTCAGCAAGAACCACGGCGACCACACCGAGACGCTGACCGAGCAGGCCACCGCTGCCGCCGCCGGCAACTGAGCCTCGCGCTGCATGGAAAAGCCCCGCCTTGGCGGGGCTTTTCTTTTGCGCGCTCTTCGTAGGAGCGAGCTTGCTCGCGAACAAACGCGGTGCCATGCGGTTCGCGAGCAAGCTCGCTCCTACGAAAAACCGTGCGATAGCCGCAATCACCGGCGCCATTCCCCTGTAGGAGCGCGCCCTGCGCGCGAAATCGCGGGCAGGGCCCGCTCTTGCAATTCGTGACTTCACGGCAAATATCCTTTGCCGCTACCCGCGTTTTTCTCAGCAGTGCATCCCCGGATACTAAGCTCCAGTGCAACCCTTCCCCACAGGAGACTCCCATGAGCATTCCCGCCCTCGGCCTCGGCACCTTCCGCCTCAAGGACCAGGTGGTCATCGACTCGGTATCCACCGCCCTGGAGCTGGGCTACCGCGCCATCGACACCGCGCAGATCTACGGCAACGAGGCCGAGGTCGGCCAGGCCGTGGCGGCCAGCGGCGTGCCGCGCGGCGAGCTGTACCTGACCACCAAGGTGTGGACCGAGAACCTCTCCCGCGACCGGCTGATCCCCAGCCTGGAAGAGAGCCTGCACAAGCTGAAGACCGACTACGTCGACCTCTGCCTGATCCACTGGCCGTCGCCGGGCGGCGCGGTGCCGGTCGCCGAATACATGGCGGCCCTGGCCGAGGCCAAGGTCCGTGGCCTGGCCCGCGAGATCGGCGTGTCCAACTTCACCCTGGCGCTGATGCAGCAGGCCATCGACGTGGTCGGCGCCGGCGAGATCGCCACCAACCAGGTGGAGCTGCACCCCTACCTGCAGAACCGCAAGGTCGCCGGGTTCGCCGAGCGCCACGGCATCCGCATCACCTCCTACATGACGCTGGGCTACGGCAAGGTGCTGGGCGACGCGGTGATCGGCGAGATCGCCCAGCGCCACGGCGCCACCCTGGCGCAGGTGGTGCTGGCCTGGGCCATGCAACTGGGCTACGCGGTGATCCCCTCCTCCACCAAGCGCGCCAACCTGGCGAGCAACCTCGCCGCCCGCGAGCTGCGCCTGAGCGACGCGGACATGGCCGCCATCGCCACCCTGGAGCGCAACGAGCGCATCACCAGCCCGGCCAGCCTGGCTCCGGCCTGGGACTGAAGCCGGCGGCTTGCGCTGCGGCCACGGCGCGGGTAAATGTCGTGGCCGCCACTTTCGCCATGAACAGGAGAACGCCATGGATCTTGGAATAGCCGGACGCTGGGCGCTGGTCTGCGCCGCCAGCAAGGGCCTGGGCAAGGGCTGCGCCAAGGCGCTGGCCGGCGAAGGCGTGAACCTGGTGATCAACGCCCGTGGCGCCGAGGCGCTGGAGGCCACCGCCGCGGAACTGCGCCAACACGCGCCGGGCATCGAGGTGCGCTGCGTGCCCGGCGACGTGGGCCAGGCGGAGGTCCGCGCGGCCCTGCTGGCGGCCTGCCCGCAGGTGGACATCCTGATCAACAACGCCGGCGGCCCGCCACCCGGCGACTTCCGCAACTGGGGCCGCGAGCAATGGCTGAGCGCCCTGGAGCTGAACATGCTCACCCCCATCGAGCTGATCAAGGCCACGGTGGACGGCATGGCCGAGCGCGGCTTCGGCCGGGTGGTGAACATCACCTCCTCGGCGGTGAAGGCGCCGATCGACATCCTCGGCCTGTCCAACGGCGCGCGCAGCGGCCTCACCGGTTTCGTCGCCGGCCTGGCCCGCCAGAGCCGCCTGGCCTCGCGCAACGTCACGCTCAACGCGCTGCTGCCCGGCTCCTTCGACACCGACCGCCTGCGCAAGGGCCTGGGCGACGACCAGGGCAAGGTCGAGCAGTGGCTGCAGGCGATTCCTGCCGGGCGCTTTGGAACACCGGAGGAGTTCGGGGCGTTCTGTGCCTTTGTTTGCAGTGCCCATGCGGGGTATCTCACCGGGCAGAATCTGTTGCTGGATGGTGGGGCTTATCCGGGGACGTTTTGAGTGGCGGCTTTACTTGTAGGAGCGAGCTTGCTCGCGAACGGGGCTTCGCCGGCATTCTCGGTGCTTGGCCTGAAGAACGCCCTCTCCCTAACCCTCTCCCTGAAGGGAGAGGGGACCGTTCGGAGCGGTTGGGTTTTCCAGAGTCAGCCGGCAGCTCTGGAGTTGCCGGCCGACATCAAATCCTCTCTCGGCACGATCTAGCCCCCTCTCCCTTCAGGGAGAGGGCTGGGGAGAGGGAAAGGAGTCAACCCAACGCACCACGCCCACCGGGAAGTACCATTCGCGAGCAAGCTCGCTCCTACGAAAAGCTGCCTCCAGGGCCCCCGATGAAAGTCCAATCCGACGAACTCCGCACCTTCACCACCGTCATCGACAGCGGCTCCATCACCGCCGCCGCCGAGCAGCTGGGCCTCACCGCCTCGGCCGTCAGCCGCACCCTGGCGCGCCTGGAGGACAAGCTCGGCACCACCCTGCTCAACCGCACCACGCGGCGCATGAAGCTCACCGAGGAAGGCCAGTTCTTCCTCGATAGCGCGCGACACATCCTGGCGCAGATGGACGAGCTGGAAGAACGCCTGGCGCTGCGCCAACAACGGCCGGCCGGGCGCCTGCGGATCAACGCCGCCTCGCCCTTCATGCTGCACGCCGTGGTGCCGCACATCGACGCCTTCCGCGCGCAGTACCCGGACATCGAGCTGCAACTGAACACCAACGACCTGAACATCGACCTGCTGGAACAGAGCACCGACGTCGCCATCCGCATCGGCACCCTCAGCGATTCGACGCTGCACGCCCGGCCCCTGGGCAGCAGCCGGCTGAACTTGCTGGCCAGCCCGGCCTACCTGGAAAAGCACGGCGCGCCGCAGAGCGTGGAAGACCTGGCCCGGCACAGCCTGCTCGGCTTCACCCAGCCGGAAAGCCTGAACGTCTGGCCACTGCCCCATGCCGGCGGGGAAAGCCTGGCGATCACCCCCGACCTTTCCGCCTCCAGCGGCGAGACGCTGCGCCAGCTGGCCCTGGCCGGCCAGGGCATCGTCTGCCTGGCGGGTTTCATGACCTGCCACGACATCGCCGCCGGGCGCCTGGTCAAGGTGCTGCCGGAACTGGTGCGCGAGACGCGCCAGCCGATCAACGCGGTGTACTACCGCAACTCGCAGCTGGCCCTGCGCATCCAGTGCTTCCTGGACTTCATCCAGGAACGGCTGGCGACCACCCTCGGCGGCTGATCAGTCCGCCGCCGCCACGCTCGCGGTCGGCTGCTTCGGCTGGCTGGTCAGGGTGGTGCCCACCGAGGCGAGCATGATCGCGGCGATGGCCAGCCACTGCAGCGAAGTCAGTTGCTCGCCGAGGAACACCAGGCCGGACAGCGCGGCGAAGGCCGGCTCGATGCTCATCAGGGTGCCGAAGGTGCGCGCCGGCAGGCGCGTCAGGGCGATCATCTCCAGGGTGTAGGGCAAGGCGCTGGAGAGCACCGCCACGCCCAGCAGCGCCGGGATCAGCTGCAGGTCGAACAGCGCGGCGCCGGAATGCACCAGGCCGACGGGGAAGATGCATATTGCAGCGATGGTCACGCCCATGGCCGCCGTCTGGGTGCCGTGGTCGTTGCCGGCGCGCTGGCCGAACAGGATGTACATCGCCCAGCAGGCGCCCGCGCCCAGGGCCAGCGCGGCGCCCAGCGGGTCGACGCCATGGCCGAGCTCGCCGATGGGCAGCAGCAGCCAGAGGCCGCACACGGCGATGGCGATCCACAGGAAGTCGATGGGTTTGCGCGAGAAGTACAGCGCCACCGCCAGCGGCCCGGTGAACTCCAGGGCCACGCCGACGCCCAGCGGAATCGTGCGCAGGGCCATGTAGAACATCAGGTTCATGCCGCCCAGGGTGATGCCGTAGGCCAGCAGCGGCCCCCAGGAACTGCGCGCGATGGGCTTGCGCCAGGGGCGCAGCACGGCGAGCAGGATGATCGCCGCGAACAGCAGGCGCATGGCCGTCACGCCCTGGGCGCCGAGCACCGGGAACAGGCTCTTGGCCAGGGCCGCCCCGCCCTGGATCGAAGCCATGGAGACGAGCAGCACGGCGACCGGGAAGAACAGCGTGGCGAAACGGGAACGCGGCATGGAGGCAGACCGAAAAGGTTGAAATGCAGCCAGGGACCTGGCGTATGCTTATGCGCAACATAATGCGCAAAATCGGTCGAATGAGCAATATATTGCCCACCCCCAACGAACGCCCCAGCGTACTCGTCCACGTCGCCGACAACGTCAAGACCCTGCGCCGCGCCGCGGGCCTGAGCCAGGACGCCCTGGCCAAGGCCAGCGGCGTCAGCCGGCGCATGCTGGTCGGCATCGAAGGCGGCGACACCAACGTCAGCCTGGCCACCCTCGACCGCATCGCCGCGGCCCTCTCGGTGACCTTCGCCGACCTGGTGCGCGCCCCGCAGACCGGCGACCTCTCGCGGGTCGACGTGGTGGCCTGGGCCGGCCGCCAGGCGGAAAGCCGCGGCACCCTGCTGGCCAGCACCCCGGCCCGGGGCCAGGCCGAGTTGTGGCACTGGGCCCTGGCACCGGGGGACAGCTACGACGCAGAGCCCGATGCAGAGGGGTGGTATGACATGGTTTACGTCATCGAGGGTCATTTGACGCTGGAGATTGGAGACCAGCGTTGGGAGGTGGCCAGCGGGGGGTTCCATGTGTTCAAGAGCAACCAGCGGTTTTCCTATCGGAACCTGGGGGATGGGTTGCTGCGTTTTGTGCGGAATGTGGTGAATTGAGGGGGCTTTCGTAGGAGCGAGCTTGCTCGCGAACAGAGTTGGCTGGGGACTGCAGGTGCTGGGGTTGAGAGCGCCCTCTCCCTAACCCTCTCCCTGAAGGGAGAGGGGACCGTTCGGAGCGGTTGGGTTTTCCAGAGTCAGCCGGCAACTCTGGAGTTGCCGGCTGGCATCAAATCCTCTCTCGGCACGGACTAGCCCCCTCTCCCTTCAGGGCGGGGCGCGCAGCCGAGGGCTGGGGAGAGGGTTGCGGGGCCAACCCAATACGCCATAACCGCCGGTGAGCACCGTTCGCGAGCAAGCTCGCTCCTACGAAAAGCCCCCCACCCAGCAACGAAAAAGACCCGCCGAGGCGGGCCTTTCTCTCATGCCGCAAGCCTCAGTAACTCTGCGGCATCTCCCCCCGCGCCAGGCGGGCGTTGATATCGGCCACCACCGCCGGCAGCTCCGCAATGGTGTCGATCAGATAATGCGGGCGCGAGCCTTCGAACATCTGCCCGATGCGCCGGCGCTCCTGTTCCAGCTTGTCCTGCGGCAGCGCCTTGTACTGCTCGTAGGTCAGGCCCAGGGCGTTGCCCGAGCAGGTCAGCGCCACGGTCCACATGCCGGCGCGGCGGCCTTCGAGGATGCCCGGCCAGGTGTCGTCGACCTTCACGCAGGCAGCCACGTCGTCGATGCCCAGGGCGATCACGTTGGCCAGGGCCGGGGCCGGGTGCGGGCGGCCATTGGGCACTTCGTCGGTGGCCACCACGTGGTCGGCGACGTAGCCGTTGCTGGCGGCCAGCTTGACCACTTTCTCCATCACCACCGCCGGGTAACCGGAGCAGGAGCCGATCTTCAGGCCGCCCTTGCGCAGCTCGGCGATGGCGTCGAGGGCGCCGGGGATCAGCGCCGAGTGCTCGGCGATCTTCTCGATCTGCAGCGGCATGAAGCGCTCGTAGATGGCGGTGACGTCATCGTCCGTCGGCGTGCGGCCGAACTTCGCCTTATAGCGCTCGGCGATGGCCGGGATGTCGCACAGGGTGCGGATGTGGTCCCACTTGCCCATGCCCATGGGGCCGCGGGCTTCTTCCAGGCTGACCTGCACGCCGAACTCGGCGAAGGCCTCGACGAAGATCTGCGTCGGCGCGAAGGAGCCGAAGTCGACCACGGTGCCGGCCCAGTCCAGTACCACGGCTTGCAGTTGCTTGGGTTGTTCGTAGTTCATCGCTTCCATCCTGTTGTCGGGCGCAGGCCGGGCCTGCGCCGGGAAAGGGGTTCAGATCTCGAAGACTTCCATCTCGCGCAGCGTCTGGGCGATGGCCGCCACCGCTTCGCGCATGCCCTGGGCATCGACCTGGCCGATGCAGCCGACGCGGAAGGTTTCCACCTGGGTCAGCTTGCCCGGGTAGAGGATGTAGCCCTTCTCGCGCACCCGGTTGTAGAACTCGGTGAAGCTGTAGCGGGCATCGCGCGGGGCGTGGAAAGTGACGATGATCGGCGCCTGGATCGCGGCAGGGAGGAAGCTGCGGAATCCGAGTTTGGCCATCTCGCCCAGCAGAGTCTGGCAGTTGTCTGCGTAACGATTGTGACGGGCCGCCAGGCCGCCCTCCTCCTCGTACTGGCTCAGCGCCTCGTGCAGTGCGGCGACCACGTGAGTGGGCGGGGTGAAGCGCCACTGGCCGGTCTTGGCCATGTAGGCCTGCTGGTCCTGCAGGTCCATGGCCAGGGAGTGGCAGTTGCCGGCGCTGGCCGCCAGCGACTCGTTGCGGGCGAAGACGAAGCCCATGCCGGGCACGCCTTCCAGGCACTTGCCGGAAGCGGCGATCAGCGCGTCGAAGGGCACCTTGCGGGCGTCGATGTCCAGGGCGCCGAAGGAGCTCATGGCGTCGATGATCAGGCGCTTGCCGTGGGCCTCGACGACCTTGGCGATGGCTTCCAGCGGGTTGAGGATGCCGGTGCTGGTCTCGCAGTGGATCAGCGCCACGTGGGTCACGGCCGGGTCGGCGGCGAGCAGGCGGTCGACGTCCTCGGCGGTAGTGGGCACGTCCTCTTCGGTTTCGAAGGTGCTGAACTGCCGGCCGATCACCTGGCAGATCTTCGCCAGGCGCTTGCCGTAGGCGCCGTTGATCAGCACCAGCACCTTGCCGTCGCGCGGCACCAGGGTGCCCACCGCGGCCTCGACGGAGAAGGTGCCGCTGCCCTGCAGCGGCACGCAGGTGTGGCTGCCTTCGCCATGGATGATGGCCAGCAGGCGGGAACAGACATCGGCGGTCAGGGCGTTGAAATCGTTGTCCCAGGAGCCCCAGTCGACCAGCATGGCGCGGCGGGTCCGCGGGGAGGTGGTCAGGGGGCCGGGGGTCAACAGGATGGGGGCGCGCTCGGCAGTGCTCATGCTCGGTTCCTCTATCAGGGGAAAACCTGTGCGGGGTGAGGTTCTTGTCGCGGCCCGTCGAGCGGGCCTGGACATACGTTGCCAAGCGACGAGTTATCGCTCAAATTGTTTGTCATGATCCCAGGCATAAGTCGGACCTATACACCATGAACCTGTTCCAGCTCCGCGCCTTCGACGCCGTGGCCCGCGAAGGCAGCTTCACCCGCGCCGCCGAGCGCCTGTTCATCAGCCAGCCGGCGGTGACCGGGCACGTCAAGGCGCTGGAAGAGCACTACCAGGTCAACCTGTTCCGCCGCACCGCCCGCGCCGTGGAGCTGACCGAGGAAGGCCGCCGCCTGGCGGCCATCAGCCGCACGCTGTTCGCCCTGGAGGAAGAGGCCGAGACACTGCTCGACGCCAACCGCAAGCTGCTCAGCGGGCGCATCGAGGTGGCGGCCGACGGCCCGCACCTGGTCATGCCCCTGCTCGCCCGCCTGCGTGCGCGCTACCCGGGCATCACCGTCAACCTGCGCCTGGGCAACGCCCAGGAGACGCTGAACGCGCTGCTCAGCGAGCACGTGGACGTGGCCGTGGTGACCGAGGTGGACGAGCGGCCCGGGCTGTACCTGCGCGAGCTGGTGCAGTCGCACCTGTGCGCCCTGCTGCCAGCGGAACACGCCTGGTCCGGACGCAGCGGGGGCATTGCGCTGGCAGAGCTGGACCAGCAGATCATGGTGTTGCGCGAGCCGGACTCCATCACCCGCCGCACCTTCGACCGCGCCTGCGGCGCCCTGCCGATACAGCCACGGGTGCTGATGGAGCTGAGCAGCCGCGAGGCGGTCACCGAGGCGGTGGCGGCGGAACTGGGCATCGGCATCGTCTCCTCGCTGGAAGTCAGCCGCGACCCGCGGGTGCGCGCCGTGCCGCTGGTCGGCGAGGCGCTGGTGAACCGGCATTCCCTCGGCTGCCTGGAGCGGCGCCGCGGGTTGCGGGTGGTGAGTGCGTTCCTGGAGCTGGCGGAGGATGGCGGGGCGTAGGCCTACCGGCGTATAACCGCGAACGGTTATACGCCCTACGGAGGGAATGACGGCGTAGCCAGGAGTATCAGGATGGCTCCGGACTCACCGCTCACTCAGGACAGCCCCCTCTCCCGCTTGCGGGAGAGGGCTGGGGTGAGGGGCTCTTGAACCCAGCGCCTGGACCGCCGGCAAATCCCGTTCGCGAGCAAGCTCGCTCCTACGAAGAGCACGCCCCCTCCCCCAGGTCCTCGCGCACCACGTCGAGGAAGGTCGACACTATCCGCCGCGAACTCTGCTCGCGCAGGCACACCAACGTCTCGCTCATCCGCCTTTCACAATCGACTATCGGCAAAGCATGCACCCGGCTGTCGGCGCCGAACTCGGCAGCCGACACCACGCCCAGGCCGATCCCCGCCACCACTGCCTCGCGCGCGGCCTCGCGGCCTTCCACCTCGATGGCCGGGCGGATGCGCAGGCCGGCGCGGTGCATTTCTTCCTCCAGCGTCTGACGCGTCACCGAGCCCTGCTCGCGCAACACCAGTGGCGCGTCGTCCAGGTCCGCCAGGCGGATCGACTCGCGCCCGGCCCAGGGATGGCCGCTGGCGACGAAGGCGACTATGGGGTCGCTGCGCAGTGTCACCGACAGCAGCCGCTCGTCCTCCACCGTGCGGCCCAGCAGCGCCAGGTCGGCCCGGTAGTTGAACAGCGACTGCAGCGATTCGTCGGTGTTGCCGCTCTCGATGCGCACGTGGATGCCCGGGTAGCGCTGGCAGAAGCGCGCCACCTGCGGCAGCAGGTGCACCGCGGCGTCCACCGCCAGGGTCAGGTTGCCGGTCTGCAGCGCGCTGGAGGCCGCCAGCAGCTCGTGGGCCTCGGCCTCGATGACGAACAGCCGCTGGGTCACCGCCAGCAGGCGCTCGCCCAGGTCGGTCAGGCGCACCGAGCGCTTGTTGCGGTGGAACAGCAGCACCCCGTAGCGCTCCTCCAGCTTGCGCACCTGGTCGGAAACCGCCGGCTGGGTGAGGAACAGGCGCTCGGCAGCGCGGGTGAAGCTGCCGGTCAGCGCCACGGCGTGGAAGGCCTTCAGTTGCGCGTGGGAAACCTGCATGGGCCTGGCTCCGCAGGGATCGGGAAGGTCGCCACTGTAGTCGGCCGGCGCCGTGACTTACAAGTCAGACTTATTTTTAAAATTTGATAAATCGATTTTATTTATTTATCCGAACTTGTTTCCATGCGTTTCACCACGGGCCCCGGCCCACGGCAACCTCACCCGCATCCGCCCTGACCCGTCACCTCCGGAAAGGTACGGCCCGCTCATATAACAACAACAAGTTTTTCCCTGACTGCCGGCACTCCAACAACAACGAGGTCAGATCAGATGAGCAACCCCACCGGCACCGCAGCCCACGCGGGCAAAGGTTCCATGCAGCGCTGGCGCGTGCAGATCTTCGCGATCACCTGGCTCGCGTACGCCGCCTTCTACTTCACCCGCAAGGCCTTCTCCGTGGCCAAGCTCGGCATCGCCGAGGACACGACCTTCGAACTGGACAAGGCCATGATGGCCGACATGGACGCCATCTACCTGGCCGCCTACGCCGTGGGCCAGTTCACCTGGGGTGTCTTCGCCGACCGCTTCGGCCCGCGCATCGTGGTGTTCGGCGGCCTGGCGATCTCCACCCTCGCCGCCCTGGTCATGGGTACCTTCGCCACCGTGCCGATCTTCGCCAGTTGCATGGTCATCCAGGGCCTGGCGCAGTCCACCGGCTGGTCCGGGCTGTGCAAGAACATGGGCAGCTTCTTCGCCGCCCACGAGCGCGGCCGCATCCTCGGCCTGTGGAGCACCTGCTACGCCTTCGGCGGCCTGGTCGCCTCGCCCTTCGCCGGCTGGTGGGCCTACAGCGTGTTCGGCACCTGGCACGCGGCCTTCTATTCCTCCGCCGCGGTGGTCGGCGGCGTCGCCCTGCTGTTCCTGCTGCTGCAGCGCAACCGCCCGCAGGACGTCGGCCTGCCGCCGATCGAGGCGGACGAGCCGCAGGCCGTGCACTACGCCGGCTTCCATGAGCGGGGCAAGAACCCCGGCTTCTGGGAAACCCTCGGCGCCGTGCTGCGCAACCGCACAGTGATGACCCTCGGCCTGGCCTACTTCCTGCTCAAGCCGGCGCGCTACGCCATCCTGCTGTGGGGCCCGGTGATCGTCTACGAACGCATGCCGGCCCTGGGCAAGGTGGGCGCCGCGGTGCTGCCGACCTCCTTCGAGATCGCCGGGCTGCTCGGCCCCATCCTCATCGGCCTGGCCTCGGACAAGCTGTTCGGCGCCCGGCGCATGCCCGCCTGCGTCATCAGCCTGATCGGCCTGACCGCGTGCCTGGCGCTGTTCGTCCCGGCCATGCAGACCGGCAGCGCGATGCTGGTGTTCGCCCTGCTGTTCATGATGGGCCTGACCCTCTACGGCCCGGACTCGATGATCAGCGGCGCCGCCGCCATCGACTTCGGCACCGGCAAGGCCGCCGGCACCGCCGCCGGTTTCGTCAACGGCTGCGGCTCGGTGGGCGCCATCCTCGGCGGCCTGCTGCCCGGCTACTTCGACACCTACAGCGTGTTCATCGGCTTCACCGTCACCGCGTTGATCGCCGCCGCCATTCTGGTGCCGCACTGGAACAGCCTGCCCGAAGGCGCGCGCAAGAGCGCCCCGGCCACGCCGAACCGCCCCCTGAAGGTGCGCCCGGCGCGCTCCTGATTCCCGGGGCACAGGGACGTGCCCACCCCGCCCGATAAACCGCACACCGAACGCCCCTACCCGCGCCCCGATCACGGAGACTCCCCATGCGCCCCTTCTGGCTCGCCCAGGCCCTGCAGCACGACAGCGACAGGGCCGCCCCGCTGCAACAGGACACCCGCGCCGACGTATGCATCGTCGGCGGCGGCTACACCGGCCTGTGGACCGCCATCCAGCTCAAGGAACAGAACCCCGGGCTGGACGTGGTGATCGTCGAAGCCGACATCTGCGGCGCCGGCGCCAGCGGGCGCAACGGCGGCTGCGCGCTGTCCTGGTCGGCGAAGTTCTTCACCCTGGAGCGGCTGTTCGGCCTGGCCGAGGCGATCCGCCTGGTGAAGGCCTCCGAGCGCAGCATCCACGCCATCGGCGAATTCTGCGAGAAGTACGGGATGGATGCCGACTACCGCCTGGACGGCACCCTGTACACCGCGACCAATGCCGCCCAGGTCGGCGCCACCGACGGGGTGATCGCCGCACTGGAGAAGCACGGCATCAACTCCTTCGCCAAGCGCCCGCTGGAGGACGTGCGGCGCATGGCCGGCTCGGACAAGCACCTGGAAGGCTGGTTCTCCCCCGCCGCCGCCAGCGTGCAGCCGGGCAAGCTGGTGCGCGGCCTGCGCCGGGTGGCGCTGCAGCTGGGCGTGCGGCTGTACGAGGGCACGCCGATGACCGGCCTGGAGGAAGGCCACCCGGCCCGCGTGCACACGCCCAATGGCCAGGTGGCGGCGGACCGCGTGGTGCTGGCGATCAACGCCTGGATGGCGCGGGCCTTCCCGCAGTTCGAGCGCACGGTGGCGATCGTCTCTAGCGACATGATCATCACCGAGCCGCGCCCGGACCTGCTGCGGCAGATCGGCCTGACCTCGGGGGTGACCGTGCTCGACTCGCGCATCTTCGTGCACTACTACCACAACACCCCGGACGGCCGGCTCATGCTTGGCAAGGGAGGCAACACCTTCGCCTACGGCGGGCGCATGCTGCCGGTGTTCGACCAGCCCTCGCCCTACCTCGGCCTGCTGCGGCGCAGCCTCGGCGAGTTCTTCCCGACCTTCGCCGAGGTGCCCATCGCGGCGAGCTGGAACGGCCCCTCCGACCGCTCGGTGACCGGCCTGCCGTTCTTCGGCCGGCTCGGCGCCGGCGGCAACATCTTCTACGGCTTCGGCTACTCCGGCAGCGGCGTCGGCCCCTGCCACATGGGCGGGCAGCTCCTCGCCTCGCTGGTGCAGGGCCTGGACGACGAGTGGACGCGCTCGCCGCTGGCCCAGGGGCCGCTCGGCCACTTCCCGCCGGAACCGGTGCGCTACCTGGGCTCGCTGATGGTGCGCAACGCCATCCGCCGCAAGGAGCAGGCCGAGGACCACGGCCGCCGCCCGCGGCGCCTGGACGTGCGCCTGGCGAAGTTCGCCGCGGCCGCCGGCAAGGCCGACAAGGCCTGAGCCCCTCCCCCTTTTCCCTCACAAGCCGGCTGAGGGACGAGCGAGGCGCGCGCTGGCGGGCCTCGCTCTTTTTTTCTCGGCGCCCCGGCTTGTGCCGAGCATGCCCGTCGAACGATAATGATTCTCATCAGAAAATGACTTGCATGGACGTCGCGTGAGCCTTTCCCACCTCGACACCGTGTTCCTCGCCCAACGCACCCCGCTGCTGCGCACCCTGGCGAGAATGGTGAAGAACCCCAGCATCGCCGAAGAACTGGTCCAGGAAACCTACCTGCGCGTGGCCCGCACCCTGCGCGAGCGCCCGGTGGAACACCTGGAGCCGTTCCTCTTCCAGACCGGCCGCAACCTCGCCCTGGACCACCTGCGCCACCTGCGCATGCAATCGCGCACCCTGCTCGACGACGTGCCCCAGGAGGTGCTCCAGGCGGTGCCCTCCAGCCAGAGCTCGGCCGAGGACGGCCTGCACGCCGAGCAGTTGCTGGAGCGCCTGGGCTCGGCCCTGGAACGCCTCACCCCGCGCCAGCAGCGGATCTTCATCCTCAGCCGATTGCACGGCTGCGGCTACGCGGAAATCGCCGAGCAGCTGGGGGTATCGCCCAGCACGGTGCAGAAGGAGCTGAAGCTCATCATGGCCATCTGCATCGGCGTGCTCGGGCGCCTGGAACCGCCGGCATGACGGGCTACCCATCGGCCCGCGGCTGGCCCACAATGTGCGCCCCCGATTCGAGGAACGCCGCGTGACCGCCCCGGACCCGCACCTGGCCCAAGCGCTGGACTGGCTGATCCAGCTGGAAGACGCCGACGCCGCCACCCGCGCGCGCTTCGACGCCTGGCTGGCCGCGCACCCGGCCAACGCCAACGCCTTCCGGCACGCCAGCAGCCTGTGGGACTCGCCGCTGCTCGGCCTGGCCGCCACCGGCCTGGAGTCCCAGGCGCAGCACCAGGCGCGGCAACGCAAGCGCCGGCGCTGGCGCTCCTTCGCCGCCGCTGCCGGGCTGTTGCTGGCCCTCGGCGTGGCCCTGCAGGGCGACCTGCTGACGCACATCCGCGCCGACCACTACACCGCCGTGGGCCAGCGCCAGAGCCTGCAACTGGCCGACGGCTCGCGCATCCTGCTGAACACCGACACCGCCCTGTCCAGCCACCTCGACGAGCAGCGCCGCAGCGCCCGGCTGTTCCGCGGCGAAGCCTACTTCGACGTGGCCCACGACCGCAGCCGCCCCTTCGAGGTGGAGGCCGGCCCGGTGCAGGTGAGCGTGCGCGGCACCGCCTTCGCCGTGCGCTACCTGGGCAACGAGGCGGAAGTCAGCGTGCAGCACGGCGAGGTGGACCTGCGCAGCGCCGGCGACGACACCCGCGTCAGCCTCGGCGCCGGCGACAGCATCCGCGTCGGCCCCGGCGGCTTCGGCGAGCGCCGCCACAACGGCGAGAGCCAGCGCCTGCTGGCCTGGGTGCAGGGCCGCCTGGTGTTCGAGAACTGCCCGCTGAGCCAGGTGCTGGCCGAACTGCGGCGCTACTACCCGGGCTGGATCGTCAATGCCGACGAGCGCCTGGAAGACGTCAGCATCACCGCCAACTACCGCCTGGACGACCCGCTGGGGGCCATGCGCTCCCTCGCCCAGATCACCTCCTCGCACCTGCGCGAATACCCGCGCCTGCTGATCCTCAACTAAGGCGCGCCCGCCATCGCGGGCGGCGTGTGGCAGCCCTTGCAGGAACGCACCGGGCCGGCCTGCTGGAAGGATTGCAGGCGCTTGAGGTGGCAGCTTTCGCAGAACTGGTGGAAGTCGTGCTCGATGGTCACGGCCAGCTGCGGCGACTCCTTGTGGCAGAGCACGCAGGTGCGGCTGCCGCTGGGCGAGGCCGAGGTGGAGCGGTCGACGAAGTCGTGGTGGCAGGTGACGCAGTTGATGCTGCCGTGGTTGGTGTGGTCGAAGTTCATCGGCAGCAGCGGGTGCTGGCGCACCAGTTGGTCGTGGCCGTGCCGCGCGCCGAGGACGAAGGCCGCCAGCAGCGGGATGGCCAACAGCAGGTACCAGCGTTTCATAGCAGCGGCAGGTCCACGCTGCCGAGCAGCGCATAGAGCCCGGCCAGGGCCAGGCCGGCGCAGAGCACGCCCAGGCTCAGGCGGCTGGCCAGGTAGGCGCTGTGCCGCCGGCGCCCGCCCTCGGCATAGTGCGGCGTGGGCCGCGGCAGCCGCGGCCAGGCCAGCGCGGCGACGCTGAGCGCGCCCCAGAGCACGGCCTTCCAGGTGGCGCCGCTGTAGTAGCCGGCGCCGATCATGTGTACGGCGGCCAGGGCGACGATGGCGGCGCTCCAGCCATAATGCCAGCGGCGGAAGTCTGCATGTCTGGGCCAGATGCGCCGGCGCACGGCGGTCAGGCTCAGCGGCAGGATCAGCAGCAGGAGCAGCGTCGCGCCATCGCCGGCGAGCATGTGCCAGGGCGCGCCGGGCAGCAGTTCGTCGAGCACCAGCGGCTCGTCCACCAGCAGCACCGCCACGTGGACGACCAGCAATACGGCGGCGACGAACGACAGGTCGCGGTGCAGCACCATGAAGAACTTGCCGTCGTGCCGCGGCCGGGCCATGGGCTTGCCGGTGTAGGCGAACAGCAGCAGGAACAGCGCCCCGGCGACGAAGCCGGCGACGTTGGCGAAGTCCCAGGCCGGGTGCACGCTGGGCATGGCGTCGAGCAGGAAGATGGCGGCGAACGGCAGCAGGCAGGCCAGCGCCACGCGCAGGGTCAGGGCGAACATGCGATCAGCCTCCTCTGCCGCCATCCGGGAAAGCGGCGTAGCGTGCCGCCGCGCGGCACGCTACGCAAAGCGCCCTCAGTGGGCGATGCACACCGACTTGATCTCGGTGTAGGCCTCGACCACCGCGCGGCCAAACTCGCGGCCCATGCCGGACTGCTTGACGCCGCCGAAGGGCATGCTCGGGTCCAGCAGCACGTGGGCGTTGACCCAGACGGTGCCGGACTCGATGCGCGGCACCAGGTTCATGGCGCGGGTCAGGTCGTTGGTCCACAGGCTGGCGCCCAGGCCGTACTCGCTGTCGTTGGCCATCTCGATGGCCTGGTCCTCTTCCTTGAAGGAAAGCACCGCCAGCACCGGGCCGAAGACTTCATTGTGGGCCACGGCCATGTCCTGGGTGACGTCGGCCAGCACGGTCGGGCGCACGAAGAAGCCATCGCAGTCCATCGGCTCGCCGCCGCAGACCACCCGGGCGCCTTCGCGGCGGGCGGTCTCGATGTGCTTGAGCACCGAGGCCTGCTGCTTGCGCGACACCAGCGGGGTGATCTGCGCAGTATCGTCCATGCCCTGGCCGATGCTCATGCCGGCGACCACCGCGCCGAGCTTGTCGACGAACTCGGCATAGCGCGACTCGTGCACGTAGAAGCGCGAGGCCGCGGCGCAGACCTGGCCGCTGTTGAGCAGGCCGCCCAGCAGCGCGCCCTGCACGGCCTTGTCGATGTCGGCGTCGGCCAGGATGATCATCGGGTTCTTGCCGCCCAGTTCCAGGGCGAAGCGCGTCATGTTCTGCATGGCGGCGATGCCGACGCTGCGGCCGACAGCGGTGGAGCCGGTGAAGGACACCTTGCTGATCAGTTTGTGCGAAGCCAGGCCGCCGCCGATGCGCGCGCCGTCGCCGGTGACCAGGTTGAACACCCCGGCCGGCACGCCCGCCTCGAAGGCCAGCTCGGCCAGGCGCAGGGCGGTCAGCGGGGTTTCCGAAGCCGGCTTGATGACCACGGTGTTGCCGGTGGCCAGGGCCGGCATCAGCTTCCACACGGCGATCATCAGCGGGAAGTTCCAGGGCACGATGCCGGCGACCACGCCCACCGGCTCGCGGCGGGTGAAGGCGGTGAACTTGGTGCCCGGCGGCAGCGGGATGGACACGTCCAGGGACTGGCCCTCGATCTTGGTCGCCCAGCCGGCCATGTAGCGCATGAACTCGACGGTGGCGCCGACGTCGAGCATGCGCGTCAGGTTGATCGACTTGCCCTGGCTGAGGGTTTCCAGCTGGGCCAGTTCCTCGGCGTGCTGCTCCACCAGGTCGGCGAAGCGCAGCAGGATGCGCTCGCGGTCGGCCGGGCGCAGGTCGGACCAGACGCGCGCCTTGAAGGCAGCGTGGGCGGATTTCACGGCGCGGTCGAGCATGTCGGTATCGATGTCGGCGATCTGCGCGATGGTTTCGCCGCTGGCCGGGTTGAGCACGTCGCTGGTGGGGCCGTCGTAGGCCACCCAGGCGCCGTCGATGAAGCAGCCGTGGCGGCGCTGGAGGAACTCGGCGACCTGCGGCAGGGTTGCGGTGATGCTCATGGTGACTCCTGTTCTTGCGGCCCGCGGGCCAGGCAGGGAACCGCTCGCCGGGAGCGGCCGGGAAAGGTCAGTGCTGCTGGCTCAGCCACAGGCTCAGGGCCTTGCGCTCGTCGGCGTCGGCCAGGCCCTGGTAGGGCATGTAGGTGCCCGGCACGGCGGCCTGGGGCTGGGTGACGAAGGCTTCGAGGCTCTCGCGGCTCCAGGCCGCGCCCTTGTCCTTCATCGCCTGGGAATAGCTGAAACCGGCCAGGGAGCCGGCGTTGCGGCCGATCACCCCATGCAGGTTCGGCCCCATGATGTTGGCGCCGCCGGCATTGGCGGTGTGGCAAACGGAGCAGTCGCGCTCGAAAACGGCCTGGCCCTTGGCGGCCAGGTCATCGGCCAGGGCCAGCCCGGACTGGGCAGCGGCCACGGCCAGCAGCAGGCCGCAGAGGCCGGTCTTGATTCGGGATTTCACGGTGAAAAGCATGCAGGGGGCACTCTCGATCGATTCTTGTCGGCCGGGCACAAGGCAGGTGCCGGTCGAGGACGATTGTCGCCAGGGGCGCGAGGGTGGGTGTTTTTCTGTGTGCCAGTCGTGTTGGTGGGGGTGCCAGAAGAGCCGCTGGAGGCTGGAAGCTGGAAGCTGCAAGCAAGAGCGGTGGGGTCAACCCTCTCGCCGGCTGCGCCGAGGGGCTTTCGTGGCTTTTCGTTTGCGAAACCCATGCGGTGGGGGCGATGGGTATCGCTTCGCTCAACCCATCCTACGGGGCTGGGAGGCTATGGTGCCGGCCCCAAGAGCACCCTCTCCCTGAAGGGAGAGGGGACCGTTGGGCAGGGTTGGATGTTCTGGAGTTAGCCGGTTAGCACAGGGATTGCCGTCTGGAACCAGGCCCCCTCTCGGCACGAACAGCCCCCTCTCCCGCTTGCGGGAGAGGGCTGGGGAGAGGGGCTCTTCACGCTCTTACCTGCAGCCTACAGCCTGCAGCCGCTCTCAATGCACATACCGCTTCCGATACTCCCCCGGCGAAACCCCGAAGCGCGACTTGAACGCCGTGGAGAAGTAGCTGGAATCCGAGAACCCCCAGGCATACCCCAGCGCCGACAGTTTCTGCTCGCCCGCCGCGTTGCGCAGGGATTCGGCGCAGAAGTCCAGGCGGCGGTTCTTGATGTACTGCGCCACCACCAGGCCCTTCTTGGCGAACATGCGGTACAGGCCGCGCACCGACACGCCCACTTCGCGGGCGATCAGTTCCGGGCAGAGTTCCTCGGCGCCGATGTGCTCGTCGATGAAGGCCAGCGCCTTGCGGAACAGCCTTTCATGGCTGTCGCCCTCGGCTTCCGCGCCGGCCAGCGCCGGGCGCAGCAGGCTGACCAGGGCGTCGAGGGTGGCCTCGCTTTCCTGCATGCCCAGGCCGTTCTGGCGGGTGGTCTCGAGGATCAGGGTGTTGGCCAGCACCGCCACCGGCGAGCTGGCCGGGATGCGCCGCGCGCAGTCGATGCCGGAGAAGCGCAGGCCACGCTCCAGCACCTGGCGCGGGAGGATCAGCGACAGCTGCCGCGAGTCCTCCTCGTAGGTCATGTCGCAGGGGCGGTTGGCGTCCACCAGGGTGATGTCGCCGCGGGCCAGCTGCACGCGGCTGCCGTCCTGCTCCAGGCGCGAGCGCCCGTCGAGCTGGAACACCGCGTAGAAGTGGCCGTTGCCGCTGGCGCTCACCTCCTTGCTGGTGCGGTACAGGTGCACCTGGGACATGTCGACCACGCTGAGCTTGATGGCACCGCCCTGGTACTCCCGCAGCTTCCCGTGGAAGGACGGCCCCAGGGTGCGCGCGTCGAAACGCCCGCACGCCTGGTTGACCTGGCCCAACCACGCTTCGAAAGCCTCATCCCTGGAAATCGATGAAGGGTTCATGACCTAAAGCCTCATGCACGCATTGTTTTTATCAGCGGACGCTCAGGCAGGCGCCCGTCATGGTCCGGCCGTCCGGCCGGTGGTCCCGCAGCGCCGCCTCGGTACGGCGCTTGTGAAGCATGTTTCGAGCCAACCGGCTCAGTTCAGCCCTCCGAAGCGCCGGTAGAAGCTCTCGCCGGCATCCGGCAAGGGGCCGTCGGCGGTCTCCAGGGCGCTGTTCAGCCACACCTCGGCCCTGGCGTACACCAGGCGGTAGAGGTTGCGGCACAGCTGCCGCGCCGCGCGCCCTTCCCAGTCGCCGGGGAGCAGTTCGTCCGGCAGTTGCGGGTCGCGCAGTAGCAATTTGCGATATTCGTGGATCAGCAGGGTGCGCGCCAGGAAACAGTCCCGGGCATCCGGCTCGCCCTGCTCGCGCAGCGCCTGCCACAACGGGCGGAACAGGCGGATGAATTCGCTGTAGTGCTGGCCCAGCTCGTCGATCTTCCAACTCTCGCGCACCTGCAGGCGCATGGCCTTGGAGGCGAGCACCTCCTGGGCGTGGGTCTCGAAGACGATGCTGTCGTCCAGCGCGTCCAGGTCCAGCAGGGTCGCGGTGAGGTCGGCGCGGTCGCAGCGCGGGCAGGCCAGCACGCTCGGGGCGATGGCGCCGAAGCCCTGCCATTCCAGCTCCTCGCGCACCTGCTTGCGCTTGTCCGCCGCCAACTGCGACAGCAGCACCAGCGTCCAGGCGCCGTCCCAGGCCGGCAGGCCGGGGCTGTACACGCGCTTGAAGGCCTTCTCGAAACGCCGCCGGCCGGTGCCGGTGAGGCTGTAGTAGCTGCGCCGGCCGACCTTCTCGGCGGTCAGCCAGCCTTCCTTGGTCAGGCGGAAGATCGAAGTGCGGATCAGCCGTTCGTTGATCCCCATGGGCTCCAGCAGGCCGATCAGGCTGCCCAGCCAGACGGTGCCGCCGTGGGGTTCGATGGCGTCGCCATAGAGGGTGATGATCAGCGAACTGGCGCGGATCGGCGTCTGTTCCTGGAAGCGGGCGATCAGTTGGTTCAGCGGGGCGAGACTGCTCATGGCTCGGTCGGGCGCGGATAAAGCGCCGACTATACCTGCCCGCCGGGCCGCCTGGCCATTGGAGCGAACCCCAATGAGGCTCATGCGCCCTGCCCCTTCGGGCGGAACCCGGAATCGCCCAGACGCGGGCGGTCGGCCTCCACCGCGGCCAGCGGCTGGCATTCCACCAGGCTGGCCAGGCAGCGCTTGCTCAATTGCTGGTATTCGGCGGTGCCGCGCTGCTTCCAGGCGATTTCCTGCTCGCTCAGTTCGCGCTTGACCGTGGCCGGCGAGCCCATCACCAGGCGCTGCGGCGGGCATTCGAAACCGGCCTTGACGAAGGCGGTGGCGGCGACGATGCAGCGCTCGCCGATGTGCGCCTTGTCCATCACCACCGCGTTCATCCCCACCAGGGCGTCGGCGCCGATGCGGCAGCCGTGCAGCACCGCGCCATGGCCGATGTGGCCGTTGCGCTCGACCACGGTGTCGCTGTCCGGGAAGCCGTGCATGACGCAGGTGTCCTGCAGGTTGGCGCCCTCCTCCAGGATGATCCGCCCGAAGTCGCCGCGCAGCGCCGCCAGCGGCCCCACGTAGCAACCGGGGCCGACGATGACGTCGCCGATCAGCACCGCAGTGGGGTGCACGTAGGCGGTCGGGTCGACCACCGGTGTCAGACCTTCGAGGCTGTAGCAGGGCATCTCAGGCCTCCTCTTCGGGCAGATCGAGGTGGCGCTGCACCCTGAACGGGCATCCAGCTTCGGCGAAGGGTTCCAGCGCGCAGGCGACGGACGGCATCAGGGTGGCTCCTTGTGCACGGCGGCGCCAGGGGCGCCGGCAAGGCGGGACGGGACGGGAAAGCGACCCGTCGCGATTCGTTGTTTGGAAAATCTTGTATCACAACAAATCCGATCGTCAATGCACCCGATGCTGTATCGCTTTCCCGAGCGACCACCGGCACGTCTGCCAAGCCGCAAGTCCCATAGCTATCAGCCCTTGTCCAACGGGCTTCGCAGCCCCTTGCGGAAGCCCGAACCTGGCAATCCTCTCGACATACGAGACACATAAATCAATTTTGTTATTGTTGTTTTGTATCACTTAAGGCATATACTGGATGCCAGCCAGGGACCGTCCGCACCCACAGAGGCGCGACGAGCCCGCATAACAATTCCAATGAGCCGGCCTCAAGCCGTGCGTGCAGCCTGAGGAGCTTTACATGCCTCGTACCCTCGCCGTGCAGGCGCCCGAGGACGGCGTCCGCCTGATCACCCTGCAGCGCCCCGAGGCGCTCAACGCCCTGAACACCGAACTGCTGGGCGAACTGGCCGCGGAACTGGACGCCGCCGAGCGCGACGCCGAGACCCGCGTGGTGGTCATCACCGGCAGCCGCAAGGCCTTCGCCGCCGGCGCCGACATCAAGGAGATGGCCGAGCGCGACCTGGTCGGCATCCTCAACGACCCGCGCGTGGCCCACTGGCAGCGCATCACCGCCTTCGCCAAGCCGCTGATCGCCGCGGTCAACGGCTTCGCCCTGGGCGGCGGCTGCGAACTGGCGATGCACGCCGACATCCTCATCGCCGGCGAGGACGCCCGCTTCGGCCAGCCGGAAATCAACCTCGGCATCATCCCCGGCGCCGGCGGCACCCAGCGCCTGCTGCGCGCGGTGGGCAAGTCCCTGGCCATGCAGATGGTCCTCACCGGCGAAGCCATAGACGCCCGCCACGCCCTGCGCGCCGGCCTGGTCAGCGAAGTCACCCAACCCGAGTTCACCGTCGAGCGCGCCCTGCAGGTCGCCCGCGTCATCGCGCGCAAGGCGCCGCTGGCCGTGCGCATGGCCAAGGAAGCGCTGCTCAAGGCCCAGGACACCGACCTGGCCAGCGGCCTGCGCTTCGAGCGCCACGCCTTCACCCTGCTGGCCGGCACCGCCGACCGCGAGGAAGGCATCCGCGCCTTCCAGGAAAAGCGCCCGGCGCGCTTCCTCGGCCGCTGAAGCCCCTTTCTTCCTTCTATACCGATTGATGGAGCGAGCCCGCCCATGACCTTCGAGCACATCCTGTTTTCCATCGAGGACGGCGTCGCCCTCCTCAGCCTGAACCGCCCGGAGCAGCTGAACAGCTTCAACGCCAGGATGCACGGCGAGGTGCGCGAAGCGCTCAAGCAGGTGCGCCAGAGCGAAGAGGCCCGCGTGCTGCTGCTGACCGGCGAAGGCCGCGGCTTCTGCGCAGGCCAGGACCTGTCCGACCGCAACGTCGCCCCGGGCGCCGAGATGCCCGATCTGGGCGAGTCCATCGAGAAGTTCTACAACCCGCTGATCCGCGCCCTGCGCGACCTGCCGCTGCCGGTCATCTGCGCGGTCAACGGCGTGGCCGCCGGCGCCGGGGCGAACATCCCGCTGGCCTGCGACCTGGTCCTGGCAGCGCGCTCGGCCAGCTTCATCCAGGCCTTCTGCAAGATCGGCCTGATCCCCGATTCCGGCGGCACCTGGACGCTGCCGCGGCTGGTCGGCCTGGCTCGCGCCAAGGCCCTGGCCCTGCTGGGCAACCGCCTGTCCGCCGAACAGGCCGAGCAATGGGGCCTGATCTACCAGGTGGTGGACGACGCCAACCTGCGCGAGGAAGCCCTCAAGCTGGCCCGCCACCTGGCCACCCAGCCGACCTACGGCCTGGCGCTGATCAAGCGCAGCCTCAACGCCAGCCTGAACAACAGTTTCGACGAGCAGCTGGAGCTGGAGCGCGACCTGCAGCGCCTGGCCGGGCGCAGCGAGGACTACCGCGAAGGCGTCGGCGCCTTCATGGAAAAACGCACCCCCAGCTTCAAGGGCCGCTGACATGCACGCACTGGATATCAATGCCCAGGTCGCGGTGATCGGCGCCGGCGCCATGGGCGCCGGCATCGCCCAGGTGGCGGCCCAGGCCGGCCACCCGGTGAAGCTCTACGACAACCGCCCGGGCGCCGCCGCCCAGGCCATCGACGGCATCGACCGCCAGCTCGGCCGCCTGGTCGAGAAAGGCAAGCTCGACGCCAAAGCACGCGCCGCCATAGTCGCGCGCCTGCAACCGGTGGAAGCCATCGAGGCCCTGGCCGATGCGCGCCTGGTGATCGAGGCCATCGTCGAGAACCTGGAGGTCAAGCGCGGCCTGCTGAACCAGCTGGAAGCGCTGTGCGCGGCCGACTGCATCCTCGCCAGCAACACCTCCTCGCTGTCCATCACCAGCCTCGCCGCCGGCCTCAAGCACCCCGAGCGGGTGATCGGCATGCACTTCTTCAACCCGGCGCCGCTGATGGCCCTGGTGGAGATCGTCTCCGGCCTTGCGACCTGTCCGGAGCTGGCCCAGGCCCTGCACGCCACCGCGAAGAACTGGGGCAAGCAGCCGGTGTACACCCGCTCTACCCCCGGCTTCATCGTCAACCGCGTGGCCCGCCCGTTCTACGCCGAAAGCCTGCGCCTGCTGCAGGAAGGCGCCGCCGACTGTGCCAGCCTCGACGCGCTGCTGCGCGACGCCGGCGGCTTCCGCATGGGCGCCTTCGAGCTGACCGACCTGATCGGCCACGACGTCAACTACGCGGTGACCTGTTCGGTGTTCGCCGCCTACTACGGCGACTTCCGATTCCAGCCCTCGCTGATCCAGAAGGAGCTGGTGGACGCTGGCCGCCTGGGCCGCAAGAGCGGCCGCGGCTTCTACGACTACGCCGAAGGCGCCGAACGCCCGCAGGCGGCCGAGCTGACCAGCGCAGCCGAAGTGGCCAGCTGCGTGGTCGAAGGCGACCTGGGCGTGGCCCAGCCGCTGGTGCAACGCCTGAAGGACGCCGGCGTGCAGGTGGTCGAGCGCGCCGGCAGCGGCCTGCTGCGCGTCGGCGACGCGGTGCTGGCACTCTCCGACGGCCGCCTGGCCAGCCAGCGCGGCAAGGACGACGGCCTGCGCAACCTGGTGCTGTTCGACCTGGCGCTGGACTACGCCAAGGCCTCGCGCATCGCCATCAGTTGGTCCGCCGACACCAGCGCCGAAGCCCGCGACCAGGCCGTGGCCCTGCTGCGCCGCGCCGGCCTGAAGGTCACTGCGCTGGCCGACCTGCCCGGCCTGGCCGTGCTGCGCACCGTGGCGATGCTCGCCAACGAGGCCGCCGACGCCGTGCTGCAGGGCGTAGGCTCGGCCGCCGACATCGACCTGGCCATGCGCGCCGGGGTGAACTACCCGCGCGGCCCGCTGGCCTGGGCCGAGGCCATCGGCGTCGGCTACGTGCTGAACACCCTAGACAACCTGCAACGCAGCTACGGCGAGGAGCGCTACCGCCCGTCCCTGCTGCTGCGCCGCAAGCACGCCGAAGGGAGCCGCCTGCATGACTGAGCGCACCCCCGAACAACTGGCCCGCGCCTGCGCCGACGCCATGTTCAGCCGCGACCTGGCCACCCAGCGCCTGGGCATCGCCCTGCTCGACGCCGGCCCCGGCAGCGCGCAGGTGAGCATGCCGGTGCGCGAGGACATGATCCAGGGCCACGGCACCTGCCACGGCGGCTTCCTCTTCGCCCTGGCCGACTCGGCCTTCGCCTTCGCCTGCAACAGCTATGACGAGGCCACCGTGGCTATCGGCTGCAGCATCGACTACGTGGCCCCGGCGCGCCTGGGCGACGAACTGACCGCCACGGCCAGCGAGCAGAGCCGCAGCGGCCGCACCGGCAACTACGACGTCCGCATCGAAAACCAGCACGGACAGCTGATCGCCCTGTTCCACGGCAAATCCTACAAAGTGCGCGGCACCGTGCTGACGCAGGAGACCCCCGAATGACCAACGCCACCCTCAGCGACGCCCTGATCATCGACGCGGTGCGCACGCCCATCGGCCGCTACGCCGGCGCCCTCAGCAGCGTGCGCGCCGACGACCTCGCCGCCATCCCACTCAAGGCTCTGGTGCAGCGCCACCCGCAGCTGGACTGGAGCGCCATCGACGACGTCATCCTCGGCTGCGCCAACCAGGCCGGCGAGGACAACCGCAACGTCGCGCACATGGCCTCGCTGTTGGCCGGCCTGCCCCAGGAAGTGCCCGGCACCACCATCAACCGCCTGTGCGGCTCGGGCCTGGACGCCATCGGCAACGCCGCCCGCGCCCTGCGTTGCGGCGAGGCCGGGCTGATGCTCGCCGGCGGCGTCGAATCCATGTCCCGCGCGCCCTTCGTGATGGGCAAGTCCGAGCAGGCCTTCGGCCGCAGCGCGGAGATCTTCGACACCACCATCGGCTGGCGCTTCGTCAACAAGCTGATGAAGGCGCAGTTCGGCATCGACTCCATGCCGGAAACCGCGGAGAACGTCGCCGAACAGTTCGGCATCTCCCGCGCCGACCAGGACGCCTTCGCCCTGCGCAGCCAGCACAAGGCCGCCGCCGCCCAGGCCCGCGGCCGCCTGGCGAAGGAAATCGTCCCGGTGGAAATCCCCCAGCGCAAGGGCCCGGCCAAGGTGGTCGAGCATGACGAGCACCCGCGCGGCGACACCACCCTGGAACAGCTGGCCAGGCTCGGCACGCCGTTCCGCGAGGGAGGCAGCGTCACCGCCGGCAACGCCTCGGGGGTCAACGACGGCGCCTGCGCGCTGCTGCTGGCCAGCCCGCAAGCGGCCCAGCGCCACGGCCTGAAGGCCCGCGGCCGGGTGGTCGGCATGGCGGTGGCCGGCGTCGAGCCGCGGATCATGGGCATCGGCCCGGTGCCGGCGACGCGCAAGGTGCTGGAGCTGACCGGCCTGAGCCTCAACGACATGGACGTGATCGAACTCAACGAAGCCTTCGCCGCCCAGGGCCTGGCCGTGCTGCGCGAGCTGGGCCTGGCCGACGACGACGAACGGGTCAACCCCAACGGCGGCGCCATCGCCCTGGGCCACCCGCTGGGCATGAGCGGCGCGCGCCTGGTCACCACCGCGCTGCACGAGCTGGAAGAGCGCGGCGGCCGCTACGCCCTGTGCACCATGTGCATCGGCGTCGGCCAGGGCATCGCCATGGTCATCGAGCGCCTGCCGCAATAACTCTGGCAGGGACGCCAAAGACCCTGGCCAGAAGCGCAAAGACCGGATTCCGCGGGGGGCGTATCCTCCCCCCATGACACTCGCAGCCCGCACGCGGGCTGGCGTACAAGAACAAATCGAGTGAACCCATGAATATGTACCATGATGCCGAACGTGCCCTGCTCGACCCGCTGGAGACCGCCAGCCTCGATGAACTGCGCCAGCACCAGCTGGACCGTCTGCGCTGGAGCCTCAAGCACGCCTACGACAACGTCCCGCTGTACCGCAAGCGCTTCGCCGAAGCCGGCGTGCACCCGGACGACCTGAAATCCCTCGACGACCTGGCGAAGTTCCCCTTCACCGGCAAGAACGACCTGCGCGACAACTACCCCTACGGCATGTTCGCCGTGCCGCAGAGCGAGATCGTGCGCCTGCACGCCTCCAGCGGTACCACCGGCAAGCCCACGGTGGTCGGCTACACGCAGAACGACATCGACACCTGGGCCAACGTGGTGGCGCGCTCGATCCGCGCCGCCGGCGGGCGCAAGGGCGACAAGGTCCACGTGTCCTACGGCTACGGCCTGTTCACCGGCGGCCTGGGCGCCCACTACGGCGCCGAGCGCCTGGGTTGCACGGTGATCCCGATGTCCGGCGGCCAGACCGAGAAGCAGGTCCAGCTGATTCGCGACTTCCAGCCGGACATCATCATGGTCACCCCGTCCTACATGCTCAACCTGGCCGACGAGATCGAGCGCCAGGGCATCGACCCGCACAGCCTCAAGCTGCGCCTGGGCATCTTCGGCGCCGAGCCGTGGACCGCCGAACTGCGCCGCGCCGTGGAAGAGCGCCTGGGCATCACCGCCCTGGACATCTACGGGCTGTCCGAGATCATGGGCCCGGGCGTGGCCATGGAATGCGCCGAGACCAAGGACGGCCCGACCGTCTGGGAAGACCACTTCTACCCGGAGATCATCGACCCGGCCACCGGCGCGGTGCTGCCCGACGGCGAATACGGCGAGCTGGTGTTCACCTCGCTGTCCAAGGAAGCGCTGCCGATGATCCGCTACCGCACCCGCGACCTCACCCGCCTGCTGCCGGGCACCGCGCGGCCGATGCGGCGCATCGACAAGATCACCGGGCGCAGCGACGACATGCTGATCATCCGCGGGGTGAACGTGTTCCCCACGCAGATCGAGGAGCAGGTGCTGAAAGTGAAACAGCTGGCCGAAGTCTACGAAATCCACCTGTATCGCAACGGCAACATGGACAGCATGGACGTGCACGTCGAGCTCAAGCACGAACTGCAGCACCTGGACGCCGAGCAGCAGAAACAGGTGGCCAACGAGCTGAGCAAGCAGGTCAAGACGCACATCGGCATCAGCGCGCGCATCCTGATCCAGCCGTTCCACAGCCTCAAGCGCTCCGAAGGCAAGGCCTGCCACGTGTTCGACAAGCGCAACCAGGGCTGATCGCCCCGCGCCACGAAAACCCCGCCTCGGCGGGGTTTTTCATTTTCCCCGCAGGCGATTGCGCCGAGTTGCTTTTCGTAGGATGGGTTGCGACGGGGAGTTTCTCGTTGGCACGCGACCCCACACCCTGTAGGAGCGAGCCTGCTCGCGAACGCTCTTGCGCTGGGCGGTTCGCGAGCAAGCTCGCCCCTACGAAAAGCCCTCTCCCGGCAACATCCCGACACGACTTTCGCCTGCATCCCCCTCCCCGGCCTGTGCCTCCTGGGTGACAATCAATTCCGATACTCAATTACAAACTAAAAATACATTTACGTATCAAACAAACTGCCTCGACAACCTCACAACAACAGAGAGCGCGCCATGACCCTGCCCCTGGAACGCCTCCGGGAACACCCGGACTTCCTCCTTCTCGTCCGCCGCAAGCAACGCCTCACCTGGTCCCTTACCGCCACCCTGCTGCTGGCCTACTACGGCTTCGTCCTGCTGGTGGCCTTCGCCCCCGGCCTGCTGGGCCGCCCGCTCGCCGGCGGGGTGACCAGCGTCGGTATGCTCGCCGGCGTCGGCCTGATCCTGCTCTCGGTGCTGCTCACCGGCCTCTACGTGCACCAGACCAACAAGGTGCTGGACCCGCTGAACGACCGGCTCAAGCAGGAGGCCCAGGCATGAAGTCCCTGTTCCTGCTCGCCGGCCTGGCGCTGTCCGAGCCGGCCCTGGCCGCCGGCGCCGAACGCCCGCTGAACTGGCACGCCATCGGCCTGTTCCTGGCCTTCGTCCTGTCCACCCTGGCCATCACCCGCTGGGCCGCCCTGCGCACCCGCTCGGCGGCGGACTTCTACACCGCCGGCGGCGGCCTCACCGGCATGCAGAACGGCCTGGCGATCGCCGGCGACATGATCTCCGCGGCGTCCTTCCTGGGCATCTCGGCGATGATGTTCGCCAGCGGCTACGACGGCCTGCTCTACGCCCTGGGCGTGCTCGCCGGCTGGCCGATCATCCTCTTCCTGATCGCCGAGCGCCTGCGCAACCTGGGCAAGTACACCTTCGCCGACGTGGTCTCCTACCGCCTGGAGCAGGCGCCGATCCGCATCACCGCGGCCCTCGGCACGCTGATCGTGGCGCTGCTGTACCTGGTGGCGCAGATGGTCGGCGCCGGCAAGCTGATCGAACTGCTGTTCGGCCTGAGCTACCTGCAGGCGGTGCTGGTGGTGGGCGCACTGATGGTCTGCTACGTGACCTTCGGCGGCATGCTGGCCACCACCTGGGTGCAGATCATCAAGGCCGTGCTGCTGCTCTCGGGCACCAGCTTCATGGCCTTCATGGTGCTGCGCCACTTCGGCTTCAGCAGCGAGGCGATGTTCGCCGCGGCCACCGAAGTGCACGCCAAGGGCGTGGCGATCATGGCCCCCGGCGGCCTGCTGGCGAACCCGGTGGACGCCATCTCCCTGGCCCTGGGCATGATGTTCGGCACCGCCGGCCTGCCGCACATCCTGATGCGCTTCTTCACCGTCAGCGACGCCCGCGAGGCGCGCAAGAGCGTGTTCTACGCCACCGGCTTCATCGGCTACTTCTACCTGCTGCTGATCGCCGTGGGCTTCGGTGCCATCGTCATGGTCGGCAACGACCCGGCCTTCCGCACCGCCGAGGGCGCGCTGATCGGCGGCGGCAACATGGTCGCCGTGCACCTGGCCCAGGCCGTGGGCGGCAACCTGTTCCTCGGCTTCATCTGCGCGGTGACCTTCGCCACCATCCTCGCGGTGGTAGCGGGCCTGGCGCTGTCGGCGGCCTCGGCGGTGTCCCACGATCTCTACGCCTGCGTGCTGCGCAAGGGCCAGGCCAGCGAGGCCGAGGAAATGCGCGTGTCGCGCCTGGCCACCCTGGGCATCGGCGTTCTGGCGGTGATCCTCGGCGTGCTCTTCGAGTCGCAGAACATCGCCTTCCTCTCCGGCCTGGTGCTGGCCATCGCCGCCTCGGTGAACTTCCCGGTGCTGTTCCTCTCGATGTTCTGGCGCGGCCTGACCACCCGCGGCGCGGTGGCCGGCAGCCTGGCCGGCCTGCTCACCGCCATCGCCCTGCTGGTGCTCGGCCCGCCGGTGTGGGTGGCGGTGCTGGGCAACGCCGAGGCGGTGTTCCCCTACAGCAACCCGGCGCTGTTCTCCATGAGCGCGGCCTTCCTGGCGGCCTGGGGGTTCTCGGTGAGCGACCGTTCGGCGAGGGCGGAGGCGGAGCGTGGGCGGTACCTGGGGCAGTTCATCCGGTCGATGACGGGGATTGGGGCGGCTGTGGCCAGTCGGCATTGAAAGGTAAGGCTTGGCTTCATCGTCAAGCGGACCTCCGCTCCCTCTCCCTAACCCTCTCCCTGAAGGGAGAGGGAGCCGTTCGGCGTGGACGGGAAGTCAAGCGTCAGCCGGGAACCGCAGGAGTACTCGGATGCTTCAGCAGGCAGAGGACAGTCCCCTCTCCCTTCAGGGAGAGGGTTAGGGAGAGGGCGCTCTCAAACCCAGCCCCCCCGACCGCCCATCACCTTCCGCCACACCCCTGTCGATCCTCCCCCACCCTGAACGACTAGCAATCGACCCCCACGGGAGACCCACTCCCCCCTCAAACAGCAAAGGGAGCCCCACCATGAACTACATCGACGGCTTCATCGTCCCCGTCCCCACCGCCAACCGCGAGGCCTACACCGAGCTGGCCCGCAAGGCGGCGGTGGTCTTCAAGGAACACGGCGCGCTCAGCGTGGTCGAGTGCTGGGGCGACGACGTCCCCGAAGGCAAGGTGACCTCCTTCCCCATGGCCGTGAAACGCAAGGAGGACGAGGCCGTGGTGTTCTCCTGGATCACCTGGCCGTCCCGCGAGGTACGCGACGCCGGGATGAAGAAGGTCATGGAGGACCCACGCCTGAAGGACAACTTCCAGTCCATGCCCTTCGACGGCCAGCGCATGATCTTCGGCGGCTTCCAGGTGATCGTCGACGCCTGAACCGATACCGGCGCCCGCCCCGGCGGGCGCCACATCAGAAACACGTACACCAGCCACACTCTAATTTTACGTATCGCTTTAACCCCTCCATTCGTCACTCCGGTATCGCGCCGGAGCCGCGATCATCCGCCTGATCCAAACCCTCCTTTATCATCACGTTCACCGCCAGATAGCTGCGAATTCCAGCAGCCATTCACCACAAGTCTTCCACTGGCGCCCAACGCCCACCCCCGCCTACCCCCAAAGCGATACAAAAAACACATACGACACACTATTTAGTGTTAGACATTGCTTTCTGTATCATTTAAAAATAGCGCCATGGCCAAGGCCTCCCCACAACAGAACAAAGGCTGGAGACACAGCATGTATGCACAACTGGTCGAGACTGGCGTCAAGCGCGTCAAGTCGCTCGAGGACATGTCCCCCGAGGAGCGTGCCTTCCAGGAGAAGATCGACGCCGAGATCAAGATCGAGGCGAAGAACTGGATGCCCGACGCCTACCGCCAGACCCTGATCCGCCAGATTTCCCAGCACGCCCACTCGGAAATCGTCGGCATGCTGCCGGAGGGCAACTGGGTGACCCGCGCGCCGACGCTCAAGCGCAAGCTGCAGCTGATGGCGAAGATCCAGGACGAAGCCGGCCACGGCCTGTACCTGTACAGCGCCATGGAAACCCTCGGCGCCGACCGCGACGAGGAAGTCGCCAAGCTGCACTCCGGCCGCGCCAAGTACTCCAGCATCTTCAACTACCCGACGCTGAACTGGGCCGACATGGGCGCGGTGGGCTGGCTGGTGGACGGCGCCGCCATCGTCAACCAGGTGGTGCTGCAGCGCACCTCCTACGGCCCCTATTCGCGCGCGATGATCCGCATCTGCAAGGAAGAAAGCTTCCACCAGCGCCAGGGCTACGAAATCCTCCTGACCATGATGCGCCACGGCACCCAGGCGCAGAAGGACATGGTCCAGGACGCCATCGACCGCCTCTGGTGGCCGGCGCTGATGATGTTCGGCCCCAGCGACGAGCACTCGCCCAACAGCGCCCAGTCGATGGCCTGGAAGATCAAGCGGCAGAGCAACGACGAACTGCGCCAGCGCTTCATCGACCAGACCGTGCCGCAGCTGGAACTGCTCGGCTGCACCGCCCCGGACCCGCACCTGAAGTGGAACGAGGAACGCGGCCACTACGACTTCGGCGACATCCAGTGGGAAGAATTCTACGAAGTGCTCAAGGGCAACGGCCCGTGCAACGCCGAGCGCGTCGCCACCCGCCGCAACGCCATCGAGAGCGGCGCCTGGGTCCGCGAAGCCGCGGTCGCCCATGCCCGTAAAAAACAACAACGCAAACGCGACGCCGCCTGAGCCGCGAGGAGAACACCATGAGCGAATGGACCCTTTTTGAAGTCTTCGTGCGCAGCAAGCACGGCCTCAACCACAAGCACGTCGGCAGCGTGCATGCCGCCGATGCCGCGATGGCCATCGAGAACGCCCGCGAGCTGTACACCCGCCGCAACGAAGGCGTGAGCCTGTGGGTGGTGCCCTCGGCGCTGATCACCGCCTCCTCGCCCGACGAGAAGGACCCGCTGTTCGACCCGGCGCAGGACAAGGTCTACCGCCACGCCAGCTTCTACGAGCTGCCGCCCGAAGTCGGCCACATGTGAGATCGCGTGCATGAACCCGCATAACGACAAGATCGAATACCTGCTGCGCCTCGCTGACAGCGCCCTGATCCAGGGCCAGCGCCTGTGCGAATGGTGCGGCCGCGCCCCGGCCCTGGAAGAAGAACTGGCGCTGATGAACGTCGGCCTCGACCTGGTTGGCCAGGCACGCAACTGGTACGAGTACGCAGCCGAGCTGCTGGACGACGGCCGCGACGCCGACCACCTGGCGTTCCGCCGCGACGAGCGCGCCTTCCGCAACCTGCTGCTGGTCGAGCAGCCCAACGGCGACTTCGCCGTGACCATGGCCAAGCAGTTCCTCTACGACGCCTGGCACTTCCACGTGCTGCGCGCCCTCAGCGATTCCAGCGACGCGCGCATCGCCGCCATCGCCGCCAAGGGCCTGAAGGAGGTCACCTACCATCTGCGCCGCTCCGGCGAGTGGATCGAGCGCCTGGGCGACGGCACCGAGGAAAGCCACGCGCGCATGCTGGCGGCGATTCCGCAGGTCTGGCGCTTCACCGTCGAGATGACCAACGCCGACGAAGTGGAACAGCGCCTGTTCGCCGAAGGCGTGGCGCCCAACCCGGAAGAGCTGGCCGCCGCCTGGCGCGCCAAGGTCGCCGACATCTTCGCCAGCGCCACCCTGCCGCTGCCCGAGCCCGCGGTGAACTTCTACCTCAGCGGCCGCCGCGGCCTGCACACCGAGCACCTGGGCATCCTCCTGGCCGAGATGCAGTTCCTCCAGCGGGCCTACCCCGATGCGACCTGGTGAGCTGATCGCCAGCGACCGCGGCGCGCGCGCAGGTTCCGCCGACGACCTCAGCCATGCCTGGAACGTGCTGGGCCAGGTGATGGACCCGGAAGTGCCAGTGGTCAGCGTGGTCGACCTGGGCATCGTCCGCGGCCTGGACTGGCACGGCGGGCACCTGCACGTAGTGGTCACCCCCACCTACTCCGGCTGCCCGGCCACCGAGGTCATCGAGCAGGACATCCAGCACGCCCTGGAACACGCCGGCTTCGCCGCGCCGCAACTGGAACGGCGCCTGGACCCGGCCTGGACCACCGACTGGATCAGCGACGCCGGCCGCCAGGCGCTGCGCGAATACGGCATCGCCCCGCCGGCCGGCAGCACCAGCAAGCGCAGCCTGCTCGGCGAGACGCCGGAAGTGCGCTGCCCGCAGTGCGGCAGCCTGCACACCGAGCAGCTCAGCCAGTTCGGCTCCACGGCCTGCAAGGCGCTGTACCGCTGCGTCGATTGCCGCGAACCCTTCGACTATTTCAAGTGCATCTGAGCGGCGCCGCCGCCGGAGAAGAACAATGAGCAAATTCCACAGCCTGAAGATCCGCGAAGTGCGCCCGGAGACCCGCGACGCCGTGTCCATCGCCTTCGACGTCCCCCAGGACCTGCAGGACAGCTTCCGCTTCGAGCAGGGCCAGCACCTGGTGGTGCGCGCCCAGCTGGACGGCGAGGAGGTGCGCCGCTCCTACTCCATCTGCAGCGGCGTCAACGACGGCGAGCTGCGCGTGGCGATCAAGCGCGTGCCCGGCGGGCGCTTCTCGGCCTACGCCAACGAGGCGCTGAAGGCCGGCGCCAGCCTGGAAGTGATGCCGCCGGCCGGCCACTTCAACGTGCAGCTGGATGCGGCGCGCCACGGCAACTACCTGGCGGTGGCCGCCGGCAGCGGCATCACGCCGATCCTGTCGATCGTCAAGACCACCCTGGAAGCCGAGCCGCACAGCCGCGTCACCGTGCTCTACGGCAACCGCTCCAGCAACGCCGCGATGTTCCGCGAGCAGCTGGAAGACCTGAAGAACCGCTACCTGCAGCGCCTCAACCTGATCTTCGTGTTCAGCCGCGAACAGCAGGACGTGGACCTCTACAACGGCCGCATCGACGCCGACAAGTGCGGCCAGCTGTTCAGCCGCTGGCTGGACGTGAAGCACCTCGACGCCGCCTTCATCTGCGGCCCGCAGGCGATGACCGAGACCGTGCGCGACCAACTCAGGGCCAATGGCATGCCGGCCGAGCGCATCCACTTCGAGCTGTTCGCCGCCGCCGGCAGCGAGAGCAAGCGCGAAGCCCGCCAGGCCGCCGCCGCGACCGACAGCGGCAAGAGCCAGGTCACAGTGATCAGCGACGGCCGCGAACTCTCCTTCGAACTGGCGCGCAACAGCGTCAGCGTGCTCGACGCCGGCAACGCCCAGGGCGCCGAGCTGCCCTACTCCTGCAAGGCCGGCGTGTGCTCGACCTGCAAGTGCAAGGTGATCGAAGGCGAAGTGGAGATGGACAGCAACTTCGCCCTGGAAGACTACGAAGTGGCGGCCGGCTACGTGCTCAGCTGCCAGGCCTTCCCGCTGAGCGACAAGGTGGTCCTCGACTTCGACCAGCTCTGACTGCTCTTCGTAGGCCACGATGATGGGTATCGCTTCGCTCAACCCATCCTACGCGGTCTCCATGTAGGAGCGCGCCCTGCGCGCGAATCGCGGGCAGGGCCCGCTCCTACAAAGAGCCAGGTTTCACCGCCCCGGGCCCAAAAGGCCCCTGGCGTCCCTGACCCGGCGGCCTTTCCCCGCCACCGTTCCAACGCGCCGCCGCAGCCCACCCGGCTACGGCGGTCACCGGCCGCGGCCGGAACCCTTGCGTACCTTTTGGAGGATAGAGTGATGGCCCAAGAGCCCACCCTGCAGAGTTTCATCGGCGGCCGCTGGATCGGCCAGCATGGCGCCCAGGCGCTGCGTAGCGCACTGAACGGCCAGCTCGTGGCACGCACCCACGAAGAGGCCCCGGACTTCGCCGAAGCCGTGGCCCACGCCCGCCAGAGCGGCCTGACCGCACTCATGGCCATGGACTTCCAGCAGCGCGCCCAGTGCCTGAAGGCCCTGGCCCTGTACCTGACCGAGCGCAAGGAACAGCTCTACGAGATTTCCCGCCACACCGGCGCCACCCGCGCCGACAGCTGGATCGACATCGAAGGCGGCGCCGGCACCCTGTTCGCCTACGCCGGCGTCGGCGGCCGCGAGCTGCCCTCGGGCAACGTGGTCCACGAAGGCCCGGCCATGCCCCTGGGCAAGACAGGCAAGTTCGCCGGCAGCCACATCCTGGTGCCGCGCGGCGGCATCGCCGTGCACATCAACGCCTTCAACTTCCCCATCTGGGGCATGCTGGAAAAGTTCGCGCCCAGCTTCCTGGCGGGCATGCCCTGCATCGTCAAGCCGGCCACCGCCACCAGCTACGTGACCGAAGCCGCCGTGCGCCTGATGCACGAATCCGGCCTGCTGCCGGCCGGCAGCCTGCAGCTGATCATCGGCGGCACGGGCGACCTGCTCGACCGCCTGCAGGGCCAGGACATCGTCACCTTCACAGGCTCCGCCGACACCGCCGCCAAGCTGCGGGTGAACCCCAACCTGATCCGCAACTCGGTGCCCTTCAACGCCGAGGCCGACTCGCTGAACTGCGCCATCCTGGCCCCGGACGTCACCCCGGTCGACGAGGAATTCGACCTCTTCGTCAAGGAAGTGGCTCGCGAGATGACCGCCAAGGCCGGGCAGAAATGCACCGCCATCCGCCGCGCCATCGTCCCCGCCAAGCACATCGACGCCGTGGCCGAACGCCTGCGCGAACGCCTGGCCAAAGTCGTGGTCGGCGACCCGTCGGTGGAAGGCGTGAAGATGGGCGCCCTCGCCTCCCACGCCCAGCAGGCCGACGTGGCCGAGCGCGTGGAAGCGCTGCTGAAATCCAGCGAGTTGGTCTTCGGCGCGAAGGACGGCTTCGCCCCGCGCGGCGAAGGTGTCGGCGAAGGCGCGTTCTTCGCCCCGACCCTGCTGCGCAGCCGCGACCCGCACGCCGAAGGTGGCGCCCACGACATCGAGGCCTTCGGTCCGGTCAGCACCCTGATGGCCTACGACGACCTCGACGAAGCCATCGCCCTGGCCGCCCGCGGCAAGGGCAGCCTGGTGGCCAGCCTGATCACCCGTGATCCGCAGGTCGCGGCCAAGGTGGTGCCGGTGATGGGCGCCCTGCACGGCCGCCTGCACATCCTCGACCGCGAGTCGGCGGCCGAATCCACCGGCCACGGCTCGCCGCTGCCGGTGCTCAAGCACGGCGGCCCGGGCCGCGCCGGCGGCGGCGAAGAGCTGGGCGGCGTGCGCGCGGTCAAGCACTACCTGCAGCGCACCGCGGTACAGGGCTCGCCGACCATGCTGATGGCGGTCACCGGCGAATACGTGCGCGGCGCCCAGGTCTACGAGACCGACGTGCACCCGTTCCGCCGCTACTTCGACGAGCTGAAGATCGGCGAATCGCTGCTGACCCACCGGCGCACCGTCACCGAGGCCGACCTGGTGAACTTCGGCTGCCTGTCGGGCGATCACTTCTACATGCACTTCGACGAGCTGGCGGCCAAGGACTCGCAGTTCGGCAAGCGCATCGCCCACGGCTACTTCGTGCTCTCGGCGGCCGCCGGTCTGTTCGTCTCCCCCGGCGTCGGCCCGGTGCTGGCCAACTACGGCCTGGACACCCTGCGTTTCATCAACCCGGTGGGCATCGGCGACACCATTCAGGCCCGCCTGACCTGCAAGCGCAAGATCGACCAGGGCAAGAAGAGCCCCAAAGGCGAGCCGCAAGGCGTGGTCGCCTGGGACGTGGAAGTCACCAACCAGAACGGCGAGCTGGTGGCCAGCTACGACATCCTGACGTTGGTGCTCAAGCGCGGTTGATCTCTCCTACTCCGGTGTCACCCTCGACCGGCCCTAGGGCCGGTCTTTTTTTGCGTTCGTGCAGAGCCCCCTCACCCCAGCCCTCTCCCGGAGGGAGAGGGAGCCGTTCGGAGTGAATGGGGAGTTCGGGGTCATCCTGATCGGATGTTTCATCGTAGGGCGGATAGAGTCCGCTCCTACGGTTCCAGGAAGCACGGCTTTTCGTAGGATGGCGTTGAGCGGAGCGATACCCATCACCCCGGCAGCATGGGTATCGCAAGCTCAACCCATCCTACGAAAAGCACCTCGGCGCAGCCGGTAGACAGTTGCGGGAAGCACGGGCGTAGGAGCGGACTCCGTCCGCGATTGGACTCACTGGCCACGCCGGATGCTCCGGTGGCACGAACAGCTCCCCATTCGCGAGCAAGCTCGCTCCTACGAAAAGCCAAAGCTAAAAACTACGGCCGCCGCGGCGCCTGCCGTTCCGCCACCGCCCGCAGGGTCCTCAGGGTATCCAACGGCGCATCGACAACAAAACTATCCGCCAACCAGGACGGCACACTCCCGCCAGGCTCCGCACGCATCTGGTAAGTCACCCTTGTACGCCCATCCCCCAACGGCGCCAGGCTCCAGATACCGCTCAACTCACGCACGCGAATCTGCCCCGGCACCACCGGCAGGTAGTCCGGCAACGCGCGGATATCCCGCAGCAGGCCACCATCGGCAGTGCGCCGGGTGGTCACCAGCAGCACCATATCGCGCGGCTGCACCGGCCAGGGCAGTTGGGTGCTCATGTACAGCCACACGTCGTCGCCGCTGGCCTTCAGCAGGCGCAGTTCGGCGCAGGCGTACAGCCACTTGCAGGCCACCCGCAGGTTCTCCTGCAGGTCGGCCAGGGTGGCCACGTCGGCGCGCATGTCGGCCACGCCGCGGTAGCTCTGGTAGCGCGAGCCGGGCACCGCGGTCAGGTAGACGCGGATGCCATCCTCGTCACGGGCCAGGCGCCAGTGTTCCTGGGGCGCCGCCTGCAACGACGCGGCGGCGACCAGCAGCAGCCCCACCAGCCAGGCTTTCACACCCCACCCCCGCCTCCCAGGCGCTGGCGCAGGCCGGCGGCCATGGACTGCAGGTCCTGCGGCGGGTTGTGGCCGATCAGCAGGTAGGCGTGGCCGGCGTCCTGCCAGTACACCAGGTTCATGCCCTCGCGGCGCTCCTGCTGCGGCGCGGCGGCGCGGCCGTCGCTGCGGGTGATGCACAGCGCCATGGGGCCGTAGCGCGCGTCCAGGTAGGTGAGCTGGGCGATGGGGATGCCGTCGTATTCGAGGATCTGCGCGCGGCGCAGCTGGGCGCCTTCCAGGGCCAGGTCCGGCGCCGGCAGGGCCAGGCCCAGGCGCTCGCCCACCGTGGCCAGCTGGGCCTGGTGGATGGCCACATCGCCCGGCAGGTGGTCGAGGGTCTGCACGGTGTACAGCGACATGTAGTCGGCCACCCGCTGGCGCCAGTTGAAGTCCTCTTCGTGGTGCAGCGGCAGGCCGCCGAGCAGCAGGCGGTCCAGGGCCATGCCCAGCACCAGGCAGGCCGCCGCGGCCAGGGCCAGGCCACGCCGGCGCGGCGCCCGCGGTTGCGCCAGCGGCAGGCTGGCCAGGCCGGCGCCCAGGCGCTGCAGCGGGGCTTGGTCGAGCAGCGCGTCGAAGGCCTCGCCCAGGCCCTGGCCGCCGCGGCAGAGAGTGTCGAAACGCTGGGCCAGTTCGGCGTCGGCGGCGATCCGCGCCTCCACTTCGCGGGCCTGCGCGGCGTCCAGCTCGCCGTCGATGAAGGCGACCAGGGTCTCGTCGGAAACCCGCGGGCCTGTGCCATGTTCGTTCATCGCCGTCCTCCCCTGGCCGCTTCCGCGTCGTCCGGCGCCGCGGCTTCGGCCAGTTTCAAGCGGGCCGCCGCCAGGCGGCTCATCACCGTGCCCACCGGCACCCCGAGGATGTCCGCCACCTCGCGGTAGCTGAGGCCCTCGACATAGGCCAGGAACAGCGTCTCGCGCTGTGCCTCCGGCAGCGCCGCCACGCGCCGCAGCACCTGACTGGCGAGCACCTCGGCCTGGGCCTGGCGCTCGCCGTCGAACACCAGTTCGCTTTCCGCGTCCACCACCCCGTGGCCGCTGCGCACCCGCCGCGCGCGCACCTCGTTGAGCCAGATGGAGCGCAGGATGGAGAACAGCCAGCGGTCCAGGCGGCTACCGGCGCTGAACTGGGCGGCGCGTTCCAGCGCCCTCACGCAGGTGGCCTGCACCAGGTCGTCGGCGACGTGGGGCTGGTGCGCCAGGACCATGGCGTAGCGCCACAGGCGCGCCAGGTACTGGCCGATCTCGGCGCGAATATCCGCAGGTTGTGCGATAGCCGCCTCCGCTGGGCTGCGCGGCCGCCGCGACGGCGGGCCGGGTGGATGACGCTCGGGCACCACGGCCGGGGTCCGCGGGTGCTCCCATGCCGGCGGGCACAGCGTCTGGCTGCGCTCGTTCATAGGGTCGCGGACGCGGCTATCGCCTGCGCCAGGTCACGGTATTCCTCGCAGCCCGTGCTGCAGAGCCCCTGGATGCTGCGCAACTGCTCGCGGGCCAGGTCCAGGCGCCCCTGGGTCACGTAGGCTTCGCCCAGGTACTCGCGCACCTTGGCGTACTGCGGATCGAGGCGTACTGATTGCAGATAGTAGCCGATGCCTTCATCCACGCGACCCAGCTTGCGCGTGGCATAGCCGCGGTAGTTGAGCGCCTCGGCGGTGTTCGGCTGGCGCAGGCTGTCCAGCAGCGCCAGGGCCTCCTGGTAACGCCCGGCCTTGGCCAGGCGGTAGGCGTAGGCGGTGCGGTCGGCGTCGCCCAGGCTGGCGCTGGTCTGCTCGACGCAGCGCTGCTCGGCGCGCTCGCGGACCTGTCCGGCCGGGCAGTCGGGCGCGGCCTGGGAGCGGTCGTCATCGTTGCCGCCGCCACCGTCGGCCCGCAGCGGGCCGCCGGAAAGCACGACGCCCAGGCAGGCCAGCAACAGCAGCGACGGGAGGTGGACGGCGGGGCGCGGGGTCATGGCGGAATCTCCTGGCGACGGCGGGGGTGGCCAGGAGTGAACACCCCAGGGTGGGGCGTTATTCGGTGCGCGCGACGGTTTTTCGGCCGTTCGTCGGAGGCACCGGAGCCCTATGCACCTGGGGTTAAGAGCGCCCTCACCCCAGCCCTCTCCCGCAAGCGGGAGAGGGGGCCATTCGTGCCACCGGGATGTCCAGCGGGGGCGTTGAGTCCAATCGCGGACGGAGTCCGCTCCTACGCCCGTGCTTCCCTGTAACTGTAGGAGCGGACTCTGTCCGCGATTCGGATTTCCAGAGAAACCTCCACGCACTCCGAAACGCCCCTTCAGCAGGCCGAACGAAACCCCCGCTCAGGAGGTCATGCGACATGGATGTCGCGAGAGCCCCGCGGGCTACAGGGACGTACCCTCGGGGCGGGCCTCCGTGGCGGGGGAGTTCGTGAGGGTAGCCCGGCTTTGTCGGGCCCGTATGTTGGGGCAAGCCTTTTTGGTTCCTTTTTGCGGGGGTGGCCTTCCACCGTTTGACAAAAGGGACTCGCCCGAGGGGGCGAAACAAAAAACCTCCGCAGACTCGGTGCGGCGCGCTACACCAAGCCCCCAAGCCACTGGGTTCCCGCGTTCGCGGGAATGACGAAGGTGTGAGGATGGCGCCTGACCGACAAGCCGCTCAGGACAGCCCCCTCTCCCTTCAGGGAGAGGGTTGGGGAGAGGGCGCTCTTGAACCCAGCATCTACTCCGCCAGGAAACTCCGTTCGCGAGCAAGCTCGCTCCTACAGGGGCCGGGCGATCAGACCAGCAGTTCGGGCTCAACCATGTCGCATTCGAAACTGATCCGCCCACCCTTCTCGTCCGCACTGCCGCCAGTGATCGGCCCGTAGTAGTTGAGGCCGTTGTCCAGACTCACGCAAACGTGACTCGGCTCCTCCGGCGCATCCAGCTGCCCCTGGAACACCAGCTCCATCACCCCCGGCTCCAGAGTACGCAGCTCGACAGCAATGGCCGGATTGTCCACGGCCTCGGTTTCGCGCCCCCGGTGCTCGGCGCTGACGGTGACAGTGGCGGTGAAGTGCGGCATGAAGGGCTCCAGGGCTGGGGAAATGAATGCGGGCGCCAATCTGCCCGGCGCGGCGGCGCCTGGCAAGGGTCAGCCGACGTGAAAGCGAAAGCGCAAGTGCGGCCAGGCCTCGGGATCGTCCACCGGCAGCGGCACGGTGCCGCGCGGCACCACCCGCAGCCAGAACGCCAGGGCGTCGCAGTTGCCGGTCAGCACGTTGAGCTGCCAGTCGCCGGGCTGCCCTTCGAACAACGCCCAGGCCGCGGCGCGACCCACGCCCTGGCGGCGGAACGCCTGGCCGACGTAGAACTCGGCCAGTTCGTGCAGCCCCGGCCGCTCCAGGGCGCGCACCAGGGCGAAGCCGGCCACCTGGCCGCCGACGCGGATCAGGTAGGGCCGGCGCCCGGACTCCAGCCAGTACAGCGCCAGGTACGGGTACAGGTCCGACTCGACGCCGAGCTCGCGCAGGTAACCCGGCAGCATGGCCGCCAGCAGCGGCTCCTCGTCCGGGCCGGCGACCTGCACTTCGACTTGCGGGTTCACGGTGGCCTCCCTTGGGCGGTGCTCCCTGCACCATAGCCCAAGGCAGGCCATCCGGCCCGTTCAGAGGTACTCGATGCGGTTGCGCCCGGCCTGCTTGGCGCGGTACAGCGCCAGGTCGCTGCGCGACAGCACCGCCTCGGCCGTGGCGTCGCCGGCGAGCATGTCGGCGACGCCGATGCTCAGCGTCAGCGGGATGCGCTCGCCGGCGTGCACCAGCGGGGTCTGCGCCAGGTGCTCCTGCAGGCGCTGGGCGAAGGCCACGGCGTTGTCGCGGCTGGCGTCGCTGAGCAGCACGGCGAACTCCTCGCCGCCCATGCGCCCGACGCAGTCGCTGCGCCGCACCAGGCCGGCGAGGACGTCGGCGAAATGGCGCAGGGCCAGGTCGCCCACCGCGTGGCCCCAGCGGTCGTTGATCGCCTTGAAGTGGTCCAGGTCGCACATCAGCACCGCGGCGCTGCGCTCGCCGCCGCGCTGCACGCGGCCCAGCTCGGCCTGCAGCTGGTGCATGAAGCAGCGCCGGTTGGGCAACTGGGTGAGGAAGTCGGTGGTGGCCAGCACCTGCAGCTCGGCCTCGATGCGCTTGCGCTCGGTGATGTCGGTGATGAAGCCGTGCCAGAGCACGCTGCCGTCGGCCTGGCGGCGCGGGTGGGCGTGGCCCTGGCGCCAGCGCACGCCCTGCTCCGGCAGCTGCACGCGGTACTCCAGCTCCCAGGGCACCAGGGTCCGCGCCGAGGCTTCCAGCGCGGCCAGGTAGCGCGGCATGTCCTCGTCGTGGATGATCGCGCGGATGCGCTCGGTAGGGCCGTCGGCCAGTTCCTCCGGGGCCATGCCGTAGATTTCCCGGCTGCCGGCGCTGACGTAGGGGAAGCGCGCCGAGCCGTCGGGCAGGCGGCGGTACTGGAAGACCATGCCGGGAATCTCGTTGGTCAGGTCGGTGAGCAGTTCGAGGTTCTGCCGCAGCTTCTCGGCCAGCACGCGCTGGGCGGTGATGTCGGTGGTGGTGCCGAGCATGCGCAGCGCCCGCCCCTGCTCGTCGCGCTCGACCACCTTGCCGCGGCTGCACACCCACATGTAGCTGCCGTCCTTGCGGCGGATGCGGTGCTCCACCTCGTAGGCCGCGGTCTGCCCGGCGAAGTGCGCCTCCATGGTCGCCCTGACGTAGGCCAGGTCGTCCGGGTGCACGCGGGCGTAGCTTTCCTCGATGCGCTCGCCGATCTCGTCCTCGGTGTAGCCCAGCAGGGCCTTCCAGCCGGAGGAGTAATGGATGACGCCGCTGGGCACGTGGCGGTCCCAGATGCCCGTGCCGCTGCCCTCCACCGCCAGCGCCAGGCGCCGCTCGGTGATGCGGGTGCGCTCGGCGCCGCGCTCCAGTTCCAGCAGCGCGGCGGCCAGGCCGGCGTATTCGGCCAGGGCCTCGGCCTGGGGAGCGTCCAGCTCGCGCGGGCGCTCGCCCAGCAGCCAGAGCTGCCCCAGCGACAGGCCGTCGGCCGAGCGCAGCGGGCACACGTGCTGGAACGCCCAGCGCGCGGCCAGCGCCGCCGCGCCGTCGTCGGGGGGCCCGCCCGGGCGTTCCAGCCAGGCCCTGTCCTCGGCGCCCAGGCCAAGGCAGGCGCACAGCCGCCAGGCGCCGCCGTCATCGCGCGTCAGCGCCGCCGCATCCAGGGCCAGGTGGCCCAACGCCAGGCGCAACAGCCCGGCATGGTGGCGCTCGCCCATACTCTCCATCGCGTATCCCGTACTCACGGACTGCATCTGCACACTGCTCGCTCAGGCACCCAGGGAACCGCCGGGAAAGTCGGCCGTCGTTTCGAGTCTATCCATAATGGCGTTCTGGCGTCATGACAGCCCATCAGCTGACAGACACAGCTCATCGGCCGCTACCCGCACGGCAATCCCGAGAAAACATGCCAATTCGCCATCATGTAGAGGTAGGCTCTCGTGATCTAGGCTAGCCTCATGCCAGAATTCTCCTACAGAAGTGTTCCGCTGGAGCAATGGAATGCCGGAAGATCCGCGTAACTTCGACTCGGTCATCCTGATCGTCGACGACCAGGTCAGCGACATACAGCTGCTGGGCGAGGCGGCCAGGGGGCTGGGCGTGACGCACTTCGCCTCGGACGGCCGCCAGGCCCTGGAACTGGCCCGGCGCATCCGCCCGGACGTGGTCCTGCTGGACATCGAGATGCCCGGGATGGACGGCTTCGAGGTGTGCCAGGCGCTGATGGCCGACGCCAAGCTCAACGACGCCGCGGTGATCTTCGTCACCGCCTACGACCAGGTGGCCCACGAGCTGCGCGCCCTGCAGATGGGCGGCGTGGACTTCATCACCAAGCCGATGAACCTGCCGGTGGCCCGCGCGCGCATCCGCACCCACGCGCGCCTGCGGCACATGGCGAAGATCCTCGCCAACCAGGACCCGCTGACCAACCTGCCCAACCGCGCCCTGCTCGCCGACCGCATGGCCCAGGCCATCGAGGGCGCGCGGCGCAACCAGCAGCGCGTCGGCCTGTTGCTGCTGGACCTGGACAACTTCAAGGCGGTCAACGACGCCGAGGGCCACTCCCTGGGCGACGCCATCCTGCAGGAGACCGCCCTGCGCCTCAGCCGCCAGTGCCGGGCCATGGACACCGTGTGCCGGCCGGGCGGCGACGAGTTCGCCGTGCTGCTGCCGGAGGTGCACAGCCTGGAGTCCATCGGCGACTTCGCCGCGAGGGTGCAGGCGGCCCTGGGCGAGCCCTACGTCATCCGCGGCACCAGCTACCACCTCACCGCCAGCATCGGCATCAGCCTCTACCCCGACGACAGCGACGGCGCCGAGGACCTCTACCGCCACGCCGACGCCGCCATGTACCAGGCCAAGGCCGCCGGGCGCAACGGCTACAGCTTCTTCTCGGCGGACATCGAGGCGCGCATGCGCGCCCGCCACCTGCTCGAACGGCACATGCGCCTGGCCCTGGAGCTGGGTGTGTTCGAGGTGTTCTACCAGGCCAAGGTGCACGCCGCCACGCGCGCCATCGTCGGCGTCGAGGCGCTGATCCGCTGGCGCGACGGCGAGGGCCGCCTGGTGCCGCCGGCGGAGTTCATCCCGCTGGCCGAGGAAACCGGGCTGATCGTGCCCATCGGCCAGCAGATCCTCCTGCGCGCCTGCCAGGACGCCCGCGCCTGGAACGATGCCGGGCACGCGCTGACGGTCAGCGTGAACATCTCGGCGGTGCAGTTCCGCAGCGAGAGCTTCGTCGACCAGGTGGCCGAGATCCTCGCCCAGACCGGCATGCAGCCGGGCAACCTGGAACTGGAGATCACCGAGGGCGTGCTGGCCAGCGACCGCTACGCCTCGCGCCAGACCCTGGCGGCGCTGCGCGAACTGGGGGTGCGCATCGCCATCGACGACTTCGGCACCGGCTACTCCAGCCTGGCCTACCTCAAGCGCTTCCCGGTGGACGTGTTGAAGATCGACCAGAGCTTCGTCCGCGACATGCTCCAGGACCGCAGCGACGCGGCGATCATCGAGGCCATCATCAAGCTCGCCCAGGCCCTGGGCCTGGAGCTGGTGGCCGAAGGGGTGGAATGCCCGAACCAGGAAAGCGCGCTGGCGGCGCTGGGCTGCCCGGTGATGCAGGGCTACCTCTACTGCCGCCCGGTGCCCCGCGACGACATGAGCCGCCTGCTAGCCGACGGCCTGCAAGCATGAACCTCCGTGCCACGGGCACCACCGCAACGGGAAGGATCGGGTGAAGACGACACCGGGCAACCTCAGGTTCAACCGCTGGTCCTGGGCCGTCCTGGCCCTGGGCGTGCTCTGCTCGGCCCTCGGCGCCGCCCTGGTGCAGCGCGGCAACGAACAGCAGGCGCGCGCCGCCGTGGCCCAGGAGGCCAACCGCCTGGCCGACACCGTGCTGGCGCGCATCGAGCTGTACCAGTACGGCCTGCGCGGCGCCCGCGGCGCGGTGCTGACCGCCGGCGAGGCGCACATCAGCCGCGAGGTCTTCCACCGCTACAGCCAGACCCGCGACGTCGCCCGGGAGTTTCCCGGCGCCCGCGGCTTCGGCTTCGTCCGCCGGGTGCCGGCCGGGGCGCTCGACGACTTCCTGCGCAACGCCCGCGCCGAAGGCCGGCCGGACTTCGCCGTGCACGAGGTGAGGCCCAACCCCGGCGAGCGCTACGTCATCCAGTACATCGAACCGGAACAGCCCAACCTGGCCGCCATCGGCCTGGACGTGGCCTCCGAGCCGCGCCGCCAGCAGGCCGCCCAGGCGGCGCTGCGCACCGGGCTGCCGCGGCTCTCCGCGCCCATCACCCTGGTGCAAGCTTCCGGCGCATCCCAGCAGTCCTTCCTGATGCTGCTGCCCATCTACCGCGGCGGCGTCACCCCGGCCAGCATCGAACAGCGCGAGGCCCAGGCCATCGGCCTGAGCTACGCGCCGCTGCTGATGGGCGAGGTGCTCGACGACCTGCGCCTGGACGACGCCGCCGTGCACTTCCAGCTCGCCGACGTGACCGACGGCGAGCCCGGCGACACCTTCTACAGCAGCGCCGACGACTCCAAGGCACCGCGGCTGTACCCGCAGAGCCTGCAGCGCGACGTGTTCGGCCGCCGCTGGCAGATCGACTTCAGCGCCCACCCGGCGTTCGTCCAGCGCCTGCACCCGCTCTCCCCGCCCCTGGTGTTCGGCGCCGGCTGCCTGGGCAGCCTGCTGCTGGCCGCCCTGCTCGGGGCCACCGCGGTCAGCCGCCAGCGCCGCGCCCAGGTGCTGGAGCAGCAGGCGCGGCTGGCGGCGATCGTCGAATCCTCCGCCGACGCCATCGCCGGCAAGAACCTGCAGGGAGAGATCACCAGCTGGAACGCCGGCGCGCAGAAGCTGCTCGGCTATACAGCCGAGGAAGTCCTCGGGCGCCAGGCCAACGGCCTGCTGGTGCCCGCCGAGCGGGTGGCCGAAGAGGAACCGCTGCTGCGCCGCGTGGCCCAGGGCGAGCGCCTGCCGCCCTTCGACACCCAGCGCCGGCACAAGGACGGCCGGCTGATCGACGTGTCGCTGAGCGCCTCGCCCATCCGCGGCCCCCATGGCGAAGTGGTGGGCACCTCGACCACGGTGCGCGACATCTCCGCGCAGAAGGCCGCCGAAGCGCGCATCCACGAACTCAACAGCGGCCTGGAACGCCAGGTGGCCGAGCGCACCGCCGAACTCGCCGCGGCCAACCGCCTGCTGACCGGCGTGCTGCACTCGGCCTCGGAGGTGTCGATCATCGCCACCGACGCCGGCGGCATCATCCGCATCTTCAACCGCGGCGCCGAGCGCCTGCTGGGCTACCGCGCCGAGGAACTGGTCGGCCAGGCCACCCCGCAACGCCTGCACCCGGAGGACGAGGTGGCCACGCGCGCCGCCCAGCTGGGCGAGGAATACGGCCGCCCGGTGCCGGGCTTCCGCGCCCTGGTGCAGAAGGCCGAGGACGAAGGCGCCGAGACCCGCGAATGGACCTACCTGCGCAAGGACGGCAGCCGCGTGCCGATGAGCCTGGTGGTCACCGCCATGCGCGACGAGGCCGGCCAGGTCAGCGGCTACCTGGGCATCGCCGTCGACATCACCGAGCGCAAGGCCGCCGAGGACCGCCTGCGCCTGGCCCACGACCAACTGGCCCTGGCCGCCGAGGCGGCCGGCCTGGGCATCTGGTGGTGGCGCCCGGCCGACGACACCCTGCACTGGAACGAGCGCATGTTCGAGCTCTACCAGCAGCCGCCGGAACTCAACGGCAACGGCCTGAACATCGGCCACTGGCGCGAGCGCCTGCACCCGGAGGACGCCCCGGCCACCCTCGCCAGCCTGAACGCCGCGGTGCAGGGCCACGGCAACTACGAGCCGACCTTCCGCATCGTCCGCCCCGACGGCCAGGTGCGCTACATCCAGGCCGCCGCCCGCGTCGAGCGCGACGCCGACGGCACGCCGCTGCGCGTCACCGGCATCAACCTGGACATCACCCGCGAGCGCGAGATGCAGGCCTCGCTGCGCCAGGCCAAGGAGCAGGCCGACGCCGCCAACGCGGCCAAGTCCAGCTTCCTGGCCAACATGAGTCACGAGATCCGCACGCCGATGAACGCCGTGCTGGGCATGCTCTTCCTGGCCCGCCAGACCGAGCTGAACCCGCGCCAGCGCGACTACGTCGACAAGGCCCACTCCGCCGCCACCGCCCTGCTCGGCCTGCTCAACGACATCCTCGACTACTCCAAAATCGAGGCCGGCAAGCTGCTGCTGGAGGAGCACCCCTTCGAGCTGGAGACGCTGATGCGCGACCTCGCCGTGGTGCTCTCCGGCAACCTCGGCAGCAAGGACGTCGAGATGCTCTTCGACATCGACCCCAACCTGCCCGGCAGCCTGCTGGGCGATGCCCTGCGCCTGCAGCAGATCCTCATCAACCTGGCCGGCAACGCCATCAAGTTCACCGACCACGGCCAGGTGGTGGTCAGCGTCAAACAGCTGGGCCGCGAGGGCGACCGCCTGCGCCTGCGCATCGGCGTGCGCGACAGCGGCATCGGCATCGGCCCGGCGCAGCTGCAGAGCATCTTCGACAGCTTCACCCAGGCCGAGGCCTCCACCACCCGGCGCTTCGGCGGCACCGGCCTGGGCCTGTTCATCTGCAAGCGCCTGGTGGAACTGATGGGCAGCCGCCTGCAGGTGGAAAGCCAGCTGGGCTTCGGCAGCCGCTTCTGGTTCGACCTGGACCTGGCGGTGGTCGGCGAACGGCCGCTGAAGGCCGGCTGCGCCGTCATCGACCGGCCGCTGCGGCTGCTGGTGGTGGACGACAACCCCAGCGCCGCCGAACTGCTGCTGCGCACCTGCGAGTCCCTGGGCTGGCAGGCCGACCAGGTCAGCGGCGGCATGCAGGCGGTGGCACGCTACCGCGAGGCCACGGGCCTTGGCCTGAGCTACGACGTGGTGCTGATGGACTGGCGCATGCCCGACCTCGACGGCCTGCGCGCCGCGCGGCTGATCCAGCGCGAGGCCGGGGCGCACACGCCGCCGACCATCATCATGATCACCGCCTACGGCCGCGAGGTGCTGGCCGACGTGCGCGACGGCGACACCCCGCCCTTCATCGACTTCCTGACCAAGCCGGTCACCCCGCGGCAACTGGCCGACAGCGTGCAGCAGGCCCTGGGCGGCCAGGCCGCCGAGCCGGCCACGGCGCCCGCCGCCGACAGCAGGCGCCTGGCCGGGCGGCGCCTGCTGGTGGTGGAGGACAACGCGCTGAACCGCCAGGTGGCCGCCGAACTGCTGGCCAGCGAGGGCGCCGAGGTGCTGTTGGCCGAGGGCGGCCTGGAAGGCGTCGAGCAGGTGTGCCATAGCGGCGTGCCCCTGGACGCCGTGCTGATGGACGTGCAGATGCCCGACATCGACGGCCTGGAGGCCACCCGGCGGATCCGCGCCGACGGCCGTTTCGCCGCCCTGCCGATCCTCGCCATGACCGCCAACGCCGCCCAGGCCGACCGCGAGGCCTGCCTGCTGGCGGGGATGAACGACCACATCGCCAAGCCGATCGACAAGGAACACATGGTCAACCGCCTGCTGGCCCACCTGGAGGCGCCGCAGCGCGCGCGGGAAGCGCCGCCGCAGCTGCCGGAGGAAGACGCCATCGTCGAGGGCCGCGACAGCGTGCTGGGCCGCTTCGGCGGCGACGAGAAGCTGATCCACCGCGTGCTGCGCAGCTTCGAGCCGGAGATGGACAAGCTGCTGGGGCGCCTCGACAGCCTGCGCGGCAGCGGCGACGTGAGCGCCAGCGCCGGCCTGCTGCACACCCTCAAGGGCAGCGCCGGCACCATGGGCGCCCGTGCCCTGGCTGCGCGCTGCGCGGCCCTGGAAGCCGAGCTGCTGCGCACCCCGGCCGAGGCGCAGGCCGCTGCCCTCGCCACGCTGCCGGTGGACGAGCTGCGGCAATTGCTGGCGGTGACACTGGCCGAGCTGCAGGCGCTGTTCGCCGAACCGCCCGGCCTGGCCCCGGGCACCGCCACGCAACTCAGCCGCCCGCAGGTGCGCGAGCGGGTGGGGGAAATCCTCGGCCTGCTGGAGTCGGGCAACCTCGACGCCCTCGACCGCCTGGACGCGCTGGCCCGCCACCAGCACGCCTGGCCGCGGCATTTCCTGCGCTTCAACGAGCTGGTCCAGGCCCTGGACTTCAAGGGCGCGCTGCAACTGGGCCGGGAGATGCTCGATGAGCTGTGAGCCACACGGCGGCCGGCGCCCACGCCCGTTCAAGCCGGCCTACATCCTGCCGACACAGTCCAGCAGTAGCGTGTCGGGCGTGGACCGGCGCGCGACACCCCGATGGACCGGCCACAGGCAGGCGTCATGAGCTTACCCGAGCACCCCACGGCCAGCAGCGAGCGGCACATCCCCGCGCACCTGCAGCCGGCCCTGCGCGCCTACGTGCTGCAGCACTACCGCGGCTTCCTGCTGGCGATCAACTTCATCGCCATGGCGGCCTACGACGCCTACGTCCTCGCCGACGCCGCGCTGATCCCGGACATGGCCCTGCAGTCGCTGCTGCTGCGCGGGGCGCTCAGCCTGGTCGGCCTGCTGAACATCTACCTGGTGTTCCGCCACAGCCGCAGCGTGCTGCTGATGGACCTGCTGATGCCGCTGCACGACATCGTCTCGGCCATCGCCTGGTTCGAACTGCTCAAGCGCAGCGCCTCGCCGGAGGTGCCCACCTTCCTCTACGCCTCGGTGGTGTTCATCGTCCTGGGCAACCTCGGCGTGCGCTATTCCTTCGCCGGCATCCTGGCCTGCTCCATCGCCATCTCGGCGGTGATCCTCGGCAACGTGGCGCTGATCCACGCCGGCGAACCCAAGGCGCTGCTGGTGTTCACCCTGGTCTACCTGCCGGTGCTGGCCTTCAGCCTGTTCATCAGCTGGACCAACATCAACGGCGTGCGCCGGGCCTTCCTCGCCGACCTGGAAGGCCAGCGCCAGCGCGCCGAACTGGCCGAGCTGAACCAGCGCCTGCAGGCCCTGGCCGCCACCGACGCGCTGACCGGCGTGGGCAACCGCCGCGCCTTCGACCTGCACCTGGAGCAAAGCTGGCGGCAGATGCGCAGCCACGGCCGGCCCTTCGCCCTGTTGCTGGCCGATATCGACTACTTCAAGCCGTTCAACGACCACTACGGCCACCCCGCCGGCGACCGCTGCCTGTGCGAGGTGGCGAACTGCATGGCCGACACCCTGCGCAGCGGCCAGGCCCGGGTGTTCCGCTACGGCGGCGAGGAATTCGTCATCCTCCTGCAGGTGGCCAGCCCGCTGGAGCTGCGCCAGGTCGCCGAGCGCCTGCGCGAGCGCGTGGCGGAACTGGACATCGAGCACCTGAAGCGCCCCGACCGCCTCTGCCACCTGACCATCAGCCTGGGCGGCGGGCTGTCCGACGGCGCCGCCGAAGCGGGCGAGCTGCTCGACCGCTGCGACCGCCTGCTCTACCAGGCCAAGCAACAGGGCCGCGACCGCGTGTGCCTGGCCGGCGACTAGCCGCCGCTGCCAGTTCCCGGGCCGGGAAAGTCCCGCCGGGATAGTTCGCTAAACGTTATTCCAGGCGAACTTTCCAGGGCCCGCTGCAATTGAAAGAACGCCGTCATCCGCGGAACTTCCGACCACGCCACCCCTGTCGGCCATCGTCCTGAAAAGCCCGTGGCAAAGCGCCCGGAGCCTGGTCGCAAGAGGCCGATAGAGCACACTTATCGGCTGGTAACCAAAAGCGATTTGACGCTCCCGGGGCGTCTCTCTAGCCTCGGCGCAAGGCTGTGAAGACAGTTCCTCCGAATACGCCGCAAGCCCTCGACCGGCCATGCCCGGGCGCGAAGGCGAACGCCACCGCCGCGCGGCCGGCGACGCTGCATGAACCCGGCGGCCGACCGCCCCCTGTCCACGGAAGCACCATGATCGTTCACCCCCAGCCCAACGTGTTCAGCGTGCTGTTCACGCTCAAGGGCTCCATCGCCAAACGCATCGCCTGGCGCAGCCTGCTGGTCACCCTGCTGGCCTCGCTGATCGTGCTGGTCGAAAGCCGCCATCCGGCACTCTTCGCGCGGGTCAGCGCCACGCCCTTCACCCTGCTGGGGCTGTCGCTGTCGATCTTCATGAGCTTCCGCAACAACGCCTGCTACGATCGCTGGTGGGAGGGCCGCAAGGCCTGGGGCCAGGTGGTCGTCGAGATGCGCTCGTTCATCCGCGAAAGCGTCGCCATCACCGACGCCGCCCTGCGCGAACGCCTGCTGCGGGCGCTCTGCGGCTATGCCCACGCGCTCAACGCGCGGCTGCGCAACGAGGACGAACTGCAGGCGGCGCGGCCCTGGCTGGCGGCCGATGCGCCGGTGGCGCTGCACAACGTCAGCGACGGCATCCTCCAGCAGATCGGCGCGGCCTGCTCGGCGCAGGCCCGGCGCAACGCCCTGGGCGAGTGGCGCTACGTCACCCTGGAGCAGCGCCTGGTCGGGCTCAGCGAGGCGCAGGCGGTGTGCGAGCGGATCAAGAGCACGCCGCTGCCCTTCCCCTACACCCTGCTGCTGCACCGCACCATCTACATCTTCTGCATCCTGCTGCCCTTCGCCATGGCCGAGCCGCTGGGCTGGATGGCGCCGCTGTTCACCACCATCGTCAGCTACACCTTCTTCGGCCTGGACGCCATCGGCAACGAGCTGGAAGACCCCTTCGGCCGCGACGAGAACGACCTGCCCCTGGACGCCGTGGTCCGCGTCATCGAGCGCGACATCCTCGGCGCCCTCGGCGAGCGCGCGCTGCCGCGGCCGCTGGAGCCGGTGGACTGCATCCTCAGCTGAAGACGGCGGCGCCCGGCGCAGAGTGCGCCGGGCGACGAGGGCTCACTGCCGCGATTCGCAGCGCTGGCCGGGCTTGAGGTGGGCGACGAAGTTGCAGGGGCGGTGGCGGGCGTCGAGCTGTTCGGCGAGGATGCCTTCCCAGGCGGTGCGGCAAGCATTGGTGGAGCCCGGCAGGCAGCACACCAGGGTGCCGTTGGCCAGGCCGGCCAGGGCGCGGGTCTGCACGGTGGAGGTGCCGATGTCGAGGATCGACAGGGCGCGGAACAGCTCGCCGAAGCCCTCGACCTGCTTGTCCAGCAGGCAGGCGACCGCCTCGGGGGTGCTGTCGCGGGCGGTGAAGCCGGTGCCGCCGGTCACCAGCACCACCTGGACGTCGTCGTCGGCGATCCAGGCGGCGACCTGGGCGCGGATCTTGTAGAGGTCGTCCTTGAGCAGCACGCGGGCCGCCAGGCGGTGGCCGATCTCCACGCTGCGGCTGGCCAGCAGTTCGCCGGACGTGTCGTTGTCGAAGGTCCGGGTATCGCTGACGGTCAGCACGGCAATATTCAGCGGAACGAATTCCGCATTGGGTTTGACGCTCACGCCCTTGTCTCCGCGAAATTGAACTCGCAGCCACGCTAGAGACAAACCCCTACCCCGTCCAATCGATATGGCAGACCGGGTGATCGACGCCCTCTATCGGCGCCGGCGACCTTTCGCGGCGCGATAAGGCCGGCCTATCGGGCGGTCGGCAGCAACGATTGGACGCCGCCCGCCGCGCCCGGTAACGTGCCGCTCATCCGCGTTCCCACGACAAGACCGACGGCGCCGCGCCGCACGTTCGGCTACATACTGATAAATGACGCCGGCCAGGCCTTGGCCCCCACTACCCGACAGGCAGCTCCCATGGACATCAAGCAGCTCAAGTTCCTCATCGCCCTGGACCAGACCCGCCACTTCGGGCAGGCTGCCGCGCTCTGCCACATCACCCAGCCCACGCTGTCCATGCGCCTGCGCAATCTCGAAGACGAGCTGGACCTGGTGCTGGTGACCCGCGGCCAGCGCTTCGAGGGCTTCACCGAGGCCGGCGAGCGCATCCTGGCCTGGGCCCGCACCCTGCTGGCCGCCTACGACGGCCTGCAGGCCGAGGCCGCCAGCTGCCGCGGGCAACTGGTGGGCAGCCTGCGCCTGGGCCTGGTGCCGCTGTCCAGCTTCAACCCGATGCAGGTGCTCAAGCCGCTGTCCCAGCGCTACCCGGAGCTGCAGTTCCAGCTATCGTCGATGAGCTCGGAGCAGATCATCGACGGCCTCAGCCGCAACCAGCTGGACCTGGGCATCTGCTACCTCGACCAGGTCAACACCACCTACTTCGAAGTGCTGGAACTGGCCACCACCACCATGGGCCTGCTGCACGACGTGCGGCACTTCCAGTTCGAGGACGGCGAGCTCAAGTGGGACAAGCTCAACGACCTGCCCCTGGGGCTGCTGAGCAAGGGCATGCACTACCGCCAGTCCGTCGACCTGAGCTTCCGCAGCCGCGGCATGGACCCGCTGCCGGTGCTGGAGAGCGACTCCACCTTCCAACTGATCCAGGCCATCGGCGAAGGCATGTGCTGCGCCATCATGCCGCTGAACTGCGGCCTGGAAACCCTCAGCGAGCACCTGCGCATCACCCCCATCGCCGGCGCCAGCATCCACAGCCCCATCGGCCTGCTGCAGCGGCGCACCGAGCCGCGCTCGGCCCTGGCGGAGAAATGCTTCGCCGAGGCGCGCACCATCCTCGCCGGCGAAAGCCCGGCCGAATGAGCCACTGAAACCCAGCCACGGAGCCCACATGAGCCCTATCCCGAACCCCGCGCCGCAGCAGCCGAGCCAGCCCCTGCGCAAGCAACTGCTGTGGCTGCTCACCCTGTGGCTGGGCGGCGTCGGCAGCGTGCTGCTGGCCGCCGAGGCGATCCGCCTGGCCATGGCCGCCGCCGGCCTCAAGACTCACTGACGCGCCGCTAGCCGCGGCGCTTCGCCAGGTTCGCCGCCACGGCCGCGCGGATCAGCGCGCGAAACGCCGCCTCGTCCAGCGCGTCGCCCTCATGGATATCGATGGCCCGCCGCGTCGTACCTTCGAGGCTGGCATTGAACAACCCCGCCGGGTCCTCCAGCGTCGCGCCCCTGGCGAAGGTCAACTTCACCACCTGCTTGTAGGTCTCGCCGGTGCAGAGGATGCCGCCCCGCGACCACACCGGCACGCCCCGCCACTTCCACTGCTCGACCACCTCCGGCTCGGCCTCGCGCACCAGCGCCCGCACCCGCGCCAGCATCTCGCCGCGCCAGTCGCCCAGCTCGGCGATCCGCGCGCTGATCAGGGCGCCGGCGTCGTCCGCCGCCACAGGCTTGTCTTCGCTCATCGCATTCGTCCTCTCGCGCGCCGGCGGCCGCCGGCATGACCGCTTGAGTATCGACCAGGTACGGGCCCGCGGCAGGCGAAATCGTCACGTCGGCGGCGGTGCTCCCACCTCGAAGATGGCCCCCTCGATGCCGAGCACCTCGCCGGTGTCGGCATAGATGCCCACGCCCTTTTCCCAGACGTTCTTGATCCGCCCGTCGGCGCAGCGGATGCGGTAGGTCAGCTCGTAGGGCTCGCGGCGCAGCAGGGCCTGCTGCACGCCGGCCCAGACGTATTCGGCGTATTCCTCGAGGATCAGCGTGCTGTAGCTGTGTTCGTAGGTGTCGGTGAGGTAGTGCGCCGGGTAGCCGGTGAGCTGCAGGCAGCCGGCGCTGACGAATTCCATGGTCCACTGGCGGTTGTTGCGCCCGCGGTAGATCAGCCCGGGCAGGCCGTCGAGCAGGCTGGCGGCGCCGCGCCGGCTGGCCTCCAGGCGGGCGTCCTGGCGGCGCTGGCTGGTGGCGTCGCTGAGCGACAGGTAGAGCGTCTCGGCGTCGCCGTCCAACTGCACGTCGAACCAGCGCAGGCGCCCGTGGGCGTCGATGAAGCGCAGGCACTGCCGCGCGCCGTCGCCCTGCCGGGCCTGGCGCAGCACCGCGCGCCAGCCGGGCAGGTCCTCCTGGTGCAGGCAGGCGGCCAGTTCCTCGCCCAGGCCGCTGTCGCCCATCAACAGGCGCCAGGCGCGGTTGGCCCGGCGGATGCGGCCGCGGCCGTCCAGGCGCAGCAGCGCCACCGGGTAGCGGTCGCCGTCGTCGCGGCCATCGGCGAAGGGGGTTGCCATGTGCCGTCCTCCTCAGTGCGGGCCGCCGCCGCGATGGACCCAGGCGGCCAGTTCCAGGCGCGAGCCCAGGTGGAACTTGCGCAGCAGGTTCTTCACGTAGATTTTCACGGTGCCGTCGCTGATGCCCAGCTCGCGGGCGATGCGCTTGTTGCTCAGGCCCTGGGCGATCAGCGCCAGGGTCTGGCCCTCGCGGGCGGTGAGTTCGTCCGGCGGCGCGGCGGGACCGGGCTCGGCGAGCAGCGCCACCAGGCTGCCGTCCAGCTGCACCGAGCCGCGGCCGCAGCCGCGCACGTAGTCCAGCAGCGCCTCAGGCTCGGTGTCCTTGAGCAGGTAGCCCTCGGCGCCCAGGCGCAGGGCGGCGGCCAGCTCGGCGCGGTCGGCCGAGGCGGTGAGCACTATCACCTGGCTGTCCAGCTCCAGCTGGCGCAGCTCGTCGAGCACCTGCAGGCCGCCCAGGCCAGGCATGTGCAGGTCCAGCAGGATCAGCTCCGGGCTCAGCTGGCAGGCCAGGCTGATGCCCTCGCGGCCGCTGGAGGCCTGGCCGACCACGGTGAACTCGCCGCTTTCGCTGAGCAGCTCGGCCAGGCCGCGGCGGAACAGCGGGTGGTCATCGATCAGCAGCAAGGTGGCGCTGTGCATCGGCTTTCTCCTCCGGGTTGAGGGCCACGCCGGGCAGCCGCAACGCGACCCGCGTGCCCCGTGGCGGAATGGTCTTCACGCTCAGGCCGGCGCCGATGGCCAGGGCCCGTTCGCGCATGATCGACAGGCCGAAGTGGCCGGTCTCACCGCAGGCCTGCAGGCCGACGCCGTCGTCCTCCACCGTCACCCGCAGCTCGCCCCGGGCCAGGCGCAGGTCGATGCGCGCGGTGCGCGCGTGGGAGTGGCGGACGATGTTGGCCAGCGCCTCGCGGACGATCTGCAGCACCTGCAGGGCCTGCTCGTCGTCGAGCAGGCCGTCGGGCAGGCGGTTGTCCAGCTCGAAGACGATGGTGCTGCGCCGGCCGAACTCCTCCACCGAATCCAGCAGCGACTGGCGCAGGCTGCGCCCGTCCAGGCTCAGCCGGGCATTGCCGATCAGCTCGCGGACCTGGCGCTGCACCGCCTGCAGGCCGTGGCGCAATTCCTCCAGCAGCGGCGCGGCCTGCTGCGGGCGCTGCAACTGGCCCTGCAGGCGGTTCGCCTGGAAGGCCAGGAAGCCCAGCTGCTGGGCCACCGAGTCGTGCAGCTCGCGGGCCAGCAGGGTGTCCTGGCCGTGGCGCTCCAGGCGCAGCCGCGCGCGCTGGCGGGCGATGCCGTGGGCGCTGGCGGCCAGCAGCGGCAACCAGGCCAGCAGCGCCCGGTGCTGGCGGCCAGTGGCGTCCTGCAGCGCCAGCGCAGCGTGGCCGCCCGGCTCCAGCGGCCACAGCAGCCTTGGTTCGCCCCGTGCCCGGCAGGGCCGGCAGGGGCCGGCGCGTAAGGCCGGCAGGTCGCGCAATGGGCAGTCGGGCTCGGCGCAGAAGGCCGCCGGACGGCGCAGCGGCTCCGCCAGGCCGGGCTCGTCCAGCAGCAGGCAGGGCGCCGCGGCGGGATGGGCCGCCGCCAGGTCGGCGAGCAGGCGCGCCAGCGGAGCCCAGTTGCCCGGCTCCTCCAGCAACCCGCGCAGCAGCTCGGCCTCGGCGCGCCGTGGCGCGGCCGCGACGGCCCCTGCGAGCCATCGTTGCCGCCAGCGATCCAGCCACCCCGCACGCCGTGCGCCCATGCCCAGCCCTCGTTCGCAATTGCGCTAGCGGCAGCAACTTTCATGCCCTCGGCGGGGCCTCCCCGCGGCCCTTACCCCTTTGGAGATATCACCTCCTGCGGATTGAGCGGTTATTCGCAACAGGAAAATATTTTCCCCAACGCGAAACACGAAAGTTCGCCGCCGCCAGCGCCCGGATGCGCACCAACACAAGGCCCCGCGCCTCAGGATCGGGCACGGCGGCGACCCACCCAGCGAGGAAGCCATGACCGATACCGCTCTCTGCGCCAGCGCCCCGTCGCTGCCCAGCCTGCCCCGCTACGACGCCCCGCCGCGCCTGGCCGGCGGCCAGGCGCTGCTGGTGATGCAACAGGCCGACGCCGACCAGGCCCGCGCCCTGGCCGCCCGCCTCGGGCTGGCCGCCGGCGAACTGGAACTGCTGGCCACCGACGCGCAGAACGCCCAGCGCGCCCTGCAGGAACGCCTGGCCAGCGCCAGCGTCGGCCTGCAGCTGCTGCTGTGGGGCGACGAGGCCTTCCTCTGGCCGCTGCATGCCCTGGCCCGCCAGGCCGGCCTGCTCCCCGACGAGATCCACCTGCTGCGCCAGGGCGGGGCCGCCCGCACGCTGTACTGCGTGCACTGCGGCACCTTGCAGAGCGCCGGCGCCGCCGACCACCACGACTGCCGCCAGTGCGGCGTGCGCCTGGAAGTGCGGCGGCATTTCTCCCAGCGCCTGGGCGCCTACCTGGGCGTGTGCGCCGACGCCGACCACCCCTATGCGGAGGCCCGCCCATGAGCGTCTTCTTCGACGTGCGGGTGAGCGCCGTGCGCGCCCTCACCCCGGTGATCCGCGAATTCACCTTCGAGGCCGTGGACGGCGCGCTGCCCGGCTTCTCCGCCGGCAGCCACGTGCAGCTGTGCCTGCCCAACGGCCTGCGCAACGCCTACTCGCTGCTGGGCGATCCGGCCGACGCCAGCCACTACCGCATCGCCGTGCGCCGCCAGGAAAAATCCCGCGGCGGCTCGCGCTACCTGCACGAGCAACTGCAGGTCGGCGACCGGCTGCGCGTCGGCGCCCCGGCCAACCTGTTCGCCCTGTACGGCGAGGCGCGCCGGCACATCCTGGTGGCCGGCGGCATCGGCATCACGCCCTTCCTCGCCCACTGCCGCGAGCTGCTGCGCCGCGGCGCGGATTTCGAACTGCACTACGCCTACCGCAGCGGGATCAGCGACGCCTATCTGGGCGAGCTGCGCGACCTGCTCGGCGAGCGCCTGCACGAATACGACGGCGCCCAGCGCGCGCTGGACCTCAATCAGTTGCTGCGCCACCGCCCGCTGGGCAGCCACGTCTACGCCTGCGGCCCGCAGCGCCTGCTGCTGGCCCTGCGCGAGCAGGCCGCGGCGCTGGGCTGGAGCGACTCGCGGGTGCACTGGGAAGCCTTCGCCGCGCCCGAGCCGGGCCAGCCGTTCCGCGTGGAGCTGGCGCGCAGCGGCCGCCAGCTGGAAGTGGGCGCCGAGCAGAGCCTGCTCGAAGCCCTGGAAGGCGCCGGCGTGGAAGTGCCCAGCCTGTGCCGCGGCGGGGTCTGCGGCCAATGCCAGACGCGCTACCTCAAGGGCGAGGTGGAGCACCGCGACCACGTCCTCGACGCCGGCGAACGCGCCGGCAGCCTGATGCCCTGCGTATCCCGCGGCTGCGGCCCGATCCTGCTCGACCTCTAGGAGAACCACGATGCCCACGACCCTCAAGCCGGTGGAGCGCTACCGCGAGGCCTTCAGCTTCGCCAACAGCGCGGAGGCCATCCGCCGCTTCCCGTTCCCCTTCCCGGAAGACCAGTACCAGTACTCGGTGAACATCGAGCCGGCCGTGCCGCGCGAGCCGGGTTCGGTGTTCGAGCACCTGTTCGACATCGACGAGCATTACCGCTCCGAGGTGGCCGAGCGCGCCCTGGTGCTGCAGCGCGACCCGACGCGCTGCCTGGTGATGCCGCACATGCAGCCGGCCGCCTGGGACGCCCTGGCGCTGCTGATGGAGCGCCTTTGCACCGACTACCCGCAGTACTTCCAGCTGCACCGCGAAGGCGCGCAGTGGGAGTGGCGCAACCTGGTGCTGGGCATCCACCAGCGCTTCACCTATGGCGATGCGAGCACCCTGCCCTGCGAGCCGCTGGAATACATCACCCGCCAGGTGCAGGGCGACTTCGCCCTGCTCGACCAGCGCGACGGCGACCTGTTCATGGACGCCGGCATGGTCACCGGCCCGGCCGACTGGTCGCTGGCCTTCGACGCCGGCATGAGCTTCAAGCAGTGGCACTCGCCGGTGCCCATGGCGCACCAGATGGGCGTGTTCGACCGCGCCCTGAAGTACCTGCTGAACCTGCAGGTGGGCCAGCCGATGCGCCGGCTGAACTGGACCATGACCATCAACCCGCGCCTGGACACCTCGCCGGAGACCTACCACGAGTGGGGCGCCGACCGCGGCAGCGTCACCGCGCAGAACGCCGGCGAGCTGGTGCACCTGCGCGTGGAGCTGCAGGTGATGGCGCGCCTGCCGCGCAGCCACGCGCTGATGTTCAGCATCCGCACCTACCTGATCAGCATGAACGAGCTGGCCACCCAGCCGCACTGGGCCCGGCGCCTGTACCGCGTGCTGCGCGACCTGCCCGAGCCGATCGCCGACTACAAGGGCCTGAGCCGCTACCGCGGCGCCCTGCTCGACTGGCTGCGGCCGTTCGATCCGCAAGCCTGAAGAACCGCCACCCACTACAAGAGGATTACCCCATGGCCAATTCCTGGCGCATCAGCGCCCTGCGTGAACGCCACCTGGCGCTTGGCTCCAAACTCGAGGACTGGAACGGCATGGGCACCGCCTGGACCTACGCCAGCGACCTCGCCGACCACCACGAGGCGATCCGCACCCGCGCAGGGCTGATGGACGTGTCCGGGCTGAAGAAGGTGCACTACGTCGGCCCCCACGCCGAGAGCCTGCTGGACTGGGCCACCACCCGCGACATCTCCAAGCTCTACCCGGGCAAGTCGGTGTACGCCTGCATGCTCGACGAGGACGGCAAGTTCGCCGACGACTGCATCGTCTACCGCACCGGTCCCAACGCCTTCATGGTGGTGCACGGCGCCGGCGTCGGCCACGAGATGCTCATCCGCTCGGCCCAGGGCCGGCAGGTGGCGGTGCTGTTCGACGACGACCTGCACGACCTGTCGCTGCAGGGCCCGCTGGCGGTGGACTTCCTCGCCAGGCACGTGCCGGGCATCCGCGAGCTGCCCTACTTCCACCACCTGCAGGGCAAGCTGTTCGGGCATCCGGTGATGATCTCGCGCACCGGCTACACCGGCGAGCGCGGCTACGAGATCTTCTGCAAGGCCGCCGACGCCCCGGCCATCTGGGACGGCATCCTGGAACAGGGCGAGGACCTGGGCATCATCCCCTGCGCCTTCACCGCCCTGGACTGGCTGCGGGTGGAGAGTTACCTGCTGTTCTACCCCTACGACAACTCGCAGATGTACCCCTTCGCCGACGAGAAGGCCGGCGACAGCCTCTGGGAGCTGGGCCTGGACTTCACCGTGTCGCCCGGCAAGCAGGACTTCCGCGGCGCCGGCGAGCACTACCGGCTCAAGGGCCAGGAGCGCTTCCGCATCTTCGGCGTGCTGCTCGACGGCGAGCAGGCCGCCCAGGCCGGCGACACCCTGTGGCATGCCGGGCAGGAAGTGGGGCTGATCACCTGCGCCATGTACTCGCGGCTGACCGGCCGTTCCATGGCCATCGCCCGGCTGAGCACCGACTGCGCCGAACAGGGCGTGCCGCTGCAGGTGCGCGGCAGCCTGCAGACCAGCGCCATCGCCCACACCCTGCCCTTCGACGACCCCGAGAAGAAGAAGCGCACCGCCAAGGGCTGAGCCCTGCCCGCCCGGCGCGCCGGGCGGCCTTCCACCCCGCTGCGAGACCGAACATGGACACCCACTACATCCTCACCATCGACTGCCCGGCGCGCTCCGGGATAGTCGCCGCCGTCAGCACCTACCTGGCCGGGCGGCAGTGCTACATCAGCGAGCTGTCGCAGTTCGACGACGAGATCACCGGGCGCTTCTTCATGCGCGCCGTGTTCCGCTTCGACGCCGACGCCAAGGGCGACATCCAGGCCCTGCGCGACGGCTTCGAGGACGTCGCCGTGCCCTTCGACATGCACTGGCAGCTGTTCGACGGCCAGCGGCCGATGCGCGTGCTGCTGATGGTCAGCAAGTTCGACCATTGCCTGGCCGACCTGCTGTACCGCCACGCCAAGGGTGAGCTGGAGATGCAGATCACCGCCATCGTCTCCAACCACCTCGACCTGCGCCCCATGGCCGAGCGCGAAGGCATCCGCTTCATCTACCTGCCGGTCACCAGGGACACCAAGGCCCAGCAGGAAGCCGAGCTGCTGAAGATAGTCGCCGAGACCGGCACCGAACTGGTGGTCCTCGCCCGCTACATGCAGATCCTCTCGGACGACCTGTGCAAACAGCTCTCCGGCAAGGCCATCAACATCCACCACTCCTTCCTCCCCGGCTTCAAGGGCGCCAAGCCCTACCACCAGGCCTACGAGCGTGGCGTGAAGCTGATCGGCGCCACCGCGCACTACGTCACCAGCGACCTCGACGAGGGCCCGATCATCGAGCAGGAAGTGCAGCGCGTGGACCACGCCTACAGCCCCGAGGCGCTGGTCGCCATCGGCCGCGACACCGAGACCGTGGCCCTGTCGCGGGCGCTCAAGTACCACCTGCAACACCGCGTGTTCATCAACCGCGACAAGACCGTGATCTTCTCCTGACAACTACGAACGTGGAGCACCGGACATGAAGCAAAGAGTCGCCATCATCGGCGCCGGCCCCAGCGGCCTGGCCCAGCTGCGGGCCTTCCAGTCGGCTCGCGACAAGGGCGCCGACATCCCCGAACTGGTCTGCTTCGAGAAGCAGGCCGACTGGGGCGGCATGTGGAACTACACCTGGCGCACCGGCCTGGACGAGCATGGCGAGCCGGTGCACGGCAGCATGTACCGCTACCTCTGGTCCAACGGGCCGAAGGAATGCCTGGAGTTCGCCGACTACAGCTTCGACGAGCACTTCGGCCGGCCCATGGGCTCCTACCCGCCGCGCGAGGTGCTCTGGGACTACATCAAGGGCCGCGTGGTCAAGGCCGGCGTGCGCCCCTACATCCGCTTCAACACCACGGTGCGCAATGTCACCTGGGACGAGGCCAGCGGCACCTTCGAGGTCACCGCCCACAGCTACGACGACGACCGCACCTACAGCGAGACCTTCGACTACGTGGTGGTCGCCAGCGGCCACTTCTCCACGCCCAACGTGCCCTACTTCGACGGCTTCGAGAGCTTCGCCGGGCGCGTGCTGCACGCCCACGACTTCCGCGACGCCCTGGAGTTCCAGGGCAAGGACGTGCTCATCGTCGGCGGCAGCTACTCGGCCGAGGACATCGGCTCGCAGTGCTTCAAGTACGGCGCGCGCAGCATTACCAGTTGCTACCGCAGCACACCCATGGGCTACAAGTGGCCGGAGAACTGGGAAGAGAAACCGCTGCTCACCCAGGTCAAGGGCAGCACCGCCTTCTTCGCCGACGGCAGCAGCAAGCGCGTCGACGCCATCATCCTGTGCACCGGCTACAAGCACCACTTCCCCTTCCTGCCGGAGGAACTGCGGCTGAAGACCGACAACCGCCTGTGGCCGCTGAACCTCTACAAGGGCGTGTTCTGGGAGCAGAACACGCGGCTGATCTACCTCGGCATGCAGGACCAGTGGTACAGCTTCAACATGTTCGACGCCCAGGCCTGGTACGCCCGCGACGTGATCCTCGGGCGCATCGCCCTGCCGAGCCCGGCGCTGATGCGCGCCGAGGACCTGGCCTGGCGCCAGGAGGAGGAAACCCTGGAGAACGCCCGGCAGATGTTCGAGTTCCAGGGCGAGTACATCCGCCAGCTGATCGAGGCCACCGACTACCCCAGCTTCGACATCGCCGAGGTGAACAACACCTTCCTGCAATGGAAGCAGGACAAGTACGAAAACATCATGGGCTACCGCGACAAGTGCCATCGCTCGCTGATCACCGGCACCCTCGCCACGCCGCACCACACGCCCTGGCTGCAGGCCCTGGACGATTCGCTGGAGGCCTACCTGGCCGACCAGCCGGTGGACCGGCTCAGGAAAGCCCTCTGAGCCTTCTCCCGGGGCGGCCCCGCCGCCCCGCCTTGCGTGGAGCACGAGAATGAACCTGCCCGTGACGAGCCGGCCCTTCGAGCCGGCCCTGTTCGCCCGCGCCCCGGCGCTGGAGCGCCACCGCGTCGCCCCCGGCGGCCTGACCGTGCTGGCCCTGGAAGCCGGCGACCGGCTGCAGGTCGTCGACCTGGAAGGCGACCAGGGCGCCGAACTGCTGGCCTTCGCCGCCGACGGCCGCCCGGCCCTGGCCGACCTCGGCCTGGCGCCCAGCCCCGGCACCGACTTCATCCACCACCTGCTGCACGACGGCAGCCGCGAGGCCGCCCACGTCAGCGCCGGCCTGGCCCGGCGCGGCATCGACTGCCGCCACCTGCCGAGCGCCGCGCGGCTGTGGGAAGGCGGCACGCCGGCCGGCTTCAGCCGCACCCTCGACGCCGGCGCGGCGCTGCTGGTGATAGTCGCCGCGCCCGGCGGCCCCACGCCGGTAGACAGCCAGGCGCGGGCCAGCGAGCTGCGCCTGCTGGTGCACCGCGCCAACCCGCGCCAGCTGCTCGCCCCGCCGCTGCCGGCGCCGCTGGGCGAGGTGCTGGACGAATTCACTATCCGCCCCGGCACGGCCAACGCCTACACGGTCGCCGCCGGGCAGTACATCCAGGTGCTCGACGTCGCCGGCCGCCAGTGCTCGGACTTCGTCGCCTTCGACCGCCGCGGCCTGGAGGCAGGCTGCGAGATCGACCTCGACCCCACCGTCACCCGCACCCTCAACGGCAACGCCTACCCCGGCCCGGGCCTGTACAGCCGCTTCTACGACCGCGACCTGCAGCCGATGCTGGAAGTGGTGCGCGACACCGTAGGCCGCCACGACACCTTCGCCCTGGCCTGCACCGCGCGCTACTACGAGGCCCAGGGCTACTTCGGCCACGCCAACTGCAGCGACAACCTCAGCCGCGCCCTCGCCAGCCATGGCGTGCGCGGCCGCGCCGGCTGGCCGGCGATCAACTTCTTCTTCAACACCGGGGTCGACACGCACCAGCAGCTGACCCTCGACGAACCCTGGTCGCGCCCCGGCGACTACGTGCTGCTGCGCGCCCTCACCGACCTGGTCTGCGCCAGCAGTTCCTGCCCCGACGACATCGACCCGGCCAACGGCTGGCAGCCCACCGACATCCACGTCCGCGTGTACAGCGAAAAGGAGCGTTTCAGTATCGCCATGGCCAACCGCAAGACACCCGACGCCGACCCGCAACTGACCCACGAAAGCGGCTTCCACCCCGGCACCGCCGCCCTCACCCGGCAGTTCGTCGACTACCGCGGCTTCTGGACGCCGACGCATTTCGACGGCTACGGCGCCATCGAGGAATACCACGGCTGCCGCGAGAAAGTGGCGGTGATGGACCTCTCCGCCCTGCGCAAGTTCGAGGTGCTGGGCCCGGACGCCGAGGCCCTGCTGGACTACTGCCTGACCCGCGACGTGCGCAAGCTGGCGGTCGGCCAGGTGGTGTACTCGGCGATGTGCTACGAGCACGGCGGCATGCTCGACGACGGCACCCTGCTGCGCCTGGGGCCGGACGCCTTCCGCTGGATCGGCGGCGAGGACTACGCCGGCGACTGGCTGCGCGAGCAGGCGCAGAAGCTGGGCATGAAGGTGTGGATCAAGAGCGCCTCCGAGCAGATCCACAACGTCGCCGTGCAGGGCCCGCTGGCCCGCGAACTGCTCAAGGGCATGGTCTGGACGCCGGGCACCCAGCCGAAGCTGGAGGACCTGGGCTGGTTCCGCTTCCTCAGCGGCCGCCTCGACGACTACAACGGCGCGCCGCTGATGGTCTCGCGCACCGGCTACACCGGCGAGCTGGGCTACGAGCTGTGGTGCCACCCGAGCGACGCCATGGCCGTGTGGCAACGCCTGTGGCAGCTGGGCGAACCCCTGGGCCTGGTGCCCCTGGGCCTGCACGCGCTGGACATGCTGCGCATCGAGGCCGGGCTGGTGTTCGCCGGCTACGAGTTCGACGACCAGACCGACCCCTTCGAGGCCGGCATCGGCTTCTGCGTGCCGCTGAAGAGCAAGCAGGCCGACTTCATCGGCAAGGATGCCCTGCTAAGGCGCAGCGCCAACCCGCAACGCCGCCTGGTGGGGCTGGAACTGGAAGGCAACGAGCCGGCCGCGCACGGCGACTGCGTGCACGTCGGCCGCGCCCAGGTCGGCGTCGTCACCAGCGCCACCCGCTCGCCGCTGCTGGGCAGGAACATCGCCCTGTGCCGGCTGGACGTGGGCTACTGCGAGCCGGGCACGGCGGTGGAGGTCGGCAAGCTCGACGGCCAGCAGAAGCGCATCCGCGCGCAGGTGGCCGCCGGCACCGTGGCCTACGACCCGCAGAAGAGCCGCGTGCGCGCCTGAGGCGCTTTCTGGAGTGGCTTTTGCAGTGTGTAGGCAACGCGTCGCTCGCAGACCAAGGAGGAACGGCCGATGTGGTTCAGCAAGGCATCCCGCAACCTGGCCGAGGAGCTCGGCCAGTGGCTCGACCAGCTTTCCAGCGAACCGGACACGGCGCCGCCGCGGCACTGCGAGCCGCGCCTGCGCGCCAGCCTGGAACGCCTGCAGCGTGGCTGGCAGGAGCTGCTGAGCTTCCGCCAGCACGCCGAACGGCAGCCGCCAGCGCCCTGCAGCGCCGGGGAATACGCCGAACTGACACGGCGCCTGGCCCAGGCCGAGCAGCAGAACCAGCAACTGCGCGACGAGCTGGAACAACAGCAGCGCCAGCTCGGCGAGCTGGAGACCGAACGCCGGCAATGGCAGGAGGAGCGCCAGGTCTGGGAACTGACCCAGCGCACCCTCACCGAGGGCTGCTGGGCGATGAACGTGGTCAACGGCGACCCCGACCACCCGCACAACCTGATCCGCTGGTCCGAGCAGTTCCGCGAGCTGGTCGGCTACCGGCGCGAGGAATTCCCCGACGGCTGGGACAGCTACTTCGGCGTGGTCAACCCGGACGACCTGAAGACGGTCATGCAGACCTTCAACGCCGCCATGGCCGACAGCAACGGCGACGGCTCCTACGCGGTGGAATACCGCATGCGCCACAAGAGCCGCGGCGAAGTCTGGTTCCGCGAACGCGGCCGCTGCCTGCGCGACAACCGCGGCCGCCTGCTGTACGTGACCGGCGCGGTGCGCGAGATCAGCGACGAAAAAGCCGCCGCCGCCCTGCACGAACGCGAGCAGGCGAACATCCAGACCACCTACGGGCAGATCGCCCAGGTGGCCGGGGTGATCCGCGGCATAGCCGAGCAGACCAACCTGCTGGCCCTGAACGCCGCCATCGAAGCCGCCCGCGCCGGCGAACAGGGCCGCGGCTTCGCCGTGGTCGCCGACGAGGTACGCAACCTGGCAAGGCGCACCCAGGAGTCGGTGCAGCAGATCCAGGCGATGCTGCAGCAGCACTGAGCCAGCAGGCGCAATCTTTTCGTAGGAGCGAGCTTGCTCGCGAACGGTGCTCGCCGGCAGCAGCTGTGCTTGAGATGAACGCCGCCCCCTCTCCCCAGCCCTCTCCCTGAAGGGAGAGGGGGCCGTTCGGCGTGCGCTGCAAGTATGGCTTCAGCCGGAAATGACAGGAGTGCTCTGATGTTCCAGACGGCAGAGGACAGTCCCCTCTCCCTTCAGGGAGAGGGTTAGGGAGAGGGCGCTCTCAACCCCAGCACCTCCGTCACCGCCATCCCCTGTAGGAGCGGGCCCTACCCGCGATTTCGCGCGCAGGGCGCGCTCCTACATGGCAATGGCGCGAATGGAACAACGCCCACGATCCTCCCTACACCACCTCCCCTATCCCACCGTAGGAGCGGACCTTGTCCGCGATAACCGGGGTTCCAGCGCGATTCGCGGATAAGATCCGCTCCTACGGATCGCCCCCACACCTTGCTCTTGTAGGAGCGCGCCCTGCCCGCGATTTCGCGCGCAGGGCGCGCTCCTACATGGCAATGGCACGAACGGGATAACGCCCACGATCCCCCCTACACCACCACTCCTCCCCCCACCAGCTTCAACCCAACGATCCCCCCCACGATCATCACCAGGCACAACGCCTTCAACGCCCCCAACGGCTCCCCGAGGAACAGGCTGCCATAGGCCACCGTACCCAGCGTGCCAATGCCCACCCACACCGCATACGCCAGCCCCAGCGGCAACTCCCGCACCGCCAGGCTCAGCAGGTAGATGCTCAGCGCCAGGAACACCCCGCAGTAGAGGCTCGGCCCCAGCCGGGTGAAGCCCTCGGTGCGGGGGATGATCGAGGCGTACAGCACTTCGCAGAGCCCCGCCAGGACCAGGTAGCCCCAGCCGTTCAACCAGGCCATCGGTCGTTTCTCCTTTGCCAAAAACAACGCCGACGCAAAAGCGTCGGCGCTGGGTGCTTGCAAGGGGCTCAGACGGCGTCTTCGCCCAGCTCGCCGGTGCGGATGCGCACGATGCTCTCCAGGTCCTGGACGAACACCTTGCCGTCGCCGATCTTGCCGGTGCGCGCCGCCTTGAGGATGGCGTCGACGGCGGCCTGGCACAGGGCGTCGCCGACCACCACCTCCAGCTTCACCTTGGGCAGCAGTTCCACGACGTACTCGGCGCCCCGGTACACCTCCGAATGGCCCTTCTGCCGGCCGTAGCCCTTGACCTCGGTGGCGGTCACGCCGTGCACGCCGGCCTCGGTCAGCGCCAGGCGCACGTCGTCCAGGCGGAAGGGTTTGATGATCGCGGTGATGAGTTTCATGACGGCCATCCTCAGTTGGAGTACTTGTAGCCGACTTCGCCGTGGGCGGAGAGGTCCAGCCCGTCCACCTCGGCTTCCTCGTCCACGCGCAGCCCGCCGCACAGCGCCGCGGCCACCTTGAAGGCGACCAGGCTGGTGACGCCGGAGAAGCAGATGCTGAAGAGAATGGCGCCGCCATTGACCAGCAACTGGTCGAACAGCCCGCGGCCTTCGGGGAAGCCCTGGCCGCCGATGGCGGTGAGGGCGAACACCGGCGTCAGCAGGCCGCCGAGGATGCCGGCCACGCCGTGCACGCCGAACACGTCGAAGGCGTCGTCCAGGCCGATCATCGGCTTGAGCTTGTCCACCGACCAGACACACACCGGGCCTGCGATCAGGCCGAGCAGGATGGCGCCCATGGGGCCGACGTAGCCGCACGCCGGGGTGATCGCCACCAGCCCGGCGATGGCGCCGGACACCGCGCCGAACAGGCTCGGCCTACCCTTGTGCTGCCATTCGACGAGCATCCAGGCCAGGGCGCCGGCGCAGCTGGCGAGCATGGTGTTGACCATCACCAGCATGGCGAAGCCGCTGGCGGCCAGCGCGCAGCCGCCGCAGAAGCCCAGCCAGCCCACCCACAGCAGCGAACCGCCGGTGAGGGTCATGGTCATGTTGTGCGGCGCCAGGGTGGCGGTGCCGAAGCCGCGGCGCCGGCCCAGCAGCCAGGCGCCCACCAGCGCGGCGATGCCGACGTTGAGGTGCACCACGTTGCCGCCGGCGAAGTCCTGCACGCCCAGGTCGAACACCCAGCCGCCGCCCCAGGCCATGTGCGCCATGGGGATGTAGTTGATGGTCAGCCACACCGCCATGAACACCATGACCGCGGCGAACTTCATGCGCTCGGCGAAGGCGCCGACGATGATCGCCGGGGTGATGGCGGCGAACAGCAGCATGAACAGGAAGTACAGGTACTCGGGGATGGTGCCGACCACCGAGTCCTTGGTGATGCCGACCATGAACAGCTTGTCCAGGCCGCCGACCACCGACTGCAGCGCGCCGCCGTCGGTGAAGGTCAGGCTGTAGCCGTACACGGCGAACAGCACCGACATCAGCGAAGCGGTGCAGAACACTTGCATGAGGATCGACAGCACGTTCTTGGTCCGCGCCATGCCGCCATAGAACAGCGCCAGGCCCGGCAGGGTCATCAGCAGCACCACCAGCGAGCAGAGCGCGACGAAGGCGGTGTCGCCGCTGTTGATCGCCGGCGGCGCCTCGTCCGCCAGGGCGGCGACGCTGCCGAACAGCAGGGAAAGGCCCAACATACTGCGGCTCACGTGTGAAAACCGGATCATTGCCTGTTGCCTCCAACCGACGGGGACGGGGCCGGCCCGCGGTCGGGGCACGGGCCGGCGTTTCGAGCGCCCTGGGCAGGTGGCCGGGCCGTAGCCAGTGCCTTCCTGTAGGGCAACTTTATTTCCCTGGAGGCATAGCAATTGGCCTGCCAAGGCTCGCCGGAAGCCGGTAATTTCTCCTAGGTGATTGAATGGAAAGGCTTTGTTCCGGAGGGGTGGTGAGCGGGCCAGGGTTGTGGCCGGCGGGTTGCGCATTTTCTTGGTGCGAATTTGAATTTCCTGCCAAGCAATATGGCAGGCCCGCGAAGAGCTTCTCGTAGGATGGGTTTCGCAAGCTCAACCCATCCTACGAAAGCGCCTCCGCGCGGCTCTTCGTAGGAGCGAGCTTGCTCGCGAATGAACCCCGCTGCGGAATCTGTTCGCGAGCAAGCTCGCTCCTACGAGAAGCCGTGCCGCCGGGGTGTCCGGCGTGGCCGGTAAATCCAATCGCGGACGGAGTCCGCTCCTACGCCCGTGCTTCCCTGTAACCGTAGGAGCGGACTCCGTCCGCGATGCCCTGCCGGCGAAAACAAAAAGGCCGGCGATCGCTCGCCGGCCTTCGGGACTACCCGCCGTGACTCAGTACTGCACCTGCCCCGGCACCCAGCTGGTGCCCGCCAGGGGCACGCGGGCCATGGCCGCGGCTTCCACGGTCAGGGCCACCAGGTCTTCCGGGTCGAGGTTGTGCAGGTGCGACTTGCCGCAGGCGCGGGCCATGGTCTGCGCTTCCAGCACCAGCACCCGCAGGTAGTTGGCCAGGCGGCGGCCGGCTTCCACCGGATCCAGGCGCTTGGCCAACTCCGGGTCCTGGGTGGTGATGCCGGCCGGGTCGCGGCCGTTCTGCCAGTCGTCGTAGTAGCCGGCGGCCGAGCCGATCTTCTTCAGTTCCTCGTCCAGGCGCGGGTGGTTGTCGCCCAGGGCCACCAGCGCGGCGGTGCCGATGGCCACCGCGTCGGCGCCCAGGGCCATGGCCTTGGCCACGTCGGCGCCGTTGCGGATGCCGCCGGAGACGATCAGCTGCACCTGGCGGTGCATGCCCATTTCCTGCAGCGCCTGCACCGCCTGGGGAATGGCCGGCAGGATGGGGATGCCGACGTGCTCGATGAACACTTCCTGGGTGGCCGCGGTGCCGCCCTGCATGCCGTCGAGGACGATCACGTCGGCGCCGGCCTTCACCGCCAGCTTGACGTCGTAGTACGGGCGGCTGGCGCCGATCTTCACGTAGATGGGTTTCTCCCAGTCGGTGATCTCGCGCAGCTCGGCGATCTTGATCGCCAGGTCGTCCGGGCCGGTCCAGTCCGGGTGGCGGCAGGCGCTGCGCTGGTCGACGCCGATCGGCAGGGTACGCATGCCGGCCACCCGCTCGGTGACCTTCATGCCCAGCAGCATGCCGCCGCCGCCGGGCTTGGCGCCCTGCCCCAGGACGATCTCGATGGCGTCGGCCTTGCGCAGGTCGTCGGGGTTCATGCCGTAGCGCGAGGGCAGGTACTGGTACACCAGGTGCCGGGACTGGCCGCGCTCCTCCGGGGTCATGCCGCCGTCGCCGGTGGTGGTGCTGGTGCCGGCGATGCTGGCGCCGCGGCCCAGGGCCTCCTTGGCGTTGGCCGAGAGCGCGCCGAAGCTCATGCCGGCGATGGTCACCGGAATCTTCAGGTGGATCGGCTTCTTGGCGAAGCGGGTGCCCAGCACTACGTCGGTGCCGCACTTCTCGCGGTAGCCTTCCAGCGGGTAGCGCGAGACACTGGCGCCGAGCAGCAGCAGGTCGTCGAAGTGCGGCAGCTTGCGCTTGGTGCCGCCGCCGCGGATGTCGTAGATGCCGGTCTCGGCGGCGCGCTGGATTTCCTGGATGGTCAGGCGGTCGAAGGTGGCGGACTCGCGCAGCACCGGGGTGTGTTTCTCGCTCATGGGGGGTCTCCTCGCGGCGCGATCAGTAGGCCGAAGCGTTGTCGACTTTGAAGTTGTACAGCTGGCGGGCCGAGCCGTAGCGCCTGAAGGCGGCCGGGTCCTCGTCGAAGCCGGCGCGGTTGAGCAGCTCCTTCAGCTCCGCCAGGTGCTCGGCGCGCATTTCCTTCTCGATGCAGTCCGAGCCCAGGGACTTGACCTCGCCCTTGACGTAGATGCGCACCTCGTAGAGCGAGTCGCCCAGGGCGTCGCCGGCGTCGCCGCAGACCACCAGGCGCCCGGCCTGGCCCATGAAGCAGCTCATGTGGCCGATGCTGCCGCCGACCACGATGTCCACGCCCTTCATGGAGATGCCGCAGCGCGCCCCGGCGTCGCCCTCGATCACCAGCAGCCCGCCGTGGGCGGTGGCGCCGGCGGCCTGGGAGGCGCTGCCCTTCACCCGCACGCTGCCGGACATCATGTTCTCCGCCACGCCCACGCCGACGTTGCCGTGCACGGTGACGCTGGCCTTCTGGTTCATGCCCGCGCAGTAGTAGCCGGCGTGGCCCTGGATATCCACGGACACCGCCTGGTCGATGCCCACGGCCAGGTTGTGCTTGCCGTCGGGGTGGGTCACCAGCCATTCGCGGTCCTGCACCTCGCCGTGCAGGGCCTGGTTGAGTTCGCGCACCGAGGCGCTGGAAAGGTCGATGGTCTTCATGCAAGGGTCTCCAATGTTCTGCTCGGTGCGGGTCAGGCGCTTTCGCGCTCCCAGACGTAGAGGGTGGCCGGCTCCGGTTCCCAGACGCGCGCCTTGTCGATGCCCGGCAGGCTGGCCAGGGCCTGGTACTCCGAGGCCATGGCCACGTAGTCGTCGGTCTCGGCCAGCACCGCCGGCTTGCAGGCGATGGGGTCGCGGATCACGGCGAAGCCGTTGCGGGTGCCGATGGCGAAGGTGAAGAAGCCGTCCAGGTCGTTCAGCGCGCCGTCCAGGGCCTGGGCCAGGCTGTCGCCCTGGCGCAGGCGCCAGGTCAGGTAGCCGGCGGCCACTTCGCTGTCGTTGTCGGTCTCGAAGGCGATGCCCTGGCGCTTGAGTTCCTGGCGCAGGCGGAAGTGGTTGGACAGCGAGCCGTTGTGCACCAGGCACAGGTCGGCGCCGGTGGAGAACGGGTGGCTGCCCTCCATGGTCACCGCGCTCTCGGTGGCCATGCGGGTGTGGCCGATGATGTGGCTGCCCTTCATGCCGGCCAGGCCGAAGCGCTGCGAGATTTCCTGCGGCAGGCCCATGCCCTTGAGGATTTCGATGCTCTGCCCGGCGCTCATGATGCGCACCGCCGGGGCCAGCTCGGCCAGGGCCTGGCGCACCGCGGCTTCGTCGCAGTGGATTTTCAGCACCGCGGCGCTGGCGTTCTGGAACCAGTCCAGCGAGCAGCCCAGGCGCGCTTCCAGCGCGCCCATCAGCTCGGCCCAGGGGTAGCCGGCGTCGCTGGCCTGCAAGGTCAGCTTGACCCAGCCGTCGGCCACTTCGTCGCCGTAGATGGCGAAGCCGGCGCTGTCCGGGCCGCGGTCGGTCATGGCTTGCAGCATGGGTTCGAAGAGCTTGCCGAGCTGGCTCTCCAGTTCGGGCTTCTTCAGGTAGAGGCCTACGATTCCGCACATGGTTCGTCTCCTTCGAGGCAGCAGGCGGCCGCCGCTTGGTCGTCACGGTCGCCCAGAGGGGTAAATGGGGTGCGCCCGGCGGGCGCGGCGGTCAGAAGAATTCGGTGTAGCGCTGGATCTCCCAGTCGGAGACGTGGCGGCTGTATTCCACCCACTCCATGCGCTTGAGCTTGATGAACTCGTCGACGATCTCGGCGCCGAGCACCTCGCGGAACAGCGGGTCGGCCTCCAGCGCGTCGGTGGCTTCCTTCAGCGACTGCGGCAGGGTCTTGATGCCGCGCGCGGCGATCTCCTCCAGGCTGAGGTTGTAGAGGTTCTCGTTGCACATCTCGCCCGGCTCCAGCTGGCGGTCGATGCCGTCCAGGCCGGCGGCGATGATCGCGGCGGTGACCAGGTAGGGGTTGCAGCCGGCGTCGGGCAGGCGGAACTCCAGGCGCCCGTAGGGGATGCGCACCATCGCCGAGCGGTTGTTGGCGCCGTAGGCGATGAACGCCGGGGCCCAGGTGGCGCCGGACAGCGAGCGGCCCACCACCAGGCGCTTGTAGGAGTTGACCGTGGGCGCGGCAAAGGCGCACAGCGCAGGTCCGTGGGCCAGCAGGCCGGCGGCGAAGTGGTAGGCCAGCTTCGACAGGCCCACGCCGCTGGGGTCGGACGGGTCGTGGAAGAGGTTCTTGTTGCTGGCGCTGGCGATCGACAGGTGGAAGTGCATGCCGTTGCCGGCGCGCTTGGGATCGGGCTTGGGCATGAACGAGCAGATCATGCCCAGGTCGTTGGCGATCTCGCCGGCGGCCATGCGGAAGAAGGTGAAGCGGTCGGCCGACTCCATGGCGTCGCTGTAGGTGTAGTTGATCTCGAACTGGCCGTTGGCGTCCTCGTGGTCGATCTGGTAGATGTCGAAGCCCACCGGCTGCAGGGCCTCGGTCAGGCGTTCGAGGAACTCGCGGGAGCGCGACAGGCCCTTGTAGTCGTAGCAGGGCTTGTCCAGGTTGTCCGAGGCGTCCACCAGTTGCAGCTTGCCCTGGGCGTCGCGGCGGAACAGGCTGAATTCCGGCTCCAGCCCGGTGTTCAGCACCCAGCCCTTATCGGCCAGGCGCTGCACCTGCTGCTGCAGCACGAAGCGGCTGTCGTAGGGGTGCGGCTTGCCGTCGACGTGGCCGATGCACACGACGCGGCCGTAGCCCGGCTGCCAGGGCACCGGGATCAGCGTGGAGAGGTCGCCGCGGGCCATGAAGTCCGGGCCGTGGGGCTCCATGCCCATGCCGCAGATGGCGAACCCGGCGAACCCGGCGCCCTCCTCGGCCACCGCCTTGAGGCCGGACACCGGCACCGACTTGGTCTTCGCCGCGCCGTGGATGTCGACGAACTGGGCCAGCACGTACTTGATGCCGTGCTGGTCGATGGTGCGCTGGGTTTCGCTTGGCAACATGGGGGAGCTCTCCGGTTGAATGGGCAAGGCGTTGTCGGTGCCTGGGGCGGTTTGCGCCGGGGCTTCCGCCCCTCGAATTCCGCTCAGGAAACTTACTTTCCCATTAGGAATGCAATGCCAGTGCCAAGTCCGGAGCGCCGTGATGAGAGGCAGCCACGGCGGCTTTTCTTCTGTATATATGGGAAACTTGCTTTCACTGTGGGAAAGTTGCCAAGCCGCAGCCGCCTCTCCGCACTTTCTCAGTGCGAAATAATTATTCTTGAACCTAAACCGTGCAGGAACCCTGAATGTCGACCGAGACCCAACCGCGACTCCGCCTGGAGCAGTACCTGGGCATGCAGATCAAGCGCCAGCGCCAGGCGCAGGAGCTCAAGCTGGCGGACGTGGCGCGCATCGCGGGGATCAGCCAGGGCATGCTGAGCAAGATCGAGAACGCCCAGGTCTCCACCAGCCTCGACACCCTGAGCCGCCTGTGCGACGTGCTCGGCATGCCGATGTCGAAACTCTTCAGCCAATACGACCAGCCCGACGGCAACGCCCTGCTGGTGAAGGCCGGCGACGGCCTGGAAGTGGTGCGCCGGGGCACCGAGAAGGGTCACACCTACCAGTTGCTCAACCACACCCGCGGGCCGAAGAAGAACTTCGAGGCCTACATGGTCAGCATGGACGACGCCAGCGAGGAGTTCCCGACCTTCTCCCACCCCGGCACCGAGTTCCTCCACCTGCTGGAGGGCGAGCTGGTGTACCGCCACGGCAACCAACTCTATCCCATGCAGGCCGGCGACAGCCTGACCTTCGACGGCGAAACGCCCCACGGCCCGGAGAAGCTGGTGCAGGTGCCGATACGGCTGTTGTCGATCATGAACTACGGCAACGATTGAGCGGCCGGGAGACCACGGCACGCCATTCCCCTGTAGGAGCGAGCTTATCCGCGATAGCCGGAGATTCCGGCGCGATTCGCGGATGAGATCCGCTCCTACGCTGCCCCACCGCTCCATTCCCATGTAGGAGCGCGCCCTGCGCGCGAAATCGCGGGCAGGGCCCGCTCCTACAGTCCAAGGTGAAGCGTGATTCCCGCGTAGGGCGCATAACCGTTCGCGGTTATCCGCCGATGTCAATGCCTGCACCATCCCCTTGTAGGAGCGAGCTTGCTCGCGAACCGCATGGCACCGCGCTTGTTCGCGAGCAAGCTCGCTCCTACGAAAAGCCGTGCCCACCTGCAACGTAGGAGCGGACCTTGTCCGCGATAGCCGGAGATTCCGGCGCGATTCGCGGATGAGATCCGCTCCTACGCTGCCCCACCGCTCCATTCCCATGTAGGAGCGCGCCCTGCGCGCGAAATCGCGGGCAGGGCCCGCTCCTACAGTCCGAGGTGAGGCGTGATTCCCACGTAGGGCGCATAACCGTTCGCGGTTACCCACCGATGTCAATGCCTGCACCGTCCCCCTGTAGGAGCGAGCTTGCTCGCGAACCGCATGGCACCACGTTTGTTCGCGAGCAAGCTCGCTCCTACGAAAAGCCGTGCCCACCTGCAACGTAGGAGCGGACCTTCTCCGCGATAGCCGGAATCACCGGCGCGATTCGCGGATGAGATCCGCTCCTACGCTGCCCTACCGCTCCATTCCCATGTAGGAGCGCGCCCTGCGCGCGAAATCGCGGGCAGGGCCCGCTCCTACAGTCCGAGGTGAGGCGTGATTCCCGCGTAGGGCGCATAACCGTTCGCGGTTATCCGCCGATGTCAATGCCTGCACCGTCCCCCTCCTGTAGGAGCGAGCTTGCTCGCGAACCGCATGGCACCGCGTTTGTTCGCGAGCAAGCTCGCTCCTACGAAAAGCCGTGCCCACCTGCAACGGAGCGGACCTTGTCCGCGATAGCCGGAACCACTGGCGCGATTCGCGGATGAGATCCGCTCCTACGCTGCCCCACCGCTCCATTCCCATGTAGGAGCGCGCCCTGCGCGCGATTCGCGGGCAGGGCCCGCTCCTACAGTCCGAGGTGAAGCGTGATTCCCGCGTAGGGCGCATAACCATTCGCGGTTATCCGCCGATGTCAATGCCTGCACCGTCCCCCTGTAGGAGCGAGCTTGCTCGCGAACCGCATGGCACCGCGTTTGTTCGCGAGCAAGCTCGCTCCTACGAAAAGCCCTTCCCGACCGTCCGGCCGAAAACTTTCCTGTCAGGATAAAAATTTTCCCCAGGGTATGGACCCACGGATTCGCTTCGCCTATAAAAGCGCGAAAGGAAATTTATATTCCCAACAGTAAAAATCCCTTCACAGGCAAAAGCCGTCCCCGCCGGTGAAACTTCCGCCCTTGCGCGCCGAGCTGCCTCCACACATCACGAGGACCCGACATGCACCACGCCCCCAGCCACTTCATCATCCGCATCAGTTGCCCGGCGGTGTCCGGGATAGTCGCGGCGGTGACCACCTACCTGGCCGAGCAGGGTTGCTACATCAGCGAGATGGCGCAGTTCGACGACGAAGGCAGCGGCCGCTTCTTCATGCGCGCCGTGTTCCGCTTCAACGAGGGCCTGGAGGGCGACATCGGCAACATCGAGTCCGGTTTCGCCGACGTGGCCAGCCGCTTCGACATGGACTGGAGCCTGCACAGCAGCGCCAAGCCGATGCGCGTGCTGCTGATGGTCAGCAAGTTCGACCATTGCCTGGCGGACCTGCTGTACCGCCACGCCAAGGGCGAGCTGGAGATGACCATCACCGCCATCGTCTCCAACCACCTCGACCTGCGGCCCATGGCCGAGCGCGAGGGCATCCGCTTCATCTACCTGCCGGTGACCAAGGACACCAAGGCCCAGCAGGAGGCCGAGCTGCTGAAGATAGTCGCCGAGACCGGCACCGAACTGGTGGTCCTCGCCCGCTACATGCAGATCCTCTCCGACGACCTCTGCAAGCAGCTCTCCGGCAAGGCCATCAACATCCACCACTCCTTCCTCCCCGGCTTCAAGGGCGCCAAGCCCTACCACCAGGCCTATGAGCGCGGCGTGAAGCTGATCGGCGCCACCGCGCACTACGTCACCAGCGACCTCGACGAGGGCCCGATCATCGAGCAGGAAGTGCAGCGCGTGGACCACGCCTACGCCCCCGACGACCTGGTGGCCATCGGCCGCGACACCGAGACCATCGCGCTGTCCCGCGCGGTGAAGTACCACCTGGAACATCGCGTCTTCCTCAACCACGACCGCACGGTGATCTTCAAATGAATGCCATTCCCAGCGTCAAGCTCATCGACGGCAAGGCCACCTCGGCGCGGGTGCTCGCCGAGGTCCGCGAGGAAGTCCTGGCCCTGCGCGAGCACGGCATCCAGCCGGGCCTCGCCGTGGTGCTGGTGGGCAGCGACCCGGCCAGCCAGGTCTACGTGCGCAACAAGGTGCTGCGCGCCGAGGAAGTCGGCATCCGTTCGCTGGAGCACAAGCTGCCGGCGGACACCGGCGAGGCCGCCCTGCTCCAGCTGATCGCCGAATTGAACAAAGACCCGGCGGTGAACGGCATCCTCGTACAGTTGCCGCTGCCCAAGCACATCGACGAGAACCGCGTGCTCCAGGCCATCGACCCGCTGAAGGACGTCGACGGCTTCCACAGCGAGAACGTCGGCGGCCTCAGCCAGGGCCGCGACGTGCTCACGCCCTGCACCCCGGCCGGCTGCATGCGCCTGCTGCACGACACCTGCGGCGACCTCTCGGGCAAGCACGCGGTGGTCATCGGCCGCTCCAACATCGTCGGCAAGCCGATGGCCGCGCTGCTGCTCAAGGCCCACTGCACGGTGACCGTGGTGCACTCGCGCAGCGCCAACCTGCGCGAGCTGTGCCGTCAGGCCGACATCGTGGTCGCCGCCGTCGGCAAGCCGCGCCTGGTCGACGCCAGCTGGCTGAAGCCCGGCGCGGTGGTGATAGACGTGGGCATCAACCGCATCGACGAGGACGGCCGCAGCAAGCTGGTCGGCGACGTCGACTTCGCCAGCGCCCTGTCCCAGGCCGCGGCCATCACCCCGGTGCCCGGCGGCGTCGGGCCGATGACCATCGCCTACCTGATGAAGAACACCCTGGCCGCCGCGCGCCTGCAACGCGCCGGCGCCACCGCGGAGTAAGCAGCATGCCTTTCGCCCTCCTGAAATACGGCCTGAGCGCCGACTACCCGGTGGAAGTCGACCTGCCGCCGCCCTGCGAGCTGAAGCCGCGCTACGACGTGGTGATCATCGGCGGCGGCGGCCACGGCCTGGCTACCGCCTACTACCTGGCCAAGTACCACGGCGTGACCAACGTCGCGGTGCTGGAGAAGGCCTACCTGGGCGGCGGCAACACCGCGCGCAACACCGCGGTGATCCGCTCCAACTACCTCACCAGCGAGGGCGTGAAGTTCTACGCCGAATCGGTGCGGATGTTCCAGGGCCTGTCCAACGAGTTCGACTTCAACATCATGTACTCCGAGCGCGGCCAACTGACCCTGGCCCACACCGACGCCACGGTGCGCGCCTTCCGCCAGCGCGCCGAGGTGAACAAGCACTTCGGCGGGCGCACCGAGATGCTCGACCGCCAGCAGATCCGCGAGCTGGTGCCCACCCTCAACCTCGACCCCGGGCACCTGCCGGTGATCGCCGGGCTCTGGCACATCGACGGCGCCACCGCGCGCCACGACGCCGTGGCCTGGGGCTACGCCAAGCAGGCGGCCAAGCGCGGCGTGGAAATCCACCAGCTCACCGAAGTGCAGGACCTGGTGCTGCGCAACGGCCGCATCGAGGCCGTGAAGACCAACCGCGGCACCGTGCAGTGCGGCTGCGTGGTCCAGGCCATCGCCGGGGCCAGCTCGCTGCTGATGGCCAAGGCCGGCATCCGCGCGCCCATCCACACCTACCCGCTGCAGGCCATGGTCACCCAGCCGTTCAAGCCGTTCCTCGACCCGCTGGTGAGCTCCTCGGCGCTGCACTGCTACGTGCAGCAGACCAGCCGCGGCGAGATCGTCTTCGGCGGCGGCTCCGACCCCTACCCGCTGTACAACACCCGCTCGACCCTGGACCTGAAGGAAAGCCTGCTGGCCCACGCCATCGAGATGTTCCCCTTCATGGCCAACGCCAAGCTGATGCGCCAGTGGGCCGGGATCACCGACATGACCCCCGACTACAGCCCGATCATGGGCCTGTCGCCGGTCGAGAACTACTACCTCGACGCCGGCTGGGGCACCTGGGGCTTCAAGGCCACGCCCATCTGCGGCAAGACCATGGCCGAGCTTGTGGCCAGCGGCGGCAAGGTGCCGGAGCTGATCGCGCCCTTCGCCCTGGAGCGCTTCAGCCGCTTCCAGCAGGTCAACGAAATGGGCGCCACCGCGGCCAGCCACTGAGGATGCGCAGATGAAGATCATGACCTGCCCGCTCAACGGGCCCCGCAACATCAGCGAGTTCACCTACGGCGGCGAATTCAAGCGCATGCCCGACCCGGCCAGCTGCTCCGACACCGAGTGGGCCGACTACGTGTTCAACAGCGACAACGCCGCCGGCGTGGTGCTCGAGTGGTGGCTGCACAACGCCTCCAGCTACTGGTTCCTGGCCGAGCGCCACACCGTCACCGACCAGGTGATCCGCACCTTCGACCCGAAGGAAATCTTCGACCGCCGCATCGACTTCGCCCCGCAGGAGACCGCCCAATGAGCGCCCTCACCCGCCTGCCCGCCCCCATGGGCCTGCTGATCGACCGCACGCGGCCGCTGCGCTTCTCCTTCGACGGCCGCGACTACCAGGGCTACGAGGGCGACAGCATCGCCAGCGCCCTGCTCGGCAACGGCCGCTGGCTGCTCTCGCGCTCGTTCAAGTACCACCGCCCGCGCGGCCCGCTGACCCTCGCCGGGCAGGACGCCAACGCCCTGGTGCAGTTGCCCGACGAGCCCAACGTGCTGGCCGACATGCACCCCGCCCGCGAAGGCCTGGCGGTGGAAGGCCAGAACTTCTCCGGCAGCCTCGACGACGACCGCGACGCCTACCTGGGCAAGTTCTCGCGCTTCATGCCGGTGGGCTTCTACTACCGCTCGTTCTACAAGCCCAAGGGCATGTGGAAGGTCTGGGAACCGCTGATCCGCAAGAAGGCCGGCCTGGGCGTGCTCGACCTGGACTTCAAGCCGCAGTACTACGACAAGGCCTACCTGTTCGTCGACCTGGCGGTGATCGGCGCCGGCCCCGCCGGCCTGCGCGCCGCGCTGGACGCCGCCAACGCCGGGGCCAGGGTGCTGCTGGTGGAGCAGCAGCCGGTGCTCGGCGGCTCGCTGAACTACGCCCGCTTCGACATCGCCGGCCGCCGCGCCGCCGCGCTGCGCGCCGAGCTGGTGGGCGCCGTCGAGGGCCACCCGAACATCCAGGTGCTGACCCAGGCCACCTGCAACGCCTGGTTCACCGACAACTACCTACCGGTCATCCAGCACAAGCGCATGTACAAGGTGCGCGCCACCCGCTGCCTGGTGGCCGCCGGCTCCTTCGACCAGCCGGTGGTGTTCCGCAACAACGACCTGCCCGGCGTGCTGCTGACCAGCGCCGCGCAGCGGCTGATGAAGCTCTACGCGGTGAAGCCGGGCAAGCGCGCCGTGGTCCTCACCGGCAACGACGACGGCTACCTGGCCGCCCTCGACCTGCAGGAACAGGGCGTGGAGGTGGCCGCGGTGGTGGACATGCGCGCCGCCCCGGCCGACACCGAGCTGGCCGCCGAACTGCAGCGCCGGCACATCCCGCTGCACGTCGGCAGCACCGTCTACGAAGCCCTGCACGAGGCCGGCATGCGCCACGTCAGCGGCGTCGACATCCGCCGCATCGCCGGCCAGGGCGAGGTCGCCGCGCAAGGCACGCAGCTGGCCTGCGACCTGCTGTGCATGTCCGCCGGCTACATGCCGGTCTACCAGCTGCTGTGCCAGGCCGGCGGCAAGCTGGCCTACGAGGAGGAGCGCGCCGAGTTCGCCATCAGCGGCCTGCCCGCCGGGCTGGACATCGCCGGCTCGGTGAACGGCCGCCACGCCCTGGGCAACGTGCTCGCCGACGGTGCCCGTGGCGCCGCCGCGGCCCTCGCCACGCTGGGCCTGGACGCGCCGGCGCCGGCCGCCTTCGCCGGCGAGGCGCAGGTGAACTTCCCCTGGCCGATCTTCCCCCACCCCAAGGGCAAGGACTTCGTCGACTTCGACGAGGACCTGCAGGTGCGCGACATCGTCAACGCCACCCGCAGCGGCTACCGCGACGTGCAGCTGGTCAAGCGCTTCTCCACGGTCGGCATGGGCCCGTCCCAGGGCCGCCACTCGGCGCTGCCCACCGCGCGCCTGGTGGCCCAGGCCACCGGCCGCGGCATCGGCGAAACCGGCGTGACCACCGCGCGCCCGCCGTTCGAGGCGGAGAAGCTCGCCCACGTCGCCGGCCGCGCCTTCGACCCCTACCGGCAGACACCCATGCACCGCCGCCATGTCGAGGCCGGGGCGAAGATGATGCCCGCCGGCATCTGGCAGCGCCCGGCCTTCTACGGCAAGGCCGAGGATCGCGAGCGCTGCATGCAGGAAGAGGCCCTCCACGTGCGCGAACAGGTCGGCCTGATCGACGTCTCGACCCTCGGCGGCCTGGACGTGCGCGGCCCCGACGCCGCCGAGCTGCTGGAGCGCCTGTACACCTTCGGCTTCGCCAAGCTGGCCGTCGGCCGCACCCGCTACGCGCTGATGACCAACGAGCACGGCGTGGTGATCGACGACGGCGTGTGCGCGCGCCTGGGCGAGCGGCACTTCTACGTCACCGCCACCACCAGCGGCGTCGACCGCATCTACCAGCAGATGCTCAAGTGGAACGCGCAGTGGCGCCTCAACGTGGACATCGCCAACGTCACCGCCGCGCTGGCCGCGGTGAACCTGGCCGGCCCGCTGTCGCGCCAGGTGCTGGCCAAGCTCTGCGACGACGTCGACCTGTCCGCCGCAGCCTTCCCCTACCTGGGCGTGCGCAGCGGCAAGGTGGCCGGCATCCCGGCGCGCATCCTGCGGGTGGGCTTCGTCGGCGAGCTGGGCTACGAGGTCCACGTGCCGGCGCGCTTCGCCGAGCGCCTGTGGGACGCGCTGATGGAAGCCGGCGCCAAGCACGGCATCCGCCCCTTCGGCGTGGAGACCCAGCGCCTGCTGCGCCTGGAGAAGGGCCACGTGATCATCGGCCAGGACACCGACGGCATGACCCACCCGGCGGAGATCGACATGCAGTGGGCGATCGGCCGCAAGAAGCCGTTCTTCGTCGGCAAGCGCTCCATCGAAATCCTCGAGGCGCAGCCGCTCAAGCGCAAGCTGGTGGGCTTCGTCCTGCCCCAGGGCAGCGCCCAGCCGCTGGAGGGCCACCTGGTGCTCGACGGCGCCGACATCAGCGGCAACGTCACCTCCTGCGAGTACTCGCAGAGCCTCGGCCAGATCGTCGGCCTGGCCTACGCCGGCGCCCACCAGGCCACCCCGGGGATGCAGATCCCGATCCGCGTGGAGGGCGGCGCGGTGGTGCGCGCCACCGTCGTCCAACTGCCCTTCTACGACCCGCAGAACCTGCGCCAGGAGCTCTGAACCATGTCCAGCCTGAAAGCCGAAGACTTCATCGAACGCAGCCCGCTGTACCCGCTGCACCGCGGCGCGCGCCTGGCCGCCCTGGGCCGCGCCGCCATAGTCGCGCGCTACGGCGAGCAGGAAGAGCACGCGCAGTTGCGCAGCTGCGCGCTGATCGACCTGAGCAACCTGCCCCGCGCCGGTTTGCGCGGGGCCGATGCCGCCGCCTACCTGCAGGCCCGCGGCTACGCCCTGCCCGAGGCGCCCAACCGCGCCCTGCGCCAGGCCGACGGCGGCCTGGTGGCGCGCCTGTCGCAGACCGAGTACCTGCTGCTGGGCAGCCTCCACGACGGCGGCGCGCGCGTCGCCGCCGAAGAGGCCGCCTGGCAGCTGGACGACAGCGCCAACTACCTGCTGCCGCGCCAGGACAGCCACGCCTGGCTGCAACTGAGCGGCGAGCACTACGCGCAGGTGATGGCCAAGCTCTGCGGCGTCGACCTGCGCCCGGCGGCCTTCGGCCCTGGCGCGGTGGCGCAGACCTCGGCGGCGCGGCTCAACGTCATCGTCATCAACGCCAGCGACGACGACCTGCCCAACCTGCAGATCCTCTGCGACCGCGCCTCGGTGCAGTACTTCTGGGAAGCGCTGCTCGACGCCATGGCCGAGTTCGACGGCCGCCCGGTGGGCATCGACGCCCTGCTCGACTGACCGGCCGGCGGCGCCCCGCGACGGGCGCCGCCGTGGAGGCCCCATGAGTGAAAGCGACTACCGCGTGCCGGCCCTGGAACGCGGCCTGAACCTGCTCGGGCTGTTCAACGCCCGCCAACGCAGCCTGGGCATGAACGAGATGGCCGAGCGCCTGGGGGTGAGCCCCTCGGCGCTCTACCGCATCGTCCAGACGCTGCAGGACATGGGCTACCTGAACCGCCTGGAGCGCAACCAGTACGAACTGGGCGCGCGGGTGATCTCCGACGGCTTCGCCTACCTGTGCAGCCGCGACATCGTGGAAATCGCCCTGCCGCACCTCAACGCCCTGCGCGACAGCACCTCGCTGTCGTGCCACCTGAGCATCCGCGAGCAGACCGACAGCCTGTATATCTACCGCGCCTTCGCCCCGCAGCGGCTGACGGTGAACATCCCGGTGGGCACCCGCCTGCCCTGCCACGTCACCGCCCTGGGCCGGGTGCTGCTCACCGCCCTGGACGAGGACGGCCTGGCCCAGCTCTACCAGCAGGTGCGCCTGGACGACTACCCGCCGCCGGCGCCGCGCACCCTGCTGGAACTGCAGCACACCATCGCCGAGGACCGCGAACGCGGCTGGGTGCTGCACCGCTCGGACTACTCCACCGCCATCGCCACCGCCATCCGCGACCGCAGCGGCCAGGTGGTGGCCGCCATCAACCTGTCCGGCCCGGAGGCGGTGCTGGCCACGCCCAGCGCGGAAGGCCGCTACCTGGGCCTGTTGCGGGAGACCGCGGCGGCCATTTCCGCCGAGCTGGTGCTCTAGGCCAGCCGGGGCGGCGGCCCAGCCGCCCCGTGCCGCTCACCTCGCCCCGATAGATTGGTTGAGTACGCTTTTTCTCACCTTCAGGTTTCAAAAACCTCACGCAAGCCCTCCCCCTTCAATCCCTTTCCCCAGCGCCCCAGCCCGCCTCCGGCGCGCGTCGGCGGCCGCTTGGCGGCCTGACGCGACCGACCATTGCACCCTGTGCCCGGCCGACGCAGCCGACCGCCCGGTCATTCGCTGAAGAAAAAGCCCGCGACCTCTGTTGACAGGTTTTGCCCATCGCCCATACGCTGAATACATCGCTGCACACATCAAAGCGCACAACACACCACACAGCGATGAAAGTTGTTTGCCTTCTGCCTACAAAAACAAATTTACGGAGAGGTCAAAATGGCTCGTATGTTCCCCCGCTCCATCCGCAAGGCCCTCGCCTGCGCGGCCGCCGTCGGCGCGCTGCTCACCCAGACCCCGTCCCAGGCCGCCGATACGTCCATGTGGCAGGGCGTGCAGAAGGCCGGCGTATTGCGCTGCGGCGCGGCGGTCGCCGCGCCCTATGTGATGCGTGACGCCAGCAGCGGCCAGTACAGCGGCTACTTCGTCGACCTGTGCCGCGACTTCGGCGAGAAGGTGCTGAAGGTCAAGGTGGAGTTCGTCGACACCAACTGGGACAACCTCGTCGCCGGCCTGCAGAGCGGCAAGTGGGACCTGGCCATGGCCCTCAACCAGACGCCCGAGCGCGCCCTGGCGGTGGCCTTCTCGGCGCCGGCCACCGACTACCAGGTGTCGCTGGTGGTGAACAAGGAGAACCCCAAGTTCAGCGGCGCCGGCAACGCCATCGCCGACTACGACAAGCCCGGCGTGACCTTCGCGGTGATGTCCGGCACCGCCCAGGACAAGGCGATTTCCTCTGTGCTCAGGCAGGGTACCGTCATGCGCCTGCCGGGCATGGACGAAACGCGCCTGGCGCTGATGTCGCGGCGCGCCGACGTGCTGGTCGACGCCAGCGACACCAACCACCTGTTCGCCATGGCCAACGACTGGGCCAGGGAAGTCCTGCCCAAGCCGGCCCTGGCCAAGCAGGGCGTGGCCTTCGGCATGCGCCGCGACATCTCCGCGGCGGACCTGCAGGTGCTGAACATCTACGTGACCCAGCGCCGCGAGACCGGCGAGATCGACCGCCTGGTCGACAAGGCCTCCGCCGAAGTCAACGCCAAGACCGCCGCCAAGTAACTCCCGCCGACACCGGGGGCCGCGCAACGGCGGCCCCCGCGGAGAACACCGCCCATGAATACCCCGCGTTTGGTGGCTGCCCAGCCACAGGCTCCGTTCGCCCCGGATTCCACCGCCGGCGGCGACTTCATCCAGCTCCGAGGCGTGTGCAAGGCCTACGGCGAACAGCTGGTGGTGATGGACAACATGGACCTGGACATGCGCGCCGACGACCGCCTGGTCATCATCGGCCCGTCCGGCAGCGGCAAGAGCTCGCTGCTGCGGGTGCTGATGGGCCTGGAGGGCATCCAGGGCGGCAGCATCGCCTTCCAGGGCCAGCCCTACATCAGCGGCGGCCAGCGCCGCGGCAAGCCGCTGAACGAGGCGCTGCGCACGCAGATCGGCATGGTCTTCCAGCACTACACGCTGTTCCCGCACCTGTCGGTGCTGGGCAACCTGATTCTCGCCCCGTGCAAGGTCCATGGCCTGTCCCGGGCCGCGGCCACGGAGAAGGCCCGCGCCTACCTCGCCCGCCTGGGCCTGGAGAGCAAGCTGCACGCCTACCCCAGCCAGCTCTCCGGCGGCCAGAAGCAGCGCGTGGCCATCGCCCGCGCGCTGATGCTCGAACCCAAGCTGATGCTGTTCGACGAAGTCACCTCGGCGCTGGACCCGGAGATGGTCATCGAGGTGCAGAACGTGATGCTGCAGCTGGCCGAGCAGAAGATGGCGATGATCATCGTCACCCACGACATGCACTTCGCCCGCCACATCGCCACCCGCGTGGTGTTCTGCGCCAACGGCAAGGTGGTCGAGCAGGGCCCGCCAGAGCAGATCTTCAGCCAACCCAGGGAAGCCCGCACCCGCGAGTTCCTGGAAAAGGTCGTGCACCTGGATTGAGGGCGGCGCCATGAATTACCAATTCGACTTCCATTTCTTGAGCGGCAGCCTGCCGGCGCTGCTCGGCGGCCTGAAGGTCACCCTGGAGCTGGCCTTGGTGTCGAACCTGATCGGCCTGGTCTGCGGCTTCGGCCTGTGCCTGATGACCCTCAGCCGCTGGTTCTTCGTCCGCTGGCCGGCGCAGCTGTTCATCGAGTTCTTCCGCTGCACCCCGGCGCTGCTGCAGATCGTCTGGTTCTTCTACTGCGTGCCGATGCTCTTCAACGTGTTCATCGACCCCATCGCCATGGGCTTCCTGGCCCTGGGCCTGAACCTCACCGCGTTCAACGCCGAGGCCTACCGCGCCGGCGTGCAGGCGGTGCCGCGCGAGCACCTGGACGCCTGCGTCGCCCTGGGCCTGAAGCCCTGGCAGCGCACGCTCTACGTGGTGCTGCCGCAGGCCCTGCGCAGCGCGGTGCCGGTGCTGATGACCAACGGCATCGGCAGCCTGCAGCAGAGCGCCCTGGTGGCGATAGTCGCGGTGTCCGACCTGATGTATGTCGGCAAGAGCCTGGCCACCGAGGCCTACCGCCCCCTGGAAACCTACACCCTGATCGCCCTCGTCTACTTCGCCCTGTCGCTGCCCATCGGCCAGTTGGTGCAGTACCTCGAACGGCGCCAGGACCTGGCGACGCAGCGCTGAGGAAACCGCCATGAGCCTCGATTTTTCCGTCGTCTTCTCCTACTGGCAGGTGCTGCTCAAGGGCCTGGCCCTGACCCTCGCCTTCACCCTCGGCTGCGCCCTCATCGGCAGCCTGGCCGGCTTCGTCCTGGCCCTGCTGCGCAACGTGCGCAGCCGCCTGCTGAAGCTGCCGGTGACGCTGTTCGTCGAGTTCTTCCGCGGCACACCGCTGCTGATCCAGCTGTTCTGGGTGTTCTTCTGCTTCCCGGTGGTGTTCGGCCTGGACATCCCGCCCTACGTCTCGGTGGTGATCTCGCTGACGCTGTACATGGCGGCCATCACCAGCGAGACCTTCCGCGGCGCGCTCAAGTCCATCGCCGGCGAGCAGCACGACGCCTGCACCGCTCTGGGCCTGACGCCGCGGGTGAAGGTGCTCTACGTGGTGTTCCCGCAGGCGCTGCTGCGCGCGGTGCCGCCGCTGCTGTCGAACGTCGTCAGCCTGTTCAAGGAGAGCGCGCTGATCTCCTCCGTCGGCGTCGCCGACCTGATGTTCGTCGGCCAGAACATCTCCAACAGCACCGCGCGGCCGGTCGAGTTCCTCTCCGCCGTCGCGGTCATCTACTTCCTCGTGGCTTTCCCGCTGACCCGCCTGGTCGGCGTGATCGAAGCCCGGATGCTCAGGCGCTACGCCTACTAACCCCCCACCACCGATGCGGAGATCCACCATGCAACTCACTGGCATCCTGCCCGCCCTCGTCACGCCCTTCGACAAGTCCGGCGCGGTCGACCACGACACCCTGGCCTCGATCCTCGAATACCAGCTCAAGGCCGGTGTCAGCGGCTTCGTCCCGCTGGGCTCGACCGGCGAGTACTACGCGCTCACCAACGAGGAGCGCCGCCAGGTCCTGGCCACGGTCAAGGAAGTGGTCGGCGAGCGCGGCACCCTGATCGCCGGCGCCAACGGCTCCTGCACCCGCGAGGTGCTGGAGCAGGTCAAGCAGACCGTGGAAGCCGGCTACACCAACCTGCTGATCGCCCCGCCCTACTACGCGCTGCCGTCCCAGGAAGAACTGCTAGCGCACTACCGGACCATCCTGGAGACCTTCCCGGAAATCAACCTGGTGCTCTACAACTACCCGGTGCGCACCAACGTCGAGGTCGGCATGGGCGTGGTCCAGGCGCTGGCCGAGCACCCGCGCGTCATCGCCATCAAGGAAAGCAGCGGCAACCTGCTGCGCGCCATCGAGATCGGCACCACCTACAAGGACAAGGTGCAGCTGTCCTGCGGCTCCGACGACCAGGCCCTGGACTTCTTCCTCTGGGGCGCCAGCAGCTGGATCTGCGGCCCGGCCAACTGCTTCCCCGACCAGGTGACCGACTTCTACCGCAAGTTCGCCTCCGGCGACCTGGCCGGCGCCCAGGACGTGATGCGCGGCCTGTTCCCGGTGATGGCCAGCCTGGAAAGCGGCAAGTTCGTGCAGAAGGTGAAGTACGGCTGCGAGCTGGCCGGCTTCAGCGCCGGCAACGCGCGCGCCCCGCTGCTGCCGCTGACCGACGAAGAAAAGGCCGAATTCCGCAAGGTATTCGAGGCTTCCCAGCGCTGAGCGCATGGACGCCGCTGCCCGCCCCGGCAGCGGCGTCCCCTGGAGGACGCACCCCATGAGCCGACAGAGTTTCACCTGCATCGAAGGCCATACCGAAGGCATGCCCGTGCGCATGGTCATCGACGGCGCCCCCGAGCTGCACGGCGCCAGCATGAGCGAAAGGCGCCAGCACTTCCTGGCCGAGCACGACTGGATCCGCCGGGCGCTGATGCTCGAACCGCGCGGCCACGCGCACATGTCGGGCACCCTGCTCTACCCGCCCGTGAGCGAGGACGCCGACCTCGCGCTGCTGTTCATCGAGACCTCCGGCTGCCTGCCCATGTGCGGCCACGCCACCCTCGGCTCGATCACCTTCGCCCTTGAATCCGGCCTGCTCCGGCCGAAGAAGCCGGGCACGGTGATCGTCGACGTCCCCGCCGGGCGCGTCAGCGCGCAATACCGCATGCAGGACGGCAAGGTCGGCGGCGTGCGCTTCACCAACGTGCCGAGCTTCCTCCTGCACCACGACCTGAGCATCCGGCTGCCGGCCCTCGGCGAGCTGCGCCTGGACATCGCCTACGGCGGCAACTTCTACCCGATCATCGAGCCGCAGCCGAACTACCCCGGCTGCGAGCACTTCACCCCGCAGCAATTGCTGGCCTGGGGGCGCGAAGTGCAGGCGCTGGTGAACCGCGAGTTCGCCGTGGCGCACCCCGAGGACGCCAGCATCCGCGGCGTGAAGCACTGCATGTGGGCCGGCCGCCCCTTGGCAGCCGACGCCGATGGGCGCAGCGTAGTGATTGCCGGCGACAGCCTGATCGACCGCTCGCCCTGCGGCACCGGCACCTCGGCCCGGGTGGCCCAGCGCCATGCCCGCGGCCTGCTGGCGCGCGACGCCGTGTTCCGCCATGAAAGCCTGATCGGCAGCCGCTTCGACGGCCGCGTCGAGGAAGTCCTGGCCCTGGCCGACGGCACGCCGGCGGTGCGCCCGAGCATCGAGGGCCGGGCCTGCATCACCGGCCGCGCCGAACATTACGTCGACAGGGCCCAGCCCTACTGGCAGGGTTTCAGCCTGGAAGACTTCACCGACCACCGCAGCCCGGAAGAGACCGTGAAATGAACGATCCGCAAGCCGCTTCGCAAAACGCCATCGTCGTCGGTGGCGGCATCGTCGGTGTCTGCTGCGCCCTGTACCTGCAGCGCGAAGGCTACCGCGTGACCCTGGTGGACCCGGCCGCGCCGGGCGACAGCACGGCGAAATGGAGCTGCGGGCAGATGGCGGTGAGCGAGGTCATCCCGCTGTCCAAGCCGGGCATCCTGATGAAGGTGCCCGGCTGGCTGCTCGACCAGCGGGGCCCGCTGGCCCTGCGCCCCAGCGCGCTGCCGGGCATCCTGCCGTGGTTCCTGCGCTTCGTCGCCTGCGCGCGGCATTCGAAGATCGCCGAGATCGCCCGCGACATGGCGCGCCTCACCCACCACGTCTACGAGGACTACGCGCCGCTGCTCGACGCCTGCGCGGACAAGAGCCTGCTCGGCCAGCGGCCGATCATCGAGGTGTTCGACTCGCCCGCCGCCCTGGTCCACGAGCGCCCGCACCTGGAGCTGCGCAAGTCGCTGGGCTTCCAGTCCGAGGAACTCGACGGCGCCGCCATCGGCGACCTCGAACCGGCCCTGGCCGGCAAGTTCCAGCACGGCCTGCTGTTCCCCGACTGGCGCGCGGTGAACGACACCGAAGGCTTCATCGCCGCGCTGACCGCAAGCTTCGTCGCCCAGGGCGGCATCCGCGTGCGCGAGCGGGTGAAGCACATCGACGAAAGCGCCGAGCGCGCCGCCGGCGTCACCCTGGCCGACGGCAGCCGCTACCCCGCCCAACTGGTGGTGGTGGCCGCCGGCACCGGCTCGCGGCAGTTCTTCGAGCAACTCGGGGTGAGCATCCCGCTGGCCGGCATCGCCGGCTACCAGGCGGTGCTGCCCACCCCGGGCGTGGACATCCGCCATTCGGTGATCTACGCCGACGGCGGCTTCTGCTTCGCCCCCATGACCCGCGGCCTGCAGATCGGCGGCACCATCGAGTTCGCCGGCCCCAACGCCGAGCCCAACTTCCGGCGCGCCGAGATCATCCTGGAAAAGGCCCGCCGCGTGCTGCCGCAGCTCGACACCGCCAAGGTCGAGTTCGGCGTCGGCTACCGCCCCTTCCTGCCCGACACCAAGCCGGTGATCGACCGCTCGCCGCGCCTGGGCAACGTGCTCATGGCCTTCGGCCACGGCCAGCTCGGCCTCACCCTGGGCGCCACCACCGGCCGCCTGGTCGCCGACCTCGCCGCCGGCCGCCGCCCGGCCCAGGACCTCAGCCCCTTCAGCGCTCGCCGCTTCGCCTTCATCGGAGGAACCGCATGAACTACCAGCAGCTCTACATCGACGGCCAATGGCTCGCCCCCGCCAAGGGCGGCAGCTTCGAAACCTTCGACCCCAGCGACGAAACCCTCCTCGCCCGGGTGGCCGCCGCCACCGCCGAGGACGTGGACGCCGCGGTGCGCGCCGCCCGCCGCGCCTTCGACGAAGGCCCCTGGCCGCGCATGAGCGGGGCCGGGCGCGCCGCCGTGCTGCGGCGCATCGCCGAAGGCATCCGCGGCCGCCAGCAGGAACTGGCCGAACTGGAAGTGCGCGACAACGGCAAGCCGCTGCCCGAGGCGCTGTGGGACATCGGCGACACCGCCGGCTGCTTCGACTTCTACGCCGGGCTGGCGGAAAAGCTCGACGCCAGCCAGGAGCAGGAAATCGCCCTGGCCGACGAGCGCTTCAGCTCGGTGGCGCGCAAGGAGCCGGTGGGCGTGGCCGGCGCCATCATCCCCTGGAACTTCCCCATGCTGATGGCCGCCTGGAAGGTCGCCCCGGCCCTGGCCGCCGGCTGCGCCATGGTGCTCAAGCCCTCGGAACTGACGCCTCTGACCGCCCTGCACCTGGCCCAGATCGCCCATGAAGCCGGCCTGCCGGCGGGCGTGCTCAACGTGGTGACCGGCCTGGGCGCCGACGCCGGCGCGCCGCTGGCCGAGCACCCGGGCGTGGACAAGCTGGCCTTCACCGGCAGCGTGCCCACCGGCAGCCGGATCATGCAGGCCGCCGCCCGCGATATCAAAAACATCAGCCTGGAGCTGGGCGGCAAGTCGCCCTTCGTGATCTTCGCCGACAGCGACATCGAGGCCGCCGTGGAGTGGATCCTCTTCGGCATCTTCTGGAACCAGGGCGAAGTCTGCTCGGCCACCTCCCGCGTGCTGGTGCAGCGGGCGCTGTACGAACCGCTGCTGGCGCGCCTGGCCGAAGAGGCGCGGAAGATCACCATCGGCAACGGCCTGCGCGAAGGCGTGCTGCTCGGCCCGCTGGTCAACAAGGCGCAGTACGACAAGGTGCTGCAGGCCATCGCCCGCGGCCAGGAAGAAGGCGCGCGGCTGGTCTGCGGCGGCGAACGCCCGGCCGGCCTGGACAAGGGTTATTACGTGCAGCCGACGGTGTTCGCCGACGTGCCCGAAGACGCCTGGATCTGGAACGAGGAAATCTTCGGCCCGGTGGTCTGCGTGCGCCCGTTCGACAGCGAGGACGAAGCCGTGCGCTCGGCCAACGCCTCGCGCTTCGGCCTGGGCGCCGCGGTGATGTCCCGCGACCTGCCGCGCTGCGAGCGCGTCGCCCGGCGGTTCCGTGCCGGCATCGTGTGGATCAACTGCTCGCAACCGACCTTCAGCGAGGCGCCCTGGGGCGGCTACAAGCACAGCGGCATCGGCCGCGAGCTGGGCGAATGGGGCCTGAACAACTACCTGGAAACCAAGCAGATCACCCGCTACGACAGCGAGCAGCCCTGGGGCTGGTACATCAAGTGAGGTGCGACTGATGCGCTGGAAGAAGACGCTGCAACTGGCCGACGTGCACTGCGAAGGCGAGATCGGCAAGGTCATCACCGGCGGGGTGCTGGGCATCCCCGGCGAGACCCTGCTGGACAAGATGAACTACATCAACGAGGTCGACGACAGCCTGCGCCGCCTGGTGGTCATGGAACCGCGCGGCTGCCTGCAGATGTCGGTGAACCTGCTGTTGCCGCCGACGCGCCCGGAAGCCGACGCCGGCTTCATCGTGCTGCAGGCGGACAAGGCCCACCCGATGTCCGGCAGCAACTGCATCTGCGTGGTCACCGCGCTGCTGGAGCTGGGCATGCTGCCGATGCAGGAACCGGAAACCACCGTGGTGCTGGACACCCCCGCCGGCCTGGTCACCGCCCGCGCGCGCTGCGCCGACGGGCGCTGCCTGGGGGTGTCGCTGGACATGGTGCCGGCCTTCGTCGAGCAACTGGACGCGCCGATCGACGGTGGCGAGTTCGGCCCGCTGAAGGCCGACATCGCCTTCGGCGGCGTGTACTACGCGCTGATCGACGTCGAGCAGGTCGGCCTCGCCATCGCCCCGGAGAACGCCCGCGAGCTGGCCGATGCCGGCGTGAAGCTGCGCGGCCTGATCAACCAGCAGGTGCGCGTGCGGCACCCGCTGTACCCGCAGATCGACGAGGTGGCCTACGTGATGTTCCGCAACCGCCTGGACGCGCGCACCTACCAGACCTGCACCACCCTGCCGCCAGGGCGCGTCGACCGTTCGCCCTGCGGCACCGGCAGCTCGGCCAACCTCGCCACGCTGAGCGCGCGCGGCCTGGTGCGGCCCGGCGAGCGCCTGGTGTCGCGCTCCACCATCGGCGGCGAGTTCCAGGTGGAGCTGCTCGGCGCCACGGAAGTGGCCGGCAAACCGGCGGTGCTGCCACGGGTGGAAGGCCGCGCCTGGCTGTACGGCATCCAGCAGATCGGCGTCGACCCGGACGACCCGCTGGCCGCGGGCTTCATGCTCAGCGACACCTGGGGCCCGGCGTTTCCGCGCTGAACGCGGCCACGCTAAGATGGCGGGCTGGTCTGTATGACACAGCCCGCGCACACCGAGACCTGATGATGGCCAAAGAAGAAGAAGTGGAAAGCCCCGGGCGCCGCCATGGCGGACGCTATATCTACGAGGAGCTGCGCAAGCAGATCCTCACCCTCAAGCTCAAGCCCGGCGTGCAGTTGGACGAGGTCTCCCTGGCGGCGCAGTTCGGCCTGTCGCGCTCGCCGGTGCGCGATGCCCTGGCCCGGCTGACCACCGAAGGCCTGGTCACCATCCTGCCCAACCGCACCACCCTGGTCACGCCCTTCGAGATCGAGGAGTTCCCCAACTACGTGGCCGCGCTGGACCTCATCCAGCGGGCGGTCACGCGCCTGGCCGCGCTCCAGCGCAGCGACGAGGACCTGCAGGCGATCCGCAAGGCCGACGCGGCCTACATGGCGGCCGTGGAGTCCGGCGACTTCCAGGCGATGTCCGAGCTGAACAAGGCCTTCCACATGGCCATCGCCGAGGCCGGGCGCAACCCCTACTTCGTCAGCTACTACGAACGCCTGCTGGGCGAAGGCCAGCGCCTGCTGCACCTGCACTTCGACTACATCGTCAGCTCGGCCGGCACCGCCCGCCTGGGCCGCGACCACGAGGAAATCATCGAAGCCATCGCCGCCCGCGACGCGGAAGCCGCCGAAAAGGCCGCCCACGAGCACACCATGCTGTTCCAGCGCCGCTTCCTGGAATACATGCAGCAGAACCTGACGGCGAAAATGAGCCTGGCCTGAACTTCAACCGACACAGGAGCAAGGGATGTCTTCCGCGAAACCGCTGTGCGGGCAAAACATTCTGGTCACCGGCGGCTCCGGCCAGATCGGCGCGGCCATCGTCCGCCGCCTGGCGCAGGAAGGCGCCCGGCCGATCATCCATTTCGGCCGCGACCGGGCCGGCGCCGAGGCGCTGCTCGCCGCTGTCGGCGGCGAGGGCTGGCTGGTCCAGGCCGACCTGTCGGACGCGCAGGGGCCCTTCCAGCTGTGGCGCGAGGCCCAGGCCCTGGCCGGGCGGGTGCACGGCCTGGTCAACAACGCCGGCATCCGCACGGAAATCTCCATCGATGCCGACGAGACGGCCTGGACGGCGGCCTGGCAACGGGAGTTCCAGGTCAACCTCTTCTCCGCCGCCACGCTGTGCAAGGAAGCCCTGCGCCATTTCCGCGCCCTCGGCGGCGGGCGCATCGTCAACCTCGCCAGCCGCGCCGGGCAACGCGGCTATGCCGCCGACGCCCTGCCCTACGGCGCGACCAAGGCGGCGCTGATCAACCTCACCAAATCCATCGCCCGCAGCTTCGGCCAGGACGGCGTGGCGGCGGTGGCCATCGCCCCCGGCTGGGTGCGCACCGACATGGCCGAAGACTTCATCGCCAGGCACGGCAAGGCCGCGGCGGTCGCCGAGATCCCCATCGGCGAAATGGCCGAGCCGGACGAAGTGGCCGAACTGGTGGCCTTCGCCCTGCGGCCCTCGCTGCCGTCCCTGAGCGGCGCGACGCTGGACCTGAACGGCGGCAGTTACATTCGCTAGCGGCTGGCCCTGGTCGCCGACCAGGTTGCCGGAGGCCGCCCCGCCCGTTACAACGAGAGACTGGACATCAGGCGGCTGACAGGGTTTTCTGAAGGGCTTTAGCGGCCACGACAGAACCGAGCGCGTGGCGACCGACAAACTCCGTCCAAGGCGAGGATCGACATGCCGAACGAAACCTACACCCCACCGCGCGTCTGGACCTGGGACAAGGACAATGGCGGCGCCTTCGCCGGCATCAACCGTCCGGTCGCCGGGGCCACCCACGACAAGCCCCTGCCGCGCGGCAAGCATCCGCTGCAGCTGTATTCGCTGGCCACGCCCAATGGCGTCAAGGTGACCATCCTGCTCGAAGAGCTGCTGGAACTGGGCCTGGAGGGCGCGCAATACGATGCCTGGCCCATCAGCATCAGCCAGGGCGAGCAGTTCGGCAGCGGCTTCGTCGAGGTCAACCCGAACTCCAAGATCCCCGCCCTGCTGGATACCGGTCTGGAGCCCGCGCTGCGCGTCTTCGAGTCCGGCTCGATCCTGCTCTACCTGGCCGAGAAGTTCGGGCGTTTCATCCCCGGCGACATCGCCGGGCGCACCGAAACCCTGAACTGGCTGTTCTGGCAGGTCGGCAGCGCCCCCTTCCTGGGTGGCGGCTTCGGCCACTTCTACGCCTACGCGCCGGAAAAGTTCGAGTACCCCATCAACCGTTACGCCATGGAGGTCAAGCGCCAGCTGGACGTGCTCGACCGGCAACTGGCGAGCAACCGCTACGTCGCCGGCAGCGAATACAGCATCGCCGACATGGCGATCTGGCCCTGGTACGGCGCGCTGATGAACAACCAGGTCTATGCCGCCGCCGAGTTCCTCGACGTCGAGACCTACACCCACGTGCGCCGCTGGACGGACGAAATCGGCAAGCGCCCCGCCGTGCAGCGTGGGGTCAAGGTCAACCGGACCTGGGGCGAGGCCCACGAGCAAGTGCCCGAACGCCACGGGCCCGACGACTTCCGGCGCTGAGACGGGCGGCCGGTCAGGCGGAACCGCCGCCGGGCGGCGGCTCCCGGCCACGGGCCGCCTCCATGGCCTGCACCAGGCCGCGGGCGCCGGAGCCCCATTTGGTGATGACCTTCACCGCCTCGGTGAAGGGCACGTCGACCGGGTGCACGCGATGCGCATCCAGCACGTACACGGCGCCGGCGAAGGGCGTCGGCACCGAGGGCACGAACACGGTGTAGCGGCCGTCCTCGAAGGCCTCGATGATGAAGCCGGGTACCAGGGCCTCTTCGATTTCCACCAGGGCCGGCTTCCAGATGCCGTCGTTCTTCTCGCCGGCCACCTGCAGGGTCAGGCTGCGCAGCAGTTCGTAGCCCGGAATCCTTTCGAACACCGAGCGCTCCAGCCGGCCACGGGCCAGCCTTCCCAGGCGGGTGCGCACGGCGAGGCCAATGGCGAAGCAGATCACCAGCACGAGCAGCGCGGACAATATCTGCTGGGCCGGCAGGCTCTCCGGCAGCAGCTGGGTGAAGGGCCGGACCAGTTGGCCGGCCGAGGCGATGCCCTTGAGCAGGAGCAGCAGGGCCAGGTAGATCGGCAGGATGACCAGCAGGCCTGCCAGCACGCACCTGCCGATGAAAGCGACGGCGTTTTTCACGGAAGCACCTCCTCGGGTTGCTGGCCGCGGCCCGTGGAAAACACCTGCGCAGGGTCGGCCACGCGTGCCGGCGGGAGGCCGGCAGGGCTTGGAGATAGCCTAGACGACGGTGGGTCGTTTCACTTTACTGGGCCTGGTCCAATGACTCAGGGTTCACCCTCTCTCCAAGCTCCGTCCTCTACGACGGTCTTAATCTCGTCATTCTCGCGAACGCGGAAAACCAGTTGCCTTGGCTTGGTGGAAGGCCACCCCCGCAAAAAGGAACCAAAAAGGCTTGCCCCGAATACGGGCCCGACAGAGTCGGGCTACCCTCGCGAATTCCCCCGCTACGGAGGCCCGAACTAGGCGTCCCCCACGAGCGTACGTCCCTGTAGCCCGCAGGACTGCGGATGTTTCTCTGGAAATCCGTACGGCGTTATCCGCCGAATCGCGGACGGAGTCCGCTCCTACGGTTACAGGGGAGCGTGGGCGTAGGAGCGGACTTTGTCCGCGATTGGATTCACCGGCCACGCCGGACACCCCGGTGGCACGGCCAACGGCGTATAACCGCGAACGGTTATACGCCCTACGCGCTCAGGATGATTCCGAACTCGCCGCCCACGCCGAACGCCCCCCCTCTCCCTCCGGGAGAGGGCTGGGGTGAGGGTGCGGAGTCTGGACTGGGCGCCTTCGCTGAACCAAGGCACCACTAATCCCACCGCGACAAGCACCTCAGATCCACTGATCGTTGCGCTTGCGCCGCACCCGCAGCAGGGTCGGCAGGATCAGCCCGACCAGCAGCCCGGCGCCGGCGATGCTGCCGCCGTAGGCCATGTAGCGCATCAGCACCTGCTTGTTCTCGTCGCCCAGTTGCGCCTGCGCCGCGCGCAGGTCGGAACGGGCCTTGGTGAGTTCGTCGTCGAGGCCGGCGCGGGCCGCCTGCAGTTCGTCGATCAGTTTCTTGCGCGAGTCCAGGGTTTCCTGCATGCCCTGCACGCGGGTCTTCCAGCTGTCGTTGATGCCCGCCAGTTCAGCGCTCAGCTCGCTCACCTTCTGCTCCAGCTGCGGCAGGCGCTCGGCCTGGCCGGGCTTGTCCTGCAGGTCGCGGCTGGGGATCCACACGCTGCTGCCGCTTTCGCCGCGCACTTGGCTGTAGTCGCCCTGGGTGTTCAGCAGCTCGACCTTCTGCCCCGAGGTCAGGGTGCCGACGATGCGGTAGCCGTCGGTGGGGCCGCTGCGCACGTAGGTCGTCAGGCTGTCGCTCACCCAGCGCGCATTGCCGGCGCCCTCCTCGGCCTGCGCCGCGGCGCCGGCCGCCAGCAGGCCACCCAGCAGGCAGGCCCCCAGGGCGCGGGTGGGAAGGGATACGGAGGCGGGGAAATGACGGGATAGGGACATGGGCAATCTTCACATGGCGATAAACGAACCCCGGCGAGCGGGCGCGGTAAAAAGCCGGCCAGGCAGATGCTCCGGGGCGGCTACGATCTTGCTATCGGCGCGGCGCAATCACCCGGCTGGCGCGGGCCCGGGCCCGCCGCCCGGGGGGCCGACAGCAGACAGACAGCGCAACGGCGCAATGAGTTCACCGGGCGCCGTGATGGGGGGATGGGTGGTAGATCGCGCCGCCTGCTCGCGCTCCGGTGCGCCGCAGGCGGGTCGGGGCTCAGAAACGTTCTCCTACCATTCGGAACGGATAGGCAGCGGCCTTGTACTTGCCGATCCGCCCGCGCTTGGGCAGCTCGACGACCTCCTTGCGGGTGATGTCCTTGTAGGGGATCTGCTCCAGCAGGTGGCTGATGATGTTCAGCCGCGCGCGCCGCTTGTCCTCGGAGCGCGCCATGAACCAGGGGGCCCAGGAGGAGTCCGAGGCGGCGAACATTTCGTCGCGGGCGCGGGTGTAGTCGTCCCAGCGGCTGTAGGACTTCAGGTCCATGGGCGAGAGCTTCCACAGCTTGCGGCCGTCGTTGATGCGGTCCTGCAGGCGGCGCGTCTGCTCCTCGGCGCTGACTTCCAGCCAGTACTTGAGCAGGATGATCCCGGACTCGACCATCATCTTCTCGAACAGCGGCGTCACGGCGAGGAACTTGCGCGCCTGGTCCTCGGTGCAGAAGCCCATGACCCGCTCGACGCCGGCGCGGTTGTACCAGCTGCGGTCGAAGATCACCACTTCGCCGGCCGAGGGCAGGTGCGTGAGGTAGCGCTGGGCGTAGATCTGCGTCTTCTCCCGCTCGGTGGGTGCCGGCAGCGCCACCACGCGGAACACCCGCGGGCTGACGCGCTCGGTGATGGCCTTGATGGTGCCGCCCTTGCCGGCGCCGTCGCGGCCCTCGAAGACCACGCAGACCTTCAGGCCCTTGGCCACCACCCATTCCTGGAGTTTCACCAGTTCGACGTGCAGTTTCCTCAGTTCGGCTTCGTAGGTCTTGCGGTCGAGCCGCTGCGTGGTGTCGTCCTTCGCCTGTTTCCTGTCTTTCCTGGATTTGGCCATGAGGCCCTCCCTGCGCTGCCCTGGCGCCGTGCGGACGGCGCCTTTCCCGTGCGTGGAACGTCCTGGCTGAGTATGGTCGATCCCTGGCGGTTTGCCGGCGGGCCCCGGCCGTTGCGCGGGGGCTTGCCAGGGCGTCTGGAACGGGCCTTCTGGCGGAACGCCGGGCGCGCCCTTGCCTCTGTAGTTCGTCGCATCGCCCGCCTCCGCTCGTCGCCCGCCCTCGCGGCCACCGGGATTCCCGTGTTTGCTGAATGAACCACCCCGCGAAGGAGGAGCCGCCATGGGACGCACCATCATTGCCCTGCTCACCACCCTGCTCGCCCTGGCCGGCGCCGGTTGCAGCAGCCAGAGCTGCGATCCCGGGCAGCCGCGCAGCAGCATCGATCGCGACACCCGGCAACAGATTCCCCGCCAGCAGATCGATCCGCGGGTGCAGTCCCTGCCTCGTTACTGAGGTTGGGGTGGTGGCGGAAGAGCACCCTCACCCCAGCCCTCACCCAGAGGGAGAGGGGGCTGTCCTGAGCGACATCGAAGTCGGGCACCATCCTCACACCCCGTCACCAGCCCGTAGGATGGTGTTGAGCGAAGCGATACCCATCGCCAGGGTCCGATTGGTTTCGCAAGCTCAACCCATCCTACGAAAAGCGCCTCGGCAGCGGCCGGCAAGACAGTAGGAGCGCGTCCTGCGCGCGATTCGCGGGCAGGGCCCGCTCCTACACTTCCGGCATGCACAACGCCCGTAGGATGGGTTTCGCAAGCTCAACCCATCCTGCGAAAAGCGCTTCGACGCAGCCGGAGTCATCCTGGTACGCCTGGACTCGGGAACTTCGCCCACCTCACAACCGCCGCCCGTTCAGCAGGAAGTGCGACAGCGCCGGGATCAGCAGCAGCGCGCCGAGCATGTTCCAGAGGAACATGAAGGTCAGCAGGATGCCCATGTCGGCCTGGAACTTGATCGGCGACCAGGCCCAGGTCACCACGCCGGCGGCCAGGGTCACGCCCACCAGCGCCACCACCTTGCCGGTGAAGATCACCGCCTGGCGGTAGGCCAGCGCCAGGGAGAAACCGGCGCGCTGCAGTTGCAGCTGCACGCTGAGCAGGTACAGCGCGTAGTCCACGCCTATGCCCACGCCCAGGGCGATCACCGGCAGCGTCGCCACCTTCACGCCGATGCCGAGGAACACCATCAGCGCCTCGCAGAGCATGGAGGTCAGCACCAGCGGCAGCATGGCCACCAGGGTCGCGCGCCAGCTGCGGAAGGTGATCAGGCAGAACAGGCTGACCGCCGCGTAGATGTACAGCAGCATGCTGTGGTTGGCCTGGCGCACCACGCTGTTGGTCGCCGCCTCGATGCCGGCGCTGCCGGCGGCGAGGAGGAACTGGCGCTCCGGCGTGCCGTTGGCCTTGGCGAAGTCTTCGGCTATCGCCGTCACCTCTTCCAGGGTCTTCGCCTTGTGGTCCCTCAGGAAGGCGATCACCGGCATCACCGAGCACTCGGTGTTGAACAGCTCCGGGGTGTTCACCGAGGCCTGCTGGGCCGCGTAGTTGAGCACGTCCTGGTTGCGCTGCAGGCTGGCGAACTTGGGGTTGCCCTCGTAGGTGCCGGCGGTGATCTGCCGCACCGCGTCGGCCAGCGACACCGTCGCCTGCACCCCGGGGTGCTGCTGCAAGGCCCAGCCCAGGCGGTCGGCGAGGATCAGCGTGCGGTAGTTCAGGCAGCCCTCGGCGGGGGTCTTCACCATCACCGCGAACAGGTCGCTGGACAGCGCGTAGTGGCTGGTGATGTAGGCGTTGTCGCGGTTGTAGCGCGAGTCGGCGCGCAGCTCGGGCGCGCCGGCGTCGAGGTCGCCGATCTGCAGGTGCTGGCTGACCGCGAAGCTGCCGGCGCCGATCAGCGCGGCGCAGGCCAGGGCGATGCTGGCCCAGCGCCGTTCGGTGAAATGGTCGAGCAGGCTCCACAGCCGGCCCAGGCCCTGCTCGCGGGCCTCCTGCCGTTCCTCGCGCAGGGCGCGGGCGGCGGCGCGCGGGCTGACGCCGATGAACGACAGCGCCACCGGCATCATCAGCAGCGAGGTGAAGACCAGCACCGCCACGCCGATGCTCGCGGTGATCGCCAGCGCCTTGATCACCGGGATGTCGATCAGCATGAGCACGCCGAAGCCCACGGCGTCGCACAGCAGCGCGCTGACGCCGGCGAGGAACAGGCGGCGGAAGGTGTTGCGCGCCGCCACCAGGCGGTGGGTGCCGCGGCCGATGTCCTGCATGATGCCGTTCATCTTCTGCGTGGCGTGGGACACGCCGATGGCGAAGATCAGGAACGGCACCAGGATCGAGTACGGGTCCAGGGCGTAGCCCAGCCAGGCGATCAGCCCCAGTTGCCAGACCACCGCCAGCAGCGAGCAGAAGATCACCAACAGGCTGCTGCGCAGGCAGCGGGTGTAGAGCAGGATGATGGCGAAGGCCGAAGCCACCGCCAGGGCGAAGAACAGCATCACTCGCAGCAGCCCGTCGATCAGGTCGCCCACCAGCTTGGCGAAGCCGATCACGTGGATGCGCACGGCGCCCTTGCCCGGCTCGCCGGCGTCGAAGGCGCGCTGGTCGCCCTGGTACTCGTACTTCAGGCGCAGCGCCTCCAGCTCGTGGGAGAACTGCCGGTAGTCGATGCCCTTGCCGGTGGCCGAGTCGTGCTCCAGCAGCGGCACCACCAGCATGCTCGAACGGAAGTCGTTGGCCACCAGGCTGCCGACGATGCCGGCGCGGGCGATGTTCTGGCGCAGCCCGGCGATGCCCGCCGCGTCGCCGGCATAGCCGTCGGGCATGACCGGGCCGCCCTGGAAGCCCTCCTCGGTGACTTCGGTCCAGCGCACCGCCGGCGACCACAGCGACTTCATCCAGGCGCGGTCGACGCCGGGGCTGAGGAACAGTTGGTCGTTGATCTGCCTGAGCGTCTCCAGGTAGGCGGGCTCGAAGATGTCGCCGCGGGCGCTTTCCACCACCACCCGCACGGCGTTGCCCAGCCCGCGCAGCGCGCCGCGGTTGTCCAGGTAGTTGCGGATGTACGGATGGCTCTGCGGGATCATCTTCTCGAAGCTGGGTTTGATCTCCAGGCGCGTCACCGCCATCCAGCCGAGCAGCAGCGTGACCAGGGCGATCAGGCTGACGAAGAGGATCCGGTGGTTGAACACCAGGCGCTCCAGCAGGCTGCCGCTGTGCGCGTCGAAATCCCGCAGGTCGTGGATGACGGGCAGTTGCCCTTGCTTGAGGTCGACCATGATGAGGCTGTCTCTTTTATCTTGTTCTTATCGGGCGGCCGGCAGCTCGTTGCGCTGCAGGCCGCGGCTGCCCACCAGCAGCAGGCTGTCGCTGCCGGCCAGGGCGGCGCTGACCGGGGTGCGCTGGGCCAGCGCCAGGGGCGCGAAGCTGGCGCCGTCGTCGCCGCTGACCAGGCCCTGCCCGGATTGGCTGAACAGGTACAGGCGGCCGTCGGCGGCGAAGCTGGCGGCCGTCAGGCTCACCGGCAGGCCGGTGCTCACCGGGGCCCAGTGCGCGCCGCCGTCGACGCTGCGCACCGCATGGCCGCGCAGGCCGTAGGCGAACAGCAGGCCGGGCTTGCCGACGATGCCGAAGAAGGTGCCCGGGTACGGCGAGTCCAGCGCGACGAAGCGCTGGCGCTGGCGGTCCAGCTTCAGCAGCAGGCCCTGCTCGCCGACGATGAACAGGTCCTCGCCCACCGCCGCGATGGCGGTCAGGTGCAGCGCCTGCGGGTTGTCGATGCGGTGGTTCCACGGCGTCCAGCTGAGGCCGCCGTCGGCGGTGTGCAGGATCAGGTCGAAGGCGCCAACCACGAAGCCCTCGCGGGCGTCCCTGAACCAGAGGTCGAGGAACGGCTTGTCGGCGCCCTCCTCCTTCATGCGCCGGGCCTGCTCCAGCAGCGGAGCGTTGTCCGGCTGCGGGTTGGCCGCGTAGAAGTCCAGCATCAGCTGGCCGATGCGCCGACCGTCGAGCTGGCGCACCCAGGTGACGCCGCCGTCGGCGCTGTGCAGCACCACGCCGTCGTGGCCCACCGCCCAGCCCTGTTCGGGCGTGGGGAAGCGCACCGCGGTGAGGTCGGAGCTGACCGGCACCTGCGCCTGCTGCCAGGCCAAGCCGTTGTCGTCGGAATACAGGATGTGCCCGCGCTGGCCCACCACCACCAGGCGCTGCCCGGCACGGGTGATGGCCGCCAGCGGGCCGCCCAGGGCCAGCTCGCTGCGCTGCGCCGGCAGGTCCAGCACGTCGACGAAGCCGTCGGCGCAAGCGCTGCCGGCCAGCAGCGCCAGGCCCAGTGCGGCGCAGGCCAGGCCGGGTTTGAAGGGGAATCGCATACGGCTACCTCACGAAAGGGAGGCGGCGGCCCGCGCGGGCCGCCGCTACCGGGCCCGTCGGCTCAGCGGATGCCGTTGCCGGCCAGGGCCTCAGGCGACCACTGGGTCTTGGCCAGCGGTTCGATGTAGTTGATGCCGCCGTACGGCCCGACCACGCCGTTGATGTTGTAGCTGCCGGCGGTGAGGTCGTAGATCATGAACGGCGTGGCGTCCGGGATCTGCTTGTCGTAGCTCTGGCTGAGGAAGGCGAAGGAGCCGCGGTACAGCTGGCCGCGCGCGTCGTATTCGTCGGAGGCCAGGGCCACCCAGCTGTCCTCGTCGAGGTAGAAGCGGCGCTTGGCGTAGATGTGCCGCGCGTCCGACTTCAGCGTGCCTTCCACCACCCACACGCGGTGCTTCTCCCAGCGCACGTAGTCCGGCGCCAGGTGGTTGGGGGTGACCACCGGCTTGATGTCGCTGGCGTAGGTCAGCCGGTAGGTGTTGTAGGGCACGATCATTTCCTGCTTGCCGAGCAGCTTCCAGTCGTAGCGGTCCAGCGCGCCGTTGAAGACGAACACGTCGTCGTAGGTGCCGGCGCCGGCCATGCCCGGGTTGGGCGTGTCGTAGGCCAGGTTCGGCGCCAGCTTCACCCGGCGCTGGCCGGGCAGGTACTGCCAGGCGCGGCGCGGCTGCTGCAGCGGGTTGGCGGCGTCCTTGAGCATCATCGCCTCGCCGGCGCGGCGCGCGGGGCCGGTGTAGTAGAGCTTCATCTGGTAGTAGACCTCGGTGCCCTTCACCGGCTGCGCCAGGTCTTCGTAGATCGGGTAGTTGATGAAGGCCTGGCCGGTGGTGGCGAGGTTGGCGCTGCCGGAGGAATCGACGTTCCAGGAGTCGTACTTGGCCTTGATGTTCACCCCCTGGTAGCGCAGCAGGAAGTTCCACATGGCCTCGGCGCCGCTCTTCGGGATCGGAAAGGGCACGCCCGGCAGCGCGTTGTCGATGGCCATGCCGCCTTCCAGGGCCTGGGTGGCCACGGCGTTCTTCTTGCTGTTGTCGAGCACCGCCTGGGGCAAGGCGGCGCTGCGGTGGGTCGGGTAGACGTCGACGCGGAAGCTCGGGTAGCGCTTGGCCAGCTCGTAGGTGGTGGCGCTGAGCTGGGCCTTGTACTGCTCGGCGTTCCTGCCGTCGATCACCAGCAGCGGCTTCTCGCCGGCGTAGGGGTCCGGGCGCATGCTGTCGCCGGCCTTGAAGCCGGCCGGGGCCTGGCTCAGGCCGCCGCTGTAGGCGGGAATCGCGCCGTCGGCGCTGGCGCCCTTCTCGGCGCCGACCAGGGTCAGGCTGCCGCCCAGCTGGGCGGCCTCCTGGGGGGACACCGCGGCCAGCGCCGCGCCACTCAGGGCCAGGCCGAGCGCGGCGGCCAACAGGGAAGGCTTGAAGTTCATGGGGTGGTTCTCCTGCTCCGCTCGCGGAGCCGTGCGTGAATTCAGAAGGTCGCCTTGAACGAGGCGGTGACCATGCCGCGATCCTTCAGCAGCGGCGCAAGGCCGGCCTGGGAAGTGATCTGCCCGGGAATGCACTGGTACAGGCCGTTGGCGCCGGGGGTGTTGTTGTCGCGGCCGCTCTGGCAGGTGTCGAAGGGGCCGAAGGCGTCGACGTACTTGAGGTCGAAGCGGTACTTCTGGTGGAAGTCCGCGGCCACGCCCACCGAGTAGCTGCCGGCGTCCTCGTTGCCGCCCAGCTGCACCGCCGAGTTGCCGTGCAGGCCGACGTTGTAGGCCATGGGCATGGACAGGTCGACGCCGGGGAAGGCCTGGTACCAGGTGGGGGTGAAGCTGGCGGACATGGCGTAGGCGTTGGGGGTGACCTTGTCCACGCCGCGGTAGCTGGAGTCGCCCTTGAAGGTCTGCTCGCCCTCGGTGACCTTCACCAGGTGCGTGAGGGTGCCTTCCAGCGCCAGGCTGGAGGCGTCCCACAGCGGGGTGGCGCCGAAGGTCACCAGGCCGTTGAGCACTACGTGGAAGGTCTTGCCGCGGGCCAGGCCGGTGTCGCCGTCGGAGGGCCGCTCGCCGATCAGGTTGGCGCCGTTGATCAGGCCGCGCTGGGCGGCGGCGTAGAGCGTCGGGTTGATGGTGGTGAAGTTGCTCGCCAGCGGCATGTTCTCGCGGTAGTTCACGTCCAGGCCGACGCTGACCGGGCCGACGTTCTTCGACAGGCTGATGCCGTAGATGTCGATGTCGTCGGCGTAGGCGGTGAAGTAGCTCATCCCCGGCAGGCCGGCCAGGCCGGGCCGCTGCAGGTTGGGCGCCTCCACCAGCACCGCCGGCAGGGTGTCGGAGGTCTTGCGGTAGTAGAAGCCCAGGGTGCCGTCGAGCCATTCCGGGCTCCACTTGGCCATCAGGCCGAAGTCGCCGGTGTTGCTTGGCGTGGCATCGTGGCCGCGCGGCGCGCCGTAGTAGGCCGCCGAGGCCGGGATAGGCAGCCAGAAGACCTTGCCGCCGTCGTTGAGCATGTCGTAGGGGCCCATGTAGGTGCCGCCCTCGGGGAAGCGCGAGTTCTCGAACTCGAGGAAGTACTGCGCCGCCAGGGTCAGCTCCGGATTGACCGTGAGCGACATGGACAGCTGGTTGCGCGGCATGAACAGTTCCTTGGCCTCGGTGCCGGGCACGTTGTACAGCTTGCCCAGGTCCAGGGCCGACTGGCCGTAGTTGATGCCGTTGGCGGCGCTGAACAGCGTCTCGCCCCAGTACAGGGTGTGGCGGCCGAGCTTGCCGCTGAGCTGCATGCCGTCGCCGACCTCGTGGCTGGCGAAGACGAAGGCGTCCAGCAGCTCCCCCGAGGGGCCGTTGTAGTAGCGGTCGGCGAAGCCGTCCAGGCCGCTGGTGGCCGGCTGCGCGCCGGCCGGGGCGAGCACCCTGCCGCCGCCGTTGACCAGGTGGCCGGCGTTGGCGCGCTGGCCGGGGAAGGGGTTGCTGCCGCCGACGTGGTCGTAGGCGTGGTCGTACCAGCCGGCGCCGCTGAGGCGGAAACCCATGCTGTCGCGGTAGACGAAGTCCAGTTCGCTGAGCAGGTCGATGCGCTGCGTCACCGCGCTGCCGACGCCGAAGTTGCGGTCGCCGTCGTTGACGTTGGCGGTGTTGGCGATCTTGCCGTTCTGCCCCTCGACGCGCTGCCCGTAGCTGAGCTTGACGGTGTTGTCGAAGCGTATCGACAGGTCGGGGTTGCCGGTGTCCAGCTCGAAGGCCTGGGCTTGCGGGCCGGCGATGGCCGCAAGGACCGCGGTGGCGAGCAGGCAGCGGCGCAGCGGCCGTGCGGGATGGTTCGTGTCGTGCATGGGTTGGCTCCGTTTCTTCTTGTGGTCGGGACGCTCTGCGGGCCCGTCCCGAGGCCCTTGTCCGCGGCGAGCGCGGGCCGGCGCCGGCCTGTATGGCCAGCGCCGGGTAAAGGCAGGTTTCAGCGATCCAGCAGGCGGATCAGCGCATCGGCCCGTGGCCAGTCGCCGAAGCCGGAGGCCGGGTTGAGGTGGCCGACGCAGCCCAGCTCGACCAGCGTTCCACCCCAGTCGCGGGCCAGGCGCTGCACGGCGGCGAGGCTGGCCAGGTGGTCGTTCTCGCTGGCCGCCACCAGGCTGGGGAACGGCAGGCGCTGGCGCGGCAGCGGGGTCCAGCCGTTCTCGGCCAGGCTCTGCGCCGTCGGGTAGCCCTCGGGCCAGGTGGCGTCGAGGTCCGGCGGGGTGGCCAGCAGCGCGCCCTTGACCGGCCGGTCGTAGCGCGCGGCCCAGTGCGCCACCATCAGCACCCCGGCGCTGTGGGCGACCAGGATCAGCGGCCCGTCGATCTGCTCGACCTCGCGCTGGATGGCCTCCACGCGGGCGTCGAGGCTGAGCTTGTCCTCGGTCAGCGGCGGCACCGAGCGGGCCTTGGGCAGGCGCGCCTGGAGCAGCGTCTGCCAGTGCCCGGGCACGTGGTCGCGCAGGCCGGGGACGATGAGGACGGTGGTGTCGTTGTCAGGGCTCACCGGGTTACCTCGCGGCGGTTTCGAACTTGTTGGAGCAGACAGTAGAGGCGTGCCGCCGGCGCTGCTTTGCATAGGGCGTCAGGCACTTCGCAATTGATGACAGCGCCCTCCCCGGCCGCTGCGCCGCAAGCCGCGCCAATGCTGGGAAAGCCGCGGCCGAGAGCCGGGCGCCGGGGTCGTCGGCGCCAGCCTGGGCTAATCTTTGCTGCACGCCCGGGCCGGGCTGCCGATAGAATCTGTCGCCGCCGGGCAAGCCGGGCGCAGGGCCCGCGCCCCGTCCCCTTGCCATTGCGTGACACACCCACGGCAGAAGAAGAACAAGAAGGCGATCGATATGACCCCCATGGTTCGCATCGCGGCCCTGACCAACTACCTGGAAGTGGCCCGCCACCTGGGCCTGAACCCCCAGCAGCAGCTCAGCCAGGTCGGCCTGAGCCAGGCCATGCTCGAACACCCCGAACAGCGCATCCCCACCGCCGCGGCCATCCGCCTGCTGGAGGAGTCGGCGCGCGCCAGCGGTTGCGAGACCTTCGGCCTGCGCATGGCCGAATCCCGGCAACTGGCGGATTTCGGCGTGATCAGCCTGCTGCTCACGCACCAGGCGACGCTGCGCGAGGCGCTGGACACCATCGTCCGCTACCGCCACCTGATCAACGAATCCCTGGCGCTGTACGTCGACGAGGAAGGCCGCACGGTGATCCTGCGCGAGGAGCTGATCACCGCCCCGCCGATGCCCATGCGCCAGGGCATGGAGCTGGCGGTGGGGGTGCTCTACCGCCTTTGCGGCGCCCTGCTCGGCCCGCACTGGCGGCCGCTGAGCGTGAACTTCACCCACGACGCCCCGGCCGACCTGCAGGCGCACCGCCGGCTGTTCTCCTGCAAGATCGAGTTCGGCAGCGAGTTCAACGGCATCGTCTGCCCGGCCAGCGCGCTGGACGCGCCCAACCCCCTGGCCGACCCGGCCATGGTCCGCCACGCCCGCAGCTTCGTCGACTCGCTGCCCGGCGCCACCGAGGCCAGCACCCTCAACGAGGTGCGCAAGGCCATCTACCTGCTGCTGCCGGTGGGCCGCGCCACCATCGAGCAGATCGCCCAGTCCCAGGGCCTGAACGTGCGCACCCTGCAGCGCCGCCTGGAAGACAACCAGGTGACCTTCTCCGAACTGATCAACGAAGTGCGCCGCGAACTGGTGCTGCGCTACCTGGAGAACCCGCGCTACAGCCTGGGGCGCATCGCCGACCTGCTCGGCTACTCCATGCCCAGCTCTTTCACCCGCTGGTTCACCCAGCAGTTCGGCATGGCCCCGGCGGCCTGGCGGCGGCAGCAGGGGCGGAGGGAGAGTTGAGGGGAGATCAAGAGCACCCTCTCCCCAACCCTCTCCCGCAAGCGGGAGAGGGGCTGTCCGTGCCGAGAGAAGAATTGGTTCCAGCCGGAAATCACCGAGGCAGCCGGCTAACACCAGAACACCCGACCCTGCCCAACGGTCCCCTCTCCCTTCAGGGCGGGGCGCGCAGCCGAGGGTTAGGGAGAGGGAGCGGAGGTTGGCATGGCAGCGGAGCCGCCGGTTACCCCGTTCGCGAGCAAGCTCGCTCCTACAAGGCGCAGGAAAAACACCATCGTAGGATGGTGTTGAGCGAAGCGATACCCATCACCAGGGTCCGATGGGTTTCGCAAGCTCAACCCATCCTACGAAAGCGCCCCGGCGCGGCGTGGTCGACCGTCACAGCCCCCAGCGCAGCATCGCGAGGACCAGCGCGGCGAGGAAGACGGTTTCGCCGACCATCAGCAGGATCGGCCGCAGCCCCACCGTGGCCAGTTCGCGCAGCTGGGTCTTCATGCCCAGCGCGGCGATGGCGATCACCAGGCACCATTGCGACAGCTTGCCGCCGACCTGTTGCAGCGCCGCGGGCACCAGGCCGGTGCTGTTCAGCGCCGCCAGCGCCACGAAGCCCACGGCGAACCAGGGCAGCAGCGGCGGGCGCTTGCTGCCCGGCGCCACGCCGCGGGCGCGGGTGATCATGGCCGCGCAGAGGATCACCGGCAGCAGCATGGCCACGCGCATCAGCTTGACCACCGTGGCCACGTCGCCGGTCTCGTGGGACATGCTGTAGCCGGCGCCCACCACCTGGGCCACGTCGTGGATGGTGCCGCCGAGGAACATCCCGGCCTGCTGCGGGCCCAGGCCCAGGGCGTGGGCGATCATCGGGTAGAGGATCATCGCCAGGGTCGACAGCGCCGAGACGCCGAGCACGGTGAACAGCGTGGCCTTCTCCTTCTTCTCGTGGGCCGGCAGGGCCGCCGCCAGGGCGAGCGCCGCCGAGGCCCCGCAGATCGCCGTGGCGCCGCCGGAGAGCAGGCCGAACAGGCTGTTGAAGCCCATGGCGCGGGCCGCGGCTATGGACACCAAGATGGTCACCGCCACCAGCACCACCACCATCGCCACCGGCTGCCAGCCCAATGCGGCGATCTGCCCGAGGGTGATGCGGATGCCCAGCAGCGCCACGCCCAGGCGCAGCACCTCGCGGGCGGTGAACTCGATGCCGGCCTTGCAGGTGCCGTCGGCGGAGAGGAAGTTCAGCGCCAGCCCCAGCAGCAGGGCGAAGAGCATCACCGGCGCGCCGTAGTGCTCGGAAAGGAAGGTGGCCGCGGCGGCGACCATGGCGCTGACCAGCAGGCCGGGCAGCAGGGTTCGGCTGCGCGAACCCAGCGCAGCGATGGCGGTGGCGCTCATGCGGGAAGCTCCTCGGGCGCGGAATCGGAAATCACGACGATGCAGGTGTCGCCGTCCCATTCGATGGCATGGCAGCGCACGCCCAACCCGGCCGCCCCGGCGGCGCAGCCGCTGGCCAGGTCGAAGCGCAGGCCGTGGGCCGGGCATTGCAGCCAGCGGCCCTGCAGCTTGCCGGAGAACAGCGAGGCGCCGGCGTGGGGGCATCCGTCGTCGATGGCGAAGTACTGCCCCTCGACGTTGAACAGCAGCACGCTGTGCCCGGCGAGGAAGAACAGGCGCCGCCCGCCCTCCCCCGGCAGCTTCTCGCGGGGCACGACCAGCCGGCTCATGCCGCCGCCTCCGCCTGGCGCTTGCGCTCCACGGCGCGCGCCAGGGCCGCCAGCAGTTGCTCCGGCGGCTGCGCGCCGAGGGCGAAGGGCCGGCCTTCGAGCAGGAACAGCGGTACGCTTGCATCGGCCAACCCCACCCGGCGGCCGATGAAATAGCGTGCTCCCTCCGTCAGCGCCTGCTCGAAGTCGCCGGTCTGGTAGCCGCAGGCGCGCAGCACGCGCCGCAGCGAATCTATCTGGCCAATGTCGTCGCCCAGCACGAAGTGCGCGCGGAACAGTTGCTCCAGCAGGCACTCCAGCTGCGCCGGCGTGCCGACCTGGGCCGCGCGCTGGAACACCCGGTGCGCATAGGTGGTGTTGGGCATGGTGCGGATGCGTTCCAGCTCGATTTTCACCCCGGCCTTCTCCGCCGCCTTGCGCACCTCGGCCTGGCGGGCGCGCACCGCGCGCTTGCCGCCCAGGCGGCGCAGGTAGAACTCGGCGAAGGGCTCGCCCTGCAGCGGCACCTGCGGCAGCAGCTGCAGGCCCAGCCAGGCCACCTGCACGCGGACGTCCGGGCGATGCTGGGCGAGCAGGCGCAGCGCCGTCTCCAGATTGCGCTTGCCGATCAGGCACCAGGGGCAGATGAAGTCGAAGGTCATCTCCAGTTGCAGGCTCAGCATGCCGCGCCCTCCCCGCCGCGCAGGCGCTGGATGTCGGCCGGGTAGTGGCGGTGCGCGTAGCAGAACACCAGGGCCGCGGCGACGCTGATCAGCGGCACCAGCTGGAAGGCCCGGTCCAGCCCCAGGTGGTCGGCCAGCACGCCGGTGAGCAGCGGGCCCGGGGCCAGGCCCAGGAGGTTGTTGACCAGCGTCAGGGTGGCGAAGGCGGTGCCGTGCACGGCGGCGTGGGTCAGGTTGGCGACCATGGCCCCGGCCGGCCCGGAGGTGCCGGTGGCGACCAGCATGGCCAGGGCGATCAGGCTCAGCTGCGCGGCCCCCGGCGGCAGGCGGAAGGCGACCGACAGCAGCAGGCAGCTGATCACGCAGAAGGCGATGGCCAGGACGATCTTGCGCTGCGGCGCGGCGCGCCCCAGGCGGTCGCAGAGGATGCCGCAGAGCACCATGCCGGCGCCGCCGACCAGCACCACCACGCCCGAGACCAGGCCGGCGCGGTCGGTACCCATGTGGTAGTAGCGGTTCAGGTAGCTGGGCAGCCAGACCATCACCGCCGCGCCGACGAACAGCTGCAGGCCGCTGCCGACGTAGGCGCTGACCACCGAGCGGCTGGCGAACAGGCTCTTCAGCGAATGCCCGCCGCGGCTGGCGGAGGTGACGCGCACGTGGCCGATGCGCCGGTCGCTGACCAGCAGCGGGTAGGCCAGGGCCAGCAGCAGGCCGAACAGCGCCATGCCGGCGAACGCCCAGCGCCAGCCCAGGTGCGCGGCCAGCACGCCGCCCAGGCCCATGCCCAGCACCGAGCCGAACATGCCGCCGGCCATGAAGGCGCCGGTCAGGGTGGCGCGCAGGTGCGCCGGGAACACCGAGATCACCACGGCGATGCCGACGCTGCCGTAGGCCGCCTCGCCCACGCCGACCAGGAAGCGCGCGGCGAACATCTGCGGGAAGTTCCCGGCCAGGGCGCAGCCGAGGGTCGCCAGGCTCCACAGCATGGCCATCAGCACCAGGCTGCGCACCCGGCCCCAGCGGTCGGCCAGCAGCGACAGCGGGAAGGTCAGCACGCCGACCATCACCGCCACTATGCCGCTGAGCAGGCCCAGCTGGGCGTCGCTCAGCGCCCACTCGACCTTGAGCAGCGGGAACACCGCGTTGAGCACCTGGCGCGACATGTAGTCGGAGATCAGCAGGCCGAAGGTCAGCGCGAACACCACCCAGGCGTAGCGGCGCGGCACGCTGGGCTCGGCGGCGGGAATGTCGCCCAGGGCGACAGTGTGGATGGCCATGGCGGTACCTCTCCAGGCGTTATCGATTCTTCTTGTTCTGTGCGCGGCGGCCGGGGCACGAACCCCGGCCGCCGCGGGTTCTGCAACTCAGGCGCGCTGCGGCACGCCCTTCTGGCCCGGCACGCGGTTCGGCGCCATGCCGTTCATGCGCAGGGTCTGCTCGACGCTGTCGTACTGCACGCCGATGCGGTAGATGTCCCGCGCCTCGCGGCCGTCGGCGACCTCGCGGCCCAGCTCGTGGGCGACGCGCACGCACTGCTGGATCTGCGCCACCGAACCCATGCGCTTGCCATGCTGGTCGATGATGGTGTCCTCGATGCCGCAGCGCGGGTGCAGCCCCATGGCCATGGCGATCATGTTGAACGGCAGTACGTTTTTCAGCAGCGACTCGGCGGTGATGCAGGCGCCGTCCGGCGCGCGGTGCACGAAGTTCATGAAGTTGAACGGGTTGGGGCCGTCGAAGCCGCCGCCGATGCCGATCCAGGTCAGGTTCAGCGGGCCGCGGTAGACGCCCTTGCGCACCAGGCGCTCGAGGGTCTCCAGGGCGTGCATGCCGGTGAGCTGGAAGTGCGGCTGGATGCCGGAGGCCTGCAGGCGCTTCAGGTGCTCCTCGACCCAGGCCGGGCCGGCGGGCACGGTCATTTCGCTGTAGGCCGCCTGATACGCCGGGTTTGCCAGGGAGGTGCCCTCCAGGTATTCCGGGTAGAGCAGCTCCATGATGTTCATCTGGGTGGTGTTGATCGCCACCGTGACCTGGTCCGGCCTGGGCGTCAGGTCGGCGAGCATGTGCCGGGTGTCGTCGGACAGCCACTTGGCCGCCTCGCCTTCGTCCTCGGGGGCGAAGGAGATGGAGCCGCCGACCTGGATGATCATCTCCGGCACCGCCTCGCGCACGCCGGCGATCAGTTCGTTGAACTTGGACAGGCGCTTGGAGCCCTTGCCGTCCAGCTCGCGCACGTGCAGGTGGAGCACGGTGGCGCCGGCCTCGTAGCAGTCCACGGCCTTCTGTACCTGCTCGTCCATGCTCACCGGGATGTCTTCGGGGAAGTCCTCGGGCATCCATTCCGGGCCGTAGGGGGCCACGGTGATGACCACCTTCTCCTGGTTTTCCGGGTGCAGGGAATCGTCGAAAAATTGCATGTCGGTCTCCTCGGATTGTTCTTGTCGGATCGACGTCGGGCGCGCGGCCCGGCTCAGTACGGCTTGTCGCCGATGATCCCGGCGCGCTCCATGCGGCGCACGCAGGGTGGGTAGTCCATCACCGCGTAGTGCTGGGTGCTGCGGTTGTCCCAGATCGCCACGCTGTTCTTCTTCCAGCGCCAGCGCACCTGGTACTCGGGGATGTAGGCCTGGCTCACCAGGTAGCGCAGCAGGTCGCCGGCGCCGGGGTTGGCGTCCTGGCCGAAGCGCACGTTCTGCGCGGTGTGGTAGTTGCTGAAGTGAGTGGTGAAGGCGTTGACGAACAGCACCCGCTCGCCGGTTTCCGGGTGGGTGCGCACCACCGGGTGCTCGGCGTCGGGGTACTGCGCCTTGAGCGCCAGGCGCTTGTCGATCGGCATGGCCGCGCCGAAGCTCGCCTCGATGCTGTGGCGCGCGCGCAGGTTGGCGATCTTCTCCTTGATCCCCGCCGGCAGGTTGGCGTAGGCCAGGGCCATGTTCGCCCACATGGTGTCGCCGCCCACCGGCGGGCATTCCACGCAGCGCAGCACGCAGCCCATGGGCGGGACCTCGCGCCAGGTGGCGTCGGTGTGCCAGGCGTTCTCGTAGCGGTCGTTGGGCTGGTTGGGGTTCTTGTAGATGCGCACCAGGCCGGGGTGTTCCGGGTCGCTGCCGGCCACCGGGTGGTCCTCCAGCTCGCCGAAGCGGCGGGCGAAGGCCACGTGTTCGGCGCGGCTGATGTCCTGGTCGCGCAGGAACAGCACCTTGTGTTCGAGCAGCAGGCGGCGGATCTCGGCGAACAGCTCGGCATCGCGCGCGGCGTCGCCCAGGTTCACCCCGGACAGCTCGGCGCCGATGCTGCAGGTCAGTCGTTCCACGTGCATGGCCAGGCCCTCAGATGACGAAGATGGATGAACCGGTGGTCTTGCGCGCTTCCAGGTCGCGGTGCGCCTGCACGGCGTCCTCCAGCGCGTAGTGCTGGTTGATCTCGATGCGGATGTCGCCGTTGCCGACGTGGCCGAACAGCTCGTCCAGCAGCGCCTGCTTCTCCGCCGGCTCGGCGATGTAGTCGGCCAGCGCCGGGCGGGTGAGGAACAGCGAGCCCTTCATCGCCAGCAGCACCGGGTCGAAGGCCGGGATCGGCCCGGAGGCGGTGCCGACGCAGACCATCAGGCCGCGGCGCTTGAGCGAGTCCAGCGAGGCCATGAAGGTGTCCTTGCCGACGCTGTCGAAGACCACGTCCACGCCGCGGCCATCGGTCAGCTCGCGCACGCGGCCGGCTACGTCTTCCTCGGCGTAGTTGATGACGTGGGCGCAGCCGTGGGCGTAGGCGACTTCGGCCTTGGCCGCGCTGGACACGGTGCCGATCACGTTCAGCCCCAGCAGCCGGGCCCATTGCCCGACGATGAGGCCGACGCCGCCGGCCGCCGCGTGCAGCAATATGCTGTCGCCCGGCTCGAAGTAGTGGATGCGGCGCAGCAGGTAGGCCGAGGTGAGGCCGCGCATGGTCATGGCCGCGGCGGTCTCGAAGGCGATGTTCTCCGGCAGGCGGATCAGCGGCGCGGCCGGCACCAGGCGCTCGGTGGCGTAGGCGCCGAGGGTGTTGACGAAGCCGGTGTAGGTGACGCGGTCGCCGGGCGCCACGTTGGCCACCCCCTCGCCCACCGCCACCACCACGCCGGCGGCCTCCACGCCCATGCCCGAGGGCAGCGGCACCGGGTAGGTGCCGTTGCGGAAGTAGGTGTCCGCGTAGTTCAGGCCCACCGCCACGTGACGGATGCGCACCTGCCCGGGGCCGGGGTCGCCGACCTCCACGTCCTCGAAGCGAAGCACCTCGGGTCCCCCTGTCTCATAAAAGCGAACGGCCTTGGCCATGCCGGATTCTCCAGTCTGCGTTGTTCTGCCGGGCAGTTGCCCATGGAGCGGACTCTAGGCACGAGGCCCCGCGGCTGCTTCACCTGGGGCGACAGCGGTTTCGCATTTCATGACAGGGGGTGGGCGGGTGTGCTGGGTGGGGGTCCGTTCCCTCTCCCCCCGCCCTCTCCCTGAAGGGAGAGGGTTGGGGAGAGGGGCGGAGGCAGCCCGAGGCACCGATGCCGCCGGGTAATCCCATCGCGGACGAAGTCCGCTCCTACGCGCCCTGGGACGCACGGCGCAGGAGCGACTGTCTTGCCCACTGCGCCGGGGTGCTTTTCGTAGGATGGGTTGAGCTTGCGAAACCCATGCGGCCACGGTGATGGGTATCGCTTCGCTCAACCCATCCTACGGGGTGTGGTGTTTGCCGTCGGCTACGGCGCCTCCTTCACCCCCGTGGTATCACCGATCAACGTCGCCGCCTTCAACTCCGGCCTGGGCTGGCTGCGCAAGGCCTTCACCTGCCCGGCATCCACCGTTCCGGCCTGGTTGCCCCAGCTGCTGCGGATGAAGTTGACCACCTCGGCCACCTGCTGGTCCGACAGGCGCCAGGCGAAGCCGGGCATGCTGAAGGTGGACGGCGCCGTCGCCGTGGCCGGCAGGGTGCTGCCGTCGAGCACGATGTGGATCAGCGAGGTGGCGTCCGCGCTCTGCAGCACCGGGTTGCCGGCCAGCGCCGGGAACACCCGGGCGTAGCCCTTGCCGTCGGTGCGGTGGCAGGCGGCGCAGTTGTCGACGTAGAGCGCGGCGCCGGTCTTGCCGTCGTCGCCCTTCCACAACGCCCCGGCGACCTGGCGGTCTTCCCGGAACGGCTTGTCATCGGGGTTCACCGGCGGCAGGGACTTCAGGTAGCGGGCGATGGCGGTCAGGTCGGCCTCGGTCATGTACTGCATGCTGTGCTCGACCACGTCGCTCATGCCGCCGAATACCGCGCTGCGCTCGCTGCGCCCGGTCTTGAGGAAGGCGACGATCTCCGCCTCGCTCCAGCTGCCCAGGCCGTCCTTGTGGTCGCCGCGCAGGTTCTTGGCGATCCAGCCTTCCAGCGGTGCGCTGCCGGACAGGTAGGCTGGCCCGTCGGCGGCGGCCAGGGCCTTCTCCTGCATGGTCAGCGCCCGTGGCGTATGGCAGGCGCCGCAGTGCCCCAGGCCTTCCACCAGGTAGGCGCCGCGGGCCAGGGTCGGGTCCTGGCCGGCGGCGGCGAAGGGCTTCACCTCGGGGGCGAACAACCCGCGCCAGATCGCCAGCGGCCAGCGCATGCTCAGCGGCCAGGGGATGTCGCTGTCCTTGTTCTCCTGCACCACCGGCGCCACGCCGTGCATGAAGTAGGCGTAGAGCGCGCGCATGTCCTCGTCGCGGACGCGGGCATAGGACGGGTACGGCATGGCCGGGTACAGGGTGCTGCCGCCCTTGCCGATGCCCTGGCGCACGGCGCGCTCGAAGTCCTCGTAGCTGTAGTTGCCGATGCCGGTCTTGTCCGGGGTGATGTTGGTCGAGTAGATGGTGCCGATGGGCGTGGCCATCGGCAGGCCGCCGGCGAAGGGCTCGCCGCCCTTGGCAGTGTGGCAGGCCACGCAGTCGCCGGCGCGGGCCAGGTATTCGCCCTGCTTCACCTGCGCCGGGTCGGTCGCATCGGCGGCGTATAGCGCGGTGCTGGCGGCCATGGCCAGGGCGGCGCTGAGGAATGTCTTCATGTTCCGGCCTCCTATGCCTGCACCAGCGGGCCCGGGTGCTTCAGGTAAACCTCGCGGATGGCCCGCGCCGACCAGTAGGTCAGCGCCGCCACCAGCCCGGTGGGGTTGTAGCCCAGGCCCTGGGGGAAGGCCGAAGCGCCGGGGACGAACACGTTGTGCACGTCCCACACCTGCAGGTAGCGGTTCAAGGCGCTGGTCTTGGGGTCGGTGCCCATGATCGCCCCGCCGTTGAGGTGGGTGGTCTGGTACACGGTGGCGTCGAAGTGCTGGCCGAATTCCTTCATCGGCGCGGTGACCACCTTGGCGCCCATGGCATCGGCGATCTTGCGCATCTGCGCGACCATGAAGCGGTTCATCTTCACGTCGTTGTCCTTCCAGTCGAAGGTCATGCGCAGCAGCGGCTGGCCGTAGGCGTCCTTGTACACCGGGTCGAGGTCCAGGTAGTTGTCGCGGTAGGACTGGTGCGCGCCATGGGTGTCCATCGCCAGCATGTGCCGGTAGCTGTCGGCCAGCGCGGCCTTCCAGGCGCTGCCCCACTTGGGCGTGCCCGGCGGCACCTTGGCCCCGGCGATGGGCTTGGTGCCGGCCTGGTTGAGCCAGAACGGCGAGCCGCCGACGAAGCCGTGGGGGCCGTGGTCGAAGTTGTCGGCGTTGAAGTCGTCCACCGCCACGCCGTTGCCGCCGGCGCCGATGAAGGGGTTGGTGTGGTGGCTGGCCTTGTCGAAGAAGGCGCTCACCGTGGAGATGTTCTGGAAGGCGAAGTTACGCCCCACCACGCCCTCGTTCCTCACCGGGTCGTAGGGCTTGCCGATGCCCGAGAGCAGCATCAGGCGCACGTTGTTGAACTGGAAGGCGCCGAGGATCACCAGGTCCGCCGGCTGCTCCACTTCGCGGCCCTGGGCGTCGACGTAGGTGACGCCGGTGGCCAGGTCCTTCTCGGCGTTGAGGTTCACCCGCAGCACGTGGGCGTTGTTGCGCAGTTCGAAGTTTGGCACCTGGCGCAGCGCCGGCAGGATGTTCACGTTGGGCGAGGCCTTGGAGTACATGTAGCAGGCGTAGCCGCTGCAGAAGCCGCAGAAGTTGCACGGCCCCATCTGCGCGCCGTAGGGGTTGGTGTAGGGCCCGGAGGTGTTGGCCGAGGGCAGGTTGTAGGGGTGGTAGCCGACCTCGCGGGCGGCCTTCTCGAACAGTTGCGCGGACACGGTGTTCTTCTGCGCCGGCAGCGGGAAGTCGCTGGAACGGTCGGCGGCGAAGGGGTTGCCGCCCTTGTCGCGGCCCACCACCTGGCCCTTGATCGACCAGGCCGTGCCGGAGGTGCCGAAGACCTTCTCGGCGAAGTCGAAGTACGGCTCCAGCTCGTCGTAGCTGACGCCGAAGTCCTGGATGGTCATGCCCTCGGGGATGAAAGCCTTGCCGTAGCGTTCCTCGTAGTGGCTGCGCAGGCGCAGTTTCACCGGGTCGACGCGGAAATGCACGCCCGACCAGTGCAGCCCCGCCCCGCCGGTGCCGGTGCCGGGCAGGAAGGCGCCGAACTGGCGGTAAGGCACGGCCAGGTCGTCGAGGCCGTGGCGCAGGGTCACGGTCTCGCGGGAGATGTCCATGAACAGCTTCTTGTGCGAGTTGTAGGTCAGCTCGTCCATGGTCTGCGGGTAGACGCCGTCGGGGTAGGTGTCGCGGGCCGGGCCGCGCTCCAGGGCCACCACCTGCAGCCCCGCCTCGGTCAGTTCCTTGGCCATGATGGCGCCGGTCCAGCCGAACCCGACGATGACCGCATCGACTTTCTTCAATACCTGGGCCATTGCCTCAACCTCGCTCGCCACTGATGGAAACCGGCGGGAAGGGATAGCGCTCGTCGCGCTCCACCCAGTCCATGAAGTCGGCGCGGGCGCCGGGGAAGCCGATCAGCTTCCAGCCGGCCAGGCCCTGGTTGCCGCCGTGCAGCGGGTCGCTGAAGAAGCCCTCGCGGGTGTTCAGCCAGAGCATGGCGAAGAAGGTCGCCGCCGGCACCGCCTGGAATTCGGCCTTGCCGCCGTCCAGGGCTTCCAGCGCCTGCTGTTGCTGCGCCGCGTCCAGCTCGGCGAAGGGCTTGTTCCACTTGGCCTTGCACCAGGCATCGGTCTCCTGGATGCCCAGGCGGTAGATTTCCTGCGGGCTGAGCTTGAGCTGGTAGCCCAGCTCCGGCGCGGCATCCGGGTGGAAGGGCCCCTGCATGTACCAGAGCCCGCCGCTGCCGTAGCGGGTGTTCAACTGGCGGTCGATGAATTCCGGCACGCCGGCGTCCGCGGCCCCCGGGCCCAGCGCGTCGGTGGGGATGAGCACGGCCACGGCGGCCTGGACGAAGGCCCATTCCTGGGCGGTGAAGAAAGTCGGCTGGTAGGCGCGCGCGCCGCCCTGCTGCGGCTCGGCGGCGGGCTGCGGGTCGGCCGCGGGCGTGCTAGGGCCACCAAGCACCACGCTGCCCACGCCGGTGCCGGCCAGGGTGGCCACCGGGATCAGCGCCAGGGACTTGCGCAGGAAGTCGCGCCGCGCCGGTTGCGCGGCGAACGGGTCGTCGTTGGACATGGCTGGGTCTCTCCTTTTTCCAACAGGTCAATCAGGTCGTGTAGGTCTTCTCGCCCCTTTTGCGGCCGGTGGTGCCGGGCGCGCGGGGCTGTTGTTCGTGTCGGTAAGCATAGGTGGCTATCGAAAGCGCGCTGGGGTCATCGGTCTGGTGAGCCGATCTCCCCTCGTCATTCCCGCGAACGCGGGAACCCAGTGACTTTTGCGTTGGGCTCGGTGTAGCGCGCCGCACCGAGTGCTTTGATGTCTCTCGTTTCGCCCCCTCGGGCGAGTCCCTTTTGTCAAACGGTGGAAGGCCACCCCCGCAAAAAGGAACCAAAAAGGCTTGCCCCAACATACGGGCCCGATAAAGCCGGGCTACCCTCACGAACTCCCCCGCCACGGAGGCCCGCCCCGAGGGTACGTCCCTGTAGCCCGCGGGGCTCTCGCGACATCCATGTCGCATGACCTCCTGAGCGCCGGTTTCGCTCGGCCTTCTGAAGGGGCGTTTCGGTGCGCGCGGAGGTTTCTCTGGAAGTCCCAAGAGCAAAAGCCAGAGCAGAGCTGCTTTTGCTCTTCGTAGGAGCGAGCTTGCTCGCGAACCCGCCCGTCACTGGGTTCCCGCGTTCGCGGGAATGACGGGGTGGGGTCAGGCGTTTCAGGATGACTCCGAACTCCCCACCCACTCCGGACAGCCCCCTCTCCCGCTTGCGGGAGAGGGCTGGGGAGAGGGTGTTCTTCATCACCCCAACCTCACCGCAGGAACTTCAGATCAGAAGGCGAATCGATGGCAAACCTCTGCACCGTCTCCCCCAACTTGCCGCTGTCCGGATCGCGGCGCATGACCACGACCTGGTTGCTCTTCTGGTTCGCCACCAACAGGAAACGGCCACTGGGATCCAGGCTGAACTCGCGCGGCTCGACGCCCTCCACCGAGCGCCGCTGCAATTCTTTCAACTGGCCACTGGCCGGATCCACCACATACACCAGCAGCTCGCTGGCCTTGCCGCGGTTGCTGGCATAGAGGAAACGCCCGTCCGGCGACAGGTGCACGGCAGCGGCAGCCTTGTGCGCGGTGTCCTGGCCGGCGGCCATGTCCACCAATTGCGTGCGCTTCAGCTGACCGTCGTGCACCTCGAACACGGCAATCTGCCCGGCCATCTCCAGGGTCAGGTAGGCGTAGCGGCCGTCGCGGCTGAACAGCAGGTGGCGCGGGCCGCTGCCCGGCGGCAGGTCCACCGCTGCCGGTTGCGCCGGGCTCAGCGGGTGCTCGCGGTTGGCCGCCTCGTAGCGGTAGATGAAGACCTTGTCCGCGCCCAGGTCCTGCACGTAGACGTAGCGCCCGTCCACCCCGGAAACCACCGAGTGCACATGGCTGCTGGCCTGGCGCTCGGGGTTGACGCGGGAGGCGCCATGGCGCTCCTGCTGCACCACGCCGGTCAGTTGGCCCTGCTCATCGATGCCGAGCACCGCCAGGTTGCCGCCGGGGTCCGGGTGCACTGCGTAGTTGGCCACGAACAGGTGCCCTCCCCCGGCCGCCAGGCTGGAGTAGGTGGGCTCGTCGCCGCGGCTTTGCACCTGGTTCAGCAGGCTCAGCTGGTGGCTGGCCGGGTCGATGGCGAAGGCGCTGACCTTGCCGAGCGGGTCGCTCGCGCCGGGGCCATTCTCGTTGACGGCGTACAGGCGCGTCTGGTCGGGATTGAGCGTCAGCCAGGAGGGGTTTTCGCTGGGCATCACCTGCAGCACCTCGGCCTGGATGTGGCCGCTGGCGCTGTCGAAGCGGTAACGGTAGATGCCCTGGCTGCCGGCGCCGGTGTAGGTGCCGACCAGCAGGTCGTATTGCTGGGCGGCGCTGGCCGGCCCGGCGAACAGGCCGGCGCCGGCGCACAGCAGCAGGGTCAGGGCGGCGGGTTTGATCATGATGGGCGGGTCCTTGCAGGCAGAGGGGCGGTCACGGGTCGGACCGGGTGAAAAGGCGGCGGTTCAACCGGATCGACGCGCCCAGGCGCCGGGGTTGACCAGGTTCGCCGGGCGCTCGCCGGCCAGTGCCGCCAGCAGGTTGTCCACCGCGCAGCGGGCCATGGCCTCGCGGGTTTCCTCGGTGGCGGAGCCGATGTGTGGCGTCGCCACCAGGTTGTCCAGCCGCAGCAGCGGCGAATCCGCCGGCAGCGGCTCGCGCACGAACACGTCCAGGCCGGCGCCGCGGATGCGCCGCTCGCGCAGGGCCCGCAGCAGCGCCTCTTCGTCCACTACGCGGCCGCGGGAGATGTTCACCAGGATGGCCGAAGGCTTCATCAGCGCCAGTTCGCGCTCGCCGATCAGCCCCTCCGTTTCAGCACTCAGCGGCACGCACAGGCAGACGAAGTCGGCCTCGCCCAGCAGCGCATCCAGCGGCAGGTGGCGCGCGCCGTAGCGGGCCTCCACCTCCGGCCGCGGCCGCCGCGCGCTGTACAGCACCTGCATGCCGAAGCCGGCCTGGGCGCGGCGCGCCAGGGCCTCGCCGATGCGGCCCATGCCGACGATGCCGAGGCTCTTGCCATGCACGTCGCAGCCGAACTGCGCCGGGCCGATGCCGCTCTGCCAGTGCCCGGCGCGGATCCAGCGGTCCAGCTCGGCCACCCGCCGGGCGCTGGCCAGCAGCAGGGCGAAGCCGGTGTCGGCGGTGGTCTCGGTGAGCACGTCGGGGGTGTTGGTGAGCAGCACGCCGCGGCGCTCCAGCTCGGCGATGTCGTAGTTGTCCACGCCCACCGAGACGCTGGAGACCGCCTCCAGCTGCGGCGCCAGGTCCAGCAGCGCGGCGTCCAGGCGCAGGCTGGCGCCCAGCAGGCCCTGGGCGCCGGGCAGCGCCGCGCGCAGGCGGGCCAGGCCGTCGGCGGCCGGGTCCTCGATCAGGGTCACCTCGGCGTGGGCCTGCAGGCGCTGCATCAGCGCGTCGGACAGGCGCTTGTAGAGGACGATGCGTTTCTTCATGGTCGAATCTTCCTAGTGGCCCAGCGCCGGACGAAGGCGCTCGGCTTTCTGCGAGGGGTTGAGGATGGCGGTCAGGGCGACGGCCGCCAGCAGCGCGCCGCACATGAACAGGTAGGAGGCGCCGGGCCCGCCGGTGGCGCCGTTGAGGTAGCCCACCAGCCAGGAGCCGGAGAACGAGCCCAGCGCGCCCATGCTGTTGATCAGCGCCATGGCGCCGCCGGCGACGTTGCTCGGCAGCACTTCCGGAACGATGGCGAAGAACGGTCCGTAGGGCGCGTACATGCAGGCGCCGGCGATCACCAGCAGCGCGTAGGAGGCCCAGAAGTGCTGGCTGCCCAGGGCGTAGGAGCCGTAGAAGGCCAGAGCGGCGACCAGCAGCGGCGGCCAGACGAAGCGCTTGCGCTTCTGCAGGCGGTCCGAGGCCCAGGACACCCCGAGCATCGCCAGTACCGCCACCAGGTACGGCAGCGCCGACAGCCAGCCGGCGCTGACGATGTCCAGGCCCGAGGCCTGCTTGAGGATCGACGGCAGCCAGAGCACGAAGCCGTACACTCCGATGCTCCAGCAGAAGTACTGCAGGCAGAGGATGATCACCTTGGGCGAGCGGAACGCCTCGCGGTAGTTCTTCACCGGCTTGATGCCCTGCTGCTCGGCGGCCAGGGCCCGCTGCAGCGCGGCCTTCTCGGCCTCGTCCAGCCACTTGGCCTGGGCCGGGCGGTCATCCACCAGGCGCCACCAGATGAAGGCCCAGAGCACCGCCGGCAGGCCCTCGATGATGAACATCCAGCGCCAGTCGAACTGGCTCACCAGGTAGCCGGAGAGCACCGACATCCAGAGGATGGTCACCGGGTTGCCGAGGATCAGGAAGGTGTTGGCCCGCGAGCGCTCGGCGCGGGTGAACCAGTGGCAGAGGTAGATCAGCATGGCCGGCATCACCGCCGCCTCCACCACGCCCAGCAGGAAGCGGATGCCCACCAGCAGGTAGACGTCGCGGACCATGCCGGTGAGCGTGGCCAGGCCGCCCCAGAGGATCAGGCTGGCGAAGATCAGCTTCTTCACGCTGCGCTTCTCGGCGTAGATGGCGCCGGGCACCTGGAAGAAGAAGTAGCCCAGGAAGAACAGCGCGCCCAGCAGCGAGGACAGCGCCGGGGTGATGTTCAGGTCCCCGGCCATGCCGGAGGCGGCGGCGAAGCCGTAGTTGGCGCGGTCCAGGTAGGCCAGGCTGTAGGTAATGAAGACGATGGGCATGATGTGCCACCAGCGGCGTGGGGCGAGTCGGTCGATCTGCATGGCATTTCTCCTGAGCTTGTTGTTCTTGTCGCAACAGGTGCCGGCCGGGCCGGCGATCTTAGGGTCCGGGTCAGGCGCGCAGGCGGGCGTCGTGGGCTTCGAGTTCGTGGCGCAGGGGCAGGCCTTCCATGTCGCCACGCGACTGCACCGCGCGGCTGCCGCACCAGTTGCCGCGGGCCACCGCGTGGCGCAGGTCGCAGCCTTCCAGCAGGGCGCTGATCACGCCCACGGCGAAGGCGTCGCCGGCGCCCACGGTGTCCACCACCCGCGCCACCGGCTGCGCCGGCACCACGCCTTCGCGGCCGTCGGCATCGCGGAAGTAGGCGCCCTCGGCGCCGAGCTTGATGGCCACGCACTCCACGCCCTGTTCAAGGTAGAAGCCGGCGATGGCCTCGGGCGACTGGCGGCCGGTCAGCAGGCGGCCCTCCTCCAGGCCCGGCAGCACCCAGTGGGCCTTGGACGCCAGGGCGTTGATCTCGCGCACCATGGTGGCGCGGTCCGGCCACAGCGAGGGGCGCAGGTTGGGGTCGAAGGAGACGCTGCGGCCGGCGGCGCGCATGGCGTCCAGCAGTTGATGGGACAGCTCGCGGCAGCTCGCCGAAAGCGCCGGCACTATGCCCGTGGCGTGCAGATGGCGGGCGCGCAGCAGGCCCGGACGCAGCAGCGTCGGCGACATGCGGCTGGCCGCCGAATTGCGGCGGAAGTATTCCACCCGCGGGTCGCTGCCGTCGTCGCAGCGGGCCTTGAGCTGGAAGCCGGTGGGGTGCTGCGCGTCCACTTCCACGCCGTCGCAGTCCAGGCCCTCGCGGCGCAGGCTGGCCAGCACGAAGCGGCCCAGGCAGTCGTCGCCCACCCGGCTCAGCCAGTTCACCCGCAGGCCCAGGCGCGCCAGGCCGATGGCCACGTTGCTGTCGGCGCCGGCGATGCGCTTGCCGAAGCCTTCCACCTCGGCCAGGTCGCCGCACTGCTCGGCGACGAACATGGCCATGGTCTCGCCGAAGCAGAGCACGTCGTGTTCAGCCATGGCGCACCTCCGCGGCGCGGCCCAGCTGCGCCAGTTGCGCGACCTGCTCGCGGGTCAGGCTGGCCAGATCGTCGCCGGCCAGCGGGTATTCGATGGCGCGCGGCACGCCGGGGGCGAAGCGCGCCAGCAGCGCCTCCCACTCGTCGAGGTCGGCGGGCTGCGGCGCTACGGCCACCAGGCGCCCGTCCTCGCGGCGGCGCACCGCCTTGCAATGCACGTAGCGCACCCAGGGCCCGAGCAGGCGCGCGGCCTGCTGCGGCGACTCGCCCTGCCAGTGCCAGTTGCCGATGTCGAAGGTCATGGCCAGCGGCAGGCCCAGCTCGGCGGCGCGGCGGAAGCAGCGCAGCAGCGGCTCGACGCGGCCGCCCTGGGCGGTCTGGTCGTTCTCCACCAGCAGCGCCGGCCCCTGCGCCAGCAAGGGGCGCAGGGCCTCCAGGTCGCATTCGTCGCGGTAGTGGCCGAGGGAAACCTTCAGCGCCACGGCGCCGGCCTCCCCTGCCAGGCGCAGGCGTTCGGCCACCGCCGGCTCCAGGCTGGCGTCGGCGCGCCACAGCTCCAGCGGCGCCGAGTACAGGCTTTCCAGGCCCTGGGCGGCGCTGGCCGCAGCCAGGGTGGCGGCATCGGGCAGCGCGTCGAAGAGTTCTTCGCGCCATTCGACGCGGCTCGCGCCGGCCTCGGCCAGCAGCGCCAGGTAGGCGGCCTGGCCCCGCTGGCGCACGGCATCGGCGCCGAAACTGGACAGGCTGATGGATACGGGGTTCGCGTGCATTGTTCTTGTCCTTCTCGTTCAGCCGGATGAAACCGGTTTCATTTCTAGCCGAAAACCAGAGCGGCGCCGGGCCGCCCCGGTTTCAGCCGCGTGCTGGGGTGGAGCCTCTGACGATGAGTTCGGCGCGCAGGTCCAGGCGCCGCGCCGGCAGCGTGGCGCCCTGCAGGCGTTCCAGCAGGCACTGGAAGGCCGCCTGGCCGATGCGTTCGGTGGGTTGGGCCAGGGCGGTGATACCGCCGCCGACCAGGGGGTACCAGTCCAGTTCGTCGAGGGCCAGCAGGCCGACCTCGTCGAACAGGCGCACGCCCATCTCGTGCAGGGTGCGGGTGGCGCACAGGGTGGCCACGCCGTTGCAGGTGAACAGCGCCTGCGGGCCGTGCCCGGCGCCGGCGAGGAAGGCGGCCAGCTGCCCACGCAGGTCGCCGCCGGTTTCCAGCACCTGGCCGCGCAGGCCGGGCCGGCGGGCGATGGAGGCCTGGAAGGCGGCCACCCGCTCCTGCCGCGAGCTGGTGCCGTCCAGCGGTTCGCTGACCGCCAGGATGTCGCGGTAGCCGCGGGCCTGCAGGTGGTCCAGGGCCTGCTCCACGGCATCGGCGTTGTCCAGCCCCACCAGGTCGGAGCGCAGCTCTTCCAGTTGGCGGTCCACCAGCACCATGGGCAGCTCGCGGGCCAGGCTGGCCAGCTCGCCGGCGTGGTGGCCGAGGGTGTTCACGATCAGGCCTTCGACGTTGTACGACTGCAACGCTTCCAGGTGCAGGCGCTCCTGCTCGTCGTCGCGGTCGGTGTTGCACACCACCAGGCTGTAGCCGTGCTGGCGGCAGGCGGTCTCCACGCCGTGCATCACGGCGATGGAGTAAGGGTTGCGGATGTCCGCCAGGAGCATGCCGACCAGCCGCGTGCGGCCGCGCTTGAGGCCGCTGGCCATGCGGTTGGGGCGGTAGCCGAGTTGCTCGATCACCGCCTCGATGCGCTGGGCGGTGGCGTCGGCGAGCAGTTGCCGGTCGCCGCCGATGTAGCGCGAGACCGTGGCCTTGGAGACGCCGGCAGCACGGGCCACCTCGCTGATGGTGACCCGCCCGCGGGCAGGCGGCAGCATGTCGTTCACCCTTGCGATCCTTTTGTATGCGCTTCTGCTGGAAGGGCTATGAAACCGGTTTCAATAAATCAGGGATGAAGTCTGTCGTCAAGCACCGGCGGACGCAACGGGATTCTGCTAGGGTTGAAACCCAGGAGATGGCATTCCTCCTTTAACCGCCCCCGTGCTGATGATGCCTGCATGACCCCGGACGACATCCGCCCCCGGAGGAATGGATCATGTCATCAGCCATGCAGCCGCTTTCCGGCACCGCCGCGCTCGATCCGCAGGTCGCGGACACCCAAGCCGGCGACTTCCACAGCATCCTCTTCCCCGGCGCCCGCCCCTGGCCAGCGCGCCGCCGCCCTGCTTCAAGGACCTGAACCTCGACCAGGTGGTCGACGCCATCACCGCCGACCGCCACGAGTACGACCTGGAGCCGTTCTTCTACACCCACCTGGACGACCTCGACGCCATCGTCTACCGCCAGGAGGTGATGCACGACCTGCTCGACCCCGGCCTGCTCGCCGACCTCCAGGCCTTCGCCGCCGGCATGCGCGCCGTGCGCCGGCACCTGGTGCCGGAAGAGAAGCTCTACTACCCGCGCCAGCAGCAGCGCAGCTTCGTCGAGGCGGTGCGCGTCTATTGCGCCACGCTCAACCAACTGGCCCAGGCCCTGGCCGCCCGCCCCTTCGAGTCGCGCGGCCTGCGCGGCTTACTGGCGTACCTGGGGCGCTACCTGGCCTCGGAACGCTTCGCCGGCCTGGCCGGCGACACCCGCCACCTGCTCGACGGGCTCGGCGCCGTCACCTACTCGATGCTGATCAGCGGCAACCAGGTCCGCGTCCAGCGCTACGAGCCGACCGAGGACATCAGCACGGCCATCGACAGGACCTTCGCCAAGTTCCGCCAGGGCGACGTGCGCGACTACCACGCCAAGTTCAACGAATGGCCGGGCATGAACCACGTCGAGGCGGCGGTGCTGGACATGGTGGCGCAGCTCTACCCGGAGGTCTTCGCCGAGCAGGCGGAATTCTGCGACAGGCATGCCGGCTTCCTCGACGACACCGTGCAAACCTTCGACCGCGAGGTGCAGTTCTACCTGGCGTACCTGGCCTACATCCAGCCGCTGGTGGAGGCCGGCATGAGCTTCTGCTTCCCCGGCGTGCGCACCGACAGCAAGGCCGTGTTCGCCCGCAACGCCTTCGACCTTGCCCTGGCCAGCCGCCTGGTGCGCAACAGCAACAAGCTGGAGGTGGTGTGCAACGACTTCGAGCTTGCCGGACGGGAACGCATCCTGGTGGTCTCCGGCCCCAACCAGGGCGGCAAGACCACCTTCGCCCGCCTGTTCGGCCAGCTGCACTACCTGGCCTGCATCGGCTGCCGGGTGCCGGCCGGGTCCGCCGAGCTGTTCCTCTTCGACCGCCTGTTCACCCTGTTCGAAAAACAGGAGCGCCCCGGCGACCTGCGCGGCAAGCTGCAGGACGACCTGCTCCGCGCCCGCGGCATATTCGAAGGCGCCAGCGAGCGCAGCCTGGTGCTGATCAACGAAATCTTCTCCTCGACCACCGCCGCCGACGCCGCCTTCCTCGGCCAGAAGATCCTCGGGCGGATCATCGAACTGGACGCCCTCTGCGTGTGCGTCACCTTCATCCACGAGCTGACGCAGATGGGCGAGACCATCGTCAGCATGATGAGCTGCGTCGACCCGGACGACCCGTCCCGGCGCACCTTCAAGGTCCTGCGCAAGCCGCCGGACCGGCTGTCCTACGCCCTCTCCATCGCCCGCAAGCACCGCCTCACCTACGCCAGCGTGAAGGAGCGCATCCGGCCATGAAAGCCCACCTCATGTACCCGCAGGCCGACTTCGACCTGGACAGGCAACCGCCGCTGCACGCCGACGACCTGGTCCAGGACCTGGCCCTGGACAGCCTGTTCGACGCCATGGCCGGCGACGACAAGTTCCTCCGCCAGGTCGCCAGCTGCGCCCTGCTGACCGCCTTCGACAGCACCCAGGAGGTGGTCGGCCATCGCCAGGCGGTGCTGCGCGACTGCCTGGCCAACCAGGCACTGGTGCGCGACCTGTACCAGCTCGCGCTGGATGTGCTGGGGCTGGAGAAAAACGTCTACCTGAGCTTCATGACCAAGTACCCCAGCAGCATCATGCACCGCTCGCTGAAGCTGCTGCACCTGCAGATCGACCTGCTCCGGCGCCTGCGGCGGATGGCCGACGAGCAGGCCGGGCGCTTCGCCTCGGACGGCTTCGGCAAACTGTTCGGGCTGATCCGCGAGGAAATCAGCGACCAGTATTTCGCCGAACTCAATGCGCATTTCGAGCAGCTCAAGCTGCGCAAGGGCTTCCTCGTCAGCGCCCGCCTGGGCCCGCTGAACCGCGGCGTGGACTACTGCCTGCGGCGCTACCCCAAACCCCGGGGCAACTGGCTGCAGCGCCTGGTGCAGAAGAAACCGGAGAGCTACGTCTACGAGATCGCCGAGCGCGACGAAACCGGCGCCACGGCGCTGGCGGAGCTGCAGGACAGGGGCGCCAACGAAGTCGCCAACGCCCTCGCCCAGGCGGCCGAGCACATCACCAGCTTCTTCGAGATGCTGCGCACGGAGCTGGCGTTCTACATCGGCTGCCTGAACCTGCGCGAGCGCCTGAGCGAGCTGCGCTGCGAAATCGGCTTCCCCGAGGTCGCCCCCGCCGGGCAGTACCAGCAGGCCTTCGAAGGCCTCTACGACATCTGCCTGGCGCTGAACATGCGGCGCCAGGTGGTGGGCAACGACCTGGCCGGCGACGGCCGCCGGCTGTTCGTCATCACCGGCGCCAACCAGGGCGGCAAGTCCACCTTCCTGCGCAGCATCGGCCTGGCCCAGCTGATGCTGCAGTGCGGCCTGTTCGTGCCAGCGCGGCGGCTGCGCGCCAACCTCTGCGACGGCCTGTACACCCACTACAAGCGCGAGGAAGACGCCAGCATGAGGCGCGGCAAGCTGGACGAGGAACTGGCGCGCATGAGCGAAATCGTCGACCACCTCAGCCCGCGCTCCATCCTGCTGTGCAACGAATCCTTCGCCGCCACCAACGAGCGCGAGGGCTCGGAAATCGCCCGCCAGGTCGTGCGCGCCCTGGCCGAAGCCGGGGTGAAGACCTTCTTCGTCACCCACCTCCACGACTTCGCCGAAAGCCTCTACCGCGAGCCGCCCGAAGGCAGCCTGTTCCTGCGCGCCGAACGCCGGGACGACGGCGGGCGGACCTTCCGCATCGTCGAGGGCGAGCCGCTGGCCACCGCCTTCGGCACCGACCTGTATGCGCAGGTCTTCGGCGAGCCGGCCTGAGGCCGCAACGGCTAGCCGGCGCGGGCCGGCAGCCGGGCCAGCGCGGCGCTGCCCGCGGCCATCAGCACGGCGGCGCAGACGAATGCGAGCACCGGCGAGACGGCGCTCCAGAGCAGGCCGACTGTCGCGCTGGAAATGAACTTCGCGGTGCCGTTCACCGTGCCGAGCGCGCCATAGCTCAGGGCCAATGTCTGCGGCTCCACCATGTCGGCGGTCACGGTGGACTCCAGGGCCTCCTGCACCGAGACGTAGAGCCCGGCGACGGTGAACAGCAGCACCAGCAGCGGCAGGCTGTCCACCCGTAGCCAGAAGGCCAGGGCCGCCAGCAGCGCCGTGAGGACGCCAAGGGCATAGCCGGCCACCAGCACCGGCAGGGAACCCAGGCGATCGGCCAGCGCGCCGACGGGATAGGACGTCAGCACCTGCACCAGGTTGCGCCAGACGTACAACAGGCCGGCCACCTGCGCCGCCTGGACCAGGCCCAGGCCGCCGGCCAGCAGCTGCGTGGCGGCGAGGATGAGCAGGCTGTGGCTGAAGTCGCCGACGCCGAACACCGCGACCGCCCCCAGGTAGCGCTTGAAGCGCAGGGGCAGGCCCTTCAGCGTCTGCAGCAGCTTCAGTTGCGGGTTCGGCGAATGCTGCGGGTCGCGCACCAGGGTCAGGAACGCCAGCACGGCGAGCGCGCCGGGAATCACGCTCAGCCACAGCACCAGGCGGAACGGCCCGCTGTCATCGTCCCAGTGCAGTTGCTGGGCCCAGCCGAGCAGCGCGACGCCCAGCAGGGGCCCGGCCACGGCGCCCACAGTATCCATCGCACGGTGGAAGCCGAAGGCCCGGCCGCGGGTCTCGGCGGTCACCGCCTGGATCACGATGGCATCGCGCAATGGCCCGCGCAGCCCCTTGCCGAACCAGGACACCAGCCGCCCGAGGAGGATCAGCGGCCAGCCCAGCGCCAGGGCCAGCAGCACCTGGCCGACCGGCGTCAGCCCGTAGCCGACCACCACCAGCAGCTTGCGATGCCCCAGCTTGTCGGCGATGTAGCCGGAGAACATCTTGGTGTAGGCGGCCAGGGCATCGGCGATGCCCTCGATGGTGCCCAGCGCGGCGGCGGGCACCCCGAGCACCGCCAGGAACCCCGGCAGGATCACGGTGGTGGTCTCGTAGCAGAAATCGCCCAGGGCGCTGGTCACCCCCGCCCCCACGACCGTGGCGTTGAGCCAGGCGGCGCGGCCCGTCTTGCCGGCCGTCTCCGGCGCCCGCTGCTGCGATGGCTCCATCATGTCTCCTCGTTGGCGGAGCGCGGGCCCTGCGCAGGCAGGCGGCTCCGGGGTCCAGCGGAATACCCGCCGGGCGTCACCCGTTGCAGCTTAGAAGAACCTGTTCGGCCCATGGCTGCAAGACGTACCCGGGGGGCTTTCCCCCGGCGCGGCAAAAGTGCTAGCTTTCGCCGCAGGAGATGGCATTCCTCCTTTAACCGCCCCCGTGCTGATGATGCCTACGTGAACCCTGGACAGGGTGCGTAGGTGTGCGTCCTGTCCTTTTGCAAAAGGACCGGACCGTGACCGCAACACCCCACCCATTCCCCTCCCCCGCATCGCCCGTACCCTCTTTCCATGGGGGCTCGCCGGCATGCTGAAATCCATCCTGGTGATCGTCCTCGGCGGCTCCATCGGCTGCCTGCTGCGCTGGTTCCTCGGCCTGCAGCTCAACGCCCTGTTCCCCACCATTCCGCCGGGCACCTGGGCCGCCAACATGATCGGCGGCTACGTCGTCGGCCTGGCCGTGGCCTTCTTCGCCGCCAACCCGAGCCTCAGCCCGGAATGGCGCCTGCTGCTGATCACCGGCTTCTGCGGCGGCCTGACCACCTTCTCGACCTTTTCCGCGGAAACCTTCTCGCTGCTGCAGACCGGCCGCGTGGCCTGGGCGCTGGGGGAAATCGCGGTGCACGTCGTAGGTTCGCTGCTGGCAACGGCCGCGGGCGTTCTAACCTACACATTGCTGGGCGCACGCTGACGGAGGCGCAATCATGAAAGGCTACCTGGTGACATTCTTCACCCAACAGAGCCGCCGCCACGGCGGCAAGCTGATCACCGACTGGATGGTCGACCTGGCCCGGGGCATGAAGCTCAAGGGCGCCACCCTGGTCGTCGGCGCGGAAGGCTTCGGCCACGCCGGGCGGGTGCACTCCTACCACTTCTTCGAACTGGCCGACCAGCCGGTGGAAATCTGCCTGGCCGTCACCGAGGACGAGTGCGAGCGCCTGTTCGAACGCCTGGAGGCCGAGGACCTCGCCCTGTTCTACGTGAAGACCCCCGTGGAAATGGGCACCGTGGGCAAGCGCAAGGCCGACCGCGACACCCCCGCCACCTGACGTTTACGGAGACCGCGACATGAGCTTCACCGACCTCCCCGCCGGCCTGGGCATCCCGGACGATCTCTACGCCGTGATCGAGATTCCGGCCAACCACGCGCCGATCAAGTACGAGCTGGACAAGGCCAGCGGCCAGCTGTTCGTCGACCGCTTCCTCAGCACGCCGATGTTCTACCCGGCCAACTACGGCTTCATTCCATCCACCCTCAGCGAGGACGGCGACCCCCTGGACATCCTGGTCGTCGCCCCCTGCCCGGTCGCGCCCGGCAGCGTGCTGCGCTGCCGCCCGCTCGGCGTGATGTACATGACCGACGAAGCCGGGCCGGACGCCAAGATCATCGCCGTGCCCCACGACAAGCTCAGCACCCTGTACGCCAACCTGCGCCAGTGCAGCGACCTGAGCGACCTGCTGCTCAAGCAGATCCAGCACTTCTTCGAGAACTACAAGACCCTCGAGCCCGGCAAATGGGTGCGCATGGAGCGCTGGGGCAGCCTGGACGACGCCCGCGAGGAAATCCGCAAGTCGGTGGCGGCCTACGAGTCGGCGCATCGAACAGGCACCCCGCCCGCCTGAACCCCACAAGACAAGAAAAAGCCCTGATCAGCCGATAGGAACACCCATGCCAGACTACCGCTCGAAAACCTCCACCCACGGCCGCAACATGGCCGGCGCCCGCGCCCTCTGGCGCGCCACCGGGATGAAGGACGAAGACTTCAAGAAGCCGATCATCGCCATCGCCAACTCCTTCACCCAGTTCGTGCCCGGCCACGTGCACCTGAAGGACCTGGGCCAGCTGGTCGCCCGCGAGATCGAGAAGGCCGGCGGCGTGGCCAAGGAGTTCAACACCATCGCCGTGGACGACGGCATCGCCATGGGCCATGACGGCATGCTCTATTCCCTGCCGTGGCGCGAGATCATCGCCGACTCCGTGGAATACATGGTCAACGCCCATTGCGCCGACGCCATCGTCTGCATCTCCAACTGCGACAAGATCACCCCCGGCATGCTGATGGCCGCCCTGCGCCTGAACATCCCGGTGGTGTTCGTCTCCGGCGGGCCGATGGAGGCTGGCAAGACCAAGCTGGCCAGCCACGGGCTGGACCTGGTCGATGCCATGGTGGTGGCGGCGGATGATTGTTGCTCCGACGAGCAGGTCGCCGAGTACGAGCGCAGCGCCTGCCCCACCTGCGGCTCCTGCTCCGGCATGTTCACCGCCAATTCGATGAACTGCCTGGTGGAGGCCCTGGGCCTGTCGCTGCCGGGCAACGGCTCGACCCTGGCCACCCATGCCGACCGCGAGCAGTTGTTCCTGCGTGCCGGGCGCCTGGCCGTGGAGTTGTGCCAGCGCTATTACGGCGAAGGCGACGCCTGGGTCTTGCCGCGCAGCGTCGCCAGCTTCCTGGCCTTCGAGAACGCCATGAGCCTGGACATCGCCATGGGCGGCTCGACCAACACCATCCTGCACCTGCTGGCCGCCGCGCAGGAGGGTGAGGTGGCCTTCGACCTGCGCGACATCGATCGCCTGTCGCGCAAGGTGCCGCAGCTGTGCAAGGTGGCGCCGAACATCCAGAAGTACCACCTGGAAGACGTGCACCGTGCCGGCGGCATCTTCTCCATCCTCGGCGAGCTGGCCCGCGGCGGCCTGCTGCACACCGACGTACCGACCGTGCACAGCCCGAGCATGGCCGACGCCATCGCCCAGTGGGACATCACCCAGAGCCGCGACGAAGCCGTCCACACCTTCTTCAAGGCCGGCCCCGCCGGCATTCCGACGCAGACCGCGTTCAGCCAGAACACCCGCTGGCCGAGCCTGGACGACGACCGCGCCGAAGGCTGCATCCGCAGCGTCGAGCACGCTTATTCGGCGGAAGGCGGCCTGGCCGTGCTGTACGGCAACATCGCGCTGGATGGCTGCGTGGTGAAGACCGCCGGTGTGGACGAGTCGCTCTACGTGTTCGAGGGCAGGGCGAAGATCTTCGAAAGCCAGGACGCCGCGGTGAAGGGCATTCTCGCCGACGAGGTGAAGCCGGGCGACATCGTGATCATCCGCTACGAAGGCCCGAAAGGCGGCCCGGGCATGCAGGAAATGCTCTACCCCACCAGCTACCTGAAGTCCAAGGGCCTGGGCAAACAGTGCGCCCTGCTCACCGATGGCCGCTTCTCCGGCGGCACCTCGGGCCTGTCCATCGGCCACGCCTCGCCGGAAGCCGCCGCGGGCGGCGCCATCGGCCTGGTGCAGGACGGCGACAAGGTGCTGATCGACATCCCCAACCGCAGCATCAACCTGCTGGTCAGCGATGAAGAACTCACCGCCCGCCGCATCGAGCAGGACAGGAAGGGCTGGAAGCCGGCGCAGCCGCGTGCCCGTCGCGTCAGTACGGCGCTGAAGGCTTATGCGTTGCTGGCTACCAGTGCGGATAAGGGCGCCGTGCGCAACAAGGCGCTGCTGGAGGACTGACGCCCCGAAGGCCCCGGGTTTCTTGCAAGCCCGGGAGCCGGTGATAGAGTTTCCACAGGAGATGGCATTCTCCATTAACCGCTGACGCCGTCAGCTGATGATGCCTACCGAACTCGCGAAGGCGGGAGCGGTAGGCATTTTTCGTATCCGCCGCCCCACTTCGTTCAGGTCGTCCTTCCCGCCAGCCTCGCTTCGCCATAGGCACGAGCTGGCCTCAGCACCTGGAGGTAGCAAAGTGGGCACTCCCCTGCACGATGATGCGCCCTGGCCGTCGTCGCCAGCCGGCCCGGACCCGGAGCTGCAGCGGCTCGCCGCCGGCCTGCTGCGCAAGGCCGGCATCCAGATCAACGGCCAGCGCCCCTGGGACATGCAGGTGCTGCGCCCGCGCGTGTTCGAGCGCGCGCTGGGCCAGGGCAGCCTGGGCCTGGGCGAAAGCTACATGGACGGCGACTGGGACGCGCAGCACCTGGACGAATTCTTCCACCGCCTGCTGCGCGCCCGGCTCGACCGCGAAGTGCAGCCCTGGCGCCTGCTCGCCCACGCCCTGCGCTACCGCCTGCTCAACCTGCAGAACGCCAGGCGCGCCTGGCAGGTGGGCCGGCGCCACTACGACCTGAGCAACGCGCTCTACCAGGCCATGCTCGACCCGCGCATGACCTACAGCTGCGGCTACTGGGAAACGGCCACCACCCTGGAGCAGGCCCAGGAAGCCAAGCTGGAACTGATCTGCCGAAAGCTGCGGCTGGAACCGGGCATGCGCCTGCTGGACATCGGCTGCGGCTGGGGCAGCCTGATGGCCTATGCCGCCCAGCACCATGGCGTGGAATGCGTGGGCGTGACCGTCTCCCAGGAACAGGCGAACTGGGCCAGCGACCGCTACCGCGACCTGCCCGTGGAGTTCCGCCTGCAGGACTACCGCACCCTGACCGGCAAGTTCGACCGCATCGCCAGTGTCGGCATGTTCGAGCACGTCGGGCACAAGAACCACCGCGCATTCATGCAGGTGGCCCAGCGCTGCCTGGCCGACGACGGCCTGTTCCTGCTGCACAGCATCGGCAAGAACGAACGCCGCGCCCGGCCCGATCCGTGGATCGACCGCTACATCTTCCCCAACGGCGACCTGCCCTCCATCGGCCAGGTCGGCGACGCCGCGGACGGCCTCTTCGTGGTCGAGGACCTGCACAACTTCGGCGCCTACTACGACCGCACGCTGATGGCCTGGCACGCCAACTTCGAAGCCGCCTGGCCGCGCTTCTCGGCGCTGGGCGAGCGCTTCCGGCGCATGTGGCGCTATTACCTGCTGTCCTGCGCCGGCGCCTTCCGCGCCCGCGACATCCAGCTCTGGCAATGGGTGCTGTCCAGGCGCGGCGTGGCCGGCGGCTACCTGCGCCCGCAGCTGTGAACACCCCGCGTAAGCATTCGAACGACTGAAGGAGAGCGGCATGGCCGTATTCATCAAGCAGATAGACGCCCGGGAAATCCTCGACTCAAGGGGCAACCCGACGGTGGAAGTGGACGTGACTCTGGAAGACGGTTCCCAGGGGCGCGCCTCGGTGCCTTCGGGCGCCTCCACCGGCAAGCACGAGGCGGTGGAACTGCGCGACTGCGACCCCGCGCGCTACGCGGGCAAGGGCGTGCTGCGCGCGGTGCACAACATCCGCAGCGAGATCGCCCCGCTGCTGCGCGGCCACGACGCCAGCGAGCAGACGGCCATCGACCTGGCGATGCTGCAGTGCGACGGCACGCCGAACAAAGCGCGCCTGGGCAGCAACGCCATCCTCGGCGTCAGCCTGGCGGTGGCCCGCGCGGCGGCGGCCGCCAGCGGCATGCCGTTGTTCCGCTACCTCGGCGGCGAGCAGGCCACGCGCATGCCGGTGCCCATGTTCAACGTGCTCAACGGCGGCGTGCACGCCCACTGGCAAGGCACCGACTTCCAGGAATTCATGATCGTCCCTTCCGGCGCCGGCAGCTTCCGCGAGGCGCTGCGCTGGGGCGCGGAAATCTACCGGCACCTGCGCACCCTGCTGGAGGCCAGGGGCTTCTCCACCTCGGTGGGCGACGAAGGCGGCTTCGCCCCGCCGCTGAAATACAACGCCGAAGCCCTGGACCTGCTGATGAAAGCCATCGAGGCCGCCGGCTACCGCCCCGGCGAGCAGGTCCAGCTGGCCATCGACCCGGCGCCCAGCGCCCTCTACGAGAACGGCTTCTACCGCCTGCACAGCGAAGGCCGCCTGCTGGACGCCGACGAGATGATCGGGCTGTACGCCGACTGGGTGCAGCGCTACCCCATAGTGGTGCTGGAAGACGGCCTGGCGGAAGACGATTGGGAGGGCTGGAAGCGCCTGACCGCGGCGCTCGGCCAGCGCATCGAACTGGTCGGCGACGACCTCTTCGTGACCAGCGCCGAACGCATCCGCCGCGGCATCCTCGAACACACCGCCAACGCCGTGCTGATCAAGCCCAACCAGATCGGCACCCTCAGCGAAACCCGCACCACCGTGCTGCTGGCCCACAACAACGGCTGGGGCGCGATGGTCTCGCACCGCAGCGGCGAGACCGTCGACAGCTTCATCGCCGACCTCACCGTGGCCTTCGGCACCGGCCACCTGAAGGCCGGCGCGCCCTGCCGCGGCGAGCGGGTAGAGAAGTACAACCAGTTGCTGCGCATCGAGGAAATGCTCGGCGGTACCGCCCACTATGCCGGGCGCAAGGCCTTCGTCCACTGAACGGCCGGGGGCGCCTCGTGCCCCCGCGCCACTCGCGCAGAGGTGAAGCATGAGCGCCGCCGACCGTCTGGCCGCCCCGGAATCGATCGCCGAACGCATCCTCCGGCATTTCCGGGTGGCCCTGGAGGAGCGCGGCTACCGCGCCGACCCTCAGCAGCAATACGCCATCGAGCACCTGGCCAACTGGCTGGAAGGCTTCCTCCAGGGCCGCCATGGCTGGTTCCGCAAGCCGACCGCCGGCGTCTACCTGTGGGGCGACGTGGGCCGCGGCAAGAGCTTCGTGATGGACGCCTTCTTCGCCGCGGCCCCGCTGCAAGCCAAGCGCCGCGTGCACTTCCACGCCTTCCTGGATGAAGTGCAGGCGCGCCTGCAGGCCTTCGCCGGCCAGCCCGACCCGCTGGCGAAGACCGCCCGGCGCATCGCCGAGGAAACCCGCCTGCTGTGCTTCGACGAATTCCACGTGCACGACATCGGCGACGCCATGCTGCTGGGGCCGACGCTGCAACAACTGGTGGACCAGGGCGTCGGCCTGGTGTGCACCTCCAACTACCCGCCGTCCGGGCTGTGCGCGGACCCGCTGTACGGCGAGCGCTTCCGCCCGGTGGTCGAACTGATCGAACAGCGCTTCGAGGTCCTGGCGCTGGACAAGGGCGAGGACTACCGGCGCCGGCTGACGCCACTGGACGCCTGGGGCAGCTACCTGTGGCCCGCCACGGCCGACGCCCCCGCGCCGCTGCGCGAGCGCTTCGGGCTGGGCCCGCAGGCCTGCTTCGACGAAGTGCTGCAGGTCAACTACCACCCGCTGCGCGTGCGCGCCCATGACGACGACCACGCCTGGCTCGACTTCGACGAACTGTTCGAACGCCCGCACTCGGCGGCCGACTACCTGTGGCTGATCGAACGCTTCCCGCACCTGGCGGTGAGCGGCCTGGAACCGCTGCAGAACTACCCCGACGACGTCGCCAGGCGCTTCCTGAACTTCATCGACATCGCCTACGACAGGCGCCTGAAACTGCAGCTCTACGCCACGGTGCCGCTGGAGGGCCTGGCCAGCGGCGATACCACCCTGGATTTCGAGCGCACCCTCAGTCGCTTGCGGCAGATGACGGAGGTGCGGCTGGCGGCGGTTTGAGTGAAGCTGGGCCTTCGCTGCGGGAAATGGTGCATTGGGCTGACTCCGCACCCTCACCCCAGCCCTCTCCCGGAGGGAGAGGGGGCCGTTTGGAGCGAGCGGAGACTTCGGAGTCATCCTGATACTGCGCCGTTGGCTGTGCCACCGGGACGTCCGGCGTGGCCGACGAATCCAATCGCGGACGGAGTCCGCTCCTACGCCCGAGGCTCCCTGGAACCGCCGAGGTGCTCTTCGTAGGAGCGAGCTTGCTCGCGAACAGGTGCTCACCGGTGGCTGCGGTGTTTTGGCTGGACGCCTTTCCCTCTCCCTAACCCTCTCCCTGAAGGGAGAGGGGACCGTTGGGCAGGGTCTGATGTTCTGGAGTCAGCCGGCTGGCACCGTGCTTTCTGGTTGAAACCATACCTTCTCTCGGCACGGACTAGCCCCCTCTCCCTTCAGGGAGAGGGTTGGGGAGAGGGGCTCTTAAACCCGGCACCTACGCCACCGGCGAGCACCGTTCGCGAGCAAGCTCGCTCCTACGAAAAGCCGTGCTTCCTGGAACCGTAGGAGCGGACTCCGTCCGCGATCATCCGTCGTTGAAAACAGCCTCACCCCTCAGCCGTCACCCCAGCCAGGTGATAGGTCTCATTGATCCGATACAACGTAAACACGTCATCCTCGACGGCGATCTCATTAAGGCAGCAAGGCTCCTGCTTCAACCGCCAATACCGCGCCAACGGCAACCCCAGCGCCTGCAGCAGCAGAACCCGATTGATGCTGTCATGCCCCACCAACACCAATGTCTGCCCACCGTGACGCCGCAACACCTCACGCAATACACGGGTACCCCGGGCCAGCACGTCGGCCAGGCTCTCGCCATCGGGGATGGCCGCCAGGTCCGGCGCCTCCAGCCAGGTGCGGTGTTCTTCCGGCCAGCGGGCGCGGACTTCGTCGTGAGTCAGGCCCTGCCACTGGCCATAGTCGGTGTCCGCCAGGCCTTCCAGCGCCTGGGCCGGGGCGCCGGTGGCCTGGGCGATGGCGGCGCCGGTGTCGATGCAGCGCGACAGCGGGCTGGTGTAGATCGCCACCGGCTGCCAGCTTTCGGCTATGCGCCGCGCCACCGCCTCGGCCTGGCGCCGGCCCAGGGCCGACAGCGGCAGTTCGGCGCGGCCGCGGAAGCGTTCCGGGGCGATCCAGTCCACGTGGCCGTGGCGGGTCAGAATGATCCTTGTCATCTTCCTGCTCCTTCGAAGGTTCAGCAGCGCAGGCTGGCGATGATACGCTGCGGGTGGGTCAGCATATCCAGGGCCGAGAGGATGTCCAGCGCCACCAGGTCCGCCGAGCCGATGGCCACCGAGGAGGCGCCCTCCGGGCCGATCACCGCGATGCCCAGGGCCGACTGCTGCAGCATGTAGCGGTCGTTGCTGCCGTTGCCGATGGCCACCACGCCGTGCAGGCCCAGGGTGCGCAGGTAGTCCTCCTTGGAGATGGCCTGGTCCTTCTCCGACAGCACCAGCAGGTTGACGTCCAGCGCCGCCAGTTCCGCCTCGGCGCTGCCGAAGGTGTCGCCGGTGACCACGTGCAGCGCCAGCTTGCGGCCCAGCGCCTGCAGGCGTTCGGCCACCCCGTCGATCAGCCGGCCATCCACCGCCAGGGTGCCGTTGTAGTCACAGATCATGTGTTTCAACTGCAAGCTCCCCAGCCCGGGAATGTCGATCTGCAGCATGTCGTTTCCTCCCCCGGCCGCTCAGCCGCGGATGACCGTGACCGCGCAGGGCGCGTGGTCGATCACCTGGCGCGCCACCGAGCCCAGCAGCCAGCGCTCGAAGCCCGAATGGCCGCGGTGGCCGATGACGATGTGGTCGATGTGGTGCTCCTCGGCGTAGCGCACGATCTGCTCGGCCGGGCGGCCCACCGAGACGTGGGTGGTCGGCCGTTCCTCGACCGGCAGGCGGCTGTAGCCCAGCAGCTTGAAGGCGTGGTGGAAGTGCGCGCGGGAGCGTTCGATCACCGCCTCGGTCTCCACCTCGTCGCCGAACTCCGGCGGCTGCGCCACCGAGAGGATGTGCAGGCCGGCGCCGAAGCGCTCGGCCAGCTCGTTGGCGAAGTTCAGGGCCAGCTCCGCCGCGGTGGAGGCGTCGTAGGCCACCAGGATGCGCTTGATCATGCTTCACCTCCTCTGCGCCGCGTCTGCGGGCGCAAGTCGTCGTGGCGCGCGGGCTCCGCCGGCGGGGCGGCGCCCTCCTCCTGCGGGTCGCCCTTGGGCAGCAGGTGCCGGGGCAGGAAGAAGGCGTTGGCGATCAGCGTCGGCACCACGGCGCTGCCGATCACCGCGGCCACCAGCGCCGAATACTGGCCCTGGTCGATCAGCCCGTGGGCCAGGCCGAACAGCGCCGAGATGGTGCCGAAGGTCAGCCCGGTGGACATCAGCAGCGTGGTGTAGGCCCCCTCCCGGCGCGGCGAGCCGTAGACCAGGCAGGTGGGGTACACGCCCACCAGCTTGGTGAGCATCTTCACCAGCAACAGCAGCACGAAGGCCGCGGGCGCGGCGGCCAGGGCCGGCAGCGACACCAGCGAACCGGCGCGGATGAAGTAGAACGGCGTCAGCAGGCCGAAGGTCAGGGTGCGCAGGCGGCGGATCAGCGCGTGGTCCTTGCCCACGGTGCCGGCCAGCACCATGCCGATCAGGTAGGCCGGCAGCACCGCCTCGCTGCCGGCCCAGGTCGCCGCCGCGCCCAGGCCGAACAGGCAGAGCATGAGGAACTTGGCCTCCAGCTCCGAAGGGCGGCCGCCGAAGCGGCGGAAGAAGCGCGGGGTGAGCCACGGCAGCAGCAGCGCGGCCAGGACCAGGGCCCCGGCGAAACCGGCGGTCTTCAGGGTGAAGGGGGCGAAGATCAGCCCCAGGGCGATCACCGTGGCCAGGTCGTTGACGAAGCAGGCGGCCAGCACGATCTTGCCGTACTCGCTGGTGTTCAGCCCCAGCTCCAGCATCACCGCGTAGACCACCGCCACCGAGGTGGTGGACATGGCGATGCCGGCCAGCCAGCTGGCCTGCGCGCTCCAGCCCAGGCCCCAGTACGCCAGCGCCGCGCAGCCGAGGAAGGGCACCACGAAGCCCACCAGGCCGATGACCGTGGCCTGCTTCCAGTGCGCGCGGAACACCTTCGGGTCCAGCTCGGCGCCGGCCAGGAAGGTCAGCAGGATGGCCCCGGCGCCGGAGAGGAACTTGATCCAGCTGGCGTCGCCCTGCAGCACCGCCATGCCCAGCAGCGCGCCGATGATCAGCTGGGCGATGGTCCCCACGACGATTTCCGACAATGCCGTGGCGATGCGCAGGAAGATCGACACCAGCGTCGCCAGCAGCGCCAGCCCCAGCCACAGGGCGGCCTGGGCCCAGATCTCAGTCATGGCGGCGGCTCCGCTGAAGCCGGGGGACGGCGCGGTGCGAAAGAGGAAAAGCGGCGGAACGGGATGGGTTGGGCATGTTCGCTATCCACGGGCAGACCATGGACAGCAGAACAATGCCTACACCGCCCATGAAGGGTTATGCGTAGGCATCATCAGCCGGGGGGCGGTTAGAGGAGGAATGCCATCTCCTGCCTAACGACATTAGCAAAGCCTTGGGAAAATGCACGCCCCTAGTGGCTGCCGCCGAGCAGGTCGAAGGAGTCGAGCAGGCGCCAGGCGATTTCCGGGGTGCGTTCCAGGCCCCGGCGGATGGCCGCGGGGATGGCCTGGCGAGTCTTGCGGCACAGGCCGGGCTGCGCGGCGATGCGGATGTCCAGGCCGCGCATGCTGCGCACCTCGTTGAAGCCGGGGGCGATGCTCAGGCGCAGGCCGAGCTGTTCGTACATGCGCTGCTGCATGTGCTGCAGGTCGGCCAGGTCCTTGAGCTGTTCCAGGCGCTGCACCAGGCGCTGTTCTTCCTGGCGGGTGAGCAGGAGGATGCGGATGTCGCCATGGGGCTCGGCCAGCAGCGCCTCGCGCCCGCAATCGCAGGCGCCCGGCGGGCAGGGTTGGCGGAGGGGGAGCTGGCCGTTCATGGCGTCGAGCATAGCGATTCGGCCGGCTCCGCGCCGCTACCCTTCGTGAAAATTCCCACGCTGAAATCGCCTTGAGGTCCTACGAGGGCGCTGGATAGATTCCGCCCTGCCGCAACCTTGTTGTGGTCGGGGGTAGGATCCCGTTGGTACGAGGAGTGGTGCGTTATGTCGCGAGTACAAGTGATCCATCGCCGTCTGTATTCGCGTTCCGTGGCGGACCGTGCGGGGAGGCTTCGGCCTGCCGTTTTCCTCATACCCGGTGATCCTACCCCCGTACGGTCCGCCTCCCTTTTTTGGGGAGGCGGCTCTTGGTCCCACTCAGGAGCAATGGAACATGCACTCTCCGCACTTCGCCCTCCACACCTCGGAGGCGCGCCATGTCTGACCTGCAACCCGTCACCACTCTCTCGCAACCCCACGACGACGTGCTGTTCGTCGACGCCAGCGCCCCCGCCGAGCATCTGTACGAGGCCGCCGAGCGTCGCCTGATAGCCCTGGAAGACCTGCTCTGCCTGCTGGCGGACTGCCCCGACGAAATGCCGCTGGTACAAGGCCAGGCCCGCCTGGTCTCGGCCCTGCTGCCGATGGCGGCGGAAGCGCGGCAACTCTACCGACTGGCCCAGAGCCGGAGCTGAGCGCCCCTGGGCGCTTGCGTGCGGGGCGGCGCAGCAGTGCCGCCCCGCGCTTCACGAGCTGGCCGGCCCCTCGGACAGCAGGCGGCAGCCCTGGCGGCGGATTTCGATGTTCGGATAGATCGGCGGCCGCGCCTCGCCGCTGGCCCGCAAGGCCTCCACACGCTCCAACGCCTCCTCGATGCGCTGCAACGGCAACGCGGCGATCTGCGCCGGCGCCAGGTCCCACCAGCGGCTGGCCTGCAGGCGCTCGCAGATGTCCGGCGGGAAGCGGTAGCGCACCACCTTCGCCGGCGAGCCGGCGACTATGGCGTAGGGCGGCACGTCGCGCGTCACCACCGACATGGCGGCCACCACGGCGCCGTCGTGGATCTTCACCCCGCTCATCACCACTGCGCCCTCGCCGATGAAGGCGTCGTTGCCGATCCAGGTGTCGGCGTCGGTGTCCTCGTAGCGCTGGCGCGGCGTGTCGTAGCGGTCGAACACGCCCGGCTCGTACTGCACCGAGCTGGTGCTCAGCCAGTCCATCGGGTGCGCCCGGGCGGCCAGGCCGATGCGGCAGTGCTGGCCGGTGGAGCTGAAGCGGCCGAAGTGCGAAATGCGGTGGAAGCTGGTGGCGCGGATGGTGGAAAAGGCGCCGATGTGCATCTCGTCCCGGTAGATCTTGAACTCCGCCTCGCCGATGCTGCCCGGCGCCTCGACCAAAAGGCGCTTGCCGCGCCCCAGGCGGCTGACGCCGCTGCGGAATTCGATGTCGTAGCCTTCCAGCCAGTGCTTCCAGTGACTGTTGCGCCAACGCTTCAACATGGGGTCCGTGATCCTTTGTATGTTTTCCGATACGGACCTCTGACAGGTGGGATACGGGCAAGGTTCGGTTTAAGTGAGTTGCGAGGGTGTGAGTTGCTTTTCGTAGGAGCGAGCTTGCTCGCGAACAGAGTTCACCGGGAATGCAAGTGCTGGATTTGAGAGCGCCCTCTCCCTAACCCTCTCCCTGAAGGGAGAGGGGACCGTTCGGAGCGGTCTGGTTTTCCCGAGTCAGCCGGCAAGCACGGTAGTTTCCGGCTGAAACCATCCCTTCTCTCGGCACGGCCTAGCCCCCTCTCCCTTCAGGGCGGGGCGCGCAGCCGAGGGCTGGGGAGAGGGGACCGTGGTCAAGCCCATGCAGAGAAGTGGCCGGTTCACGCTGTTCGCGAGCAAGCTCGCTCCTACGAAAAGCGGGACATCGACCCCGCCAAAGCTCTCAGCTCAGATGCGCAGCAAAGCCAGTCAACTGCGGCGCAATATCCTCACGCAAGGTCAACGCAGGTATCTCATAGTCCCCAGCATTCTGCCGGCGGAACGGAATGGGCGCGGCGCTGAACAGACTGTCCAGGCGCTCGCCATAAGCCTGTTCGATCGCGGCATAGCGAGCCTCATCCATCCGCCCAGTGCGATACACCAGAAACGCCGGCAGCACCTCGAAGCCCGGGTAGTAGAGAACGCCGTGATGGATGGGGAACAGCAGGTCATCGATCGGCCCGTTGATGCCGCGGGCGCTGTAGTGCGATTCCCAGCCGCCGGTGGTGACCACCAGCATGGCGCGCTTGCCGGCCAGGCTGCCCTCGCCGTAGCGGTCGCCCCAGCGCGCGTCGGAGTGCTCGCCCACGCCGTAGGCGAAGCCATAGGCGTACACGCGCTCGACCCAGCCCTTGAGGATGGCCGGCATCGAGAACCACCACAGCGGGAACTGCAGGATCAGCGCGTCGGCCCAGCGCAGCTTGGCCTGTTCGGTGGCGATGTCGGCGCTTTGCCGGCCGCTGGCGTAAGCGCGGCGGGAGTCCTCGGAGGGGTCGAAGCGCTCGGCTGCGGCGCCGTCCAGGCTGTCGGCTGCATCCAGCGGGGCCTTCCAGCCCATGGCGTACAGGTCCGAGACCTGTACCTGGTGGCCGGCGGCCTGCAGGCGGGCCACGGCGAAGTCCTTGAGCGAACCGTTGAGCGAGCGGGGTTCGGGGTGAGCGTAGACGATGAGGATGTTCATGACGGCCTCCAGTGGGTGGATGGCCGCAGCATGGCGTTACGCAAGGTATAGTGGAAATGAATATCCATTACACTAGGTATAGTCATGACCAATCTGCGCACCCTGGACCTGAACCTGCTGGTGACCCTCGACGTGCTGCTGGCCGAGCACAACGTCACCCGCGCCGCCGAGCGCCTGCACTTTTCCCAACCCTCGGTGAGCGTGCAGCTGGCCAAGCTGCGCGAGCTGTTCGACGACCCGCTGCTGCTGCCCGGCCCCCGCGGCATGCGCCCCACCGCCCGCGCCGAGGCGCTGCGCGAGCCCCTGCGCCAGGCCCTGGCGGCGCTGCAGCGGGCGGTGGCGCCGAGCGAACCGTTCAACCCGCACGCCGCGAGCAACACCTGGCGCCTGGTGGCTTCCGACTACAGCGAGGCCACCGTAGTGCTGCCCGCCCTGCCCGGCCTGCGCGAGGCGGCGCCGGGCACGCGCCTGGCGCTGTTGCCGCTGCAGCCGGCGCTGATCGTCCAGCAGCTGGAACAGGGCGACGCCGACCTGGTGTTCCACATCACCGAGGACGCCCCCGAAGGGCTGCGCCGGCGCCCGCTGTTCCGGGAACGCTACGTGCTGGTCGGCCGCGCCGGCCACCCGCGGCTCAAGCGCCGGCCGAGCCTGGCGCAGTTCTGCCAGCTGGAGCAGGTGATCGTCTCGCCGGACGGCGGCGGCTTCCACGGCCCCACCGACAAGGCCCTGGCCGGGCTGGACCGCGAGCGCCGGGTGGTGCTGTCGGTGCCGCACTTCCAGTTCGTCGCCCCGGTGCTGGCCAGCACCGATCTGGTGGCCATGCTGCCGCAGCGCCTGGTGCGCCCGGACAGCGGCCTGCGCATGGTGGAGGCGCCGCTGGAGGTGCCGGGCTACGAGATGTCGATGCTCTGGCACGAGCGCACGCACCGCGACCCGGCGCACCAGTGGCTGCGGGAGTTCATCGCCGCGGCGATGTGACGGCCTACCGCTCGGCCGGCCGCCGCCGCCGACGCCGCCAGCGGCGTAGGCTGGTGCGAGAACACGAGGAGGACACGAGCATGCGGCACCACAGCCACCCGGATTTCCACCTGCACGAGGCGCGCCGCGCCATGCTGTTGCGCTGGGCGCAGATGGCGCAATGGTTCGGCCTGGTGATGATCCTGCTGACCATCGGCTTGGCGGCCCTGGGCGACAGCCTGGAAGACCCCACCGGCACCAGCATCATCACCCTGTGCGGCGCCTTGGGCCTGGCGGCGCTGATCCCGGCGCGGATGATCCTGGCGCATTACCAGAAGCAGGACGAGCGCGACGGGCAGCCCTAGCCGAAGCGCACGCAGTAGATCGGCGGCAGGTGCGCGGACAGGCATTCCCAGCGCTCGCCGCCGTCCTCCGACAACCACAGGCCGCCGGTGGTCGAGCCCATGGCCAGGCGCTCGCCGTCGTCGTCCACGGCCAGGCCGTGGCGGTACACCAGGTCGTAGCACGGGCCCTGGGGCAGGCCGTGGTCCAGGGCCTGGAAGCTCTGGCCGCCATCCTCCGTGCGGTTGACCAAGAATCGCCCGGCCACCGGGATGCGGCAGATGTCCTTCGTCGCCGGGACGAACCAGGCGGTGTCCGGCCGCGTGGGGTGCACGGCCACGGCGAAGCCGAAGCTGGACGGTTGCGCCGGCACGTCGCGCCAGTTGGCGCCGCCATCGCTGGAAACGAAGATGCCGTTGTGGTGCTGCACCCACAGCCGGTCCGGCCGCGCCGGGCAGTGCACCAGGCGGTGCGGGTCCTGGATGGCGCCCTCCTCGCGCAGGTCCGGCGGCATGTAGTCGGCGTACATGCCGGCGGTGGTGTTGCGCCAGCTGGCGCCTTCGTCGTGGCTCTGCCAGACGCCGCCGCAGGACACCCCGACGGTGAGGTGGCGGCTGTCGCGCGGGTCGACGCTGACGGAATGGATGCCCGGCCAGTCGTAGCCGCCGCCGAACCAGCGGGCGCGTTCGGGGCGGTCCCACAGCGGGCGGTTGAGCGTCCAGCTGTCGCCATGGTCGTCGCTGCGGAACAGGCCGCCGGGGATGGTCCCGGCCCAGAGGGTGCCGGCCTGGTCGGTGCCGCCGGTCTCCAGGCACCAGATCAGCTGCAGGCTCCAGGGCGCCTGCGGGGCCTCGCCTTCGGCCGGCGTGGGCAGCGGGTCCGGCTGCGGCGGGTAGACCGGCACCGCGCATTCCTGCCAGTCGCCGCCGCAGGGCTTGCGCCACAGCTTGCAGCCGAAGTGGCCGAGGTCCAGGGCGGCGTAGAGGGTGTCGTCGCGGGGGTCGGCCAGCAGCATGTTCACCGGCTCGCCGAGGAAGTCCTGGCCCGCCTCGTGCCAGGTGCCGCGATCCTGCAGGAAGCTGAACAGGCCCTTGCGCGTGGCCACCAGCAATCGGTCTTCCATCTGCCCTCCTCCGGGTTTCAGCCGCCGGACAGCGCCTGCACCACGTACACCTCGCTGTCGTCCGCCACCACGTCGCCCAGGCCCTGGCGGTCGCGCAGGCGCAGGCCGTCGATGAACACGGTGACGTGCCGGCGCAGGCCGCCCTGGTCGTCCAGCAGGTAGCCGCGCAGGCGCGGATGCCGGGCGAACACGCCCTCCAGCAGGCCGCCGAGGGTGGCGCCGGGCAGGTCCTGCTCGGGCACTTCGACGTGGCGCTGGATGGACGGGGCGAAGACGATATGGGCCATGGGCTGCGCGGCGTGACGGGTTTCGCTCAGTTTAGGCGGCAGGGCCGGCGCCGGTGGCGCGGATCGACCGGGCGGCAATCAGTTTCGATTTCGCTCAACTGAGTTCCACCAGATTCACATTTAAAGCACCCATCGCCTGTGCGAGTCTCCGGGCATCGTCCCCCACGCAGCCACCCATGCACCTTCTGCAACAGCACTTCGCCGCCGCCAGCGCCTCCGCCTCCCAGGCAGAGCCCCTGCGCCTGCCGCGCGAACGCTGCCGCTGGCTGCGCCTGCAACCCCTCTCGCTGCCGCTGGAGCTGGCCTTCTGGGCGCTCTGGCACTGCCGCCACGCGCGTCCACCGGATAGCGCCGCACGCTGACGGGCGCCCCGCCCACCCCTTTGCTGGAACTACGCTGAACGCAGGCGCCCGACGCTGCGCGAGCTGGCGTAGCCATTGCATCGCCTGCCCCGCCGCAGCCCGGCCGCGCAGGCCATCAGCGCGCCCATTGGCGCTATGCGAGAACACCAATGAAATTCGCCCCCGTGCAAGAGGCCCAGGACTTCCTGGCCGCCAATCCCGACATCGAGATGGTCGAGCTGTTCATCCTCGACGCCAACGGCGTGCCCCGCGGCAAGCTGCTGCACCGCGAGGAACTGCTGGCGGTCTACGAGTCCGGCCGGCCCTTGCCGAGCACCATTCTCGGCCTGACCCTGCACGGCGACGACGTGGAGGATTCCGGGCTGGTGTGGGAGGTCGGCGACATCGACTGCCGCGCCTACCCACTGGCCGGCAGCCTGGTGCGCCTGCCCTGGCGGCAGATTCCCAGCGCCGCCGTGCAGGTCAGCATGCACCCGGTCGAAGGCAAGCCGGCGGACATCGCCGACCCGCGCCACGTGCTGGTCAAGGTGATCGACGAGTTGAAGGCCGCCGGCTACCACCCGGTGATGGCCTGCGAGCTGGAGTTCTACCTGCTGGACGCCAAGCGCGACGCCAACGGCCGCCCGCAACCGGCGCTGGACGCCGACGGCGGCCGGCCGCGCTCCACCCAGGTCTACGGCCTGCGCGAACTGGAGCAGATCGAACCCTTCCTCGCCGACCTCTATGCCGCCTGCAAGGCCCAGGGCATCCCGGCGCGCACCGCCATCTCCGAATACGCCCCGGGCCAGGTGGAGATCACCTTGGAGCACGGCGACGCCCTCACCGCCATGGACCAGGCCGTGCGCTACAAGCGCCTGGTCAAGGGCGTGGCGCACAAGCATGGGATGCAGGCCTGCTTCATGGCCAAGCCGTTCGACGACCTGGCCGGCACCGGCATGCACATGCATGTGTCGCTGGCCGATGCCGCCGGGGCGAACCTGTTCGCCAGCGCAGAGCCGGCCGGCACGCCCCTGCTGCGCCAGGCGGTGGGCGGCATGCTCGCCAGCCTGCTCGACTCGCTGCTGCTGTTCTGCCCCAACGCCAACTCCTACCGGCGCTTCCAGGCCAACAGCTACGCGCCGCTGGCGCCGACCTGGGGCGTCGACAACCGCACCGTCAGCCTGCGCGTGCCGGGCGGGCCGGCGCACACCCGGCACATCGAGCACCGCATCTGCGGGGCCGATGCCAATCCTTACCTGGCGGCGGCTGCGATCCTCGCCGGCATCCATCGCGGCATCCGCGAAGCCATCGACCCGGGCGCGCCCGTCGAGGGCAACGGCTACGCCCAGGCCAGGGAACTGCTGCCCACCGACTGGCTCACCTCGCTGCGCGCGCTGGAACAGTCGAGCTGGGCGCGGGATGCGCTGGGGCGGGAGTTCCTGGGCGTGTACCTGAAGGTGAAGCAGGCGGAGTACCGGCAGTTCATGGGTGAGGTGGGGGAGCAGGATTGGCGGTGGTATCTGCATCAGGCTTGAGGCTTAAGAGCCCCTCTCCCGCAAGCGGGAGAGGGGCAGTCCGGCGTAGCGCTGAACAACGGCGCCACCGGCTGACAACGAATTCAAACCCTCGCTCCGAACAGTCCCCTCTCCCTTCAGGGAGAGGGCTAGGGAGAGGGAAACCAGACAACAGGAAAAACACAAAAAATGAACGCCGCACTGAAACCCGCCAAAGCCGCCCCCGAGCGCGCCCCTTCCTATTATTCCGCCAGCCTGGCCGTGGAGACCGACTACCCCACCCTGCAAGGCGAAGTGAACGTCGACATCGCCATCATCGGCGGCGGCTTCACCGGCGTGACCACCGCCGTGGAGCTGGCCGAGCGCGGCTACAAGGTGGCCATCGTCGAGACCAACAAGGTCGGCTGGGGCGCCAGCGGGCGCAACGGCGGCCAGGTCACCGGCAGCCTGTCCGGCGATTCGGCCATGCGCAAGCAGATGCAGCAGTGGCTGGGCAACGACGTCGACGACTTTATCTGGCACCTGCGCTGGCGTGGCCACGAGATCATCAAGAGCCGCGTGGCGAAATACGGCATCGCCTGCGACCTCAAGTTCGGCCACCTGCACGCGGCCATGAAGCCGTCGCACATGGCCGAGCTGGAAGCCTCCTATGAAGAGGCCGTGCGCCGCGGCATGAGCGCCGAGATCAGCCTGCTCGACGCCGCCGGCGTGCGCCAGCACCTGGAAAGCGACCTGTACTGCGGCGCCATCAAGAATATGCGCAACATGCACCTGCACCCGCTCAACCTGTGCATCGGCGAGGCCAAGGCCCTGGAGAGCCTGGGCGGGCTGATCTTCGAGCACTCCGAGGTGCTGGACATCGTCCACGGCCCGCGGCCGGCGGTGGTCACCACCGGCGGGCGGATCAACGCCGCCCAGGTGCTGCTGGCTGGCGACGTCTACCACAAGCTGGAACGCAAGCAGCTCAAGGGCATGATCTTCCCGGCCATGGGCGGCATCGTCACCACCAAGCCGCTGGGCGCGCTGGCCAAGCGCATCAACCCGCAGGACCTGGCCGTCTACGACTGCCGCTTCGTGCTCGACTACTACCGCCTGACCGCCGACGGCCGCCTGCTGTTCGGCGGCGGCGCCAACTACTCCGGGCGCGACTCGCGGGACATCGCCGGCGAACTGCGCCCGTGCATCGAACGCACCTTCCCGGCGCTCAAGGGCGTGGAGATCGAATTCCAGTGGAGCTGCGCCATGGGCATCGTGATGAACCGCATCCCGCAACTGGGCAAGCTCTCGGACAACGTCTGGTACTGCCAGGGCTACTCCGGCCACGGCGTGGCCACCACCCACATCATGGGCGAGATCATGGCCACGGCCATGAGCGGCGACCTGGAGCAATTCGACACCTTCGCCCAGTGCAAGCACGTGAAGGTGCCCCTGGGCGACGTGTTCGGCAACCCGATGCTGGCGGCGGGGATGTGGTACTACCAGCTGCTGGAGAAATTCCGCTGAGCTTCGTGGCTCATGGAGCGGATCTTGTCCGCGATGGCCGGGCATATCGGCGCGATTCGCGGATGGGATCCGCTCCTACGCTGCCCCACCCACGCCATTCCCCTGTAGGAGCGGGCCCTGCGCGCGATATCGCGGGCAGGGCCCGCTCCTACAGGTTGCCGGGGAACACGTCTTCTCGTAGGAGCGAGCTTGCTCGCGAACCCGGCCTCGCAGCGGGGGTTGGTTCGCGAGCAAGCTCGCTCCTACGAAGAGCCCTGCTTCAGGCAGCCAGTTGCGCTGATGGGTATCGCTTCGCTCAACACCATCCTACGAAGAGCCGTGCTTCCTGGAAACGTAAGCGGACCTTGTCCGCGATGGCCGGGCATATCGGCGCGATTCGCGGATGGGATCCGCTCCTGCGCTGCCCCACCCACGCCATTCCCCTGTAGGAGCGCGCCCTGCGCGCGAATCGCGGGCAGGGCCCGCTCCTACAGGTTGCCGGGGAACACGGCTTCTCGTAGGAGCGAGCCCTGCTTCAGGCGGCCAGTTGCGCTGATGGGTATCGCTTCGCTCAACACCATCCTGCGAAGAGCCGTGCTTCCTGGAAACGTAAGCGGACCTTGTCCGCGATGGCCGGACATATCGGCGCGATTCGCGGATGGGATCCGCTCCTACGCCGCCCCACCCACGCCATTCCCCTGTAGGAGCGCGCCCTGCGCGCGATATCGCGGGCAGGGCCCGCTCCTACAGGTTGCCGGGGAACACGGCTTCTCGCGTCAGGCGGCCAGGCACTGTTCCAGGCTGGCCTCCAGACGCTCGCGCAGCCCGGCAGCGGCGCTGGCGATGAATACCAGGCAGTTGTCGCCCTCCTGCGCCTGCGCCGCCAGGAACTGGCTGCGGCCGCCGACGTATTGCAGCCACAGCGGCTGTTCGCGGCCGCTGACCTGCACCCGGCCCTTGAGGCGGAACAGGCCTTCCGGCAACTGGTCGAGCCAGGCGCGCAGGCGCCGGGGGTCGAACTGGCCGGCGTGGCGCCAGGTCCAGCTGTCGAACAGCCGGCCGTGATCGACACCCAGCGGCGCCAGGCGCTGCGCGCGCTCCGGGCGTTCGCCGTAGAGCAGCTCGTCGGGTATTTCCGCCTGCACCGTCTGCAGCATCCGCCGCGGCTCGCCGAAGCGCTGGCGCAGGGCCTGCAGTTGCTCCGGCGTCGCTATGTCGGCCTTGTTCAGCAGCAGCAGGTCGGCCGCGGCCGCCTGGCGCCTTTCCAGTTGCGCGTACTCGCCTTCCAGCGGCTGGCTGCGGGCGGCGTCCACCAGGGTGATGAGCGCGTCCAGGTGCATGTGCCTGCGCAGCTGCGGGTAGCCCAGGGCCTGGATGATCGGCTGCGGGTCGGCCACGCCGCTGCATTCGATGACGATGCGCTCCACCGCCGGCTGCATCGCGGCCAGGCGGCCGAGCTGGGCCAGCAGGTCGTCCTGCATGGTGCAGCACAGGCAGCCGTTCTGCAGGGCGTACACCGCGTCGCTCTGCTCGGCGATCATCTCGGCGTCCACGTTCAGTTCGCCGAAGTCGTTGACGATCAGCGCCAGGCGCTGCCCGGCGCACTGCTGCACCAGGCGGCGCAGCAGGGTGGTCTTGCCGGCGCCGAGGAAGCCGGCGACCACGGTCACCGGGATGCTCATCGGTCGTCCCTCATGATCTGCGGCACTTCGCCCTGCCACACCGCCTGCAGCGGTCCGCTGAACACGCCCTGGCGGTCGTAGACCGGGCGGCCCTCGACGAAGGTCTGCTCGACCTGGGTGCGGTGGATGTAGCCGCGCGGCGGCTGGGCGAAGAGGTCGCGGTCCAGCACGATGAAGTCCGCCGACTTGCCGGCCTCGATGCTGCCGGTCAGGTGCTCCAGGCCCATGGCGTGGGCACCGTTCAGGGTCACCACCTGCAGCGCCTGCTCCAGGCCGATGGGTTCGCCGAAGCAGGCCGGGTCGTCGTTCCAGGGGTTCTGCCGGGTGATCATGGTCTCCAGGGCCAGCCAGGGGTCGATGGAGGCCACCGGCCAGTCGGTGCCCATCACCGCGATGCCGCCGGCGGCGAGCACGCCCTTGTAGTCGTAGATGCGCTTCAGGCGCTCGGCGCCGTAGCCGGAGCGCGCGCCGCTGGCGAAGGGCGTGGGGTACCAGGCTGCCGGGGAGAACTCGGCGATCACTTCCAGCTCGCGGAAGCGCTTGAGGTTGCCCGGGTGCAGGATGGTGCTGTGCGCGCACTGGTGGCGGATGCCGCTGAAGCCGTTGCGCCGGCGCGCCTCGGCCACCGCGTCGAGGAACACGTCGGAGGCGCCGTCGCCGGTGCAGTGGGCGATCACGCGGATGCCGCGGCGGTCCATGTCCACCACCATGTCGGTGATGTGCTCGGGGGTCAGGTTGAGCTTGCCGCGCCAGCTGTCCTCGCCCGGCCAGGGGCTGATGAGGAACGACGAGCGCGGCTCCACGGTGCCGTCGAAGTGGAACTTCACGGCGTTGGCCGACAGCCGCGCGCTGCGGTAGTAGTGGCGCTCGCCGCTGAGCAGTTCCCAGCGCCGGCGCACCGGGAAGATGTCGTCCTGCCAGCTGATCGCCGCTTCCACGCGCAGGGTCAGCTGGCCGGCGTCGTCCAGTTCCTTGAGCGCCTGCAGGCGGCGTTCGCAGACGTGCACGTACTTGCTGGCGGTGACGCCGCGGGCGCTCTGGAAGTGCACGCCGTCGCGGTAGGCGCGGCGCAGCACCTCGATGGGGGTGGGCGGCATGGCGGCGTGGATCAGCGCGTAGGCACCGTCGATCAGCAGGCCGTTGGGTTCGCCGGTCAGCTCGTCGCGCTCCAGGTAGCCGTTGCGCGGGTCGGGCGTGGCGGCGTCGATGCCGGCCAGTTCGAGGGCGCGGGAGTTGACCATCATGGTCCCCCACATGCGGTCGAGCAGCGCCACCGGGCGGTCCGGCATGACGCTGTCGAGCCACTCGCGGCCCGGTTTCAGCCCGGCCTCGCGGAAGGTGTAGCGCACCCAGTACTGGCCGTAGACCCAGCCGTCGCCGGGGTGGCTGTCGGCGTAGGCGCGGATGGCCGCGGCCAACTGCTCGGGGCTCGGGTCCTCGATGCCCACGTCGAGGTCGTCGGCGTAGCGCGGGGCCAGGGCCAGGTCCGGGTGGGTGTGCATGTCGTGCAGGCCGGGCATGCAGAAGGCGCCGCCGAGGTCGTGCTGGCGGGTCTGCGGGCCGACCAGGTGCGCCAGTTCCTCGGCGCGGCCGACGGCGAGGAAACGGCCGTCGCGGATGGCCACGGCCTCGGCCCAGGGCTGCGCCGGGTCGAGGGTGTAGAAGCGGCCGTTGCGCAGCAGCAGGTCGGCGTGGCGGTTGGCAGGCGAATGGGACGAACGGAATGTATCGGGCGCCGTCATGTCGGTGCTCCCCTTGTTGTTTTGCGCCGAGTATAGGGAGCTGCCAGAAGCCTTTGACTAGCATAAGATGACAACTTGCTAGCCTCAGATAACAAGCACGAACATGCCCGACCAGCAGTCCGACATCGACTACGCCGCACGCCAGCTGTACCAGCGCTTCCTCGAGGAATGGCAGGCCCGGCCCCGGCTGCCGCCGCTCGCGCCGCTGCTCGCCGGGCTCGGCGTGCCGGCCGCCGAGGCCGCTGCCAACATGACCTTCGCCCGCTACTACCGCCTGCTGCGCCAGGCCGCCGGGCTGCTCGGCGCCAGCGATTTCTTCCTGCGCCTGGGCCAGCGCTACAACCTGTTCGACCTGGGGGTGATCGGCTACGCGCTGATCAGCGCGGCCAACCTGCGGCGCTCCTGGGACATCTCCCTGGGCCAGCCCTCCAGCCTGCTACCGCACCCCATCCACGTCACCCGCGAGGAGCACGGCGAGCACCTGGTGCTGGCCCTGCAGGCGCCGCCCTACAGCCCCGTGGAAACCCAGGCGCTGCTGGAGGAATGGTTCAGCAGCACCTGGCGCTGGCTGTGCCAGCGCCTGCCGGAGCTGGCCGAATGCGCCGGCATGCAGGTGCGCCTGCCGTTCGCCGCACCGCCCCACGCCGCGCTCTACGCCGAGCTGTTCCCCGGCCGCAGCGAGTTCGCCGCCAGCCGCGCCGAGCTGCGCATCCCGCGGGCATTCCACGACCGCCCCTTCTCCACCTCCAACCCCTCGGTGCTGCGCCTGTGCCAGGCCCAGGGCGCGGCCACCCTGGCCAGCTTCGAGAGCGGCGAGGCACTGCCCGACGACCTGCGCTTCTACCTGCTGCAGAACGCCCGGGTGCCGCTGCCGGACCTGGAGCAGGCCGCCGCGCACTTCCGCCTGCCGCCGCACACCCTGCAGCGGCGCCTGCGCGCCCACGGCCTGACCTTCAAGGGCGTGGTCTACGAGGTGCGCATGGCCCTGGCCGAGCGCTACCTGCTGGCCAGCCGCATGAGCCTGCAGGAGATCGCCTTCCTGCTCGGCTACGAACACGTCACCAGCTTCCACCGCGCCTTCCTGCGCCACGCCGGGACCACCCCGGAAGGCTTCCGCCAGCGGCGCGCCCGCCCCCACCAGGAGTGAGCCCATGCGCTTCCCTTCGATGACCGCCCTGCGCGTGCTCGACGCCGTCGCCCGCCTGGGCAGCCTGTCCGCCGCCGCCAGCGAGCTGAGCCTGACCCGCAGCGCCGTGAGCCACCAGTTGCGCAGCCTGGAGGAATGCCTGGGCACCGCGCTGATCGAGAAATCCGGGCGCGGCATCGTGCTGACCTACCGCGGCGAGTACTTCGCCCGCGAGACCCAGCGCGCCCTGGGCATCCTCAACGAGGCGCGGCGCTTCACCGACGCCCAGGAGATCGCCGGGCGCCTGTGCGTGAGCTGCACCCCGGGTTTCGCCACCTACTGGCTGTGCCACCAGATCGGCAAGTTCCAGCGCGCCCACCCGCAGGTCGAACTGAACCTGGTGGCGCCGCGGATTCCCGACGACGTCAGCAACCGCGACGTCGACCTGTTCATCGCCTACGGCGTGGGCGACTGGCCGGACCTGCACGTCGAATTGATCGCCACCCTCGACACCTTCCCGGTGTGCAGCCCCTCGCTGCTCAACGCCGCCGGCGGGCTGGACTCGCCGGAGGACCTGGCCAACCTGCCGCTGCTGCACATGGTCGACCACTCCGACTGGCTGCTGTGGGCGGCCGCCGCCGGGGTACGCGACCTCAACGTGCGCAACGGCATCGTCTTCTCCGACGCGCACCTGGTGCAGTCGGCGGCCATCGCCGGGCAAGGCGTGGCCATGGGCGACGCCCTGGTCAGCGGCGACGCCATGGCCAAGGGGCAGTTGGTGCGGCTGTTCAACGTCTCCATCGAGCCGCCGAACCGCTACTACTTCGTCACCGACGCGGCCAAGAGCGAGCGCCCCGACGTGCAGGCCTTCAAGGCCTGGATGAAGGCCGAGCTGCGGCTGTCCGAACAGTTCCGCAAGGGCAGCCGTGGCGGCGTGATTGGTGAAGGAATTTGAACAATGACGGCGAAAAAACGCGATTGAAGCGCAGGAGGATTTGACAATACTGCGCAAAAGGACGGCTGGCCGCTGGGTCGCCGCGCCACAGAACAAGAATAAGACGAGGTGAATGCAGTGGAGCGACAGCCCCAACTTCGTGCCATCGACATCGGCAAGCGCTATGGCGATTTCCGTGCCCTGAGCGATGTGTCCATCGATATCCAGCAGGGCGAGTTCCTCACCCTCCTCGGCCCCTCCGGCTCCGGCAAGACCACCTTCCTGATGATCCTCGCCGGCTTCCAGGACCCGTCCAGCGGGCGCCTCGAAGCCCTCGGCCAGGACATCACCCGGCGCCCGGCGGAGAAGCGCAACTTCGGCATGGTGTTCCAGGGCTACGCGCTGTTCCCGCACATGAGCATCGACGACAACGTCGCCTTCCCGCTGAAGATCCGCGGCGTGAAAGCCGAGGAACGCAACCGCCGGGTGCGCCACATGCTCGAAGTGGTAGGCCTGGGCGAGCACCGCGGCAAGCGCCCCGGCGAGCTGTCCGGCGGCCAGCAGCAGCGCGTGGCCATCGCCCGCGCGCTGGTGTTCGAGCCCGACCTGCTGCTGCTCGACGAACCCCTCTCGGCGCTGGACAAGAACCTGCGCGAGCAGCTGCAGGCCGAACTGCAGCGCATCCACCGCCAGGTCGGCACCACCTTCGTGTTCGTCACCCACGACCAGAACGAGGCCCTGGCGCTGTCCACCCGCATCGCCATCTTCAACCGCGGCCAAGTGGCGCAGATCGACACCCCGCAGGCCATCTACAACCAGCCTGCCAACCGCTTCGTCGCCGAGTTCCTCGGCAAGATGAACCTGTTCCCGCTGAGCCAGGTGGGCCGCGCCGGCGCCCTCGCCTGGGGGCGTTTCGGCGACGCCCAGCTGCACGCCGAACCCTCCGCCGCCCTGGAGGCCGCCGCGCCGCTGCTGGCGGTGCGCCCCGAGCACATGCAGTTGCACAGCGCGCCGCCGCAGGTGGAAGGCCACAACGTGGTGCAGGCGGTGCTGACCGCCAAGACCTACCAGGGCGCCAGCACCGAGCTGGGCCTGGCCACCGCCGCCGAGGGCGCGCTGCCCATGAGCCTGGCGGTGCACGCCGAGCACCAGGCCGCGCGCCTGGACCAGGGCGCCCGCGTGTGGCTGAGCTGGCCGATCGAGAAGAGCCTGCTGCTCGCCTGATTCCCGGGGCGCCCGCGCGCCCTCCCCCTTTTCGCCATCCCCGCCTGGGAGCTGCATTCATGTTCAACCCGCATCAGCAAGACTGCATCGAAGTCCTCATGGAAAAGGCCCGCCGCGGGCAGATCGACCGCCGCACCTTCCTCAAGGGCATGGGCCTGCTGGCCGCCCTGCCCCTGGCGCTGCGCAGCGGCGTCAGCTTCGCCGCCGGCGACAAGCCGCTGGTGGTGGTGAACTGGGGCGGCGACGCCATCAAGGCGTTCGGCAAGGCCTGGACCGAGGGCTTTTCCAAGAGCACCGGCATCCCGGTGAAGATCGACGGCAGCGGCCCCACCGAGGGCGCCATCCGCACCCAGATGAGCAGTGGCCGGGTGAGCTGGGACGTGGTCGATGCGGAAAGCTCCATCCTGCAGAACCTGGGCAAGGAAAACCTGGTGGAGCCGATCGACTACGGCATCGTCTCCAGGGACAAGGTGCTGCCGGGCTTCGCCTACGAATACGGCATCGCCGACTACATGCTCAGCTACGTGATCGCCTACGACAGCGAGCGCTTCGGCGACAAGGCGCCGAAGACCTGGAAGGACTTCTGGGACGTGCAGGCCTTCCCCGGCAAACGCACCCTGTACAAGTGGATGAACGGCATGCTGGAGGCCGCGCTGCTGGCCGACGGCGTCGAGCCGGACAAGCTCTACCCGCTGGACGTGCCGCGCGCGCTGAAGAAGATCGACGAACTCAAGCCGCACATCCTGGCCTTCTGGGGCTCGGGCGCCGAGACCCAGCAGCTGCTGATCGAGGGCGAGGTGAGCATGGGCGCCATCTGGAACACCCGCGCCCAGATCATCACCGAGGACAGCGAGGGCCGCATCAAGTGGACCTTCGACAACGCCCTGCTGGGCTGCAGCAACTGGGGCGTGCTCAAGGGCAACCCGGCGGGCAAGGACGCGGCCATGCGCTTCATCGCCTACGCCCAGGACCCGCAATCCCAGGTGGAGCTGTTCAAGATGTTCGGCAACGGCCCGGCCAACCCGGCCGCCGCCGCGCTCATCCCGGCCGACCGCAAGCACCTGAACTGCACCGACCCGGACAACCTGCCCAGGCAGATCATGCTCAGCCACGAGTGGTACACCGACCACTACGCGGTGGCCCTGGAGCAGTACCTGACCCACGTTTCCAAGTGAGGTGAGCCCATGGCGGAGAACCCCTCGCGGCTGAAGCTGGCCCTGCTGCTGGCGCCGCTGCCGCTGGTGCTGCTGCTGTTCTACGTGCTGCCTTTCGCCGGGGTGGTGGGCTGGAGCTTCAGCCTGCCCACCCCGGGCATCGAGCAGTACCAGCGCATCGCCAGCGACCCGGCGATCCACGACGTGCTCTGGCGCACCTTCCGCCTGTGCACCACGGTGAGCGTGGTGTCGCTGCTGATCGCCTACCTGATGGCCTACTGCTGGGTGTACAGCCCGCCGTTCTGGCAGCGCATGGTGGAAATCTGCGTGTTCATCCCCTTCTGGCTGTCGGTGCTGGTGCGCGCCTTCGGCTGGCTGATCGCCCTGCGCAGCAACGGTCTGCTCAACGGCTGGCTGCAGGCGCTGGGCATCACCAGCGAGCCGCTGCAGCTGACGCGCAACGAGCTGGGAGTGGTGATCGGCATGGTCCACTTCATGGTGCCCTTCGCGCTGTTCCCGCTGGTGTCGACCATGCGCCGCCTCGACCCGCGCGTGCTGCTGGCCGCCCGCGGCCTAGGCGCCGGGCAGCTGCGCACCTTCTGGAGCATCTTCGTGCCGCAGACCATCCCTGGCATCCTCGGCGCCTTCATCATCGTCTTCGTGTTCTGCCTGGGCTTCTTCATCACCCCGGCGATCCTCGGCGGCGGGCAGACGGTGATGGTGGCCGAGTACGTCTACCTGCAGATGTTCCAGACCAGCAACTGGGGCCTGGGCGCGGCGCTCTCGGTGGTGCTGCTGGCGCTGGTGGCGGGGCTGATCTGGGCGCTGCTGCGCATGACCCGCGTCGACAAGCTGGTGGGATGAGGAACGCCGAATGAACGCACACGAAAGCCGCGCGCCGAGCCGCCTGCTCGCCGCCATGGCGATGATCTTCATGCTGTTCCCGCTGCTGGCGGTGATCCCGGTGTCCTTCACCGGCAAGCGCTTCCTCTCCATGCCCGACGGCAACTGGTCGCTGCGCCACTACAAGGCCCTGCTGGACAGCCCCGAGTGGCTCTCGGCGGTGGGCCAGAGCCTGGTGGTGGCCAGCGCCGCCTGTGTGGTCGCCACCGCCCTGGCGGTGAGCTTCGCCCTGGGCATCTGGTACCTGCGCTCGCGCTGGGCGGCGCTGCTGATCGGCCTGGTGCTGCTGCCCATGGCCATCCCGCCGATGATCTCGGCGATGGTGCTGTACTTCATGGAAACCACGGTCAGCAAGTTCGCCCCCGGCCTGGGCTACGACACCCTGTTCGGCCTGACCATCGCCCACATCGTGATGGTGGTGCCCTACGGCGTGGTGACCATGCTGGTGGCCCTGAGCCAACTGGACCGGCGCATCGAACTGGCCGCGCGCAACCTCGGCGCCAGCCTGGCGCAGACCACCTTCCTGGTGGTGCTGCCAAACCTCAAGCTGGGCGTGGCCAGCACCGCGCTGCTGTGCTTCGCACTGAGCTGGGAAGAGATCGCGGTGACGCTGTTCGTCACCAGCACCGAGGTCAACACCCTGCCGCGGCAGATCTGGTCCGGCCTGCGCGACAACATCGACCCGGCGGTGGCGGCCATCTCGGTGCTGCTGATCGCCATCACCCTCCTCGCCCTGCTCGGCCGCATGCTCGCCGGGCGCGCCGCCGCCAAGCCGGCCGGGCACTGAGCAGCCACGCCGGCGGCGCTGTCCGGGGGATTGTCGGCGCCCCGGACAGCGCCGCCGGCTGGGCTTCCCCACGAGCGCATGGCCCGGAGCCACCGGGAAGCCATCGCGGACGGAGTCCGCTCCTACGCCCGAGTTTCCCTGCCACGTAGGAGCGGACCTTGTCCGCGATAGCCGGGGGTTCCGGCGCGGTTCGCGGATGAGATCCGCTCCTACGCTGCGCCACTCACACCATTCCCATGTAGGAGCGCGCCCTGCGCGCGAATCGCAGGCAGGGCCTGCTCCTACAGGTTTCCGAGAGGCACCTGTCCGCCCTGCATCCCGCCACCTGCGCCGAGATGCTTTTCGTAGGATGGGTTGAGCTTGCGATACCCATGCGGCCATCGGTGATGGGTATCGCTTCGCTCAACCCATCCTACGGGTGTTTCCCTTGCACCCGAAGCGGGCTCCGTCCGCGATCCCGCAGACATCTGGCAAGCACATCCAAGCACTTGGCAGACAGGCACAAGGCCAGCAGCGCCCATGGCCTTAGCATCCCAGGCAGTTTCGTCCCCTGCCAACAATAACGATACGGATGCACGCCATGACCCGATCCACCGTCCTGCGCCCGACGCTGCTCGCCCTGCTGATCGCGGGCAGCGGCCAGGCCAGCGCCTATTCGCTGTATTCCACCGACGACACCCACCTCAACGCCGACCTCACCGCGGTCTACGCGCTGCTGCACAGCCAGGAGAACTATGCGCAGAGCGGCACCAAGGGCAAAGGCTCGTCCTATTGGCAGGAAGGCTTCATCAAGTACGGCCTCAGCGGCGACCAGCGCCTGGGCGGCGCCGGCAGCGTGTATGGCGCCTTCGCCCTGCTCAGCTCGGCGACCTGGGGCGATGGCGACGCCGCCGGCTTCACCGACGGCTCCGAGCGCACCACCAAGATCGAGGACGCCTACCTGGGCTGGCGCTCGGGCACGCTGTTCCCGGTGCTGGGCGAGGACGGCATCGACTTCTCCTTCGGCCGCCAGAACATCGTGGTCGGCGACGGCTTCCTGATCAACGGCGACGCCCTCAACTTCGGCAATGGCCTGGCCGACGGCATGTTCGACCGCGGCGGCGCCTACTACCTGGCCGGCCGCCGCAGCTTCGACGAGACCGCGGTGCTGCGCATCGGCGGCAAGCAGGGTTGGCGCGGCGACATCATGCGCCTGAAGTCCGACAACCCGGCCCAGGCCAAGCCCGAGCTGTACGTCGGCACCCTGGAGCACGTCAGTGACGCCGGCACCCTGGGCCTGACCTACATCGACGTCACCGACATCGACGAGCAGTACGCCTCCCCCGCCCAGCTCGACCGCAAGGACATGAAGACCTACAGCCTGCGCGGCCAGGGCAACGCCGGCGTGGAGAACCTGTTCCTCTCCGGCGAGTACGCCTGGCAGGACAAGCGCCACGCCGACGACGAGAACGCCTGGTACCTGGAAGCCGGCTGGACCTTCGCCGACGCCGCCTGGAAGCCCTACGTCAGCTACCGCTTCAGCCGCTTCTCCGAAGGCTTCGATCCGCTGTTCTACGGCTTCAGCCGCGGCTTCGGCACCTGGTTCCAGGGCGAGGTGGCGGGCAACTACTCCGGCCCGTTCAACAGCAACACCCGCGTCCACAACGTCGGCGCCAGGATCCAGCCGACGGAGACCTTCGACGTCGGCCTGCAGTGGTTCCGCTTCGACACCATCGACAAGGACCTGGGCAACCTCGGCGGCCACGAGATCGACCTGTACGCCGACTGGACCGTCAGCCCGCACCTGACCATCACCCCGCTGGTCGGCGTGTACAAGCCGAAGAAGAGCGCCGAGCAAGGCGGCACCCAGATCGGCGGCAACGACGACAACCTCTACACCCAGCTGATCTTCACCAGCACCTTCTAAGCCACAAGCCACGAACCCGCCTCCGCGCCACCGCCGGCCCCATCCCGGCCGTGGCGCGCCGGCGGGTTTCGCGGTTTCCAGGGAGGCCTCCCCATGCGCAGCATCCACTCCACCCTCCAGGGCCGCATCACCTGGCTCGCCGGCCTGTGCCTGCTGGGCATCGCCGCCACCCTGATCGGCCTGTCGCTGTACCAGGCGCGCCAGGACAGCCAGGTGATCGCCGAGGACAGCGGCAAGCTGTTCGCCGGGGCCGCCCACGCCAGCCTGCAGACCCAGGGCCAGGTGCAGGCCCTGCAACTGCAACGCCAGCTGCAGGACAAGCTGCTGCTCGGCGAGGGCCTGTCGCGCACCCTGCAGGCGCTGCGCGAGCAGCAGCGCCTGGGCAACCTCGACGCCGAGGCGCTGCGGCGCAAGGTGGTCGCCGAGATGGGCGGCACCCTGGCCGCGCACCCGGAGCTGCTGGGGCTGTTCGTGGTCTTCGGCGTCGATGCCCTGGACGGCGCCGACGCCCGCTTCAAGGGCCGCGACGAGCTGGGCAGCAACGAGAACGGCCGCTTCACCCTTTACCTGCTGCGCAGCGGCGGCCAGCAGCAGAACGTGGTCGGCACCGAGCAGGTGCTGGCCGACACCACCCCCGGCCCCAGCGGCCAGCCGTACAACGCCTTCTTCACCTGCTCGCGGGACAGCCTGCAGCCCTGCGTGCTCGACCCCTACTTCGACGACGCCTCCGGGCAGCGCCGGCTGGTCACCAGCATCACCCTGCCGCTGCTGGAGGACGGCAAGTTCGTCGCCGCCGTGGGCTTCGACATCGACCTCGCGGCGCTGCAGCAGAGCAGCGTCGAGGGCAGCCGCCAGCTGTTCGACGGCCAGGGGCGCATCCGCATCCTCAGCCCCAACGGCCTGCTGGCCAGCGACAGCGCCAACGCCGCCGGCCTCGGCCAGCCGTTCAAGGACGCGGCGCTGCCCCAGCTGCTGGGCGACATGGCCCAGGGCCGCTCGCTGGCCTACGACCAGGGCGAGGACGTGAGCGTGCTCGCCAGCCTGGCGCCGCTGGCCGGCGCCAAGCCCTGGGGCATCCTGCTCAGCGTGCCCCGGCAGGTGCTGCTGGCCCCGGCGCAGTCGCTGAAGCACACCCTCGAAGGCCTGCGCGCGCGCAGCACCTGGCTGGAAATCGGCCTGGGCGCGCTGGTGGCGCTATTCGGCCTGGGCATCATCACCCTCACCGCCCGCGGCATCAGCCGGCCGATCCTCGGCCTAGCGCGCATGCTGGAGGACATCGCCGACGGCGAAGGCGACCTCACCCGCCGCCTGAACTACCCGCGCCACGACGAGCTCGGCCGCCTGGCCCTGGCCTTCAACCGCTTCCTCGACAAGCTGCAGCCGAGCATCGCCGCGGTGCAGACCGCCAGCGGCGAGGCCCGCGCCGGCGCCGACCAGACCGCCGCCATCGCCCGCCAGACCAGCGACGGCATCCAGCAGCAGTTCCGCGAGATCGACATGGTCGCCACCGCGCTGCAGGAGATGTCCGCCACCGCCAACGCCTCGGCGCAGAGCGCGGCCAGCGCCGCCCAGGCCGCCAGCGAGGCCGAGCGCGCCAGCCAGCAGGGCTACGCCACCATCGAGGCCACCAGCGCCGGCATCGACGCCCTGGCCGGCGACATGAACCAGGCCATGGGCGAGCTGCAGAACCTGGCCAGCAGCAACGAGCAGATCGGCGCCATCCTGGAGGTGATCCAGAGCATCGCCGCACAGACCAACCTGCTGGCGCTGAACGCCGCCATCGAAGCGGCGCGGGCCGGCGAATCCGGGCGCGGCTTCGCCGTGGTGGCCGACGAGGTGCGCGGCCTGGCCAGGCGCACCCAGGATTCGGTGGAGGAGATTCGCGGGGTGATCGAAAACCTGCAGGCGCGCAGCCTGTCGGTGGCCGACGCCATGCACAGCAGCTACCGCCAGGCCCAGGACAACGTGCAGCAGGCGCGCCAGGCGATAGACGCGCTGCAGCGCATCACCGGCGCGGTGAACCTGATCAGCGACATGAACCTGCAGATCGCCAGCGCCGCCGAGGAGCAGAGCAGCGTGGCCGAGGAGATCGGCCGCAACATCGGCGCCATCCGCGACGTGACCCAGGCCCTGTCGGACCAGGCCGAGCGCTCGGCGCACCTGAGCCAGCAGCTGAACCACAGCGCCGAGCAACAGCACCGCCTGGTGCAGCAGTTCAAGGCCTGATCAGCGTGGGCGGTAGCCCTGGCTCAGCAGCCAGCCCTGGAAGATGCGCCGCTGCTGCTCCGGCAGCGCGGCCAGCACCTGCTCCTGCGGCTCGCTGCGCAGGCGCCGCAGCCAGGGCGCCAGCTCCAGGCCCTGCAGGTGCCAGATGCCCAGGGGCTGGTCGGGGCTGACCACCACCTCGGCCTCGTCCACCAGGCCGTCGCGCAGCACCGGGGCGCGCTCGATGCGCAGGGCCTCGAAGTCCGCCGAGGCGTGGCTGGGCACCGCGTCCGGCCAGGCGCGGCGGGCCTGCCAGAAGGGTTGCTCGGCCCATTGTCTTTCTTCGGCATAGAAGTCGCGGCCGACGCGGGCGAAGCGCAGGAACAGCTGCTCCACCCGGCGCTGGTGGAAACGCTTGGCCAACTCGGCGCGCTGCGGGGCGCGCAACAGCGTGTTGATGACGGCAGGGGCCTGCAACGCCGAGGACAACGACTGGAAGATGCCGTTGCCGGACAGCGGGTCCACCGCCATAGCCGCATCGCCCACGCGAATCCAGTTCTCGCCGCAGGCCTCCAGGCAGAGGATCGGCGTGCTGCTGCGGGCGTGCAGTTCCAGGTCCTGTTCGGGGTGGCCGCCGAAGAATGCCTGGCTGAGTGCGGAGCGCTGGCGCCGTTCGCGGCAGTAGTCGAGTAGTTGCTCCTTGGGCGGCAGCGCGCTGCTGGCCACGTCCAGGGTCAGTTGCCAGTAGCAGCGCCCGTCGGCCAGCCGCGCCATCCACGCCCAGCCATCGGCCAGGCTCTGCACCGCGCTGGCCACCGGCCCCGGCGCGCCCTGCCAGCGGCTGAGCAGGCTGAGGGTTTCCGGGCCGCGACGGGCCTTGCCGGCCTTCTGGTTCAGCGGCGCCTGGCGACCGCGGGCTTCGACGAGGAAGGGAGTGTGCAGGTGCTGGCCGCTTTCCAGGCGCACGTGGTGGCCCGTGGCGTCGGATTCCACGCCGAGCACGCGGTCTTCCAGCACCTGGATACCGGCGTCGTGCAGGTCCTGGCGCAGGCCCTGGTCGAACAGCGGGCGGTCGAGGATGAATTCGACGTTCTGCGCGCTTTCGCTGCCGTTCCAGTTCACCCGGCGTTGCGAAGGCGGCGCGGTGCAGGCCAGGGCGTGGTTGAGGCCGGCATGGCGCAGGCCGTCGAGGACGCGTTGGGAGACGCCTTCGACGGCGGCGAAGCGGCGCCATTCGCTGATGACGGTGACGGGATGGCCGAGGCGGTGGAGGCCGATGGCCGTGGCTGCTCCGGCGGGGCCGGCGCCGAGGATCAGGATTGGGGGCATGGAGATTTGAACCCTATCGCGGGCCTGGGCCTGTGGTGCCGATGATAGGCCCGCCCCCTCACCCCAGCCCTCTCCCAGAGGGAGAGGGAGCCGTCCTCAGTGGTGGCAAGGCATGGCGTTCTTCCTGTGATGCCGGGAAGAAACCGCACTCTCCGGCAACGCCGAACAGCCCTCTCCCGGGGGGAGAGGGGGCCGTCCTCAGCGGTAGCAAGGCATGGCGTTCTTCCTGTGACGCCTGGAAGAAACCGCACTACCCGGCAACGCCGAACAGCCCTCTCCCGGGGGGAGAGGGAGCTGTCCTCAGCAGTGGCAAGGCATGGCGCTCTTCCTGTGACGCCAGGAAGAAACCGTACTATCCGGCAACGCCGAACGGTCCCCTCTCCCTCTGGGAGAGGGCTAGGGTGAGGGAAAACATGGTGCCGATGATGCGTCCGCCCCCTCTCCCTAACCCTCTGGACTGTACGGAGCGGTGGCGAAGTTAGGTATGCAGCCGGCAGTCGCGGAATATCAGGAAGACTCGGAACTTCCAGCCACACCGAACGGCCCCCTCTCCCTTCAGGGAGAGGGCTGGGGAGAGGGAAAGGAACCCCAACCCCACTCATAAACTCACCTTCCGCTCGATCCCCTTGTAAGCAGCCCCCTCCCGCATCAACGCCAACAACTCCGAATTCGACACCCCCGGCCGCTCCCCCAGCAAAGCAACCAGATGCCCACAAAACGCCGCGCAACCAAGACTCGCCCCCGCCTGCCCCCCAACCCGCACAGCCGCCCCGAAATCCGCCTGCGCACTCCCCAGCCACGACCACTCCCCCTCGCCACACCGCGCATCCCCAGTCACCCGCACCACCCCCGGATAGGCCGCCGGAAACACCGGCTCGCCCCGCGCCGGGCTGGACGCACAGACCAGCACCCCAGCCGCCACCAGTTCCGCCACCGCCTCACGCAGCAGCGGCCGATCCTGGCGCACACCCAGGCTCAGGTTGACCACACGCACACCCTGCCCGCCCAACCACTGCAACGCAGCCGCGATCTGCAACGGGCTGGTCACGCCACGCCCATCGAACACCTGGGCCACGCTGAAGCGCGCTTGCGGCGCCCGGGCAAGCACCGCCTGGATCACCGCCGAGCCATGACCCAAAACATCAGCCGCCAATGGCAGTCGCTCCACTCCCTCATCGGCCAGACAGAAACGCTGCCCGGCCACCACGCAACCCGCCTGCTCCACGGCATGGCCGCTGTCGACTACTCCCACCCGCACCTCAGCCACCCTGCCCTCCCACGGCCACCAGCGGCGCCTCGCGCACACTCAGCCGGCCGTCCTGCAACTCCAGGCGCAGGTCGGCCTCGGCCAATGTCGAGGGACGGTGGCTGACGAGGATGCGCGTGCGTCCGGCGAACAGTCGGTCGATGGCGGCTATCACCTCGCGCTCGGTGCTTTCGTCCACCTGCGAGGTGGCTTCGTCGAGGATCAGCACCAGCGGGTCCTGCAGCAGCGCGCGGGCGATGGCGATACGCTGCTTCTGCCCGCCGGACAATTGCTGGCCACGCTCGCCCAGGGGGCTGTCGAGGCCTTCGGGCAGGCTGGCTATCAGGCCGTCCAACTGGGCCAGGGTCGCCACCCTTTCGATTTCTTCACGGCTGACGTGGGGCGCGCTGTACGACAGGTTGTCCGCCAGGCTGCCGCGGAACAGCACCAGCTCCTGGCTGACCACGGCGATGCGCCGGCGCAGCTCGAACAGGTCCAGCTCGCGCAGGTCCACGCCGTCCAGCAGGATGCGGCCCTGGTCGGGGTCGTAGAAGCGTTGCAGCAGGTCGGTCAGGGTGGATTTGCCGACGCCCGAGGGCCCGCTCAGGGCCACCTTGCGCCCGGCCGGGATGCAGGCGTCCACCTGGTCCAGCAAGGGCTGGCTGCGGCCGGCGTGGTTGAAGCTCACGCCTTGCAGGCGCAGTTCGCCGACGTTCGGCATCGGCCTGGGCTGCGCCGGCGACGCCACGCCCGGCGCCTCGCCGCGCAGTTCCATCACCCGGCCCAGGCTGACGGTCATGCGTTGCAGCGCCACGTACAGGCCCAGCAGGCTCTGCACCGGGCCGATGGCCATGCCCAGGTAGGTGGAGAAGGCGATCAGCGAGCCCAGTTGCCAGGTGCCCTGCACTACCCAGTAGCCGCCGACCAGGAAGGCGCAGGCGCGCGACAGCGACATCAGCGTCCCCGGCAGCGCCTGGGTGAAGAATTCGGTCAGCTGCAAGCGCAGCAGCTGGCCCAGGTAGCCCTGGCCCAGCCCCTCCAGGCGTTGCGCCTCGCGGCCCTGCTGGCCGGCGGACTGGATGAACTTCATCGCCGGCAGGGTCTCGACGAAGAACGACGACAGGTCGGCCGAACGTTCGCGCAACTGGCGCGCCTCGCGCTCGACCTTCTTGCGCATCCAGCGCAGCCAGAGCACGTCCAGCGGAATGAGCACGGCAACCAGCAGCGACAGCTGCCAACTGAGCGTCAGCAGCAACGCCAGCGAGCCGACCAGGCCGATCACGGCGGACACCGCGGAGAACAGCGAGTCCACCGCGAAGCGCTGGATTTCGGCGACGTCGCCATCCAGCCGCGACATCAGGTCGCCGATGCGGCGGCGGGCGAAGAAGGTCGGCGACAGGCTTTGCAGGTGGCGGTACAGCGCATCGCGCAGGGCGAACAGGATGCGCCCGGACAGCCGCGTGTGCAGGTAGCGGTTGAGCCCCGACAGCACGGTGCCGACCAGCCCGACCACGATCATCACCCCGGCCAGCAGCGCCAGCAGGGGGAAGTCGCGGGCCAGCAGGCCGTCGTCGATCAGCAGCTTGGTCAGCCAGGGTTGCGCCAGGGCCAGCAGCGAGGCGCACAAGGCCAGGCCAAGCAGGCCGAGGATGGCCAGGCGCTGCGGGCGGACGAAGCCGTACAGCCAGTGCAGCGCGTCCTTGAGGGCCTTGGGGTCGTCGCTGTCGATCAGGCGGGTGAAGAACATCAGCCACCCTTCAGTTGCTTGAGCTTGCGGTACAGGGTGGCGCGGCTGATGCCCAGGGCGTCGGCGGCCGCCGAGACGTTGCCCTGGTGGCGGTCCAGGGCCTGGCGGATCAGCTCCATCTCGGTCTCGCGGATGCGCCCGCAGGGCTGCCGCTCGCCGGCGGCGAGTTCTTCCAGGGTGCTGTCCGGCAGGTGCTCCAGGCCCAGGGTGTTTTCGCCCTGCTCGCGCATGGCCAGGGCGGTGCGCAGCACCATTTCCAGCTGGCGGATGTTGCCCGGCCAGTGGTAGTCGGCCAGCAGCGCGAAGAGTTCGTCGTCCAGCCGCGCCTCGGGCGCGCCCAGCTTGGCCAGTAGGCCCTGGGCCAGTTGGCCGAGGTCGTCGCGCTCGCGCAGGGCCGGCAGGCGCACGCTGATGCCGTTGACGCGGTAGTAGAGGTCTTCGCGGAAGTGCTTCTCTTCCACCTGGCGCTTGAGGTCGCGGTGGGTGGCGCAGATCAGCGCTACGTCGATGTCCTGCTCCTCGCCCGCGCCCAGCGGCGCCACCTTGCGCTCCTGCAGCACGCGCAGCAGGCGGGCCTGCAGGGCCAGGGGCATGTCGCCGATCTCGTCGAGGAACAGGGTGCCGCCGTGGGCCTGCTGCAGGCGGCCGACCATGCCGCCGCGGCGCGAGCCGGTGAAGGCGCCCTCGCGGTAGCCGAACAGTTCGGACTCGATCAGCCCTTCGGGGATGGCCGCGCAGTTCACCGCGATGAACGGCTTGCCGGAGCGCGCACTGCTCTGGTGCAGGGCGCGCGCCACCACTTCCTTGCCGCTGCCGGTCTCACCCAGCAGCAGCACCGGCAGTTCGTTCAGCAGGCCCTGGCGGGCCATGCGCAAAGCGCGGGCGTAGCGCGGGTTGCCGCCGGCCAGGGCTTCCAGGTCCGGCGCGGCCGGGGCCGGGCGCTGCGGCTGGCGCGCCGGCACCGACACCGCGCTGGCGCGCAGCGGCGCCTGCAGCACCTTGTAGAAGAACTCGCCCTTGGCCGTCTGCAGGCTGCCCAGGGCGCCGGACTGCAGGCGCGCGAGCAGTTGCTCGCCCCTGGCGCCCAGCAGGTCTTCGCAACGGCGCCCGATCAGCGTTTCGCGCGGCGCGCCGAGCAACTGGCAGGCCGGCGTGCTGAGGGCCAGGATGCGGCCCTCCAGGCTCAGCGCCAGCAGGCCCTGCCAGGGCGAATCCAGGTACTGGCGGCGGCTGTGGAAAGACAGCACCACCTGCCCCGGGAAGCTGGCGGCGAACAGCCGCTCCTCGATCTGCACCGCGGCGCGGTTGAGCAGGCTGAGGCTTTCCACCGGGCCGGCCAGGGGGCCTTCGCGGGTCAGGTCGAGCACCCCGAGCAGATTGCCCCGGGGGCAGTTGATGGGCACGGAGGTGCAGGAGAAGCGGCTGAGCCGCTCCAGGTAGTGCTCGCCGCAGTCGATCTGGGTGGCGCGGCCTTCCACCAGGGCGGTGCCCAGGGCGTTGGTGCCGCGCGCGGCCTCGCTCCAGCAGGCGCCCGGGGTGATGTCTTCCAGGCCGATGCGGCGCAGGCGCTCGTGGGCGCCGGCCACCGAGACGATGGTGGCGTCGGCGTTGGCCAGGATCACCAGGGCGTCGTGGCCCTGGCGCTGGCGCAGGAAGTCCAGCTCGGGAGTGGCGGCGTCGAGCAGCAGGCGGTTGTTCTCCAGCAGCAGCTCGATGCCGGCGCGGTTGTCCAGCTCCTGGTCGTTGCCGCTGCCGCAGTCCAGGCCATGGCCCAGGCTGCGCCGCCAGGAGGCGTCGATTTCCTCGCGCAGCACGCCGGCGGGTAGCTCGCCCTCGCGCTGCAGGCGTTCGCGGGCCCGGTGGGCCTCGCGCAGCAGGTCGCTGCCTATTGTTCTTGTCATGTCGATCTCGGCTCCGCTTGCCCGCGCGATGCGTTGCCGCGCGGGACGTCAGGCTGGTCAGGGACTGTCTACACCCGTCCTCCCCTTCAGTAAAGAGGACTCCCGGTTGCCCGGCAACGCACGCAATTAGCGGGCCAGCCGGTCGGCGGCGAAGTGATTGACAGCCCCTCGACGCAGGTTTACGTTAACGTAAAGGTAAACGAACGAGCAAGCCCGATGCCGACCACCTACAGCATTTCCGACCTGGCCCGCGAACTGGACGTCACCACCCGCGCCATCCGCTTCTACGAGGAGCAAGGCATGCTCAGCCCCGAGCGCCGCGGCCAGGAACGCGTCTACAGCCCCAAGGACCTGGTGGCGCTGAAGCTGATCCTGCGCGGCAAGCGCATCGGCTTCTCGCTGGCCGAGTGCAAGGAACTGATCGACCTCTACGACCCCAGCAGCGGCAACCGCAAGCAGCTCGATACCTTCATGGGCAAGATCGCCGCGCGCCGCGCGCAGCTGGAGCAGCAGCTGCTCGACATCGAGCAGATGAAGCTGGAACTGGACACGGCCGAGGAGCGCTGCCTGGCGGCCCTGGCCGAGACCGAGAAGAAACAGCGCGCCTGAGCGCGCCCTACCCTTATCCAAGTACAAGAAAGCAGGTGCAACCATGAGCTACCCGTCCCTCAACTTCGGCCTCGGCGAAACCATCGACATGCTCCGCGAGCAGGTGCAGGGCTTCGTCGCCAGCGAACTGGCTCCGCGCGCCGCGCAGATCGACGCCGACAACCTGTTCCCCATGGACATGTGGAAGAAGTTCGGCGACATGGGCCTGCTCGGTATCACCGTCGCGGAGGAATACGGCGGCGCCAACATGGGCTACCTGGCCCACGTCATCGCCATCGAGGAGATCAGCCGCGGCTCGGCCTCGGTCGGCCTGTCCTACGGCGCGCACTCCAACCTGTGCGTCAACCAGATCAAGCGCAACGGCAATGCCGAGCAGAAGGCCAGGTACCTGCCCAAGCTGATCAGCGGCGAGCACGTCGGCGCCCTGGCCATGAGCGAGCCCAACGCCGGTTCCGACGTGGTCTCCATGAAGCTGCGCGCCGACAAGCGCGGCGACCGCTTCGTGCTCAACGGCAGCAAGACCTGGATCACCAACGGCCCGGACGCCAACACCTACGTGATCTACGCCAAGACCGAGCCGGAGAAGGGCGCGCACGGCATCACCGCGTTCATCGTCGAGCGCGACTGGAAGGGCTTCAGCCGCGGCAACAAGTTCGACAAGCTGGGCATGCGCGGCTCGAACACCTGCGAGCTGTTCTTCGATGACGTGGAAGTGCCGGAAGAGAACGTGCTGGGCGCGGTCAACGGCGGCGTGAAGGTGCTGATGAGCGGCCTGGACTACGAGCGCGTGGTCCTTGCCGGCGGCCCGATCGGCATCATGCAGGCCTGCATGGACGTGATCGTCCCCTACATCCACGACCGCAAGCAGTTCGGCCAGAGCATCGGCGAATTCCAGCTGATCCAGGGCAAGGTCGCCGACATGTACACCCAGCTCAACGCCAGCCGCGCCTACCTGTACGCCGTGGCCCAGGCCTGCGACCGCGGCGAGACCACCCGCAAGGACGCCGCCGGGGTGATCCTCTACACCGCCGAGCGCGCGACGCAAATGGCCCTGGACGCCATCCAGATCCTCGGCGGCAACGGCTACATCAACGAGTTCCCCACCGGCCGCCTGCTGCGCGACGCCAAGCTCTACGAGATCGGCGCCGGCACCAGCGAGATCCGCCGCATGCTGATCGGCCGCGAGCTCTTCAACGAAACCAAATAACGATAAAAGCCGCTGGAGGCTGAAGGCTGGACGAAAAAGCCGCTCCAGTCCTCGTCCAGCCTCCAGCCTACAGCGCTCTTCTCGAGGTTTTCATGGCCCTACTGCATACCCAGATCAACCCGCGCTCCCCCGAATACGCCGCCAACGCCGCGACCATGTTGGAGAGCGTCCAGGACCTGCGCGCCCTGCTCGGCCGCGTCCACGAAGGCGGCGGCGCCGCCGCCCAGGCCAAGCACAGCGCGCGCGGCAAGCTGCTGGTGCGCGAACGCATCAACCGCCTGCTCGACGCCGGCTCGCCGTTCCTCGAAGTTTCCGCCCTCGCCGCCCATGAGGTGTACGGCGAGGACGTGGCCGCCGCCGGCGTGGTCGCCGGCATCGGCCGCGTGGAAGGCGTGGAATGCATGATCGTCGGCAACGACGCCACGGTGAAGGGCGGCAGCTACTACCCGCTGACCGTGAAGAAGCACCTGCGCGCCCAGGCCATCGCCCAGCAGAACCGCCTGCCGTGCATCTACCTGGTGGACTCCGGCGGCGCCAACCTGCCGCGCCAGGACGAGGTGTTCCCCGACCGCGAGCACTTCGGGCGGATCTTCTTCAACCAGGCCAACATGAGCGCCCAGGGCATCCCGCAGATCGCCGTGGTGATGGGCTCGTGCACCGCCGGCGGCGCCTACGTGCCGGCGATGAGCGATGAGACCATCATGGTCCGCGAGCAGGCCACCATCTTCCTCGCCGGCCCGCCGCTGGTGAAGGCCGCCACCGGCGAGGTGGTCAGCGCCGAGGACCTGGGCGGCGCCGACGTGCACTGCAAGACTTCCGGCGTGTCCGACCACTATGCCGAGGACGACGAGCACGCCCTGGCCATCGCCCGCCGCTGCATCGCCAACCTCAACTGGACCAAGCGCGGCAAGCTCAACACGCTGGCCCCGCGCGCGCCGCTGTACCCGGCCGAGGAGCTGTACGGCGTCATTCCGGTGGACAGCAAGCAGCCGTTCGACGTGCGCGAGATCATCGCCCGCCTGGTCGACGGCAGCGAATTCGACGAGTTCAAGGCGCTGTTCGGTACCACCCTGGTGTGCGGCTTCGCCCACCTGCACGGCTACCCCATCGCCATCCTGGCGAACAACGGCATCCTCTTCGCCGAGGCCGCGCAGAAAGGCGCGCACTTCATCGAACTGGCTTGCCAGCGCGGCATCCCGCTGCTGTTCCTGCAGAACATCACCGGCTTCATGGTCGGCCAGAAGTACGAGGCCGGCGGCATCGCCAAGCACGGCGCCAAGCTGGTCACCGCGGTGGCCTGCGCTCAGGTGCCGAAGTTCACCGTGATCATCGGCGGCAGCTTCGGCGCCGGCAACTACGGCATGTGCGGCCGCGCCTACGACCCGCGCTTCCTGTGGATGTGGCCCAACGCGCGGATCGGCGTGATGGGCGGCGAGCAGGCCGCGGGCGTGCTGGCCCAGGTCAAGCGCGAGCAGGCCGAGCGCGCCGGCAATACGCTGAGCGCCGAGGATGAGGCGAAGATCAAGGCGCCGATCCTCGCCCAGTACGAGCGCCAGGGGCACCCCTACTACTCCAGCGCGCGGCTGTGGGACGACGGCGTGATCGACCCGGCGCAGACCCGCGAAGTGCTCGCCCTGGCCCTGTCCGCCTCGCTCAACGCGCCCATCGAGCCGACCCGCTTCGGCATCTTCCGCATGTGACTCGAAGCCGCAAGCACCAAGCCTCAAGCTGCAAGCGCCACTCCTTGCAGCTTGAGGCTTACAGCTTGCCGCTAGCGACCGAAGGTAGCTCTATGACCGACTTTCAGAACATCCAGCTGGAAAAAGAACCGCGCGGCGTCGCCACCCTATGGCTGAACCGCCCGGACAAGAACAACGCCTTCAACGCCCAGACCATCGCCGAGCTGATCCGAGCGCTGGACCAGGTGGCCGACGACGCCGAAGTGCGCCTGCTGGTGCTGCGCGGCCGCGGCAGGCATTTCTGCGGCGGCGCCGACCTGGCCTGGATGCAGGAGGCGGTGCAGCTCGACTACCAGGGCAACCTCGCCGACGCCCAGCAACTGGCCGAGCTGCTGAACAACCTGCACCTGCTGAAGAAACCGACCCTGGCCGTGGTCCAGGGCGCGGCCTTCGGCGGCGGCGTGGGCCTGGTGGCCTGCTGCGACATGGCCCTGGGCAGCGAGCAGGCGCAGTTCTGCCTGTCGGAAGTGCGCATCGGGCTGATCCCGGCGACCATCGGGCCCTTCGTGACCAAGGCCATCGGCCAGCGCGCGGCCACCCGCTACGCCCTCACCGCCGAGCGCTTCGACGGTGCCCGCGCCCGCGAACTGGGCCTGCTGGACGAGTGCTACGCCGCCGATGAACTGGAGGAGAAGGTCGAGGCCTGGGTCGCCAACCTGCTGAACAACAGTCCGGCCGCCCTGGTGGCCTGCAAGGCGCTGTTCCAGGAGATCGGCAGCGGAGAATTGAGCCCCAACCTTCGCCGCTACACCGAGGCCGCCATCGCCCGCATCCGCATCAGCCCCGAAGGGCAAGAGGGCCTGCACGCCTTCCTCGAAAAGCGCAAGCCGGCCTGGCAGGGAGGCAACTGATGAATCATCGCCCCCGTAGGATGGCGTTGAGCGCAGCGAAACCCATCGCCACCCCATCCACCCATTCGCACCAGGAGCCCCGCCCATGACCATCACGACCCTACTGGTGGCCAACCGCGGCGAGATCGCCTGCCGGGTGATGCGCACCGCCAAGGCCCTGGGCCTGACCACCGTGGCCGTGCACAGCGCCACCGACCGCCACGCCCGCCACGTCGAAGAGGCGGACATCGCCATCGACCTGGGCGGCGCCAAGCCGGCCGAATCCTACCTGCGCGCCGACGCCGTGCTGGCCGCAGCCAAGGCCGCCGGCGCCCAGGCCATCCACCCCGGCTACGGCTTCCTCTCGGAGAACGCCGGCTTCGCCCGCGCCTGCGAAGAGGCCGGGCTGGTGTTCCTCGGCCCGCCGGCCAGCGCCATCGACGCCATGGGCAGCAAGTCCGCGGCCAAGGCGCTGATGGAAGACGCCGGCGTGCCCCTGGTGCCCGGCTACCACGGCGAGGCCCAGGACTACCCGACCTTCCAGCGCGAAGCCGCGCGCATCGGCTACCCGGTGCTGCTCAAGGCCGCCGCCGGCGGTGGCGGCAAGGGCATGAAGGTGGTGGAGCGCGAAAGCGAACTGGCCGAGGCCCTGGAATCCGCCCAGCGCGAGGCCCAGTCCGGCTTCGGCGACTCGCGCATGCTGGTGGAGAAATACCTGACCAAGCCGCGCCACGTGGAAATCCAGGTGTTCGCCGACCAGCACGGCAACTGCCTGTACCTCAACGAGCGCGACTGCTCGATCCAGCGCCGCCACCAGAAGGTGGTCGAGGAAGCCCCCGCCCCCGGCCTCTCGGTGGAACTGCGCCGCGGCATGGGCGAGGCCGCCGTGCGCGCCGCCCAGGCCATCGGCTATGTCGGCGCCGGCACCGTGGAGTTCCTCTACGACGAGGGCAGCGGCCAGTTCTTCTTCATGGAAATGAACACCCGCCTGCAGGTGGAACACCCGGTCACCGAGGCCATCACCGGCCTCGACCTGGTGGCCTGGCAGATCCGCGTGGCCCGTGGCGAACCGCTGCCGATCAGCCAGGAGCAGGTGCCGCTGAACGGTCACGCCATCGAAGTGCGCCTCTACGCCGAGGACCCGGAAGGCGGCTTCCTGCCCGCCAGCGGCCACCTGGCGCTGTACCGCGAACCGCCGGCCGGCCCCGGCCGCCGGGTGGACAGCGGCATCCGCGAGGGCGACGACATCTCGCCGTTCTACGACCCCATGCTGGCCAAGCTGATCGCCTGGGGCGAGAACCGCGAGGAAGCCCGCCAGCGCCTGCTGTCGATGCTGAGCGAAACCGCCGTGGGCGGCTTCAAGACCAACCTGGCGTTCCTGCGCCGCGTGCTGGCCCACCCGGCCTTCGCCGCCGCCGAACTGGACACCGGCTTCATCGCCCGCCACCAGGAACAGCTGCTGCCGGCGCCCGGCGAACTGCCGGCGCAGTTCTGGCAACTGGCCGGCGAGGCCTGGGCGCAAAGCGAAGCCGAGCGCGTGCGCAACGACGACGCCCACTCCCCATGGAGCGCCCGCGACGGCTGGCGCAGCGGCCTGCCGGGGGAAACCGACCTGCACCTGCTGGCCAAGGGCGAATCCCAGGTGGTGCGCCTGCGCCATGCCAATGGCGTGCGCGGCGCGACGCTCAAGGGCGAATGGCTGGAAGTGGACCTCGACGGCCTGCGCCGCCACCTGGCCCTGCGCCAGGGCGACAGCCTGTATCTGGAGTGGCAGGGCGAGTTGGTGCAGGTGCGCCGCTACGACGCCATCGCCGAAGCCGAGGCCGCCCACGCCCACCACGGCGGCCTGGGCGCGCCGATGAACGGCAGCATCGTGCGCATCCTGGTCCAGCCCGGCCAGGCGGTGGAAGCCGGCGCCGCCCTGGTGGTGCTGGAAGCCATGAAGATGGAACACAGCATTCGCGCGCCGCACGCCGGCGTGGTGAAATCGCTGTATTGCAGCGAAGGCGAACTGGTGGCCGAGGGTACGGCGCTGGTGGAGTTGGAAGAAGCCTGACCCTTGCGTAGGGCGTATAACGCTCCGCGTTATACGCCGTTTGGCCTTGGCTCCCGGCGCGATGCGGATTTGGTCACGGAGCGTTTGTTCCAGAGCCTTCCAGTTCGACCGGGAAGCCGGGCATGAGATCGGTGTAGCGGCGTATAACCGCGAACGGTTATACGCCCTACGCTCCGCCCGCCGCCGCTGCGCAGGACAGTTCCCCACAGAACACAACGAGGACCCAGCATGCCCCTGCCCCACCACGTCCGCCTGGTCGAAGTCGGCCCGCGCGACGGCCTGCAGAACGAGAAACAGCCCATCAGCGTCGCCGACAAGGTGCGCCTGGTGGACGACCTGAGCGCCGCCGGCCTTTCCTACGTCGAGGTCGGCAGCTTCGTTTCGCCCAAGTGGGTGCCGCAGATGGCCGGCTCCGCCGAAGTCTTCGCCGGCATCCAGCAGAAACCCGGCGTCACCTACGCCGCCCTGGCGCCCAACCTCAAGGGCTTCGAGGCCGCGCTGGAGGCCGGGGTGAAGGAAGTGGCGGTATTCGCCGCCGCCTCCGAGGCCTTCTCGCAGAAGAACATCAACTGCTCGATCAAGGAGAGCCTGGAACGCTTCGTGCCGGTGATGGACGCCACCCGCGAGCACGGCATCCGCGTGCGCGGCTACGTGTCCTGCGTGCTCGGCTGCCCCTACCAGGGCGAGGTGGACGTGCAGCAGGTCGCCGCCGTGGCCGCCGAGCTGGACGCCATGGGCTGCTATGAAGTCTCCCTGGGCGACACCATCGGCGTCGGCACCGCCGGCGCCACCCGCGCCATGTTCGAAACGGTCGGCGCCCGCGTGCCGCGCGAACGCCTGGCCGGGCACTTCCACGACACCTACGGCCAGGCCCTGGCCAATATCTACGCCAGCCTGCTGGAAGGCATCGCGGTGTTCGACAGCTCGGTCGCCGGCCTCGGCGGCTGCCCCTACGCCAAGGGCGCCACCGGCAACGTGGCGACCGAGGATGTGCTCTACCTGCTAAACGGCCTGGGCATCCACACCGGCATCGACCTCGACGCCCTGATCGCCGCCGGCCAGCGCATCTGCGCGGTGCTCGGCAAGGAAAACGGCTCGCGCGTGGCCCGCGCCCGCCTGGCCAAGGCGTGATCCCGCGCCGCTATTGCTCGGTCATGGCGATGGGTATCGCTTCGCTCAACCCATCCTACGATGGCGTCTCTCCTGTAGCGTGAGGCGCATAACGCCTCCGGCATATCAGGATGACTCCGGATTCACCGCCCGCGCCGAACGGCCCCCTCTCCCTCTGGGAGAGGGCTGGGGTGAGGGTTGCGGACTTCGCCGACACTCCGCTGCCGAACCTCTACTCCGCTCCCCCTCCCTAACCCTCCCCCGCAAGCGGGAGAGGGGACCGTTCGGCGTAAAGCGGAACCTGAAGACTCCCTGAATCCATGTACGCAAACGGCCCGCCAAAAGCCCACCACCCGGTAGCAGAAAATCCCCCATCGATTGATACGGATAATGCAACAGGGTTTATCACTGGCCGTGATAATAAGAATGCTCCCGTTCGATTAGCGACTTAGACGCCTGGAACGCAGACTCCGCCCATTACAGAAAAAATGCCGGAGTCTTCCCCATGGAGCGTTCACTCAAACCCTTGCGTATCCCCCTGGCACTGGCCGCCGTCCTGGTGCTCAGCGCCTGCGGCAAGCCCCAGGAAGCCGCGCAGAACATGCCCGCGCCCAAGGTCAGCGTCGCCGAGGTCATCGAACAGCCGGTCAACGAGTGGGACGAGTTCACCGGCCGCCTGGAGGCGCCCGAATCCGTCGAGCTGCGCCCGCGCGTCTCCGGCTACATCGACAAGGTGACCTTCCGCGAAGGCGCCCTGGTGAAGAAAGGCGACCTGCTGTTCCAGATCGACCCGCGCCCGTTCCAGGCCGAGGTCCACCGCCTGGAAGCCCAGCTGGCACAGGCCCGCGCCAACCAGGTGCGCACCGCCAACGAAGCCGCTCGTGGCGACCGCCTGCGCGCCACCAACGCCATCTCCGCCGAACTGGCCGACGCCCGCAGCGCCGCCGCCACCGAAGCCCGCGCCCAGGTCGCGGCGACCCAGGCCGAACTGGACAACGCCCGGCTGAACCTGTCCTTCACCCAGATCACCGCGCCCATCGACGGCCGCGTCTCGCGCGCCGAAGTCACCGCCGGCAACCTGGTCAACTCCGGGCAGAGCCTGCTCACCACCCTGGTCTCCACCGACAAGGTCTACGCCTACTTCGACGCCGACGAACGCGTCTACCTGAAGTACGTGGCCATGGCCCGCGCCGGCGGCCCGGACGCCCGCGGCAGCACCCCGGTGTACCTCGGCCTGACCGGCGAGGACGGCTTCCCGCACCTGGGCCGCCTGGACTTCCTCGACAACCAGGTCAACCCCAAGACCGGCACCATCCGCGGCCGCGCGGTGTTCGACAACAAGGACGGCCTGTACACCCCCGGCCTCTACGCACGCATCAAGCTGGTCGGCTCCGGCACCTACGACGCCGCGCTGATCAAGGACGAAGCGGTCGGCACCGACCTTGGCAAGAAGTTCGTGCTGGTGGTCGGCGCCGACAGGAAGGTGGCCTACCGCACCATCGAGCTGGGGCCGAAGCTGGAAGGCCTGCGCATCGTCCGCAGCGGCCTGGCCAAGGGCGACCGCATCGTGGTCAACGGCCTGCAGCGCGTGCGCCCCGGCGCCGAGGTGGATGCCCAGGGCGTGCCCATGGCCAGCCCGGACACCCTCGCCGCCCTCGCCCGCTCGCGCCAGGCGGTGGAAGACAGCGAGCCGCCGAAGGTCGCCGAGCAGTCGCCGGGCAAGCCCAGCCGCATCTGACGACGACCCGCCCCTGAGCGGGGCACATCGACAACGCAGTACCCGGCCCTGGCCCCACCCAGGGCCGCGGGTGACCTTTTGCCCAGGGTTTAGCGCCCCGCGCGCCAGGAACGAACCATGAACTTCTCGCAATTCTTCGTGCAGCGGCCGATCTTCGCCGCCGTGCTCTCGCTGATCATCCTGATCGGCGGGGCCATCTCGCTGTTCCAGTTGCCGATCAGCGAATACCCCGAAGTGGTGCCGCCCACCGTGGTGGTGCGCGCCACCTTCCCCGGCGCCAACCCCAAGGTGATCGGCGAGACCGTCGCCGCGCCCCTGGAGCAGGCCATCACCGGCGTCGAGAACATGCTCTACATGTCCTCGCAGTCCACCGCCGACGGCAAGATGACGCTGACCATCACCTTCGCCCTGGGCACCGACCTGGACAACGCCCAGGTGCAGGTGCAGAACCGCGTGACGCGGACCGAGCCGAAGCTGCCCGAGGAGGTCACCCACATCGGCATCACCGTCGACAAGGCCTCGCCCGACCTGACCATGGTCGTGCACCTGACCTCGCCGGACAACCGCTACGACATGCTCTACCTGTCCAACTACGCCATCCTCAACATCAAGGACGAGCTGGCGCGCCTGGACGGCGTGGGCGACGTGCAGCTGTTCGGCATGGGCGACTACTCGCTGCGCGTGTGGCTGGACCCGAACAAGGTGGCCTCGCGCAACCTGACCGCCACCGACGTGGTCAACGCCATCCGCGAGCAGAACCGCCAGGTCGCCGCCGGCGCCCTCGGCGCGCCGCCCGCGCCCAGCGCCACCAGCTTCCAGCTGTCGATCAACACCCAGGGCCGCCTGGTCAGCGAGGAGGAGTTCGAGAACATCATCATCCGCAGCGGCCCCGACGGCGAGATCACCCGCCTGAAGGACATCGCCCGCATCGAGCTGGGCTCCAGCCAGTACGCCCTGCGCTCGCTGCTGGACAACCAGCCGGCGGTGGCCATCCCGATCTTCCAGCGCCCCGGCTCCAACGCCATCGCCATCTCCAACGAGGTGCGGGCGAAGATGGCCGAGCTGAAGAAGGCCTTCCCCCAGGGCGTGGACTACTCCATCGTCTATGACCCGACCATCTTCGTCCGCGGCTCCATCGAAGCGGTGGTGCACACCCTGTTCGAAGCCCTGGTGCTGGTGGTGCTGGTGGTGGTGCTGTTCCTGCAGACCTGGCGCGCCTCGATCATCCCGCTGGCCGCCGTGCCGGTGTCGCTGATCGGCACCTTCGCGGTGATGCACGCCTTCGGCTTCTCGCTCAACGCGCTGTCGCTGTTCGGCCTGGTGCTGGCCATCGGCATCGTGGTCGACGACGCCATCGTGGTGGTGGAGAACGTCGAACGGAACATCGGCCTCGGGTTGACGCCCATCGAGGCCACCAAGCGCGCCATGAAGGAAGTGACCGGGCCGATCATCGCCACCGCCCTGGTGCTGTGCGCGGTGTTCGTGCCGACCGCGTTCATCTCCGGCCTCACCGGGCAGTTCTACCGGCAGTTCGCGCTGACCATCGCGATCTCCACGGTGATCTCGGCGTTCAACTCGCTGACCCTGTCGCCGGCGCTGGCCGCCGTGCTGCTCAAGGGCCACCACGAGCCCAAGGACCGTTTCTCGCTGATCCTCGACAAGCTGCTGGGCAGTTGGCTGTTCCGCCCGTTCAACCGCTTCTTCGACCGCGCCAGCCATGGCTACGTCGGCACCGTCACCCGCGTGCTGCGCGGCAGTTCCATCGCCCTGTTCATCTACGCCGGGCTGATCGCCCTCACCTATCTGGGCTTCTCCAGCACCCCGACCGGCTTCGTGCCGCAGCAGGACAAGCAGTACCTGGTGGCCTTCGCCCAACTGCCCGACGCGGCCACCCTCGACCGCACCGAGGCGGTGATCAAGCGCATGTCGGAAATCGCCGGCAAGCACCCGGGCATCGAGCACACCGTGTCCTTCCCGGGCCTGTCGATCAACGGCTTCACCAACAGCCCCAACAGCGGCATCGTCTTCACCCCGCTGAAGGACTTCGACCAGCGCAAGGGCCCGGGCATGTCCGCCGGCGAGATCGCCGCCGAGCTGAACAAGCAGTTCGCCGACATCCAGGACGCCTACATCGCCATTTTCCCGCCGCCGCCGGTACAGGGGCTGGGGACCATCGGCGGCTTCCGCGTGCAGGTCGAGGACCGCGGCAGCCTGGGCTACGAGGAGCTCTACACGCAGACCCAGAACATCCTCGCCAAGGCCCGCGCGCTGCCCGAACTGAACCCCATGTCGGTGTTCACCAGCTACCAGGTGAACGTGCCGCAGGTGGACGCCGCCATCGACCGCGAGAAGGCCAAGACCCACGGCGTGGCCATCAGCGACATCTTCGACACCCTGCAGGTGTACCTGGGCTCGCTGTACGCCAACGACTTCAACCGCTTCGGCCGCACCTACCAGGTCAACGTCCAGGCCGACCAGAACTTCCGCCTGGACCCGGAACAGATCGGCCAGCTGAAGGTGCGCAACAACCTCGGTGAAATGGTCCCCCTGGCCACCTTCATCAAGATCAGCGACACCGCCGGCCCCGACCGGGTGATGCACTACAACGGCTTCATCACCGCCGAGATCAACGGCGCCGCGGCGCCCGGCTACAGCTCCGGCCAGGCCGAGGCGGCGATGGAGAAACTGCTCAAGCAGGAACTGCCCAACGGCATGACCTACGAGTGGACCGACCTGACCTACCAGCAGATCCTCGCCGGCAACACCGCGGCCTTCGTCTTCCCGCTCTGCGTGCTCCTGGCCTTCCTGGTGCTGGCCGCGCTGTACGAGAGCTGGGGCCTGCCGCTGGCGGTGATCCTGATCGTGCCGATGACCCTGCTGTCGGCCATCGGCGGGGTGATAGTCGCTGGCGGCGACAACAACATCTTCACCCAGATCGGCCTGATCGTGCTGGTGGGCCTGGCGTGCAAGAACGCCATCCTCATCGTCGAGTTCGCCAAGGACAAGCAGGAAGAAGGCATGGACCGCGTCGCCGCCGTGCTGGAGGCCTGCCGCCTGCGCCTGCGGCCGATCCTGATGACCTCCATCGCCTTCATCATGGGCGTGGTGCCGCTGGTGCTGTCCACCGGCGCCGGCGCCGAGATGCGCCACGCGATGGGCGTCGCGGTGTTCTCCGGGATGCTCGGGGTGACCTTCTTCGGCCTGCTGCTGACACCGGTGTTCTACGTCCTCATCCGCCGCTTCATGGAAGCCCGCGAAGCGAAGAAACAAGCCCGCCTGACCCACGAGGCCAGCCACGCATGAACCTGAAACACTTCGCCCCGGCGCTGCTGGCCCTGAGCCTCAGCGCCTGCATGGTCGGCCCCGACTACCAGCAGCCGGACACCGCGCCGGCCAAGCTCGAAACCGGCGCGGCAGCCTTCGACCGCAGCCGCTTCGAAGACGCCTGGTGGAAACAGTTCGACGACCCGCTGCTGAGCCAGTTGGTCGACCAGACCCTGCAGGAAAACCGTGAGCTGCGCGTGGCCTACGACCGCGTGCTGGCCTCGCGGGCGATCCGCGACGACGTCTCCAACGACCGCTTCCCCACCGTGACCAGCCGCGTCTCTTCGGAAATCGGCAAGGGCCAGGTGCCCGGGCAGACCGAGGACCGCGTCAACCAGGAGCGCTACGACCTGGGCCTGGACATGATCTGGGAAGTCGACCTGTTCGGCCGCGTGCGCCGCGAACTGGAATCGGCCGACGCCCAGAGCCAGGCCGCCCAGGCCGACCTGCAGCAATTGCAGGTCAGCCTGGTCGCCGAGCTGGCCGACGCCTACGGGCAACTGCGCGGCGCGCAGTTGAGGGAAGGTATCGCCCGCGACAACCTGAAGAACCAGCGCGAATCCCGCGACCTGACCATCCAGCTACGCGACAACGGCGTGGGCAACGAACTGGACGTGCAGCGCGCCGAAGCGCGCCTGGCCGCCACCGAAGCCACCCTGCCGCAACTGCAGGCCGAGGAAGTGCGCCAGCGCAACCGCATCGCCACCCTCCTCGGCCAGCGCCCGGACCAGATGACGGTGGACCTCTCGCCCAAGCAGCTGCCGGCCATCGCCAAGGCCCTGCCGATCGGCGACCCGGGCGACCTGCTGCGCCGCCGCGCCGACGTCGCCGCCGCCGAACGCCGGCTGGCCGCAGCCACGGCGGATGTCGGCGTGGCCACCGCCGACCTGTTCCCGCGGGTGAGCCTCGGCGGCTTCCTCGGCTACACCGCCGGGCGCGGCTCGCAGATAGGTTCAGGCGCCGCCCGCGCCTGGGGCGTGGCGCCGACCATCAGCTGGGCCGCCTTCGACCTGGGCAGCGTGCGCGCCCGCCTGCGCGCCTCCAAGGCCGACGCCGACGCCGCGCTCGCCAGCTACGAGCAGCAGGTGCTGCTGGCCCTGGAAGAGTCCTCCAACGCCTTCAGCGACTACGGCAAGCGCCAGCAGCGCATGCTGGTACTGGTGCGCCAGTCCGAGGCCAGCCGCAAGGCCGCCGAACTGGCCGGCGTGCAGTACCGCGAAGGCACCCTGGACTTCCTCAACCTGCTGGACGCCGAACGCGAACAGCTGGCCGCCGAAGACGCCCAGGCCCTGGCCGAGGTCGACGTGTACCGCGGCATAGTCGCCATCTACAAGGCCCTCGGCGGCGGCTGGCAACCCCGGGCCTGACAGGTTCCTCCCTGGCCACTCTCCGGCCACTTGGCCCCGCGACGCACGCTGCTGATCGCGGGGCTTTTTTATGCCCGCTGCGCCGAAGCGCTTTTCGTAGGATGGGTTGAGCTTGTGTTCTGCCGGGAGACATGGGTAACAGGTGTCGGGAGACATAGGTAACGCATTTAGGATCACGGAATTGCCGTATCGGGAGATCGAGCGATGCCGTGGAAGGAGTGCACACCTGTGTCCAGTCGATATGAGTTCGTTCTCCTGGCAGAACAGCCTGATGCCAACGTGCGGGAGCTGTGCCGGCGCTTCGAGATCAGTCCGAAAACAGCCTACAAGTGGCTTCGACGCTACCGAGAGCAAGGCGAACCGGGATTGCTGGATAAGTCCCGGCGTCCCTTGAGTTGCCCCCGCCGTAGCAGCGAGGACCTGGAGCACGCTGTCCTGGCCTTGCATGAG
>NZ_FOLS01000046.1:17157-47860 GCF_900112375.1 Pseudomonas citronellolis | reverse complement strand
TGCTCTTCGTAGGAGCGAGCTTGCTCGCGAACCCCGCAGTCACTGGGTTATTCCCCTTCGGGCCAGCGCAAGCGCTGTTCGCGATGGAGCCGCGTCCCGCGTTCGCGGGAATGACGGGGTGGGGTTAGGCGTTTTCAGGATGACTCAGGATTCTCTCCTCGCTCAGGACAGCCCCCTCTCCCGCTTGCGGGAGAGGGCTGGGGAGAGGGCGCTCTTTGCAGAGCCCCAACCTCTGCCGCAACCCCGTCGGAAATCCGTAGGGCGCATAACACCTACGGCGTTATCCGCCGAATCGCGGACAGAGTCCGCTCCTACGGTTCAGGGAAGCACGGGCGTAGGAGCGGACTCTGTCCGCGATTGGATTCCCCGGCCACGCCGAACGTCCCGGTAGCACGGCCAACGGCGGATAACCGCGAACGGTTATCCGCCCCACGTCTCGGAACAGTCGTTCAGGCGCTGCGCGCCAGCTCCAGCGCGGCCTCGGCGGCCACTTCGCCGATCACCAGGATGGCCGGGCTGCGCAGGCCGAAGGCGCTGGCGTCGTCGAGCATCGCGCCCAGGCTGCTGCGACACTCGCGTTGCTGCGGCAGCGAGGCGTTCTCGATCATCGCCACCGGCATGCTCCGGCGCATCCCGCCCGCCAGCAGGCCGTCGCGGACTTCCGCCAGGCGCGCCACGCCCATGTAGACCACCAGGGTGGTGCCGGCCTGGGCCAGCGCCGGCCAGTTCGGTTCGCTGTCGTCCTGGGTGTGCGCGGTGACCAGGCTTACGCCGCGGCTGATGCCGCGCAGGGTCAGGGGTATGCCGCAGGAAGTGGCGGCGGCCAGCCCGGCGGTGATGCCGTTGACCAGCTCGCAGGCGATGCCGCGGGCCTCCAGCCAGGCCGCTTCTTCGCCGCCACGGCCGAAGATGCACGGATCGCCGCCTTTCAGGCGCACCACGCTGAAGCCCTGGCGGGCGTAGCGCAGCATCAGGCGCTGGATGAAGTCCTGGGGCGTGGAGCGGCAGCCGCCGCGCTTGCCCACGCGCACCACCCGCGCCGCCGGGCAATGTTCCAGCAGTTGCGGGTTGACCAGGTCGTCGAGCAGCACCACCTGGGCGCCGGACAGGGCGCGCACGGCCTTCAGCGTCAGCAGCTCCGGGTCGCCGGGACCGGCGCCGACCAGCCAGACTTTTCCACTCATCTTCTCTCTCCTCAGGCGTTGGCGGCGAGGGCGCCGGCTTCGCTGGCCAGCAACCGCCGTATTTCGGGAACGCAGGAACCGCATTGAGTGCCGCAGCCCAGTTCGCGCTTCAGGCCGTCCAGGTCCAGGCCCTGGGCGATGCCTTCGCGCACCTGGCTCAGGCGCACGTTCCTGCAGTTGCACAGGGTCTTGTCGCTGGCCGCGGCGACCTGCGCGCCGGGCGGGGCGAGCAGTTTGCGGCGCAGGTCGGCGTCGCTTTCGCCGGACAGCCACAGCGCCTTGAGCCAGTCGCTGGCGATGCCGCTGCCGGCCAGGCGCAGGCCGGCGATGCGGCCGTCTTCCAGGCGCACCCGCTTGCCCTGGACGCGGCGTGGGTCGTCGTAGGCCAGCACCGGGCCTTCGAGCAGATCGAGCAGCGCATCGACCTGCTGCAGCCAGGCGGCGTCCGGCGCCGCGCCGGCGGCGGCGCGCACCTGCAGGGCAGGGCGCTCGCGGCCGGCCAGGGTGAAGCTGGCGTAGTCCAGGCCGTCGAACAGCGGGCGCAGCGCCTCGAAACGTTGTTGCAGGTCGCCCTCGACCAGCGCGTAGAACTGCCAGGGCAGCGCCACGGCGGCGACTTCCACGCTGGCGTGCTTGAGTTCCGGTTGCCGCGACAGAGGGTCGACGGCCGGCAGGGTCAGGGCGTTCACCCCCAGGCCCTTGAGGAAGCGTTCGCCCCAGTGCATGGGCAGGAAGGCCTGGCCGGGCAGCAGGCCGTCGTCGGCCTGCACCGGCAGCACCAGGCTGCCGCGGCGGCTGCTCAGGCGCACCAGCTGGCCGTCCTCCAGGCGCCGCCGGCGCAGTTCCGCCGGGTGCAGGCCCAGGCAGGCTTCCTCGACGTGGCCGAAGGCGCTGGCGGCGGTGCCGGTGCGCGTCATGCCGTGCCACTGGTCACGCAGCCGGCCGGTGTTGAGGGTCAGCGGGAAGCGCGCCTCGCGGCGTTCCTTCGGCGCGCGGTAGGCCTCGGCGATGAAGCGGGCGCGGCCGTTGGCGGTGGCGAAGTTGCCGTCGGCGTAGAGACGCTTCAGGCCCTGGCTGGCGCCCTCGGGCAGCGGCCATTGCTGCGGGCCGCGCGCATCCAGCAGGGCGTAGCTGATGCCGCCCATGTCCAGGTCGCGGCCCTGGGTGAGCGGGCGGTATTCGTCGAACAGCGCCTGGGGGCCGGCGAAGTCGAACAGGCTCGGTCGGCCGGGGCGCAGGCGGCGTTCCAGGCGGCGGGCGAAGTCGCAGGCGATGGACCAGTCGGCGCGGGCCTCGCCGGGGGCCGGCACGGCACGGCGCACGTGGCTGACGCGGCGCTCGGAGTTGGTCACCGTGCCTTCCTTCTCGCCCCAGCTGGCGGCCGGCAGCAGCAGGTCGGCGTAGCGGCAGGTCTCGCTGGTGGCGAAGGCTTCCTGCACCACCACGAAGGGGCAGGCGGCGAGCGCCTCGCGGACCTGCGCCTGGTCCGGCAGGGATTGCGCGGGATTGGTGCAGGCGATCCACAGCGCCTTGATGCGCCCGTCGCGCACTGCATCGAACAGCTCGATGGCGGTCAGCCCGGGCTGCTCCGGCAGCGCTTCGACGCCCCAGTACCGCGCGACTTCGGCGCGGTGCGCGGCATCGCCGGCGTCGCGGTGGCCGGGCAGCAGGTTGGCCAGGCTGCCGGTTTCGCGGCCGCCCATGGCGTTGGGCTGGCCGGTGAGGGAGAAGGGCCCGGCGCCGGGGCGGCCGATCTGCCCGGTGGCCAGGTGCAGGTTGATCAGCGCGCTGTTCTTGGCGCTGCCGGCGCTGGACTGGTTCAGGCCCATGCACCACAGCGAGAGGAAGCTCGGTGCGCGGCCGATCCACTCGGCGCAGCGCTGCAGGTCTTCCACGGCGATGCCGCAGATGCCCGCCACCGCCAGCGGGCCGTAGTCGCGCACCAGGTTCTTCAGTTCGTCGAAGCCCTGGGTGTGCGCCTCGATGTAGGCGCGGTCCGCCCAGCCTTCCCAGAGCAGCAGGTGGAGGATGCCGTGGAACAGCGCCACGTCGGTGCCGGGCTGGATGGCCAGGTGCAGGTCGGCCAACTCGCAGGTGTCGGTGCGCCGCGGGTCGATGACGATCACCTTCATCTGCGGCCGCGCCGCCTTGGCCGCCTCCAGGCGGCGGAACAGCACCGGGTGGGCGTAGGCCATGTTGCTGCCGGCGACCAGCACGCAGTCGCTCTGCTCCAGGTCCTCGTAGCAGCAGGGCGGGGCGTCGGCGCCGAGGCTGCGCTTGTAGCCGACCACCGCCGAGGACATGCACAGCCGCGAGTTGCTGTCGATGTTGTTGCTGCCGACCAGAGCGCGGGCCAGCTTGTTGAAGGCGTAGTAGTCCTCGGTCAGCAGCTGCCCGGAGACGTAGAAGGCCACGCTGTCCGGGCCGTGCTCGCGGATCGTCTCGGCGAACACCCCGGCGGCGTGCTCCAGGGCGCTGTCCCAGTCCACCCGGCTGCGCGCCAGCTGCTTGCCCAGGCGCAGCTCGGGATGCAGCGCGCGGGCGGCCAGGTCGCCAGTGAGGTGCAGGCTGGAGCCCTTGCTGCACAGGCGGCCGAGGTTGGCCGGGTGGTCCGGGTCGCCGCGCACGCCGAGGATGCGCTCGCCGTCGTGCTCGATCAGGACGCCGCAACCCACGCCGCAATAGCAGCAGGTGCTGGCGGTGACTTGGCGTTGGCTCATGGGGCTCTCCCGTGTCGCGGCCGCGTCAGGCGCAGGCGGCCAGGTCTTTCAGGGCCAGCAGCACGCGGCCGTTCTCCACCTTCACCGGGTGGCGGTGGGCGCAGCCGACGTCCGGGGCCACGGCGTTGCCGCTGTCCAGCTCGATCTGCCAGTTGTGCAGCGGGCAGGCCACGCGCTTGCCGAAGATCAGGCCCTGGGACAGCGGCCCGCCCTTGTGCGGGCAGCGGTCGTCGAGGGCGAAGACTTCGTCGTCGGCGCTGCGGAACAGGGCGATGTCGCCGCGCGGCGCGGCGATCACGCGCGAGCCCAGCGGCTGGATGTCTTCCAGGGCGCAGATGTCTTGCCAGTTCATGGTGTTCTCCCCAGGCCGGTCAGGCGCTTTCCAGTTGTGCGAGCGGGATGCGTTCGAATTCCTTCTTCAGCCGCGGCTGCTCGATGCGCTGTTGCCACGGGTCCTGCTCCAGCGACAGGGCGTACTGCAGGCGCGCGTTGAGCGCCTTGCGGTTCTCCGCGTCCTCCAGCACGGCCTTCCTGATGTGCTCCATGCCCACGCGCTGCAGGTAGTGCACGGTGCGCTCCAGGTAGAAGGCTTCCTCGCGGTACAGCTGGAGGAAGGCGCCGCTGTACTCGCGCACTTCGTCCGAGGTCTTGAGCTTGACGAAGAACTCCGCCACCTCGGTCTTGATGCCGCCGTTGCCGCCGATGTACAGCTCCCAGCCGGAGTCCACGCCGATGATGCCGATGTCCTTGATGCCGGCCTCGGCGCAGTTGCGCGGGCAGCCGGAGACGGCGAGCTTGACCTTGTGCGGCGACCACATGTTGAACAGGTCGTGCTCCAGGTCGATGCCCAGCTGCGTCGAGTTCTGCGTGCCGAAGCGGCAGAACTCGCTGCCCACGCAGGTCTTCACGGTGCGGATGGACTTGCCGTAGGCGTGCCCGGAGGGCATGTCGAGGTCCTTCCAGATCGCCGGCAGGTCTTCCTTCTTCACTCCCAGCAGGTCGATGCGCTGGCCGCCGGTGACCTTGACCATGGGCACGTTGTACTTGTCGGCGACGTCGGCGATGCGCCGCAGTTCGGCCGGGTTGGTCACGCCGCCCCACATGCGCGGCACCACCGAGTAGGTGCCGTCCTTCTGGATGTTGGCGTGGGCGCGTTCGTTGATCAGGCGCGACTGCGCGTCGTCCTTCGCCTCGCCCGGCCAGGTGGAGATCAGGTAGTAGTTCAGCGCCGGGCGGCAGGTGGCGCAGCCGTTGGGCGTGCTCCAGTCCATGAAGCGCATGGCCTCGGCCATGGAGGTCAGGTGGTGCTCGCGGATGGCCTTGCGCACCTGGCCGTGGTTGAGTTCGCTGCAGCCGCAGATGGCCTTCTCGCTCTTCGGCTTGACGTCCGCCGCGCCGCCCACGGTGCTGATCAGGATCTGCTCCACCAGGCCGGCGCAGGAGCCGCAGCTGCTGGCCGCCTTGGTGTGCCTCTTCACCTCGTCGACGCTGAACAGGCCGTTTTCCTGGATGGCCTTGACGATGGTGCCCTTGCACACGCCGTTGCAGCCGCACACCTCGGCGCTGTCGGGCATGCTCGCGGCGCTGCTCTGGCCCTGGTGGCCGGCGTCGCCCAGGCTGCTTTCGCCGAACATCAGGTGGTCGCGGATCTGCGCCACGTTGTGGTTCTCGCGGATCTGCCGGAAGTACCAGCCGCCGTCGGCGGTGTCGCCGTACAGGCAGGCGCCGACCAGCACGTCGTCCTTGATCACCAGCTTCTTGTAGACGCCGCCGATGGGGTCGGAGAGGGTGATGGTCTCGGTGCCTTCGCCGCCCATGAAGTCGCCGGCGGAGAACAGGTCGATGCCGGTGACCTTGAGCTTGGTCGAGACCACCGAGCCCTTGTAGCTGGCGAAGCCGAACTGGGCCAGGTGGTTGGCGCAGACCTTGGCCTGCTCGAACAGCGGCGCCACCAGGCCGTAGGCGATGCCGCGGTGGCTGGCGCACTCGCCGATGGCGTAGATGCGCGGGTCGTAGGTCTGCAGGGTGTCGTTGACCAGGATGCCGCGGTTGCAGGGGATGCCGGACTTTTCCGCCAGCTCGGTGTTGGGGCGGATGCCGGCGGCCATCACCACCAGGTCGGCGGCCACCACGTCGCCGTCCCTGAACTGCACGGCGCAGACGCGGCCGTCGCCGTTGTCCATCAGCTCGTCGGTGACGGTGTTCAGGCGGAAGCGGATGCCGCGCGCCTCCAGGGCCGATTGCAGCAGCTTGCCGGCGGTGCGGTCGAGCTGGCGCTCCAGCAGCCAGTCGGCGAGGTGCACCACGGTGACGTCCATGCCGCGCTGCTTGAGGCCGTTGGCCGCCTCCAGGCCGAGCAGGCCGCCGCCTATCACCACCGCGTGGCTGTGGCGCTTCGCGGTGTCGATCATGGCCTGGGTGTCGGCGATGTCGCGGTAGCCGATCACGCCCTCCAGGCGGTTGCCCGGTACCGGCAGGATGAAGGGGTTGGAGCCGGTGGCGATGACCAGGCGGTCGTACTCGGCCTCGCTGCCGTCGGCGGCGTAGACCTTGCGCTGGCGGCGGTCGATCTTCACCACCTTGCGGTCGAGCAGCAGGCGGATGCCGTTGTCGGCGTACCAGTTGAGGTCGTTGAGGACGATGTCCTCGAAGGTCTGCTCCCCGGCCAGCACCGGCGAGAGCAGGATGCGGTTGTAGTTGGGGTGGGGCTCGGCGCCGAACACGGTGATCTCGTAGAGGTCCGGGGCGATCTTCAGCAGTTCCTCGAGGGTGCGGATGCCGGCCATGCCGTTGCCGATCAGGACGAGCTTGAGCTTCTTCATGGGAGGGCTCCAGGAATCACGGAAAACAAAAAAGGCGTCCCGCCGGTTGCCCGGCGAGGACGCCTTTGTCCAAGTCCCGATCGATCGGGAAGTGCGAGCCTCTTCGTTGAGGGACGCGCTTTTGTAGATTGTTGCCAGTGCTCTTGCAGGTGCCGTGCCAGGTCGTCGGCGCGCGGATTCAGCGGGGTTTCGCGGTGCTGCCGGGGTTTTCCTGCACCGTGATGAGGCGGGCGGGTTCGAACTGGTGCGTGCTCAGTGGCGCAGCAGCCAGGCCAGCAACGCCAGGTTGAGCAGCAGCGAGGCCAGCGCCAGGCCGCGCCAGAAGCGCAGCGGCTCGCGTTCCAGCAGCGGCCGCGGGCGGCTGGCCAGGCCGGCCTGGCGTTCGCCCTGTTCCAGCGCCAGCAGGGCTTGCTCGGCGGTCTCGAAGCGCTGCGCCGGGTCGGCGGCCACGGCGCGCAGCAGCCAGGCGTCGAGCCAGGCCGGCAGGTCGGGGCGGTAGCGGCTGGCCGGCGTCGGGCTGCCGAAGCGCGGGTGCTGGAAGGCTTCGATTTCGCCGTAGGGGTAGCGTTCGCAGAGCAGGCGGTAGAGGGTGACGCCGGCGGCGTAGAGGTCCTGGTGCGGCTCCGGGGCGGCGCCCTGGAAGCTTTCCGGGGCCAGATAGGAGGGGGTGCCGGGCAACTGGTGGGCTTCGTCGCCGGACAGGCCCGGGCAGTAGGCCAGGCCGAAGTCCAGCAGGCGCAGCTCGCCGTCCTCGCCCAGGTGCAGGTTCTCCGGCTTGACGTCGCGGTGCAGGATGTTGCGCCGGTGCAGCTGGCCGAGGGCATGCAACAGGCGCGGCGCCAGGGACTGCCATTGGGCCAGCGGCAGGGGGCCTTGGCGCAGGCGTTCGGCCAGGGTCTGCCCGGGGTATTCGCGCATCACGTAGTACAGGTGCTGGCGTTGCGGCAGGCCGTGCAGCTCGGGGAAGTGGCGGCCCTGCACGCGGCGCAGGAACCATTCCTCCAGCAGCAGGGCCTGGCTGGCCCGCGGCTCGTCGTGCAGCGCCGGCGGCAGCGTCTTCAGCAGCCAGGGGCGTTGCTGGGCGTCGCGCACGCGGTAGATCAGCGATTGCCGCGACTGCGCCAGGCGGCCCTCGACCTGCCAGCCCTCGAACATCTGGCCTTGGCGCAGTTCCGGCGGCAGCGGCCAGTGTTCCAGTTGCGCCAGGGTGTCGCCCAGGCCGCTGGCGGGCAGGGCGTCGATGCGCACCAGCAGGGCGCTGGCGTTGTCCTGGCTGCCGGCCAGGTGCGCGGCCTTGACCAGGGCCTCGGCGGCGCCCCGCGGTTCGCGGGCGTCGGCGAGGATACGGCGGATGCCGGCGTCGCCCAGGGTGGCCCAGACGCCGTCGCTGGCCAGCAGGAAGCTCTCGCCGTCCTGCAGTTCGCCGTCGCGGTAGTCCACCACCAGGTGCTGGTCCAGGCCCAGGGCGCGCTTGAGCACGTGCTGCATGCCCGGCTGTTCCCAGACGTGGTCCAGGGTCAGGCACTCCAGCTCGCCGTCGCGCCAGCGGTACAGGCGGCAGTCGCCGACGTGGGCGAGGGTGAAGCGCCGGCCGCGCAGGACCAGCGCGGTGAGGGTGGTGAGCAGCGGCTGGCCGCCGCCGTTGGCCTGCAGCCAGCGGTTCTGCGACAGCAGTAGGCGGTCCAGGGCCTGGGCGATGGCCCAGGTTTCCGGGGTGGCGTAGTAGTCGCTGGCCAGCGCCTGCACGGTCAGGCGCGCGGCCAGGCCGCCATCGGCGCACTGGCTGACGCCGTCGGCCAGGGCGAACAGGTGGCCCTTGCTGGCGGCCAGGTCGGCGGGCGGGGTGACTACCCGCAGGGCATCCTGGTTCTCCGTGCGCGGGCCGGTGGCGCTGGCTTGGGCGATGGTCAGTTGCAAGGTCATGGGGGCTGTGTGCTCTTCGTAGGAGCGAGCTTGCTCGCGAAGGGGGTTGGGCTGCGGTGAATCAGGTTGACTCCGCGCCCTCACCCCAGCCCTCTCCCAGAGGGAGAGGGGGCCGTTCGGAGGGGGCTGGGGGACCGTCTTCATCCTTTCACCTCGTCATTCCCGATCCGCCTTTTCAACGGCGGATAACCGCGAACGGTTATTCGCCCTATGTTCCCGCGTTCGCGGATGAGGAGTATCAGGATGACTCCAAACTCCCCACTCGCTCAGGACAGCCCCCTCTCCCTTCAGGGAGAGGGTTGGGGAGAGGGCGCTCTTGGACCCAGCACCTACACCCCAGGGAGCCTTCAAACCCGCGCCGCAGTCACCGCAGCACTGCCCCAGGTAGTACGCCACCGCCGCTTCACGCCATGCAGGCCGAACCAGGCCAGCACGCCGAGGGCGGCGAACAGCCACAGGCCCAGCTGGTAGTCGCCGCTGGCCTGCTTGATGGCGCCCAGGCCCGCGGTCAGGCAGAAGCCGCCGATGCCGCCGGCCATGCCGATCAGCCCGGTCATCACCCCGATGCTCTGGCGGAAGCGCTGCGGCACCAGCTGGAACACCGCGCCGTTGCCGGCGCCCAGGCTGAGCATGGCGGCCACGAACAGGCCGAGGGCGGCCACCGCGTTGGGCAGGTGGAAGCCGACCGCCGCGATGCACACCGAGGCCACCGTGTACATCGCCAGCAGGCTGCGGATGCCGCCGATGCGGTCGGCCAGGGCGCCGCCCAGCGGGCGCATCAGGCTGCCGGCGAAGACGCAGGCGGCGGTGTAGTAGCCGGCGGTGACCGGGTCCAGGCCGTACTGGTCGTGGAAGTAGCCGGGCAGGGTGGCGGCCAGGCCGAGGAAGCCGCCGAAGGTCACGCTGTAGAAGAACATGAACCACCAGCTGTCGCGGTCGCCCAGGGCCTTGAGGTAGTCGCCCAGGGATTTCGGCGCCGGCCGCTCGGGGGCGTTGCGGGCGAGCAGGGCGAACACCACCAGGGTCAGCAGCAGCGGGATCAGGGCGAAGCCGAAGACGTTCTGCCAGCCGAAGGCCGCCGCCAGCACCGGGGCGAACAGGGCGGCGAACACGGTGCCGGAATTACCCGCGCCGGCGATGCCCATGGCCTTGCCCTGGTGCTGCGGCGGGTACCACTGCGAGGCCAGCGGCAGGGCCACGGCGAAGGAGGCGCCGGCCATGCCCAGCAGCACGCCGAACAGCAGCGCCTGCTCCAGGTTGTGGATGCCCAGGCTCCAGGCGCCGGCGAGGCTGGCGATGACGATCACCTGGCCGAACAGGCCGGCGCGCTTGGGCGACCAGCGGTCGGCCAGCAGGCCCATGACGAAGCGCAGCAGCGCGCCGGAGAGGATCGGCGTTGCGACCATCAGGGCGCGCTGCTGGGTGGTCAGCTGCAGGTCGGCGGCGATCTGCACGGCCAGCGGGCCGAGCAGGTACCAGACCATGAAGCTCAGGTCGAAGTAGAGGAAGGCGGCGAACAGCGTCGGCGCGTGGCCGGCTTTCCAGAAGCTGGTGTTCATGGAGGGTACCTCGTCAGCAACGGTAGAGGGGGTCGTGGCGCCGCCGTCAGCGGCGGTCGCGCGTCTCGTTCAGGTCCCGCACACCCCTGCGCCGGGGTGAAACGAAAAAGGCGCCGCTCCGCGCACTACCCCGGGGGGGGGGGGGCAGGTGCGGATGCGACGCCTTTGTCGTGTGAATGGGGGATCGCCGTTGATCGCCACCGCAGGTGCCACAGCAAGGGCCGGGCCAACCGCGCAGATGGCGTGGAATCGGTACCTGGCCGGCGAAACCGGCCCATGGGCGAACCAGAAAGGGGCGCCGGGGCGGGCCCGGTGCCCGCCGATGGGGCGCTTCAGTCCACCCGGTTGACCGCGGGGAAGGCCGTCTTCATGGCCTCGGGCATGGGCACCACCTTGCGCTGGCGGTAGTCGAAGAACACGAAGCCGGACTTGGCCATGGCCACCAGGGTGGCATCGGCCGGGCGGGTGATGCGGAAGATGATGTCGCCGCCGTACCTGTTGAAGTCCATCACGCCCACCTCGAACAGCAGGCGGTCGCGGGCGTGGGCCTCGGCGCGGTAGGTGGTGGCCAGGTCGGTGACGATGATGCCGACGCCGTCCGCGCCGACGCCCTCGCTGATGCCGAAGTCGAACAGGAAGCGCGCGCGGGCCTCGGAGATCATCGAGATCATGGAGTCGTTGCCCAGGTGGCGGGCGCCGTTGATGTCGGTGACGCGGACGGTCAGCTGGGTCTGGTAGCAGAACAGTTCCTCGGGGAACTGCAGGTCGAGGCGGGCCATGGGTACCTTGCGCGAAGCGGTGGAAGAGGGGGCCGATTCTAGGCCCTGGCGGCCCGCCCGGGCAGCCTGCCGGTGGGTGATTTCAGCGGTGGGCGATGTTGATGTGGTAGAAGGTCACCCGCGCGCCCTCGTCGCTGGGGCCATAGTTGTCGGCGATGTAGGCGCCGGCCTTGAAGTACAGCAGCTGTTTCGACCAGGTGCTGCTGAGCGCCTTGCTGTAGTAGTTCTCCGCGCCGTCGGCGCTGCGCGCGCGGATGCCCAGGTTGCCCGAGGAGGTGACGCGCAGGCTGTAGGTGACGCGCTCGCCCAGCTGCACGCCGTTGAGCAGGGGCACGTTGACCACCGCGGAGTCGTCGGGGTGGTTGCGCACCAGGGCCTCGATGCGCCCGCTCTCCTGGCCGGGGATGTAGTGGTACTGCAGCTTGACCAGCGGCTCGCCGTCGTTGCTGTAGGGCGACTTGCTGTGGATCTGGCCGATGATCACCTTGTTCTTCGACGGCACCTGCTCCACCGCCAGGGTGGCGCGCAGTTCGTTGTCGGCGGCGCGGTAGTACCAGTTGTAGATGGAGCCGTCGGGCAGCGTCTCGCGCAGTTCGCTGCGCGGGAACACGCTGTCGGAGGTGTGCGAGCCGGTGACCGGTACCCAGAAGGTCATCCGCGCGCTGTTGCGGGTGAAGAAGTGGCTCTGGTAGCCGCGGGCGATCTGCTGGGTGGTGACCTCGGTGGGCCTGGGGTCGGTGGGAACGCTGAGGTTCCAGGTACTGATGTCGAGCATGGGTGCCTCTGCTGGGCCGGCTTGGCGGCGCTGACGGGTGGGCGTCCGGGGGCCTGGCCAGGCGCGCCCACTGCGGGCTTCCGCGCGGGCGGCGGAAGCGGATCCTGGCCCCGCCATGGCGGCGGGGCGGCGGCAGCATAGGCCGCTTCGCCCGCGGGCTGGGCCAGCAGTGGCGCTGGCGCGATGATCGCGCGGTGCCGCCGCTGGCCACTGGCCGCGGCTCAGTGGCCCAGCATCTCGTGCATCGCGATGATCTGCTCGGCCACCTGCACCAGCTTCTGCTGGCGGCTCATGGCCTGGCGGCGCATCAGGGTGTAGGCCTCTTCCTCGGGGCAGTCCTTCATCTTCATCAGCAGCCCCTTGGCCAGCTCGATGCGCTTGCGTTCCACCAGCTGCTGCTCGCGGGCCTGCAGCTGGGCGCGCAGGGCCTGGTCGCTCTCGAAGCGGGCCATGGCCACTTCGAGGATCGGCTGCAGGCGCTCGGCCTGGATGCCTTCGACGATGTAGGCGCTGACCCCGGAGCGGATGGCCTGGCGCATCACCTGGGGGTCGTGCTCGTCGGTGAACAGGACGATGGGGCGGGGCTGGTCGCGGCTCACCAGCACCACCTGTTCCAGCACGTCGCGGCCGGGCGAGGCGCTGTCGATGAGGATCACGTCCGGGTGCAGGGCCTGGACCCGCGCCGGCAGGTCGACGCTCAGGCCGGATTCGTCGAGCACTTCGAAACCGGCCTCGACCAGTGCGGCGCGCAGGCGCCCGACCTTGCTGGCGGTGTCGTTGATCAGCAGGATGCGCAGCATCTTCGCAGCTCCCTCAGGCGTCGTTCAGGGCGTGCAGGGCGAAGCCGCAGGCATAGCCGGCGGGGTCCGTGCCATCCCAGGGCTTGCCGTCGAGCAGCGTCGAACTGCGCAGGCCGCGCTCGTCCACGGCGATGCCCAGGGCCTGGGCGGCTTCGCGGTACAGCGCCTGCTGCTGCACCTGCCCGGCCACGGCGAGGTAGTCCGGCTCACCGCGCAGCAGGCCCCAGCGGCGGAACTGGGTGATGAACCACAGGCCGTCGGACAGCCAGGGCTGGTTGGCCCGCCCGGCGTCGTGGAAGCGCAGCGGGTGGGCGTCCTTCCAGGCGTGGCCGAGGCCATCCTGGTAGTGGCCGAGCAGGCGCGGCTCGATGCTCGACAGGGGCGCGTCGACGTAGTCGCTGCCGCTGATCAACTGGGCGGTGCCGCGCAGGTTCGCCTCGCTGGCCTCGATGAAGCGGCTGGCGTCGAGCAGGGCCATGACCAGGGCGCGGGCGGCGTTGGGGCATTCCTCGACGAAAGCGCGGGTGGCGCCGAGGACCTTTTCCGGGTGGTCCGGCCAGATGGACTGGCTGGTGGCGACGGTGAAGCCCATGCCTTCGTCGATGGCCAGGGCGCCCCAGGGCCCGCCGGCGCAGAAGCCGTCGATGCGCCCGGCGCGCAGGTGCTCGACCATCTGCGCCGGCGGCACCACCAGGGTGTCGACGTCCTGCAGCGGGTGGATGCCCAGGCTGGCCAGCCAGTAGTAGAGCCACAGGGCGTGGGTGCCGGTGGGGAAGGTGTGCGCCAGGGTCAGCCGCGCGCCCTGGCCCAGGACCAGCTGGCGCAGGGCATCGGCGCTGGTCACGCCGTCGCGCTGCAGGGCGGCGGAGAGGTTGATCGCCTGGCCGTTCTGGCACAGGCCCATGAGCACCGCCATGTCGGTGGCCGGCACCCCGCCGATGCCCAGCTGCACGCCGTAGACCAGCCCGTACAGGCAATGGGCGGCATCCAGCTGGCCGCCGAGCAGGCCGTCGCGGAGCATGGCCCAGGAGCCCTGGCGGTGCAGGTTGAGCGTCAGCCCGTAGGGCTGGGCGAAGCCCTGGGTGGCCGCGACTATCAGCGAGGCGGCGTCGCTCAGGGCCATGAAGCCCAGGTCGAGCACGCTCTTTTCTGGTGCATCGGAACCCGCGACCCAGGCCAGTGGGTGCAGTTTGGCGGTCATGTCGGTCATCGCTACCTCGGGGCAAAAAGGCGCCGCTTCGCGCCGCGTCGGGCGGGCGAAGGGACGCCGGTGTCGGTGGACGACCCGCCGTTGGGCCGTGCCACAGAAGCTCTAGCAAGGGGAGTGCCAGGCGACCGCCAGGGCATAAAGAAGCCCCGCCGGACGGCGGGGCTGGGAGGAAGGGAGCAGTCCTCGAGAGTCTACAACTGGCACGGGCCCGGCCGCGGATGTCGGCAGGGCCTGTCTTTCACCTTAGCCACCCGGCCGCGGGGCGCAATGTGCAATAGGTACTAGGACCAAAGTCCTGATGGCGCCCGGCCAGGTCCGCGCGGCGGTTCGTGCCGGCCGCTCAGCGTGCCTGGATCTGTTCTATCCACGGCTCCAGGCGTTGGCCGAAGGCCACCTCGGCGCCGAAGGGCTGCGGTTGCTCCTGGGCCGCGCGCTGTTCGGCGCGCGGGGCCAGGCCTTCCAGTTCGTCGTGCCAGCGCTGCGGCACGTTGAGCGCGCGCACGCCCTCGGTGCTGGCGCTGCCGCCCAGGGCCCAGGCGCGGTTGCGGTACAGCGAGAGGGGCCGCACCTGGCCGTGGACGATGGCGTAGTGCTGGCGGTCCGGGTACTGCTGGCGCAGGGCCTGCAGGTCGGTGCCGGCGTCGGCCAGGAACAGCCGGCTGGCGCGCTGTTCCTCGTTGTCCAGGGCGCTGCGCTGGAAGTCGCGCTCGCTCTTCAGGTGCACGTCGTCGGGGCTGGCGGCCAGGCGTTTTTCCGCCTGGGCCAGGCGCTCGCGGGCCAGGGCCAGTTCGCGCTGGTACAGCGGACCGTCCAGTTCCAGCACCAGCAGGGCGTCGCGGGCCTGCTGGCGGTCGAAGGCCAGGGCGCTGTCGCGGTCGACCTTGTCCGGCACCCGGAAGCCCAGCGCGCGCATGGTCTCCAGCGGGATGCGCGGGGCCCAGGCGGCATTGGCCTCGTCGCCGGGAATGCGCCACAGCAGGCGCAGGCTCACGCCGCTGTTCTCGCGGTGCCAGTCGCTGTTGCGCTGCAGCTCGCGCTCGCTGAGGCTCAGGCGGCTGTCCGGCTCGCCGCTGCGGTTCCAGGCCGCGGCGCCGAGGGCGGCGGCGTTGCTCAGCAGGATCAGGCCCAGGCCCAGCAGCAGGCCGTGGTTGCGGGTGATGTTCATCACAGGCGTCCTCCCAGCAGGCCGTGGGCGTTGCGCAGGTAGCGCAGGAACAGCAGGATCAGCACCGCCGCCACGCCCAGGGCGAGGAAGAACAGGTACTTGGGCAGCACCTCCCACCACCAGTCGTAGAACTTGGTGAAGAGGAAGATGACGAAGAACGCCAGCCCCGTGTTGACCACCTCCGGCCACTCGCGGTGCGCGCCCAGCCAGATGGCCGCGGCGGCGCAGACGAAGCCGAGCACCTGGTACAGCCCCTCGATGCGGTGCGGGGCGAAGGGCAGGTAGCTGCCGTTGCCCCAGTTGGCCAGCACCAGCATGGGCACGAACAGCGCCAGCAGGCCGAACACCCGGTACAGCGCGGCGAAGCCGTCGAAGCGGCGCTGCTCGAACAGCAGCGGCACCAGGAACACCAGCACGGCGGCGGGGAAGAAGTTCTCCGGGCGCTCGCCCGCGTCCAGCCAGTAGACGCCGCCCCAGGTGCCGAAGCGCGCGGCGATGAAGCCCATCAGGCAGAGCAGTCCGGCGCCCAGCAGCAGCCGCGCGTCGCACAGGTAGGCCAGCAGCAGGGCGTAGGCCGCCCAGGGCAGCAGGGCGCGCTCGGACGGGGTGATGTTGAAGATCTGCCCGAGCATGCTGATGTTCAGCACCAGCGCGGCGAAAGCCAGCATGGCCGCCAGCTTGGCGAAGTAGCCGGAGGCGTCGCGGCGTTGCAGCCAGAAGGTGGCCAGCAGGGTGATCACCGAAGCGCCGACGAGGATGCCCACCTGCACGGCTTCGCCGAACAGGCCCCAGAACTGGTAGAAGAGGAAGAACAGGCTGGCGGCCAGGGCCAGCGCGCCGAGGCAGGAGGCGATGCGCATGCCCAGGGACAGGCGGCTGTCCTGGCTGTCGCGGTCGATGTCGAACTGCTCGCGATATTCGTCCAGCAGGCGCAGGTGGTGCGCTTGCAGGCCCTCGCGCTGGGCCGCGTCCAGGCTCAGCGCGCCTTCCTCGCCCAGGCGCTGCAGCTCGCGGGTGAAGGCGTGGATGTCATCGACGCGCTGCTGGGCGTCGTGATGGCTGAGCGTGGGCATGGCGCACCTCGTAGGAGCAACTGTCTTGCCGACTGCACCGAAGCGCTTTTCGTAGGATGGGTTGAGCGAAGCGATACCCATCATCACGGCAGCATGGGTTTCGCAGGCTCAACCCATCCTACGAGTGCGTTCATCCGGTGGAGTGGGGCCGGTCACTTTTCCACTCTAGCGACTCCCGCGGCGGCTCTCCACTGCGGCGCTCAGCCGCGGCTGGCCAGCCAGGCGCGCCAGCCGCCGAAGGCGCTGATGTCCTCGGCGCCGGCCAGGCCCCAGGCGTCGCAAATGAAGCCGGTTTCCCAGCTGCCGTCGGCCAGTTCCACCTTGCCCAGGCCCAGCGGCGCCGGGATGCCGCTGAGGAAGGAGCCCAGTTCGGCGCTGGGCAGTTCCCAGACTTCCACTTCGACGGCCACGCCGCCCTCGGCTACCCGCAGCATGCCCGGGCGCAGCGGCGGGCCGCCGGCCAGGGCGTAGAGCCTGTAGGCCGGCGCGCTGCGGGTGGCCTTCAGCAGGCGCGCGCCGCGCTGGCGCAGTTGCCAGTTGAGCGCCAGGCCGTCCAGGTGCGCGCCGCACACCACCAGGCGCGTGCGGTCGTTGCGCGCCGGGGCCTTGGGCGCCGGGTCGGCCGGGGCGTTGCCGCCGACCAGGGGCAGGGTGCTGGCGCGCTGCAGGGCATCGCCCAGGCCGAGCAGGTACTGGTCGCTGAAGGCGCGGCCGAACAGCGTCAGGCCCCAGGGCAGGCCGTTGTCCATGAAGGCGCTGGGCAGGGCCAGGGCGGCGTAGTCCAGCAGGTTCATGAAGTTGGTGTAGTAGCCCAGCTCGGCATTGCGCAGCACCGGTTCGGCGTGCAGTTCGGCGAGGCTGACCGGGCGGCCGATGGTCGGGGTGAGCACGCAGTCCAGCTCGGCCATGATGGCGTCGCAGCGCGCCTTGAGCGCCTGCAGGCGGTACTGGGCGCGGAACAGTTCCACGGCGCTGGCCGCCGGGGCTTTCTCCAGCACGGCGCGGATCACCGGCAGCACGGCCTGCGGGTCGCGCTCGATCAGCTCGCCGGCGACGCTGTAGCGCTCCGCTACCCAGGGGCCTTCGTAGAGCAGGCGGGCGGCTTCGAGGAAGGGCGCGAAGTCGATCTCCACCGGCGTGCCGCCGATGCCGCGCAGTTGCTCGATGGCCTGGGCGAAGAGCGCCGGGCCTTCCGCGCAGCCGAAGAATTCCAGGTCCTGGGCGCGCGGCACGCCGAAGCGGAAGGGGCGCGGCGCACCGAAGGCGCTGCCGTCGTTCCACGCCGGGTTGGCGCGGCTGTAGGCGTCCAGCGGGTCATGGCGGGCGCTCAGGGCGAGCAGTTCGCTGGCTTCGGCCGCCGTGGCGCTGAAGTAGCTGATGCAGTCGAGGGTGCGGCAGGCCGGCACCAGGCCGTGGTTGGACAGCAGGCCCTTGCTCGGCTTGAGCCCCACCAGGTTGTTCAGCGCCGCCGGCACGCGGCCGGAGCCGGCGGTGTCGGTGCCCAGGGCGAAGCTCGCCACGCCCAGCGCCACGGCCAGCGAGGAACCGGCGCTGGAGCCGCCGGAGGGGTAGTCGGCCAGCACGCTGTTGCGGCATTCGCCGTAGGGCGAGCGGGTGCCGTTGAGGCCGGTGGCGAACTGGTCGAGGTTGGTCTTGCCCAGGGGCACGGCGCCCAGCTCGACCAGCCGCTGCACCAGTGTCGCCGACGCTTGCGGGGTATAGGCGAAGGCCGGGCAGGCGGCGGTGGTGGGGATGCCGGCCAGGTCGATGTTGTCCTTGATGGCGAAGGGGATGCCGTACAGCGGCAGTTCGTCGGGCGAGCGGCCGTCCAGCGCGGCCAGGTAGGGCTCAAGTTCCGCCGGGGTGAGCAGGTGGATGAACAGGTGGTAGTCCGGGTTCAGCGCGGCGGCCTTGTCGCGCAGCTGGGCGATCAGCTGGCGTGGGGTGGCGCGGACTTCGCGGTAGGCGGCGCGGAGGGTGGCGAGGCGGAGGTCGAAGGTGTGGGGCATGCTCGGGATTCCAGTTCGGGGCCGGCAACCCTCTCCCCGGCCCTCTCCCTGAAGGGAGAGGGGGAAGAGCGGCCCGGCGCGATGTCGGGTTCAAATCACGGGCTGGACCGTGGTTTCAGGATGAATCGAATCTCTATCCCTGCTCCGGACAGCCCCCTCTCCCTGAAGGGCGAGGGGGAAGAGCTGCCTGGCGCGGTGTCTAACGATGGGTTTTCAGGATGACTCCAGCGTGTCCCCTCGCTCCGAACAGCCCCCTCTCCCGCTTGCGGGAGAGGGTTGGGGAGAGGGGCTCTTTGCTCTTGCTTGGCGGACCCGTTCACGCCTCCTCCAGCACCACCACCCGCTGCCCCGCCCGCACCGGCGAGCCGGGCTGCACGCGGACCTCGCGGACCACGCCGTCGCGCGGGGCGGTCAGGGGGATCTCCATCTTCATCGACTCGAGGATCACCAGGGTGTCGCCGGCCTTGACGCTGGCGCCCTCGCTCACCTGCACCTGCCAGAGGTTGCCGGCGACGTGGCTTTCGATGGCGTGCTGGCCGGCGCCCAGGGGCGCGTCCTCGCCCAGCTCGGGGGCGACTTCCTCGCTCTCGAAGTGGGCCTGGCCGGAGGCGATCCAGCGTTGCCGCTCGGCGTCGAAGGCGGCGCGCTGGTGGCTACGGAAGGCCTCGATGCTGTCCGCCTCGCGGGCCAGGAAGGCCTGGTAGTCGGCCAGGCGCAGCTCGCTTTCCTCGATGCGCAGCGGGTAGCGGCCCAGCGGGAAGTCGCGGCGGATGCGCAGCAACTCCTCCGCGCTCACCGGGTAGAAGCGGATCTGGTCGAAGAAGCGCAGCAGCCAGGGCTTGCCGGCGAAGGCCTCGACCTCGCGGTAGCGGTTCCACATCTGCAGGGTGCGGCCGACGAACTGGTAGCCGCCGGGGCCTTCCATGCCGTACACGCACAGGTAGGCGCCGCCGATGCCCACGGAGTTCTCGGCGGTCCAGGTGCGCGCCGGGTTGTACTTGGTGGTGACCAGGCGGTGGCGCGGGTCCAGCGGGGTGGCCACCGGCGCGCCGAGGTAGACGTCGCCCAGGCCCATGACCAGGTAGCTGGCCTCGAACACCGTGCGGTACACCGCCTGCAGGTCCGGCAGTTCGTTGATGCGGCGGATGAACTCCAGGTTGCTCGGGCACCAGGGGGCGTCCTTGCGCACCGTGGTCATGTATTTCTCGATGGCCAGCTGGCAGGCCGGGTCGTCCCAGGACAGCGGCAGGTGGACGATCCGCGAGGGCACCTTGAGGTCGCGCGCCGCGCAGACTTCGTCCCAGAGGCCGGCGACCGTCTCCAGCAGTTGCGCCAGGGGCAGCGTTTCGGGCTGGTAGTGCATCTGCAGCGAGCGGATGCCGGGGGTGAGGTCGATCACGCCGGGCAGCGCCAGGGCTTCCAGCGCCTGCATCAGGGCGTGGGCGCGGAAGCGCAGCACCAGGTCCAGTTCGGGTTGGCCGATCTCCAGCAGCAGGTGGGTGTCGCCGGCCAGACGGGCGAGCAGGCGGGTGTCGTCCTGGCCGAGGTCGAGGACGATGGGCGAGCTTGGCTCGGTTGCTCTCGTAGGAGCGAGGGGGGCGCCCCAGCCCTTGCTCGCGAACAGCTCGGCACCGTGTTCGCGAGCAAGCTCGCTCCTACGAAGAGCGCGATATTCCGCGGATTGGGAGAGAGCCAGTTCGCGGGCGGTGGCGATATCGACCGGTTCGAAGCGCACCTTGTCGCCGGCCTTGAGCTGGCCGAGCTGCCAGAGGTCGGCCTCGATCACCGTCACCGGGCAGACGAAGCCGCCCAGGCTGGGGCCGTCGGGGCCGAGGATCACCGGCATGTCGCCGGTGAAGTCCACCGCGCCGATGGCGTAGGGGTTGTCGTGGATGTTCGACGGGTGCAGGCCGGCCTCGCCGCCGCTGTCGCGCACCCACTCCGGCTTCGGCCCGATCAGGCGCACGCCGGTGCGGCTGGAGTTGAAGTGGACTTCCCAGTCGGTGGCGAAGAAGGTGCGGATGTACGCCGGGGTGAAGTATTCCGGCGCGCCGTGGGGGCCGTAGATCACCCGGATGCGCCGCAGCGCCGGCAGCTCGCTGCGCAGTTCGGCGGGCAGGCTGGCGCCGTGGCGGGCGTCGGCGAGCGGCGCCAGGTGCAGCACGTCGCCGGCGCGCAGGGCGCGGCCGCCGTGGCCGCCGAACTGGCCGAGGGTGAAGGTGCTCTTGCTGCCCAGGTAGTCCGGCAGTTGCAGGCCGCCGCGCAGGCACAGGTAGCTGCGCGCGCCGGCCCCGGCGATGGCGCCGAGGCTCAGGGTGGCGCCGGCGGGCACGAACAGGCTGGTGTCCATGGGCTGCTCGCGGCCGTCCAGTTGCACGGCCAGCGGCGCGCCGGTCACGGCCACCACCGCGTCGGTGTTGAAGCGCAGGCTCGGGCCGCTGAGGGTGATCTCCAGCGCCGCCGCGCCTTCCGGGTTGCCCAGCAGGCGGTTGCCCAGGCGCAGCGCGCGGTCGTCCATCGGCCCCGACGGCGGCACGCCCACGGCCCAGTAGCCGAGGCGGCCGGGGTAGTCCTGCACGCTGGTCTGGGTGCCGGCGCCCAGCACCTCGAGGGTGTCGGCGCGGTAGCGCAGGCCCTCCAGGCAGCGCGTCCAGGGCGAGCCGCTGGCGAAGGGCGCGTCGGCGATGATCTGGCGCAGGTAGGCGCGGTTGCTTTCCACGCCGTACAGCAGGGTGTCCGCCAGGGCGCGGTCGAGGGCGGCGCCGGCCTCGGCGCGGCTGGGTGCCCAGGCGATCAGCTTGGCGATCATCGGGTCGAAGTAGGGCGGTATCTCGCAGCCGGCTTCCACCCAGGTGTCGATACGCAGGGCCTGGCCGTCGGCCGGCGGGAAGCGCACGGCGGTGAGCAGGCCGGGGCTGGGCTGGAAGTCGCGGCCCGGGTCCTCGGCGTACAGGCGCGCCTGGATGGCGTGGCCGCTGGGCTTGAGCGCGGCGGCCAGTTCGGCCAGCGGCGGCAGGCAGCCGGCGGCCAGTTCGATCATCCAGCGCACCAGGTCGACGCCCCAGACCTGCTCGGTGACGCCGTGCTCCACCTGCAGGCGGGTGTTCACTTCGAGGAAATAGAAGCGCTCGGCCTCGCTGTCGTAGACGAATTCCACGGTGCCGGCGCTGCGGTAGCTGACCGCTTTGGCCAACTGGATGGCCGCTGCGCAAAGCTCGTCGGCCATGCCCGTTGGCAGGTTCGGCGCCGGGGTTTCCTCCAGCACTTTCTGGTTGCGCCGCTGCACCGAGCAGTCGCGCACGCCGAGGGCGATGACCTCGCCGGCGCCGTCGCCGAACACCTGCACTTCCAGGTGGCGGGCGCGCTGGATGTATTTCTCGATGAACACCCCGGCATCGCTGAAGTTGTTCTGCCCCAGGCGCTTCACCGCGTCGAAGGCTTCGCCCAGCTCCTGCGCCGAGCGGCACACGCGCATGCCGATGCCGCCGCCGCCGGCGGTGCTCTTGAGCATCACCGGGTAGCCGACGTGGTCGGCGGCGGCGAGGGCGATGTCGAGGCTTTCCAGCAGGTCGGTGCCTTCGAGCATGGGCACGCCCTGTTCGCGGGCCAGGGCGCGGGCGGTGTGCTTCAGGCCGAACAGCCGCAGCTGTTCCGGCGTCGGGCCGACGAAGGCGATGCCGGCGGCTTCGCAGGCCTCGGCGAAGGCGGCGTTCTCGGAAAGGAAGCCGTAGCCGGGGTGGATGGCCTGGGCGCCGCTGGCGCGGGCGGCGGCGAGGATCTTGTCGACCGCGAGGTAGGTGCCGGCGGCGGGGCCGGCGCCCAGTTCGAAGGCCTCGTCGGCCTGCTGCACGTGCAGGCTGGCGGCGTCGGCCTCGGCGTAGACCGCCACGCCGCCTACGCGCAGTTCACGAAGCGTCCGCAGGATGCGGCAGGCGATGGCGCCGCGGTTGGCGATCAGGAGCTTGTCGAACATGAGGAAGTCCCCATGGGGTGGCGGGCCGTCCCGCCGTCAGTCGGTGCGCACCACGGTCGTCCGTGGTGGATACAGGTTCCGTAGGATGGGTTGAGCGAAGCGATACCCATCAATCGCCGGAGGATTCGCGATGGGTTTCGCGGGGCTCAACCCATCCTACGGGGGCTCCGTGCAGGCATTGTCCCGAACGGCTCTGGCACAGCAGGAACAGCCAGCGCCGTACCGCTTGCAGCCTGCCGCTTGCAGCTTGCGGCTGCTTCAGTCCCATACCAGCAACTCCGCCGGCGTCGGGTTCCAGCCGTTGCAGGGGTTGTTCAGCTGCGGGCAGTTGGAGATCAGCACGATGACGTCCATGTGCGCGAGCAGCTCGACGTACTTGCCGGCGGCGGAGATGCCGTCCTCGAAGGTCAGGCCGCCCTCGGCGGTGACCGGCACGTTCATGAAGAAGTTGATGTTGTGGCTGATGTCGGCCTTGCCCAGGCGCCCGTCGTGCAGGGCCGCGCGCAGGAAGTTGTCGCGGCAGCTGTGCATGTAGCGCTTGTCCAGGGCGTAGCGCACCGTGTTGCTTTCCTGGGCGCAGGCGCCGCCGAGGGTGTCGTGGCGGCCGCAGGTGTCGGCGACGATGCTCAGCATCGGGTTGCCGAGGTTGGAATAGAGCACGCTGCCGGCGCTGAGGTAGACGCTGCCCTGTTTGCGCAGGGTGCGCTGCACGTCGTAGCGCTCGCGCGGGTTGCGTGCGTTGTAGAACAGGGTGTCGACCGCCTGGTTGCCTTCCAGGTCGAGGATGCGCAGGGTCTGGCCGGCCTTGAGTTCGCTCAGGCTGGGTTCGCCGGCATTGATGAGAGTGCGCGAGACGGCGGCTTCGGGGTGCTTGGCGCTGTGGCTGATGGGCATGCAAGTGTCCTCTGTCTATTCAAATGAACAGGCGTTCGGTGTTGTGGAAGCCGCGGCCGTTCTCCGGCCGCGAAGTGCGGCAGAGCACGCTGATGCCGTCGGATTCGACCTTGTGCCAGCTCAGCCCGATGGGCCTGGGCGCGTATCGCGGGTTCGGGTCCATGGGGTGCTGCAGGGCGGTGAGCACCACCAGGGTGTCCATGGGCGCGTACAGCTCGACGTAGTCGCCGGCCTTCGAATTGCCCTCGGCGAAGCGGAAGCAGCCGTCGGCGTCGACGTCCACGCGGCTGAACAGGTTCAGGCACATCAGCAGGTCCTGCAGGCGCATGTCCCACTTGCCCATTTCCACCAGCAGGTTGTCCGCGCCGTTGCGGTGGAAGCCGTTGCGCAGTTCCTGGTAGCGGCCCTGGCCGTACTTCTCCAGCACCTCGGCGGCGTTGAGCACGCCGCCGAAGCTGTCGTGCCAGCCGCAGGTGTCGGCAGTGATGGCCGCCAGCACCCGGCCCATGTCCGAGTACAGGCAGTGGCCGGCGCTGAGCTTGGCGGTGTGCTGGGCCTTGAGGCTGTCCGGCAGGTTCAGCCGCTCGCTTTTCTCCTGGGCGTTGAACAGCAGCAGGCTGACGTTGCCGCCGCCTTCGAGGTCGGTCAGGCGCAGCAGATGGCCGCGCTTGAGGACGAAGGAGGTGTGGCCGCCGCCGGGGACGGTTTCCTCGTAGAGGGTGGGGCGCAGGGCGAGGGATGCGGTCATGGGGTTTCCTCAGTAGGCCGGGGTGATCACCGGCGCGGCCGGCTGCTCCAGGCGCGCCGCCAGGGGCGCGGGGAGGGCGGCGCGGGCCGCGCGGCGGTCGGCGTTGAGCGGGATGTCGTAGGTGATGCGGGCGCCGTAGGCGTTGGGCGCCTGCGGGTCGTGGCGGACCTTGTCGAAGACCAGCAGGCGGGTGCCCAGGCTGAAGCCCTCGGACAGGTCGTGGGTGACCATGAACACGGTCAGTTGGGTTTCCCGCCAGAGCTGCAGCAGCAGTTCGTGCATGTCCTTGCGGATGCCCGGGTCGAGGGCGCCGAAGGGTTCGTCGAGCAGCAGCACGCGCGGCTTCATCTCCAGCGCCTGGGCGATGGCCAGGCGCTGCTGCATGCCGCCGGAGAGCGCGCTGGGGTACTTGTCCAGGGCATGGCCGAGGCCGACCTTGCGCAGCAGTTCGGCGGCTTGTTCGCGGGCCTCGCGGCGGGCCGCGCCGAACAGCCGGCCGAGCAGCTTCGAGCGCGGCAGCTCCAGGCCCAGGACGACGTTGTCGAGCACGCTCAGGTGCGGGAACACCGAGTAGCGCTGGAACACCACGCCGCGGCTCGGGTCGGGTTCGGCGGCCAGGCGCTTGCCGTCCAGCAGCAGCTCGCCGCGGCTGGGGCGCTCCTGGCCCAGCAGCAGGCGCAGGAAGGTGGACTTGCCGCAGCCGGAGGCGCCGACCAGGGTGCAGAACTCGCCTTCGGCGACGCGCAGGTTCAGGCGTTCGAGGATCACGTTGCCGGCGTATTCCTGCCAGACGTTGTTCACGTCGATGAAGCTCATGCCTTGCCTCCTTCGTACCAGGGGAAGGCGCGCCGGGTGAGCACGCGCAGGGCCCAGTCCATCAGCCAGGCGAGCAGGGTGATCCAGGCCACGTAGGGCAGGATCACGTCCATGGCCAGGTAGCGGCGCACGAGGAAGATGCGGTAGCCCAGGCCGTCGGTGGCGGCGATGGCCTCGGCGGCGATGAGGAACAGCCAGGCCGAGCCGAGCATCAGCCGCAGCGAGACCAGCAGGCGCGGCAGCAGCTGCGGCAGCACCACGCGCAGGATCAGCGTCCAGGTGCTGGCGCCGAGGGTCTGCGCCTTGATCAGCAGCTCGTTGGGGATTTCCCGGGCGCGCTGCTCGATGTCGCGGGCGATGCAGGGGGCGACGCCGATGACGATCAGCACCACCTTGGACAGCTCGCCCAGGCCGAAGACGATGAACAGCACCGGCAATATCGCCAGTGGCGGGATCATCGACAGCACCGTGAGCAGCGGCGACAGCGGCGCGCCGAACAGCGGCACGCTGCCGGCGGCGATGCCCAGCACCAGGCCGAGCAGGGCGGCGATGCCCAGGCCCAGGCCGAGGCGCTGCAGGCTGGCGCTGGTGTCGCCCCAGAACAGCACTTCGCCGGTGCGCTTGTCTTCGTGCAAGGCCAGGCGCTGGACGGCATCGGCCATCTGCGCGACGCCGGGCAGCAGCTTGTCGTTGGGGTTCTCCGCCAGCCGCGCCGCCGAGCCGGTGAGGTAGGCGAACAGCAGCAGGGCGAAGGGCAGCAGCACCAAGAACAGGCGGCCGCCGCGCTGGGGGTGGAGGTTGATCAGGCGCATGGTTCCCTACCTGTTTTTCATTGGGTTCCCGCGTTCGCGGGAATGACGCTGGGGGAAGGAGCTTCGTCTCGTCATCCTCGCGAACGCGGGGAACCAGAAACCACGCGTCAGAGCTTGCCGTCGGCGGCCAGCTGCACGTAGGTCGGGTCGAAGCGCAGCTTGAGGTTGCCGGCGTCGCCGTAGCTGGCGCCGCCGGCGAAGCTCATGCCCACCGCGTCGGCCGACTTGGCGCCTTCGCCGAGCAGGCCGTGGGCGAAGGAGAACTTCGCGACGCGCTGCATGGTTTCCGCCAGCGCCGGGCTGGTGGCGAAGGCCAGGGCCTCGGCCGGGGTGGCGAACAGCCGGGTGGTGGCCAGCTGCGCCTGGTAGCCGGCGAGGTCGGTGCCCGAGGCCTTGGCCATGTGTTCCAGGGCGGCCTTGGCTTGCGCGTCGTCGGCCTTCATCAGCGCCACCGTCTCGAACCAGGCGCCGGCCAGGGCCTTGCCCAGGGCCGGGTTGTCCTTCAGCGTCCGGCTGTTGACCACCATCATGTCCATGATCTCGCCGGGCACCTTGCTGGAGTCGAACACCTCGGTTGTGTCGGGCTTGGCGCGCGCCTCGGCGAGCATCGGGTTCCAGGTGGTCACCGCCTGCACCTCGTCGGTGTTGAAGGCCGCGGCGATGTCGGCGTCGGAGGTGTTCACGGTCTTCACGTCCTTCTCGCTCAGCCCGGCGTGCTCCAGGGCGCGGGCCAGCAGGTAGTGGGAGACCGACAGCTCCACCAGGTTGATGTCCATGCCCTTGAGGTCGGCGACGGTCTTGCCCGCGCCCTTGACCACGATGCCGTCGTTGCCGTTGGAGAAGTCGCTGACGATCAGCGCGGTGGAGTCCACGCCGCCGGCGGCGGGGATGGTCAGGGCGTCCATGTTGGTCATGGTGCAGCCGTCGAACTGGCCGGCGGTGTACTGGTTGATCGATTCGATGTAGTCGTTGAGCTGGGTGACCTTGATCTGGATGCCGTACTTCTTCGCCCACTTGTCGACGATGCCGTGGCTGGCGGCGTATTCCCAGGGCATCCAGCCGGCGTAGATGGTCCAGCAGAGGTTGAAGCTGTCCTTGGGCGCGGCGGAGGCGCCGAGGCTTAGGGCTGTCAGGGCTGCGGCGAGCAGGGCGGGCAGACGGGGCTTGCGCATGGGGAACCTCCGGTTGGTTGTCGGGCGGGCAGGAGTCGGGCGGCTAGGTCGCGCTCTTCTCCCGGGCTTTTGTCCCGCCGTGTAACCTCGCTGGAGGTCGATGGCTCTCGGACCAGTCACTCGCCATGCGAGCCGGAACCCTAGCCATCCATTTTCGAATTGTGGTGCCGCCGGCCCGCGTTGGCGGGCGATTCCTGCACGCCGCTGACAAAGCGAGGGGCGTGCCAACTTCGCCCAGGGCCCGTGGCAGAAGGCTTGGCTCCGTGGGGCAGGGTGTTGCACCGGGCCGCCATGCGCCCTGATGAGGCACGCCGCCACATCCTGGTGCGCCAGTCGAAAGTCGGTGTCGGCCGGCGCGCGGCCCACGGCAGACTGCGCGGACCATCCACCCCATCGGAGTCGCCCATGTCGCACCTGCTGTCCTTCGCCAAGGGCGCGCTGGCCATGTTCTGGCTGGCCGCCGCGGTCAACCTGCTGTACCCGTTCGGCGAGCTGTACCGCCCGCTGCTGTTGCTCTCGGTCGTGCTGCTGGCGGTGCACGCCGGTGAGGTGCTGTTGCTGGGCCGGCGCCTGAAGGCGCGCCGGCAACCCTGGCTGGAGCGCCTGCAGGTGCTGTTCTTCGGCGTGCTGCACCTGCCCGCGCTGCGGGTAAATCCGTGATTTACATAAGCTTTACCCTGTAGCCGGGCACCGCCGCCGGGGCGCCGGGTCTGATCGTATAAGCCGCTGATTCGAAGCGGATGCCGATCAGGAGTTAGCCATGCGTCGCCTTCTCGTTGCCCTGCTGTTGTTCCTGCCGCTGTCCGGCTGCGTGGTCTACGAACATGACCATGGCGGCTGGCGCGGCGGCCATCGCTACTACGCGCCTCCGCCGCCGCCGGTGCGCTACGCCCCGGCCCCCGGCTACTACTGGCATCGCTGATGCCCCTGCTGACGGCACCTTCGGGTGCCGTCAGTCGTTCTGCGCCGGGCCCTCGATGGGCTGGCCGTCGACCTGCAGCAACAGCTCGACGAATGCCTGCGCCGCCGGCGACAGGCTGCGGCTGGCGTGGCGCACCAGGCCGTAGGCCGAGCCGCGCAGCGCGGCGTCGCCGGCCTGGCGCGGCCAGGGCAGGGTGGCCAGGCGCCCGGCGGCGACGTCGGCGGCCACCACGTCGGCCACCGCCAGGCACAGCACATCGCTGCCGCGCACCAGTTCCTTGAGCATCAGCACGTCGTCGCATTGCACGTCCAGCGGCTGCTCGCGGCCCAGGCTGCGCGCCAGTCGCTGGTGGGCGTCGCGCGGCAGGCGCGGGCCGGCCAGCGGGTAGTCGCGCAGGTCGTCGATGGCCAGGCGCCCGCGCGCCAGCAGCGGGTGGCCGGGGCGGCAGAACAGCAGGCTGTCGTGCTCGCGCAGCGGCTGGATGTCCAGGCGCGGGTCGCCCTGCAGTTCGCGGCAGTCGGCGACGAACAGTTCCAGCTCATCGTCCAGCAGGCGCCGGTGCAGCAGCTGCCAGTTCTCGATGGCCAGCGCCACGCTGACCCGCGGGTGGGCCCGGCTGAAGGCCGCGAGGGTCTGCGGCAGCAGGCGCGCGGCGGGGAAGGGGCCGGCGCCCAGGCGCAGTTCGCCGGCCTCCAGGTTGCCCAGCTGGCTCACCGCGTTGTCCAGCGCGCGGCTGCCGGCCAGCAGGCGGCGGGCGTGCTCCAGCACCAGCCGGCCGTGGGCGGTGAGGCTGATGCCGCGCGGGTTGCGGTCCAGCAGACGGCAGTCGAGCTGGTTTTCCAGGGCCTGGATGCTGCGCGAGAGCGCCGGCTGGCTGAGGTTCACCGCTTCGGCGGCGCGGGCGAAGTGGCCGTGTTCGGCGAGGGCGACGAAATGGCGGAGCTGGCGCAGGTCGGTCATGCTTGGTATGCATCAAGGTCGGTAAAGGAATGCATTGGAATTATTGCCATGCCTGCCGGCATAGTGCCAGGCATTCCCATAACAAGAACCGGAGTTTTCCATGCTGCGCCTTTCCGCCGCCGTCCTGCTGGCCGGCCTGTCGCCCGTGCTGCTCGCCGCCGACGACCCCGCCGATGCGCCCAAGCCGCCCAGCGCCTTCACCGTGGCCCTGCAGCAGAAGGTCCGCGAGACGCTGCCGTTCAGCGACCGCAGCGACTTCGCGCGGGTCGAGCAGGGCCTGATCAAGCGCCCGGAACAGTTGGTGATCCGCAACGAGGACGGCAGCGTGGCCTGGCAACTGGGCGGCTTCGGCTTCCTCGATGCCGGCCAGGACATCGACAGCATCAACCCCAGCCTGCAGCGCCAGGCCCTGCTCAACCTCAAGTACGGGCTGTACAAGGTCGCCGACGGCATCTACCAGGTGCGCGGCTTCGACCTGGCCAACATCACCTTCGTCCAGGGCGACAGCGGCTGGATCATCATCGACACCCTGACCACCCCGGCCACTTCCAAGGCCGCCTACGCCCTGGTCAGCCAGGAGCTGGGGCAGAAGCCGATCAAGGCGATCATCTACAGCCACGCCCACGTCGACCACTTCGGCGGGGTGAAGGGCCTGGTGAGCCAGGAACAGGTGGACAAGGGCGAGGTGCAGATCATCGCGCCCAAGGGCTTCATGGAGTCGGCGATCAAGGAGAACGTGCTGGCCGGCAACGCCATGCTGCGCCGCGCCACCTACCAGTACGGCACCGAGCTGCCCCAGGGCCCGCGCGGGCTGGTGGACATGGCCATCGGCAAGGCCGTCGCCCATGGGCCGATGAGCCTGATCGCGCCGACCCGGCTGATCGAGAAGGACGACGAGCAGCTGCGCATCGACGGCGTCGACTTCGCCTTCCAGAACACCCCCGGCACCGAGTCGCCCTCGGAGATGAACGTCTGGCTGCCGAAGCAGAAGGCCCTGCTGATGGCCGAGAACGTCACCGGCACCCTGCACAACCTCTACACCCTGCGCGGCGCCGAGACCCGCGACGCGCTGGGCTGGAGCAAGTACATCAACGAGGCGCTGCACCGCTACGGCAACCAGGCCGAGGTGATGTTCGCCGTGCACAACTGGCCGCGCTGGGGGCATGAGGACATCGTCCGCACCCTGGAGAAACAGCGCGACCTCTACGGCTACCTCAACGACCAGAGCCTGCACCTGGCCAACCAGGGCGTGACCATCAACCAGATCCACGAGCGCTTCCAACTGCCGCCGGAGCTGGCCAACGAGTGGTACAACCGCGGCTACCACGGCTCGGTCAGCCACAACGTGCGCGCGGTGGTGAACAAGTACCTGGGCTACTACGACGGCAACCCGGCCACCCTCAATCCGCTGGCGCCGGAGGATTCGGCGAAGAAGTACGTGGCGTTCATGGGCGGTGCCGAGCACGTGCTGCAGATGGCGCAGAAGTCCTTCGACCAGGGCGAGTACCGCTGGGTGGTGGAGGTGGTCAACAAGCTGGTCTTCGCCGAGCCGGATAACCAGGCCGCCCGCCGCCTGCAGGCCGACGCCCTGGAGCAGCTGGGCTACCAGGCGGAGAACGCCGGCTGGCGCAACAGCTACCTGGCCGCGGCGGACGAGCTGCGCCACGGCGTGCCGCGCGACCTGCCGCCGCTGAAGACCTCCAGCGCCGACGCCCTGGCCGCGATGGACACCGGACTGCTGTTCGACTACCTGGGCGTGCGCCTGAACGCCGGCAAGGCCGAGGGCGAGGACTTCGCCATCAACCTGGTGCTGCCGGACATCGGCCAGGAATACCTGCTGGAGCTGAAGAACTCGCACCTGAACAACATCCGCGGCGTGCACAGCGAGGACGCCGGGCAGACGGTGACCATCGACCGCGCCGACCTCAACCGCCTGCTGCTCAAGGAGGCCAACCCGGTGGTGCTGATCGCCCAGGGCAAGCTGAAGAGCTCGGGCAACCCGCTGTTGCTGGCCAAGCTGTTCGGGATGCTGGATGACTTCGAGTTCTGGTTCGATATCGCCACGCCGGAGAAGCGGGAGGGGTGATCGCGTGGCTTTGCTTTTTGTAGGAGCGAGCTTGCTCGCGAACCGCACGGCACCGCGCCCGTTCGCGAGCAAGCTCGCTCCTACGAAGGGCGGATCGGCATGGGGCACCGGTGTTCCGGCCGGCGGCGTATAACCGCGAACGGTTATACGCCCTACGCTGCCCCATACCGCGGTGTTCCCATGTAGGAGCGCGCCCTGCGCGCGATATCGCGGGCAGGGCCCGCTCCTACAGTCCGTCGTGAGGCACGGCATTTCCCCGTAGGAGCGGACCTTGTCCGCGATGGCCGAAACCACCGGCGCG
>NZ_FOLS01000046.1:0-16762 GCF_900112375.1 Pseudomonas citronellolis | reverse complement strand
TGTAGGAGCGCGCCCTGCGCGCGAAATCGCGGGCAGGGCCCGCTCCTACGGTGTTCCGGTCAATAGGCCACGGTGAAACGCTGGCGGTGGTGGGTGGGGCGTTCCGCTTCGCCGAGCATGGCCACGGCCAGGTCGGGGAGGGAGATGCGGCTTTCGCCTTTGGCGTCGAACAGCACCTGGTCGCCGCCGATGCGGAAGCTGCCGGTGCGCTGTTCGCCTTCGAGGAGCATGGCCGGGCTGAGGAAGGCCCAGTCCAGGTCCTTTTCGCCGCGCAGTTGGTCGAGGGCGTCGGCGGCGCCCAGGGCGCCCTGTTTCCAGGCTTCCGGGAATTCCGGGCTGTCCACCAGGCGCTGGCCGGGGGCGATTTCCAGGCTGCCGGCGCCGCCGAGCACCAGCAGGCGCTTCACCCCGGCGGCCTTGGCGCCGTCGAGGATGGCCTGGCTGCCGCGGGCGTGGGCGGCGCGGATGTCCGGGTTGCCCCAGCCGGCGTTGAAGGCGCTGATGACCACGTCATGGCCGGCAACCGCCTTGGCCACCTGCGCGGCGTCGTAGACGTCGGCGCGCACGACGGTGAGGCCGGCGCGGTCGGCCAGCTTGGCCGGGTCGCGGACCAGCGCCGTCACCAGCAGGCCGCGGCGCAGCGCTTCTTCCAGGAAATAATGGCCGACATGGCCGGTGGCACCGATCAGGGCGATTTTCATCGTTAAGCTCCAGGGCAAAGGCCGTAGCACGGCGGAATGGCGCCCATGATCGGCCACGCCCTGCGCGGGAAAAACCGGCCGGGTCGCCATGCACTCGTAAGCTGTGCTTCACAATCCCTGGTCGAACAGCTTCTGCACCACCGAGAAGTCCTTGTCGCCGAAGCCCTGCTTGAGCAGCAGGCGGTAGAGGCTGGTGGCCAGGCTGCCCAGCGGCGTGCTGTTGCCGGTGAGCTGCGCGGCCTCCTGGGCCAGGCCGAGGTCCTTGGCCATCAGCGCGCTGAGGAAGCCGCCCTCGTAGCCGCGCGAGGCCGGGGCGTTCTCCATCACCCCGGGCCAGGGGTTGTAGACCTCCAGCGCCCAGTTGCCGCCGGAGCTGCGCCGCATGATCTCGGACAGCACCAGCGGGTCCAGGCCGTTGGCCACGCCCAGGGCCAGGGATTCGGCGGTGCCGATCATGAGGATGGCCAGCAGCTGGTTGTTGCACACCTTGGCCACCTGCCCGGCGCCGTCGCTGCCGGCGTGGAAGATGTTGCGGCCCATGGCGGAGAAGATCGGCTTGGCCTTCTCCAACACCTGGGCGTCGCCGCCGACCATGAAGGTGAGGGTACCGGCGACGGCGCCGCCGACGCCGCCGGAGACCGGCGCGTCGAGCATGGGAATCCGGCGTTCCGCCGCCGCATGGTGGACCTTGCGCGCCGAGGCCGGGGCGATGGTGGAGCATTCCAGCACCAGGGTGCCGGGGGCGATGTGCTGCAGCAGGCCCTGCTCGCCGAGGTAGAGCCCCTCGACGTGCTGGCTGGCCGGCAGCATGGTGATCACCACATCGACGCCGTCCACCGCGTCGTGGGCGCTGCGCGCGGCGCTGGCGCCCAGCGGCACCAGGCCGTCGACGGCGCTCTGCACCAGGTCGAAGACCCGCAGCAGGTAACCGGCCTTGAGCAGGTTGGCGGCCATGGGCGCGCCCATGTGGCCGAGGCCGATGAAGGCTATCTGTTTCATCCGCGTTCTCCTCTGGTTGCCAGGGGTGAACGCCACGAAGCACGTCTTTGCGTAGGAGCGAGCTTGCTCGCGAACCCGCCTCACGCCGGGGCTGCCGGTGAAAAGCGTTCGCGAGCAAGCTCGCTCCTACGGGGGAGGGGGCGGGGCTACAGGTCCGCCAGCGGGTGCGCGCCCTCCCAGGTCGCCTCGAAATGCGCGTCCACCACTGCCTCAGGTATGGCAGCGATCTGTGGCCAGTGCCAGTGCGGCGTGTTGTCCTTGTCGATCAGCCGGGCGCGCACGCCCTCCGGGAATTCCGGGTGGCGGCAGCAGTTCAGGCTCATGGCGTATTCCATGCGGAACACCTCGGCGAGCGACGAATGGCGCGCGCGGCGGATCTGCTCCCAGACCAGCCGGGCGGTCAGCGGGCAGCCGCTGGCCAGGGTCCGCGCGGCCTTGGCCAGCAACGCGTCGGCGTCGTTCTGCAGGGCGGCCAGGGCCTGCCAGGCGTCGTTGGCGTCGGCCACGTCGAGCAGCTGGTCCAGGCGCTCGCGGCGCGGCAGCAGCTGGGCCTCGGGCAGTTCGCCGCGGGCCTCGTGCTCCAGGGCGCGGAGCAGGCTGTGCAGCTGCACCTCGGGCTGTTCGCGCCAGTTCAGCTGGATCAGCCCGGTGATCAGGTCTTCCTGCTGGTTGTCCAGCAGGAAGCGGTCGGCCAGGTCCAGGTCCAGCGCGTCGCGGGCGTTCATCTGGGTGGCGCCCAGGCCCAGGAACAGGCCCAGGCGTCCCGGCAGGCGGGCGAGGAACCAGCTGGCGCCGACGTCCGGGTACAGGCCGATGCTCACCTCCGGCATGGCCAGGCGGCTGGACGGGGTGACGATGCGCACCCCGGCGCCCTGCATCAGGCCCATGCCGCCGCCCATCACGTAGCCGTGGGCCCAGCACAGCAGCGGCTTGCCGTAGCTGTGGATGAGGTGGTCGAGGCGGTATTCGTCGGCGAAGAAGCGCCGCGCCAGTTCCGGCACCTCGCCGGGGTGTTCGCGGCAGGCGTCGACCAGCTTGCGCACGTCACCGCCGGCGCAGAAGGCCTTGGTGCCGGCGCCGCGCAGCAGCACACAGGCGATGTGCGGGTCGTCGCGCCAGATCTGCAGGCGCTGCAGCAGCGCCTCGATCATCGGCAGGCTGAGGGCGTTGAGGCTCTTTTCCGCATCCAGGGTCGCTATGCCGATGCGGAAGCCGTGCAGGCCGTGGCGTTCCTCGAAAAGTACATTCATCGGGTCATCCTTACTTGTTGCGCCAGTTCGGTTCGCGTTTCTCCAGGAAGGCGTTGACGCCCTCGCGGGTGTCGTCGGCGTCGAACAGGTCGACGAAGCGCTCGCGCTCCTCCGGCAGCCAGGTGTTCGGGCCGCGCTCGCGGGCGCCCTGGATCAGCGGCTTGATGGTGCGCACCGCCACCGGGCTCTGCCGCGCCACCTTGGTCGCCAGCAGCAGGGCGGTGCCGCGGGCCTCGCCGCTGTCCACCACCTGCTCGACCAGGCCGATGCGCTGGGCGGTCTCGGCGTCCACCCGCTCGCCGCAGAGGATCATGCGCTTGGCCCAGCCTTCGCCGACCAGCCAGGCCAGCGCCTGGGTGCCGCCGGCGCACGGCAGCAGGCCCACCGCGGCTTCGGGCAGGGCCATCTGCGCGTGGCGCTCGGCGATGCGGATGTCGCAGGCCAGGGCGCATTCCAGGCCGCCGCCCATGGCGTAGCCGTTGATCGCGGCGATGGACACGCCGCGGAAGTCGCGCAGCGCCTCGAAGGCTTCGCCGAAGCGCCGGGCCATCTCGCGGGCGCGGGCCTTGTCGCCGTCGGCGAACATGTTCAGGTCGGCGCCGGCGGAGAAGAACTTCGGCCCCTGGCCGGTGATCACCAGGGCGTAGATGTCGTCGTCGCGGTTGAGGTGCTCGATGAGCTGGCGCAGGCCGATCAGCGAGTCGCGGTCCCAGGTGTTGGCCGGCGGGTGGTTGATGGTGACCAGCGCGGTGTGGCCGTGCTTCTCCACGGTGAGCTTGTGGGTCAGGTCGAAGTGGCCGGGCTTGTAGGGTTCGACTGCGGTGCTCATGGGGTTCTCCTTGGCAGGGCGCGGGCCGGGGCCGGCGCCGGGGTATGCGGGGACTCTAGGGGGCCCGGGCCCGGGCGTCCATGTCCGTTGCGTTCGGATTGGACCGCCTGGGCGGGCGTTTTTTCCATCTTTCTGCGCGGCGCTCGCTCCTCGTAGGATGGATTGAGCCTGCGTGTTGGGCAGGGTGATGGGTATCGCTTCGCTCAACCCATCCTACGGGGCTTCGTGCTTTCCGCTTTCCGCTTTTCGTAGGAGCGAGCTTGCTCGCGAACAATTGCGACAGGTTCGCGAGCAAGCTCGCTCCTACGAAGATCAAAGGCGCTACAGCAGGCGGTCGAGCATGCCGCCCTGGTCCAGCAGGCGGCGCGCGACTATCACCCGCATGATTTCGTTGGTGCCTTCGAGGATCTGGTGCACGCGGCTGTCGCGCACCCAGCGCTCCAGCGGGTAGTCGTTGAGGTAGCCGTAGCCGCCGTGCAACTGCAGGGCCTCGTTGCACAGGGCGAAGCAGCGGTCGGTGGCGAAGCGCTTGGCCATGGCGCAGTACAGCGTCGCCTCGGCGTCCTTGTGGTCCAGCTTGTGCGCGGCCAGGCGCACCATCTGGCGGCTGGCGGTGAGGTCGGTGAGCATGTCGGCCAGCTTGAACTGCAGGGCCTGGAACTCGGCCAGGGCCTTGCCGAACTGCTTGCGTTCCTCGACATAGCGCAGCGACTGCTCCAGCGCCGCCTGGGCCGCGCCCAGGGAGCAGCTGGCGATGTTCAGGCGGCCGCCGTCCAGGCCCTTCATGGCGTAGACGAAGCCCTGGCCTTCCGGGCCGATGCGGTTGCCCGCCGGGATGCGCACGCCCTCGAAGGTGATGGTGCGGGTGGGCTGGGCCTTCCAGCCCATCTTGTCCTCGTTGCGGCCGTAGCGGATGCCCTCGGCGTTGGCCGGCACCAGGAAGCAGGAGATGCCCTTGGCGCCGTCCGCGCCGGTGCGCGCCATGACGATCAGCACGTCGGTGCTGCCAGCGCCGGAGATGAAGGTCTTGGCGCCGTCCAGCACGTATTCCTCGCCGTCGCGGCGGGCGCGGGTGCGCAGGTGCGCGGCGTCGGAGCCGGCGTCCGGCTCGGTGAGGCAGTAGGAGGCCAGCGACTCGCCGCCGATCAGCCCGGGCAGCCATTGCTCCTTGAGTGCGGCGTCGCCGAAGCTGGCGAGCATCCAGGCGGCCATGTTGTGGATGGTGATGTAGGCGGTGGTGGCCACGCAGCCGGCGGCCAGTTGCTCGAAGATCAGCGACGCGGACAGCCGCGACAGGCCCAGGCCGCCGTCGTCTTCGGCGATGTAGAGGCCGAGGTAGCCCTGCTCGGCGGCGCGGCGGATAACGTCGACCGGGAAGTGGTGCTCGCGGTCCCAGTCCGCGGCGTGCGGCGCCAGTTCGTGGCGGGCGAAGGCTTTGGCGCTTTCCACCAGCAGGCGCTGTTCTTCGCTGAGATCGAATTCCATGGAGCTTCCTCGGTTTGTTCTTGTGGAGTGGGACAGCCTGCCACGGTTATAGCGCGAGGCGGGCCCCGCTGTGGATTGACGATCTTGCCTCGGGGATGGACGATCTTGGCACTGGATCGACTTCCCTGGGTATCCCTTTGCATGTCCGGCAGCCCGCTTCTCTCGGCCTGGCCCCTGCCGCAGCAGGGCGTCCGCTTCATCACCCCGCCGCGCCTGCGCCGCGCCCTGGCCCGGCACCCGCTGGGCCAGGCCTGCTACCCGCTGGCGCTGGGCTATTACCCGGCCGCCGCCGGGCACCGCATGGAGCGCCAGGCGCCGGACGACCACCTGCTGATCTACTGCAACGCGGGGGAGGGCTGGCTGACCTGCGCGGATGGACGATTCGAGGTGCTGGCTGGCGACCTGCTGGTGCTGCCCAAGGGCCTGGCCCACGCCTATGGCGCCGCGCCCGGGCGGCCCTGGTCGATCTACTGGGTGCACCTGGACGGCGCCCTGGCCGAGGAGTTCCTGCGCCCGCTGGGCTCCTCGCCGCGCCTGCGGGTGGGCGTGCAGCCGCGCCTGCGCGGGGAGTTCGACGCGTTGCTGGCGCTGCGCCGCCAGGGCCTGAGCCTGCCGCACTTCATCCATGCCGCGCACCTGCTGCAGGCCCTGCTGACCTCCCTGGCGCTGCGCCCGGTGCGCGCCCGGCTGAAGTCCGGCGCGGTGCTGGACATCGAGGCGGTGCAGGCGCTGATGCGCGAGCACCTGGACAGCAGCCTCAACCTCGACGAGCTGGCCGCGCAGTTCCGCCTGTCGCGCTTCCACTTCGCCAAGACCTACCGCGTCCTGACCGGCCAGGCGCCGATCCAGGACTTCATCCGGCTGAAGATGACCCATGCCTGCCGCCTGCTCGACCAGGGCCACCTGGAGGTGCGCCAGGTGGCCGAGCAGCTCGGCTATGCCGATGCCTATTACTTCTCGCGGCTGTTCAAGCGGGTGGTGGGGATGGCGCCCAGCCACTACCGGGCGCTGCACCAGGGCTGAGGCTCAGCGGCCGGCGAGCAGGCGCTGCCAGAGCTTCACTTCTTCGTTCAACTGCGTGCGCAGCTGCGGGATGGGCTGTTGCAGCGCCGGGCAGTTCTGCGCCAGGCGGCGGAAGGCCGGCAGCTCGGCCAGGGCGTCGCCGGCCAGGGCCGGATTGCGCAGTTGCTCGGCCACCTGCACCAGGTCGGCGAGGTCGGCCGCGCCGTCGTGCTCGCGCTCCCAGCGGCTGCGCTGGCGGGCGCATTCGATGGTCAGGGTGGGCAGCTTCCAGACGGTCATGATGACCACGCCGATGTCGCCGGACAGCTGCTCGCACAGGCGCTGCAGCGACTCGGCGTCGCGCGGGTACTGCGGCCAGCGCTCCAGCTCGGCCAGCAGCGGCAGGCTGCCGACGTCCTGCAGCAGGCCGCCGAGGATGGCGTCGTCGGCCTCGGCCACCTGGCTGTGCTGGGCGAGCAGGGCGCTGTAGGCGGCGCGCTCGCGGGCGGCGTTCCAGCGCGCGCGGAACATCTGCTGGAGGATGCGTTCCTTGCCGATGTAGAGGTTGCGCAGGGAGAAGCCCAGCACCAGGTTGCCCAGGCGCCGCGTGCCCAGGCGCGCCAAAACGTCGCGCAGCGAGGCGCAGGGGCGTGCGCCGCGCAGCAGCGGGCTCTCGGCGAACTGCATGAGGTAGGCGGCCAGCGGCGGGTCGGCGTTGATCACCCGCGCCAGTTGCTCCAGCGAAGTACGCGCATCGCCCAGCAGGCGGCGCACGCGCAGGTGCGACTCGGGCATCTGCGGCACCTTGGCCTCGCCCTTGAGGAAACGGTTGTACAGCGCGAAGCGCACGGCGTCGGCAGGGGGGATGGCAGGAGAGCTTTCCGAGGGATCCATGGACTTTGCCGCATTGACAAGGGGCGGGAGCTTTTCTTAGGGTGCGGCGGCCATGTTCCATCAGGTGTCCCATGACCGAGACCGACGATCGTATCAAACTGGAAGAGAGCTGGAAGAGTGCCCTGCGCGAGGAGTTCGACAAGCCGTACATGCGCGAGCTGGGCGAATTCCTGCGCAAGGAGAAGGCCGCCGGCAAGGTGATCTACCCGCCGGGCCCGCTGATCTTCAACGCCCTCGACTCCACGCCGCTGGACAAGGTGAAGGTGGTGATCATCGGCCAGGACCCCTACCACGGTCCCGGCCAGGCCCACGGCCTGTGCTTCTCGGTGCAGCCGGGGGTGCCGGCGCCGCCGTCGCTGCAGAACATCTACAAGGAGCTGCAGCGCGACCTGAACGTCCCCATTCCCAGCCACGGCTACCTGCAGCACTGGGCGGAGCAGGGCGTGCTGCTGCTCAACACCTCGCTGACGGTGGAGCAGGCCCGCGCCGGCTCCCACGCCCAGGCCGGCTGGCAGCAGTTCACCGACCGGGTGATCGAGGTGGTCAACGAGCGCTGCGACGGCGTGGTCTTCCTGCTCTGGGGCTCCCACGCGCAGAGCAAGCAGAAGCTGATCGACCCGCGCAAGCACCTGATCCTCAAGTCCGCCCATCCGTCGCCGTTGTCGGCCTACCGTGGCTTCCTCGGCAACGGGCATTTCAGCCGGACCAACAAGTTCCTCGAGCAGAATGGCAAGACGCCGATCGATTGGGCGTTGCCGGAGGTTTGAGGAGGGCGGTGCACGCCGGTTGTTTTTGAGCGAGGCGTGACCGCGGGCCCTCTCCCCAGCCCTCGGCTGCGCGCCCCGCCCTGAAGGGAGAGGGGGCCGTATGGTGCGGTCGTTGAGTTCGGCGTCATCCTGATACGCAGCTGCAGGCAAGCGGAACTATCAGGATGAAGCCTGACTTCCACTCCGCTCAGGACAGCCCCCTCTCCCTCTGGGAGAGGGCTGGGGTGAGGGTAAGGAGGCAACCCGAAACACCATTGCCGACGGGGAGCACAATCGCGGACGGAGTCCGCTCCTACCCCCTCCGGTAAGCACAAGACCCGTAGGATGGTGTTGAGCGAAGCGATACCCATCACCGCAACTGCCAGCGGTGAACACCGTTCGCGAGCAAGCTCGCTCCTACGAAAAGCCTTCAGCCTTCAGCCTTCTCTGCTCAACTGTCCGGCAGCGTGTAGCGCTCGGCGAAATACTGGCGGAAGAATTCCACTGCCACCCGCACCCTGGCCGAGCTGGCCAGGGGCGCGGCGTGCACCGCCCAGATGTCCGCCTGCTGCTGGTATTCCGGCAGCACCTGCACCAGGCGGCCGTCGGCCAGGCTGTCGTGCACGTCCCACCAGGAGCGCAGGAGGATGCCGCGGCCGTCCAGGCACCACTGGTGCACCACTTCGCCGTGGTTGGATGACAGCGGACCGGTGACCTTCACGTTCTCCTCGCCGCTGGGCCCCTCCAGGTGCCAGACGCCGAAGGGGTGGTCGCGCTCCTTGATCACCAGGCAGTCGTGGCTGGTCAGCTCGGCCAGGCTGCGCGGGGTGCCGCGGCGTTCCAGGTAGGCCGGCGCCGCGCAGAGCACCCGGCGGTTCTTCGCCAGGGGCTTGGCGATGAGGTTGGCGGCGATCTCGTTGCCCACGCGGATGTCCAGGTCCACGCCCTCGGCCACCAGGTCCACCAGGCGGTCGTGGACGTCCAGGCGGATGTCCAGCTGCGGGTAGCGCGCCGCCAGCTCCGACAGCGCCGGGGCCACGAAGCGCCGGCCCAGGCCCAGGCTGCTGGCGATGCGCAGCTGGCCGCTGGGCTCGCGGTGCAGCGCCGAGACCTCGTCGCCCATGCGCTGCACCGAATCGAGGATGCGCAGCGCCCAGTGGTACACCCGTTCGCCGTCCTCGCTCACCGACACCCGCCGGGTGGTGCGGTGCAGCAGGCGCACGCCGAGGTTCTGCTCGAGCAGGCGGATGCGCTTGCTGATGAAGGCGGTGGACATGCCCAGCTCGCTGGCGGCGGCGGCGAAGCTCGCGCGCTTGGCGACCTGGACGAAGACGGCGAGGTCTTCCAGGTTCGGCAGATTGTTCACGATTCGTGTCTTAAGAATCCATGGAAAGCGGGATTATGTTTTCGAATGGCGCTTATAGCATGGTCGGCACGACAAGCCCTACAGCCACAAGAGTGTGCCCAGCATGAGCAAGACCTATCGCATCGCCGCCATCGCCGGCGACGGCATCGGCAACGAAGTCCTCCCCGAAGGCCTGCGCGTCGTCCAGGCGGCGGCCGCCAAACACGGCCTGGCGCTGGAGTTCGAGCACTTCGAGTGGGCCAGCTGCGATTACTACCTGCAGCACGGCAAGATGATGCCCGACGACTGGTTCCAGCAGCTGCAGGGCTTCGACGCCCTGTACTTCGGCGCCGTCGGCTGGCCGGACAAGGTGCCCGACCACATCTCCCTGTGGGGCTCGCTGCTGAAGTTCCGCCGCGAGTTCGACCAGTACGTGAACATCCGCCCGGTGCGCCTGTTCCCCGGCGTGCCGTGCCCGCTGGCCAACAAGCAGCCCGGCGACATCGACTTCGTGGTGATCCGCGAGAACACCGAGGGAGAGTACTCGTCCCTGGGCGGGCGCATGTTCGAAGGCACCGAGAACGAGTTCGTGCTGCAGGAATCGGTGTTCACCCGCCGCGGCGTCGACCGCATCCTCAAGTACGCCTTCGACCTGGCCCAGAGCCGCGAGCGCAAGCGCCTGACCTCGGCCACCAAGTCCAACGGCATGGCCGTGAGCATGCCCTACTGGGACGAGCGCACCGAGGCCATGGCCGCCAACTACCCGCAGATCACCTGGGACAAGCAGCACATCGACATCCTCTGCGCGCGCTTCGTGCTGCAGCCGGAGCGCTTCGACGTGGTGGTGGCCTCCAACCTGTTCGGCGACATCCTCTCCGACCTCGGCCCGGCCTGCGCCGGCACCATCGGCATCGCGCCCTCGGCCAACCTCAACCCCGAGCGCAAGTTCCCCTCGCTGTTCGAGCCGGTGCACGGCTCGGCGCCGGACATCTACGGCAAGAACATCGCCAACCCCATCGCCATGATCTGGTCCGGCGCGCTGATGCTGGACTTCCTCGGCCAGGGCGATGCGCGCTACCGCGCCGCTCATGACGACATCCTCGCGGCCATCGAGCAGGTCATCGCCGAAGGCGAGGTGACCCGCGACATGGGCGGCCAGCGTTCCACCCAGGAAGTGGGCGAGGCCATCGCCGCGCGCGTCGCCGGCTGAGTTACCCGGCGGCCCGCTGCGCAACGGGAAGGCGCAGCGGGCCGCCAATCATCCGGAAAGCCCCATGAGACCTGCGCTTCAGGCTTGCAGGGAGAAAGCGTTGCGGGCACAATGTTAACCATTGGGTTTTGGTTAACTTAAGGTTTACAGAAGGAAAAGCAAGCACAGCCGAACGAAACAACCCTTCCCACCCACAGACGGGATTTGCCTACCCGCGGGCGGGGAGACTTCCATAGCTCCAGGAGTCGATTGATGTCGCACAAGAACAAAAAGATTGATGTGTTCCTGATTACCGTAAGCCTCGTCGCCGTGCTGCTCACCGTGGTCGGCCTGGCCGCGTTCCCGGAACAGTCCGGGCAGCTGGCCAACACCCTGTTCGAACTCTCCACCCGCACCTTCGGCACCAGCGTGCAGCTGCTGGTGTTCTCCAGCTCCCTGGTGGTGCTGTACCTGGCCTTCAGCAAGTACGGCCACATCCGCCTGGGCAGTGGCAAGCCGGAGTATTCCACCGCCACCTGGGTGTTCATGTTCATCTGCGCCGGCATGGGTTCCTCGACCCTGTACTGGGGCGTGATGGAGTGGGCCTACTACTACCAGACCCCCGGCCTGAACATGGTTCCCGAGTCGGCCCAGGCGCTGGAATACAGCGTCAGCTACTCGTTCTTCCACTGGGGCATCAGCGCCTGGTCGATCTACGCCCTGGCCTCGCTGGCCATGGCCTACCACTTCCACGTGCGCAAGAAGAGCGGCCTGAACCTGGCCTCCATCGTCGAAGCCGTCACCGGCTTCAAGGCCACCGGCCCGGTCGGCCGCGCGGTGGACCTGATCTTCCTGCTGACCATGATGGGCGCGCTCACCGTGTCCCTGGCGCTGACCGCCTCGACCCTGACCCGCGGCCTCTCCGGCCTGGTCGGCACGCCGGACACCTTCATGGTGCAGCTGATGGTCATCGGCGTGATCGCCGTGCTCTTTTCGCTCAGCTCCTACATCGGCATCGACGGCGGCCTGCAGCACCTGAGCAAGATGGTCTGCTACGGCGCCCTGGTGTTCGCCGCGGTGGTGCTGCTGGTCGGCCCGACGCAGTTCACCATCAACAACACGGCCAACGCCGTGGGCCTGATGATCCAGAACTACGTGCACATGAGCCTGTTCACCGACCCGGCCGGGGACGGCGCCTTCACCCGCAACTGGACGGTGTTCTACTGGCTCTGGTGGGTGTCCTACGCGCCCGGCGTGGCCATGTTCGTGACCCGCGTGTCGCGCGGCCGGCAGATCAGGGAAGTGGTGTTCGCCCTGCTGATGGGCGGTAGCTTCGGTTGCTGGTTCTTCTTCGGCGCGCTGGAAAGCTACAGCATGCACCAGTTCATCAGCGGCGCCATCGACGTGCCGAAGATCCTCAGCGAGCACGGCGGCGAGAGCGCGGTGGAAGCGCTGCTGGCGGCCCTGCCGATGGGCAAGGCGTTCCTCGCCGTGTACCTGTTCATCATGGCGGTGTTCTGCGCCTCGCACATGGACGCCGCGGCCTACGCGGTGGCCGCCACCAGCACCCGCAACCTGCAGGAAGGCGACGACCCGACGCCGACCCACCGGCTGTTCTGGTGCGTGACCCTGACTCTGGTGCCGCTGGCCATGCTGTTCGCCAAGGCCTCGCTGTCGACCATGAAGACCGCGGTGGTGCTCACCGCCATCCCGTTCATGGCGATCCTGCTGGTGAAGATCTACGGCTTCCTCAAGTGGATGGTGCAGGACTACGGCTCGATGCCGGCGCACCTGATCGAGGAAGAGGCCACCCGCCTGGCCGGCGAGGAGCCCCATGCAGAGCCGCAGCCGGTGGCCGCCGCGGCGCCCGCGCAGTAAGCGATACGGCCCGCCTCCCGGGTGGAGGCGGGCACCCCGCGGCAAATTTTTTTGCCCGGTTTGTTAACCAACAGATATCCGTTAACCAATAAGTAAAAAGCACGGCGACGCCCGTGCCTGAAACCGGAGACCAACCGATGAACGACTTCCAGCGCCTGCCAGCCGATTTCTGCGCCAACCACGAAGAAGCCTTCACCATCCCCGCGCACTTCTACACCAGCAAGGCGGTGTACGAGCACGAGAAGGAAAACATCTTCGCCCGCAGCTGGATCTGCGTGGGGCACCGCAGCGAAGTGGCGGAGAACAACGCCTACATCACCCGCGAAGTGATCGGCGAAAGCATCATCGTGGTGCGCGGCCGCGACGGCGTGCTGCGGGCCTTCTACAACGTCTGCCCGCACCGCGGCCACCAGCTGCTGGAAGGCAGCGGCAAGGCCAAGAACGTCATCGCCTGCCCGTACCACGCCTGGACCTTCAAGCTCGACGGCGAGCTGACCCACGTGCGCAACTGCGACGCCGTGCAGGGCTTCGACAAGGGCGACTACGGCCTGGTGCCGCTGCGCGTGGAGGAATACGCCGGCTTCATCTTCATCAACATGGACAACGACGCCGGCAGCGTCGAAGACCAGCTGCCGGGCCTGCAGGCGCGCATGCGCCAGGCCTGCGCGGTGATCGACGACCTGCAGCTGGCGGCGCGTTTCGTCACCAGCACCCCGGCCAACTGGAAGTCCATCGTCGACAACTACCTGGAGTGTTACCACTGCGGCCCGGCGCACCCGAGCTTCGCCGACTCGGTGGACGTCGGCCAGTACGGCCACACCCTGCACGGCAACTGGAGCCTGCAGTACGGCATCGCCAAGTCCTCGGAGCAGTCGTTCAAGGTCGACGAATCGGTCAGCGATCCGTCCTTCGCCGGCTTCTGGGCCTGGCCGTGCACCATGTTCAACGTGCCGCCGGGCGCCAACTTCATGACCGTGATCTACGAGTTCCCGGTGGACGCCGAGACCACCCTGCAGCACTACGACATCTACTTCCTCGACAAGGAACTGACCGAGGAGCAGAAGGTGCTGGTGGAGTGGTACCGCGACGTGTTCCGCCCCGAGGACCTGCGCCTGGTGGAAAGCGTGCAGAAGGGCCTGAAGTCCCGCGGCTACCGCGGCCAGGGCCGGATCATGGTGGACAAGCAGCGCAGCGGCATCAGCGAGCACGGCATCGCCCACTTCCACAACCTGATCGCCGTCGCCCACCTGGAAGACTGATGGCCAGCGCCGCCGGCCCGCGTGACCGGCGGCGCTGCCTGGAGAGACTTGCGTGAAACTCAACGATTCGAAACTGTTCCGCCAGCAGGCCTACATCGCCGGCGCCTGGTGCGACGCCGACGACGGCCGCAGCGTCGTGGTGACCGACCCGGCCAGCGGCGAGCTGCTCGGCCAGGTGCCGCTGATGGGCGGCGCCGAGACCATTCGCGCCATCGAGGCCGCCGACGCCGCCCTGGAAGGCTGGCGCGCGAAGACCGCGAAGGAGCGCGCCCAGGTGCTGCGCCGCTGGTTCGAGCTGCTGCTGGAGCATGAAGACGACCTGGCCCGGCTGATGACCTTCGAGCAGGGCAAGCCGCTACACGAGGCCCTGGGCGAAATCCGCTACGCCGCCTCCTTCGTCGAGTGGTTCGCCGAGGAAGGCAAGCGCATCTACGGCGACGTCATCCCCAGCCCGAGCAACGACAAGCGCCTGCTGGTGATCAAGCAGGGCATCGGCGTATGCGCGGCCATCACCCCGTGGAACTTCCCGGCGGCGATGATCACCCGCAAGGTCGCCCCGGCCCTGGCCGCCGGCTGCAGCGTGGTGCTCAAGCCGGCCAACGAGACGCCGTTCAGCGCCCTGGCGCTGGCCGAACTGGCCGAGCGCGCCGGGCTGCCGGCGGGGCTGCTGAACATCGTCACCGGCGATGCCGTGGCCATAGGCGCGCAGCTCACCGGCCACCCGCTGGTGCGCAAGCTGACCTTCACCGGCTCCACCCCGGTGGGCCGCCTGCTGATGGGCCAGTGCGCCGAGACCATCAAGAAGGTCTCCCTGGAGCTGGGCGGCAACGCGCCCTTCATCGTCTTCGACGACGCCGACATCGACGCGGCGGTGGAAGGCGCGCTGATCGCCAAGTACCGCAACGCCGGGCAGACCTGCGTGTGCGTCAACCGCTTCTACGTGCACGACGCGGTGTACGAGCGCTTCACCGCCCGCTTCGTCGAGCGCGTGCGCGGGCTGAAGGTCGGCCACGGCAGCGTCGAGGGCACCCAGGTCGGCCCGCTGATCAGCGACAAGGCGGTGGCCAAGGTGCGTAGCCTGATCGACGACGCCGTCGGCAAGGGCGCCGAGCTGGTGCTGGGCGGCCGCAGCCACGAACTGGGCGGCGGCTTCTTCGAGCCCACGGTGCTGGCCGGCATCCGCCCGGGCATGGCGCTGCTGGAGGAGGAAATCTTCGGCCCGGTGGCGGCGCTGGTGCGCTTCTCCAGCGACGCCGAGGTGATCGCGCTGGCCAACGCCACCCAGTACGGCCTGGCCGCCTACTTCTACAGCCGCGACGTCGGCCGCGTGTTCAAGGTGGCCGAGCGCCTCGAATACGGCATGGTCGGCATCAACACCGGGCTGATCTCCAACGAGGTGGCGCCGTTCGGCGGGGTGAAGCAGTCCGGCCTGGGCCGCGAGGGCTCCAAGTACGGCATCGAGGACTATCTGGAAATCAAGTACCTGTGCCTCGCCGTCTGAGCGGGGGAGAGGTCACGGCGAGCGGCAGGGCCTGCCGCTCGCCCATGCAGTCGAGGTGAATGATGGCCAACAAATACGAGATGTTCAGCGTCCGCGTCAGCGCGGTGGAACAGGCGACGCCGCTGATCAAGCGCTTCACCCTGGTGCGCGAGGACGGCCAGCCGCTGCCGGCGTTCAGCGGCGGCAGTCATGTGATCGTGCGGGATGCCGACGGTGGCAGTTTCAGCAACGCCTACTCGCTGATGAGCGACCCGCGCGACCTCAGCCACTACCAGATCGGCGTGCGCCTGGAAGAGCAGTCCAGGGGCGGCTCGGCTTTCATGCACCAGCAAGTGGAAGTCGGCACCCGGCTGAGCATTTCCACGCCGAACAACCTGTTCGCCCTGGACCCGAGCGCCGGGCGCCACGTGCTGATCGCCGGCGGCATCGGCATCACCCCGTTCCTCGCCCACTTGCACGATCTGGAGGGCGGCGACACGCCCTACGAGCTGCACTACGCCTTCCGCAGCCCGGAGCACGGCGCGTTCCAGGCCGAACTGGAGCAGGGCCCGCACGCCGGGCAAGTGCGCTTCTACATCGACAGCCTGGGGCGCAAGCTCGACCTGGCGGCGCTGTTCGCCGGCCTGGCCGGGGATGCCCATGTGTACGTGTGCGGGCCCAAGCCGCTGATCGACGCGGTGATCGAAGGCGCCAAGGCAGCCGGCATCGCGGACGAGCGCGTGCACTGGGAACAGTTCGCCGCCGCCCCGGCCGAAGGCGCCGCCTTCACCGTGGTGCTGGCCCGCTCCGGCCGCGAACTGCGGGTGGAGGAGGGCATGACCATCCTCCAGGCCATCGAGAACGTGAAGGCGGCCAAGGTCGAGTGCCTGTGCCGCGAGGGCGTCTGCGGCACCTGCGAGACGGCCATCCTCGAAGGCGAGGCGGAGCATTTCGACCAGTACCTGAGCGACGCGGAAAAGGCTTCGCAGCAGAGCCTGATGCTCTGCGTATCGCGCGCCCGCACGGCGCGGCTGGTGATCGATCTCTGACACCGATGCGCTCGTGGGCGCGCGCGTTGCGCGCGAATCGCGGGCAGGGCCCGCTCCTACAGGTGGTTAGCCGGAGGTATCGGCGCGATTCGCGGATGAGATCCGCTCCTACGGGTTGGCCTCACACCCTGTCCTGACGGCTGCGCCGAGGTGCTCTTCGTAGGAGCGAGCTTGCTCGCGAACCCAGCCATCCGTCACTGGGTTCCCGCGTTCGCGGGAATGACGAGGATAGTAAGGAGTTTCAGGATGACTCCAAATTCCCCGCTCGCTCCGAACAGCCCCCTCTCCCGCTTGCGGGAGAGGGTTGGGGAGAGGGCGCTCTGTGGTGGTCAAATAATTTCGGACACTTCGATAGGTTGTCTGGGTGGCCTGCGCTCGTAGCGGGTGGGTGGCAGATAGCCTAGGCTGGAGTGCAGGCGCACGTTGTTGTAGAAGCCGACGATGTAGTCGGCAATGTCGGTCATAGCCTCAGCATGGTTGGCGTAGTCACGTTGCCAGACCCGCTCCATTTTCAGGTTCAGGAAGAAGCGTTCCATGACCGCGTTGTCCCAGCAATTTCCCTTGCGGCTCATGCTCAAGACCAGGCCATGCCGCTTGAGCAGCGCGCGATAAACCTCGCTGGCGTACTGGCTACCACGATCCGAGTGCACGACCAG
>NZ_FOLS01000004.1 GCF_900112375.1 Pseudomonas citronellolis | reverse complement strand
CCGTCATTCCCGCGAACGCGGGAACCCAGAGACTTCTTGTTTGGGTGTGTTTGCGCCGCTTCGGCGTGCTCGGATGTTTTTTGTTTCGCCCCCTCGGGCGAGTCCCTTTTTGTCAAACGCCACAAAAGGAACCAAAAAGGCTTGCCCCAACATACGGGCCCGATAAAGCCGGGCTACCCTCACGAACTCCCCCGCCACGGAGGCCCGCCCCGAGGGTACGTCCCTGTAGCCCGCGGGGCTCTCGCGACATCCATGTCGCATGACCTCCTGAGCGGGGGTTTCGCTCGGCCTTCTGAAGGGGCGTTCCGGTGCGCGCGGATGTTTCTCTGGAAATCCCAAGAGCAAAAGCCAGAGCAGAGCTGCTTTTGCTTTTCGTAGGAGCGAGCTTGCTCGCGAACCCTGGGTTCCCGCGTTCGCGGGAATGACGGGGTGGGGTTAGGCGTCCCAGGATGACTCCAAACTCCCCACCCACTCCGAACAGCCCCCTCTCCCGCTTGCGGGAGAGGGTTGGGGAGAGGGCGCTCTTAACACCCAACACCGCAGCCCGCCGGTAACCACTGTTCGCGAGCAAGCTCGCTCCTACAGGGCCCATGCATACCACCCAGATACGAAAACGCCGTTTCCCCATGAAGGGAAACGGCGTTCTGTCTTGCTCAAGCGAACAGCCCTACGTCAGCAGTTATCACCCGTTCTGGCGGATACCAGCCAGCAGCCAGGGCTGGTCCTGGCCCTGGGCGCGTTCCATGCGCCAGCTTTCGCTGAAGGTCTCGCCCTGGTCGAAGCGCGAGGTCTTGGAGAGGCCGCTGAAGGTCAGGGTGGCGATGGTCTTGTCGGCCTGGTCGTCGACGCCTTCCAGTTGCACCTGCAGGTTGTCGATGTAGGTGGACTGGTAGCCGTCGCCCAGTTCGGCGCGTTCCTGCTTCAGCCACTGCAGCATCTGCGGGGTGACGAACTCGGCGATCTTGTCCATCTCGTTGGCGTCCCAGTGCTGTTGCAGGGACAGGAAGTGCTCGCGGGCGGCGCCGACGAAGCGCTGCTCGTCGAACCAGCTCGGCGCGTTGATCACCGGGGCGGCCGCGGCCGGACGGGCGGTGGCGCCGAACGGCGACGGCTGGGCGGCCGGCATCTCGCGCTGCTGCGGCGCATGGCCGGCCATCGCTGGCTGGCCCTGGGCCTGCTGGCGGCGACGGGAAGCGATGAAGCGGAAGGCGATGAAGGCGATCAGCGCGATGATCAGGATGTCGAGGAACTGCATGCCCTGGAAGCCGTCGCCCATGAACATGGAGGCCAGCAGGCCGCCGGCGGCGATGCCGGCCAGCGGGCCGAGCCAGCGCGACGCACCGCCAGCGGCGGCGGCACCGGCTGCACCTGCGGCGGCCGGAGCGGCGGCGTTGGGGGTGTTCGGGGCGGTGTTCGGTTGCACCTGGCGGGTCTGGTGGCTCGGCGCCGAGCCCATGCTCTTGCCGCCGCCGAAACGTTTGGCGGCATTGACGTCGAGGCTGAGCGTCACGGCGACACAGAAGGCCATGGCAAGGCTGAGAAAGCGCTTCATTGGGGTCATTCTCTTGGTTGGAATACGACGCGCGTCATGTTGCCGAGCATGGCCGCCAGGAACCAGCCGGATTTTGTTTCCGGCTATTGCCCCTGCGCCGCGCCAGGTCTTGGGCCAGAAGGGCTGCGAAGGTCTGTAACCGGGTTTTTCAGCGGCCTCGAAGACGCTGGCCGTTTGATAGGCTGGCGCCCTAGCGGGGCCGCTGGCCGCGCGATCCCCCCACTGCCACATCGCGCGAGGACCGCCGCCATGCACGCTATCGACTTCATCCAGGACCTGGCGGTGATCATGCTGATCGCCGGCTTCGTGACCATCCTCTGCCACCGCTTCAAGCAGCCGGTGGTGCTCGGCTACATCATCGCCGGGGTGATCATCGGCCCGCACACGCCGCCCTTCGGCCTGGTGCACGACGAGCAGACCATCAAGACCCTCGCCGAGCTGGGGGTGATCTTCCTGATGTTCTGCCTGGGCCTGGAGTTTTCCCTGCGCAAGCTGTTCCAGGTCGGCGCCACGGCGTTCATCGCCGCCTTCCTGGAGATCACCCTGATGATCTGGGCCGGTTTCGAGATCGGCCGGCTGTTCGACTGGAACACCATGGACTCGCTGTTCCTCGGCGCCATCCTGGCGATGTCCTCGACCACCATCATCATCAAGGTGCTGGGCGACCTGAAGCTGAAGAACGAGCGCTTCGCCCAGCTGATCTTCGGCGTGCTGATCATCGAGGACATCCTCGGCATCGGCATCATCGCGCTGTTCTCCGGCATCGCCGTGAGCGGCACGGTGGAGGCCGACCAGGTGGTCTCCACGGTGGGCAAGCTGAGCCTGTTCATGGTCGTCGCGCTGGTCGTCGGCATCCTGCTGGTGCCGCGCCTGCTGGCCTACGTGGCGAAGTTCGAGAGCAACGAGATGCTGCTGGTGACGGTGCTCGGCCTGTGCTTCGGCTTCTGCCTGCTGGTGGTGAAGCTGGAATACAGCATGATCCTCGGCGCCTTCCTGATCGGCGCGATCATGGCCGAATCGCGCCAACTGGTGCAGATCGAGCGGCTGATGGAGCCGGTGCGCGACATGTTCAGCGCCATCTTCTTCGTCGCCATCGGCCTGACCATCGACCCGCGGGTGCTGGTGGACTACGCCGCGCCGATCCTGGTCATCACCCTGGTGGTGGTGCTGGGCAAGCTGGTGTCCTGCGGCACCGGCGCCTACATCGCCGGCAACGACGGGCGCACCTCGATGCGCGTGGGCATGGGCCTGTCGCAGATCGGCGAGTTCTCCTTCATCATCGCTGCCCTGGGCATGAGCCTGGGGGTGACCAGCGACTTCCTCTACCCGGTGGTGGTCGGCGTGTCGGCCATCACCACCCTGCTGACGCCCTACCTGATCCGCTCCGCCGACCCCCTGGCGCTGTACCTGGGGCGCACCCTGCCTTCGCCCATGGTGCGGGTGTTCGGCCTGTACGGCGAGTGGCTGCGCAGCATCCGCCCGCGCGGCGACAAGGCGGTGCTGGCCGGGATGATCCGGCGCATCCTGCTGCAGGTGGGGGTGAACCTGGTGCTGGTGATCGCCATCTTCTTCGGCCTGGCGTTCTTCGCCGGGCGGATCGCCGAGTGGCTGGCCAACTGGGTCGAGCACGAGGCGCTGCACAAGGCGCTGATCTGGGGCGCCGCGCTGCTGCTGTCGCTGCCCTTCCTAATCGCCGCCTACCGCAAGCTCAAGGCGCTGGCCATGCTGCTGGCGGAAATGGGCGTGAAGGCCGAGAGCGCCGGGCGCCACACCGCGCGGGTACGCCGGGTGATCGCCGAGATGATCCCGCTGCTGTCCCTGGGCGGCATGATGCTGCTGCTGGCGGCGCTCAGTTCGAGCATCCTGCCGCCGGGCGAGCTGCTGGTGGTGGTGGGCCTGGTGGCCGCGCTGGCGCTGGCGGTGGGCTGGCGCTGGTTCATCCGCCTGCATTCGCGGATGCAGATCGCCCTGCTGGAAACCCTGGAGCAGGGCAAGGGCGGGCATTGAGCCCGCCCGATCGAGTTAGTCTCAGCGACCGGCTTCGGCGTCGGTTTCGTAGCCCAGCTGGTCCAGGTCGGCTGCCCGCGGTTTGCCGGAGCCGATCTTCACCTCGCCGCGCAGCAGCTTCAGGGGCGTGGTCACCAGAGCGCGCCTGAGGGTGCGCAAGGTTTCGGTGAGGCGCCAGGAATTGCTCGCGTAGATGCGTTGCAGCTCCAACTGCGCGCATTCCTTCTGCGACTGCGCGATTTTCAGCTGATCCTCCAGCCGCCAGCACTCGTGTTGCAGGAGCTGCCGGTGATGGGCCTCTTCGCGGCGGGCCTGTATCAGATCCTGGCGCAATTCCTTCGCGTAGTACTCCCGCCATGCTTCGAGTGACACCGGGCGGGAGCTTCCGTCGGTGTTCTCGAGCAGGTTGAAGTGATCGTTGCTGATCATCAGCAGGTGCTTCTCGAGCCCGTCGCGGTCGCCGTAGATCCGATCCAGTTCCTGACGAATCGGCAGCAGCGCCTCGTAACGGCTCTCCAGTTCCCGCAACTGCCCGTCGTCGACTCCATCCGCGCAGCGAGCGTCGGCCTGGCGCTTCAGGAGCCGGAACAGATCGCGGGTCAGCGTCAGTGCCTGGCGCGGGTCTTCGAGCTGCTCAGCGTGGCTGTGGTTGTGACGCAGGGCTGGTGCCAGGAAATCGGTGGCATAGGCGCGCACGTCCGCCTCCTGCCGGTCGGGCGGCGGAAGTTCGAACGCCGTCGCAATGCGTTCGAGCTCGTTGACCGGCTCCTCGAACAGCAGGTCGAAATCCACGAATACGCGGCTTTTGTCCTGGGTATGCCGCAAGGCGGCCAGCATGTAATGGCACCACAGCAACTGGGCTTTCAGCGGATGAAGCCTGTCACGCTTGAACAATGAACCGGCGACGCTCAGCGGGTTGCGTACGCAGATCAGGTAGCAATGGTCGATGGCAAGGCTGTCGAATACCGATTCCCACAAGGGTTGCAGCAGGCTGACCCGGGGATCTTTGAAAGCGAAGGGACGGCGCTCGGGCAGTTTTTCCTTCAGCAGACTCTGCGCTGCGGAGCGGTGTTCGGCCCCCAGCCTGTCCAGCTGCAGGGGTTCGAGCCTGTCCCAGTCGTTGTCCAGCACTTCGCTGATGAGCCGCTGGTTGAAGTTGTGGATATCGAGGTCTTCGAAGAAGCCGCGCTCGTTGTTGCCCTTCGCCGCCGGCATCAGGTTGTTGCCCAGTTCCACGCCGAGCAGTTCCAGGCCCTTGGTAATGGCACTGGTACCGCTACGGTGCATGCCGAGAACGACCAGGACTTTTCTTGTTGTTGTCATTATCAATGCGCCCCCCTTGATCGGCCGCTCCGCGTTACGCCGGATCGGCCTTGGCCATCAATGCTGCTCGCTGGGCCTTGCGTTGTTCGCGTACCACTTCCTTGATCACCCGGTCGTAGTGCCCGAGCACTTCGTCGGTCGCGCCGCAGTCGATCGATTTGCCTTTCTCGATCCACAGCACCCGGTCGCATAGCTTGCTCACCGCCTCGAGGCTGTGGGAGACCAGGACCACGGTCTTGTTCGAGCGGATCTTCTCCTGCATCGCCTGCTGCGAACGGTCCTTGAAGGTCTGGTCGCCGACCCCCAGCACCTCGTCGATCAGCAGGATGTCCGGGTCCGCGTGCATGGCTACGGAAAAGCCCAGGCGTGCGCGCATGCCGGTGGAATAGCTGGCCACCGGTTGTTCGAAGAAGTTCTCCAGGCCGCTGAATTCGCGGATCTCGTCGAGACGTGCGCGGACCTGCCGGGCGGACAGGCCCAGCAGCAGACCGCCGATGATGGCGTTGTCGCGCCCGGACAGGTCGGTCTTGAAGCCCACGTTCAGGGCCAGCAGGCTGGCCACCAGGCGCTTGTGGCGCTGGATGCGGCCGTGGTTGGGCTCGACTATGCCGGCGATGACCCGCAGCAGGGTGCTCTTGCCGGCGCCGTTGCCGCCGATCAGGCCCAGGGTCTCGCCCTCGTGGAGCTCGAAGGACACGTCCTGGAGCGCCCAGAATTTTTCGTAACGCAGCACGCCGGTGCGCTGGCGATAGCAGAGGCTTATGCGATCGGCGGTGAGGATGACATCGTTCTTCACTACTGGCCTCACAGCATCAGCTTGGCGTATTTACGGTCATAGTAGTGCAGCAAGCCGCACGCGACCGCGAAGATCGGCAACGAAACCAGTATCACGTAGGCCAGGCTGGCCCAGGATGGCCAGGCGTTGTGCAGGAGCATGTCCCGGTACGCGGTGATCACCGGCGCCATCGGGTTGAGGTTGAAGAACAGCTTCATCTTCTCGGGCAGGTGGTCGACGCTGAAGAACACGCCAGAGAGGAACATCATCAGCATCAGCACGTTATCCACAACCTGCTTTAAGTCGGGTGCGAGGGGCAGGATGGCGGCGAGCAGGAAACCGATTGAGACGATAAGAAACAACTGCACCAGCATCACCGGTAACAGTCCCAGCCAGTGCACGCTCGGCACATGGCCGCTGGCGAGCAGGGCGACGATCAGCAGGCCGAGGATGATCAGGAACTTGAAGGTGTTGCTGAGGATGGGGATCAGCGCGAACACGTACTTGGGCACGTAGATCTGCTGGATGATCCCGGCATTCGCCGAGAGGGCGTTGCTGGCCAGCCGGACCGAGCCGTCGAACCATTTCCAGACCACCATGCCCGACAGCAGCATGGGGACGTAGCCGGGGGTGTTCTGGCGCAAGGCGAGGCCGAAGACGATGTAGAAGGCCCCCATGTACATCACCGGTTCGATGATCCACCAGAGGAACCCCAGGAAGCGCCGGGCCACCTCGGTACGCAGATCGGTGTAGACGCCGTAGAGGACGATATCCCTGTACTTCATTTCTTTTTTATTGGATTGAAATGGGGTATCCATTTAACCACAATGCGGTTCCGTAAAAGCCTCGCGATTTTCGTGCGATCACAGCCGAAATAACAAAAAACCGACAAAAAGAGCTCAGGATGCGGTTTATTCAAGCCTTGTTCAAATCAAAGGGTGAAACGGCCCCGCAGTTGCCCGCCACCACCCTGATGGTGGTCGGGATGCATCGTAGCGGCACCAGTTTCCTGACCGGTTCGCTGCAGCAGGCCGGCCTCGAGCTGGGCAAACACAGCACCTGGAACCCGCACAACCTCAAGGGCAACCGCGAGAACCTCGACATCGTCGGTTTCCACGATCGCGTCCTGGCGGCTCGGGGCTTCGCCTGGGACAACCCGCCCGATGCGCCGATCCGCTGGAGCGACGCCGAGTTCGCCGAGGCCCGGGCGCTGATCGACGATTACCGCGAGGTGCCGCGCTGGGGGTTCAAGGACCCGCGGGCGATCCTGGTGATCGAGGGCTGGCAGCAGCTGCTGCCTTCCCTGGGCTACGTCGGCATCTTCCGCCACCCGCAGGCCGTGGCGCAGTCCCTGGATGCCCGCGGCGGCATGCCGCGCGAGCGCGCCTTCGCCATCTGGGCGGCCTACAACCAGCGTCTGCTGGACCTGCACCGGCAGGCCGCCTTCCCGGTGCTGTGCTTCGACGAGGACGAAGCGGTGCTGCACCGCAAGCTCAACGGGGTACTCGATGAACTGGCGCTGCAGCGCATGCCCGAGGAGCGCTTCTTCAGCGCCGAGCTGCGCCATCATGTGACGCCGCAGGCCGAAGCCTTGCCCGCGCAGATCGACAAGATCTACCGGCAACTTCAGGCCATCGCCCGCTGAGGCCGGAGTTCCCATGCTGTCATTGCTGCGCAGACCCAAGTTGTCGATCGTCCTGATCGTCTACAAGATGCCCGACCAGGCCGAACGGACCCTGCATTCGCTGAGCGTGCGCTATCAGCACGGCGTGCGCGAAAGCGACTACGAAGTCATAGTGGTGGAGAACCACTCGGATCGCCTGCTGGGGGCCGCTCGGGCCCTGGCGCAGGGCGGCAACGTCCGCTACTACCACCGCCAGGAGAGCGAGCGCACGCCGGTGCATGCGATCAATTTCGGCGCCTCGGTGGCCCGCGGCAGCCACCTGGCGATCATGATCGACGGTGCGCGCATGGTGACCCCCGGGGTGATCAGGGGGGCCCTCGACGCCTTCCGCCTGGAGCCCCATGCGGCGGTCTCCGCTCCCGGCTACCACATCGGCCACAAGCTGCAGCAGGTGGCGGTGAACGAAGGCTACAACGAGGAGGTCGAGGCGGGCCTGCTGCGGCAGATCAACTGGCCGGAGAACGGTTACCGGCTGTTCGACATCGCCGTGCTCAGCGGCTCGTGCCGGGGCGGCTTTTTCCAGGCCAACTACGAGAGCAACTTCATCGCCATGTCGCGGCGCAAGTGGCGCCAGCTCGGCGGGGTGAACCCGCGCTACAACGACTTCGGCGGCGGCAACGCCAACCTCGATCTGTACAAGCGCCTCCTCGAGATGCCCGATACGCCTTTCTACCTGCTCTACAGCGAAGGCTCCTTCCACCAGTTCCACGGCGGCGTGACCACCGGCACCCTGAAGGAAGAGCGCGAGCGCGTCTACAAGCAACTCGACGACCAGGATCGCGAGATCCGCGGCGACGACCGTTCGCCGCCGTGCGTGCGGCCGATCCTGCTGGGCTCGCCGCATCCGCACGTTCTGCGCTTCCTCGAACATTCGCTGACCCAGGTACGGCCGCAATGAGCGAGCAACGCCAGCCCCTGCTATCGATCATCGTCATCGCCTACGACATGCAGCGCCAGGCGCTGAACACCTTGCGCAGCCTGGCCAGCGACTACCAGCAGGATGTCGATGCCGCCGATTACGAAGTGATAGCGGTGGAGAACCGCTCCGCGCGCACCCTGGATGCCCAGGCCATCGCCGAATTGCCGGGCGACTTCCGCTACTTCCTGCGGGATGAGCCGGGGGTGTCGCCGGCGGCGGCGATCAATTTCGCCTTCGCCCAGGCCCGGGGGCGCTATATCGGACTGCTGATCGACGGTGCGCGCATGGTCACCCCGGGGGTGATCAAGCACACCCTGATGGCCTTCCGCATGAACGAGCAGGCGCTGGTGGCGGTGCCAGGCTTCCACCTGGGCGAGCACGACCAGCAGTTCCACCTGACCAACGGCTATTCCGAAGCCAGCGAGATCGGCCTGCTGCAGTCGGTGGACTGGCCGCGCAACGGCTATGGCCTGTTCGACATCGCCTGCTGGAGCCCCGGCAACGCGCGCGGGGCCCTGCAGCCGTTCATGGAGTGCAACTGCCTGTTCGCGAGCGCCGAGTGCTTCCGCGAGATCGGCCAGGCCGACGAACGCTTCCAGTGCCCAGGCGGCGGCATGCTGAACCTGGACGTCTACCGGCGCCTGGCGATGCTTCCCGCTACCCAGCTGGTGGTGCTGGCCGGGGAGGGTTCCTTCCATCAGTTGCATGGTGGAGTGACCACCTCCGAATCCGGCCGCCGCGAACAGATCCTCCAGCGCCAGCAGGAGGAGTACCTGGCGATTCGTGGCCAGCCCTACCATTCCCCGACTCTGGAACCCTTGCTGCTGGGGCAGTTCAAGTGGCCGGCGACGCGCTTCCTGGAGCTGTCCGCCGAGTGGGCGCAGAAGCGCTTCCAGCGTTTCGCCAACGATGGGCGCGATCCCTTCGCCGACGAGCAGATCAAGCGCGAATCGCTGCGGGCCCTGGGCCATGTCGCAGACCATTGAGGGGCTGCGCCGGCCTGCGCACTACCTGCCGGAACTGGAGTCGCTGCGCGGTTGGGCGGTCCTGCTGGTCATGGGCTTCCACTATTTCGGTATTCTTTTCGGCGACCGCGGTGATCACGGCCTGGGCGCTGCGGCGCCGGCGTGGATGAAGATAATCGCCGCCGGCAATACCGGCGTCACGCTGTTCTTCGTGCTCAGCGGCTTCCTGCTCAGCCTGCCGTTCCTGGAAGCGCTGCGGCAGCGCCGGGACATCGACATCCGGCGTTTCTACTGGGCGCGCGCCTTGCGCATCCTGCCGCTGTACTACCTGGCTATCCTGGTCGCCTGGCTCTTCACCGGTAGCGCGGATGCCCTGAAGGCGCTGTTCTTCATCCCGGTCGGCTTCGGCCTGTTTCCCTTCAGCGTGCCCTGGTGGTCGCTGTGCACCGAGATCCAGTTCTATCTGCTGCTGCCCTGGACCATGCTGCTGCTGCGCTGGCGGCTGGGTCGCTGGGTGGTGGCCCTGGCCTTGCTGGCCTGGGCCGCGGCGCACCTGTATCTGCTCAGCGATCGGCAGTGGCTGGCGGCTCCCGGGCACTGGAGCATCGCTGACTCGTTGTTCGGCCGAGGGGGCGCCTTCCTCGCGGGGGCGTTCTTCGCCTGGCTGTACAACAGCGGATGGTCGGCGCGATGGCTCGGGCGCCGCGGCGTGGCCGGGCTCGTCGGCAGCGTGGCGCTGGCAGCATTGCTGGCGTTGCTGGCCTGGTACGGTGAAGTAGGGCAGCGCCCGGCCGTGGACCGCCTGCCCATGTATCACAACCTGGAGGCCCTGCTCTGGGGCTGCCTGCTGCTGTGCAGCCTGCATCTGCGCGGCGGCGTCAGGTCGCTGTTGCTCAACCCGCTGCTGGAGCATATCGGCAAGATCTCCTACTCCCTCTACCTGGTGCATGTCCCCGTGCAGTTCTACCTGCTGTACTGGGTACGCCTGGCCACCCAGCAAATGGCCACGCCCTTGCAGCCACTGCACTGGTTGGCCCTGGTGGGGAGCCTGCCGCTCATCTGGCTGCTGTCCTTCGCCTGCTACCGCTGCATCGAGCGGCCATTCCTCAACCTGAAGGCCCGCCTGCCGGTCTTCGCCAGCAAGCCGGTGGCGATGGAGGGCGCGACGGATGCGCGCTGATGCAGCCGCAATGCTGCCGGATAATCGCGAGCGGGCCCTACCTCTGCTGGGCGTTTCTTGCCTGCTGGCGGGAACTGCTGCCTTGGCGTTCCTGCTGTCATTGGCCTATTTCGCCTGGGTGCACTATTCGCCCATCCCCTACCTGGACTCCTGGACCGGCTACATAGGCTTCTACCTGGACTCGGAGTCCTTCCAGGCCTGGTGGCGCCAGCACAACGAGCACCGGATTCTTCTTTCCAAGCTGTTCTTCTGGCTGGACCTGCGTTACTTCGCTGGTCGCGCCGTCATTCTGGTGGTGCTGAATTTCCTGCTGCTGGGGCTGGCCTGGGCGACGCTGGTGGCCTTTTCGCGCCGGCTGTTCCCCGGATACTCGGCGCAGGGACTCTGGTTGCTGTACTGCACCTTGGCGTTGATGTGCTTCTCATGGCTGCAGCACGATAACGCCGCGTCGCCTTTCCAGAACCAGTTCATCGCTGCCTTCGCACTGCCGTTGCTGGCGCTTTACTGGCTGGCGCGCGCCGAGCAGGGCCGGGGGGCTTTCTGGGGGGCTCTCGCTCTGGGCGTCCTGGCTACCTTCAGCATGATCAGCGGGTTGTTCTGCCTGCCGGTGATGGCCCTCTTCAGCCTGTTGCGCTGGGGGCCCGGCCGGCGCTTCGCCATCTGTCTGCTCACCGCTGTATTGGTGTGGGGGCTGTACTTCTCCGACTACGTGAAAGGGCCTGCCACCGATCTGGGCCTGCGGATCCTGGTCGAGCATACGCTGCCCTTCGTCAATTACATGGCCTGTTACCTCGGTGGTGCCCCGGCAGTGGCTGTGGACGGCAAGGTGCCCCTCGCAATGACGATGGGCTACCTGGGCCTGGCGCTGTTTGCGGCCTTGCTGGTGAATTGCCTGCGCAGCCGCCGCGACCCCTTCTGCCTGGCGCTGCTGGGCTTCGTCGGTTACGTGGTGATCAGCGCCGGCTTGACCAGCCTGGGGCGCAGCTTCATGGGTTACGACACGGCCCTGGTCAGCCGCTATACCACCCCGGCGTTGCTCATGTGGGCGGCATTGCTGCTGTTGTCGCTACGCTTGCTGCCGGATGCCTGGCGCTTGGCGCGCTGGGTACCGGCACTGGCTTTTCTCGCGGTGTTCCTGGTGCTGCTAGCGGGTCAGTTCAATACGCTGCGTATCGACTACTGGGCAGTGCCCGACAAGGCCCGGCAGGCCGCACTGTTGTCTTATCAGTTGGGCGAAAGCGAGAAGCCCTTGGGCCAGCTCGGCGCCGGTGAGGCGCGGGAACAATTCCAGCGTGCTCGTGCCGCCAGGATTTCCATCTTCGACGATCCGCACTCGGATCTCTCCGCTCTGGCGGCGCTGCTCGGACGCGATATCGGGCAACTGCCAGGCCGGCCCTGCGAGGTGCGGGACGCGCGCGCAGAGGCGTGGAGCAGCGCCAGCGGCGGGATCCTGCGGGTCAGCGGCACGCTGCCCGAGGCGCAGGCGCGCCGCTTCGATTACCTGGCGCTGGGCGACGACAGCGGGCGCGTGGTTGGGCTGGGCGTGATAGACAACCTGCCCTGGCTGACCCTCGAGCGGCGTCCGCCGAGCCTGTTCCAGGCGTTTCTCGTCGGGGCCGGCGAATTCGCTTCGGCCAAGTGCCTTGAGACCTTCTGACTCCAAGACGGCCCGTCGGCCGGAGGACCCTGCTTTGATCGGCAGTCTGTACAACAAGAAAACGGATGACACGGTGCAATCTGCGAACAGAGTGACTTCCCGCGTGTTCCATTGGCTGGCGGTCCTGGCCGCGCTGTGGTTCCTCGCCTCGACAATCTACGGCACCTGGCTGAACTATTCGCCGGTGCCCCTCAGCGACAGTTGGGAAGGTATCGTCGACTTCTACCTGCGGTCGCTCACCGATCCCTGGGCCTGGTGGCACCAGCATTACGACCACAGAATCTTCTTCTCGAAGATCTTCTTCTGGCTGGACATGCGCTACTTCGGCGGCCGCAATCTGCTGCTCATCCCGCTGAACATAGCGCTGATGCTGGCGATATGCTGGACGCTGTACCGCTATGCCCTGCGCATCCTCGGCACGGCCAACCCGGACGTGCGGATGCCGCTGCTGGCCTGCCTGAGCATGACCAGCCTGGCGTGGATGCAGTGGCAGAACATCACCTGGGAGTTCCAGAGCCAGTTCTACCTGGTCTACCTGTTCCCTCTGTTGTGCTTCTACGCCCATGGGCGCAGCGTCGAGCACGGCGGCAGCGCCGGCTGGGCGCTGGCCAGCCTGGCCCTGGGGTTCTGCAGCGCCTTCTCGATGGCCAATGGCATCTTCGCCCTGCCGATCCTGGTCCTGCTCACCGCCATCACCACGCGCTCCTGGCGCCGTGCGGCGCTGGTCGTTGTAGTCGCGGCCCTGGCGATCGGACTGTTTTTCTTCGGCTACGAGGAAACGCCCGGACGCAAGTTCGGCCCCAGCCTGCTGGTCAATCATCCGTTCAAGGTCATCGCCTATGCGCTGGCCTACCTGGGCAATCCCTTCTACTGGGTCTTCGGCAACATCCAGGTGGCCGTCGCCGCCGGGCTCGGCGCCGTGCTGCTGAGCCTCTACCTGCTGGTGTCGCCGTTGCGACGTTCGCCGTTCGCCCTGGGGCTGCTGGCCTACGTGCTGTTCATCTTCTGTACCGCGGGCGCCACTGCCTTCGGCCGCTCGCTGTTCAACATCGAACTGGCGGCCTCCAGCCGCTACACTACGCCGGCGCTGAGCATGTGGAGCGCCTTGCTGATCCTGGTGGTGGCACGTTGGCAACTGCGTTTCAAGGCACAGACCGCGGTCCGGGTGCTGTTCCTGCTGGTTGCCGCGCTGTTGACCGGGCAACAGCAGCGCGCCCTGTACTTCCACGATCCGGATCCGATTTCCCTGGCTCCTCACGCCAAGGCCGTGCTGGCCCTGGGGCTGCAGATGGGGATCGATGACCCGCAGGCGCCGGCGCGGCTGTTCCCGTTCGCCAGCGCCGACGAAATGCGTCGCTACTTCGGCAATGCGCGCCAGGCCGGGGTCTCCATCTTCAGCGCGGCCTCCGCCTTCCCGGCCAACAGCGTCGGCCAGCCCATCGCCGGGCTTCAGGCCACTCCTTGCCCGGTGGAGCAACTGGACGCCAGGCAGGTAGACGCCGCTCACCAGGCCTCGCAGGTCCAGGGCAAGCTGGGAAGCACCGGTGGCAAGCATTACCGTTATGTATTCTTCGTGGATGGCGAGCAGAAGGTGACCGGGGTGGCGTTGCTGGGCCGAACGGTACTCGACACTTACTCGCTAACAGCGGGCCGCAAGCTGTTCGATGGCTACGTGTTCGGTGAGCCTCGTGTGCAGACCTATTGCCGCTGATGTTTCCCTGCCTGCGGCAGGTACGGGGCGCTGGATTGCCGGCCTTGGGCCGGCGCGGGTTCTGCGCCGATGAATATCACTGATCGCCACACAGCCCCGCGCCCGGCCCACATGCCGGGCCTGGACGGGCTGCGGGGTTGCGCCGTGCTGACGGTGATGGTGTTCCACGCCTGGCCCGCCGCCCTGACCGGCGGGATGATCGGGGTGGACCTGTTCTTCGTGCTGAGTGGTTTCCTGATCAGCCTGCTGCTGGTCGAGGAGTACCGCGACAGCGGCGGCATCAGCCTGCGCCGCTTCTACCTGCGCCGCTGCCTGCGCCTGTTGCCGGCGTTCAGCCTGTTGCTGCTGGTGTTCCTCGGCTACTGCCTGTGGCGTTTCGATGGCAAGGTGCTCGAACGCTACCTGCAAAGCGTGGCGCTGGCGGCCAGCTACACCAGCAACTGGGCGCGGGCCTTCTCGCTGAACCCGGTGGAGGGCCTGGGGCATACCTGGTCGCTGGCGATGGAGGAGCAGTTCTATCTGTTCTGGCCGCTGCTTCTGCTGGGGCTGCTGCGCTACCTCGGCGGCGCGCGCCGGCTGGTGCTGGTGGCCTTGGGCCTGGCGTTGGCGTCCTGGGGCTGGCGTGTGCTGCTGGCCTGGCAGGGCGCGGAGGCGGATCGCCTGTACAACGGCCTGGACACCCGCCTGGATGCGCTGATGGTCGGCTGTGCCCTGGGCCTGGCCGAGGGCTTCGGGCTGCTGCAGGCGTTACGCCGGCCCTGGGCCGGGCGCCTGCTCGGCGTGCTGGCGGTAGTGGCGGTGCTGTACCTGGCGGGGGTCGCCAGCCGGGCGCATTACTGGGTGGACATGCGCCTGTACTACTGGATGCTGGCCGGGGTCGAGCTCAGCGCGGCGTGCCTGCTGCTCAACGTGCTCTGCAATCGCGGCGGCTGGGTCGAGCGCCTGCTCAGCCTGCCTGGCCTGACCTGGCTGGGTCGGATTTCCTACGGGCTCTACCTGTGGCACTTCCCGATCTACGTGTTCATGCGCGACGGCGGCGCTTCGCCCTGGACCATCCTGGGCCCGGGTTCGCTGCTGACACTGCTGCTGGCCAGCCTGTCGTTCTACCTGCTGGAGCGGCCGTTCCTGCGCCTGAAGCGGCGCTACGCCGGCGCTGCCCCGGCGGAAGCGCGAGGCAGCGCCGGCGCGTTGCTTCAGTAGCCGTCCGGGGTGTCGCGCCAGTGGGTGGCGAAGCCTGGCGTGGCTTCGCCTTCCGGCCGGCCGTTGGTGTAGTAGTACAGGGCCAGGGAACGGCGGTAGACGCCCTCGGGGCAGGTGAGGGGGCGGGGGTGGCCGTGCAGGGAGGTATCGGTGGTGCTGAACACCACGCAGCGGTTGAGGATCGGCAGGACGCGGGTCGGCGGCCCCTGCATCTGCGCGTCCCAGAGCTCCAGCTCGCCGCCGTAGGCCGCCTGCCAGTCGTCGTTGAGGTAGATGAGCACGTTCAGGCGCCGGTCGAGGCCGAAGTCGCGGTGGGTGCAGAAGTCGGTGTGCACCTTGAGGAAGCCGCCGCGGGCGATCTGGTGGATGCCGGCGCCGCGCAGGTTGGGGTCGGGAATCAGGTTGCCGATGCCGGTGAGCTGCGCCAGGTAGGCGAGGAAGGGCTGGGAGTTCAGTTCCCAGAACAGTTGGCGGTAGGTGGGGGGCATGCGCAGCACGTCACGGACGTTGCGCTTGAGTTGCTGGACGTATTCGCCACTGCTCTTGTCACGGTGCGAGGCGTCGTTCCAGATCGGGCTCTGCTGGTCGGCGGGGTATTCGGCGAGAAGGCGGGAAATGGTGGAGGCCGGGAGAAAGTCGTCGATGACGATGTGCGCAAAGGGACTGTTGGACTGGTAGCGTGGCGCCTGCTCGGCGACCCGTTGTTCCAGGCCGGCATAGTCCAGTAGAAGGCCGTTCTCGCAGGGAGTGCTTTTCGGCTCCCCGTGCGTTCGGAAGAGACTCTTTATCATTGTTCAGGAATCCTGCTCATGTTCCGTCATCTTCGGCAGTCGGCTCCGGCGCTGCTGGCCCGGGTCCTGCTGGTGGGCTCCATTCTGCTGTTCGGTTCGTTGCAGGGCAATGCTGCCGAATTGTCGCAGCGGCCCAACATCCTGTTCATCCTCTCCGATGACCTGGGGGTGAACGACATTGGCTCCTGGGGCGACGGCAAGGCCCGCACGCCCACCATCGACCAGCTCAGCCGCCAGTCGATCCGCTTCCGCCAGCACTACACCGACAGCACCTGTTCGGTGAGCCGGGCCGCGTTGATCACCGGCCGGGCCCCGGTGAGCATCGGCTTCGAGCCCGACGGCCTGGGCCTGTCGCCGGATCTGGTGACGCTGCCCAAGGCATTGGCGCGGCTGGGCTACAGCACCCACCACCTGGGCAAGTGGCACCTGGGCGAGGCGCTCGAATACCCGCAGATCCGTCCCAACCACCAGGGCTTCGACGACTGGTACGGAATGCTCAACCACTTCGTGCTGCAGGGGCCCGATGCCCAGGGCCGCCTGGTGGCGCGTCGGCCGACCTACATCAACCCCTGGCTGCAGCAGAACGACGAGGCGCCGCGGCAGGTCCAGGGGCACCTCGACGATCTGCTCACCGACCGCGCGGTGCAGCTGATCCGCGCCGGCGCCACGGAACAGAAGCCCTGGTTCATCAACTTGTGGCTGTTGGCCCCGCATACGCCGATCCAGCCGTCCGAGAGCTTCCGCCAGCGCTGGCCGGACACTCCCGAGGGCAATTATCTGGCCCTGCTCGAACAGCTCGACCACAACGTCGGACGGGTGCTCGACGCGCTGCGGGAAAGCGGCCAGGCCGAGCGCACCATCGTGGTGTTCAGCAGCGACAACGGCAGCCCCAACCATAACCGGGACAGCAACTACCCGCTCTCCGGGACCAAGGCGACCTACCTCGAAGGCGGCGTGCGCACGCCGTTGATGATCTTCTGGCCGGGCCATCACAACGACCGGGACATCGACTCGGTGACCCACATCACCGACATCTACCCGACCCTGCTGGGCATGGCCGGCGGCCACCCGGTCGCCGGCCTCACCGGCCGCGACCTCTCGGCGCCGCTGGCCAAGGAACGTCCCTTGCCGCCGTTCAAGGACCTGTACTGGGGCGCCGACCTGATGCAGTTCGGCATGATCTACGCCGGCCACGTTCCCGGCCAGGGCCTGTTCTACCGCGACATCTACGGCAAGGTGCTGAATGCCCCGGTCAGCGGGCCGGTTGGCCAGGGGCCGCTGGTCCAGAGCGGCATGCCGGCGTTCACCGCAGAGCAGGCCTCGGCGCGCATCCGCGACTGGGAACGACGCGTGCGTCCGGTGCCGCTGGACTGGCACCCGCCGACCGCGGCCAGCGCGGGTTACCTGAGCGGCCGCGACTTCCAGCGCGCGCCGGTGTTCGACTCCTATTCGCTGGGCCTGGGGCTGGGCAAGGCGCCGGGCGACAAGCGCCAGGTGCTGGTCGAGCAGGACGGCGTGTGGCGTCTGTGGCTGGAGAGGGGGCGCCTGCACATGCGCCATGGCGAGGTGCAGGTCGACAGCGAGCCGCTGGCGCTGGAGCGCTCGTGCAACACGCTGGTGGCCAGCTTCACCATCAACCCGTCCTCCGGATTCCCCTTCCCGGGCCCGGGCGCCAGCCGCTTTACCCTGTACCTCAACGGCAAGGCGGTGATGCACAGCGAGCAGTTGCTCCACCGGCCCGGCAGCGCCGCGCCGCTGGCCAACCCGACCTACGTCGGCAGCGACGGCAAGGGCGGGGCGCGCTTCGCCGGGCGCATCGGCCGGCCGCTACTGGTCGACAAGTTCCTGTTGCCGCAACAGGAGGGCTACAGCCTGGCGGACATGCAGTCGACGCTCTGCCCCAAACGCTGAGAGCGCTGGAGGCCTACACCGCCTCCAGCTTGGCGTAGCCGAGCATCAGCCACTTGCTGCCTTCGCTGTCGAAGTTCACCTGCACCCGGGCCTGGGCGCCGGAGCCTTCGAAGTTGAGGATCACGCCGTCGCCGAACAGCGGGTGGCGTACCGACTGGCCGAGGGCGAAGGGGGTTTCCGGCACGCCGGCGCCGCTGAACAGGCTGCCGCTGCGCTGGTTGCCGGACAGCGGCCGGCTCACCGAGTTGGACAGGCGGACTTCCTGGATCAGGCTCGGCGGGATTTCGCGGACGAAGCGCGAGACCTTGTTGTAGGTCTCGCTGCCGTACAGGCGGCGCGTCTCGGCGTAGGTCAGCACCAGGCGCTGCATGGCGCGGGTGATGCCGACGTAGGCCAGGCGGCGTTCCTCTTCCAGGCGGCCGGGTTCCTCCAGGCTCATCTTGTGCGGGAACAGGCCTTCTTCCATGCCGGCCAGGAACACCAGGGGGAACTCCAGGCCCTTGGCGCTGTGCAGGGTCATCAGCTGCACGCTGTCCTCGAAGGCGTCGGCCTGGGTGTCGCCGGCCTCCAGCGCGGTGTGGTCGAGGAAGGCCACCAGCGGCGGGATGTCCTCGTCCTCGGGGTTCTCGAAGGCGCGGGCGGCGCTGACCAGCTCTTCCAGGTTCTCTACCCGGGCCTGGCCCTTCTCGCCCTTTTCTTCCTTGTGGTAGCTGATCAGCCCGGACTGCTCGATGACCGTCTGGGTCATCTGGTGCAGCGGCATGCCCTCGACCTGCTGGGCCAGCAGGTCGACGGTCTCGAGGAAGCCGTTGAGCGCGCTGGCGGCGCGGCCGGTCACGGCTTTGGCGGCGATCACGTCGTTGATCGCCCGCCACATGGAGGTGCCGTTCAGCCGCGCGGCGTTGCGGATGGCTTCGACGGTCTTCTCGCCGATGCCGCGCGGCGGGATGTTGACCACCCGTTCCAGCGCGGCGTCGTCGTCGCGCAGGCGGATCAGCCGCAGGTAGGCCAGGGCGTTCTTGATCTCGGCGCGCTCGAAGAAGCGCTGGCCGCCGTAGATGCGGTAGGGGATCTTCTCCCGCAGCAGGGCCTCTTCCAGCACCCGCGACTGCGCGTTGGAGCGGTAGAGGATGGCGATCTCGCTGCGCTTGAGGCCGTCCTTGCGCAGGGCGTCCTCGATGGTCTCGACGATGTAGCGGGCTTCGTCGTGCTCGTTGAAGCCGGCGTAGAGGGTGATGGGCTCGCCATCCACCCCGTCGGTCCACAGTTCCTTGCCCAGGCGCCCGTGGTTGTTGGCGATCAGGGCGTTGGCGGCCTTGAGGATGGTGGCGGTGGAGCGGTAGTTCTGCTCCAGGCGGATGTCCTCGGTGCCGGCGAAGTCGTCGGCGAACTGCTGGATGTTCTCGATCTTCGCGCCGCGCCAGCCGTAGATCGACTGGTCGTCGTCGCCCACCACCATCAGGCTCTCGCCGCCCTTGGCCAGCAGGCGCAGCCAGGCGTACTGCACGGCGTTGGTGTCCTGGAACTCGTCCACCAGGATGTGCCGGAAGCGCCGCTGGTAGTGCGCCAGCAGGCTGGGGTCGTTGCGCCACAGGTCCAGCGAGCGCAGCAGCAGCTCGGCGAAGTCGACCACCCCGGCGCGGGCGCAGGCCTCCTCGTAGGCCTGGTAGACGCTGACCATGGTGGCCAGGTAGAGGTCGCCGCTGGCCTGGATGTTCTGCGGGCGGTTGCCCTCGTCCTTCTGCGCGTTGATGAACCACTGCGCCTGGCGCGGCGGCCAGCGCTGCTCGTCCAGGCCCAGCTCGCGCACCACGCGCTTGACCAGGCGCAGCTGGTCGTCGCTGTCAAGGATCTGGAACCCCTCGGGCAGCCCGGCCTCGCGCCAGTGGGCGCGCAGCAGGCGGTGGGCCAGGCCGTGGAAGGTGCCGACCCACATGCCCGCCGGGTTGATCCCCAGCAACTGCTCGATGCGCGCGCGCATCTCCGCCGCCGCCTTGTTGGTGAAGGTCACCGCCAGGATGCTGTGGGGCGAGGCGTGCTCCACCTGGATCAGCCAGGCGATGCGGTGCACCAGCACGCGGGTCTTGCCCGAGCCGGCGCCGGCGAGAACGCGCTGGTGGCCCAGCGGCGCGGCCACGGCCTGGCGCTGCGGGTCGTTGAGGGAGTTGAGCAGGAGGGAGAGGTCGTCGTTCATGGGGCGGCATTCTACCGACGGCGGGGAAAGCCCGGCAAACCAAAGCGCCGTCCGGCACCTGCCCGACGAAAGTTCAGCGATTTGCTGGCATATTGCCGCTTTCCCGAGCTTGGGCGACCCTGCCGCCTCGGTTATGCTCGGGCCACGCCAAGGCCGACCACTACAAGAAAAAGCCGCCTATGACCGCATACCTGGATACCTCGGCCGCGCCTTTCAGCCAGGCCGAGATCCGCCAGCAATACGCCCACGAACTGGCCATCGAGCGCACCCGCCTGCTCTACCAGGGCTCGCGGGTGCCGACCCTGCTCATGCTGCTCAACGGCCTGGCCTGCGCCGGCCTGCTCTGGCACAGCCAGGACGGCCTGCTGCTGTCCGGCTGGCTGGTGTGGCTGGTGCTGCTGGCGGTGATGCGGCTGATCCAGGTCGCCGCCTTCCACAATGCCGAGCCGCAGCGCCAGGCCGAAGCGCACTGGCAGCGGGCGTTCCTCTTCGGCGCCGGCGCCTCGGGGCTGACCCTGGCCTTCGCCGCCATCGCCCTGGTGCCGCCCGACGCCTTCCTGCAGCAGGCCCTGGTGTTCGGCCTGATCGCCGCGGCCATTCTTTCCGCCAGCGTCGCCTACGCGGTGAGCCTGCCAGCCTTCCTGACCTTCGCCTTGCCCTGCCTGCTGCCGTCCATCGGCTACCTGCTGCTCAAGGGCAGCGACCTGCAGCAGGGCTGGGGGCTGCTCGGCTCGATCCTGCTATCGGCCCTGCTGGTGGTGGCCTGGCAGGTCAACCGGCTGGTCCAGGGCAGCCTGTTGCGGCGCTTCCAGACCCTTGCGCTGGTAGACCACCTGGAGCAGGCCAAGGGGCGCGCGGAAGCCCTCAACCAGGACCTGGGCCGCGAGGTTGAGCAGCGCCGCAGCGCCGAACGCGCCCTGCGCGAGGCGCGCGACCAGCTGCAGGTGCGGGTCGAGGCCGGCAGCGTCGAGCTGAGCAACAGCCAGGCGCGCCTGGCCATGGCCCTGGAGGCCAGCGAGCTGGGGCTGTGGGACTGGAACCTGCGCACCGACGAGGTGCACCACTCGCGCCTGCGGGAAATCTTCGGCCTCGACCAGGACGCGGTGCGCAGCATGCGCGCCGACCTGCGCCCGCTGCTGCACCCGGACGACGTGCCGCTGCTGCGCCGGGCCCTGGCCGACCACCTGCGCGGGCGCACCGACGGCTACCGCGTCGAATACCGCGTGCGCCACGCCGACGGCCACTGGGTGTGGGTGGAGGACCGCGGCCGGGTGATGGCCCGCGACGCCCGCGGCAAGGTCACGCGGATGGTCGGCACCCGCTGCGACGTCAGCGCGCGCAAGCGCCGCGAGGAGGAACAGCGCCTGGCCGCCACGGTGTTCGAGGCGGCCAGCGAGGGTATCGTCATCCTCGACGCCGACTACCGCCTGCTGGCGGTCAACCAGGCCTTCAGCCGCGTCACCGGGCACCGCCCGGAAGAGGTGATCGGCCAGGTCGCCACCAGCCTTTCCGGCAACCCCGAGACGCGCCGCCAGTACCTGCTGATCCGCGAGGAGCTGGAGCGCGCCGGCAGCTGGCAGGGCGAGCTGCTGGAGACGCGCAAGAACGGCGAGCCCTACCCGCAATGGCTGCAACTGAACATGGTGCGCGACAACCGCGGCCAGCTGTCCCACGTGGTGGGCTTCTTCGCCGACCTCACCGCGCGCCGCGACGCCGAGGAGCGCCTGCGCTACCTGTCGCACTACGACGAGCTCACCGGCCTGGCCAACCGCGGCCTGTTCAAGCAGCGCCTGCACGACGCCGGCCAGCGCGCGCGGCACAGCGGGCGCAGCCTGGCCCTGCTGCTGATCGACCTGGACCGCTTCAAGCTGCTCAACGACAGCCTCGGCCACGAGGTCGGCGACCAGTTGCTGCGGCAGATCGCCCGGCGCCTGACCCAGGCGGTGCCGGAGGCGGACACCATCGCCCGGCTGTCGGCCGACGAGTTCGCCGTGCTGGTGGATTCCTATTCCAGCCTCTCGGCCCTGGCGCGCCTGTCCAGCCGCCTGCTGACGCGCCTGCGCATGCCGATGAGCGTTGCCGGCGAGGAGCTGATGCTCAGCGCCTCCCTGGGCATCAGCCTGCTGCCGGAGAACGCCCGGGAGATTTCCGCGCTGATGAGCCAGGCGAACATGGCCATGCAGCACGCCAAGCACCTGGGCGGCAACACCTTCCAGTTCTTCACCGACAACCTGCAGGCCTGCACCCTGGAGCGCCTGCAACTGGAAGTGCAGCTGCGCAAGGCCGTCGAGGACGGCCAGCTGGAGGTGCACTACCAGCCCAAGCTGAACCTGGCCAACGGCCGCCTGGACAGCGCCGAGGCCCTGGTGCGCTGGCGCCACCCGGTGCAGGGCATGATCCCGCCCGGCGACTTCATCCCCCTGGCCGAGGAAACCGGGCTGATCGGCGCCATCGGCGAGTTCGTGCTGCGCCGCGCCTGCCACCAGGGGCGCACCTGGCAGGCCCGCGGCCTGGCCGACCTGCGGGTGTCGGTGAACCTCTCGGTGCACCAGCTGCGCCAGGGCAACCTGGTCAGCCTGGTGCGCACCGTGCTCGACGAAACCGGCCTGGAGCCGCGGCTGCTGGAGCTGGAGATCACCGAGAGCCAGCTGCTGGAGAACGTCGAGAGCGTCAGCACCACCTTCCGCCAACTGCGCGAGATGGGCGTGAAGCTGGCCATCGACGACTTCGGCACCGGCTATTCCTCGCTCAGCTACCTCAAGCGCTTCCCGGTGGACTACGTGAAGATCGACCAGACTTTCATCCGCGACCTGTCCGCCCAGGGCGAGGACGCCGCCATCACCCGCGCCATCATCGCCATGGTCCACAGCCTGGAGCTGAAGGTGGTGGCCGAGGGCGTGGAGCGCCAGGAGCAGCTGGACTTCCTGCGCCAGCACCGCTGCGACGAGATCCAGGGCTACCTGATCAGCCCGCCGCTGGCGCCGGCAGCCTTCACCGCCTTCCTGGAGGCCCACGGCCAGCGGCCGCGCTAGGCCGCTCAGCGGTGCGCGTGGTCGCCGCTCACGCCCTGCAACACGGCCTGGTCTATTTCGCTGAAGCGCAGCACGCGGCCGCCTTCGGCCTTGGCCAGGCGCTCGGCGTCGGCCTGGTTGCCGAAGGAGGCGAGGGTGGCGCCCATCGCCCCGGGGCGCTGGATGCCCACCACGTAGTAGGCGCTGGTGGCGTCGATCAGGTGGCGGTCGTCCGGGTGGTTCCAGTCGCTGCGGGCCATGTCGTGCACGTACAGGCGCTGGCCGTCGTGGCGGTTCTCCGGCTGCAGCCACCAGCCGAGCAGCTCGGCGGTGGAGCAGAACTTGCGCACCTTGCCGGCGCTCACGGCCTCGCCCTTGGGCCCGGGGAAGCCGTCGATGAGCATGCCGCAGACGTGGCATTCGTCGCCGTCGTGGAAGGGCACCGGGGCGAGGTTGGCGGCGTCCTGGCGGCCGTCGCCGCAACCGGCGAGCAGCAGGCTGAACAGGGCGGCGGCGAGGTAGAGGCGGGGCAGCGGCATCGGGGGCTCCTTGGAGTGGGGGTTCAGGCCGGGCGGCGCCGGAACAGCCGGTAGGCCAGGGCCAGCGCCGCCGGCGTCCAGGCCGCCAGGGCCAGCCAGAGCACGGCGCCGGGCACCGGCAGGTCGCGGCCCAGGACCAGCACGCCGTCGATCTCCGGGCCGAGGCCGGAGAGGTTGATCAGGCGGTAGATGTCGGTGGGGTTGAGCAACAGCAGCCAGGGCAGCAGTTCGGGGCTGATGCGGCCCTTGCCGAGCACCAGCAGGGCCAGCAGGGCCAGGTCGAAGAGCAGCACGAAGAAGAACCACAGGCCCAGCGCCAGGCCGGCGGCGGTGGACTTCTCGCTCACGCGGCTGCTCAGCGCGTAGGCCATGGCCAGGAAGGCCCAGCCGAGCAGGGTGGAGGACAGGATGAAGCGGGCGAAGGCCCACAGCAGCTGCGACAGCTGGATGTCCGCCACCAGCACGGCGATGGACAGCGCGGCGGCGGCGAAGCCGAGCAGGGTGGCCAGGGCGAGGATCAGCCCGTGGCCGAGGAACTTGCCCAGCAGCAGCTGGCCGCGGCTCAGCGGGTAGGCCAGCAGGAGCAGCAGGGTGCCGCCTTCCTCCTCGCCGACGATGGCGTCGTAGGCCAGCAGCAGGGCGATCAGCGGCATGAGGATGGTGGCCAGGCTGGCGAGGCTGGCCATGGTCGCCGGGATCGAGGTGAAGCCCACCTGCCCGGCGGTGGCCGCGCCGAACCAGGCGATGCCCACGGCGAGCAGGGCGAACAGCAGGCTGATCGCCAGCAGCCAGCGGTTGCGCAGGCCGTCGGCCAGTTCCTTGCGGGCGATGTGCCAGACCGGCGTCATGCTGTTTCTCCGCAGGCGCGCGCGGCGTCCTGCATGTGGTGCAGGTAGAGGTCCTCCAGCGATGGCGGCAGCACCTCCAGGCCCTGGGGTTGTTCTTCCAGCAGCGCCTGCAGCAGCCGGCGCTGCCGCGTTTCGTCGGCCAGCAGCTCGATGCGCCCGCCATCCAGGGCGCGCACGGCGTAGCCGCTGTTGCGCCAGTGGGCCAGCCAGTGTTCGTTGCGCGGGCCGGCGATGCGGATGCGCGTCGGCAGGCCGGCCTCGCGGCGCAGCTCGGCGAGGCTGCCGCAGGTCAGCAGGCGGCCGTGGGCGAGGATGGCGGCGCGGTCGATGTGGGATTCGACGCCGGGCAGCACGTGGGAGCAGAGGATGACCCCGGTGCCCTGGTTGCGCAGGCGGTCGAGCAGGCGGTAGAGCTCGACGGTGGCCAGCGGGTCGAGGCCCACGCTGGGCTCGTCGAGCAGCAGCAGGCGCGGCCGACCGAGGATCGCCTGGGCCAGGCCGAGGCGCTGGCGCATGCCCTTGGAGTAGGTCTTCAGGCGCCGGTTGGCGGCCTGGGTCAGGCCCACCTGTTCCAGCAGCGCGTCCACCTCGGCGGCGGCCGCGCCCTTCAGGCGGGCGAAATGGCGCAGGGTCTCGCGGCCGGTCAGCTGCGGGTAGAAGGTGACGTTCTCCGGGAGGAAGCCGAGCTGGCGGCGCACCGCGGGGGCGTCGGCGGCGTGGCCGAACACCCGCACGCTGCCCGAGTCGGGGTGCAGCAGGCCGAGCATCAGCTTGATGCTGGTGGTCTTGCCGGCGCCGTTGTGGCCGAGCAGGCCGAGCACTTCGCCGGCGGCCAGGTCCAGGTCGAGCCCGTGCAGGGCGGTGAAGGCGCCGTAGCGCAGGCTGGCGCCCTGGATTTGCAGCAGCTTCATGGGGACGCCTCCGCTTGCGGTTCGCGCATCAGCGGGTGGCTGTCGCGCACCCCCGGCGAGCGCGTCACCGGGAAGGCGCGCTGCACCCAGCGCAGCAGTTCGATGGATGGGCTGGCGAGCAGCAGGCGCACCTGCGGGTACAGCCACAGCAGGCGGTCGACGTTGTCGTTGGGCTCGTAGAAGACGTCGCCCAGGCCGTCGTCGTCGCGGTCCCAGCCCAGGTAGTCGCTCCAGTAGTTGCCGCGGCCGTCGACCGACCATTCCTGGGTGCGGTTGGCCACGTAGAGCACCTGCCGGCGGTTGCCGACGAAGGCGTTGCCGGCGATGCGGTTGTCCTCCGAGCCCGCGGTCAGGTGGATGCCCAGGGCGCTGCCGGCCAGGCGGTTGCCCTCGATGCGGTTGTACAGCGAGTTGTAGATGAACAGCGCCTTGCCCTCGGCGCCGGCGATCATGCCTTCGCCGGTCACGCCGCTGCCGCTGCGCACGCCCTCGACGCGGTTGCCTTCGAGGGTCGAATAGGTGATGTAGTTCATCAGGATGCCGTAGTTCTCGTCGTCCACCGAGCGGTTGCCGATCACGCTGAGCTTGCGGCTCTGCATCAGCGCGTAGCCGGTGCGGGTGTGGCGGGTCAGGTTGCCGATCACCCGGCTGTCGTTGGTGAACATGTAGTGCACGCCGTAGCGCAGGTCTTCCAGGCGGTTGTGCTCGATGGCGCTGTCGTTGGCGGTGTCGATGTAGACGCCGTCGCGGGTGTGGCGCACCTGGTTGCCGCGCACCAGGGCGTTGCGCACCGCGTAGAGGTGGATGCCGTTGCCGCGGTCCTGGGAGCGCAGTTGCACATCGCCCTCGATGCGGTTGTCCAGCACCTGGGCGTCTTCGCTGGCGTCGAGCCAGATGCCGAAGCCCGGGCCCTGCAGCCGGTTGCCGCGCAGGACCACGCCGCGGGCGCGCTTCTCGACGAAGATCGCCGAGTCCATGTCGGTCAGGTTGCGGCCCCAGTTGCGCACCCGGCAGCCTTCGAGGGTGACCTCGGCGCTGCGCACGGTGAGGGCGCTGCCCTCGCCCTGGCCATCGAAAGTGGCGCCGTCCTCGCAGCGCAGGTGCATGGGCCGGTCGATGAGGAAGTGGCCGGCGTAGGTGCCGGCCGCCAGCGTCCACTGTCCTTCGCCCGCGGCGCGCAGGGGCAGCTCGTCGATTGGCTGCAGCGCGGCCAGCGCGGGGCCGGCGAGCGTCAGCAGCAGGGCGAGGCAGGCGCGGGAAGTGGGCACGCGGAAGCATCCTCCGGGGGCGTTTGCAGGTGGCGGCTGCCGGGCCCCCGAGCCCGGCAGCGCCCGCGGCCCGTATCAGGCCTTTTCCACCAGCATGCGGCCGACCATTTCCATGTGCAGGGCATGGCAGAACCAGCTGCAGTAGTACCAGTGCACCCCGGGCCTGTCGGCGACGAAGGTGATGGACGAGGTCTGCTGCGGGCTGATCTCCATGTTCACGCCGTGGTTGACCATGGCGAAGCCGTGGGTCACGTCCTCGATCTCGTCGAGGTTGGTGATGGTCACCGTGACCTCGTCACCCTGCTTCACGGTGAACTCGGTGATCCCGTAGGTGGGCGCCATGGAGGTCATGTACACGCGCACCTGCTTGCCGTCGCGGATGACCTTGTTGTCCTTGAGCAGGTCGATGCCGTCCTTCTTCGCCCGGGCCACGGTCGGGGCGAAGAAGGGGTCGTCGCGCGACCAGATCTTGCGCGGCTTGATCTGGTCGCGGCGGGCCATGATGCAGTCGTGCGGCTCGGCGAAGGTGGGGCCGTCGTGGACCAGTTGCATCTCGTCGCCGGAGATGTCGATCAACTGGTCGTTCTCCGGGTGCAGCGGGCCGGTGAGCAGGAAGCGGTCCTTGGAGAACTTGCTCAGCACCACCACCCACTTGCCGTCGGCTTCGCGGGTCTCGCAGAGCGAGGCGTGGTTGTGCCCCGGCTGGTAGTGCACGTCGAGCTTCTGGCGGATGTAGTCGACCTTCTCGCCCTTGTAGGCGCGCACCGCGTCCTCCAGGTTCCACTTCACCAGCTGGCTGTCGATGAACAGCGTGGTGTAGGCGTTGCCGCGGCCGTCGAAGGTGGTGTGCAGCGGGCCCAGGCCCAGCTCCGGCTCGGCGACTATGGTCTCGCGCGGGTCCTTGAGCTTGCCGGCGAAGAGGTCCGGCAGTTTGTCGATGGCGATCATGCTGCAGGTCGGCGACAGCTTGCCGTTGGCGATGAAGTACTTGCCGTCCGGCGAGGTGTTCAGGCCGTGGGGGTTCTTCGGCACCGGGATGTAGCGCGTCACCGCGCTGTCCTTGCCGTCCTTGCGGCGGCCGTCGACCACCGGGACCTTGGAGTCGCCCAGGGTGACGAAGCGCTTGGCCTTGATCTCGGCCTCGATGCGCGGGATGTCGAACACCACCACCCAGTCGCGCTCGTTGCGCATCATGCCGGCCAGGTCCACCGCCTTCTCCGAGTTGTAGCAGGTGGAGGCGGCGAAGCGGCCGGTGTAGTCCATGTCGGTGTTGTCCAGGTTGCCGTCGACGATCACCTGCCAGGCCACCTCCATGGTCTCGGCGTCGATGGCGTTGTACATGGTGAAGGCGTTGTCCGCGCCGGGGTCGAAGCTGGAGCCGTCGTTGGGGTGGGGAATGATGAACTCGGCGTTGCAGAACACGTACTTGGTGTGCGGCACCTTCTGCAGGCGCAGGCCGTGGATGGCCTGGACGTTGGGGACGGTGACGATCCTGTCGCACTTCATGATGTCCAGGCGGATGCGCGCGACGCGGCTGTTGGCCTTGTCGTTGATGAACAGGTACTTGCCATCGTACTTGCCGTCGGTCATGGAGATGTGCGGGTGGTGGCAGTCGCCGTTGTGGAAGCGCGCGCTGTCGCCGAGGATGTGCTTGCTCTCGTTGGTCAGGCCCCAGCCGGTGGCCGAGTCGACGTTGAACACCGGGATGCGCATCAGCTCGCGCATCGAGGGGATGCCCAGCACCCGCACCTCGCCGGAGTGGCCGCCGCTCCAGAAGCCGTAGTACTCGTCCAGCTCGCCGGGGCCGACGTGGGCCTTGGCCTGCGCCGCCTTGACCGTGTCGGCCCAGGCCTCGCGCGGGATCACCGCGCCGCCCAGGGCGCTGGCACCGACCAGCGCCGCGGCGCCGGTGACCGCCGAGGCGCCGAGGAAGTCACGGCGGCTGAAGCCGCTGGCGTCTTCGGGTTGCGGGTGTTTCTTCTCGTTCATGTCCGATCCTCCCAAGTTGCTATTCAAAATTGGCGCATCAGAGTTGGCGCACGGCGATCCGCTCGCCGTCGTCCGCCGGTGCCTGCTTGCTACGTTTCTTGCGCTTGTTCACCAGCGGCGGGCACTTGTTTTCGTCGTGGTAGGTGAGTTGGCAGTCGAGGCAGTAGTGACACTCGTTGGCGTTGATCCGGCCGTCCGGGTGGATGGCCTGGATCTCGCATTCGCGGGCGCACAGCTGGCAGGGTTGGCCGCATTCCTTGCGCCGCTTGAGCCAGTCGAACAGGCGCGCCTTGCCGGGGATGGCCAGGGCCGCGCCGAGCGGGCAGAGGTAGCGGCAATAGACCTTGCGGGTGAACAGGTTGACCAGCAGCAGGCCGGCGGCGTAGGCGACGAAGCCCCACTGGCGGGCGAAGCCCAGGGTGATGGCGGTCTTGAACGGCTCCACCTCGGCGGCGCGCTCGGCAGTGGAGAGCGATTCGAGGGACAGGCCGAACAGCGCCAGCAGGATGATGTACTTGATCGCCCAGAGCCGTTCGTGGACCGCGAAGGGCAATTCGAACTGCGGCACCCGCAGCTTGCGCGCGGCCTCGTTGAGCAGCTCCTGCAGGGCGCCGAACGGGCACAGCCAGCCGCAGAACACGCCGCGTCCCCAGAGCAGCACGCTGGCGGCGGTGAAGGTCCAGAGGATGAACAGGATGGGGTCGCTGAGGAACAGCTCCCAGCGGAAGCCTTCGAACAGCGCGTGGACGAAGGTGAGCACGTTGACCACCGACAGCTGGCCCAGGCAGTACCAGCCGATGAACACCAGGGTGAACGCCAGGTAGCCGCGGCGCACCCAGTGCAGCAGGTGCGGGCGGCGGGTGAGGGCGTCCTGCAGGAAGAGGATGGTGGCGAGCAGCGCCAGGGCGCCGAGCAGCACGCCGATCCGGAAGCTCTTCTGGTACCAGATGCGCAGCCACAGGGGGCGCTTGGCCTCTTCCAGGGCCGCCAGTTCCTCGGCGCTGGGCTGCGGCCGCAGCAGGTAGGCCTCGGGCGTCTGGTAGGGCAGGGCGAAGCTGGTGAACAGGCTGGCCACCGGGCCGGTCTGGCGGCGCACCAGCAGCTCCAGGTTCCACGGCGTGCCGGGGTCGAAGCGGTGCTGGGCGCGGACGATGAAGATGGCCATCTCGGCGAAGGCCGGCATGCCCTCGGCGTAGACGTCGGACAGGCGCTGGTAGTCGAGGTCGCGGAAGCTGAGGATGTCGCCGAACTGGCGCAGCTGCACCCGGTCGAAGATGCCGCCGCGCACGTAGCCCGAGCCCTTGAACGAATACTGGCCGTTGCCCAGCACGGCGATGGCGTATTCGCCGGGTTTCAGCGAGTCCATCAGCTCCTGGTACTGGCGCTCGCCCAGCAGGTTGCGGCCGACGGTTGGCGGGTTGAGCAGGGCGGTGTAGAGGTCGATGAAGTCGTCCGCCCGGTGCGCCGCATCGGCCGCGCCGACGCTGGCGGCCTCGGTGCCCTTGAAGGCGTCGTCGATCTGCCCGCGGTTCAGTTGCAGGCGGCGGATCGCGCCGTTGCCGGTCAGCTCGGCCCAGGTCGCCGGCTGGAAGGCCTCCAGGCGCACCTGCGCGGGCTTGGGCCGCACGCTGCCGCCGTCCTCGATCAGCCCCAGGGACACCGCCACGGTATGGGCGGCGCGCATGACGATCTCGTTGACCACCATCACGGTGACAGTGGCGCCGGCGACGGCATCGATGGTGGTCGTCTGGGCGTCGCTGGAGCGGCCGACCACCACGCGCTGGTCGGCCCGCACGCCGGCATAACCGGCGGTGAAGGCATGCAGTTTCTCGACGGGGATGCCGATCAGCAGGATCGGCTCGTGGTGTTCCAGCACATAGGCGTCGCGGATCACCGCATGGGGATCGAGGATCACCTGCAGGTTGATCGGCTTGCCGGAATAGGCCGGCATCTGCGTGACGCGGATGCTCTGGAAGGCGTAGCCGAGCAGCTCGTCGCCCTTGAACAGGCGGCGCACGCCGAATTCGCCCTCGGCGTCGCCGATGCGCTCGACGCCGGGGAACACCTGGGTGATGCGCGTGCGCTCCAGGTCGCTGAGTTCGGCGCCGTGGGCGGCCAGGCCGACCAGTAGCAGCAGCCAGCCCAGCAGCAGATGGAGGCACCAGACGGCGCCTTTGCGCCCGGCATCGGGCTCCGTTCTACAGTGGGCATCCTGGTCGGCGGCCATCGGGTTTCCTCCCCTCGGCGACAACTTACTTGAGCGTGACTATCCACTCGGCCAGGGTCTTGGCCTCGTCCTCGCTGACGGCGTTGGGCGGCATCGGCATCGCGCCCCAGACGCCCTGGCTGCCCTTGCGGATGCTGTGCATCACGTGGGCCACGCCGTCGGACTGGTCGCCGTACTTCTTCGCCACGTCATGGAAGGCCGGGCCCACCAGCTTCTTGTCCAGCGTGTGGCAGGCCACGCAGGCCTTGGCCTTGAACAGGTCCTCGGCGCTGCTGGCGAAGGCTGGCGCCTGTGCCAGCAACCCGGCGGCCAGCAGTACGGCCATTGCTTTGTTCATGGTTCTCTTTCCTCGCAGGCTTGGCGCCGCAGCGCCGGATCCAGATGCCGGCGTCCCGCCCGGCGGTGGCTGCGATTCTAGGAGGGGCCCTTCGCGCGGGCGCTTGATGACAATCAAGAACTTCCGGCGCGGCGCTTGAGGCGGATCGTCGCGCTGGCTAGCGTGCCAAGCCGTGGAACCCGATGGAGACCCCCCGCCCATGAACGCCCCCGCCCAGGAACTTCCGCTCTTCTACCAGCCCAGCGGCAACGAGGTGACGCTGTTCAGCGAAGCCGCGGCGCAAGGCATGCCGGTGCTGATCAAGGGCCCCACCGGCTGCGGCAAGACGCGCTTCGTCCAGCACATGGCGCAGCGCCTGGGCCGGCCGCTGTACACCGTGGCCTGCCACGACGACCTGTCGGCGGCGGACCTGGTGGGCCGCCACCTGATCGGCAGCGACGGCACCTGGTGGCAGGACGGCCCGCTGACCCGCGCGGTGCGCGAGGGCGGCATCTGCTACCTCGACGAGGTGGTCGAGGCGCGCCAGGACACGGTGGTGGTGCTGCACCCGCTGGCCGACGATCGCCGCGAGCTGTTCATCGAGCGCACCGGCGAGTCGCTGGTGGCGCCGCCCGGCTTCATGCTGGTGGTGTCCTACAACCCCGGCTACCAGAACCTGCTCAAGGGCATGAAGCCGAGCACCCGCCAGCGCTTCGTGGCGCTGCGCTTCGATTACCCGGCGGCGGAGGTGGAGGCGGGCATCATCGCCCGCGAGGCCAACGTCGACCGCGAGCTGGCCCAGCGCCTGGCGCAACTGGGCGTGGCCCTGCGCCGCCTGGGGCGGCAGGAGCTGGAGGAAGTCTGCTCGACGCGCCTGTTGGTGCTCACCGCGCGGCTGATCCATGCCGGGCTGGCGCCGCGCGAGGCGTGCCGCGCCGGGTTGGCCGAGCCGCTGTCCGACGACGAGGGCACCGTCGCCGCGCTGATGGACCTGGTCGATGTCCACTTCGCCTGAGGCCCTGGCCGGCACCCGGCGCCTGCCGGGCGACCTGGCGATGTGGCTGTTCATCCTCGCCGAGCTGAGCGTCTTCGCCATCCTCATCCTGGTCTTCGCCGTGGCCCAGCGCCTGGATGCCGAGGGCTTCCGCGACGGCCGCGCGGCGCTGGACCTGTCCCTGGGCCTGGTCCTGACGCTGAGCCTGCTGACCGCCGGCTTCCTCGCCGCCGCCGCGGTGGAGCTGGTGCGCCGCGGCTACCAGCGCCGCGCCGGCTTCCTGCTGCTGGCGGCGCTGGCGCTGGGCCTGCTGCACGTCTGGCTGAAGGCTGGCGAGTACCTGCACCTGGCGCAGCGCGGGCTGGATCTGGAGCACAGCACCTTCTTCACGCTGTTCTGGCTGGTCACCGGCTTCCACTTCCTGCACGTCTGGCTGGGCCTGGTGATCCTCGGCTGGATGGCCCTGCGCTGCCTGCGCGGCGCCTATGCCGAGGGCGCCCTCGGCGGGCTGGAATCCGGGGCGCTGTACTGGCACATGGTCGACCTGGTGTGGGTGATGCTGTTCCCGCTGGTCTACGTGTTGGCGCCGCTGCCATGAGGTCGCTGGCCCTGGCCTGGGCGTTGCTGGTGCCGCTGGCGCTGGCCGGCATCTGGCTCGGCAACCACGCCGCCAGCGCGCTGCTGCCGGTGGCGAGCATCCTGCTGCTGGCGCTGGGCAAGGCCTGGCTCATCGTGCTGCGCTTCATGGAGCTGGGCCACGGCCCGGCGCTGTGGCGCCGGCTGCTGCTCGGCTGGCCGCTGGCGCTCGCTGTGCTCCTTCTGGCCGTCCACGCAAGCTACTGATTTCCCTGAAAATAAATACCTGACAGGAAGCATTGGTCTTTCTTGATCGCCATCAAGCGGATCGGCCCGGGGGCCTTCCTAGAATGGCCGCAAATCGAGACCGAGGAGGACCCCATGTCAGACACCTTCACCAAGGGCATGGCGAGGAACATCTACCTGGGGGGAGGCGTTTTCTTCTTCCTGGTGTTTCTCGCCCTGACCTATCACACCGAAACCACCTTCCCCAAACGCACCAACCAGGCCGAGCTGACCGAGTCGGTGGTGCGCGGCAAGCTGGTGTGGGAGCAGAACAACTGCGTCGGCTGCCATTCGCTGCTCGGCGAGGGCGCCTACTTCGCGCCGGAGCTGGGCAACGTGATCGGCCGCCGCGGCGGTGACGCCGCCTTCGACAGCTTCCTCGCCGCCTGGATGAAGATGCAGCCGCTGGGCATCCCCGGGCGCCGGCAGATGCCGCAGTTCCACCTCAGCGACCAGGAGGTGGCGGACCTGGCGGCCTTCCTGCGCTGGACCTCGAAGATCGATACCAACAAATGGCCGCCGAACAAGGAGGGTTGAGCATGAACCCGGGCAATCCCCATCTGAAATTCGCCTCGCAAGCGGTGGCCAAGCCGTACTTCGTATTCGCCCTGATGCTGTTCGTCGGGCAGATCGTCTTCGGCCTGGTCATGGGCATGCAGTACGTGGTCGGCGACTTCCTGTTCCCGGCCATCCCGTTCAACGTCGCGCGCATGGTGCACACCAACCTGCTGATCGTCTGGCTGCTGTTCGGCTTCATGGGCGCGGCCTACTACCTGGTGCCGGAGGAGGCCGACCGCGAGCTGCACAGCCCGAAACTGGCGATCGTGCTGTTCTGGGTGTTCGCCGCGGCCGGGGTGCTGACCATCCTCGGCTACCTGCTGGTGCCCTACGCGGGGCTGGCGCGGCTGACCCACAACGAGCTGCTGCCGACCATGGGCCGGGAGTTCCTCGAACAGCCGACCATCACCAAGCTGGGCATAGTCGTGGTCGCCCTGGGCTTCCTCTACAACATCGGCATGACCTTGCTGAAGGGCCGCAAGACGGTGGTCAGCGTGGTGATGATGACCGGCCTGGTGGGCCTTGCGGTGTTCTTCCTGTTCTCCTTCTACAACCCGGAGAACCTGGCCCGCGACAAGTACTACTGGTGGTGGGTGGTGCACCTGTGGGTGGAAGGCGTGTGGGAGCTGATCATGGGCTCGATGCTGGCCTTCGTGCTGATCAAGGTCACCGGCGTCGACCGCGAGGTGGTGGAGAAGTGGCTCTACGTGATCATCGCCATGGCCCTGATCACCGGCATCATCGGCACCGGCCACCACTACTTCTGGATCGGCGCGCCGGGCGTGTGGCTGTGGCTCGGCTCGATCTTCTCGGCCCTTGAACCGCTGCCGTTCTTCGCCATGGTGCTGTTCGCCTTCAACATGGTGCGCCGCCGTCGCCGTGAGCACCCGAACAAGGCCGCCTCGCTCTGGGCCCTGGGCACCACGGTGACCGCGTTCCTCGGCGCCGGCGTGTGGGGCTTCCTGCACACCCTGGCCCCGGTGAACTACTACACCCACGGCACTCAGCTGACCGCGGCTCACGGCCACCTGGCGTTCTACGGCGCCTACGTGATGATCGTGATCACCCTGATCAGCTACGCCATGCCGCGCCTGCGCGGGATCGGCGAGGCGGCCGACGCCCGGGCGCAGAGCCTGGAGATCTGGGCCTTCTGGCTGATGACCATCTCCATGCTGCTGATCACCCTGCTGCTGACCGCCGCCGGCGTGGTGCAGGTGTGGCTGCAGCGGATGCCGGCCGACGGCGCGGCCATGCCGTTCATGGCCACGGTGGAGCAACTGAAGGTGTTCTTCTGGCTGCGCCTGTATGCCGGCTTCGGCTTCCTCATCGGGCTGATCTGCTACCTGCTGAGCTTCCGCCAGCGCGGCCGCATCGCGGTGGGCGTGGCGCAGCAGGCCGGTTGAGTTCCCTCCCCCGGGGCCCGTCTGCCTGGCAGCGGGCCCTTTTTTTCGCGAGGCCGCGATGACCATTCACCTGGAACTGGAGGAAGGCTTCGGCCGCGCCTGGCACCGCTTCATCACCCGCCGCGCGAGCCCGACGTTCGAGGACGCGGCGGTGAGCCTGGACGAGGTCCGCCGCAGCCTGCTGCTGCTGTTCCGCGGCACCGGCGGCGAGGCCGGCGTCGGCGTGGAGGCGGCCAGCCCGCGCGAACTGCTGGTGCGGCGCAGCCTGTTGCAACAGGTGGCCGGCACCTGCCAGCAGCTGCCGGTGGCCTGGTTCGACGCCGACTCCCTGCGCCTGCCGCCCAGCCTGGCGGTCTACCCCGATGCGCAACTGAATCGTGAACTCTACCGCTGGCTGGCGCTGCTCGCGGCGCACAGCCAGCCGCTGCGGCACTGGGCCGGCGACAACCAGGCCTGGACCCTCGCCGTGTTGCAGCGCTACCCGCTGCTGCGCCCGCGCTATGAACGCCTGGTGGAGGCGCTGCTGCCGCTGCGCCCGGACCCGGCCCAGCTGCCGCCGGCCGAGGCGGTGCTGGAGCGCGCGCTGCGCCAGGCCCTGCGCGAGCCGGGCAGCGTACTCCGCCTGCCGCGCAGCGAGCGCGCGCCCTGGCCGCTGCCGTTGTGGCTGTATCCACCGCAGCAACTGGCGGCGCCGCAGCGCACCGAACTGGTCGACGGCGACGAGCAGGGCAGGCCGGCGGGCGACGCCCGCAACGGCATCGCCCGCAAGCGTGGCGAGCGCACCGAACAGGACCCGGGGCGCGGCGGCCTGCTGCTGTTCCGCCTGGAGAACCTGTTCAGCTGGTCCGAGCACGTCGAGCTGGACCGCGCCGGCGACGACAGCGAGGACCTGGACGCCGCGCGGGTGGCCGAGGACCTCGACCACCTGAGCCTGTCCCGGCAACGCCAGCGCAAGGGCGGCGGCCTGCGCCTGGACCTGGACCTGCCGGCGGCCGAATACGACGACCTGCCGCTGGGCGAGGGCATCCGCCTGCCGGAATGGGACTACCGGCGCCAGTGCCTGCTGCCCGACCACGTCTGCCTGCAACCGATGCTGCCGCGCGATGCCGCGCCGGCGCCGCTGCCGGATGCGCTGGCGCCCATCGCCCGGCGTCTGCGCCGGCAGTTCGAAGGCCTGCGCCAGCAACCGCAGTGGCTGCGCCGCCAGCCCCAGGGCAGCGAGCCGGACCTGCAGGCCTGGCTGGACTTCAGCGTCGAACGGCGCCTGGGCGCCTGTGCCGAGACCGGCCTGTTCCTCGAACGCCGGCAGACCCGCCGCGACCTGGCCTGCCTGCTGCTGGCCGACCTGTCGATGTCCACCGACGCGCACCTGGACGACCGCCACCGCGTCATCGACCTGATCGGCGACAGCCTGCTGCTGTTCGGCGAAGCATTGCAGGCGGTGGGTGACCGTTTCGCGCTGTACGGCTTTTCCTCGCTGCGCCGGCACCACGTGCGCCTGACCCAGCTGAAGAGTTTCGAGGAACGCCACGGCGACGCCGTGCGCGGCCGCATCCGCGCCCTGCGCCCGGGCTACTACACGCGCATGGGCGCGGCGATCCGCCGGGCCACGCAACTGCTGCTCGAACGCGGCGAGCGCCAGCGCCTGCTGCTGATCCTCACCGACGGCAAGCCCAACGACCTGGATTGCTACGAGGGCCGCTACGGCATCGAAGACACCCGCCAGGCGGTGCTGGAAGCCCGCCGCGCCGGGGTGCTGCCGTTCTGCCTGACCATCGACCGCGAGGCGGCGGACTACCTGCCGCACCTGTTCGGCCACCAGGGCTACCAGATGCTGCACGACCCGGCCCAGCTGCCGCTGCGCCTGCCGCAGCTGTACCGCCAACTGACCCGCCGCCGCGAGTGAGGCCGTGCGCCATTGTAGGAGCGGGCCCTGCCCGCGAATCGCGCGCAGGGCGCGCTCCTACAGGGGGACGATGTGGCGAGTGAGGCGGTGGACAGCCCGTTGTAGGAGCGAGGGGGACACCTAGTTCTTGCTCGCGAACCAATCCCCGCAGCGAGATCCGTTCGCGAACGGATTTTCCGGCCACTCAGGACAGCCCCCTCTCCCGCTTGCGGGAGAGGGTTGGGGAGAGGGCGCTCTTGAGTTCAACACCTGTGTCACCGGCAAATCCTGTTCGCGAGCAAGCTCGCTCCTACGAAAAGCACCTCGTAGCCGGGCGTATCAGGATGGCTCCGGATTTACCGGCCGCTCAGGACAGCCCCCTCTCCCGCTTGCGGGAGAGGGTTGGGGAGAGGGCGCTCTTGAGCCCAACACCTGCGTCGCCGGAAACCCCGTTCGCGAGCAAGCTCGCTCCTACGAGAAGCATTCGGCTGTCTATTGGGTTCCCGCGTTCGCGGGAATGACGGGATTAAGATTCGTGTTTTCCGACGTCATTCCCGCGAACGCGGGAACCCAGAAAACAGCGTAGGAGCGGATTCATCCGCGATCCGGCCGGCAGACCGGTCTCAGGACGCCTAACGCGGCAACCAGACGGCCATGGCCACGCAGAACAGCGCGAGAATGACGCAGAAAACCCGGAACCGACGCAGCCGCCTCTGCCGGGCCAGGGCCTGTTCGGCCGGCAGCGGCATGCCGCAGTGCGGGCAGTCGGCGTGCTCGTCGGTGCTGGCTTGCTGGCAATACAGGCACTGGCGCATACCTATTCGAACTGCTCCAGGCGCAGCGGATCGAGGACCTGCACGGTGCGGCCCTGCAGGTCGATGATGCGTTCGTCGATCAGCCGGCGCAGCACGCGGGAGAAGGTTTCCGGCTGGATCGACAGATGCCCGGCCACCAGTTGCTTGGCCATCGGCAGGTCGAAGCGCAGGTCGGCGTCGCCGTGGCGGTTGAGCAGCGTCAGCAGGTAGCGCACCACCCGGTGGGTGGAGTTCTTCAGCGACAGCGTCTCGATCTCGTTGATCCGCCGGTGCAGGCGGATGCACAGGGTGCCGAGCAGGGCGAAGGGCAGCTGCGGGTTGCTGTGCAGCAGTTCCAGGTAGGTGCGGTTGGCGAAGCGGTAGACCTGCGTCGGCTCCAGCGCCTGGGCCGAGGCGACGTAGTCCGGGGTGTCCATGAACATCATGGCCTCGGCGAAGGTCTGCCGGCCGACCACCACTTCCAGCACCTTCTCCTGGCCCTCCGGGGTCAGCCGGAAGATCTTCACCGCGCCGGATATCACGAAGAAGAACGCATGCGCCGGCTCGCCCTGGTGGAACAGCTTGTCGCCCTTGTCGAGGTTGAGCAGCTGGCAGGTGGCGAGCAGCTGTTCCAGCTGCGCCTCGTCGAGGGCATCGAACAGGTGATGCCCGCGCAGGATCTGCTGGTGGACGCGCTGGGACTGCATGGCGGAGCTTTCCTGGGCCGGGGACATCCGCCCAGTATGCTCGCCATGCGCGGGTTGAGGGGTGAGGCATGCTGTCACGCCGGCCTCCGGCCGATAAGTGGTCATTGCGGCCGGTTGGCGCCGACGAACAGCAGGTTGTTCTCCAGGTGGATGTGCTGCATCAGGTCGCGGCGCAGCTCCTCCAGCCCGGCGTAGAGCGCGCGCCAGGTGGTGCAGGCGTTGGCCGGGGCGGTCAGGTCGTCGGTCAGCTCGGCCAGCGCGGCCAGGGACTGGGCATGTTCGTCGTGCTCGTGGCGCATCACCCCGATCGGCCCCTGCACGTGTAGCAGCGACACGCCCTGGATCAGCCAGGGGAACAGGATGTGCTCCTCCTTGCACATGTGCGATTCGAGTTCTTCCTGCATCCGCTCCAGCAGCGCCACCAGGCCGTGGGGGCAGTGCGGGTGCGCGGCGTGGGTGCGCTCCACGCGCTGGGCCAGCGGCAGCAGCGCGGGGAACTGCTGGCGATGGCGCTGGTGGTAGCGCTCGAGGATGTGCTCGATCAGTTCGGCGTTGCTCGCCTGGCGCCAGTCGCGCTCTGCGCTGGCCGGGCGCAGGGCGCGCAGTTCGCTGGCGATGCGCTCGGCGTCCAGGCCCAGTTCACTGGCGGCTTCGCGCAGGCTGCGCTGGCCGGCGCAGCAGAAGTCCAGCTTGTAGTCGCGCAGCAGGCTGGTGCTGCCGGGCAGGCTGCAGGCCAGGTCGCTGAGGGTGCGTTCGGTCAGGTTGTCGTGCATGGCGGCGGGCCTCGGGAGTCGGTGCGGTAGGCAGGCGCCAGTCTAGGAAGGGCGGTGGCCCGGGCTCCTTGATTGCGGTCAAGCGTCGCAGTGCGCGGTTTCCCGTTCGTCGTCGCCCTCGGCGATGTGCAGCAGCTGCTGCGGGTTGCGCACCAGCAGCTTCTGCCGGCCGCCGCGCACCAGGCCGCGGCCTTCCCAGGCACAGAGGATGCGCGAGACGGTGTGCAGGGTGGTGCCGGTCATCTCGGCGATGTCCTGGCGGCTGACCGGGAAGTCGATGCGCACGCCCTCGGACTCCGCCCGGCCGCTGCTGCGCACCAGGCGCAGCACGGCGTGGGCGACGCGGCGCTCGACTTCCTCGGTGGCCAGTTCGCAGAAGCGCACGTGGGCTTCCTGCAGGCGCACGCCGATGGCCTGCACGGTGTTCAGGGCGAAGCCGGGATGGCGCGCCAGCAGCGGTTCCCACTGCGCGGTGGGCCAGGCCAGCGCCAGGCTTTCCTGGGTGGCGCTGGCGGTGGCGGGGTAGTCCTCGCGGCCCAGGGCGCGGACGAAGCCGAACAGGTCGCCGGGGTTGACCAGGCGCACCAGCACGCGCTGGCCGTCGCAGGTCAGCTGGGTGGCCTTGAGGCGGCCGTGGACCAGCAGGTAGAAGTGCTCGGCCGGCTCGCCCTGCTCGAACACCGTGGCGCCGCAGTGCAGCGGCAGGACGCTGGCCGGGCGGAGGATGTCGTCCTGCTCCTCGCGGGTGCAGTTGGCGAACGGCGGCAGGTTCGCCAGCCAGGCGCGGTTGATCGGTGGCTTGTCGCTCACGGTCAGGATTCCCTGGGGCCCGTCGCAGCATACCGGTTCCGCGGGGTGGCGAAACTTGAGTGGGATCAAGTCAAGGCAGCTCTCTGACCAGGCGGAAACCCAGGTTGTCCGGCGGCTGCCCGGCGCTGCAGCCGCCGCCGCGGGCATCGCGGACGAATTCATTGATGGCGGCGCGGTGGCGGCCTTCGGCGATGCGGATCGAGCAGGCCTCGACGCGGGTCCTTTCCGCGCCGTCGGCATCCAGGCTGACCCGCGTGTGGCAGCTCTGCGTCCACTCCCAGACGTTGCCGGCCAGGTCGGCCACGCCCAGTTCGTTGAGGCCATGGCTGCCGCGCGGCTGCGCCCGGGCCGGGCCTTCGCTGGCCGCCGCGGCTTCGAAGCGGTAGCGCGCCAGCCAGCGGCGCGCCGGGTTGCGGCCATCGTCGTCGATGCGCAGGGCGTCGTCGGCCCAGCGCGAGCCGGCGAAGAATGCCCATTCCTCATCGCTGGGCAGGCGCCAGCGCTGGCCGGTGCGCCTGGACAGCCAGTCGGCGTAGAGCTGCGCATCCAGCAGGCTGGCGCCGGTGAGCGGCAGGTCGGCGCCGGGCGTGGCGGCCTGGCCATCCAGCGCCAGGCAGGCGCCGGCGTCCACGCAGCGGGCGTATTCGGCCCGGCTGACCTGGTATTTCATCACCGCGAAGCGCGGCGCCAGGCGTTCGCTGCGCAGCGGCGCATCCACCGGGCGGGCGTCGCGCCAGTAGTCGCCGGCGGGGCGGAAGCGGTATTCCCGCGGCGTCAGGCTGACGGTCTCCGGCGCCAGGCCCGGGTCGGTGCGCGGCAGCCATGCGCTCAGGGCGATGGCCACCAGCAGCAGCGGAAGGGCGATGATCAGCGCCTTGCGCATGGGCGTTCCCTCGTGGCGGGGCCGGCCCTCGCGGGCCGGCCGGTGGCGTCACTTGATGGGCGAGGGCGGTTCGACCTGGCTCATCAGGTCGGAGTCCCACTGCCCCTCGACCTGGAAGTGCGCGGTGGCGCCCAGGGCCACGCCTTCGATCAGGTTGTGGTTGAGGTAGGCGTACAGGCCCGGCTGGCGGAAGGTGTACAGCGCCGCGCCGGCGGCGCCGCCGGGGATGAACCAGGTCTCCAGGCCCTCTTCCGGCGGGTTGCCGAACTTGCCGGTGGCCCAGACGTGGTCGCCGTGGCCGCCGATCAGGTGCGGGCGGGTGTCGCGGTTGGCCTGGGAGTGGACGATCAGCACGGTCTCGCCGACCTTGGCGGTCAGCGCGTTCTTGCCGGTCAGGGCGCCGACCCGGCCGTTGAACACCACGTGGCTGGGGATCAGCCTCTTCATGGTTTCCATGGTGTCGTTGAAACTCTCGGCGGGCGTGGCGTAGCGCTTGAACTTGCCGTCCTTGTCGCGCGGCACGTAGAAGTCCTGCTCGCCGACGTAGAACACCTTGTCGTACTTCAGCGGGCGGCCGTCGCGGTCCTTCAGACCGTCGCGCGGCAGCACCATGATCGCGCCGTTCATGCCCGAGACCACGTGCCAGGGGATCATCATCCCGCCGGGCGCGCAGTGGTAGACGAACACGCCGGGGCGGGTGGCCTTGAAGCGCAGCTTGACCTGCTCGCCGGGGTTGACGATGGTCAGCGAGCCGCCGCCCAGGGCGCCGGTGGCGGCGTGGAAGTCGATGTTGTGGGCCATGCTGTTGCTGGCCGGGTTGACCAGGGTGAGTTCGACGTAGTCGTCCTGGTGCACCACCATCAGCGGGCCGGGCACCGAGCCGTTGAAGGTCATGGCGTGGACGTGGGTTTCGTCGTCGTCGATGATCAGGTCCTTCTCCTGGATGACCATGCGGAACTCCACCACCCGCGGCTTGCTGCCGGTGCGCTGTTCGTGGGCATGGACGAAGGGCGGGGTGAGCAGCTCGACCTTGCTCCTGGCCAGCTTCGACAGGTCCGGTGCCGGCCCGGTCTGCAGCGGCGCCGACTCCTTGGCGAAGGCCAGACCGCTGCCGAGGACCGAACCGGCGACGCCGAGCGCGACGGCTCCGGCGAGCAGGCTGCGGCGCGAGAAAGGCATTTTTTCCAGGTCAGCCATGGGTACTTCTCCTAATGGACGGGATTTCGTTATCCACAGGGAACTCCCTTGGGCGAAAACCTTCTTTGCGCCGCAGCAAATAGCGGCGCAGCTGGACAATCTGCCGCAGCGCGCCGTCAGGTTTTTCCTATGGCGCCTGTGTGAATGCGGCAAGTGCCTGTGCGCCGAGGTAAGATTCCAGCCCAAAGAGCGAATCCCCCGCGCCAAGGCGCGGGCTCCAACGGACAAGGACCTTGCATGCGCCCGCGTGGACTCCCCCTCCTGGCCCTCACCTTCGGCGTGCTTGCCGCGCAGCAGGCCTACGCCAGCAGCGACGACTCCTGCTACCCGAGCTGGAACCTCAAGCGCGACACCCTGGACGTGTGCAACAGCCTGCCGTTCCTGAGCCCCGGCAACGACAGCCGGGTCAACCTGCAGCTGCTGCTGGCCGATACCGGCCGCGCCAGCCTGCCGGTCAAGGCGCTGTCCGATGACGAGCAGCAACTGGGCTACGGCCTGGTGCCCTTCCCGCTGACGCGCCTGTTCGACGAGCCCCTGAGCGTGGAGCCCACAGCGGCCGCCGCTGCCAAGCCGGCGGCGCCCCTGGCGGAGCTGGCGGTGCGCATCGGCCTGCCGGCGGATGCGGTGCCGGCCGAAGGCGAGCGCTTCGCCAGCGGCGAGGGCAGCCGCTGCCGCAGCAACAACCCGGCCACCGCCCAGGACTTCCTCGCCCAGCTGCTGGCCGCCGACCTGCCGCCCGCCGAGCGGCAGAGCCTGGCGCGGGCGCGCCTGGCCCTGCTGCAGGCTTGCCAGTGGGACGAGGCGCAACTCGCCGGCCTGCTGCCCGGCGACGTGGATTCCCCCGGCGGGCGCGATTTCGCCGGCTACCTGCAGGGCATCGCCGCTTTCTATAGCGGCCACTTCCAGGCCGCGCGCAAGAGCTTCCAGGCCCTGCACGACAGCCGGCTGCCCTGGCTGCGCGAGACGGCGCGCTACATGCTCGGCCGCAGCCAGCTCAACCAGGCGCAGCAGAATGCCTTCGACGACATGGGCTACCCCGACCTGCGCAAGGTCGACCAGGCCGCGCTGAAGGTCGCCGAAAGCGACTTCAAGGCCTACCTGCAGGCTTATCCACAGGGCCGCTACGCCACCTCGGCCAAGGGCCTGATGCGCCGCGTGTACTGGCTGATGAACGACCCCGGGCGCCTGGCCGGGGAATACGCCTGGCTGTTCGCCCAGCCGGAAACCGCCCAGGGCAACGCCGACCAGGCCCAGCTGATCGCCGAGGTGGACAACAAGCTGCTGGTCAGCGCGCACCCGGCCGAGGTCAAGGACCCGCGCCTGCTGGCGGTGCTCGACCTGATGCAGATGCGCCACCACGAGCCCGGCGAGGGCCGCGCCCTCGACCTGCCCGGGTTGCAGGCGCAGAAGCCGCTGTTCGCCGACCTGCCGGGGCTGCACGATTACCTGCTGGCGGCCTGGCAGCTGTACGTCGAGGAACAGCCGGGCAAGGCGGCCGAACAGCTGCCGAAGACTCTGCCGCAGAAGCTCGACTACCTCGCCTTCAGCCAGCAGACCCTGCGCGGCTTCGCCCTGGAGGCCGGCAACGACTGGCTGGGCGCGGAGAAGCTCTGGCTGCAACTGCTGCCGCTGGCCCGCCAGCCGCTGCAGCGCGAGCAGCTGGAACTGGCGCTGGCCTTCAACTACGAACGCAGCGACCGCCTGGTGAAGGTCTATGCGGAGAGTTCGCCGGTGCGGACCCCGGCGATCCGCGAACTGCTGCTGCGCCACATCGCCGGCCCCGAGCTGCTGCGCCAGCAGGTGAAGTCCGAGACGGCGCCGGCCGAGGAGCGCGACACCGCGCTCTTCACCCTGCTGTACAAGGACCTGCTGCACGGCCGCTACGGCAACTTCGTCAACGACCTCGCGCTGCTGCCGGCCGAGCCCTCGACCAAGCCGCTGAGCGCCAGCCTCGGCTTCGTCTACGGCGGCGGGCAGCCACTGAGCCTGTTCCAGTGGCCGGGCGGCAAGGGCAGCTCCGGCTACGACTGCCCGGCCATCCGCGACCTCGCCCTGGCCCTGCAGCAGGAACCGCAGCCGCCGCAGGCGCTGAACTGCTTCGGCGAGTTCATCCTGCGCAACAACCTCGACAGCTTCCCGCTGGACAACCAGCCCGGCGTGCGCGAACTGGGCGGCAGCCCGTCGCTGTTCGAAGGCGAGCCCTACTCGCGCCTGGACGGCTACCTGAAGGTGATCGCCGACGACCAGGCCGGCAGCGACGACAAGGCCTACGCGCTCTACCGCGCGATCAACTGCTACGCGCCCAGCGGCTACAACGGCTGCGGCAAGCAGGACATCGCCCCGGCGCAGCGCAAGCGCTGGTTCCGCACCCTGAAGACGCAGTACGCCGACACGCCCTGGTCGAAATCGCTGAAGTACTACTGGTAGCGCGGCCATGGGCCTGGCCGCGAAGAGTCTGGCGCTGGGCCTGCTGCTGTGGAGCGCCACGGCCCGCGCCGGGGTGGTGGATGCCGCCGACTACGACGCCTTCTGGCTGTGGGGCGGCGTGCAGGCCCAGCCGGTGCTGCGCCAGGCGCGCACGTTGTACGTGCTGCAGGGCCAGGTCAGCGCCCCGCGCGGCGCCCCCGAACAACCGGCGCGCCTGCACGCCCAGGGCATCGCCATGCCGCGCCTGCGCACGGGCCAGGTGTGGCTGGTCTACCGCGCCCACAGCCTGCGCTGGAGCGAGGACAGCTACGCCACTCTGCTGGCCCAGCTGCGCCGCTGGCAGCGCGCCGGCAACCCGCTGCTGGGCGTGCAGATCGACTTCGATGCCCGCACCCGCTACCTCCACGAATACGTGGCCTTCCTGCGCGACTTCCGCCGGCGCCTGCCGATCGAATACCGCCTGAGCATCACCGGCCTGCTGGACTGGAGCAGCAACGCGGAGCCGGCGACCATCAATGAACTCAAGGACGTGGTGGACGAGGTGGTGGTGCAGACCTACCAGGGGCGGCGGACGATTCCCGACTACCAGCGCTACCTGCCCAGGGTGGCGCGCCTGCAGCTGCCGTTCCGCATCGGCCTGGCGCAGTATGGGCAGTGGCAGGCGCCGGAGTATCTGGAGCGCAGTCCGTGGTTCCGGGGGTATGTGGTGTTTTTGCAGAATCCGTGAGTTGGTGGTCGGGGGGATTTTGTAGGAGCGAGCTTGCTCGCGAACGGGGCTTCGCCGGCAATCTCGGCGCTTGACCTGAAGAGCGCCCTCTCCCTAACCCTCTCCCTGAAGGGAGAGGGGACCGTTCGGCGTGCTTGGGTATTCCTGAGTCAGCCGGCAACACCGAAGGTTTCCGACTGAAACCATCACTTCTCTCGGCACGGACTAGCCCCCTCTCCCTTCAGGGAGAGGGCTGGGGAGAGGGAGCGGAGTCAATCCAAGGCTCCGTTGCAACCGGGAAACTCCGTTCGCGAGCAAGCTCGCTCCTACGAAGAGCCTCCGCAACCACAACTCCCCCCACACCCCGCCTTAGCCGGCTGCTCCACCAGATCCCGCATCAGCAACCCATGATCCAGCCCCACCCCCGCCGGCACCGGCAGATACACGACGTGCCCATCACCCGGCGCCACCTCGATGGCTTCACCACGAACATTCTCCAGGTGCTCCAGCCACAGCGTACGGTTCCCACCCGGAGTCATGAGTTCGAGGCTGTCACCCACCGCGAAGCGGTTCTTCACCCTTACCTCGGCGAGCTCGCCACGGCGGGCGCCAGTGAACTCCCCGACAAACTGCTGGCGCTCTGCCCGCGAGCTGCCGTACTGGTAATTCTGATACTCGTCATGCACATGGCGGCGCAGGAAACCCTCGGTGTAGCCACGGTGGGCCAGGGACTCCAGCTCGTCCATCAAGCCACGGTCGAAGGGCCGGCCGGCCACGGCGTCGTCGATCGCCTTGCGGTAGGCCTGGGCGGTGCGCGCCACGTAGTAGTGCGACTTGGTGCGGCCCTCGATCTTCAGCGAGTGCACGCCCATCTCGGCCAGGCGCTGCACGTGCTGGATGGCGCGCAGGTCCTTGGAATTCATGATGTAGGTGCCGTGCTCGTCCTCGTGGGCCTCCATCAATTCGCCGGGGCGGTTGCCTTCCTCCAGCAGGAACACCGCGTCGGTGGGCGCGCCTTCGCCGAGGGTGGGTTCGCGCACCAGTTGGCCCAGCTCGTCCTCCCGGGCCGGGTGCGCCTGGTACTGCCAGCGGCAGGCGTTGGTGCAGGTGCCCTGGTTGGGGTCGCGGCGGTTGATGTAACCCGACAGCAGGCAGCGCCCGGAGTAGGCCATGCACAGGGCGCCGTGGACGAACACCTCCAGCTCCATGTCCGGGACCTTCTCGCGGATTTCGCCGATCTCCTCCAACGACAGCTCGCGGGACAGGATCACCCGCGACAGCCCCTGGTCGCGCCAGAAGGCCACGCTGGCCCAGTTCACCGCGTTGGCTTGCACCGAGAGGTGGATGTTCGCCGTAGGGAAATGCTGGCGCACCAGCATGATCATCCCCGGGTCGGACATGATCAGCGCATCCGGCCCCAGGGCCAGCACCGGTTCCAGGTCGGCCAGGAAGGTTTTCAATTTGGCGTTGTGCGGGGCGATGTTCACCACCAGGTAGAAACGCTTGCCCAGGGCATGGGCCTCGGCGATGCCGATGGCCAGGTTGGCCAGATCGAATTCGTTGTTGCGCACCCGCAGGCTGTAGCGCGGTTGCCCGGCATAGACGGCATCGGCGCCGTAGGCGAAGGCGTGGCGCATGGCTTTCAGCGAGCCGGCGGGGGAGAGCAGTTCGGGGGCTTGGAGCATGGTGTGGGGACGGTTGTGGATAAAACGCTGCACTCTAGCGGGGGCGGGGGTTTGGTGCCCTGAGCGGGGTCAATGTTGCTGGTGGGCTTTTCGTAGGAGCGAGGGGGACGCCTAGTTCTTGCTCGCGAATGGAGTTTCCCGGTTGCAGCGGAGCTTTGGATTGACTCCGCTCCCTCTCCCCAGCCCTCTCCCTGAAGGGAGAGGGGGCTAGTCCGTGCCGAGAGGAGGAATGGTTTCAGCCGGAAACCTTCGGTGCTGCCGGCTAACTCCAGAGTATCCAGTTCTGCCCAACGGTCCCCTCTCCCTTCAGGGAGAGGGTTAGGGAGAGGGCGCTCTCCAGGTCAAGCACCGAAATTGCCGGCGAAGCCCCGTTCGCGAGCAAGCTCGCTCCTACGAAAAGCGGACCCACTACCTCACTCCAACCACCGCCGCCCCTGCAACTCCAGCATCATCTGCGCCTGCTCCGGCCCATTGCTGCCGGCGGGATAGGGCCGCGGGCGCTGGTAGTGCTCCTGCCAGCCGGCGATGATCGGGTCGATCCAGCGCCAGGCGGCTTCCACCTCGTCGCGGCGCATGAACAGCGTCGAGTCGCCCTGGATCACGTCCAGCAGCAGGCGCTCGTAGGCGTCCCAGCGGCGCTTGCCGGGGCTGGCTGTCTGCGCCAGGTTCAGGTCCAGCTCGGCCGGTTCCAGGCGCATGCCCTTGCCGGGGGTCTTGGTCATCAGCTGCAGGCTGATGCGCTCCTCCGGCTGCAACCTTATCCACAGGCGGTTGGCCGGGCCGCTGCCGTCGCCGATCAGGGCATGGGGCACCGGCTTGAACTGGATGACGATCTCCGAGCACTTCTTCGCCATGCGCTTGCCGGTGCGCAGGTAGAAGGGCACGCCGGCCCAGCGCCAGTTGTCGATCTCGGCGCGCAGGGCGACGAAGGTCTCGGTGTCGCTGTCGTTGTCCACGTTCTTCTCGAACCAGTAAGCCGGCACCTCCTGGCCGCCGATCCGCCCGGCGCCGTACTGGCCGCGCACGGTGCGGTCCTGCACGTCGAGGCCGCCGATCGGGCGCAGGGCCTGGAGGATCTTCAGCTTCTCGTCGCGCACCGATTCGGCGTCGAAGTGCACCGGCACCTCCATGGCCACCAGGCACAGCAGCTGCAGCAGGTGGTTCTGCACCATGTCGCGCATGGCCCCGGCGTGGTCGTAGTAGGCGCCGCGGTTTTCCACGCCGAGGGTCTCGTTGACGCTGATCTGCACGTGGTCGACGTAGGCGCTGCGCCACAGCGGCTCGAACAGGGTGTTGGCGAAGCGCAGGGCCAGCAGGTTCTGCACCGTCTCCTTGCCCAGGTAGTGGTCGATGCGGAACACCCGCGACTCGTCGAACACCTGGCCGATGGCCTGGTTGATCGCCCGCGCCGACTCCAGCGAATGGCCCAGCGGCTTCTCCAGCACTATGCGCGTGTTCGGCCCGGCGAGGCCCGCGACCTTGAGGTTCTGCGCGATGGGCGCGAAGAGGTCCGGGGCGGTGGCCAGGTAGTGCACCAGCACGCGCTCGTGGCCGAACTTCAGGCGCTGGCGCAGGCGGCTGAAGTCGGCGCTCTGCGAGGCGTCCATGGCCAGGTAGTCCAGGCGCGTGGCGAAGCTCTGCCAGTCGGCGACGCTGAAGTCGGCCCGCGCGACCTGCGCCCGGCAGTGCCGCTCGGCCAGCGCCAGGTAGGCCTCCTGCGAGCGCTGGCTGCGGGCCAGGGCGAGGATGCGGGTGTCGGCCGGCAGGCGCTCCTCGCGGTGCAGGTGGTAGAGCGCCGGCAGCAGCTTGTGCAGCGCCAGGTCGCCGGTGCCACCGAACACCAGAATGTCGCAGGAAAGGGGAAATGCGGAAGATTCGGACATCATCGGGTACTGCTCCACCACTTATTGCCTGGGCGTGACCACCTGACTTGTAGTATAACTACAGGCCGACTACATCCCATCCGCCGATCATAGCCGAGTCCAGCCCAGTGAACCTGTTGCAGCACATTGCCCAGTCGCGTCATCTGCTTCGCAAGTCGGAACTCAAGGTCGCCGATCACGTGATGCAGGACCCCGCCTCGGTCATGCACAGCTCCATGGCCGACCTCGCCCACGGGGTAGGCGTCAGCGAGCCGACCATCGTGCGCTTCTGCCGCGCCATCGGCTGCACCGGCTTCCAGGACCTCAAGCTGAAGCTGGCGCAGAGCCTGGCCGCCGGCGCCAGCTTCGGCCAGTTCGCGATCAGCGAAAGCGACTCGGTCACCGACTTCAGCCTGAAGATCTTCGACACCACCCTGCATTCGCTGATGGAAGTGCGCGAGAAGCTCGACACCCACGCCCTGGAGCGCGCCATCGCCGCCATCGCCCACGCCCAGCGCGTGGAGTTCTACGGCTTCGGCGCCTCCGGCGCGGTGGCCGCCGACGCCCAGCACAAGTTCTTCCGCCTACTGCTGTCGGCCGCGGCCTATTCCGACCCGCACATGCAGGCGATGTCGGCGGTGACCCTGAAGCCCAGCGACGTGGCCATCTGCATCTCGCAGTCCGGCCGCTCCAAGGACCTGCTGGTGACCGCCAACCTGGTCCGCGAGGCCGGCGCCACCCTCATCACCCTGTGCCCCAGCCAGACCCCGCTGGCCGACCTGGCCACGGTGAACCTGGCGGTGGACGTCCACGAAGACACCGACATCTACACCCCGCTGACCTCGCGCATCGCCCATCTGGTGGTGATCGACGTGCTGGCCATGGGCGTGGCCATGGCCCGCGGCCCGGACCTGGTCAACCACCTCAAGAGCGTCAAGCGTAGCCTGCGCAGCCTGCGCCTGTCGCCCAAGGTGGTGAAGAGCCACGAGGAACCGCGCCCGGAAGAGACGTCCTGAGGCACCTGCCTCAGAGCGCTCGGATCGACGTGCGGATCGCCCGCGCGCACTCGATCACCGCCGGCGCCAGCTTGCGCTCGGCATCTTCCCGGCTCCAGCGGCTGGTCGGCGCCACCACGTGGACGGCGGCCACCGGTTGGCCGCGGCTGTCGAGGATGGGCGCGGCGATGCTCATGTCGCCCAGGAACATCTCTTCCGCATTCACCGCATAGCCCTTGCTGCGCGCCGTGCGCACGGTCTCGAGGATCGCCTCGACGTCGGTCAGGGTGTTCTGCGTCAGGCGCTGCGGCTCGCTGCGTCGTAGCATTTCCGCGGCCTCCTCGTCGTCCAGGCCGCTGAGGTAGGCGCGGCCGCAACCGGTGCAGTACATCGGGATGCGGCTGCCGATGGGCATGTGGATGGGGATGAACTTGGGCGCCACGAAGCGCGCCACGTAGACCATGTCCAGGCCGTCGGGCTCGGTGAGGTTGGTGGTTTCCCCGGTGATCTGCGACAGCTCGGCCAGGAAGGGGTTGGCCACGTCCACCAGGGTGTCCGCGGCCAGGTAGTTGTAGCCGATCTCCATGACCTTCGGCGTCAGCTGGAAACGCCGCGTCTGCTCATGCTTGCGCAGGTAGCCCAGCGCTTCGAGGGTGTGCACCATGCGCTGCGCCGAACTCTTGTTGATTCCCGCTGCCTCGGCCACTTCCGCCAGGCTCATGGTGCGCCGGCGCGCATCGAAGGCGCGCAGCACCGCCAGGCCCTTCTCCAGCGACTGATTGAACAGCAGGCTCCCTTCAGACATTTTTTGTCTTCTCCATATCGATATTCGATACTTATAAATCTCTTTGCGATTTTTGTAAATTGAATATATCGTCCGAATCGCCTCCTGCCGATCCAGAGGTACCCACACGCACAACCACAACAATGAGCGTCCACTGGGAGACCCACCATGCATCAGAGCATCCGTGCCTTCGTTCTCGCCTGCGCCGCCTCGGCGCTGTTCGCCGGCCCCGCCGCGGCCGAGACCCTCAAGGTCGGCGCCACCTCCACCGGCGTCCCCTTCACCTTCCTCGACATCCAGAGCCAGAGCATCCAGGGGATGATGGTCGACACCGTGGAAGCGGTGGGCAAGGCCGCCGGCTTCGACACGCAGATCCAGCAGACCAACTTCGCCGCGCTGATCCCCTCGCTGACCTCCGGGAAGATCGACCTGATCTCCGCGGCCATGCTCAAGACGCCGCCGCGGGAAAAGGTCGTGCAGTTCTCCGACCCGGTGTTCTCCTATGGCGAGGGCCTGGTGGTGCGCGCCGACGACAGCGGCGCCTATACCCGCATGGACGACTTCAAGGGCGAGGTGGTCGGCGCCCAGGTCGGCACCGTGTTCCTCGACGAGCTGAACAAGCGCGGCATCTTCAAGGAAGTGCGCGGCTACGACTCCATCAACGACCTGCTCCGCGACCTGGCCCTGGGCCGCATCAAGGCGGCCTTCGCCGACCAGCCGGTGCTGGCCTACCAACTGGCCAAGGGCGGCCAGTCCAAGGTGCGCCTGGTCCGCGACTACCAGCCGGTGATCCACGGCGACGTCAGCCTGGTGCTGCGCAAGGACGACCCGGCGCTGCTGCAGCGCGTCAACCGGGGCATCGCCAGCATCCGCGCCGACGGCACCCTGCAGCGCATCCGCGCCAAGTGGAACCTCGACTGATCCGTCGCCGCCCGCGCCCGTGGGCGGCGCCTTCGCGCTCTACCAGGTAATCGCCATGTTTCTTCAGAACGCCATGGATTTCCTGCCCATCCTGCTCAAGGGGGCGGTGATCACCCTGCAGGTCACGGCGGCGTCCTTCCTGCTCAGTTCGCTGATCGGCCTGGCCCTGGCGCTGATGATGGTCTCCCGCTACCGCGCCCTGGCGCTGGCCGGCACCACCGTCGTCAACGTCATCCGCGGCCTGCCGATCATCGTCCAGCTGTTCTACATCTATTTCGTCCTGCCGGATTTCGGTGTCCAGCTCAGCGCCTTCCAGGCCGGGGTGATCGGCCTGGGCATCGCCTACTCGGCGTACCAGGCGGAGAACTTCCGCGCCGGCATCCAGGCCATCCATCAGGGGCAGATCGAGGCTGCCGAGTCCCTCGGCATGCGCGGCGCCATGGTGATGCGCCGGGTGGTGCTGCCGCAGGCCTTCCGCATCGCCCTGCCGCCCTACGGCAACACCCTGGTGATGATGCTCAAGGACTCCTCGCTGGTCTCCACCATCACGGTCGCGGAGATGACCCGCGCCGGCCAGCTGATCGCCTCCTCGACCTTCGAGAACATGACCGTCTACACCCTGGTGGCGCTGCTCTACCTGGCCATGAGCCTGCCGCTGTCGTTCGCCCTGCGCCGCCTCGAGGCGCGTATCGGCCGGAGGAGCAAGCGATGATCCGCATCCGCGACCTGCACAAGAGCTACGGCGACGTGGCGGTGCTCGAAGGCATCGACCTGAGCGTCGACAGCGGCGAGGTGGTGTGCCTGATCGGCCCGTCCGGTTCCGGCAAGTCCACGCTGCTGCGCTGCATCAACGGCCTGGAGGACTACCAGGGCGGCGAGGTGCTGGTGTCCGACGCCAAGGTCGACCGGCACGCCGGCAGCATCCATGCCATCCGCACCCAGGTGGCCATGGTGTTCCAGCGCTTCAACCTGTTCCCCCACCGCAACGTGCTGGAGAACGTGATGGAAGGCCCGGTCTACGTGAAGAAGGAGCCGGTTCGCGAAGTGCGCGAGCGGGCCCTGGCGCTGCTCGACAAGGTCGGCCTGGCGCACCGTGTCGAGGCCTACCCCGACGAACTCTCCGGCGGCCAGCAGCAGCGCGTGGCCATTGCCCGCGCGCTGGCCATGCAGCCCAAGGCGATTCTCTTCGACGAGCCGACTTCGGCGCTCGACCCCGAACTGGTCGGCGAGGTACTGGGCGTGATGCGCCGCCTGGCCGACGAGGGCATGACCATGATCGTGGTCACCCACGAGATGGGCTTCGCCCGCGAAGTGGCGGACAAGGTGTGCTTCCTGCACAGCGGCCGCATCGTCGAGGAAGGGCCGCCGCAACAGGTGCTGGGGGCGCCGCAGCATCAGCGCACCCGGGACTTCCTCAGGCGCCTGCTGGAACCGTCGGGGGTGCAGGCATGAGCGTCGCGCCACGCCACCTGCCCCAGTCCCTGTGGGCAGCCAGCGCCACGCCGGCGCAAGCGACGCCGCCCCTGCAGGGCGATCTGGAAACGGATGTCGCCATCGTTGGGGCCGGCTTCACCGGCCTGTCCACCGCCCTGCACCTGGCGGAGCTGGGCATCCGCGCCTGCGTGCTGGATGCCGGCGAGCCGGGCTGGGGCGCCTCGGGGCGCAACGGCGGCCAGGTCATTCCGGGGCTGAAGTTCGACCCGGAGCAATTGCTGGCGAAATTCGGTGAGCAGGGGGAATACCTGTGCGAAGTGGCGGGAAACGCCGCCGACGAGGTGTTCAACCTGATCCAGCGCCACGGCATCGACTGCGATGCCACCCGCAAGGGTTGGATCCAGCCGGCGGCGTCACCGGCGGCGCTGCGTGGCATCGAGCAGCGCGCCGAGCAATGGCGCCGGCGCGGCGTGCCCGTGGAACTGCTGGACCGTGAGGCGGTGGCCCGGCGCATCGGCAACGAACATTATCTCGGCGCCTGGGTCGATCCGCGCGCCGGCAGCGTGCAGCCGCTGAGCTACGTGCGTGGCCTGGTGCGCGCCGCGCTGGCCGCCGGGGCGCGGGTGCATGGCCACAGCCCGGTGCTGAGCCTGCAGCGCCAGGCCGGGCGCTGGCAGCTGGAGTTGGCCGGCGGTGCGCGGGTACGCGCGGAAAAGGTGCTGCTGGCGACCAATGGCTACACCGATGGCCTGTGGCCGGGCCTGCGCCGCACCTTGATCGCGGCGAACAGCTTCATCATCGCCACCCGCCCACTGTCGCCGGAACTGGCGGCGAGCGTGCTGCCCGGCGGCGAGGTCTGCTCGGATGCCCGGCGCCTGCTGCTCTACTTCAAGCGTGATGCCCAGGGCCGCCTGTTGCTGGGCGGGCGAGGGCCGTTCAGCGAACCCGCCGGCGACGGCGACTGGAGCCATCTGCAGCGATCCCTGGCGCAGCTTTATCCACAGCTGGCCGGGGTGCCCATCGAGTACCGCTGGAGTGGCCGGGTGGCGCTGACCCAGGACTTCCTGCCGCACCTGCACGAACCGGCGCCGGGGTTGTCGACGCTGCTGGGCTACAACGGCCGCGGCGTGGCCATGGCCACCACGCTGGGCCGGCATATGGCGTTGCGCCTGGCCGGGCGTGGCGAGCGCTTCCCGCTGCCGCCGGCGCCGCTGAAGCCGATCCCGCTGCATGGCCTGCAGCGGCTCTACCTGGGCGCGGCCATCGCCTGGTACCGCTGCCTGGATGCGTTGTTCTGAGGGATGCCTGGAGGGGCGCCGACCACTCGTCGGCGTCACCGGCGCTTCACCGCCGCGCCCTCAAATTGTCATCCGTCGTCCGCATCCTGGCGTCTCCAGCCCTTCGGCCTTGGGAGATGCGAGATGCAACGCCATATCGACGACACCCAGCACCTGGACAGCAAGACCCGCCGCAAGCTCGAGGACCAGCGCCGAATGCAGTTCCGCCGGGCCATCGAAGAGCGCCTCGAAGCGCAACGCCTCGACCGCGAGATGTCCGATTATCCCGACCTGATCGCCGCCAACTACCTCAATTCTGCGCGGGCGTCGGTGAAAAGCGCTCGGCCAGCTGGCTGATCAGCGCGCGCTCCTCGCGGATGAAGGCGACGAAGGCCTGGGCCACCGGGCTCAGGCGCTTGCCGCGGGCGTGCACCAGGCACCAGCTGCGGTAGAGCGGCAGCTCCTCCACCGGCAGTTCGCGCAGCAGCCCGGCGCGCAGTTCGCGGCTCACCGCGTGGCGCGGCAGCAGGGCCAGGCCGAGGCCGGCCAATACCCCTTCCCGTGAGCCTTCCAGCGAGGCGAATTCCAGCGTCTGCGGGAAGTGCGCGCGCTTCTGCTGGAAGTGTTCCTCGCAGGCCTTGCGCGTGCCCGAGCCCGGCTCGCGGATCAGCAGCGGCCAGGATTCCAGGTCCTTCAGCGACAGCTTGGCGGCGCTGCACAGCGGGTGGTCGGGCGGCGCCACCGCGACGATCGGGTTGTTCAGGAAGGGCAGGAACTCCAGGGCCATGTCCTGCGGCACCAGGGACATGATCACCAGGTCGTCGCGGTTGTCCGACAGGCGCTTGATCACCTGGGCGCGGTTGACCACGGTGAGGTGCAGGCTGACGTCCGGGTGCTGCTTCTGGAAGGCGGCGAACAGGTGCGGGGTGATGTACTTGGCGCTGGACTCCACCGCCAGGCGCAGCTGGCCCTGCAGCGAGCCCTTGAGGTCGGAGAGCTGCATGTCCAGCACTTCCAGGCGCTGGAAGATGTCGGTGCTGGCGCGCAGCAGGGCGTCGGCGGCGTCGGTCTGGTAGAGCTTCTTGCCGATGTACTCGAACAGCGGCTGGCCGACCAGTTCCTCCAGCTGGCGGATCTGCAGGCTGACCGCCGGCTGCGTCAGCGCCATTTCCTCCGCGGCGCGGCTGTAGGAACGGCTCTCGCACACCGCACGGAATACCTGCAGTTGGCGAAGTGTCATTCGCATCAAGGACTTACGCATTCGCACCGGCTCCCGCACGGGTCAGTTCGCTCGACTATAAGTCAAAAATTATGGCTATCCCAATAAATATTGATTTTGGGTAATCCTCGATCCCGCGTAGGGTAAAAAAACGCCGGAACCCTGCTCCGGCATTGCGCCGAACCGACGCGGATCGCTCCGCGGCGGATTGCCGATTGGTTCAAGTGCCGGGTCCACGAGCCCCGGTCGAGGGAAACCGCAAGTGATCAAGAAAATCCTGATCGCCAACCGTGGGGAGATCGCTGTCCGCATCGTGCGTGCCTGCGCCGAGATGGGCATCCGTTCGGTGGCCGTCTACTCCGACGCCGACCGCCACGCCCTGCACGTGAAGCGCGCCGACGAGGCGCACAGCATCGGCGCCGACCCGCTGGCCGGCTACCTCAACCCGCGCGCCCTGGTGAACCTGGCGGTGGAAACCGGCTGCGACGCGTTGCACCCGGGCTACGGCTTCCTTTCCGAGAACGCCGAGCTTGCGGAAATCTGCGCCGAGCGCGGCATCAAGTTCATCGGCCCGTCGGCGGAAGTGATCCGCCGCATGGGCGACAAGACCGAAGCGCGGCGCAGCATGATCGCCGCCGACGTGCCCTGTACCCCGGGCACCGAGGGCAACGTCGCCGACCTCGCCGAGGCGCTGTCCGAGGCCGAGCGCATCGGCTACCCGGTGATGCTCAAGGCCACCTCCGGCGGCGGCGGCCGCGGCATCCGCCGCTGCAACAGCCGCGAGGAGCTGGAGCAGAACTTCCCCCGCGTCATCTCCGAGGCCACCAAGGCCTTCGGCAGCGCGGAAGTCTTCCTCGAGAAGTGCATCGTCAACCCGAAGCACATCGAGGCGCAGATCCTCGCCGACTCCTTCGGCAACACCGTGCACCTGTTCGAGCGCGACTGCTCGATCCAGCGCCGCAACCAGAAGCTCATCGAGATCGCCCCCAGCCCGCAGCTGACCCCCGAGCAGCGCGCCTACATCGGCGACCTGGCGGTGCGCGCGGCCAAGGCCGTGGGCTACGAGAACGCCGGCACCGTGGAGTTCCTGCTCGCCGATGGCGAGGTGTACTTCATGGAGATGAACACCCGGGTGCAGGTGGAGCACACCATCACCGAGGAAATCACCGGCATCGACATCGTCCGCGAGCAGATCCGCGTGGCCTCCGGCCTGCCGCTCTCGGTCAAGCAGGAAGACATCCAGCACCGCGGCTATGCCCTGCAGTTCCGCATCAACGCCGAGGACCCGAAGAACAACTTCCTGCCCTCGTTCGGCAAGATCACCCGCTACTACGCGCCCGGCGGCCCCGGCGTGCGCACCGACACGGCGATCTACACCGGCTACACCATTCCGCCGTACTACGACTCCATGTGCCTGAAGCTGATCGTCTGGGCGCTGACCTGGGAAGAGGCCCTGGACCGCGGCCTGCGCGCCCTGGACGACATGCGCGTGCAAGGCGTGAAGACCACCGCGCCCTACTACCAGGAAATCCTCAAGAACCCGGAGTTCCGCAGCGCCCAGTTCAACACCAGCTTCGTCGAAAGCCACCCGGAGCTGACCCAGTACTCGATCAAGCGCAACCCGTCGCACCTGGCCATCGCCATCGCTACCGCCATTGCCGCCCACGCTGGCCTGTGAGGATTATCGAATGAGCAAGACCGTTGAGTCGAAAAAAATAAGCGTCACCGATACCATCCTGCGCGACGCGCACCAGTCGCTGCTGGCCACCCGCATGCGCACCGAGGACATGCTGCCGATCTGCGACAAGCTCGACAAGGTCGGCTACTGGTCCCTGGAAGTCTGGGGCGGCGCCACCTTCGACGCCTGCGTGCGCTTCCTCAAGGAAGACCCGTGGGAGCGCCTGCGCAAGCTCAAGGCCGCGCTGCCCAACACCCGCCTGCAGATGCTCTTGCGCGGGCAGAACCTGCTGGGCTACCGCCACTACAGCGACGACGTGGTGCGCGCCTTCGTGGCCAAGGCCGCGGTCAACGGCATCGACGTGTTCCGCATCTTCGACGCGATGAACGACGTGCGTAACCTGCGCGTCTCCATCGAGGCGGTGAAGGCCGCCGGCAAGCACGCCCAGGGCACCATCTGCTACACCACCAGCCCGGTGCACACCATCGACGCCTTCGTCGCCCAGGCCAAGGCCATGGCGGCCATGGGTGTGGACTCCATCGCCATCAAGGACATGGCCGGCCTGCTGACCCCCTACGCCACCGGCGACCTGGTCAAGGCCCTGAAGGACGCCCTGCCCCTGGAAGTGGTGGTGCACTCCCACGACACCGCCGGCGTGGCCAGCATGTGCCAGCTCAAGGCCGTGGAGAACGGCGCCGACCGCATCGACACCGCCATCTCCAGCATGGCCTGGGGCACCAGCCACCCGGGCACCGAGTCGATGGTCGCGGCGCTGCGCAACACCCCCTACGACACCGGCCTGGACCTGGAGCTGATCCAGGAAGTCGGCATGTACTTCCACGCCGTGCGCAAGAAGTACCACCAGTTCGAAAGCGAATTCACCGGCGTGGACACCCGCGTGCAGGTCAACCAGGTGCCCGGCGGCATGATCTCCAACCTGGCCAACCAACTGAAGGAGCAGGGCGCCCTCAACCGCATGGCCGAAGTGCTCGAAGAGATCCCGCGGGTGCGCGAGGACCTGGGCTTCCCGCCCCTGGTCACCCCGACCTCGCAGATCGTCGGCACCCAGGCGTTCTTCAACGTGCTGGCCGGCGAGCGCTACAAGACCATCACCAACGAGGTGAAGCTGTACCTGCAGGGCCGCTACGGCAAGGCCCCGGGCCAGATCAACGAGCAGCTGCGACGCCAGGCCATCGGCAACGAGGAAGTCATCGACGTGCGCCCGGCCGACCTGATCAAGCCCGAGCTGGACAAGCTGCGCGGCGAGATCGGCGCGCTGGCCAAGTCCGAAGAGGACGTGCTGACCTTCGCCATGTTCCCGGACATCGGCCGCAAGTTCCTCGAGGAACGCGAGGCCGGCGCCCTGAAGCCCGAGGAACTGCTGCCGATCCCCAGCGGCAACGGCGTGGCCGCGGCCGGCGGCGAAGGCGTGCCGACCGAGTTCGTGGTCGACGTGCACGGCGAGAGCTACCGCGTGGACATCACCGGCGTCGGCGTGAAGACCGACGGCAAGCGCCACTTCTACCTGTCCATCGACGGCATGCCCGAGGAAGTGGTGTTCGAGCCGCTCAACGAGTTCATCGGCGGCGGCGGCAACAAGCGCAAGCACGCCAGCGCGCCGGGTGACGTCAGCACCACCATGCCGGGCAACATCGTCGACGTGCTGGTGAAGGAAGGCGACAGCGTGAAGGCCGGCCAGGCCGTGCTGATCACCGAAGCCATGAAGATGGAAACCGAGGTGCAGGCGCCCATCGCCGGCACCGTCAAGGCGATCCACGTAGCCAAGGGTGACCGCGTCAACCCGGGCGAGGTGCTGATCGAGATTGAAGGCTGACCGACGGACAGACGGGTCTCAAGGTTCAGTCCCCGGGGGAGCACGATGCTCCCCCTTTTTTATGCCTTTGCGAAAGCCATCACCTTCCGGCGCGGCCGGCTCGCCGCTTCATTGACCTGCATCCAGGCCCTTCGCCACGCGCAAGCCTATAAACGGCAAGCCGCAGGCCGAGTTCCGGGGAGGAGGCGATGCGTTTCGCGATTGCTCTGCTGTTGACCGTCAGCTGTACCGCCTTGGGCGACGAGGCCGCCCAGGCGCGCTTCGACGCCATCATGGCCGACCCCGCCAAGCGCGAGCAGGCCTATGCCGCCGGCCACGAGCGCATCGTGCTGTGCCGCAACTGCCACGGCGACGACGGCAACAGCCGGCGCGACCACATCCCGAACCTGGCCGCGCAGGCCCCGGGCTACCTGTTCACTGCCTTCGAGCGCTACGCCAGCGGGCAGCGCACCGACTTCGTGATGAACCAGGCGGCCCGGATGCTGAGCCTCGACGAGCGGGTGAACATCGCCGTGTACTACAGCCAGCAGCAGGTGCTGCCGCGCCAGGGCGCGGTGGACGATGCGCTGCGTGCCAGGGGCGAGGCGCTGTTCGGGCAGGTCTGCGTGGCCTGTCATGGCCCGCAGGGGTTGGGCCAGCAGGGTGTCCCGCGTATCGCCGGGCAGCCGGCGACCTACCTGCAGCGAACGCTGGAGGCCTACCGCGACAAGGACCCGCGCCGTGCCGGCTCGACCATGCTGGCGGTGGCGTCGCAGCTGCAGGCCGGGAATATCGAGGCGCTGGCGGCCTACCTGCAGCAATTGCACCCCTGAGGCGGGCAAATCCTTATATAATGCGCGGTCTTTTCCCACTGTCAGTGATAGAGACCATGAGCCTGCCACCCTGCCCCAAATGCAATTCCGAATACACCTACGAGGACGGCGCGCTGCTGGTCTGCCCGGAATGCGCCCATGAATGGTCGGCCGATGCCGCCGCCGAAGGCGAGGGCGACGCCAAGGTGATCAAGGACGCCGTCGGCAACGTGCTGCAGGATGGCGACACCGTCAGCGTGATCAAGGACCTGAAGGTCAAGGGCTCGTCCCTGGTGGTCAAGGTCGGCACCAAGGTGAAGAACATCCGCCTGGTGGACGGCGACCACGACATCGACTGCAAGATCGACGGCATCGGCGCGATGAAGCTGAAGTCGGAGTTCGTGAAGAAGGTCTGAGCCGCTCGGGCTTCTCTTCTTCTTTTGTAGGAGCGGATTCATCCGCGATCGCCGTGCCTGGGCCCGGCCCATCGCGGACGGAGTCCGCTCCTACGTCATTTCCGGGCTCCCGTAGGATGGGTTGAGCTTGCGAAACCCATCCTACGAAAAGCGCCTCGGCGCAGTCGTGTAGGAGCGGGCCCTGCCCGCGAATCGCGCGCAGGGCGCGCTCCTACATGGGCGCGGTTACGATCATTCCGCCGGCTGCAGATCCTGGCGCAGCAGCTCCAGGGCTTCGCGCGGGCCGCCGGAGACGATCTGGGTGGGCACCGCCAGCATCAGGTTCAGCGGCAGGCCGAAGGCTTCCAGGACGTTGCCGTCGCGGTCACGGCCGGGCTGCTGGCCGAGCCATTCCGGGTACTTGCGGCGCATGCGCTCGACGTAGCTGCCGGCGTCCGGCAGGTAGCCGTACAGCGGCTTGCCCAGGGCCGCGGCGTAGCCGACCTCGAAGCAGGTGCCGCTGTCCGGCTCGCTACCGCGGAACGATGCCAGGTTGGCCAGCACGCAGTCGGCCTCGGCGATCAGGCGCAGGTTGGCGCGGTAGATCCAGATCGCCTGCTGGTGCGGCTCGGTGATTTCCGCCGGCACCTGGACGTCCAGCGGGAACAGCCCCTCGAACCCGTATTCCGCGCACAGCGCCTTGAGCTGCGCGCCGTGCCCGGCGGCGTCGGGGCGGAACACGTCGGGGCCGGCGAGGTAGATCTTCAGCATGGTCACAACCCCATGAACGACAGCATCAGGAAAGTGGCGAAGAGCACGAAGTGAGTCATGCCCTCGATGGCGTTGGTCTTGCCGTCGTGCAGGTTGAAGCCCGCCACCACCAGGGTGATGAACATCATGCCGGTCTGCAGCGGCGTCATCGCCATCTGGATCGGCTGGCCCTTGAACAGCGCCAGGGCCTCGATGACCGGCACGGTGAGGATCACCGTGGACAGCGAGGCGCCCAGGGCGATGTTGACCACCGGTTGCATGCGGTTGGCCAGCGCGGCGCGCAGCGCGGTGAGGATTTCCGGGCTGGCGGAGATGGCCGCCACCAGCAGCGCCGGCACGATCGGTGGCACGCCGCTGCCTTCCAGGCTGACGTCCAGGGCCTTGGACATGACCTCGGCCAGCGCGCCGATCAGCACCACCCCGGCCACCAGCAGGGCCATGGACTGGCGCGTGCTGCCGTGGGCCTCGTGGCCGTGCTGCTGCTCGCCGTGCACCGCGTAGTTGTAGGCGAAGAAGTAGCTGTGCTGGCCGGTCTGCATGCGCAGGAACAGCCCGTAGAGCATGACCATGCAGCCGATGGTGAACAGCGAGTAGAGCTTCCACTGCGCCGCTGGGATCAGCTCCGGGACCACCATGGAGATGCCCACCGCGGTGAGGATCATGGTCACGTAGGTCTTGCCGGAGTCGTCGTTGTACGACTGCTCGCCGTGCTTCAGGCCGCCGAGCAGCGCGGCCAGGCCGAGGATGCCGTTCATGTCCAGCATCACCGCGGCGTAGATGGTGTCGCGGGCCAGGGTGGGTGAGTGGTTGTGGCCCATCATGATGGCCAGGATGACCACCTCCACCAGCACCGCGGCGAGGGTCAGGATCATGGTGCCGTAGGGCTCGCCGACCTTCTCCGCGAGAATCTCGGCGTGGTGCGCCACGCGCAGCGAGACGCTGATGATCGAGGCCAGCAGGACAGTGGCGATCACCCCGGCCAGGGTCTTGCCGCCTTCGAGCAGGCTGTGTTCCAGGGGGTAGACCAGCACCGCCAGGAGCAGGGCGAGGAGGAGGAGTTTCTCGTCTTTGAGCAGGCGCAGCATCGTCGGGGGACATCCGTTCCATGGGATAGAGGCGCCCATCTTAGGCCTTGCCCGGGGCCTTGCCCACCGTCGCCGGGGCGCACCAGCAGGTGGCATGGGCGCACCAATGCAAGACGCGCGCGGCACCGCCGCACAGGGCGCGGCCGCCTGGCGCGCGGCACCTGTCCACCTGGTCAGGTTATTGCATTGGGCGAAGCGCCCCGGAGGGCCATGCACCTTCCGGCCCCGACACTGCATCGACAGGAGCGTCCCCGCACCATGAAGAACAAGACCCTGAACACCCTGCTGCGTGGCCTGGCGTTGGCCATGGGCCTTGGCGCCAGCCTCGGCGCGGCGGCGGCCGAACCGCTGAAGGTCGGCTTCGTCTACGTCGGCCCCGTCGGCGACCACGGCTGGACCTACCAGCACGAGATGGGCCGCCGCGAGCTGGTGGAACACTTCGGCGACAAGGTGCAGACCAGCTTCGTCGAGAACGTCGCCGAGGGCGCCGACGCCGAGCGGGTGATCCGCAACATGGCCAAGGACGGCTACGGGCTGATCTTCACCACCTCCTTCGGCTTCATGAACCCCACCGCCAAGGTGGCCAAGCAGTTCCCCAAGGTGACCTTCGAGCACGCCACCGGCTACAAGCGTGACAGGAACCTCGGCACCTACCTGTCGCGCTCCTACGAGGGCCGCTACGTCGGTGGCTACCTGGCGGCGAAGATGACCAAGACGCACAAGATCGGCTACATCGCCTCCTTCCCGATCCCCGAGGTGATCCGCGACATCAACTCCATCCAGCTGGCGCTGCACAAGTACGACCCCCGGGCCGAGCTGAAAGTGATGTGGGTGAGCACCTGGTTCGACCCGGGCAAGGAGGCGGACGCGGCCAACGCGCTGATCGACCAGGGCGTGGACGTGATCTTCCAGCACACCGACAGCCCGGCGCCGATCCAGGCCGCCGAGCGCCGCGGCGTGTACGCCGTGGGCTACGCCTCGGACATGCAGCACTTCGGGCCGAAGACCGTGCTGACCTCCATCGTCAACGACTGGGGCCCGCACTACATCAAGGCCACCCAGGCGGTCATGGACGGCAGCTGGAAACCGCAGGACTTCTGGGGAGGCCTGGCCGAGGACACCATCGTCCTGCCGCTGAACAAGGACGTGCTGCCGGCCGACGTGCAGGCCGAGGCGAGCAAGCTGATCGCCGACATCAAGAGCGGCGCCTTCCATCCCTTCACCGGGCCGATCAAGGACCAGAGCGGCAAGGAACGCATCGCCGCCGGCGCCGTGGCCAGCAACGCCGACCTGGCCGCGATGGACTACTACGTGGAAGGCATCAAGGCCGAGCTGCCGAAATGACCCGGTGAACCCCTTTTGTAGGAGCGAGCTTGCTCGCGAACGGATCAACCGGCGGCGCCATTACCGGGATTGTTCGCGAGCAAGCTCGCTCCTACGAGAGGCCTGCACGAGACCGACCATGGACCGCCTACCCATCATCGACATCGCCCCGCTCTACGCCGCCGACAGCACCGCCTGGGCCGAGGTGGCCCGGCAGGTCGACGCCGCCTGCCGCGAATGGGGCTTCTTCTACATCCAGGGCCATCCGATCCCGGCGCAGCGCTTCGCCGAGCTGCTGGAGGCCGCGCGCGGCTTCTTCGCCCAGCCGGCCAGCGAGAAGCTGAAGATCGACATCACCCAGAGCAGGAATCACCGTGGCTACGGCGCCATCGCCACCGAGCAGCTGGACCCGGCTCTGCCCAGCGATTTCAAGGAAACCTTCGACATGGCCCTGCACCTGCCGGCCGACCACCCGGACGTGGTCGCCGGCAAGTCCTTCTACGGGCCCAACCGCCACCCGGACCTGCCGGGTTGGGAGGCGCTGCTGGAAGGGCACTACGCCGACATGCTGGAGCTGGCGAAGACAGTGCTGCGCGCCCTGGCCATCGCCCTGGAGATAGAGGAAGACTTCTTCGACCGGCGCTTCGAGCAGCCGGTCAGCGTGTTCCGCATGATCCACTACCCGCCGGCCGCGGCGCGGCAGAGCGCCGACCAGCCGGGTGCTGGCGCACACACCGACTACGGCTGCGTGACCCTGCTGTACCAGGACGACGCCGGCGGCCTGCAGGTGCAGAACCGCCAGGGCCAGTGGATAGACGCGCCGCCCATCGAGGGCACCTTCGTGGTCAACATCGGCGACATGATGGCGCGCTGGAGCAACGACAGGTACCGCTCGACCCCGCACCGGGTGATCAGCCCCCAGGGCGTGGACCGCTATTCGATGCCGTTCTTCGCCGAGCCGCACATGGACACTGCCATCGAATGCCTGCCGGGCTGCTTCGACGCCGACAACCCGCCGAAGTACCCGCCGACCACCTGCGGCGAATGGCTGACCTCGCGCTTCGCCGCGACCTACGCCTACCGCCGCGGGGAAGAGGTGAAGGCATTGTAGGAGCGGATTTCATCCGCGAATCGCGCTGGAACGAGGACGGGCTTCTCGTAGGAGCGAGCTTGCTCGCGAACGGATTGACCGGCGGCGTCATGGCCGGGATTGTTCGCGAGCAAGCTCGCTCCTACGAAGAGCAGTTGCCCCATAGGATGGGTTGAGCGAAGCGATACCCATCGCCACGACCGCATGGGTTTCGCAAGCTCAACCCATCCTACGAAAAGCACCTCGGCGCAGCCGGCCTACGGGTTCAGGCTGGCTCGACCAACAGCACCGCGCCATCCTGCCCGGTGACCTTCACCTGGGCGCCGGCCGGCAGGTCGGGGCCGCTGACCAGCCACAGGCTGTCGCCGACGCGGATCTTGCCGCGGCCGCCGATGATGGCGTCGTGCAGGGTGAACTGCCGTCCGACCAGCTCGCTGCCGCGGCGGTTCAGGCCGCTGGCGGCTTCGCCGGCGCCCGGGCGGTGCTGGTAGCGCCACCAGAACACCACGGTGAGCAGCGCCAGGATGCCGAAGGCGAGGAACTGCCAGGTCCAGGCCAGGGCCGGGGCGAAGAAGGCGAGCACCCCGGTGGCCGCGGCGGCGATGCCGATCCACAGCAGGTAGCCGCCGGCGCCGAACACCTCGAGGATCAGCAGCAGGGTGCCGAAGGCCAGCCAGTCCCAGAAGCTCAGGTGTTGCAGATAGCCCCACATGGCTCAGCCCCGGCCCTTGGCGCCCGGGGCGCCATCGCCGAAGGTGGCCTTGACGATCTCGCCGATGCCGCCCACCGCGCCTATCACCTGGCTGGCTTCCAGCGGCATCAGCACTATCTTGCTGTTGTTCGAGGCGGCCAGCTGGCCGAGGGCGTCGACGTATTTCTGCGCGACGAAGTAGTTCACCGCCTGCACGTTGCCGCTGGCGATGGCCTCGGAGACCACCTGGGTCGCCCGCGCCTCGGCCTCGGCCTGGCGCTCGCGGGCCTCGGCCTCGAGGAAGGCGGCCTGGCGCTGGCCTTCGGCCTTGAGGATCTGCGCCTGCTTCTCGCCCTCGGCGGTGAGGATTTCCGCGGCGCGCTTGCCCTCGGCATCGAGGATCTGCGCGCGCTTGAGGCGCTCGGCCTTCATCTGGCTGGCCATGGCTTCCACCAGGTCGGCCGGCGGGCTGATGTCCTTGATCTCGATGCGGGTGACCTTCAGGCCCCAGGGCGCGGTGGCCTCGTCGACGGTGCGCAGCAGGCGCTCGTTGATGGCGTCGCGCTGGCTGAGCATGTGGTCCAGCTCCATGGAGCCGAGCACGGTGCGGATGTTGGTCATCACCAGGTTGCGGATGGCGTTCTCCAGGCCGCTGACCTCGTAGGCCGCGCGCGCCGCGTCGACCACCTGGTAGAAGCACACCGCATCGATCTGCACGATGGCGTTGTCGGCGCTGATGGCTTCCTGCGGGGGGATGTCCAGCACCCGCTCCATCATGTTGATCTTCTGCCCGACGCGGTCCATCACCGGGACGATGATGTTCAGCCCCGGCTTGAGGGTGCCGGTGTAGCGGCCGAAGCGCTCCACCGTCCACTCGTTGCCCTGGGGTACCACCTTGAAGCCCATGAACACGATCGCCACCGCGAGGATGACGAAGAGGATCAGGACACTGCCGGTTTCCATTTGCTGCACTCCTTGGTCGATTCGGACTTCCGTGGCGCCCGGCCCCCGGAGGGGCGGGGCAAGCGGGCAAAGCTAACGCTTTCCCGTGTCATCCCGCGAGCACATCGGACTCGGAGATTTCCTATTTCTGCTCGCTCTGCGGCGTCACCCGCAGCACTTCCTCGATGGTGGTCAGGCCCGCGGCGACCTTCTGCGCGCCGGACAGGCGCAGGCTGCGCATGCCTTCCTTGAAGGCCTGGCGGCGCAGCGGGATGAGGTCGGTGTCGGCGGTGATCTGTTCCTTCAGGCTGTCGGTCAGCAGCATGATCTCGTACACCCCGGCGCGCCCGCGGTAGCCGGTGTCGCGGCATTCCAGGCAGCCTACCGCCTGCTGCGCGCCGGTGGGCAGCGGGGCGTTCCACGGCCGCGTCAGCTCCTGCCAGTCGCTCTCCTCCAGCTCCAGCGGCGCCTTGCAGTGCGGGCACAGGGTGCGCACCAGGCGCTGGGCCATGACGCCGAGCACGGTGGCGCGGATCAGGTAGTAGGGCACGCCCAGTTCGAGCAGGCGGGTGATGGCCGTGGGCGAGTCGTTGGTGTGCAGGGTGGAGAGCACCAGGTGCCCGGTCAGCGCCGCCTGGATGGCCATCTCGGCGGTCTCCAGGTCGCGGATCTCGCCGACCATGATGATGTCCGGGTCCTGCCGCAGCAGGGCGCGCACGCCGCTGGCGAAGGTCAGGTCGATGTTGTGCTGCACCTGCATCTGGTTGAACGAGGGCTCGATCATCTCGATCGGGTCCTCGATGGTGCAGACGTTCACCTCGTCCGTGGCCAGCTGCTTGAGCGTGGTGTACAGGGTGGTGGTCTTGCCCGAGCCGGTGGGCCCGGTGACCAGGATGATGCCGTTGGGCTGGTTGGTCATGCTCTGCCAGCGGCGCAGGTCCTCGGGGGAGAAGCCCAGCTGGTCGAAGCTCTTGAGCAGCACCTCGGGGTCGAAGATCCGCATCACCATCTTCTCGCCGAAGGCGGTGGGCAGGGTCGACAGGCGCAGTTCCACCTCGGCGCCGTCCGGGGTCTTGGTCTTCACCCGGCCGTCCTGGGGCTTGCGCTTCTCGGCGACGTTCATGCGGCCCAGGGACTTCAGGCGGCTGACCACCGCCATGGTGACCTGCGGCGGGAACTGGTAGACGTTGTGCAGCACGCCGTCGATGCGGAAGCGCACCGTGCCCTGCTCGCGCCGCGGCTCGATGTGGATGTCGCTGGCGCGCTGCTGGAAGGCGTACTGGAACAGCCAGTCGACGATGGTGACGATGTGCGCGTCGTTGGCGTCCGGCTCCTGGTCGCTGGCGCCCAGGTTGAGCAGCTGCTCGAAGTTGCCCACGCCGCTGGTCTTCATGTCCTGGGCGGAGGCGCCGCTGACCGACTTGGCCAGGCGGTAGAACTCGGTGGTGAAGCGCTGGATGTCCTGCGGGTTGCACACCACGCGCTTGATCGGGCGCTTGAGCACGTGGGTCAGGTTGCCTTCCCAGCTGTGCACGAAGGGCTGGGCGCTGGCGATGGTGACGCTGTCCGGCGCCACCGCCACGGCGAGAATCCTGTGGCGCTGGGCGAAGGCGTAGGACATCAGCGGGGTGACCGCGGCGACGTCGATCTTCAGCGGGTCGATGCGCAGGTAGGGCTGGCCGGAATACTCGGCCAGCCAGTGCACCAGGGCGTCGAGGTCCAGGTGGCGGCCGGGGCGGTGCTGGTCCGGCACCTGCTGGGCGGCGAGGAATTCCAGGGGGTGCTGCTGGTTCTTCACCGCGCTGCGGCGGATCGCCAGGCACTGTTCGGCGTCGTTCTGCGCGACGCGGCCCTGGGCGACCAGCTCGTGGAGGATATCGGCCAGGTCAAGCCAGCGATCCTGGGCGGGCGAAGCGAAGACGGACATTCGGACTCCCTGCGTTCGTGTGTGCCGCGGACGGCTGCGGGTGGAGCTGGTCTGAGTCCGGCCCGCGCCGTCGGGTTCCCCAGCTTATTTCAAAAGCGCCTTCCAGGGCTTGAGGGTCAGCACAGTATGGGCCTGGGCGGCGAGAGCATCCAGGTCCGCGCTGTCGCGCCGGTGCAGGGCCTGTTCCAGCTTGGCCAGTTCGCCGTAGAGGCGGTCGGCCTCGGGCAGGTCGAGCACGCCGCGGGCCAGGCGCAGCCACACCAGCAGGCGTTGCAGGCGCGGCAGTTGTTCGGCGAGCAGTTCCGGCTGCTGTTGGGCGCGGGCCAGGGGCAGGCCCTCGGCCTCCTCGGCGAGCAGGCGCGGCAGCCATTTGCCCAGGGCCGCGGCGCCCTGGCGGTCGCCGCGCTCGTTGCGGCCTTCCTGCCAGGCGCGGGCCAGCAGCCAGCGCGAGGCCTGCAGGGAGAACAGGCCCCAGCGCGTCTGGCCGAGTTCGGCGCGGAAGGCTTCCGGCGCCTGCTGGCGCGCGGTTTCGTCGGCCTCGCCCTGTTCGATGCGCGGGCGCCAGTCGCCGATCAGCGCGTCCAGCGCGGTGCGCAGCTCGCGGCTGCTGGCGCGCGGCGCGGCCTGGCCGAGGCTGCCGAGCAGGGCGCGCAGGTCCACTAGCTGCTGCAGCCATTCTTGCAGCAGGCGCCAGTGGCCGTTGAAGCGGTACTGCTCGGCCAGGCGCTGGCTGCTGCCCAGCAGCGACCAGGCGATGGCGGCGAAGGCGCCGTCCAGCGGGGTTTCCGCCAGCAGCTTCTGGGTGTCCGGGTGCACCGTGTAGCTGGCCGGGTCGAACAGCCGGTAGCCGCGTTCGGCCTTGCTGATGTCGCAGGGCATCAGCGGCAGGTCGGCGGCCAGCTCCGCGGCCAGTTCCAGCAGCGCCGCGGGCTCGCCCTGGCGCAGTTCCAGCTCCAGCTCGCAGATTTCCTCTTCCTGCTGGTCGGCGACGACCTTGCCCAGGTCGAGGGCGGCTTCGATCGCCACCTTGGTCTTGCCGCGGCCCCAGGCGATCTCGGCGCGCTGGCGGGTGAAATCGGTGCTGAAGATCGGCTGCAGCTGCTGCTTGTCGAGGTCGGCCAGGGCCGCCGGCCAGCAGCTGTCGTCGAGCTTGCCCAGGTCCAGCTCGGGCTTGTCCAGGTACCAGTCCCACTCGTTGCGCTCGGACAGCCCGGCGACGCTGTGGCCGCGGCTCTTCAGCGTCTGAATGTACTGCTCGCCGTCGCGGCGCAGGCGCAGCGCGACCTTGGCCCGGGCCAGGTCGCGGCCGGGGGTGTCGTAGTACTGGTTGTACAGCTCGCTCTGCTGCCAGCCGGACTTGTTGCGCTTCTTCAGCAGCGGGTGGTCGCGCAGCGCCTCGAGGGTCTCGCGGCTGGCGCGCAGCTTGATTTCGGTTTCTTTCTGCATGGCGGAGTCCGGGAAGGAAAGGGTAGACGGGCCCGCAGGGCCTGGCGCGGGGGCGTTCGTCGAAGCCCGTTAGTGTACAGGACAGCACCCCGTCGGCGCTGTTCCGGCGAAGGATGGCGGTTCAACTGACGGCCATCCTGGGCCATGATGGGCACAACGCTTCCGGAGACGCCCATGCCCCTGCCGAGCCTGAAAGACCGTTTCGCCCAGTTGCTCGCCCTGCCGTCGGTGAGCTGTACCCAGCCCGCCCTGGACCAGTCCAACCGCCCGGTGGTGGAGCTGCTGGCCACCTGGCTGGGCGACCTGGGTTTCGCCTGTGAACTGCAGGAGATCGCCCCGGGCAAGTTCAACCTGCTGGCGAGCCTGGGCAGCGGCCCTGGCGGCCTGGTGCTGGCCGGGCACACCGACACCGTGCCCTACGACGAGTCGCTGTGGAAAAGCGACCCGCTGCGCCTGGACGAGCGCGACGGCCGCTGGTACGGCCTGGGCAGCTGCGACATGAAGGGCTTCTTCGCCATCGCCATCGAGGCGTTGCTGCCGCTGCTGGAGAAGCCCCTGCGCCAGCCGCTGCTGATCCTCGCCACCTGCGACGAGGAAAGCTCCATGGCCGGCGCCCGCGCTCTGGCCGAAGCCGGCCGGCCCCTGGCGCGCGCCGCGGTGATCGGCGAGCCCACCGGGCTGCGGCCGATCCGCCTGCACAAGGGGGTGATGATGGAGCGCATCGACATCCTCGGGCAGAGCGGCCATTCCTCCGACCCGAGCCTCGGCCACAGCGCCCTGGAGGCCATGCACGCGGCCATCGGCGAGCTGCTGGCGCTGCGCGCGCAGTGGCAGAAGGAATTCAACAACCCGCAGTTCGGCGTACCGCAGCCGACGCTGAACCTGGGCTGCATCCACGGCGGCGACAACCCCAACCGCATCTGTGGCCAGTGCGCCCTGGAGTTCGACCTGCGGCCGCTGCCGGGGATGGACCCGCAGGCCCTGCGCCGGGCCATCGGCGAGCGCCTGCGGCCCCTGGCCGAGCGCTTCGCGGTGCGCCTGGACTACCAGCCGCTGTTCCCCGCCGTGCCGCCCTTCGAGCAGGCCGCGGACAGCGAGCTGGTGCGCCTGGCCGAGCGCCTCAGCGGGCATTCGGCGGAAGCGGTAGCCTTTGGCACCGAAGCACCGTATCTTCAGCAGCTTGGTTGCCAGACTCTGGTCCTGGGCCCCGGCGACATCGCCTGCGCCCACCAGCCGGACGAACATCTGGAACTCGCTCGCATCCCGCCGACCGTGGAACTGCTGCGCGGCTTGATCCAGCATTACTGCCTGTAACCGCCCTGAAGAGGAGAAACCCGTCGATGTGCATGCGACGACGATAACCGCCGCTCCCGCCGCCCTTGCCGGCCATTCGCACTCGACAACCCTTCATCGCCCGCTCACAGGCCATCTGGACAATGCAAGACTACGTCACCTGGTTACGTCACGCTTCTCCCTACATCAACGCCCACCGGGACTGCACCTTCGTGGTCATGCTGCCCGGCGAGGGCGTGGAAGACCCGAACTTCGGCAACATCGTCCATGACCTGGTGCTGCTGCACAGCCTGGGCGTGCGCCTGGTGCTGGTCCACGGCTCGCGCCCGCAGATCGAGGCGCGCCTGGCCCAGCGCGGCCTGGCGCCGCGCTTCCACCGCGACCTGCGGGTGACCGACGCGCCCACCCTGGAATGTGTGATCGACGCCGTGGGCAGCCTGCGCATCGCCATCGAGGCGCGGCTGTCCATGGACATGGCCGCCTCGCCCATGCAGGGCGCGCGCCTGCGCGTGGCGGCGGGCAACCTGGTCACGGCGCGGCCGATCGGCGTGGTCGAGGGCATCGACTACCACCACACCGGCGAGGTGCGGCGCATCGACCGCAAGGGCATCGGCCGCCTGCTCGACGAGCGCTCCATCGTGCTGCTCTCGCCGCTGGGCTACTCGCCCACCGGGGAAATCTTCAACCTCGCCTGCGAGGACGTGGCCATGCGCGCGGCCATCGAGCTGGACGCCGACAAGCTGATCCTGTTCGGCGGCGAGCGCGGCCTGCTCGACGAGGACGGCAAGCTGGTCCGCGAACTGCGCCCGCAACAGGTGCCGACGCACCTGCAGCGCCTGGGCAACAGCTACCAGGCCGAACTGCTCGACGCCGCCGCCCAGGCCTGCCGCGCCGGGGTGCGGCGCAGCCACATCGTCAGCTATACCGAGGATGGCGCGCTGCTCAGCGAGCTGTTCACCCGCACCGGCAACGGCACCCTGGTGGCCCAGGAGCAGTTCGAGCAACTGCGCGAGGCGGGCATCGAGGACGTCGGCGGCCTGCTGGAGCTGATCCGCCCGCTGGAAGAGCAGGGCATCCTGGTGCGCCGTTCGCGCGAGGTGCTGGAGCGCGAGATCGAGCAGTTCAGCATCGTCGAGCGCGAGGGGCTGATCATCGCCTGCGCGGCGCTGTACCCGATCGCCGATTCCGACGCCGCCGAGCTGGCCTGCCTGGCGGTGAACCCGGAATACCGCCACGGCGGGCGCGGCGACCAGTTGCTGGAACGCATCGAGAAGCGCGCCCGGGCCCTGGGCGTGAAGACCCTCTACGTGCTCACCACCCGCACCGCCCACTGGTTCCGCGAACGCGGCTTCCAGCCCAGCAGCGTCGAACGCCTGCCGGCGGCGCGGGCGTCGCTGTACAACTACCAGCGCAATTCGCAGGTGTTCGAGAAGAGCCTGTAGTTCAGCGCCTCTGTCTTTCTTTCGTAGGAGCGAGCTTGCTCGCGAATGAACCCCGCTGCGGAATCCGTTCGCGAGCAAGCTCGCTCCTACAGGGGAAGGGCGTGGTTAGGGCGGTGTAGGAGCGGATCTTATCCGCGAATCACGCCGGGATGTCCGGCTATCGCGGACGGAGTCCGCTCCTACGACCGTGCTTTCCTGGAACTGTAGGAGCGGGCCCTGCCCGCGAATCGCGCGCAGGGCGCGCTCCTACAGGGAATGGTGCGGGTGGGGCGGCGTAGGAGCGGATCTTATCCGCGAATCGCGCCGGGGCGTCCGGCTATCGCGGACAAGGTCCGCTCCTACGGGGGAATGGTGTGGGTGGGGCGGGGTAGGAGCGGATCTTATCCGCGAATCGCGCCGGGACGTCCGGCTATCGCGGGCAAGGTCCGCTCCGGGGGCTTAAACGCCGATCACCCCGAGGATACTTGCCTGGTAGGCCGCCACGAAGGTGTCGAAATCCCCTTCCGGCTGGCGTTCCAGTTCTTCCTGCTCGGCCAGGGAAATCTTCGCCATGGCCTCGAAGGCTTCCTGCTCGATGGCCGGCAGCGGTTGGGCGAGGGTTTCCGCGTGTTCGCGGCTCTTGCGCAGGGCGAAGGCGGTGAAGCTTTCGCCGCGCTCGCGCATTTCCGCCAGGACCTGCGCGGACGGCGTGCGCTCCGGATCGGCCACCTTCTCGCGCTGCTGCGCCAGGCTCTGCGCGTGGGCGTCGCCGCCGGTGGCGCGGTCGAGCAGTTCGGCGATGGGCGCGATGCGTTCCAGCAGTTCGCTGGCCCAGACCTGCAACGGCACGGTCTGCCCGCCACGCTGCAGGTGCAGCCCCGGACGGCGGCCTTCCTTGACTACCTTGAGGAAGTTGCTGGTGGCCGCGCCGCACTCGCCGTCGGCCAGCAGCGGGCTGTCCTGCAACGCGCAGTAGAGCAGGAAGGCGTCGAGGAAGCGGCCCTCGGCGGCGTCTATGCCCAGCGGCAGGAAGGGGTTGATGTCCAGGCAGCGTGCCTCGACGTACTGCACGCCGCGCGACTCCAGGGCCTGGATCGGCCGCTCGCCGCTGTAGGTCACGCGTTTCGGGCGGATGCTGGAGTAGTACTCGTTCTCGATCTGCAGCACGTTGGTGTTCAGCTGCACCCACTCGCCGTCCTGCTTGGTGCCGATCTTCTGGTAGGGCGGGTAGGGCGTGCCCACCGCGCTGCGCAGGCTCTCGACGTAGCTGTCGAGGTCGTTGTAGCAGGGTGTCAGGCCGGCCTGGGCGTTGTTCTGGTAGCCCAGGTCGCTCATCCGCAGGCTGGTGGCCCAGGGCAGGTACAGGGTGTGCTCGTCGAACTGCTGCAACTGGTGCGGGCGGCCGCGCAGGAAACCGGCGTTCAGCGCCGGCGAGGCGCCGAACAGGTACATCAGCAGCCAGCTGTAGCGGCGGAAGTTGCGGATCAGGGCGATGTAGTGCGCCGACTGGAAGTCGCGCAGCGCCATGCCGCCGTCCTCGTGGCGCTGCAGCAGCTGCCACAGCCCCTCGGGCAGGGAGAAGTTGTAGTGGATGCCGGCGATGCACTGCATGGTCTTGCCGTAGCGCAGCGCCAGGCCCTTGCGGTAGACGTACTTGAGGCGGCCGATGTTGGAGCTGCCGTAGCGCGCGATCGGGATGCTCTCTTCGTCGGGCAGCTCGCAGGGCATCGACGGGCTCCACAGCAGCTCGCCGTCCAGGCGCTGGCTGGCGAAGCGGTGGATGCTCTCCAGGGATGCCAGGGTCTGCTCGACGCGGGTGCTGGTGGGGGTGATGAACTCCAGCAGCGCCTCGGAATAGTCGGTGGTGATCTGCGGGTTGGTCAGGGCCGAGCCCAGGGCGCGCGGGTGCGGGGTCAGGGCCAGGCGGCCGTTGCCGTCGACGCGCAGGCACTCGCGCTCGATGCCGTGCAGACACTGGCTGAGCAGGGGCAGGTGGGCAGCGTCGCCGAGCAGCGCCAGGCGGCGGGAGAGTAGGTCGCTCAATTTGATGTCCTTCACGCGGCAGTCGCCCCACTATGGGGGTGGACCGGGCGGTCTACAAGGGGGAGGGCGGCCGGCGTTGTCGCCTGGCGGGCTGCGACTCACCGGAGCCCGCGTGGCACGCGGGCTGCCGATGGTCAGGATAGAGCAGGAAAGGGGCGACGGCTTACAGCTGGGCGAAGGTGCCTTGTCCCTTGGCGACCAGCTTGTCGCCCTGGAACACGTCCGCCTCCACCACCAGCGAGCGGCGCCCGGCGTGCAGGACCTTGGCCACGCAGCGCACCTCGCCTTCGGCGACGGCGCGGATGTAGTTGATCTTGCATTCCAGGGTGACGCTCTGGCGGTCGAAGCCATGGGCGCTGGAGCAGGCCAGGCCCATGGTCACGTCCATCAGCGAGAAGATCGCCCCGCCGTGCATCACGTTGCCGCGGTTGCGCAGGTGCTCGGCCATCTTCAGGCTCACTTCGGCCTCGCCATCGCCCAGGCGCACCGGCTCAAGGCCGATGTTCTCGCTGAAGGCGCTGATCATGACGTCGCGGCTGGGCATCTCGCTCATGGGGCTTCCCTACTTCTTCTTCAGTTGCTTGGCATTGGCGAACAGCGCGGCCATGGCGTTGTTCGCCGGGGCCTTCTCCTGCTGCCGCGGGGCGCTGCGCTCGCCACGCTGGCCGCCGTTGCCACGGCCGCCGCCGCGCGGGCCCTCGACCTTCTCGCCGGGGGTGTCGCCCATGCGCATGGACAGGCCGACGCGGTTGCGCGGGATGTCCACTTCCATGACCTTGACCTTGACGATGTCGCCGGCCTTGACCACTTCGTACGGGTCCTTGACGAACTTCTCCGACAGCGCCGAGATGTGCACCAGGCCGTCCTGGTGCACGCCGATGTCGACGAAGGCGCCGAAGTTGGTGACGTTGGTCACCACGCCTTCGAGCACCATGCCCGGCTTGAGGTCCTTGAGGCTCTCGACGCCGTCCTGGAACTCGGCGGTCTTGAACTCCGGGCGCGGGTCGCGGCCGGGCTTGTCGAGTTCCTTGAGGATGTCGGTGACGGTGGGCAGGCCGAACTGCTCGTCGGTGAACTTCTTCGGGTCCAGGCGCTTGAGGAAGGCCGAATCGCCGATCAGCGAGCGGATGTCGCGGCCGGTGTCGGCGGCGATGCGTTGCACCAGCGGGTAGGTTTCCGGGTGCACCGCCGAGGCGTCCAGCGGGTTGTCGCCGTTCATCACGCGGAGGAAGCCGGCGGCCTGCTCGAAGGTCTTCTCGCCCAGGCGGCTGACCTTCTTCAGGTCGTCGCGGGACTTGAACGCGCCGTTGGCGTCGCGGTGCGCCACGATGTTCTGCGCCAGGGTGCTGTTGAGGCCGGAGATGCGCGCCAGCAGGGCGGCGGAGGCGGTGTTCACGTCCACGCCCACGGCGTTCACGCAGTCTTCCACCACCGCGTCCAGGCTGCGCGCCAGTTGCAGCTGGGACACGTCATGCTGGTACTGGCCGACGCCGATGGACTTGGGCTCGATCTTCACCAGCTCGGCCAGCGGGTCCTGCAGGCGGCGGGCGATGGAGACGGCGCCGCGCAGCGACACGTCGAGGTCGGGGAATTCCCGGGCGGCCAGCTCGGAGGCCGAGTACACCGAGGCGCCGGCCTCGCTGACCATGATCTTGGTGCACTTGAGCGCCGGGTATTTCTTGATCAGCTCGGCGGCCAGCTTGTCGGTCTCGCGGCTGGCGGTGCCGTTGCCGATGGCGATCAGTTCCACCTGGTGCTTGGCGCACAGCGCGGCGAGCACGGCGATGGTCTGGTCCCACTGGTTCTTCGGCGCGTGGGGGTAGACGGTGGCGGTGTCCAGCAGCTTGCCGGTGGCGTCGACCACCGCGACCTTGACGCCGGTGCGCAGGCCCGGGTCCAGGCCCAGGGTGGCGCGCGGGCCGGCCGGGGCGGCCAGCAGCAGGTCGTGCAGGTTGCGGGCGAAGACGTTGATCGCCTCGAGATCGGCGCCTTCGCGCAGCTCGCCCAGCAGGTCGGTCTCCAGGTGGGTGTAGAGCTTGACCTTCCAGGTCCAGCGCACCACTTCGCCCAGCCACTTGTCGGCGGCGCGGCCCTGGTTGGAGATGCCGAAGCGCTCGCCGATCATCACTTCGCACGGGTGGCTGGTGCCCGGCAGTTCCTCGCCGACCTTCAGCGCCACGCTCAGCACGCCTTCGTTGCGCCCGCGGAAGATCGCCAGGGCGCGGTGCGAGGGCGCGCCCTTGAAGGGCTCGTCGTGCTCGAAGTAGTCGCTGAACTTGGCGCCTTCGGTTTCCTTGCCCGGCACCAGGCGGGCGGTCAGGGTGGCGTTGTCCTTGAGGAACACGCGCAGGCGGTCGAGCAGGGTGGCGTCCTCGGCGAAGCGCTCCATGAGGATGTACTTGGCGCCTTCGAGCACGGCCTTGATGTCGGCGAAGCCCTTCTCGGCATCGACGAAGCGCGCGGCTTCGGTTTCCGGGGCCAGGTTCGGGTCGGCGAACAGCGCGTCGGCCAGCTCGCCCAGGCCGGCTTCCAGGGCGATCTGGCCCTTGGTGCGGCGCTTCTGCTTGTACGGCAGGTAGAGGTCTTCCAGGCGCGTCTTGGTGTCGGCCAGCTTGATCTCGCGGGCCAGCTCGGGGGTCAGCTTGCCCTGCTCCTCGATGCTGGCGAGGATGCTGGCGCGGCGCTCGTCCAGCTCGCGCAGGTAGCGCAGGCGCTCTTCCAGCAGGCGCAGCTGGGTGTCGTCGAGGCTGCCGGTCACTTCTTTGCGGTAACGGGCGATGAAGGGGACAGTGCTGCCTTCATCGAGCAGGGCCACGGCGGCGGCCACCTGCTGCGGTTGAACACGGCCGGAGGGCAGTGCGGAGAGCTCTTCGGCGATACGGGTGTTGATGCTGTCCATGAATCCACCTGGTGAAACCAACGAGAATACGGGGTGTGGCGCTAGCGCCGGCCGGCTCGCTCGGGCGTCCGGCAGGCGTCTATGACAACGCCCCGCCGCAAAAGCGCCGCATTATACCCAGGCAAAATCGCGCGAGAGGGCGGTCGGTCGGGGAAAAATCTGCTAACAATGGACAATCCGTGGCCAACCGCGGCTGGGCGATAATTGCCGGCCTGACCCGAACCTGGAGTTTCTATGTCGAACCCGTCCACCCTGCCCGAAGGTGAAAAGATCCTCATCGTCGACGACGACGCCCGCCTGCGCCGCCTGCTGGAGCGCTTCCTCGACGAGCAGGGCTACCGCGTGCGCGCCGTGGAGAACACCGAGCAGATGGACCGCCTGCTGGCCCGCGAGCTGTTCCAGCTGGTGGTGCTCGACCTGATGATGCCCGGCGAAGACGGCCTCTCGGCGTGCAAGCGCCTGCGCGAGGCGAACAACCAGATCCCGATCATCATGCTCACCGCCAAGGGCGACGAGTCCAGCCGCATCCAGGGCCTGGAGCTGGGCGCCGACGACTACCTGGCCAAGCCGTTCAACCCGCGCGAGCTGCTGGCGCGGATCAAGGCCGTGCTGCGCCGCCAGGCGCCGCTGGTGCCGGGCGCCCCGGCCGGCGAGGACGAGGTGGTGAGCTTCGGCGACTACGAGCTGTACCTGGCCACCCGCGAGCTGAAGAAGAACGGCGGCGAGGTGCACATGCTCACCACCGGCGAGTTCGCCGTGCTCAAGGCGCTGGTGCAGCACGCCCGCGAGCCGCTGACCCGCGACAAGCTGATGAACCTGGCCCGCGGCCGCGAGTGGGACGCCCTGGAGCGCTCCATCGACGTGCAGATCTCGCGCCTGCGCCGGCTGATCGAGCCTGACCCGTCCAAGCCGCGCTACATCCAGACGGTGTGGGGCGTGGGCTACGTGTTCGTGCCGGACGGTAATGCCCGCAAATGATCCTCCTGTAGGCGCGAGCCCGCTCGCGAACCGACTCCGCAACGGGGCGGGTTCGCGAGCAAGCTCGCGCCTACGTTCCGTGCTCTGTGGTAGTTCATCTTGAAAACCCCGCCCTGGTTCCCGCAAAGCTTCTTCGCCCGCACCCTCTGGCTGGTGCTCATCGTCGTGCTCTTCTCCAAGGCGCTGACGCTGGTCTACCTGCTGATGAACGAGGACATGCTGGTCGACCGCCAGTACAGCCACGGCGCGGCGCTGACCGTGCGCGCCTACTGGGCCGCCGACGAGCGTTCGCGCGAGGCCATCGCCAGGTCCGCCGGGCTGGCCTGGGTGCCCCACGAGAACGGCCAGCCGGAAGAACAGCACTGGCCCTACAGCGGCATCTTCCAGCGGCAGATGCGCACCGAGCTGGGCCCGGACACCGAGACGCGCCTGCGCATCCATCACCCGTCCATGCTCTGGGTGCATGCGCCCAACCTGGGCGACGGCTGGCTGGGCGTGCCGCTGTACCCGCACCCGCTGCGCGGCCAGCAGATCTGGAGCGTGCTCGGCTGGTTCCTCGGCATCGGCCTGCTGTCCACCGCCGCGGCCTGGATCTTCGTGCGCCTGCTCGGCCAGCCGCTCAAGCGCCTGGTGGTGGCCTCGCGGGAGTTCGGCAAGGGCCGCAGCGTGCGCCTGCCGCTGGGGCAGGACACCCCCAGCGAGATGGCCGAGGTGTACCGCGCCTTCAACCAGATGGCCGACGACGTCGAACAGGCGGCGCGCGAGCGCGAGCTGATGCTGGCCGGGGTGTCCCACGACCTGCGCACGCCGCTGACGCGCCTGCGCCTGTCCCTGGAATTGATGCCTGAAACCGAGCGCGAAATGGTCGAGGACATGGTCCGCGACATCGAGGACATGGACCAGATCCTCGACCAGTTCCTCGCCTTCATCCGCGACGGCCGCGACGAGCCGGTGGAGGCGGGCGACCTCAACGAACTGACCCGCGAGGTGGTGGCGCCCTACAACCAGGGCGAGGAGCACGTGCGCCTGAGCCTGCAGCCGCTGCCGCCGTTCCCGCTGCGCCGGGTATCGATGAAGCGCCTGCTCGGCAACCTGATCGGCAACGCCCTCAACCACGGCGGCGGCAACGTCGAGGTGGCCAGCCACCTGGCCGGCGGCGACGGCGCGCCCTACGTGGTGCTGAGCGTGCTGGACCGCGGCGCCGGCATCGACCCGCAGGAGCTGGACAGCATCTTCAACCCCTTCATCCGCGGCGACAAAGCCCGCGGCGGCAAGGGCACCGGCCTGGGCCTGGCCATCGTCAAGCGCATCGCCGCGCAACACGGCGGCAGCGTGGAACTGCGCAACCGCGAGGGCGGTGGAGTGGAGGCCAGGGTGTGCTTGCCGCTGGGGTTGATGTTACCGCGGGGGGCTTCCTGAGCGGCGCAACTGTCTGGCCAACTGCGCCGAGATGCTTTTCGTAGGATGGGTTGAGCCTGCGAAACCCATGCGGTCGTGGTGATGGGTATCGCTTCGCTCAACACCATCCTACGGGACGGCCGCTACGCCGCTACGTAGGGCGGATAACGCGTCAGCGTTATCCGCCGTTGGGGCTAGCCTGGGACGGCGGTGCACTGGATGGGCTCCGCACCCTCTCCCTAACCCTCTCCCTGAAGGGAGAGGGGACCGTTCGGAGCGCGTGGGTATTCCTGAGTTAGCCGGCAACACCGAAGATTTCCGGTTGAAACCATTCCTCTTCTCGGCACGGACAAGCCCCCTCTCCCTTCAGGGAGAGGGCTGGGGAGAGGGTGGGGCTGTCCAGCAGCGAGAATCTTCCAGGAACACTCCCGCTCTACCACTCCAACCCCTTCACCCCCAACCGCCCCACCTTCCCATAAGGCCAAGCCCTATTCTGCGCCCCATGCCCACTCGGCAGCCCGTGGTACAGCGGCACCCCCAGCGGCCTCAGGTACTCCACGAAAATCTCTTCCAGACTATGCGCCACATTCTTGCGCGGGCAGTCGGTGAAGGTGCCCAACACCACCGCGCCCAGGCTCTCCGCATCGATGCTGTTGAGCAACTGCCAAAGGCTGCGCTCCAGCCGGTAGTAAGGCTCGCCCACATCCTCCAGCACCAGAATGGCGCCAGCCGGCGCGTGCAGCGCGGCTACCGTGCCGGCGGTGCTGGCCAGGGCAGTGAGGTTTCCGCCGATCAGCTCTCCTTCGACGACCTTCTTCGGACCGCTCAGCTGAGTACACGGCAGATGACGCTCCTCGCCGGCCAGCAGGCGGCTGACCGAAGCCAGCGAGGCCAGGCGCTCGCGCTGTTCGCTGGGGGCGCTCAGCGGCTGCAGGCCGAGGGCGCTGGCCACCGGGCCGTGGATCGCTGGCAGGCCGTGGCGGTGGAAGGCGCTGAGCAGGATGGAGATGTCGGAGAAGCCGATCAGCGGCCGCTGTGAGGCCGCCCGCAGTCGCGTCCAGTCCAGCCCGGGCACCAGCTGGGCGCAGCCGTAGCCGCCGCGCAGGCACCAGACGGCACTCACGTCCGGCAGCTCGAAGGCGCGGTGGAAGTCCTCCAGGCGCTGTTCGGCGCTGCCGGCCAGGTAGCGGTAGCGCGCTTCGGCGTGCTCGCCCAGGTGGTAGTCGATGCCCAGTACCTCCAGCTGGCGCAGGGTGGCCTCGAAGACCTCCTCGGCGATGGAGGAGGCCGGGGCGACCAGGGCGACGCGGCCTTCGAAGGGCGACCAGGTCAGGTCGGAGGAGCGGGGGGATTTTGGCATAAACGAAATCCGGGACGGCGTGACGAACGACATTGTAGGAGCGAGCTTGCTCGCGAACGGAGTTTCCCGGTCACAACGGTGAATGAGGTCACCTCCGTACCCTCTCCCCAGCCCTCTCCCTGAAGGGAGCGGGGGCCGTTCGGAGTGGCCTGGAAGGCTGGCACCATCCTCAAACCCCGTCATTCCCGCGAACGCGGGACGCGGCTCCATCGCGAACAGCGCTTGCGCTGGCCCGAAGGGGAATAACCCAGAAACGGCGTAAGTGGCGAGATGGCCGCCCGGCTCACCCCTTGCCTTTAGTCCTGACCATATGCGGCCCGGCATTCTTCTCCAGGTACTCGATGATCACCCCGGCGACGTCCTTGCCGGTGGTGGTCTCGATGCCTTCCAGGCCCGGCGAGGAGTTCACTTCCATCACCAGCGCGCCGTGGTGCGAGCGCAGGATGTCCACACCGGCCACCTTCAGGCCCATGATCCGCGCCGCGCGGATCGCGGTCATGCGCTCCTCGGGGGTGATCTTGATCAGGCTGGCGCTGCCGCCGCGGTGCAGGTTGGAGCGGAACTCTCCGGGCGCGGCCTGGCGCTTCATCGAGGCGATCACCTTGTCGCCGACCACGAAGCAGCGGATGTCGGCGCCGCCGGCTTCCTTTATGTACTCCTGCACCATGATGTTGTGCTTCAGCCCCATGAAGGCCTCCAGCACCGACTCGGCGGCCTTCTGCGTCTCGGCCAGGACCACGCCGACGCCCTGGGTGCCTTCCAGCAGCTTGATCACCAGGGGCGCGCCGCCGACCATCTGGATCAGGTCCGGCACGTCGTCCGGGGAGTGGGCGAAGCCGGTGATCGGCAGGCCGATGCCCTTGCGCGAGAGCAGCTGCAGCGAGCGCAGCTTGTCGCGGGAGCGGGCGATGGCCACCGACTCGTTGAGCGGGAACACGCCCATCATCTCGAACTGGCGCAGCACCGCGCAGCCGTAGAAGGTGACCGAGGCGCCGATGCGCGGGATCACCGCGTCGAAGCCTTCCAGCGGCTGGCCGCGGTAGTGGATCTGCGGCTTGTGGCTGGCGATGTTCATGTAGGCACGCAGGGTGTCTATCACCACCATTTCATGCCCGCGTTGTTGCCCGGCCTCCACCAGCCGACGGGTGGAATACAGGCGCGGGTTGCGCGACAGCACGGCGATTTTCATTGAGCACCTGAAAGGGCGGGGGTAACCATGATGAGGGGTTTGTCCTGGACATAGGTCAGCGCCGGGTTGACCACCAGCTGGCCCTGGACCAGGGCCTTGGAACCGAGCAGTACGCGGTAGCGCATGGTCTTGCGGCAGGCCAGGGTGAATTCCACCGGCCAGGCGTGGTCGCCCAGCGCCAGGGTGGTGCGGATCACGTAGCGCGTCTGGGCCTGGCCGTTGGAACTGCGGATGGTCTTCATCGTCACCAGCGGCGCCTCGCAGCGGTGGCGGCGCTGCACCTGGGTGCCCAGGTGGGCGGTGAAGCGCACCCAGTCGCGGCCGTCACGCTGGAAGGTGGCGATGTCGCTGGCGTGCAGGCTGGAGGTGCTGGCGCCGGTGTCGATCTTCGCGCGCAGGCCGACGATGCCCAGGTCGGGAAGGGCGATCCATTCGCGCAGGCCGATCACTGACAGGTGGTCGAAGGTCTTCAAAAGGAGCCATCCCAGGGTTTTGCGGCATTCTAGCAGGGCCATCGGCGCCCGCCAGGGGCCTGCCGGGAACGCCGGGCCGAGGGTAGACTGGCCAGGTTGCAGAAGTGTGGATGAAGCCGTGAGCGAGAAAGACGACGACAGGGTACGCCTGGACAAATGGCTGTGGGCGGCGCGTTTCTACAAGACCCGCGGCCTGGCCAAGGCGGCCATCGAGGGCGGCAAGGTGCATTGCCGGGGCGAGCGCTGCAAGCCGAGCAAGGAGCCGAAGGTCGGCGAGGAATACGTGCTGCGTACCGGGTTCGACGAGCGCACCGTGGTGGTCAAGGCGCTGTCGGGCGTGCGCCGCGGCGCGCCGGAGGCGCAGCTGCTCTACGAGGAAACCGCCGAGAGCGTGAAGCGCCGCGAGGGCGCGGCGGCCATGCGCAAGGCCGGCGCCCTGGGCGTGCAGACCGACGGCCGGCCGAGCAAGAAGCAGCGCCGCCAGCTGCTGCACTTCCTCGATGACCGGGAATAACGGAAACCCCCGCCGTGGCGGGGGTTCCGGAGTGCGCCTCAGGCGGCGATCACGCTCAGGCGGTTGAGCAGCGGCACCTTCGCCAGCAGGGCGAACAGCGGCTCGGTCAGGCGCACCAGGCCGGCGCTGGCCCAGGCGGCGAACGGGGTGAAGCAGCTCCAGGCCAGGGCCAGCAGGGCCATCTGCACGCCGCCTATATAGTCGTCCTGGCCCCAGTGGGCGCCGGCCACCAGGCGCGGCAGCATGAACAGCAGGGCCAGGGCCCAGACCACCAGCCACTGCACGGCATTGCGGGCGAACAGGCTGAGGAACAGCGCCCACACCAGCAGCACCGAGGCGTGGTCGCCGGGAAAGCTGCGCGCCGACTCGTCCTTCACCTCGAAGAGGGTGTCCTGCCAGCCGCGGAAGAAGTCTTCCAGGCGCACGGCGTCCGGGGCGATGGCCGAGATGCTGGCGTGCTGCCAGCCCAGGTGGTGGGCGATCTTGGCATAGAGGGTGCGGACGATCATCAGCACCACCATGGTCACCACCATGCCGAAGGTCGCGGCGCGCACCTGGCCGGCCTTGAAGATCCAGTCGCCGCGGATCAGCAGCAGGAGCAGGATGACGCCGACCAGGAGGTCGAACGGCCGGGTGCTGGCCACCGCCCAGACGTTGCGCCAGGCCTCGTTGGTCGCCAGCGGCGCGTTGAGGGCGTGGAACAGGCTGAAGTCGAAGAAGTCGATGGCGGCGCGGGTCGGCGTCCACAGCCAGAGCAGCAGCAGGACCAGGGCCAGCGCATGGCAGGCGATGAACGGGCGCCACGACCAGGTGGCTTGGAACGGCGAAGCTTTCTCCATAGAATCGATTCCCCCTTACTGAACCGGGCGGCTGTCGCAAAGCGCGCTTTATAGGCCTTTGCCATCAGCTTGTCATGTATTTGTGCCTTAGCCAGCGTTGTGCCCAGCATGTCCCAGATCGATCAAAGTCAGCGTTTCCTCTTCGACAACACCGACGTTCGCGGTGAAATGGTCGCGCTCGAACGCAGTTTCGCCGAAGTGCTGGCCAAGCACCCCTACCCGCAGCCGGTGGCCCAGCTGCTGGGCGAGATGCTCGCCGCCGCGGCGCTGCTGTGCGGCACCCTGAAGTTCGACGGCCTGCTGGTGTTGCAGGCGCGCTCCAGCGGTGCCGTGCCGCTGCTCATGGTGGAATGCTCCAGCGACCGTGAAGTGCGCGGCCTGGCCCGCTACGACGCCGAGGCCATCCGCGACAGCGCCGGCCTGCTCGACCTGATGCCCGACGGCGTGCTGACCATGACCGTGGACCCGAAGAACGGCCAGCGCTACCAGGGCATAGTGCCGCTGGAAGGCGCCTGCCTGGCGGACTGCCTGTCGTCCTACTTCGCCACCTCCGAGCAGCTGCCCACGCGCTTCTGGCTGGGCGCCGACGGCCGCCACGCCCGCGGCCTGCTGCTGCAGCAACTGCCCGCCGACCGCCTGAAGGACGCCGAGGATCGCGAGGCCAGCTGGCAGCACCTGACCACCCTGGCCGACACCCTCAACGTCGAGGAACTGCTGGGCCTGGACAACGAGACCCTGCTGCACCGCCTGTACCACGAGGAAGCGGTGCGCCTGTTCGAACCGCAGCCGCTGGTGTTCCGCTGCAGCTGCTCGCGCGAGCGCTCGGCCAACGCCCTGGTCAGCCTCGGCAAGGAAGACGCCGAGCGCCTGCTGGGCGAGCTGGGCGGCGAGATCACCGTCGACTGCCAGTTCTGCAACCAGCGCTACGCCTTCGACGGCAGCGACATCGCCCAGCTGTTCGCCGGCGGCGGCAGCGCGGCACCGTCACAAACCCGCCATTGATCGGCGCTATCGGGGCGATAGCCGAACCATTGACGCCCTCGCCGGATCAGAGGCTGCACGAGAACCGTTCTTTTCTGGCATAATCCCGCGACTTTTTTCCGCTGTAGTGGAAATTAGAAGTCACTACGCAATGTTTGGAGGACTCGGCTCCGGCCGATGGGGACCCACATGACGCAAGCCAACAAAGCCGTGTACACCGATATCAGCGTTGCCCAACTGGTCGAGGAAGCCATTCGCCGCGGCGAAGGTCGCCTGGCCGACAACGGCTCGCTGGTGGTGGAAACCGGCCACCGCACCGGCCGCTCGCCTGCCGACCGCTTCATCGTCGAAGAGCCCGGCAGCAAGGACTCCATCGCCTGGGGCGCGATCAACCGCCCGTTCCCGGCCGACAAGTTCGACGCCCTCTGGGAGCGCGTCCAGGCCTTCAACGGCGCCCAGGACCACTTCGTTTCCCACGTGCATGTAGGTTCGGCCGCCGATCACTACCTGCCGGTCAAGATGACCACCGCCACCGCCTGGCAGAACCTGTTCGGCCGTCAGCTGTTCATCAACCCGGAAACCTACAACCCGGCCGGCCGCGACGAGTGGCAGGTGCTGAACGTGGCCAACTTCGAGTGCGTGCCCGAGCGTGACGGCACCAACTCCGACGGCTGCGTCATCCTCAACTTCGCCCAGAAGAAAGTGCTGATCGCCGGCATGCGCTACGCCGGTGAAATGAAGAAGGCCATGTTCTCCGTGCAGAACTACCTGCTGCCGGAAAAGGACGTGCTGCCGATGCACTGCGCCGCCAACATCGGCGAAGCGGGCGACGTGACCCTGTTCTTCGGCCTGTCCGGCACCGGCAAGACCACCCTGTCGGCCGACGAGAGCCGTTACCTGATCGGTGACGACGAGCACGGCTGGGGCGAAGGCGTGGTCTTCAACATCGAAGGCGGCTGCTACGCCAAGTGCATCGACCTGTCCGAGAAGAACGAGCCGGTCATCTGGAAGGCCATCAAGTTCGGCGCCGTGCTGGAGAACGTGGTTCTCGATGACGAGCGCACCCCGGACTACGCCGACGACCGCCTGACCCAGAACTCCCGCGCGGCCTACCCGCTGGAGCACGTCGAGAAGCGTTCGGAAGCCAACCTGGGCGGCGAGCCCAACGCGGTGATCTTCCTGACCTGCGACCTGACCGGCGTACTGCCGCCGGTGTCGATCCTGAACAACGAGCAGGCGGCCTACCACTTCCTCTCCGGCTACACCGCGCTGGTCGGTTCCACCGAGATGGGTTCGGGCGGCGGCATCAAGTCGACCTTCTCCACCTGCTTCGGCGCGCCCTTCTTCCCGCGCCCGGCCGGCGTCTACGCCGAGCTGCTGATCAAGCGCATCAAGGCCTTCGGCTCCAAGGTCTACCTGGTCAACACCGGCTGGACCGGCGGTGGCTACGGCGTCGGCAAGCGCTTCAACATCCCGACCACCCGTGGCGTGATCGCCGCCATTCAGAGCGGCGCTCTGGTCGGCGCCGAGACCGAGCACCTGGACATCATCAACCTGGACGTGCCCAAGGCCGTCCCGGGCGTCGAGACCAACCTGCTCAACCCGCGCAACACCTGGGCTGACCAGGCCGCCTACGACGAAGCCGCCAAGGGCCTGGCCGGCAAGTTCATCGAGAACTTCAAGAAGTTCGAAGTGAGCGAAGCCATCAAGAACGCCGGCCCGCAGCTGTAAGCGCGCCCGTTCGCCGAAAGAGCCGCCTCCGGGCGGCTTTTTCATTGGCCGACCCCTGTAGGAGCTTGTCCGCGATAGCCGGGCGTATTGGCGCGCTTCGCGGATAAGATCCGCTCCTACGCCGCCCCACCCACGCCATTCCCCTGTAGGAGCGCGCCCTGCGCGCGAATCGCGGGCAGGGCCCGCTCCTACAGGTTGCCGGGGAGCACGGTATTCCTCCCTCGTAGGATGGGTTGAGCGAAGCGATACCCATCGCCACGACCGCATGGGTTTCGCAAGCTCAACCCATCCTACGAAAAGCACCTCGGCGCAGCCGGTAAGACAGTACTCCTACGGGGCTACCTTAGGAGCGTACTTTCCTCTGAACCGGAATCGGGTCGTTCGCGAGCAAGCTCGCTCCTACAATGGCTACCCCTAGCATGGCGTTTCCACCCATGACCGGTAAGGGAGATACCCGCATGCACGACACCCTCGAACGCGTCTTCGGTTTCCGCCAGTTCCGCCCTGGCCAGGAGGCGGCGGTCAGCGCCGTGCTGGGCGGGCGCTCGGCGGCGGCGATCTTCCCCACCGGCTCGGGCAAGTCGCTGTGCTACCAGTTGCCGGCGCTGCTGCTGCCGCACCTGACCCTGGTGGTGTCGCCGCTGATCGCGCTGATGCAGGACCAACTGGCCTTCCTCGCCCGCCACGGCATCGCCGCCGCCAGCATCGACTCGGCGCAGAGCCGCGAACAGGTGGCGCAGACCATGGCCCGCGCCCGCAGCGGCGAGCTGAAGGTGCTGATGATTTCCGTGGAGCGCCTGAAGAACGAACGCTTCCGCAACTTCATCGGCGAAGTGCCGATCTCGCTGCTGGTGGTCGACGAGGCCCACTGCATCTCCGAGTGGGGCCACAACTTCCGCCCCGACTACCTGAAGCTGCCGGCCTACCAGAAGCAGTTCCGCATCCCCCAGGTGCTGCTGCTGACCGCCACCGCGACGCCGGCGGTGATCGCCGACATGCGCGCCAAGTTCGCCATCGCCGAGGCCGACGTGGTCACCACCGGCTTCTACCGCGCCAACCTCGACCTGCAGGTGGAGCCGGTGGCCAGCGCCGCCAAGCGTGCGCGCCTGGTGGAATGGCTGGGCGCGCGGGCCGGGCAGCCGAGCATCGTCTACGTGACCCAGCAGAAGACCGCCGAGGACATCGCCGCGCACCTTTCCGAGCGCGGCATCCCGGCGCGCGCCTACCACGCCGGGATGGACCACGCCGAGCGCGAGGCCATCCAGCAGCGCTTCATGGCCGGCGCGCTGAACTGCATTGTCGCGACCATCGCCTTCGGCATGGGCATCGACAAGAGCGACATCCGCAACGTGGTGCACTTCGACCTGCCCAAGTCGGTGGAGAACTACAGCCAGGAGATCGGCCGCGCCGGGCGCGACGGCCAGCCCTCGGACTGCCTGGTGCTGGCCAACCGCGACAGCCTCAGCGTGCTGGAGAACTTCGTCTACGGCGACACCCCCGAGCGCGAGGGCATCCGCAGCGTGCTGGCGGAAATCGCCGCGGCGCCCAACGGCCAGTGGGAGCTGATGCTGACCGCGCTGTCGGACCAGTCGAACATCCGCCAACTGCCGCTCAAGACGCTGCTGGTGCAGCTGGAGCTGCGCGGCATCATCGCCCCGCGCTTCGCCTACTTCGCCGAATACCGCTTCAAGAACCTCGTCGAGCCCGCGGCGCTGCTGGGCCACTTCGAGGGCGAGCGGCGGCAGTTCGTCGAAGCCATCCTCGACACCTCGGCGCGGGCGCGCACCTGGTCGACCCTCGATTTCGACGCCCTCTACCAGCGCCACGGCGCCGAGCGCGCGCGGGTGGTGAAGGCCCTGGACTACTTCCAGGAGCGCGGCTGGATCGAGCTGGAAAGCAAGCAGATGACCGAGGTCTACGCGGTGCGCGAGGCGGGGTTCGACATGGATGCGCTCAGCGACGAGCTGTACGCCTACTTCAAGCGCCACGAGGCCAGTGAGATCGCGCGCATCGGCGCCATGCTGGAACTGTTCGCCAGCGACCAGTGCCTGAGCCGGCGCCTGGCCCGCTATTTCGGCGACGAGCGGGCGCCGGAGCACTGCGGGCACTGCTCGGTCTGCGCCGGCCGCGTCGCCCACCTGCCGGAGCCGCCGGCCCTGCCGCCACTGGACGGGCAGACGCTGCAAAGCCGTTGCGCCGCCTTCCTCGACAAGTACCAGGGCGCCCGCGGCATGCCGCCCAGCGCCGACTGCGTGACGCGCTTCCTCTGCGGCATCAGCGTGCCGGCCTTCACCCGCCTGCGGGCGCGCACGCTGCCGGGCTACGCGGCGCTGGAGGACTACCCCTACGCCCAGGTGCGCGCCTGGGTGGCGGCGCAGCTGGCGCAAGGGTAACGCCGCGGCGGCTCCACCCATCCTAGGGTGGGGCGCCGGCCGGCGGCGGCCCTTGTAGGGTACGGGGGAGGAATTTCCTCCTAGACTCAGCAAGGCGTTGCCCGCCACCGGCCGAGGAGCCCCCATGTCTGTCGAGCACCTGGATGTCCTGATCGTCGGCGCCGGCCTGTCCGGTATCGGCGCCGCCTACCACCTGATGAAGCACTGCCCGGGCAAGACCTTCGCCCTGCTCGAGGGCCGCGAGGCCATGGGCGGCACCTGGGACCTGTTCCGCTACCCGGGCATCCGTTCCGACTCGGACATGTACACCCTGGGCTACAACTTCAAGCCCTGGACCGACGCCAAGGCCATCGCCGACGGCCCCTCGATCCGCCACTACATCGAGGAGACCGCGCAGGAAAACGGCATCGACCGCAAGATCCGCTACCGCCACCGCGTGCTCAAGGCCGACTGGAACAGCGACAGTGCGCGCTGGCAGCTGACCGTGCAGCGCGGCGACGAGCCGGAACCGGTGCGCATGAGCGCGCAGTTCCTGCTGATGTGCACCGGCTACTACCGCTACGAGGCCGGCTACACCCCGGAATTCAAGGGCAGCGACAGTTTCCGCGGGCAGATCATCCACCCGCAGCTGTGGCCGGAAGGCTTCGACTACGCGGACAAGAGCGTGGTGGTCATCGGCAGCGGCGCCACCGCCGTGACCCTGGTGCCCTCGCTGACCGACAAGGCGCGCCACGTCACCATGCTGCAGCGCTCGCCGTCCTATGTGATCAGCCTGCCGCAGAAGGACCCGATATCGAACTTCCTGCGCCGCTTCCTCCCCGAGACCTGGGTGTACCGCCAGGCGCGGGCGCGCAACGTGACCATGCAGATGGTCTTCTTCCTGTTCGCCAAGACCTTCCCCAACCTGGCGCGCAAGGCCCTGCTGGGGCTGGCCAGGCACCAACTGGGCAAGGACTTCGACATGCGCCACTTCAGCCCGCGCTACAAGCCGTGGGACGAGCGCGTGTGCTGCGTGCCCGACGGCGACCTGTTCAAGGCGCTGCGCAAGGGCAAGGCCTCGGTGGTCACCGAGCACATCGACGGCTTCTGCGACAAGGGCATCCGCCTGAAGTCCGGGCAGGTGCTGGAGGCCGACGTCATCGTCACCGCCACCGGCCTGGACCTGGTGATGTTCGGCGGCGCGGAACTGGCGGTGGATGGCCAGCCGTTCCAGGTCAACCAGAGCATGGGCTACCGCGGCATCATGCTGCGCGATTTGCCCAACCTGGCCGCGGTGGTCGGCTACACCAACGCCAGCTGGACGCTCAAGGCGGACCTTTCCAGCGAGTACTTCTGCCGCCTGATCAACCACATGGACGCCATCGGCATGCGCCAGTGCACGCCGCGCGCCGGCGCCGGGCAGGTGAAGGAGGAACCCTTCCTCAACCTCAACTCCGGCTACATCCAGCGCGCCGCCGACAAGATGCCCAAGCAGGGCGACCGCACGCCCTGGAAGCTCTACCAGAACTACGCCCTGGACCTGGCGCTGCTGCGCCACGGCAAGGTGGAGGACGGCTACCTGACCTTCACCTCGCCACGCGCCCAGCAGGACGACGAGGCCTCGTTGCAGGCGGTGTAGCGATTCGATGATTCCTATCGGGAAAACCGCCTGAAGCCTGCGCCCGGGCGGTTTACCATGGCGGACATTTTTCGCCGTCAACGAAAGGAGTCCCCATGCATATCGACGAAGCCATCCGCAGCCGCCGCGCGGTCAAGGGCTACGACCTGGCCTTCAGCCTCAGCCGCGAGGAGAAGGACGAGCTGCTGCAGTTGGCCATGCTCGCGCCCTCGGCCTTCAACCTGCAGCACGTGCGCCTGGTCGAGGTCAGCGACGCGCAGCTGCGCGCGCACATCCGCGAAGTGGCCTGGGGCCAGGCCCAAGTGACCGACGCCTCGATGCTGGTGGTGGTCTGCGCCCAGCTCGACAGCTGGGAGCAGAACGCCCGCCGCGTGTGGGAAGGCGCGCCCCAGGAGGTGCAGGAGTACATGGCCGGCGCCATCGACGCCTACTACCGCGGCAAGCCCCAGGTGCAGCGCGACGAGACCATGCGCAGCTGCGGCCTGATGGCCCAGACGCTGATGCTCGCCGCCCGCGGCAAGGGCCTGGATTCGTGCCCCATGGACGGCTTCGATTTCGACGCCGTGGCCAAATTGATCAACCTGCCGGAGAACCACGTGATCGGCCTGATGGTCGCCGTCGGCAAGCAGGCCGTGGCGCCCAAGCCGCGGGTGGGCAAGCTGGCGCTGGACGAGGTGGTGATTCGCGATCGGTTCTGAGGTTTGCCGATGGCCAATGAACGCGCCCTTGGGCTGTACGTGCCACCGGGGCGTCCGGTGTGGCCGGTGATCCAATCGCGGACAAAGTCCGCTCCTACGCCCGAGCTCCCCTGTAACCGTAGGAGCGGACTCCGTCCGCGATTCGGCGGATAACGCCATAGGCGTTATGCGCTCTACGATGAAACTTCCGAGGGCTGGGGAGAGGGTTGCGGACTCCCCCCATGCACTGCTGCCAGACCTGCCCCCTGAGCCACACCCGTAGGATGGGTTGAGCGAAGCGATACCCATCACCGTGACCGCATGGGTTTCGCAAGCTCAACCCATCCTACGAAAAGCATCTCGGCGCAGGCCCTACGCCCTCGGCGCGGCCTCCAGCATCCGCCCTACCAGCCACTGCAAGGCCAGGTCGCGCTCGCGCTGGGCCAGGTACACCAGCTCCAGGTGGAACTGCCCGACGTCGAAGGGCAGCTCCAGCACCTGCAGCGGCAGCAGCCTGGCGAAGTATTCGGCCAGGCGCGTCGGCAGCACCGTCAGCAGGTCGGTGCCGGCCACCAGTTGCGCGGCCTGCAGGTAGTTGGGGGTGACGTAGGCGATCTGCCGCTTCAGGCCCTGGCTGGCCAGCCACTGGTCGACCATGCCCTTGGTCTGCCCGCCGGACACCCACAGGTGGCGCTCGTTCAGGAAGCCGTCGAGGTCCAGCGGGCCGTTCACCCGCGGATGCCCGCGGCGCGCCAGCAGGCGCAGCGTCTCGCTGGCCCAGAGGCGGCGGCCGAAGCGCGCCGGGATGTCCTCGAAGCGGCCCAGCACCAGGTCCAGGTGGCCCTTGTCCAGCGCCTCCACCGGCAGGCTCGGGGCCAGGTGGCGCACGTCCAGGGCCACGCCCGGCGCCTCCGTGCCCAGGCGCTGCAGCAGCGCCGGCATGCACAGCAGCTCGGCGTAGTCGGTCAGCGCCAGGGTGAAGCGCTGGCGGCTGCGCGCCGGTTCGAAGCGCTCGGTGCCGCTGAGGCTGTGGAGGATGCGCTGCAGCGACTCGCGGATCGGCGCCTCCAGCTCCAGCGCCCGCGGCGTGGGCTGCATGCTGCGGCCGATGCGCACCAGCAGCGGGTCGTCGAGCAGCTCGCGCAGGCGGCCCAGGGCGTTGCTCACCGCCGGCTGGCTCAGGGCCAGGCGCTCGGCGGCGCGGGAGACGCTGCGCTCGCGCAACAGGGCGTCGAAGACACGCAGCAGGTTCAGGTCGAAGGTATTTATATTCATCATCTAAATACTGCGCATCACAAGACTAAATTTCAAAAATAATCCGATCTTCCCTAAGGTGACTGTCACTTTTTTGCTCGAACGCCCGTTTGATAACAAGAGGAAGACCATGAGCCAGATCCCCCCGATTCGCAGCGCCGCGGTGATAGGCGCCGGCACCATGGGCCGCGGCATCGTCATGTGCCTGGCCAACGCCGGCGTGCAGGTGCAGTGGCTGGACAACAATCCGCAGATGCTGCTGCAGGCCCAGGGCGCGGTGGCCGACACCTACGCCCACAACGTGCGCCAGGGGCGGATCGACGAGATGGAGGCGGCGGCCCGGCGGGCGCGCATCTCGCCTGTGGACAACTACGCCGCGATCCGCGAGGCGGACCTGGTGATCGAGGCGGTCTACGAGAACCTGGAACTCAAGCAGGCGATCTTCCGCGAGCTGGACGCGGCGCTGAAGCCCGCGGCGATCCTCGCCAGCAATACTTCCTACCTCGACGTCGACGCCATCGCCGCCGTGACCCAGCGCCCGTCGCAGGTGCTCGGCCTGCACTTCTTCAGCCCGGCGCACATCATGAAGCTGCTGGAGATCGTGCGCGGCGCGAAAACCGCGCCCGCCGTGCTGGAAGCCGCCCTGGAGCTGGGCCGGCGCATGGGCAAGGTCAGCGTGGTGGCCGGCAACTGCCACGGCTTCATCGGCAACCGCATGCTGGAGAAGTACGTGCAGGAGTCGCGCCGGCTGATCCTCGAAGGCTCGCTGCCCTACCAGGTGGACGCCGCGCTGCAGGGCTTCGGCTTCGCCATGGGCCCGTTCCGCATGTTCGACGTGGTCGGCATCGACCTCGAATGGCGCGCCCGCGAGCTGGCCGGCAAGGGCCAGGACGCGCCCACCGTGCAGGTGGACAACCGCCTGTGCGAGATGGGCCGCTTCGGCCAGAAGAGCGGCAACGGCTTCTACCACTACGAACCCGGCAGCCGCCAGGCCGAGCACGACCCCGAGGTCGACGCCCTGGTGCTGCGCGAGTCCGAGCGCCTGGGCTACGCGCGCCGCGACATCGGCCCGGAGGAAATCCTCGAACGCTGCCTGCTGGCGCTGGTCAACGAAGGCGCGAAGATCCTCGACGAAGGCATCGCCAGCCGCAGCGCCGACATCGACACCGTCTACCTCAACGGCTACGGCTTCCCCGCCGACAAGGGCGGGCCCATGGCCTGGGCCGACGCCCAGGGCCTGCCGAGCATCCTCGCGCGCCTGCGCGACCTCGCCGGGCGGCACGGCGCGCACTGGCAGCCGGCCGCGCTGATCGAGCGCCTGGCCGCCAGCGGTGGGCGCTTCGCCGACGTCCACAAGGAGCACCACGCATGAGCTACCAGGCCCCCCTGCGCGACATGCGCTTCGTCCTCCACGAACTCTTCGATGCGACCGCTCACTGCGCGCTGCTGGGCAATGGCCTGGACCGCGAACTGATCGACGGCGTGCTGGAAGAGGGCGCGCGCTACACCGGCGAGGTGGTGGCGCCGCTGAACCGCAACAGCGACGAGCAGGGCGCGACCCTCCACGACGGCGCGGTGACCACCCCCGACGGCTTCCGCGAGGCCTACAAACAGTACTGCGACAATGGCTGGGCGAGCATGACCGGCCCGGTCGAGTTCGGCGGCCAGGGCTTCCCGCAGCTGGTGGCGGCGAACTTCCACGAGATGCTGATGGCCGCCTCGCTGTCGTTCCGCGTCTATTCCGGGCTCACCGAGGGCGCCGTGCTGGCGCTGTACAAGCACGGCAGCGCCGAGCTGCAGCGCGACTACCTGGCGAAGATGGTCAGCGGCGTGTGGACCGGCACCATGTGCCTCACCGAGCCCCAGGCCGGCACCGACCTGGCGCTGCTGCGCACCCGCGCCGAGCCCCGGGCCGACGGCAGCTACGCGGTCAGCGGCAGCAAGATTTTCATCAGCGGCGGCGAGCAGGACCTGTCGGAGAACATCGTCCACCTGGTGCTGGCGCGCCTGCCGGACGCCCCGGCCGGGGTGAAGGGCATCAGCCTGTTCCTCGTGCCCAAGTTCATCGCCAACCCGGACGGCACGCCCGGCGCGCGCAACGCGCTGAGCTGCGGCGCCATCGAGCACAAGATGGGCATCAAGGGCGCCTCCACCTGCGTGATGAACTTCGACGGCGCCAGCGGCTGGCTGCTGGGCGAGGCCAACCAGGGCCTGGCCTGCATGTTCACCATGATGAACGACGCGCGCTTCCAGGTCGGCCTGCAGGGCCTGGGCATCGCCGAGCGCAGCTTCCAGGGCGCCTTGAGCTACGCCCGCGAGCGCCTGCAATCGCGCGCCCTGACCGGTCCCGCGCAGCCGCAGAAAGCCGCCGACCCGATCATCGTGCACCCCGACGTGCGGCGCATGCTGCTGACGCAGAAGACCCTCACCGAGGGCAGCCGCATGCTCGCCGCGCTCTGCGCCCGCGAGCTGGACCTGGAGCACGGCCACCCCGAGGCCGAGGGCCGCAAGGCCGCGGCGAAGCGCGCAGCGCTGCTGATCCCGCTGGTGAAGTCCTTCTTCACCGACATGGGCCAGGAAGTGGCCAGCCTTGGCGTGCAGGTCTACGGCGGCCACGGCTACATCCGTGAATGGGGCATGGAGCAGCTGATGCGCGACAGCCGCATCACGCAGATCTACGAAGGCACCAACGGCATCCAGGCGCTGGACCTGATCCGCCGCAAGCTGCTGGGCGACGGCGGCGCCGAGATGGCCGCGCTGCAGGCCGACCTGGCGGAAACCTGCGCCGCGCTGGCCGCCCACGCCGAGCTGGAACCCATGGCCGCGGTGGTGCGCGAGCGCATCCAGGAATGGCGCGGGCTGACCGCCGACGTGCTGGCCGCCACCCGCCGCGACCCGCAGGAGATCGGCGCCATGTCGGTGGACTACCTGCAATACAGCGCCTACGTGCTGCTCGCCGGGCTCTGGCTGCGCGCCGCCGGTACCGCCCAGGCGGCGCTGGACGCGGGCAGCGGCGACGGCGACTTCTACCGCGCCAAGCTGGCCAGCGCCGACTTCTACCTGCGGCGCATCCTGCCGCGCGCCAGCATGCACCGCGAGGCCCTGCTGGGCGGCGCCGGCTGCCTGATGGCGTTGGACGAGGCGCACTTCGCCTTCTGATGGCCGGGCGGCCGCCCCGGCTCGCCGGGGTGGCCGCCATGCCGGGCCGGGTTAAACTTGCATCGATTCAGCCCGATGACGAGAAACCACCCATGTACGAATGGCTCAACGCCCTGCCCAAGGCCGAACTGCACCTGCACCTGGAAGGGACCCTGGAGCCCGAACTGCTGTTCGCCCTGGCCGAACGCAACCGGGTGAAGCTGCCCTGGGCCGACGTCGAGACCCTGCGCAAGGCCTACGCCTTCAACAACCTGCAGGAATTCCTCGACCTCTACTACGCCGGTGCCGACGTGCTGCGCAGCGAGCAGGACTTCTACGACCTGACCTGGGCCTACCTGCTCAAGTGCAAGGCGCAGAACGTCATCCACGTCGAACCCTTCTTCGACCCGCAGACCCACACCGACCGCGGCATCCCCTTCGAGGTGGTGCTGCGCGGCATCCAGGGCGCGCTCAAGGACGGCGAGCAGCAACTGGGCATCAGCCACGGCCTGATCCTCAGCTTCCTGCGTCACCTGTCCGAGGAAGAAGCCTTCAAGACCCTGGAACAGGCCATGCCCTTCCGTGACGCCTTCGTCGCCGTCGGCCTGGACAGCTCCGAAGTGGGCCACCCGCCGAGCAAGTTCCAGCGCGTGTTCGACCGCGCCCGCGCCGAGGGCCTGCTGACCGTGGCCCACGCCGGCGAGGAAGGTCCGCCGGAATACATCTGGGAAGCCCTGGACCTGCTCAAGGTCGAACGCATCGACCACGGCGTGCGCGCCATCGAGGACGAGCGGCTGATGCAGCGCATCATCGACGAGCAGATCCCGCTGACCGTCTGCCCGCTGTCCAACACCAAGCTGTGCGTGTTCGAGCACATGGGCCAGCACAACATCCTGGCGATGCTGGAGCGCGGGGTGAAGGTGACGGTGAACTCGGATGATCCGGCTTACTTCGGGGGGTATGTGAGCGAGAACTTCCAGGCGTTGTACGAGCACCTGGGGATGACGAAGGAGCAGGCGCAGCGGTTGGCGCAGAACAGCCTGGATGCGCGGTTGGTGAAATGAGCGGGCGGCGGATAACGCCCTGGGCGTTATCCGCCCTACGCTCTTCGTAGGAGCGGATTTATCCGCGATTGGTGCGGTGGATCGGCCATCGCGGACGGAGTCCGCTCCTACGTCCGTGCTTTCCTGGAACCGTTCGCGGTTATCCGTCGTCGGGTGTTGGCACCCCCGCGCAGCGCAGGAAGGCCGCCAGGCACGGGTTGTCGTTGTGCGGGCTCCAGGCCACGCCGTAGTCCACCAGCGGCGAGCCTTCCAGGCTGCGGAAGGCGGCGCCGGGCAGCTGCATCTTGCGCATCGAGTCCGGCACCAGGGCCACGCCCAGGCCCTCGGCCACCAGGTTGACGATGGTCTGCTGCAGGTGCGGCTCCAGCTGGATGCGTGGTTCGAATCCACTGTCCCGGCAGCATTGCATCACCGCTTCGTGCAGCGCCGGCGCGGTGCTGTGGGGGAAGCTGATGAACGATTCTTCCGCCAGGCTCCCCGCTCCCACCTGGGCGTTCGCAGCTAGCGGGTGCGCGCTGGGCAGCACCGCGCACAGCGGCTCGCGCAATAGCGTGCGGTACTGCAGCTGGCCGTTCCCGTGGGCCGGGAAGGTCAGGGCGACGTCGGCCTCGCCGGCTTCCAGCGCCGGGCCGAGGTCGCGCGGCAGTACTTCGTTGAGCACCACCTTCACCTGTGGATAAGCGTCGCTGTAGCGCTTGAGCAGGGTCGGCAGCAGCGTCCAGGCGGCGACCATGGTGAAGCTCAGGCGCAGTTCGCCGCGTTCGCCGCGGGCGCTGGCCTGGGCCGAGCGCACCGCCAGGTCGAGGCCGGCGAGCAGGCTCTTGCAGTGCTGCTGGAACTCGCGGCCGGCGGCGGTCAGCTCCACCGAGCGCGAGTGGCGGGCGAACAGCGGGGTGCCCAGCTCGGCTTCCAGCGCGGCTATCTGCCGGCTCAGCGGCGGCTGGGTCAGGTGCAGGGCCTCGGCGGCGCGGCCGAAGTGCAGGTGTTCGGCGAGGGCGAGGAAGTAGCGCAGCTGGCGCAGTTCGATCATCGATGCGTTTCCGGAATCGATCAGGCTTGTAACAAGCATTGGACGGTATCAATGCGGCAATCCTATGCTCGCCTGCCCTTCTATAACAACGCCTTGCCGAGCTTGCCATGCACACCGTGATCGCCGTCGTCCTGCCCATCTTCGCGCTGATCCTGGCCGGCTGGCTGGCGCGCAGGACCAACCGCCTGGGCGAGGGCGCGGCGTCGGAGATCAACAAGCTGGTGGTCTGGCTGTGCCTGCCGGCGCTGCTGTTCAAGGTCACCGCTACTTCCACCTGGGCGGAAATCTGGCAGCCGGGCTTCCTCGCCGCCTTCACCGCCGGCTGCCTGCTGGTGTTCGTCGCCACCCTGGCCTGGCGTATGGGGCAGGGCCGCGAGCTGCCGGCGGCGAGCATCGACGGGCTCAGCGCCTCCTATGCCAACACCGGCTACATGGGCATCCCGCTGTGCCTGCTGGTGTTCGGCCAGGACGGCCTGGAGCCGGCGCTGATCGCCTCGCTGCTGGTGGTCTGCGTGCTGTTCGCGGTCGCCGTGGTGTGCATTGAGGTCGGCCTGCAGAGCGAGAAGCACGTCGGCCGCGCGGTGCTGGTGGTGAGCCGCGCGCTGCTGAAGAACCCGCTGGTGGTCTCGCCGATCATCGGTGGCCTGTGGGCGGCCAGTGGCCTGGGGCTGGCCGAGCCGGTGGTGCATTTCCTCGACCTGCTGGCGGCGGCCACCACGCCTTGCGCGCTGATCTCCCTCGGCCTGTTCCTGGCGCAGAAGCAGGAGGGCCCGCAGGTCGGCGCCTGGCCGCTGGTGCTGGTCAAGCTGGTGGGGCAGCCGCTGCTGACCGGCGTGCTGGCCTACAAGGTGTTCGCCCTGCCGCCGTTGTGGGCGGATTCGGCGCTGCTGCTCAGTGCGCTGCCGACCGGCACCGGGCCGTACATGCTCGCCGAGTACTACAAGCGCGAGGCTCCGGTGGTGTCGCGCAGCATCTTGCTGTCGACCTTGGGGTCGTTGGTGACCTTGTCGCTGTGTCTGTTGTGGATTGCGCGTTGAGCGGAGCGGTTTTTTGGGTTTCCGCGTTCGCGGGAATGACGGGATCGAGGGTCGTGTTTCCAGGTGTCATTCCCGCGAACGCGGGAACCCAGTAAAAAAACCGGGCCTGCCAAGCGCGGGGCTGGCAGGCCCGTTCGCAAACCGCTTGGCGCCGGCGCGGGGAGGGGACCCCGCGTGGCGCCGGACGCGCCCCTCAGGCGTATGGCCCGAATTGCGTCAGGGTTGCGATCAAGCCGGTTCGGCAAGCGCGCCAGTCGCGCGCACGGATCGTTGGCGGCCGGAAATCCGGTGGGCGTCGCCGGCCGGCGCGGTGCCCTTGTCGTAGGGCCTGGCCAGCAGCATGTAGAGCACGCCCGCGCCCAGCACCACGGCGGTGGTGAGGATCATCGAGTAGTTGATGTACCAGGGCGCGTCGGGGCTGCGCGGCCAGACCATGTTGGCGATGGCGCCGGCGCCGTAGACCAGCGCGGCGACGTTCACCAGGGTGCCCCAGGGGCCCAGGCTGAACTGGCCGCCGGGCACCCAGCCCTTGGCACGGGCGATCAGCGCGGCGACCACGATCAGTTGGAAGGCGACGTAGATGCCGATGGCGGCGAAGCCGACGATGGTGGCGGTGGCGTCGGCCATGAACAGGCCCAGGCAGACGATCGCCGCCGGCACCACGCCGCTGACGATCAGCGCGGCGGACGGCACGTGGTTGGCCGACAGGCGCTGCAGCGCGCGGCTGCCGACGATCATCTCGTCACGGGCGTAGGCGAACAGCAGGCGGCTGGCGGCGGCCTGCAGGCTGAGCACGCAGGACACGAAGGACACCAGCACCACCGCCATCACCAGGCGCGAACCCACCGGGCCGAAGGCGTTGGCCAGGATGGTGGCGACCGGGTCGGTGTCTTCCCCGGCGAGCACCTTGTGCATGTCCGGCACCGAGAGGATCAGCGCGAGGCAAGCGAACATCGCGGCGGCGCCGCCGATGTAGATGGTCATGCGCATGGCCTTGGGGATGCGCTTGCCGGGGTTGGGGGTTTCCTCGGCGACGTCGCCGCAGGCCTCGAAGCCGTAGTACTGGAACAGCCCGGCCAGGGAGGCGGCGAGGAACGCCGGCAGGTAGGAACCCTGCGCCGCGCCGAGGCCGAAGGTGTCGAACAGCACGCTGAACGGCTGGTGGCGCTCGAAGATCAGCAGGTAGCCGCCGACCAGGATGGCGCCGACCAGCTCGCAGAGGAAGCCGAACATGGCCACCCGCGCCAGCAGCTTGGTGCCCACCAGGTTGAGGCCGGTGGAGACCAGGATCAGCACCAGGGCGATGTAGATGCTGACGTTCGCGTCCGGCGCGAAGCCCAGCAGCGCCGCCAGGTAGGGCCCGGCGCCGACCGAGACGCCGGCGATGGTGGCGCACAGCGCCCAGGCGTACACCCAGCCGACCATCCACGCCCAGCGCTTGCCGACCAGGCGCCGCGCCCAGGGGTAGACGCCGCCGGAGATCGGGAACTGCGAGACCACCTCGCCGAACACCAGGCACACCAGCAGCTGGCCGAGGCCGATCAGCAGGTACGACCAGAACATCGGCGGGCCGCCGGCGGCCAGGCACAGGCCGAACAGGGTGTAGACGCCGACGACCGGCGACAGGTAGGTGAAGCCCAGGGAGAAGTTCTCCCACAGGCTCATGCTGCGCTCGAAGTTCGAGCTGTAGCCGAGCGCGGCGAGCTGCTCGGCATCGGAATCGGTTACGCCAGCGGCACGCTTGGCAGGGGACCCACTCATCGTTGTTTCCTCTCAGGGGGTAATGGGCAGTGGCGGATTGTCCGCGGCGGAGCTTGCGCATCCGCCGCTGCCCTCTACGGGCTCATTGTCGTTATGGAAAGCGCGGCGCTTATTTGCCGTCGTCGTACTGCGAGAGCCACTCCACCGCCGCGTCGCGGTAGCGGGTGAAGCCCTTGTAGTCCACCAGTTCCTGGTTGAGGGACTTGAGCACGCGGTGCATGCGCCTGGCCCAGACGGGGTTGCTGGCGATGTCCTGCAGGCTCAGCAGGTAGGTGCGGATCGGGAACACGATGGCGTTGCTGCGCGGCAGGCGGTGCAGCGGCTGCAACTCGATGCGCAGGTAGACTTTCTCGCCGGCGTTCTCGGCGGTCACCGTGGTGCGGTCCGGGGCCCAGTCCGGCAGGCTCTCGGCGGATACGTCCAGGCGCGGGTTGACCGTCAGCGACCAGTTCAGGCGGCGCACCGGGTGGCCGTTGCGCAGGCGCAGGAGGAACTTCAGCGCGCGGTCGAGCATGCCGGTTTCCTTCACCAGCGGCACCGGGCCGTGGTACTCGTGCCAGGCCATGCCCAGGTTGAAGCGCAGCGAGTAGTCGGCGCGCTGGGTGGCGATGCCGGCGCCCCAGTACAGGGTGCCGTCGCGCTCCTCCTGCAGCACCCAGTCGCCCTGGGCCTGGCGGGTGATGTATTCCATCGGCTCATAGGGCAGGGTCGCCGGGTCGCCGAAGGTGAAGGTGTCGTCGATGCCCAGCAGCTTGTTGGTCCAGTGCCAGCGGGTGCCGTCGCGCTCCAGGGCGAAGTACTCCGGGTAGTCCTTGGCGTAGGACTCCATGATCAGCTCCAGCAGGTCCCACTGCGCCTCCATCATGTGCGGCGCCGAGACGTAGTGCATGCCCGGGTCCTTCTCCAGGGTGATGGCGCGGTCGCGGCATTCGCTGATGTAGTGCTCGTCGATGTCGAACACCGCGCGGAAGGCGCCGTCACCCACGGAAACGTGGGGCTCCAGGTTCATCGAGTACATGTACTCGTCGTCCGGGAAGGGGAAGGGCGCGCGGGCGATGCACGCGGGGCTGTTGGCGTAGGTGTAGTCGTCGCGGTAGGTTTCGTCGGGGCGGAATTGGATGGTCATGGTCGTTCTCCGGCTCAGCAGTCGATGACCAGCCGCGAGCACTTGGCGCGCGACACGCAGGGCATGATTTTCTTGTTGGCGGCCTTGTCCTCGTCGGACAGCCAGTCGTCGGTGTGGAGGATCTCGCCGTCCAGCTCCAGGACGTTGGTCTCGCACATGCCGCAGGCGCCGCCGCGGCACAGGTAGGGAATCTCGTGGCCGGCGGCCTCGGCGGCCTCCAGCAGGCTCTGGTCGGGCGACACCTCGATGGTCGCGCCGCTGCGCGCCAGGGTGACCTTGAACGGCTCGCCGGAACTGCCCTGTTCGAGGAAGCGCTCGTAGTGGATGTGGCTGTCGGTCCAGCCGTGGGCGTGGGCCACGTCTATGGTGGCCTGGATCATGCCCTCGGGGCCGCAGACGTACACGTCGCTGCCCAGCGGGCGGTCGGCCAGCACGGCGGAAATGTTCAGGCGCTCGCCACGGTCGTCGCGGTACAGGCGCACGGCGTCGCCGTATTCGCGCGCCAGCTCCTCGCCGAGGCGCGCGTGTTCCGCGCCGCGCACCGCCAGGTGCACTTCGAACGGGGTGCCGCGCAGGCGCAGCTCGGCCAGCTGCGAGCACACCGGGGTGATGCCCACGCCGCCGGCGATGAACAGGTGCAGGCGCGCATGCTTGCTCAGCGGGAACAGGTTCACCGGGCGGAGGATTTCCAGCTCGTCGCCTTCCTGCACCGCATCGTGCATGCGCCTGGAGCCGCCACGGCCATCTTCCACGCGGCGCACGGCGATCTGGTAGGCGCTGGCGTCGTAGGGCGAACTCATCAGCGAGTAGGCGTTGCGGTAGGTGCCGCCGTCGTGGGGGATCAGCACCACCACGTTGCTGCCGCCGGAGAAGGGCGTCAGCTGGCCGCCGTCGCGCGGGACCAGGGTGAAGCGCTTGATCTCCGGGGTCACCTGCTCGATGCGGGCGACGCGGACATTGAGGGTTCCAGTGGACTGGCTCATGTGTCGAGCTCCTCGGCTGCCGGCAGCTCGCCGGGGACTTCGGCGTCGGCCTTGACCGCCTGGAAGGCGGCGAGGCGGCGGGAGTAGTGGTCGCGGACCACCAGGGTGCGGGCGCAGTGCGGGCAGGTGAACACGCGCTGGGTGACGTTCTCGGTGTAGCCGTCGCAGTGCACGCACCAGACGCGGCGCACGAAGGAGCCGCAGTGCTCGCGCAGCACCTCGTCCCGGTTCAGGTTGATCGCGTCGGCCGCCTGCATGGCGGTGCCGATGAAGCTTTCCGAGCCGGCCAGGTACAGGCGGGTGCCCATGCGCGACTGGCCGAGCAGGGCGTGCAGCTCGTCGACCAGCGCGCGGTTGCTCGGGTAGACGCTCAGCTCGATGTCGGCGAGGTCGCGCAGCGCGGCCAGGTGGTCCTGCCCGGAGAAGGATTCGGTGGAATAGAGCACGCGGATGGGCGCGCTACGCGGCATTTCGGCCAGTAGCCGGAGCATGGCGCTGCCGCCGCTGCCCTGGCCTGCGACTATGTGGTTGCTGCCGGCGAGCGGGCGCAGGTCGTCGTAGACCGGCCTGCTCTTGATACCTGTGATGAGCATTGTTGTTGTGCCTCCAGAACTGCCGGCAACCTCGGTCGGGGATGCCTGGCGCGATTCGAGGACCCGTGCACGATCACGGGTCGATGGAGGTGGAGCACAGGGTGTGCCAAGAAATTAAGTTGTTGAAAATGAAGAGATTGTTGTTTTTTAGGGGAGGGAATGTAAGCAGAAATGACAAGGGGGGATAGGCAGAAATGCAGCGTTGGTGGGGGTGGTTATCCTGTGGGGGTGGTGTGTTGGTTGGGGGCCGCCCCTCTCCCCAGCCCTCTCCCTGAAGGGAGAGGGGGCTAGTCCGTGCCGAGATGAACATGGCTTTAGCCGGAAACCATCAGAGCTGCCGGCTAACTCCGTAATACCCGTTTCTGCCCAACGGTCCCCTCTCCCTTCAGGGAGAGGGTTAGGGAGAGGGAACGGAGGTCAGCGCAATGCCAATGCACCCGGCAAACGCCATTCGCATTCAGGGCCCCGACGTTGCAGGTGAGCACGGCTTCTCGTAGGAGCGAGCTTGCTCGCGAACCGCATGGCACCGCGTTTGTTCGCGAGCAAGCTCGCTCCTACAAGAGCAGCCTGCCGCTCAATCCCTCTGCAACTTCCGAATCAACGTCCCGACATCGATCCCCAGGTGCTGCGCCGCCTTGCGCTTGCTGCCGCACAGGCGCACGGCCTGGAGGATCACCTGGCGCTCGAAGCGCTGCACCTGTGCCTTGAGCGGTTCGTCGGCGCTGGCGAAGGGCAGCGGTTCCTCCTCCCCGGCGGACACGGCCTGGCCCAGCAGCTCCGGCGGCAGGTGCTGTTCTTCGGCGACGTCGTCGGCCAGCACCGCCAGGCGTTCGAAGATGTTCACCAGCTCGCGGATGTTGCCCGGGAAGTCATGGCCCAGCAGGCGCTGGCGGCAGGCCGTGGACAGCCGCAGGGGCGGCTGGCGGTCGCGGTTGATGCGCGCCAGGAGGATATCCATCAGCACCGGCAGGTCGTCGCGGTGGGCGCGCAGCGGCGGGATGTCCACCGGCAACACGGCCAGGCGGTAATAGAGGTCGGCGCGGAACAGGCCGGCGGATACCTGTGCCTTGAGGTCCTTGTTGGTGGCGGCGATCACTTGCACCTGGACCTTCTTCGCCAGCGGCGAACCCACCGGCTGGATGGTGCCGTCGTCGAGGAACTTGAGCAGCTTGGCCTGCACCTGCAGGGGGATCTCGCCGATCTCGTCGAGGAACAGCGTGCCGCCGGCGGCGCTCTCGATGTAGCCACGCTTGCCTTGCTGCAGCGCGCCGGTGAAGGCGCCGCGCTCGTAGCCGAACATCTCCGACTCGAACAGCGTCTCGGGGATGCTCGCGCAGTTCACGTCGACGAAGGGCCGGTCGCCCCAGCCGGCGGCGCGGTGGATGTGCCGGGCGATGGCGGTCTTGCCCACGCCCGGCTCGCCGAGCAGCAGCAGACGGGCGCGGCGGCGGAAGGCGCGCACGCCCATGTCGGCGATGTCCGAGAGCAGCGGCGACATGTGCAGCGCGTTGTCCTGCGGGTCGCCCAGGCTCGCCGGGCCGTCCGCCAGCGATGGGGCCGGAGTGTTGCGGCCGGCGCTTTCGCGCGCTTCGTATTCGCGCTGGATCAGCAGCGTGTAGGGCTTCTCGTAGGCGCCGGCGGGCACGCTCTGCAGGCGGGTGAGGAACAGCCGGCCGTCGCGCGAGCGCGTCAGCGCGCTCTTGCCGCCGCGGCGCACGGCCTGCAGGAAGTCGTCGAACTGCAGCGCCGAGCGCTGGTAGAAATCGCTGTCGCTCAGGCCCAGCACGTCCTGGCGCGCCACGCGGTTGATGCGCTCGGCGGCCAGGTTGAGGAAGCGCACCCGGGAGTCGCCGTCGCAGACGATCAGCGCCTCGCCGAAGCCGTCGAGCAGGGCGTGCAGCGCCGGCGCCTCCAGCAGCGCGGCGAGCATCTCGGCGCTGACGTTGACCGACGAGCGCATGCCCATGCGCATCGGCGCAAAGAAGCCCTCGCCGCTCATGGGTGCAGCTCTGCCGGCCGGCGCTCGACGCCGTCCGGGCGCAGCACCACCACGCGCCAGGCCTGGTCCTCGCGGATCAGGATGCGCGAGCAGTGGCTGTCGAAGGCGCGGTAGCGGCCGTACTGGTCGGGCAGCTCCAGGCGCTGCCAGGTGCGCTCGGGCAGCGGCAGGCGGTCGAGGGTGGCGGCCACGCCGGCGGCGCGGGTGATGCCGAACACCTGCTCGAAGGCGGCGTTGCGCCATTGCGGCTGGGCGGCTTCGTCGATCACCAGCACCGCGTCGGGCACCGCGTCGAACACCCGGCGCAGGGCCTCGATGCGCTGTTCGGCGTCGTGCTGCATGCGCAGCTCCTGGCTGACGTCGCGCAGGCTGCCCCACATGCGCAGCAGGCGGCCGTTGTGGATGCTGGCGCGCACGTCGTTCTCCACGTAGGCCGGCGAGCCGTCGTGGCGGCGGTCCACCGAGAGCGCGCCGTCGACGTGGAAGTCGGCCTCGATCAGCCGCCGCACGAATTCCTCGTTGGCCGGGCTGCGCGGCCAGTACAGGCGCACCGGCTGCTGGCCGAAGTCGACGTCGGCGGGCATCTCGTAGATGGCCGCCATGGCGCGGTTGCACATGCGCCAGTAGGAGCGATTCTCGAACACCTGGCGGACGATCTCGTCGGGCGTCTGGCGCACGTCCACCGGCTCGGCGAACTCGATGCACCAGTAGGCCACCTTGGCGCTGTAGAGCATCTGGCTCATGACTTCGTTGGCGTTCTGCAGCTCGCCCAGGCGCCGGCTGATGCCGCCCAGGGGCATTTTCACCAGGTGCAGGCGCGCCGGCTCGCCGTCGCGCCACTGCAGCACGCCGCTGGCCAGCACCGGCAGCAGGCCGCCGTTGTGGCGGATCAGCGTCAGCTCCAGGTCCTGCACCCGTTCGTCGGCCGGCGGGTTGGCGAAGAGCTGCTGCAGGGCGCGCACCGAATCGGCGGTGTAGACCTGTTCCATGCTCTGGCCGTGGAGCGCGCTGGGCGGGTAGCCGAGCTGGTCGCTCTGCTCGGCGGAGACGTCGAGGAAGCGGCCATCCGCGGCGATGCTGTCGGCCAGCAGCAGGCCACGGTCGAGCAGCAGGCGTAGCGGGTCCATCTGGGATTCTCCATGGGGGATGACGGGGCCGGCGCGGTGGCGCGGGCCAGTCGTCTACCCAGGCAGGTTGCATGCCAGGACGCGGGGCCCGAGGCATGGGCCTTCTCGGCCTGGCGCCGTGGCGACTGTATGCAGAAATGCAGCAGCGTTTGCGTTTGCGCAGCGCCCTCGGGCAAGCGTAGCGCCTCCCCGGGAAAGGCGTAAGACAGGACTTTGGCCTAGTACACGTCCATTAACATGGCATGTTAATCTGATGCGCATTCTTCCGCGGAGGAGTGGACGATGATCGCCGTACGTGACGCCTGGGCGGCCGGGCTTCTGAAGTTGCAGAACTGGCCACGCAACCTGCTGGCCGGGGTCATCGTCGGGGTGGTCGCGCTGCCCCTGGCCATGGCCTTCGCCATCGCCTCCGGGGTCAAGCCCGAACAGGGCCTGTACACGGCCATAGTGGCGGGCATCGCGGTGTCGCTGTTCGGCGGCAGCCGGGTGCAGATCGCCGGGCCCACCGGGGCCTTCATCGTCATCCTCGCCGGCATCACCGCGCGCTACGGCGTCGACGGCCTGCAGCTGGCCACGCTGATGGCCGGGGTGATCCTGCTGCTGTTGGGCATCACCCGCCTGGGCAGCGTCATCAAGTACATTCCCGACCCGGTCATCGTTGGCTTCACCGCCGGCATCGGGGTGATCATCTGGGTCGGCCAGTGGAAGGACTTCTTCGGCCTCCCGGCGGTGGGCGGCGAGCACTTCCACCAGAAGCTCTGGCACCTGCTGCAGGCGCTGCCGCAACTGCACCCGGCGACCACCCTGCTGGCCCTCTTAGGCCTGGCCGCGGTGCTCTACGGCCCGCGCCTGCCGTACCTGGGGCGGGTGCCGGGGCCGTTGCTGGCGATGGTGCTGGTCAGCGTGCTGCAGGCGCTGTTCCAGTTCGATGGCGTGGCCACCATCGGCAGCGCCTTCGGCGGCATCCCCCGCGGCCTGCCGGTGCCGAGCCTGCCGGAGATCAGCCTGCCGCGGATGCTGGAACTGATCGGCCCGGCCTTCGCCATCGCCATGCTCGGGGCCATCGAGTCGCTGCTCTCGGCAGTGGTCGCCGACGGCATGGCCGGCACCCGCCACGACTCCAACCAGGAGCTGGTCGGCCAGGGCATCGCCAACCTGCTGGCGCCGCTGTTCGGCGGCTTCGCCGCCACCGGCGCCATCGCCCGCACCGCCACCAACATCCGCAACGGCGGCAACAGCCCGATCGCCGGGGTGGCCCACGCGGCGACCCTGGTGCTGATCATCCTGTTCCTCGCCCCGCTGGCCTCGAGCATCCCGCTGTGCGCGCTGGCGGCGATCCTCTTCGTGGTGGCCTGGAACATGAGCGAGGCCCGCCACTTCGTGCGCATGCTGCGCCGTGCGCCCAGGGCCGACGTGGCCATCCTGCTGATCACCTTCGGCCTGACGGTGTTCAGCGACCTGGTGATAGCGGTGAACATCGGGGTGATCCTGGCGATGCTGCTGTTCATGCGGCGCATGGCCTCCTCGGTGGAAGTGCTGCAGCAGGGCAGCGCCGAGCTGCGGGGCGAACTGCAGGGCGCGCTGCCGCCGGGCGTGCTGGTCTACACCATCGAGGGGCCGTTGTTCTTCGGTGCTGCGGAAACCTTCGAGCGTGCCCTGGCGCAGACCCGCAGCGATCCGCAGTTGCTGGTGATCCGCCTGAGGCGGGTGCCGTTCATGGACATCACCGGGATGCAGACGCTGGAGGAGATGATCCAGCAACTGCGCAAGCGCGGGGTGACGGTGAAGCTCTGCGAGGCCAACCAGCGGGTGCGGCACAAGCTGGTGCGGGCGGGGATCATCGAGGCGGTGGGTAGGCGGAATTACCATGCCAGTTTTGCCATGGCGCTGGCGGCCTGCGAGGGGCGGGAGGAGGAGGGGGTTTCTTCGTAGGGAGGATTCGGCGCCGCCTGGGAGCAATCGCGGACGGAGTCCGCTCCTACGCCCGTGCCTCCCTGGGACCGGTCTCGCCAGCGCTTTTCGTAGGATGGGTTGAGCCTGCGAAACCCATGCAGTTGCGGTGATGGGTATCGCTTCGCTCAACACCATCCTACGAAAAGCCATGCTTCCTGGAACCGTAGGAGCGGACTCCGTCCGCGATCGAGCCGGCAGGCTGCTCCAGACTGGCCGCGGCCCTCAATCCTGCCCCCCCACCTTCGGCTGCGTGGCATAGCTCACCCCGTGGCTCTCCAGGTAATCGCGGATCAGCTGGCGAACCACCTGGGACGGTGTCAGGTCCTGGCTGGCGCAGAGTTCCTCGAAGGCCTTCTTCTTCACCGGGTCGATCAGGACGGTCAGGCGGGCGGTGCGGTTTTCCATGGGTTCTACTTGTTCGGTTCGCGGATGTTAATCAAATTCTAATGCCCCATCCGCGCCCCTGTCATGGCGCCGTCCGCCGCAGCCGCCGCTGGCTCACTGTTCGCCGCGGATGTACTGCTCCAGCTGCTGGATCAGCTGGGCCTGCTCGGCGATGGCTTCCTTGACCAGGTCGCCGATGGACAACAGCCCCACCAGCTGGCTGTTCTCCACCACCGGCAGGTGGCGCAGGTGGCGCTCGGTCATGATGCTCATGCAGGTGTCGACGTTCTGCTGCGAATCCACCGTGACCACCGGCGAGCTCATGATGGCGCTGACCGGGGTGCCCACCGAGCTGCGGCCCTGGAGGATCATCTTGCGCGCGTAGTCGCGTTCGCTGACCACGCCCACCACCTGGCCGTTGTCCACCACCGGCAGGGCGCCGACGTTCTTCACCGCCATCACCCGCAGGGCGTCGAGCACCATCTCGTGCGGGCCTATGGTGTGCACCTGCTGGCTCTGCTTGGCGTGGAGGAGCTGTGCGACGGTCTTCATGCTGGATGTCCTTCTGCTGTTGTGCGCAGGGCCGATGCCCCGGTGTGGCCACAGGATCGGCAAGCGAGGCTTCCCGCACAATGCTGGAAACGGCATCGCCCCCATAGGAAAACGTCATGACCTTCCTTCTGACTTATAGCCAAATGCGCCGCGCCGCGCGACCGCCGAGGCTTTGCGCGGGCCCGGCGAGGCCGTAGCATTGAGGCTCGCCGCACCCCGCCTGCCGAGACCGCACCATGCACGACGACGACATCGACCTCCCCGAGCCGGAGCACGAGCATCTGCTCGACCACGAGTGGGACGAGGATTCCCCGGAGGATTTCGAGCACGACGCCACCGGCCTGCGCGACGAGCCCGAGGACGATCAGGACGACTGGGACGACGAGGACAGCGACGCCCACTGGCACGACGACTGAGGCGCGCCGGCGCTCACTGCGAAGTGATGCGCCGGTACTCGTTCTGGTACTGGTCGAACGGCAGGTTGCTGCGCTGCAGCTTCTGCAGCTGGCGCTCCTGGTTCTCCACTGCCACCACCGGCTTGGCCGCCGCCTCCCGGCTGGCCACCGACTGGCCGGGCGCCGGGGCCGGCGCGGGGCGGGCCGGTTGCTCGGCCGGCGTGCTGGCCGGCATCGGCGCCTCCGGTAGCGGGTCGCGCTTGGCGATGCGCTGGGCGCTTTCGACTTCCTCGATGATCGCCTTGGAAATGTCCTTGAGCTGGCCTTCCAGCGCCGCCGGCTCGGCGGATTCGCTCTCGTAGCGGCGCGAGCCCATCAGCCGGCCGCTGGGGCCGTCGGTGAAGCGCACGTTGACGCGCAGGCTGCCCTTGCCCAGGCCGTCGCCGTCGGCCTGCTGGCGCAAGCGGTCGACTTCCACCACCAGCAGCGTCGCTGGCAGCGCGGTGGGGCTCACCGCGCCGGCCTGCTCGCCCAGCTGGTAGTCGGACGAGGCCGCGCGGTCCGCCAGGATGCGCCGCCAGGTGCTGGTCAGCCGCGTCCAGCCCGGCGTCGCGGTCACGCTGGCATCGCCCTGGAAGTTCACCAGCAGGCGGTTGCGGGTGTCGGCATAGGTGCTGATGGGGGAGAGCGCGTCGGCGCGCTTCACATCCGCCGCGCAGCCGGCCAGGCCGGCCACGAGGAGCAGTACGAAACAGGTACGCACGATGGCCTCCTTGGAAAATGCACGGGCCGGGAGGTGCAAGTCTAGTCGGTGCTTTGGCGCTTGCAGGGCGCGGCGGCACATTTCCGTCGCCCGGCTGTTCACCTGGCAACAGCGCATCAGCAGCCTGCCCGGCGGCGGACAGGACGATAACCCGGCGCCTGTTGCAAGTTCATGATCCGCAAGGCTTTCCGGCACTGGCACGGTTGCTGCTCCGGCCCAGGTGGAAGCCGCGTGGCGCCTGGCCGCGCGGCATGCAATCGCGCCACTCCCGGAGAGCAGAACCATGAGCCAGCAACCCATCCGCTTCGCCTACTGGGTGCCCAACGTCAGCGGCGGCCTCGTCGTCAGCAACATCGAGCAGCGCACCAGCTGGGACTTCGACTACAACCGCCGGCTGGCGCAGAGCGCCGAGAAGGCCGGTTTCGACTACGCCCTGTCGCAGATCCGCTTCACCGCCGGCTACGGCGCCGAGTACCAGCACGAGTCGGTGGCCATCAGCCACGCGCTGCTGGCGGCGACCGAGAAGCTCAAGGTCATCGCCGCCATCCTCCCCGGCCCGTGGAACCCGGCGCTGGCGGCCAAGCAACTGGCGACCATCGACCAACTGACCGGCGGCCGCATCGCGGTGAACATCGTCTCCGGCTGGTTCAAGGGCGAGTTCCACGCCATCGGCGAGCCCTGGCTGGAGCACGATGAGCGCTACCGCCGCTCCGAGGAATTCATCCGCGCGCTCAAGGGCATCTGGACCCAGGACAACTTCACCTTCAACGGCGACTTCTACCGCTTCCGCGACTACAGCCTCAAGCCCAAGCCGCTGCAGCGCCCGCACCCGGAAATCTTCCAGGGCGGCAGCTCGCGGGCCGCGCGCGACATGGCCGCGCGGGTGTCGGACTGGTACTTCACCAACGGCAACACGGTGGAAGGCATCAAGGCCCAGGTCGACGACATCCGCGCCAAGGCCGCGGCCAACGGCCACGCGGTGAAGATCGGGGTGAACGCCTTCATCATCGCCCGCGACAGCGAGGCCGAGGCCCGCGCGGTGCTGCAGGAGATCATCGACAAGGCCAACCCCGAGGCGGTCAACGCCTTCGGCCACGAGGTGAAGAACGCCGGCGCCGCCAGCCCGGAAGGCGAGGGCAACTGGGCGAAGTCCAGCTTCGAAGACCTGGTGCAGTACAACGACGGCTTCAAGACCAACCTGATCGGCACCCCGCGGCAGATCGCCGAGCGCATCCTCGCGCTCAAGGCGGTGGGCGTGGACCTGGTGCTCTCCGGCTTCCTGCACTTCCAGGAAGAGGTGGAGTACTTCGGCGAGAAGGTCCTGCCGCTGGTGCGCGAGCTGGAGGCCGAGGCACAGCGCAAGGCTGTTGCCTGACGGGCAACTGTTGGCTGCCGGACAGTGCTTCAACAAACAGTGTCCGGCCAGCGACTCGGCTGTCTTTGCTATCCAGTAAGTAGTTGATTTATAGGAAGAAAATTTCGGGCATGGATCGTGCTCAACCAGGACAGGGCCCGCTGCCGGGAGGTCCCGGCCCCACACGGGCCACTGTTCGCCACGAGGAAGACCATGTCCGTTTCTGCTGCCTATCCGATCAACCGCCCCGCCGCGCGGATCATCCGCGACGACGCCGAGGCCATCCGCGTCGCCCACGAGGTCGCCGAGCTGCTGCTGGCCGGCGCTTCCGAGCGCGACCTCGACCGCTTGGTGCCGGTGGAGATCGTCGACGCCTTCTCCAACAGCGGCCTGTGGGGCATCACGGTGCCGCGCGAATACGGCGGCGCCGAGGTGTCCCACGCCACCCTGGCCCAGGTCATCGCCATCGTCTCGGCGGCCGACCCGTCCCTGGGGCAGATCCCGCAGAACCACTACTGCCTGCTGGAGGACATCCGCCTGCAGGGCAGCGAGGAGCAGAAGCGGCACTTCTTCGCCCTGGTGCTGGAAGGCCACCGCTTCGCCAACGCGCTGTCGGAAACCGGCGGCAAGAACGTGCAGGACATCCGCACCCGCCTGGTCGCCGAGGGCGACGGCTACCGCATCGACGGCCGCAAGGGTTACTGCACCGGCTCGCTCTACGCCCACTGGCTGGGCGTGCTGGCGCTGGACGAGCAGGACCGCGCGCAGCTGGCCTTCGTCCCGCGGGAAAGCGCCGGGCTGACGGTGGTGGACGACTGGGACAGCATCGGCCAGCGCACCACCTCCAGCGGCACCGTCTTGCTGGAGGGCCTGCGCGTGCCTGCCTTCCACCTGTTCCCCAGCTACCGCTCCTACGAGAGCCCGACCCTGGCCGGGCCCTTCGCCCAGATCACCACCGCCGCCATCGATGCCGGCATCGCCCGCGCCGCGCTGCGCGACACCATCGCCTTCGTCCGCGAGCAGGCGCGCCCGTGGATCGACGCCGGGGTGGAGAAGGCCAGCGAGGACCCGCTGACGATCATCCAGGTCGGCGCCCTGGACATCCGCCTGGAGGCCGCCGAGGCCCTGCTCGAACGCGCCGGCCGCGTGCTCGACGCCGGCAAGGCGGCGCCCGACGAGGACAAGGTGGCTGCCGCCTCCCTGGCCGTGGCGCGGGCCAAGGTGCTGACCACCGAGATCGCCATCGAGGCGAGCAACAAGCTGTTCGAGCTCGGCGGCACCCGCTCCACCCTGCGCAAGCACAACCTCGACCGCCACTGGCGCAATGCCCGCGTGCACACCCTGCACGACCCGGTGCGCTGGAAGTACCACCTGGTCGGCAACTGGCTGCTCAACGGCAAGCGCCCGCCGCGCCACGACTGGAACTGAGGTGGCGCCATGAGCAAGCAGATACGCCTCAACGCCTTCGCCATGAACACCGTCGGCCACCTCTCGCCCGGCCTCTGGCGCCACCCGCGCGACCAGGCGCGGCGCTACACCGACATCCACTACTGGGTCGAGCTGGCGAAGACACTGGAACGCGGCAAGCTCGACGGCCTGTTCATCGCCGACGTGCTGGGCGTCTATGACGTCTACGGCGGCAATGCCGACGCCGCGCTGCGCAGCGGCGCCCAGGTGCCGGTGAACGACCCGCTGCAGCTGGTCCCGGCCATGGCCGCGGCCACCCGCCACCTGGGTTTCGGCGTGACCGCCTCGGTGTCCTTCGAGCACCCGTTCCCCTTCGCCCGGCGCATGTCCACCCTCGACCACCTGACCGGCGGCCGCGCCGGCTGGAACATCGTCACCTCGTACCTGGCCAGCGGCGCGCGCAACCTCGGCCAGCAGCGCCAGCTGTCCCACGACCAGCGCTACGCCCTGGCCGACGAGTACCTGCAGGTCTGCTACAAGCTGTGGGAAACCAGCTGGGAAGACGACGCCGTGGTCGCCGACCGCGACAGCGGCGTCTATGCCGAACCGTCCAAGGTCCACGGCATCCGCCACGAAGGCGAATACTTCCAGGTGCCCGGCTTCCACCTCTGCGAGCCCTCGCCGCAGCGCACCCCGGTGCTCTACCAGGCCGGCGCCTCCAGCCGTGGCCGGGCCTTCGCCGCGGCCAACGCCGAGTGCGTGTTCGTCGCCGCGCCGAGCAAGGCGGTGCTGAAGAAGCAGGTGGCCGACCTGCGCGAAGCGGTGCGCGCTGCCGGGCGCGAGCCGGGCGACGTGCTGGTGCTGGAGCAGCTCACGGTGATAGTCGCGCCGACCGACGCCGAGGCCCTGGCGCGCCTGGCCGAGTACCGCGAGTACGCCAGCGCCAGCGGCGCCCTGACGCTGATGTCCGGCTGGACCGGCATCGACTTCGCCGAATACACCCCCGGGCAGGTGCTGCGCGAGGTGCCCAGCGACGCCATCCAGTCGGCGGTGGAAGCCTTCACCCGCGCCGACCCGACGCGCACCTGGACCACCGCCGAGATCGCCGACTACTGCGCCATCGGCGGCGACGGCCCGGTGCTGGTGGGCTCGCCGCAGACCGTGGCCGACCAGTTGCAGGAATGGGTGGCGGAAACCGACGTCGACGGCTTCAACCTGGCCGGCGTGGTCATGCCGGAAACCTTCGAAGCGGTGGTCGACCTGCTGGTGCCGGAGCTGCAGGCTCGCGGCCTGTTCAAGCGCGACTACGCCGAGGGCACCCTGCGCCACAAGCTGTTCGGCGCCGGCGACCGCCTGGCCGCGCCGCACCCGGTCGCGGCCCTGCGCGAGGAGGCCCGGCGATGAACGACTGGCTGGCCAACGTCGACTGGAGCGAGATCGCCCAGGCCTGCCTGGACACCCTGAGCATGCTCGGCGCGGCCCTGGGCTGCACCGTGCTGCTGGGGCTGCCGCTGGGCGTGCTGCTGTACCTCACCGGCCAGCGCCAGCTGCTCGACTCGCCGCGCCTGTACCGGGTGCTCTCGGTGCTGGCCAACGTGCTGCGCTCGATGCCCTTCATCATCCTGCTGATCGTGCTGATCCCCGCCACCGAGCTGCTCACCGGCACCTCGCTGGGCGTGCGCGGCGCCATTCCGCCGCTGGTGGTGGGCTGCACGCCGTTCTTCGCGCGGCTGGTGGAAAGCTCGCTGCGCGAGGTCGACCGCGGCCTGGTGGAAGCGGTGCAGGCGATGGGCGCGAGCACCCGGCAGATCGTCTTCCACACCCTGCTGCCGGAAGCGCGCACCGGGCTGATCGCGGCCATCACCGTGACCGCCATCGTGCTGGTCGACTACACGGCCATGGCCGGGGTGGTCGGCGGCGGCGGCCTGGGCGACCTGGCCATCCGCTTCGGCTACCAGCGGTTCCAGACCGACGTCATGGTGGTCACCGTGCTGCTGCTGATCCTGCTGGTGCAGGCCCTGCAGATGAGCGGCGACCGCCTGGTGCGCCACTACACCCGGCGCTGAATCCAACACCCGCTCGCGGCGGCCGGGAAAACGCCGCCGCTGGCCCCACGTCCAACCCACGACGGCCATTCCAAGAAACCACTGATCGGAGCAAACAGCATGAAGAAAGTCCTGGCCGCCCTGGCTGCCGTAATAGCCATCAACGCCCACGCCAACGAGCACCTCGTCGTCGGCGCCACCCCGGTGCCCCACGCGGAAATCCTCGAATTCGTCAAACCGGCCCTGGCCAAGCAAGGCGTGGACCTGGAGGTGAAGGTGTTCAACGACTTCATCCAGCCCAACCTGCAGCTGGCGAAGAAGAACCTCGACGCCAACTACTACCAGTACCGCCCGTTCCTCGACGACTTCAACAAGACCCGCCACACCAACCTGGTGCCGGTGGTGGGCGTGCACATCGAGCCTTTCGGCGCCTACTCGGCCAAGTACAAGAGCCTGGCCGAGCTGCCCGATGGCGCCAGCGTGGCCATCCCCAACGACCCGGTGAACACCGGCCGCGCCCTGGTGCTGCTGGCCGAGGCCGGGCTGATCAAGCTCAAGGACCCGAGCAATCCGCAGTCCACCGAGCGCGACATCGTCGACAACCCCAAGCACCTGAAGATCCGCGAACTGGAAGGCGCCATGCTGGCGCGCTCGGTGAAGCAGGTCGACCTGGCCTTCGTCTTCGCCAACTACGCGCTGGAAGCCGGCATCGACATCAAGAGCGCGCTGATCGTCGAGAAGGGCAAGGACCTCTACGTCGAGTTCCTGGTGGCGCGTCCGGACAACATCCAGGACCCGGGCATCCAGAAGCTGGCCAAGGCGCTCAACTCGCCGGAAGTGCGCAACTTCATCCTGACCCGCTACAAGGGCGAGATCGCCCCCGGCTTCTGATGTGACCCGGCGCGGCGCCCAGGACGGGCGCCGCGCCCGGCAGGAACGCACCCATGGTCAGCTTCAATCATTCGCAGCCGCTGGCGGCTGCCATCCACATCCGCCTGCGCGGCCTGGCCAAGCACTACCTGGCCGGCGGCCGGGAAGTGCAGGCGCTGCACGGCATCGACCTGGAGATCCGCCGCGGCGAGGTGTTCGGCATCATCGGCCGCAGCGGCGCCGGCAAGTCCTCGCTGCTGCGCTCGCTCAACCGCCTGGAGCGGCCCAGCGCCGGCCAGGTGCTGGTCGACGGCGAGGACATCGGCGCCTTCGACGACGCGCGCCTGGCGCAGCTGCGCCGGCGCACCGGGATGATCTTCCAGCACTTCAACCTGATGGCCTCGCGCAGCGTCGGCGACAACGTCGCGCTGCCCCTGGTGCTGGCCGGCGTGCCGCGCGCCGAGCGCGAGCGGCGGGTGGCCGAGCTGCTGCAGCTGGTGGGCCTGGCGGACAAGCGCGAGGCCTACCCGGCGCAGCTTTCCGGCGGGCAGAAGCAGCGCGTCGGCATCGCCCGCGCGCTGGTGCTGCAACCGGACCTGCTGCTGTGCGACGAAGCCACCTCGGCGCTGGACCCGGAAAGCACCCAGTCGATCCTCGCGCTGCTGCGCGACATCAACCGCCGCCTGGGCCTGACCATCGTCCTCATCACCCACGAGATGGAAGTCATCCGCGACCTCTGCGACCGCGTGGTGGTGCTGGAGCGCGGCCGGGTGGTGGAGCAGGGCGAGGTCTGGGAAGTGTTCGGCGACCCGCGCCACGAAGTGACGCGCAGCCTGCTCGGCACGCTGCACCATGACGCCGATGGGGATGCGGCGGGCGAGGGCCTGCTGCTGGACCTGCACTACAGCGGCGCCAGCGCCCGCGAACCGGAGCCGGCCGCCATCGGCCGCGAACTGGGCTACGAGGTGCGCCTGGTGCAGGCCAGCCTGGAGCGCATCCAGGGCCGCTCCCTGGGCAGCCTGCGGCTGCGCGTGGCGGCGCCGGCGACGGAGCGCGAGGCGGTAGTGGCGCGCGCGCAGGCGCTGGCCGATCGGGTCAGCCTGGTGGGCGCTGCCTGACGGGGCTCAGATGGACAGCCGCACCACGCGGTTGTCCAGCGCCTGCTCCGGGCCGCGGCGCTTGTTCACCACCAGCTCGCCGATGGCGATCAGCCGCGTGCGGGTGACGTTGCGCGACAGGCCCAGCAGGTTGGCGGTGTGCACCTGGTTGTGGTGGCAGAAGCGGTAGGCGGCGCGCAGCAGGCTTTCCTCGACGCGTTCGTAGAGCGCCCCGGCGGATTCCTCGAACAGCCGGCGGAAGGCGCGCTGCAGCAGTTCCTCGGCGGCCTCGCCGCCGTTGGCTGCGGGGCTGCCGGCATGGCCGGCGGAGGCTTCCTCCTGGCGTTCCAGACGCAGGTTGGACAGGCGCAGGTCGTCCTCGCGCACCAGGCCGTCGCGGCAGGTCAGCAGGCTGTGGTGGATGACGTTCTCCAGCTCGCGGATGTTGCCCGGCCAGCCGTAGCCCACCAGCTTGCGCTCGGCCTCGGCGCTGAGCTGCACCTGGCCGTAGCCCAGGCGCTCGCTGTAGCTGCGGATGAAGTGGCGGGTCAGCGGCAGGATGTCGCCGGGGCGCTCGCGCAGCGGGTGCAGCTGCAGGGTGACGACGTTGAGGCGGTAGTACAGGTCCTCGCGGAAGTGCCCGGCGTTGATCGCCCGCTCCAGCTGCACGTTGGTGGCCGCCAGCACCCGCACGTTGATCGGGATGCTCTTGCGCGAGCCCAGGCGCACCACCTCGCGCTCCTGCAGCACGCGCAGCAGCTTGACCTGGATGGGCATCGGCAGGTCGCCGATCTCGTCGAGGAACAGGGTGCCGCCGTCGGCCTCTTCGAACCAGCCGGCCTTGGCGCTGAGGGCGCCGGTGAAGGCGCCCTTCTCGTGGCCGAACAGCTCGGCCTCCACCAGGGATTCGGAGAATGCCCCGCAGTTCACCGCGACGAAGGGCCCGTTGCGCCGCCCGCTGAGGTTGTGGATGTGCCGCGCCACCAGCTCCTTGCCCGTGCCGGTTTCGCCGATGATCAGGACGCTGGCCTCGCTGGGGGCGACCTGTTGCAGATGGGCGAGCAGCGCCTGCGATTTCGGGTCTTCGAAGACCTGTGCGGTCGCCCGGATCGAGGTGGCCAGTGCGGGGGAGGGGGGTAGCGTCAGCAGTTGCATGTCTCTGCCTCAGGAATAGAAGGTGGGTGTCGGCCGCGTACCGTTGAGCGCCCAGTCCCCCAGCTCGTGGAGCTTGTAGTCCAGCGGGTCGTGCAGGGATTGGGTGCGCAGGTTGCGCCAGAAGCGGTCCAGGCGCAGCGAGGCGTGGGTGGCGCGGGCGCCGGTGACCTCGAACAGGCGGTTGCAGATGTCCAGGCCGGCGCGGCTGGCGGCGACCTTGGCGGTGGCGATGGCCACCGCCAGCTGCGCGCGCTCCTCGGCGCCCAGGGCGTGTTCCTTGCGCCAGGCCTCGTCGAGCAGCGCGGCGGCGCGCTGCACCAGCAGGCGCACGCTCTCCAGGCCGACCCAGAACTCGCCGTAGTGGCGCAGCACGTACGGGTCCTCGCCGACGCTGCGGGCGCTGGAGCGGAACCACGGGCGGCTTTCCTTGAGGCTGTACTGCCGCGCCTCCTCGAAGGCGCCCTCGGCCACGCCGAGGAACAGGTTGGCGAACAGCAGCTGGGCGATCAGCGGGCGCAGGCAGGCGAAGGGCGTGCTCAGCGGGCCCGGGTCCAGCAGCAGCTCGGATTCCTCCACGCGCACCCGTTCGAAGGTGGCGCTGCCGCTGTCGGTCTGCCGCTGGCCCATGTTGTCCCAGTCGCCGTGCAGGGTGATGCCGGTGCGGCCGCTGGGGATGGCGGCGATCAGCAGCTTGCCGCCGGCGCTTTCGTCCACCGCCGAGGCGATGAGCATTTCCGAGTCGCTGGCGCCGGAGCAGAAGCTCTTCTTGCCGGAGAACTCGCGCCAGCCGTCGAACTTCTTCACCACGGTGCGGGTGTCCAGCGGGTTCAGGGCGTTGCCCCAGAACCAGTGCTTGCGCGCGGTCTGCTCGAACCACGGCTGCCACTGCTCGGGGCGGGCGAACAGGCGCACGGTGGCCAGCATCAGGTGCTGGAAGCCGAACACGTGGGCGATGGAACTGTCGACGCGGGCGAACTCGCGGGTCACTTCCAGGGCCTCGCTCCAGCTGGCGCCCAGGCCGCCGTACTGTTTGGGGATGACCAGGCCGAGCAGGCCGCTGCGGCGCAGGGCGTCGCGCTCGGCCTTCGGCGTGCCGCCGAGCCGGTCGCGCTCGACGGCGCTTTCGGCGAATTCCGCCGCCAGCTGGCGGGCCAGTTGCAGCGGGCTGAGGATGGAGGCTTGTGCCGGCGAATTCATCGGGCGGCTCCTCAGGCGATGCGGCGCAGCGCGCGGTGGTCGCCGAACAGCGGCAGGGCGCGCTCCACGGCCAGGCGGATGCGCGCCTGGAGCAGTTCGCAGCTGATGCGGTAGTCCTTGAAGTCGGCCTCGCTGGCGTACACGCCCAGGGGCAGGGTCAGGGACTGGAAGAAGCTGAACAGCGGGCGCAGCTGGTGGTCGATGACCAGCGCGTGGCGCTGGCTGCCACCGGTGGCGGCGAGCAGCACCGGAGTGCCGATCAGGGCGTCCTGGCCGATCAGGTCGAACAGGTGCTTGAGCTGCCCGGGGTAGGAACCGCGGTACACCGGCGAGGCCACCAGCAGCAGGTCGGCGCCCTCGATGGCGCGTAGCTGCGCCTCCACTGCCTCCGGCAGCTCGGCGCGGCTCAGGGCGCCGCCCACCGGGCGGGCGATGTCGGCCAACTCGATGAGCTGGACCTCGGCGTCCAGGTGGCGGCCGATCTCGGCGAGGATGGCCTCGGTCAGGACCAGGGTGCGCGAGGGGCGATAGGCGCCGCCGGATACGGCGACCACTTTCAAGGGGGCAGTCATGTTCGGTTTCCTGTGCTGTTGCCCTGCCGGCAGGGCGGGTTCAGGTCGGGTTTCGCAAGACCTGTGCCAGGACTCAAGCCATTGATTGGTATGGGTATTCATCAAGTGTTGCTGGGCGAACTGTTGGCTGGCGGCTAGTTGCTGCTGGGCAACTGTTGGCAACGCAACAGTGGAGCGGCCGTCGATTCCTGCGCAGTTATAGAGGAATCGAGGTTGAGGTAAAAAAGAATAAATTCAGATTTTATTATTCTTTAATTGAATATACGGGCCGCAAGCCGCGTCAGGCGGCGCCCTGGCCGCGGAACTCGCTGGGCGACAACTGCGTGTGCTTGCGGAAGAAGCGGCTGAAGTAGCCGACGTCGGAGAAGCCCTGGTCGTGGGCGATGGCCTTGATGCTCTGGCGCGAGTGGGCCAGCTCGCGCTTGGCCTCCAGCACCAGGCGCGCGTTGATCACCGCCATGGGGCGGCGCTGGCCGCCCTGGCGGTGTGCGCCCAGGGCCGCCGCGCGGAGCGGGCGAAGGTGGCGGGCGCCGGTTCCTGGTGAACCGGGCTTGAATGCGCAACGCCGGTCAGTTTCCTGACCGGCGTTGTCGTTGCGAAGCCTGGGCGGGCACTCAGCGGAACGCCGGCACCACGTGCTTGATGAACAGTTCCAGGGACTTCTTCTTCTGCTCGTAGGGCAGGCTGTTGTCGGCCCAGAAGCTGAACTCGTCGACGCCCAGCTCCTGGTAGTGGCGGATGCGCGCGATGATTTCCTCGGGGGTGCCGATCATGGTGTTCTTGCGGATGTTCTCCAGCTCGAACTCCGGGCGCTCCTTGAACTTCTCCTCGGGGCTGGGCGGCAGCAGGCCGTTGACCGGGGTCTGCTTGTTGCCGAACCAGGCGTCGAAGGTGCGGTAGAAGCGCGAGATGGCCTCGGCGCCGACCTTCCAGCCTTCCGGGTCGTCGGCGCTGTGCACGTGGGTGTGGCGCAGCACCATCAGTTGTGGGCGCGGCACGCCGGGGTTGTTGGCCAGGGCCGCCTCGAACTTGTTCTTCAGGTCGACCACTTCCTCGTCGCCCTTCATCAGCGGGGTGACCATCACGTTGCAGCCGTTGGCCACGGCGAAGTTGTGCGAGTCCGGGTCGCGCGCGGCGATCCACATCGGCGGGGTGGGCTTCTGGATCGGCCGCGGCGAGGAGGTGGCGGTGGGGAACTTCCAGATCTCGCCGTCGTGGGCGACGTCGCCCTGCCACAGCGCGCGCACCACCGGGACCATCTCGCGCAGGTACTTGCCGCCCTCGGTGGCCGGCATGCCGTTGGCCATGCGGTCGAATTCGTATTGGTAGGCGCCGCGGGCCAGGCCCACTTCCATGCGGCCGTTGCTGATCACGTCGAGCAGGGCGCATTCGCCGGCCACGCGGATGGGGTGCCAGAAGGGCGCGATGATGGTGCCGGCGCCCAGGCGGATGGTTTCGGTGCGGGCGGCCAGGTAGGCCAGCAGCGGCATGGGGCTGGGCGAGATGGTGTATTCCATGGCGTGGTGCTCGCCGATCCACACGGTGCTGAAGCCGCCTGCCTCGGCCATCAGCGTCAGTTCGGTGAGTTCCTCGAACAGCTGGCGGTGGCTGGTTTGCTCGTCGTAGCGCTCCATGTGCACGAACAGGGAAAATTTCATATCGCTTACCTCGAACCTTTTTTGTATCCGGCGCTGGGCGGGCCGGCGGATGGGATGCGCCTGCGCGCACCGCTGCTTCGGGGAATGGGCGCGATCATGGCGATTGGCCACAAACGTGCTGGGTGTCCGTGGTTTATTGGTATACCATAATACGGAATATCTGCAAGGCGTTTCTGCCCGGCGCCACCCCAAGGAGTTAAGGATGAATCTCAAACAGAAACTGATCCTGGCCTTCGCCGCCATCGCCAGCCTGCCGGTGCTGCTGGTCGCCGTGCTGGTGATCTTCAACCTGCGCGGCGAAGCGCGGGAAGGCTTCATCGACAGCAGCAGCCGGGAGATCCGCCAGGTGGAGAACGCCATGCAGCTGTTCTTCGACGGCATCGCCCAGAACGTCGAGTACCTGGCCGCGCACCCGCAGCTGCAGGCCATCGACGGCAGCCTCAAGCAGTACGTCGGCGCCGACGCCGCGCAGCACCCGGCCGGTGAGCTGGACCGCCAGGTGTTCGACCTGTTCGCCGGCCTGGCCCACAGCCACCCGGACTATGCGTACGTGTCCCTGGGCACCCGCGACGGCGGCTACGCCTTCTGGCCGGGCGACGACAAGCTGGCCAGCTACGACCCGCGCAGCCGCCCCTGGTACCAGTCGGCCATGGCCCAGCCGGGCCGCACCCTGCGCACCCACGCCTACTACTGGGCGGCGGACAAGGTGGTGCTGGTCAGCAGCGTGCGCACCTTCGCCAACCGCCTCGGTGAGCAGGGCGGGGTGGTCAACATCGACGTTTCGCTCAAGCGCCTGACCGACATCGTCAAGGGCATCCGCCTGGGCGACAGCGGCTACCTGATGCTGATGGAAGGCGACGGCACCGTGCTGGTCGACCCGCACCAGCCGGAGCACAACTTCAAGAAGCTCGGCGAGCTGGGCGCCGGCTATGCCAGCCTGGCCAGCGCCGACAAGGGCCTGGTGGAGGTGGAGATCGACGGCGAGCGCTACCTGGCCAACGTCTGGCCGTCGGAGGGCCTGGGCTGGCGCTTCGTCGGCCTGATCAAGGAAAGCGAGGTGATGGCCGGGGCGACGCGCCTGACCTGGCTGGTCGGCCTGATTGCCGCGGTGATAGCGCTGGGCTTCGCCGGCGTGGGCGCCGTATTCGCCGGCCTGGTGGTGCGCCCGGTGCGCGCGGTGGCCGATGGCCTGGAAGGCATCGCCCAGGGCGACGGCGACCTGACCGGGCGCCTGGCGGTGCGCGGCCGCGACGAGACGGCGCAGCTGGCCGGCTGGTTCAACCAGTTCCTCGAGGCCATCCGCCGCCTGGTGCAGCACATCGGCCAGGCCGCCTCCGGCATCCACCAGAGCGCCGGCAGCGCCAGCGGCACCTCCCAGGCCCTGGCCGAGGCCGCGGCGCGCCAGCGCGAGGCGGTGGACATGGTGTCCACGGCGTTCAACGAGATGGTCATGACCGCCAACGAGGTGGCGCGCTCCTGTAGCCAGGCGGCGACTTCCGCCGACAGCGGCCAGCGCCAGGCCCACGACGGCCAGCAGCAGATCGACGAAGCGGTGGACAGCGTCGGCCGCCTGAGCGAGGAAATCGCCGGCTCGGCCAGCGCCATGCGCCAGTTGGAGCAGGACAGCAACGACATCCAGTCGATCCTCGGCACCATCCGCTCCATCGCCGAGCAGACCAACCTGCTGGCGCTCAACGCCGCCATCGAAGCGGCCCGCGCCGGCGACCAGGGCCGCGGCTTCGCCGTGGTGGCCGACGAGGTCCGCGCGCTGGCACGGCGCACCGCCGAATCCACCGGCGAGATCGACGCGCTGCTGGGCAACCTGGCCCGCCGCACCCACGACACCGGCCGGCAGATGCAATCCAGCCTGGAGGCCTCGCAGCGCACCGTCGGCTCCATCCGCGAGGCCCGCGCCTGCTTCGGCGCCATCCGCGAGTCGGTGGACGTGATCCGCGACATGAACGCGCAGATCGCCACGGCGGCGGAAGAACAGCACCAGGTGGCGGAGGAGATCAACCGGCACATCGCCCAGATCCACCGCGACGCCCAGGAAGTAGCGGGGCTGGCGGAGGCCACGCGGGGGGATGCGCAGACGTTGAATGGGCTGTCGGAGGAGTTGAATCGGTTGGTGTCGCGGTTCAGGACCTGATCGAGGTGGTGGGGCTGTTCGTGCCACCGGGCTGTTCGTGCCACCGGGGTGTCCGGTGTGGCCGGTGAGTCCAATCGCGGACAAAGTCCGCTCCTACGCCCGAGCTCCCCTGTAACCGTAGGAGCGGACTCTGTCCGCGATTTGGATTTCCAGAGAAATAGCCGAGCGCACCGGAACGCCCCTTCAGAAGGCCGAGCGAAACCGGCGCTCAGGAGGTCATGCGGCATGGATGCCGCGAGAGCCCCGATAGGCTGCAGGAACGTAGGCGAGGGAGTTGTTTGACAAAAGGGGGCTCGCCCGAGGGGGCGAAACAAGAAACATCAATAAACTCGGTGCGGCGCGCTACGCCAAGCCCCCAAGCCCCTGGGTTTCCGCGTTCGCGGGAATGACGAATTGGAAGGATGGCGCCTGACCGACACGCCGCTCAGGACAGCCCCCTCTCCCGCTTGCGGGAGAGGGTTGGGGAGAGGGCGCTCTTGAACCCAGCACCTACGCCCCGGGAAACACCGTTCGCGAGCAAGCTCGCTGGCAATCGGCGTCACGCCAAAGCCGGCAACGCCCCCATCTTCCCACGGCAATAAACCATCGGCTGCACCCGCTGCTCCGGCACCACCAGGTTCTTCACCGCGCCGACCATGATCGCGTGATCCCCACCCTCATACTCACGCCACAGCTCGCACTCGATCACCGCAGTCGCGCCCTCCAACAGCGGATTGCCCAGCTCGCTCAGCTGCCAGTCGATGCCCAGGGCCTTGTCCTTGCCCTTCTTGGCAAAGCTGTAGGCCTCGCGCTGCTGCTCGGCGGAGAGCAGGTGGATGGCGAACTGCTTGCGGCGGATCAGCACCGGGTAGGAGTCGGAGGTGTAGTTGGGGCAGAACAGCACCAGCGCCGGGTCCATCGACAGCGAGCTGAAGGCGCTGGCGGTCAGGCCCACCAGCTGGCCGTCCTCGTCCAGGGTGGTGATCACGGTCACGCCGGAGGGGAAGGAGCCCATGACTTGCTTGTAGAGGTTGGCGTTGATCATTGCGGTTACCTGCTGCCACGGGGGCTGGCGGTGGAGGAATTATTTTCGTCTGATGGTATACCGTATTATTGAAAGTTCAAGCCCCTGGATGACCGCCAGTCGGTTGCCGACGAACGTCGCGCTCGTGGCTGGAATCCGCATGTGGACTGGGCTCTAAGGCTTCGGCGGGGTGCCGGGAGGGATGCCAGGATAGACCATGGTCGGAGCCGTTGGCGGGGGAGGGGCTTGCCGGAATCTTGGAATACCATAATATGGTGTTCGCCTAAGCATGCCTGCCAGCCCTTTCCGGGGCTTGCTGCCGAAGGCAAATTTCATACGTGGCTTTCGTACAAAGAAGACAAGAAGATGCTGTCCATGATGTTCCCCCGCCGCGCCCCCGACCGGGCCTGGCTCGATGATTCCCCGAGGTTGCACCCGCCCCTGGACCACCGGTCCTGCGCCAGGCCGTCCGCGGCCTGATTCCTGCAACCCCGATTCCCGACTGTCCGCGCCCGCAGTGGATCGACGTCGGCCGCCCGGCCGGCCGATCCGCGCTCGCGCCCGGCCATCCGCAGCGAGCCAGAAGATGTCCCATACCGAGTCCACCCCGCTCATCGAGAACCACACCGTCGACTACGTGCCCCCGGCCGAGCGCCATGGCCGTGCGCGCGACCTGTTCACCCTGTGGTTCAGCACCAATATCGCGCCGCTGCCGGTGGTGACCGGCGCCATGGTGGTCCAGGTCTACCACCTGGACCTGCTCTGGGGGCTGGTGGCGATCTTCCTCGGGCACATGCTCGGCGGCGTCGGCATCGCCCTGGCCTCGGCCCAGGGGCCGCAGCTGGGCATTCCGCAGATGGTGCAGAGCCGCGGCCAGTTCGGCCGCTACGGCGCGCTGCTGATCGTATTCTTCACCGCGCTGATCTACCTGGGCTTCTTCATCTCCAACATCGTCCTGGCCGGCGAATCCATCCACAGCATCGCCCCGGCCGTGCCGCTGCCGGCGGGCATCCTGCTCGGCGCCCTGGGCGCCACCGCCATCGGCGTGATCGGCTACCGCTTCATCCACACCCTCAACCGCATCGGCACCTGGGTGATGGGCGGCGCGCTGCTGGTGGGCTTCGTGTGGATTTTCTGCCAGCAACTGCCGGCGGACTTCTTCAGCCGTGGCGGCTTCAACCTCTCCGGCTTCGTCGCCACCCTGTGCCTGGGCATCATCTGGCAGGTCAGCTTCTCGCCCTACACCTCGGACTACTCGCGCTACCTGCCGGCCAGCGTCGGCATCGCCAAGCCGTTCTTCGCCACCTTCTTCGGCGCGGTGCTGGGCACCAGCCTGTCGTTCAGCTTCGGCGCGGTGGCGGTGCTGGCCACGCCCGAAGGCACCGAGGCCATGGCCGCGGTGAAGCAGGCCACCGGCGTGTTCGGCCCGGCGCTGATGGTGCTGTTCCTGCTCAACATCATCAGCCACAACGCGCTGAACCTGTACGGCGCGGTGCTTTCCATCGTCACCTCGATCCAGACCTTCGCCGCCGCCTGGACACCCAGCGTGCGCCTGCGCGTGGCGTTGTCCTCGGTGGTGCTGGCCGGTAGCTGCCTGGTGGCGCTGAGCGCTTCGGCGAACTTCATCTCGCAGTTCATCGGGCTGATCCTCACCCTGCTGCTGGTCCTGGTGCCCTGGGCCTGCATCAACCTGATCGACTTCTACCTGGTCAAGCGCGGGCGCTACGACATCGCCTCGATCTTCCGCGCCGACGGCGGCATCTACGGGCGCTTCAACCCGCACGCGATCATCGCCTACGCCATCGGCATCCTGGTGCAGCTGCCGTTCGCCAACACCGCGCTCTACGTCGGGCCCTACGCCAATTACCTGGAAGGCGCCGACCTGTCCTGGCTGGCCGGCCTGCTGGTGACCTGCCCGCTGTACTACTGCCTGGCCACCCGCGGCCAGGCCCGCGAAAGCCTGCAGCAGGGTCGTCTGGGCCTGGCCGACTGATTCCTCGTTCCACTCTCCGCCCCGCCTTGAGAGCAGCTCTGGCGGGGCTTTTTTTGCCTGTGGGAAAGGGCGTGGGATTGGCGGGCAGGCATGGACGGGAGACTTGGCGTCAACCTGTAACTGCGCCGAGGTGCCCTTCGTAGGAGCGAGCTTGCTCGCGAACAAACGCCGTGCCATGCGGTTCGCCTGTAGGAGCGGGCCCTGCCCGCGATTCGCGCGCAGGGCGCGCTCCTACATGGGAATGGCGGGGGTGGGGCAGCGTAGGAGCGGATCTTATCCGCGAGGCGCGCCGGTGGTTTCGGCTATCGCGGACAAGGTCCGCTCCTACGGGGGAGGAATGCAGTGCCTCCCGGCAATCTGTAGGAGCGGGCCCTGCCCGCGATTTTGCGCGTAGGGAATGGTGTGGGTGGGGGGCGTAGGAGCAGATCTTATCCGCGAAGCGCGCCGGAGGTTCCGGCTATCGCGGACGGAGTCCGCTCCTACGGGGAAATGTGGCGCGGGTGGGGGGCGCAGGCAAAAAAAAGCCCCCGGCCGCCACAACGGCCGGGGGCGCAAGGGACTTCAAAGGGTCAGTGCGCGCCCTTTACCAGGTCGCTTTCGTTCCACTGGTTGTAGACGCAGGCGTCGGCCGCGGCCCAGCGCACGCGCACCGGGCTGCCGGGGTGCAGCGGCTGGCCGCCGGAGAGGGCCTTGAGGGTCAGCTGGGTGCCGCCCACGGTGGTCACGCTGCAGGTCTGGCTCTCGCCGAGGAACACCACTTCCTGCACGGTCGCGCCGAGTTCGTTCCAGCCGGCCTGCAGGGGCTGCGCGGCGGCCTGTTCGGCGTTCAGGGCCAGGGCCTTTTCCGGGCGGACCATCAGTACCAGGTCCTGGCCTTCGCGCAGGCCGCCGGTGGGGCGGATGGCCAGGCTGGCGCTCTCGAAGCGCGCCGCGGCGTTGCCCTGGGCCTGCACGCGGAGAAAGTTGGAGTTGCCGAGGAAGGAGGCGACGAAGGTGTTCGGCGGGTTCTGGTAGAGGTCGTAGCCGCTGCCCAGGCCGACGATCTTGCCGTGGCTGAAGATGGCGATGCGCTGGGACAGGCGCATGGCCTCTTCCTGGTCGTGGGTGACGTAGACGATGGTGATGCCCAGGCGGCGGTGCAGGTGGCGCAGTTCGTCCTGCAGGTCTTCGCGCAGTTTCTTGTCCAGCGCGCCCAGGGGTTCGTCCATCAGCAGGATGCGCGGCTCGTAGACCAGCGCGCGGGCGATGGCCACGCGCTGCTGCTGGCCGCCGGAGAGCTGCGCCGGGCGGCGCTGGGCGAATGTCTCCAGCTGCACCAGCTTGAGCATGGCGTCGACGCGGCGCTCGCGGGCGTCGCCCTTCTGCTTGCGGATGTCCAGCGGGAAGCCGATGTTGTCACGCACCGACAGGTGCGGGAACAGCGAATAGCGCTGGAACACCATGCCGATGTCGCGCTTGTGCGGCGGCACGTTCACCAGCGACTTGCCTTCCACCAGGATCTCGCCGCTGCTGGGCGTCTCGAAGCCGGCCAGCATCGACAGCGTGGTGCTCTTGCCCGAGCCGCTGGAGCCGAGGAAGGTGAGGAATTCCCCGTCGCGGATGTCGAGGTTGATGTTGTCCACGGCGGTGAAGTCGCCGTAGTGCTTGTTCAGGTTGCGCAGGCTGACCAGGGTCCCGACCTGCGCGGTTTCTTGAATGACGGCACTCATTGTCTGACTCCTCGCGCTCAGGCGCTGACTTCATTGCGCCGGCGCAGCAGCGCGGCGGCGAGCATCACCAGGACCGACAGGCCGATCAGCAGCGTCGAGGCGACGGCGATCACCGGGGTCAGGTCCTGGCGCAGGGTGGTCCACATCTTCACCGGCAGGGTCTGCAGGGTCGGGCTGGCCATCATCACGCTGAGCACCACCTCGTCCCAGGACACCAGGAAGGCGAACAGGCCGCCGGCGACCATGCCCGGGCGGATGGCCGGGAAGGTCACCTTGAACACCGCCTGCAGGCGCGAGGCGCCGCAGATCACCGCGGCGTCCTCGGTGGACTGGTCGAACAGCTTCAGCGAGTTGATGATCGAGATGATGGTGAAGGGCAGGGCGACTATCACGTGGCTGACCACGAAGGCGAACAGCGTGCCGGTGTAGCCCAGCTTGAGGAACAGCGCGTACACCGCCACGGCGATGATCACCAGCGGCACGATCATCGGCAGGGTGAACAGGCCGTAGAGCAGCTCGCGGCCGGGGAATTTGCCGCGCACCAGGGCGAAGGCGGTGGGCAGGCCCAGGGCCACCGCGCAGATGGTGGTCAGCACCGCGACCTTGAGGCTGGCCAGGGCCGCGTCCATCCACTCGGGGTTGGCGAAGAACTGGACATACCACTTCAGCGTCCAGCCCGGCGGCGGGAACACCAGCCACTGCGAGGAGCCGAACGACAGCAGCACGATGAACACGATCGGCAGCAGCAGGAAGGCGGCGATCAGGCCGGTGGTGAGGTACAGCCCGCCGCGCAGGCGCGGGCCCATGGCATTGGGGGAGAGCAGCATGGCGGCTTACCTCGCGTTACTGGCGCCGACCGGGGATTCCGGCTGCACTTTCAGGTAGACGTAGAACAGCACCAGGGTGATCAGGATCAGCAACGCCGCGGCGGCGCTGGCCAGGCCCCAGTTGAGGAAGGACTGCACCTGCTGGACGATGAATTCCGGCAGCATCATGTTCTGTGCGCCGCCCAGTAGCGCCGGGGTCACGTAGTAGCCCAGGGACATGACGAACACCATCAGCCCGCCGGAGAACAGCCCCGGCCGGCACAGCGGCAGGAACACCTTGAAGAAGTTGCTCCAGGGGCTGGCGCCGCAGATCGAGCCGGCCTGCAGCACCATGGGGTCGATGGCCGCCATGGTCGCCTGCAGCGGCAGGACGATGAACGGGATCATGATGTAGCTCATGCCGATCACCACGCCGGTGAGGTTGTGCACCAGTTCCAGCGGCTGGTCGATGATGCCCAGGGCCATCAGCACCTTGTTGATCACCCCCGAGGCCTGCAGCAGCACCAGCCAGGAGTAGGTGCGGGCGAGCAGGCTGGTCCACATCGACAGCAGCACGATGTTCAGCAGCCAGCGGCCCCAGCCGCGTGGCACCAGGGTGATCGCCCAGGCCAGGGGGAAGCCCAGCAGCAGGCTGATCAGGGTGACCAGCGCGCCGACCGCGAAGGTGTTGAACAGCACCCGGGTGTAGGCCGAGTTGGCGAACAGCTGGGCGTAGTTGTCCAGGCCCGGGGTGGGCTCGAGCACGCCGCGCAGCAGCAGCCCCACCAGCGGGGCGAGGAAGAACAGGCCGAGGAACAGCAGAGCCGGCAGCAGCTTGGCCGAACCGCGCCAGGGCGACACGCCTTGCGGCTTCATCGGCGACCTCGTTTGCACCGCGTCGGCGGCGCGCGCGGCGCCGTCGACGGGAGTGGAGCGGCCGTGGGGAACGGCCGTCATTTTCACTTGACCAGCCATTCGTTCCACCGTGCCGCGATGGCCGGGCCGTTCTTGGCCCAGTACGCGTAGTCGAGGGTGATCTGATCCTTAGCGTAGGCGGTCGGCAGGTTGGGGGCGAGGTCGCCCTTGAGCTGGCCGACGCTGTCGAGGTTCACCGGGGCGTAGGCGGTGAGGTTGGCGAAGTCGGCCTGGCCCTTGGCGCTGGAGGCCTCGGCGAGGAACTTCATGGCCGCGTCCTTGTTCTTCGAGCCCTTGGGCACGACGAGGAAGTCGGCCATGACCAGGTTCTGCTTCCAGCTCACGCCCACCGGCGCGCCGTCCTGTTGCAGGGCGTAGATGCGGCCGTTCCAGAACTGCCCCATGGTCGCCTCGCCGGAGGCCAGCAGTTGCTGGGACTGGGCGCCGCCGCCCCACCAGACGATGTCCTTCTTGATGCTGTCGAGCTTCTTGAAGGCGCGGTCCAGGTCCAGCGGGTAGAGCTTGTCGGCGGGCACGCCGTCGGCCAGCAGGGCCAGTTCCAGCACGCCGGGGCTCGGCCATTTGTACAGGGCGCGCTTGCCCGGGTAGGTCTTGGTGTCGAACAGCGCGCTCCAGTCCTGCGGGGCGTTGCCGCCGACCTTGCCCTGGTTGTAGCCGAGCACGAAGGAGAAGTAGAAGGAGCCGACGCCGTGGTCGGAGACGAAGCGCGGGTCGATGCGGTCGCGCTTGACCACGTTGAAGTCCAGCGGCTCCAGCAGGCCTTCGGCGGCGGCGCGCAGGGCGAAGTCCGCCTCCACGTCCACCACGTCCCACTGCACGTTGCCGCTTTCGACCATAGCCTTGAGCTTGCCGTAGTCGGTGGGGCCGTCCTGCACCACGCGGACGCCGCTGGCCTGGCTGAAGGGCTCGGCCCAGGCCTGCTTCTGGGCGTCCTGGGTGGTGCCGCCCCAGCTGACGAAGCTGATCGCGTCGGCGGCGCTGGCGGCGGTGCCGGCCAGGCCCAGGATGGCGGCGAGAGTCGCCGCGACTGCACGTTTCTTGAACACCATGTACATGCCCTCGTTGTTGTGTTTGTGCGCGGGCAGGCGGTCTGTGCCTGCCCATCAGGAGCAGTGGCCATCTGGGCCTGTCAGGGTCGGCCTTGTCCGGAGCGTTGTTCAGGCTGTCCCGTGTTCGGGGGCGCCGAGACAATCGTCGGCCTACGGAATGTCATATTATGGTATTCCAAACTTTCTGCAAGTCTCCTCCCCGTTCCAGGCCCCGTGGATTGCCGCTTGGCGCCGTCCCTGGCGGCTTTTCGGCTGCCGCCAGATGACGGCAATCGACTGATTTTTCTAGCCTTTATCCACATGTCCGGGCGCCGGCAAGCTGGCCGGCGGCCAGTATCGGCCGACCGGTGGTCAGGCCTCGGTTGCCGGCTTCCAGTCGTCGAAGGGCAGGCTTTCCACCACTTCCAGGCCATAGCCGGTGAGGCCGGCGTATTTCAGCGGCGGGCCGAGGTGGCGCAGCTGGCCCACGCCCAGGTCCTGGAGGATCTGCGCGCCGGCGCCGATCTCCGAATAGATGCGCGACTGCGAGCGGGTGAACGGCCGGCTCGGCTGGGTGAGTTGCGGCACGCGCTCCAGCAGCGCCTGGGACGACTCGTGGTTGGCCAGCACCACCACCACGCCGCGGCCTTCCTCGGCCACCCGTTGCAGGGCTGCCCACAGCGTCCAGTTGGGCGGCCCGGCGTACTCGGCGCCGACCAGGTCGCGCAGCGGGTCGATCACGTGCACGCGCACCAGGGTCGGCTCGGCGGGGTCGACCTCGCCCATCACCATGGCCATGTGCACGCCGCCCTCGATGCGGTCCTCGAAGGTCACCAGGCGGAAGCTGCCGTGCACCGTGGGCAGCTCGCGCTCGCCAATGCGCCGCACTGTGTGCTCGGTGCTCAGTCGGTAGTGGATGAGGTCGGCGATGGTGCCGATCTTGATCCCGTGCTGCGCGGCGAAGGCTTCCAGCTCGGAGCGGCGGGCCATGCTGCCGTCGTCGTTCATCACCTCGACTATCACCGCCGCCGGCGTCAGCCCGGCCAGGCGCGCCAGGTCGCAGCCGGCCTCGGTGTGCCCGGCGCGGGTGAGCACGCCGCCCTCGCGGGCGCGCAGCGGGAAGATGTGCCCGGGTTGGACGATGTCCTCGGCGCTGGCGCCCGGCGCCACGGCGGCCTGCACGGTGCGCGCGCGGTCGGCGGCGGAGATGCCGGTGGTCACCCCGGTGGCCGCCTCGATGGAGACGGTGAAGGCGGTGGAGTAGGGGCTGCCGTTGTTCGGCACCATCTGTTCCAGCCCCAGGCGCTGGCAGTGTTCCTCGGTGAGGGTCAGGCAGATCAGCCCGCGCGCCTCGCGGGCCATGAAGTTGATGGCGTCAGGCGTGCAGAACTCGGCGGCCAGCAGCAGGTCGCCCTCGTTCTCGCGGTCCTCGTCGTCCACCAGCAGCACCATGCGGCCCTGGCGGAAGTCCTCGATGATTTCTTCGGTGGTATTGAACGGCATGACCGGCTCCGGGGTGTGGCAGTCAGAAAATTCTGGTATACCATCATACACAAAATATCCATCGCCAAGAGGTTGCCATGAAGGCCTACTGGATCGCCCACGTGGACGTCACAGACCCCGAGCAGTACAGCCAATACACCCGCCGCGCGCCAGCGGCCTTCGCCCTGTACGGCGGCCGCATCCTCGCCCGCGGCGGCCGCTCCGAAGCCCTGGAAGGCCGCCTGACGCCGCAGCGCAGCGTGGTGATCGAGTTCGATTCCTATGAGCAGGCGGTGGCGTGCTATCGGTCGAAGGAGTACCAGGAGGCCTGGGCGCAGCGGCAGGGGGCGGCGAGGGCGGAGGTGATCATTGTCGAGGGCGTCGAGCCCTGAGGCTGCAGTGCTTTTCGTAGGAGCGAGGGGGACGCCTAGTTCTTGCTCGCGAACCGGCATTCCCCGGCAGCACTGGTGTTTGGGGTGAACCTCGTCCCCTCTCCCCAGCCCTCTCCCTTCAGGGAGAGGGTTAGGGAGAGGGAGCGGAGTCAACCAAAAACACCGTAGTCACCGGGTGGCACCGTTCGCGAGCAAGCTCGCTCCTACGAAAAGCAGAAAGCGCAATCAGCGAATGAAATGAATCTTCCCGCTATCGTCATTCCCCATATAGATCCCATACACCCCCGCCTGCCGCTCCTCGATATAGCGCTCGAGAATCTGCCGGATCGCCGGGTAGTAGATCTGCTCCCAGGGAATGTCCTCGGGCGCGAAGAAGCGCCGGTCCAGGGTCTCCGGCCCGTAGGCGTCGGCGATCTCCAGGGCCTGGGCGCGGAAGATGATGTAGACCTCGCTGATCTTCGGCACGCTGAAGATGGAGTAGGGCGAGAGGATTTCGGCGCGCACGCCGCTCTCTTCCCAGACCTCGCGCAGGGCTGCCTGCTCGGTGGTTTCGCCGCTTTCCATGAAGCCGGCCGGCAGCGTCCAGGTGCCGGGGCGCGGCGGGATGGCGCGCTGGCACAGCAGGTAGAGGCCGTCGCGCTCGATGATGCAGCCGGCGATGACCTTGGGGTTCTCGTAGTGGATGTAGCCGCAGGCGCCGCACAACAGCCGCTCGTGGGTGTCTCCCGGCGGCTGGCGGCGTTGCATCCGGTCGCCGCCGCACTGCGGGCAGAAGCGCGGGGCGGGCATGGCGTCAGCGGCCTATGCGCGGTTCTTTGAGGACGATGGGAGTGGCGATCTCGCGGACCTTGCCACCCTCTTCCTGCTTGGACTTCAGGTAGTCCAGCGCCACCTTGGCCGCCGCGCGCACGTGGTCCACCGAGGCCTGGTGCGCGGCCGCCGGGTCGCCGCTCTTGATCGCCGCGACCATCTTCTCCATCTCCTGGTTGCTCGCCCCGCGGCGGTTGGCCTGGGACACCGAGGTGGCGCGCAGGTAGCTGATGCGCGCCTGCAACTGGCGCAGCTGGGTGGCGGCGATGCGGTTGCCCGAGCCTTCCAGCAGCACGTCGTAGAAGCCCTGCACCGAATCCAGCACCTGCTGCAGGTCGCCTTCCTCCAGGGCCTTGCGGTTCTCCTCGAGGGCGCGTTCCAGGGCGCGGATGTCCTTGGCCTTGGCGTTGAGGGTGAACAGCTGGACGATCATCCCTTCGAGCACGCAGCGCAGCTCGTAGATGTCGCAGGCGTCTTCCAGGGTGATGATGGCCACCCGCGGGCCCTTGGCGTCGGCGAACTCCACCAGCCCCTCGGACTCCAGGTGGCGCAGGGCCTCGCGCACCGAGGTGCGGCTGACGCCCAGGCGGTCGCAGAGGTCGCGCTCGACCAGGCGGTCGCCGGGCAGCAGTTGGAAGTTGAGGATGGCGCCGCGCAGCTTGTCCAGCACAATCTCGCGCAGGGTCACGGGGTTGCGGTTGACCTTGAAGCTATCGTCGAGGGGCAAGCGTTTCATGTGGTCCGCTCTGGTAATGGCTGTCCGTAGGGTGAAGCGGCCTAGCCCTGGGTCTCGGCATCGGCCTCGGCGAAGGCCTCGCGGGCCAGGCGGAAGCTGTCGACCGCCGCCGGGATGCCGCAATAGATGCCGACCTGGAGCAGGATTTCGCGGATCTGCTCGCGGCTGAGCCCGTTGCGCAGGGCGCCGCGGATGTGCAGCTTCAGTTCGTGCGGCCGGTTGAGGGCCGAAATCATCGCCAAGTTTATCATGCTGCGTTCTTTCAGCGACAAACCCTCGCGGCCCCAGACGTGGCCCCAGCAGTACTCGGTGACCAGCTCCTGCAGCGGCTTGCCGAAGTCGTCGGCCGCGGCCAGCGACTTGTTCACGTAGGCCTCGCCCAGCACCTGGGTACGGATCGCCAGGCCCTTGTCGTACTTCTCGTTGCTCATCGCATGCTCCTGCTTTCATGTAGGAGCAACTGTCTGCCGGCTGCTCCGAGGTGCTTCTCGTAGGATGGGTTGAGCTTGCGAAACCCATGCGGCCGTGGTGATGGGTATCGCTTCGCTCAACGCCATCCTACGTCAGTGTTTCTCCTGTACCTGTAGGAGCGAGCAGGCTCGCCCCCACGAGGACGGGACGATCAGGCCAGCTGCGGCAGGGCGCCGAGCTTGCCGCGGTGGTAGACCATGGGCGTCACCGCCTTTTCAGGCAGGATCAGGTTCTTCACCGCGCCGACGATGATCGCGTGGTCGCCGCCGTCGTACTCGCGCCACAGCTCGCACTCGATGATCGCCGTGGCCTTGGCCAGCAGCGGGTTGCCCAGCTCGCTCAGGTGCCAGTCGATGCCCTTGGCCTTGTCCTTGCCTTTACCGGCGAAGGCGTAGGCCTCGGCCTGCTGGTCGGCGCACAGCAAGTGGATGGCGAACTGCTTGCTGTCGCGCAGGATCGGGTAGGTGTCCGAGGCGTAGTTGGGGCAGAACAGCACCAGCGCCGGCTCGATGGACAGTGCGCTGAAGGCGCTGGCGGTGATGCCGACGATGCCGCCCTCGGCGTCCAGGGTGGTGACCACGGTCACCCCCGAGGGGAAGGAGCCCATGACTTCCTTGTAGATTCCGGGTTCGATCATGGTCTGTTCCTCAACGCATCACGAAGGGGTCGGGCATGGGCGCCTGCGAGAGGTTGATCCACACCGTCTTAAGTTCGGTGTAGGCCAGCACCGAGTCGATGCCGCTCTCGCGGCCGTAGCCGCTCTGGTGGAAGCCGCCGATCGGCGCCATGGCCGAGACCGCGCGGTAGGTGTTGACCCAGATGATCCCCGAGCGCACGTCGCGCGCCAGGCGGTGGGCGCGGCCCAGGTCGCGGGTCCAGATGCCGGCGGCCAGGCCGTACTGCGAGTCGTTGGCCAGGGCCAGCGCCTCGGCCTCGTCGTCGAAGGGGATGACCGAGGCCACCGGGCCGAACACTTCCTCCTGCATGATGCGCATGGAGTGGCTGTCGCAGGCGAACAGCGTCGGCTCGTAGTACCAGCCTTCGCCCTGGCCCTCGGGGCGCTTGCCGCCCATCAGCAGGCGCGCGCCCTCGGCCTTGGCCGCGGCCACCAGGCCTTCGACCACCGCCAGTTGCTGCGCGGTGGCCATGGGGCCCATCTCGCTGGCGTCTTCCTGCGGGTTGCCGATGCGGATGCGCTGGGCGCGTGCGATCAGGCGGGCGACGAATTCGTCGTAGATTTCGCGCTGCACCAGCAGGCGCGAGCCGGCCACGCAGCTCTGCCCGGTGGCGGCGTAGATGCCGGCCACCACGCCGTTGATGGCGCTGTCCAGGTCGGCGTCGGCGAAGATGATGTTCGGCGACTTGCCGCCCAGCTCCAGGGACAGCTTGGCGAAGTTCTCCGCGCTGCTGCGCACCACGTGGCGGGCGGTGGCGGCGCCGCCGGTGAAGGCGATCTTGCGCACCAGCGGGTGGCGCGTCAGGGCCGCGCCGGTGCTCGGGCCGAAGCCGGTGACCACGTTGACTACGCCGGCCGGGAAGCCGGCTTCCAGGGCCAGGCGGGCCAGCTCGAGGATGGTCGCCGAGGCGTGTTCCGAGGGCTTGAGCACGATGGTGTTGCCGGCGGCCAGGGCTGGGGCCAGCTTGATCGCGGTGAGGTACAGCGGGCTGTTCCAGGGGATGATCCCGGCCACCACGCCCAGCGGCTCGTGCACGGTGTAGGCGAACATGTCCGGCTTGTCGATCGGCAGGGTGCCGCCTTCGAGCTTGTCGGCCAGGCCCGCGGTGTAGTGGAAGAACTCCGGCAGGTAGCCGACCTGGCCGCGGGTCTCGCGGATCAGCTTGCCGTTGTCGCGGCTTTCCAGCTGGGCCAGGTGCTCCCTGTTCTCGGCGATCAGGTCGCCCAGGCGGCGCAGCAGCTTGCCGCGGGCGGTGGCGCTGAGCTTGCGCCAGGCCGGATCGTCGAAGGCCTTCTGCGCGGCCTGCACGGCGCGCTCGACGTCTTCCTCGGCGGCATCGGGCAGCAGCGCCCAGGGCTGCGCGCTGGACGGGTCGAGGCTTTCGAAGGTCTTGCCGGAAAGCGCATCGAGCCATTGGCCGTCGATGCACATCTGGAAGCGGGCGAGTGTCATGCGACTATCCCCTTGGTCTGGTTCGGCAGGCTCAGGGCCTGGTGCAGGAAGTCCAGCAGCACCTGGTTGACCAGGCGCGGCGACTCCACCGGCATCATGTGGCGCTGTTCATCGAGTATGGCCACCTGCGCGCCGGGAATGCGCGCGGCCAACTGCCGGGCCATCTCCGGGGTCGAGCCGGGGTCCAGCTCGCCGGTGGCGACCAGAGTCGGCGCCTGGATGCTGCCCAGGTCGTCGGCGCGGTACATGTCCTGGGTGGCGAACAATTCGTAGGTGGTCAGGTAGCCCTGCGGGTCGTTGCTCGCCAGGGTCTGGCGGATGGCCGCGATCTGCGCCGGGTTGGCGGCCTGGTACTCGCGGCTGAACCAGCGCGACAGGGCCGCCTCGGCGTTGGCGTCGGGACCGTGTTCGGCGGCCTGGCGGGTGCGCTCGATGACGCCGGCGCGCTGTTCGGCGCTGCGGTTGAACACACTGTTGAGGATCACCAGCCCCTGCAGCCGCTGCGGATGGTGCAGGGCGAAGGCGCGCGCCACCAGGCCGCCCATGGAGAAGCCGATGACCGTGGCCTGCGGGATCTGCAGGTGGTCGAGCAACTCGCGCAGCTGCGCGGCGTAGCCGACCAGCCCGGTGCCCGCTTCGGGGCGCGGGCTGGCGCCGTGGCCGAGCATGTCGTAGGCGATGACCCGGTAGTGCGGGGCCAGGCCGACGATCTGCCCGCCCCACATTTCCTTGTTCAGGCCCACGCCGTGGATCAGTACCACGGGCTGGCCCTGGCCGGTCGCCAGGTAACTGGTGCCGGCCGGTGTGTGTTCAGCGGTGAGCCGAATCATGGAACGCTCCTGCACTGGCCGCGGGATCACTGGGCCTGCTCGGCGGCCAGCTCTTCCAGGTCGATGTAGCGGTTGCCGATGCGCGGGTGCAGGCGGCCGCCGTCGGCGGCGCCCAGGACCACGATGATCTCGTCGGCGCGCGGCGCGTCCTCGATCTGCATCTCCAGGGTGATGTAGTGCGAACGCAGGCCCTCGTCGTCCTTGTGCATCATCGGGACCTGGATCGAGGTGCCCGGGCCGCCGCGCTTGTTGGTGAAGCTCAGGTAGCTCTTGGCGTCCACCGCCTTGCGGTAGTGGTTGCCGAAGCGCAGGGTGTGGATCACCGCCGAGGCATGCTCGATCTCGCCATCGGCACCGACCACGGCTGCCTTGCCATAGGCCTCGATCTTGTCGGCGCCACCGATCAGCGCGGTCAGGCGCTCGACCATCAGCGCGCCCAGCTCGGAGCAGTTGGCCTTGATCTCCGGCTTGAGGTCCTCGACGAAGCCGCGGCCCGCCCAGGGGTTCTTGATCACCACGGCCAGCCCGGCCATGGACACCGGTTTCTCGGCAGCCTTGCCGCCCTCGATGAAGGTTTCCTCGACGTAGCTGACGATCTTGCGGATTTCGAAGCTCATGGGCACTCCTTGGGTGTCTCTGTGCGATTTGGTCTGATGGTATACCATAATATTGGAAGTGCAAGAGGCAGGGTGGCAAAGGCGCTGGGGTCTGGCGACGGATGGTTGAGGAGGGGCTTGTCGGAAGGCTCGGGGACTCAGCGGGAATGGGCTTTGGTTGCTTGGTGAGGAAGGGGTTGGTGTAGCCGGTTCAGGTCACGGTTGACCTGCCTCTGTCTTCCGTCATGGGCGGTCGGGAAAGTAGCATTACGCTATCAGGCACAAGGACCAAGGGAATGGCGAAGTCGACTTTTGCACGGGAACTGGAACGAGCACTCATCAAGGCGGTCATCGGCCTCGGGGCGGGCCTGCTGATCTGGTTCGTGGGGATGCAGGTGATCACCCACACCTTCTCCAACATGCAGGAGGAAATGCTGGTCAACACCCACGCAGCCCAGGAGCGAGCCAATGCGAAGCTTCGGGAGCTACAGGCTAGGCAAGAGGCCGAGCGTCAGCAACGGCAGGTCCGCCAGACGATGTCCGAAGAAGAAGCTCGCCGGCAGTCTGCGGTGGAGCAGCAGCGAGCGAACGAGGCATGGGCAGCCCAGATCGAACGGCAACGGGAGAAAGATGCTGCGTGGCAGGACTTCTACAAGGAGCCGCGGGGTTGCAGCAACTGGCAGACAGACCAACAGATGGTGGAATGCCAGAACCAGAAGCTTCGTGCCAAGCGCGAGTTCGAGCGTAAGTGGAAGGCTGGGGAGATTGCTGGCAAGGGCTAGGGGCCGGTGGCTCCGAGAGCCAAATGGGTGGTGGGCGCCCTGGTTGACAGCTGGGCGCTGCAGAAAGATGACGTGGAAGTTTTGGTGATGGCAAAATGCAGCCATCCATGACAAGGAGGTCGCATGCGCGCCATCGCTTTCACTGCACTCGCATTTCTCACTGCCACTGCCATCAGCGGATGTTCGACGCGGGTCGCCGACCTGACGGTAGCCAGTACCAAGAATTTCAACCTGCACTCATCCGCCATTTCCACCGGCAAGCGCGTCGAAGGTAGCGACAGTGTAGCTATCGTGCTTTTCCCGCTGGGCAATCCGAACCTGAAGACCGCTATTGACCGGGCAGTGGAGAAGGATCGTTGTGCCGTCGGCCTGTCCGACGTGGTGATCAATCAGGAGTTCTTCGCGTTCATCTTCGGGTATGCCGAGGTCAACGTGAAAGGCAACCTGATCATCGACAACGAACAGCCGGGATGCGGCGGCTACGCACAGGATTACCGCCAACAACCGCCCCAGAACTGGCAGGCTCCCGCCACCTCATACAGCAGCAGGGACCAGCAACTCCAGCAACTGCAGCAGCAACAGGGCAACCTGAGCTACGAGGAATACCAGCGACGCTATCGGCAGATCATGGGGCAGTGAGCCCGGCCGCGAGCGCGAAAACGAAAAAGGCCCAGGTTTTCACCTGAGCCTTTATGTAGATGGCGCATCCGGCGGGATTCGAACCCACGACCCCTGCCTTCGGAGGGCAGTACTCTATCCAGCTGAGCTACGGATGCGCATGGCCGCGGCTGGCGCGGCAGGCGGCAATCATACGCATCTGATCGGCTTGCGTCCATCGTTCGGGCGTGGCCCGGGTTAATTCGAAATCGGTCTGCCGCCCGTCGGCCGGGGCTGGCCTGGAGGCGCCGGGTGGCATGTACTTTCGTTGGTTTTTTCGAACGACCCCTTGCCCTTTGGGGGATGGGGCCCTAGGATGCGTTTGACATTTCAAACGCCCACCACAACAACAGGAGACAGGGGAATTGGCGTCACAGTACCCGGCCTCGTGCCAGTGGGATGACCGACTTCCGTACTGCCTGGCGAATGCGCGCGATGCCGTGCAGCAGCCGATTCCTGCAGTGGTGGCGTTTCCGCAGCGTATCCCGTCCATGGACCTCCCGGTTGATCCGACCGGCTACGGCTACCGCCGTGGTCCGTTTTCGCGCGCCCGTGCGCGACGATCGGTGACCGTGCGCTAGCGCCGGTGCCGTCCGCCAGGCGGGCGGCGCGGCGGGACGATGGAACGGGTGGGGCGAGCGCCCCTCCAATGCTTCCCGGACAACAAGAGCAGGCGGGGTAGTCGAGGTAGACCCGCTGCTTATGGCTTTCCTCGAAGGAGACTGGTCATGCAACTCAATGATGCCAAGCTGTTCCGCCAACAGGCCTACATCGACGGTTCCTGGGTGGACGCCGACAGCGGTCAGACCATCAAGGTCAACAACCCGGCCACCAACGAGATCATCGGCAGCGTGCCGAAGATGGGCGCCGCCGAAACCCGCCGCGCCATCGAGGCCGCCGACAAGGCCCTGCCGGCCTGGCGTGCGCTGACCGCCAAGGAGCGCGCCAACAAGCTGCGCCGCTGGTTCGAGCTGATGATCGAGAACCAGGATGACCTGGCCCGCCTGATGACCATCGAGCAGGGCAAGCCGCTGGCCGAGGCCAAGGGCGAGATCGCCTATGCCGCCTCCTTCCTCGAGTGGTTCGGCGAAGAAGCCAAGCGCATCTATGGCGACACCATCCCGGGCCACCAGCCGGACAAGCGCATCATCGTCATCAAGCAGCCGATCGGCGTTACCGCGGCCATCACTCCGTGGAACTTCCCTTCGGCGATGATCACCCGTAAAGCCGGCCCGGCCCTGGCCGCCGGCTGCACCATGGTCCTCAAGCCCGCTTCGCAGACTCCGTATTCCGCCCTGGCCCTGGCCGAGCTGGCCGAGCGCGCCGGCATTCCGAAAGGCGTGTTCAGCGTGGTCACCGGCAGCGCCGGCGAAGTCGGCGGCGAGCTGACCAGCAACCCGATCGTGCGCAAGCTGACCTTCACCGGCTCGACCGAAATCGGCCGCCAGCTGATGGCCGAATGCGCCAAGGACATCAAGAAGGTGTCCCTGGAGCTGGGCGGCAACGCCCCCTTCATCGTCTTCGATGACGCCGACCTGGACGCCGCCGTCGAAGGCGCGCTGATCTCCAAGTACCGCAACAACGGCCAGACCTGCGTCTGCGCCAACCGCCTGTACGTGCAGGACGGCGTGTACGACGCCTTCGTCGAGAAGCTGAAGGCCGCCGTGGCCAAGCTGAACATCGGCAACGGCCTGGAGAGCGGCGTGACCACCGGCCCGCTGATCGATTCCAAGGCCGTGGCCAAGGTCGAAGAACACATCGCCGACGCCGTGGGCAAGGGCGCCAAGGTCGTTGCCGGCGGCAAGCCGCACGCCCTGGGCGGCACCTTCTTCGAGCCGACCATCCTGGTCGACGTGCCGAAGAACGCGCTCGTTTCCAAGGACGAGACTTTCGGCCCGCTGGCCCCGGTGTTCCGCTTCAAGGATGAGGCCGACGTCATCGCCATGTCCAACGACACCGAGTTCGGCCTGGCCTCCTACTTCTACGCCCGTGACCTGGGCCGCGTGTTCCGCGTGGCCGAGGCCCTGGAGTACGGTATGGTGGGCATCAACACCGGCCTGATCTCCAACGAGGTCGCGCCGTTCGGCGGCATCAAGGCCTCCGGCCTGGGCCGCGAAGGTTCGAAGTACGGCATCGAGGACTACCTCGAGGTCAAGTACCTCTGCCTGGGCGGCATCTGATTTCCCGTGGGCGCGGGGGTGGCAGGCAAGAGCCGGCAGCCACCCCCGCGCCGGCGTTTTCCGGTGGTGGCACCGGACAACCCACCCGGCGGGCCGCAAGTGCCGCGACAGTCGATCATCGTATGCTGTCGCGAGTGGCTTCTCCCCGTCTTCATCCTTTGACCCGGCCGACCGATGAGCGGCCACTGAGGAAGCTATGAGCAAAACCAACGAATCCCTGCTGCAACGCCGTCAGGCCGCCGTTCCGCGCGGCGTGGGCCAGATCCACCCGGTCGTCGCCGAGCGCGCCGAGAACGCCACCGTGTGGGACGTCGAAGGCCGCGAGTACATCGACTTCGCCGGCGGCATTGCCGTTCTGAACACCGGCCACCTGCACCCGAAAGTGGTCGCCGCCGTTCAGGAGCAACTGACCAAGCTGTCCCACACCTGCTTCCAGGTGCTGGCCTACGAGCCCTACATCGAGCTGGCCGAAGAGATCGCCAAGCGCGTGCCGGGCAACTTCCCGAAGAAGACCCTGCTGGTCACCTCCGGCTCCGAAGCGGTCGAGAACGCCGTGAAGATCGCCCGTGCCGCCACCGGCCGCGCCGGCGTGATCGCCTTCACCGGCGCCTACCACGGCCGCACCATGATGACCCTGGGTCTGACCGGCAAGGTGGTTCCGTACTCCGCCGGCATGGGCCTGATGCCGGGCGGCATCTTCCGCGCGCTGGCTCCGTGCGAACTGCACGGCGTGAGCGAAGACGAGTCGATCGCCAGCATCGAGCGCATCTTCAAGAACGACGCCCAGCCGCGTGACATCGCCGCCATCATCATCGAGCCGGTACAGGGCGAGGGTGGCTTCTACGTCAACTCCAAGCCGTTCATGCAGCGCCTGCGCGCCCTGTGCGACGAGCACGGCATCCTGCTGATCGCCGACGAAGTGCAGACCGGCGCCGGCCGTACCGGCACCTTCTTCGCCACCGAGCAGTTGGGCATCGTCCCGGACCTGACCACCTTCGCCAAGTCCGTCGGCGGCGGCTTCCCGATCTCCGGCGTCGTCGGCAAGGCCGAGATCATGGACGCCATCGCCCCCGGTGGCCTGGGCGGCACCTACGCCGGCAGCCCGATCGCCTGCGCCGCGGCCCTGGCCGTGCTGAAGGTGTTCGACGAAGAGAAACTGCTGGAGCGTTCGCAAGCCGTTGGCGAAACCCTGAAGGCCGGCCTGCGCGAGATCCAGGCCAAGCACAAGGTGATCGGCGACGTCCGTGGCCTGGGTTCGATGGTCGCCATCGAGCTGTTCGAAGGCGGCGACGTGAACAAGCCGGCGGCCGAGCTGGTCAGCAAGATCGTCGTGCGTGCTCGCGAGAAGGGCCTGATCCTGCTCTCCTGCGGCACCTACTACAACGTGATCCGCTTCCTGATGCCGGTAACCATCCCGGATGCCCAGCTGAAGCAAGGCCTGGCCATCCTGGCCGAGTGCTTCGACGAACTGGCCTGATCGGCTCGTTCGGCAGTACCGGAAGAGGCCCGCGCAAGCGGGCCTTTTCTTTTTCCGGGGTTCCGCTCCGGCTGCGTCGTCGTGACGCATCTACCCCCTTGGTCGTATCGGAGAGCGCCGCCGCATCAGCTATCCTGTCCTGCGCGCGATGTCGTCCGGGCCGCCCTCTGGCAGGCGCCTTGCGACTCGGTTAAGGTGCGCGCGCACCTGCGAGAGGATCTCCATGACAGCACTCAGCGCCGCGCCGACCGTTCTGGTCGCCGCCGCCGACCCCTGGAACCGCGAACTGCTTGGCCAACTGGTGCTGAGCGTGCGTTGCGACGCGGCCATCGAATACTGCGAGGACGGTGACCAGGCCATCGATGCCTGCCGCTTGCGCGCCTTCGCCCTGGTGCTGGCCGAGCAGGAACTGGCCGGCACCGACGGCATCGACCTGCTCCGCCACCTGCGCCGCAGCCGCCGCGGGGCAAGCGCGCCGGACTTCATCCTGATCAGCGCTAAGGCCGATGGAGCCAGCGTGCGCGCGGTGCTGCCGCTGGCGCCCAGCGCCTACCTGGTCAAGCCGTTCAATGCCGAGGACCTGCGCCAGCGCCTGCGCAGCCTGCTGCTGGAGCCGGGGCAGGAAGTCAGTTGCGCCGTGCCCCGGGAGCCCACCGGCAGCCTGGCCGAGTTCCTCGCCGAGGCTCGTGATGCCGCCGAGGGCGCGCCCCTGCTGGCGGAGGTCGGCGAATCGGCGAGCCGCTGCCTGAACTGCGAAGGGGTCAGCCTGGAGCAGATGGAAGAAGAGTTCGGCCGCGATCCGCAGATCACCGCCTGCCTGATCGCCGCGGCCAACAGCGCCGCGCGGCACGTCGGCATGCCCTGCCTGACCCTCGCCCAGGCGCTGGCCCGCCTCGGCCTGGCCCAGGCCTGCAACCTGGTGCTGGGGCTCAGTCTGGAGCATGCCGCGCAGCTTGCGGAGCCACGCCTGAAGGAGCGCGCCGCGGCGTTCTGGGCGCTTTCCCAGCGCACCGCGGATGCCGCCCAGGCCCTGGCCGAGAGCCTCGACATCGACGCGCCGCGCTGCTACACCGCCGGCCTGCTGCATTGCCTGGGCGACCTCGCGGTGCTGCGCACCCTGGAGGAGTGGTGCCGGCGCGGCGGAGCGCTGGATGACCAGGAGATCGACGACAGCCTCAAGGCCTTCGGCGCCAGCTTCGGCTCCACGCTGCGCGCGCGCTGGCGCCTGCCGCTGGAGCTGCGCGGGCTGGTCGCCGCGTGCTACGGCATGGGCAGCGGGGTGTTCTCGCGCAAGGCGCTGGTGCTCAACCTGGCGGCCAGGGCGGCACGTTTGCCGGCTTCCCAGGCTGGGCAGTTGAAGGAAGAGAAGGCGCTGCGGATGCTTGGATTGGGGCCGGTGGAATTGCAGTTGCTGCAGAAGTTCTGTGGGGCTGAGGAGCCAAGCGCTTCGTAGGATCAAGCGTTTCCGGCTGCGCGAGGTGCTCTTCGTAGGAGCGAGCTTGCTCGCGAATGAGTCCCGCAGCGGAGTGTGTTCGCGAGCAAGCTCGCTCCTACGGGAAGCCGTGCCCGCCGGTTATGGTGGGAGCGACTGTGCCGAAGCGACCTTCGTAGGAGCGGAACTTTTCCGCGATAGCCGGACGTTCCGGCGCGATTCGCGGATGAGATCCGCTCCTACGCTGCCCCACCCACGCCATTCCCCTGTAGGAGCGCGCCCTGCGCGCGAAATCGCGGGCAGGGCCCCGCAAGGCATGGACCGCACGCGGACAATAAAAAACGCCGCTTCCCCTCACGGGAAGCGGCGTTCCTTTGTGGCTGACGCGCTAACGCCTCAACGCTTGGCCAGCAGCTCCCGGCCGCGCGCCACGGCGGCGCGGACCTGGGCGGGGGCGGTGCCGCCGATGTGGTCGCGGGCGTTCACCGAGCCTTCCAGAGTCAGCACGGCGAAAACGTCGTCGTCGATCTGGTCGCTGAACTTGCGCAGTTCTTCCAGGCTCATCTCGGCCAGGTCCTTGCCGCTGTCCACGCCGTATTTCACCGCGTGGCCGACGATCTCGTGGCAGTCGCGGAAGGGCAGGCCCTTGCGCACCAGGTAGTCAGCGAGGTCGGTGGCGGTGGAGAAGCCGCGGCGGGCCGCCTCGCGCATGATCTCGCGCTTGGGCTTGATCGCCGGGACCATGTCGGCGAAGGCGCGCAGGCTGTCGCGCAGGGTGTCGGCGGCGTCGAACAGCGGTTCCTTGTCTTCCTGGTTGTCCTTGTTGTACGCCAGCGGCTGGCCCTTCATCAGCGTCAGCAGGCCGGTGAGGTGGCCGAACACGCGGCCGGACTTGCCGCGCACCAGTTCCGGCACGTCGGGGTTCTTCTTCTGCGGCATGATCGAGGAGCCGGTGCAGAAGCGGTCGGGCAGGTCGATGAACTGGAACTGCGCGCTGGTCCACAGCACCAGCTCCTCGGAGAAGCGCGACAGGTGCATCATCGCCAGGGAGGCGGCGGCGCAGAACTCGATGGCGAAGTCACGGTCGGACACGCCGTCCAGCGAGTTGCCGGAGATCGCTTCGAATCCCAGCAGTTCGCAGGTGATTTCCCGCTGGATCGGATAGGTGGTGCCGGCCAGCGCGGCGCTGCCCAGGGGCATGCGGTTGACGCGCTTGCGGCAGTCCACCAGGCGCTCGTAGTCGCGGCTGAGCATCTCGAACCAGGCCAGCAGGTGGTGGCCGAAGGTCACCGGCTGGGCGGTCTGCAGGTGGGTGAAGCCGGGCATGATGGTGTCGGCTTCCGCCTCGGCCAGGCCCAGCAGGCCCTGCTGCAGGCGGGTGATCTCTTTGATGATGATGTCGATCTCGTCGCGCAGCCACAGGCGGATGTCGGTGGCCACCTGGTCGTTGCGCGAACGGCCGGTGTGCAGCTTCTTGCCGGTGATGCCGATGCGGTCGGTCAGGCGCGCCTCGATGTTCATGTGCACGTCTTCCAGGTCGACGCGCCAGTCGAAGCTGCCGGCCTCGATCTCGGCCTGGATCTGCTTCAGGCCGTCGATGATGGCGTCGCGCTCGGCGTCGGTCAGCACGCCGGCCTTGGCCAGCATGGTCGCGTGGGCGATGGAACCCATGATGTCGTGGCGGTAGAGGCGCTTGTCGAAGTCGACGGAGGCGGTGAAGCGGGCGACGAAGGCGTCGACGGGCTCGCTGAAGCGGCCGCCCCAGGACTGGTTGGTCTTCTCTACGCTCATGGATCTCTCTCGCGGAAACGGGCAGGCGCGTTCGCTGCCTGCAGGAAGGGCAAAGTCCGACGATAATAGCAGGCTGAAGGTCAAAAACGGCGTGTGCTGCGACGGGTGTGGCGGGGGAAGGATCAGGGGCGCCCCGCCCGGGCGCGGCGCAGTCGACATTTCGGTGCTCGAATTCGCCCGGCAGGCTACGAGCCGCTTGCCGAGGCGTGGAGGCTTGCGGAAACTTCGTCGATGCCAAACCAAGCCAAGACCGGCGACCAGCCGGCAACCCAAGACGATTTCTTCATTCCCGAACTGTGCCAGAGCGAAGCGCTGTTCAGCCTGGTCCTGCTGGCCGAGCTGCTGGTGCTGGTACTGGTGCTGGCCGAGCCGATGACGCCCAGTTTCAACTGGGTGCGCCTGGCCCTGGCCTCGCTGTTCGTGCAGTGGATAGTGCTGCTCTCGGCCGGCCTGCTGTGCCGCCTGCGGCCGTTGCTGGCGCGCTGGCCGGCGTGGGGCGCGGGGCTGGCCAGCTGCCTGCTGGTGGTGCTGCTGACCCTCGGCTGCACCGCGGTGGCCGACTATTACGCCCTGGGCGGGCCGCTGTCGATCAAGGGCGAGGTCAACCTGTACCTGCGCCATGCCTTGATCGCCCTCATCATGTCGGCCTTGTTGCTACGCTACTTTTATCTGCAGAGCCAATGGCGCAGGCAGGAACAGGCCGAGTTGCGCGCGCGCATCGAATCGTTGCAGGCGCGCATCCGTCCGCACTTCCTGTTCAACAGCCTGAACAGCATCGCCAGCCTGATCGAGCTGGACCCGGGCAAGGCCGAGCAGGCGGTGCTGAACCTGTCGGACCTGTTCCGCGCCAGCCTGGCCAAGCCGGGGACTTTAATTTCCTGGGGGGAGGAACTGGAGTTGGCCAGGCGCTATCTTTCCATAGAGCAGTATCGCCTGGGCGACCGGCTGCAACTGGATTGGCAGGTGAGCGGCGTGCCCGATGGCGTGCCCATCCCGCAGCTGACCCTGCAGCCACTGCTGGAGAATTCATTGATCTACGGTATCCAGCCGCGCATCGAAGGCGGCCTGGTGAAGGTTGAGGCGGACTATCGTGACGGTGTGTTCCAGCTGTGTGTGAGCAACCCGTACGACGAGTCGACGCAGACGCTGCCCACGAAGGGGACCAAGCAGGCGCTGCAGAATATCGCAGCGCGAATTGCGGCACTTTTCGGGCCAAAAGCGAGTCTCAGCGTCGAACGCCGTGACGGACGGCACTACACCTGTCTACGCTATCCATGTGCGCGTCTCATGCAGGAAGCCTGAGCTTATGAATGTCCTGATCGTCGATGACGAACCCCTGGCGCGTGAGCGCCTGGCCCGACTGGTGGGGCAACTGGACGGCTACCGCGTCCTCGAACCCTCCGCCAGCAACGGCGAAGAAGCGCTGGCGCTGATCGACAGCCTGAAGCCGGATATCGTCCTGCTGGATATCCGCATGCCCGGCCTGGACGGGCTCCAGGTCGCCGCCAAGCTGTGCGAGCGCGAAGCCCCCCCGGCGGTGATCTTCTGCACCGCCCATGATGAATTCGCCCTGGAGGCCTTCCAGGTCAGCGCGGTCGGCTATCTGGTCAAGCCGGTGCGCGCCGAGGACCTGGCCGAGGCCCTGAAGAAGGCCTCCAGGCCCAACCGCATCCAGCTGGCGGCGCTGACCAAGCCGCCGGCCGCCGGTGGCCCCGGCCCGCGCAGCCACATCAGCGCGCGGACGCGCAAGGGCATCGAGCTGATCCCCCTGGAGGACGTGATCTTCTTCATCGCCGACCACAAGTACGTGACCCTGCGCCACGCCGGCGGCGAGGTGCTGCTGGACGAGCCGCTGAAGGCCCTGGAGGACGAGTTCGGCGAGCGCTTCGTGCGCATCCACCGCAACGCCCTGGTCTCGCGCGAGCGCATCGAGCGCCTGCAGCGCACCCCGCTGGGGCATTTTCAGCTTTACCTCAAGGGCCTGGACGGCGACGCCCTGACCGTGAGCCGACGCCACGTCGCCGGCGTGCGCCGGTTGATGCATAACCTTTGAGGGCGGCAGGCTGCAGGCTATAGGCGGCAGGCTAAGAGCATGCGGCGTAGGCGGCGGCTCTGCGGGCTTTTCGTAGGAGCGAGCTTGCTCGCGAACCGCATGGCACCGCGTTTGTTCGCGAGCAAGCTCGCTCCTACGAGAGGCCGGGCCTTGCCCTTGCGGTAGGCTCACCCGCCCAGGGCGGGGCCGAAAGCCTGCTTTGGCGTCGCAGGGGGGAAAGCCTGGGCGCCGAAGCCTGTTATCATCCCCGGCAGTCCTTTGTCCGGAATTGCCCATGTCGTCCCGCGAAATCCGAATCGCCACCCGTCAGAGCGCTTTGGCCCTGTGGCAGGCCGAGTACGTCAAGACCCGCCTGGAGCAGGCCCATCCCGGCCTGCGCGTGAGCCTGCTGCCGATGACCAGCCGCGGCGACAAGCTGCTCGATGCGCCGCTGGCGAAGATCGGCGGCAAGGGCCTGTTCGTCAAGGAACTGGAGACCGCCCTGCTGGAAGGCGCGGCCGACATCGCCGTGCACTCCATGAAGGACGTGCCCATGGACTTCCCCGAAGGCCTGGGCCTGTACTGCATCTGCGAGCGCGAAGACCCGCGCGACGCCTTCGTCTCCAACACCTACGCCAGCCTCGCCGAGCTGCCCGCCGGCAGCGTGGTCGGCACCTCCAGCCTGCGCCGCCAGGCGCAGCTGCTGGCCAGCCGCCCGGACCTGCAGATCCGCTTCCTGCGCGGCAACGTCAACACCCGCCTGGCCAAGCTCGACGCCGGCGAGTACGACGCCATTATCCTCGCCGCCGCCGGCCTGATCCGCCTCGGCTTCGAGGCGCGCATCCGCTCCAGCATCGGCGTCGAGGACAGCCTGCCGGCCGGCGGCCAGGGCGCCGTCGGCATCGAATGCCGCAGCGCCGATAGCGAGATTCACGCGCTGCTGGCGCCGCTGCACCACGCCGACACCGCGCTGCGGGTGACCGCCGAGCGCGCGCTGAACAAGCGCCTCAACGGCGGCTGCCAGGTGCCCATCGCCTGCTACGCCGTGCGCGAGGGCGAGCAGCTGTGGCTGCGCGGCCTGGTCGGCCAGCCCGACGGCTCGCAACTGCTGCGCGCCGAAGCCCGCGCGCCCCTGGCCGAGGCCGAGGCGCTGGGCGTGAAGGTCGCCGAAGACCTGCTGGAACAAGGCGCGGCCGACATCCTTGCCGCCGTCTATGGCGAGGCCGGCCCGCAGTGAGCCACTGGCGCCTGCTGCTGACGCGGCCGCAGGACGAGTGCGCGGCCTTGGCCGCCAGCCTCGCCGAGCACGGCGTGGCCAGCGCCAGCCTGCCGCTGCTGGCCATCGAGCCCCTGGACGAAACCCCCGAGCAGCGCAGCCTGCTGCTCGACCTGGACCGCTACTGCGCCGTGGTGGTGGTCAGCAAGCCCGCCGCGCGCCTGGGCGTGGAGCGCATCGACCGCTACTGGCCGCAACCGCCGGCGCGCCAGGATTGGTTCGCGGTCGGCGCGGCCACTGCGGCTATCCTCGATGACTACGGTCTGCGCGTGCACCATCCGGAGAACGGCGACGACAGCGAAGCACTGCTGGCGCTGCCGGCCTTGGCGCAGGCCCTTCAGGTGCCGGGGCCGCGGGTGCTGATCCTGCGTGGTGAAGGTGGCCGAGAATTCCTCGCCGAACGCCTGCGCGGCCAAGGTGTGGTAGTGGATTATCTGGAACTCTACCGTCGCGTCCTGCCGGCCTACCCGGCGGGCGAGCTGGCGCGGCGGGTGCGCGACGAAGCACTGAACGGCCTGGTCGTGAGCAGCGGCCAGGGCCTGGAACACCTGCTGTGCGTGGCCGGGGAGGACTGGCCGCAACTGGCCGGGCTACCCTTGTTCGTGCCCAGCCCGCGGGTCGCCGAACTGGCCCGGGACGCCGGTGCGCGACGCGTGATCGATTGCCGCGGGGCGAATGCCGCGGCCTTGCTGGAGGCGCTCAGGGGCGCCGACGAAGAATAATTTCCGAGCGAAGGATGGACCTGTGAGCGAAGCCGTCACTCCCCAAGACACCCCGCAAGATACCCCCGTCGAGCCGACCCCGCCCGCTCCGGCCCGGTCCGGCAACGGCCTGGCCCTGCTCGCCCTGCTGGTCGGCGTCGCCGGCCTCGGCGTTGGTGGCTGGGGGCTGTGGCAGACGCAGCAGCTGCAGGCCCGCGACCAGGCCCGCGCGCAACAGCTGGAAGAAACCCGCGGCGAGGCGCAGAGCCTGCTCAACCACAACAGCGCGCTGGACAAGCGCCTGGACGCGCTGCCCAGCGCCGACGAGCTGGAGGCCCGCCGGCGCCTGGTGGTCGAACTGCAGGGCGACCAGCAGCAACTGGCCCAGCAGTTCAAGCAGGTTCTCGGGCAGAGCCGCCAGCAATGGCGCCTGGCCGAGGCCGAGCACCTGATGCGCCTCGCCTCGCTGCGCCTCTCCGCATTGCAGGACATCGACAGCGCCACCCAGCTGGTGCAGGGCGCCGACGACATCCTCCGCGCGCAGAACGACCCGGGCGCCTTCGCCGCCCGCGCGCAACTCGCCAAGAGCCTCGAAACCCTGCGCAGCCTGCCGCAGCCGGACCGCACCGGGCTGTTCCTGCAACTCGGCGCGCTGCGCGAGCAGGCCGCCCAGCTGCAACCGCTGGAGCCGAGCTTCAAGGAAGGCCCGGGCAAGGCCTCGGCCACCGCCTGGGGCGACGGCAGCAGCACCCTGGACCAGTGGTGGGAACGCATCTCGCGCTACGTGCGCATCGACTTCAACGCCGGCCAGGACGTGCGCCCGCTGCTCTCCGGGCAACAGCTGACGCGTGTGCGCCTGGCCCTCAGCCTGGCCCTGGAGCAGGCGCAGTGGGCCGCGCTCAACGGGCGTCAGGAAGTCTACGAACAGGCCCTGAAGCAGGCCCGGCAGATCCTCGGCGACTTCTTCAACGCCGACCTCGCCGACAGCCGCGCCCTGGGCCTGCGCATCGACGAACTGGCGCAGCAGCCGGTGGCCGTGCAGGCGCCCGACCTGAGCCCGGCGCTGGGCGCCCTGCAGGCCTACGTGGTGCGCCGCGACCAGGCCGCCCTCGACCAGCAGCAGGCGCCCGCCGCGCCCCAGGCGGAGGGTAGCCAATGAGCCGCGTCTACCTGCTGGTCCTGGCCCTGGTGGTGGCCGCTACCCTGGTCGGCCTGGCCATCGCCGAGCAGTCGGGCTACGTGCTGATCGCCTATAAGAGCTTCCGCTACGAATCCAGCCTGTGGACCTTCCTCGCCCTGCTGGCGCTGGTCTGGCTGCTGTACCTGGCCATCCGCCTGGCGCTGCGCCTGCTCGGCGTGTCCGGGCGGGTGGTCAACCCCTGGTCGCGCTTCAACCGCCGCCGCCGCGCCGAAATGGCCGAGGAACACGGCCAGCGCGACCTCGCCGAAGGCCACTGGGCCCCGGCCCTGCGCCACCTGCGGCGCGCCGCCGAACTGAACGAGCACAGCCTGTCCAGCTACCTGGGCGCGGCCCGCGCGGCCAACGAGCTGGGGCGCTTCGACGAGTGCGACCAGTTGCTCGACCGCGCCCTCGAACGCCAGCCCGGCACGGAGCTGGCCGTGGGCCTGACGCGCGCGCAACTGCTGATCAACCGTGGCGCCTTCGAGCCGGCCCGCGCGGTGCTGGTGAAACTGCACGAGGAACACCCGCGCCACCCCACGGTGCTGCGCCTGCTCCAGCAGCTCTACGTCAGCCTGCAGGACTGGCGGCCGCTGCTGGCCCTGCTGCCGGAACTGCGCAAGGAGCGCGTGCTGGAGAACGCCCAGCTCAGCGACCTGGAGCGCCGCGCCTGGATCGCCGCCCTGGAAGTCGCCGGCGAGCAGGGCGTGGGGCAGGGCGAGACGGCCCTGCAGCCGCTCACCCAGACCTGGCAGAACCTGCCCGCCAACCTGCGCGCCCAGCCGCTGCTGGTCGCCGCCTATGCCCAGCAACTGCTGCGCCTGGGCGCGCCCGAGGAGGCGGAGAAGGTCCTGCGCCAGGCCCTCAAGGAAGGCTACGACGAGCGCCTGATGCTGCTCTACGGCAAGGCCCGCGGCGGCGACCCGGCGCGCCAGCTGCAGAACGCCGAGGCCTGGCTGAAGAAGTACCCCGACGACCCCGTGCTGCTCCTGTCCCTGGGCCGCCTGTGCCTGGCCGACAAGCTCTGGGGCAAGGCCCGCGACTACCTGGAGGCCAGCCTGGCCCGCCAGCACAGCGCCGAGACCTGCGCCGAGCTTGCGCGCCTGCTGGCGCACCTGGGGGAGACCGAGCGCAGCAACAGGCTGTTCCAGGAAGGCCTCGGCCTGTTCGGCGCGCCCGTAGGCAGTGCAGTCCAGCTGCCTGCGAAAGCGTAAGACGGTTCGGATGAAACGCGGCGCCCTCGGGCGCCGCTTTCGTTTTGGCTGACGGCTTTCGCCTACTTGCCGACGTAGCGGATGCGGTAGATCGCCCCGGCCATGTCGTCGCTCACCAGCAGCGAACCGTCCGCGGCCACCAGCACGTCGGCGGGGCGTCCCAGCACTTCCTCGCCGGGCTGCAGCCAGCCCTCGGCGAACAGGCTCTGGCGTTTCAGCGAGCCGTCCGCGTTCAGCTCGACGCGCACCACCCGGTAGCCGACCTTGCGGCTGCGGTTCCACGAGCCATGCTCGGCGATGAAGACGTTGCCGCGGTACTCGGCGGGGAACTGCTCGCCGCTGTAGAAACGCATGCCCAGCGCCGCCACGTGGGCACCGAGGCCGGCCACCGGCGCGACGAAGGCCGAGCAGGGGCGCTGGGCGAACTCCGGGTCGGCGATGTTCCCGGCGTGGCAGTCCGGGTAGCCGAAGTCGTCGCCGGCCTTGCTCACGCGGTTCAGTTCGTCATCGGGCTGGTCGTCGCCGAGCAGGTCGCGGCCGTTGTCGGTGAACCACAGCCGGCCCCGGGCATCCCAGTCGAAGCCCACGGTGTTGCGCACGCCATAGGCCACCACCTCGCGCTGGCTGCCGTCCGGCTGCATGCGTTGCAGGTTGGCGTAGCGCTCGCGGTCCGGGCGGCAGATGTTGCAGGGCGCGCCCACCGGCACGTAGAGCTTGCCGTCGGGGCCGAAGGCGATGAACTTCCAGCCGTGGTGCGTCTCGCCGGGGAACTGCGGCGGCAGTTCCTCGGGTTCTGGCTGCGCATCCAGGTGCGTCTCGATGTCGCGCAGCACGTAGAGGCGGCTGACAGCCGAGACGTACAGATCGCCCTGGTGGAAGGCCACGCCGCTGGGCATCTTCAGGCCGCTGGCGATCACCCGCGGGCGCTGTTCGCCGGGGCGCAGGGCGTACACCTTGCCGGCCTCGCGGCTGCCGACGAAGAGCGTGCCCTCGCTGCCCAGGGCCATGGCGCGGGCGTTGGGGACCTGGTCGCTGAGCACCTCGATGCGGAACCCTTCGGGCACCTTGAGCCGCTCCACGACCGAAGCGGCGAATGCGCCGGGGAGGGGGACGAACAGCAGCGCGGCGAGTAGGATCAGCTGTCGACGCATGGTAGGAATTCCCTGATGGCTGTCCGGCCCAGTCTAGCCCGCAGCCTTGAAAGGCCCGCGGAATTTCCTCTACCGTAGCGGCCTTTCCGAAAATGCCGTGCCACTGGAGCCGCCATGAACCTGGCCAGCCCGCGTTCCCTGTTCTTCCTCGCCTTCCTCGCCTGCGCCGCCATGCTTGGCGCCGGTTTCTACCTGCAGTACGTCGTTGGCCTGGAACCCTGCCCACTGTGCATCGTGCAGCGCATCTTCTTCGCCGGCGCCGGGCTGTTCTCGCTGATCGCCGCGCTGCATGGCCGCGGCCGGCGCATCTACTCGGTGCTGGTGCTGCTCTGCTCGCTGGGCGGCGCCGCTACCGCCGGCCGGCAGATCTGGCTGCAGACCCTGCCGCCGGACCAGCTGCCTTCCTGCCTGCCGCCGCTGGACTACATGATGCAGACCATGCCCTACGCGGACATCCTCTGGACCATGTTCCACGGCTCGGCCGACTGCGCCGAGGTGACCTGGACGCTGCTCAGCCTGAGCATCCCGGAGTGGAGCCTGCTGGCCTTCGTCGGCTTCGCCCTGTTCGCCGTCTTCCAGTTTCTGCGCCGCGGCTGATCGCCGCGCGGCGGCAGAACTGTCCTACGGCGCGAAGCCAGCGCCGCCGCGGGCTGCCGATTAAACGCTCGTATGAATTTTCCCGCGAAAGGTGTCTTGAAGCGGACATCCCGTGGGCATACTCTGGTCTTCCGCACCGCCGGGATTCCGCCATCAGAGCGGTAGAACGCCGGCGAGTGCCCGCATTCGACAGAGAATTGTCCCGCCGTGGAACCGCCGGGACAGGCCGAGGGAAGCGAGGACAAGATGCTCGAGAGCTGCCGCAATGCCCAGGAACGTTGGGGAGGCGTCCACCAGCTGATCGACCGCTGGTTGCGTGACCGCCAGGAACTCATCCAGGCCTTCGATTCGCTATCCGGGCCCCAGGCGCCCGCCGTCAACGGCGAGGGGCTGGAGAACTTCTGCCAGCGACTGCTGGACTACGTCTCCGCTGGCCACTTCGAGGTCTACGAACAGCTGATGGACGAGGCCAAGGCCTTTGGCGATGCGCGTGGCCTGGAACTGGCCAAGCAGATCTACCCGCGCCTGGAAGCCATCACCGCGTCCGCGCTGAACTTCAACGATCGCTGCGACAATGGCGATTGCCGCGAAGGCACCTGCCTCACCAGCGAGTTGAAGCTGCTGTGCCAACAGCTTCACGAGCGTTTCGAGCTGGAAGATTGCCTGATCGAGGTGCTGCACAACGCCCACGAACAGCGCACGGTCACCGCCTGATTTTGGCGGGCGGGAAAAGGGGCGCTGTCCTTGCGGACGCGCCCTTTTTTCATGCCTGCGAAAACCTCGTTGAGATGGCTGTAAGCCACGTACCACGTGGCTTACAGCCTTTCGGTAAGTTCCGCCTGACGGCCTCGTGGCGGCAGTCTGTGGCGTCGTTGGCGAGGGGGTCGCTGGAGATAGCGTGTCCGCGGGCTGCTCTCCGGCCTGTGGAAAAACGGCTGCAGATTGTGCCTGGCGCGGGTTTCAGCTTTATGGGGGCGTTGGCGAGAGGGCCTGCGCGGGTCTAGTATGGGCGCAACCACGTACGCCAGGAGGCACGTCATGTCGGCCAACAAGAAACCTGTCACCACCCCTTTGCATCTGCTGCAGCAACTTTCCAACAGTCTGATCGAGCATCTGGAGACCGCCTGCAAGCAGGCCCTGGTGGACTCCGAGAAACTGCACGCCAAGCTGGAAAAGCAACGTGCCAAAGCGCAGGACAAACTGCACAAGGCACGCACCAAACTGCAGGAAGCAGGCAAGGCCGGGAAGGCCAAGGCACAAGCCAAGGCCAAGGCCGGCATCGCAGAGCTGGAAGAGGTGCTGGAAACTCTGAAGAGCCGCCAGGCGGAAACCCGCACCTACATCGCCAACCTCAAGCGTGACGTCCAGGAAAGCCTGAAGCTGGCCCAGGGCGTGAGCAAGGTGAAGGAAGCGGTCGGTAAGTCGCTGTCCAGCCGCAAGCCCGTTGCCGCCGCCAAGCCCGTCGCCGCCAAGCCGGTGGTCAAGGCTGCCGCTGCCAAGCCTGCCGCCAAACCGGCCGCCAAGGCCGTTGCCGCCAAGCCGGCTGCCAAGCCTGCTGCTGCGAAGCCTGCCGCCAAACCGGCTGCCAAGGCTGCTGCCGCGAAGCCCGCCGCCAAGCCGGCTGCTAAAACTGCTGCTGCGAAGCCCGCCGCTAAACCGGCTGCCAAAGCTGCCGCTGCGAAGCCCGCCGCGAAGCCGGCTGCCAAAGCTGCTGCCGCGAAGCCCGCCGCCAAGCCGGCTGCCAAAGCTGCTGCTGCGAAGCCTGCCGCCAAACCGGCTGCCAAGGCTGCCGCCGCGAAGCCCGCCGCCAAACCGGCTGCCAAGCCCGCTGCTGCGAAGCCCGCCGCCAAACCGGCTGCCAAGCCCGCTGCTGCGAAGCCCGCCGCCAAACCGGCTGCCAAGCCTGCCGCTGCGAAGCCTGCTGCCAAACCGGCCGCCAAGCCTGCTGCTGCGAAGCCTGCCGCCAAACCGGCTGCCAAGCCCGCCGCTGTGAAGCCTGCTGCCAAACCGGCCGCCAAGCCTGCTGCTGCGAAGCCCGCCGCCAAACCGGCTGCCAAGCCTGCCGCTGCGAAGCCTGCTGCCAAACCGGCCGCCAAGCCTGCTGCTGCGAAGCCCGCCGCCAAACCGGCTGCCAAGCCTGCCGCTGCGAAGCCTGCTGCCAAACCGGCCGCCAAGCCCGCCGCTGCGAAGCCCGCGGCCAAGCCCGCCGTCGCCGCCAAGCCTGCAGCTCCGGCCGCTACCCCGGCTGCTCCCGCTGCCCCGGCCGCGTCGACCGCTCCGGTCGCCAGTGCCGCACCGGCTCCGGTAGCGCCGAGCGCTCCGACCGCCACTCCGAGCAGCGCTTCCTAAGACGCCGCTCGCGAAGCCGCCGCGGTGCGCAGCTGTTGCAGCGCACTGCGGCGAGCCTTCCCTGCCTCGCCGGCGCAGCCCTGCAGCCAGGCGTCCAGTTCGTCCCTTCCCGCTTCCGTCCAGTCCCGTCCCGCTTCCGCCAGCCGTTCCAGTTGCAGGCGTTCGGCGCGCAGCTCCAGCGTTTTCAGGGTTTCCCGCAATTTCTCCAGGTGGGCGTCGTTCCGTGCCGCGGTCTTCCACTGCTGGCGTAGCGTCCGCAGCGGCTTCACCACCTCGCGTTGCCAGTTGGCGGAGGCCTTCGCCAGGGTATCCAGGCGTTGTCCGGAGCAGGCCCGGCCACAGGCGGCGAACCAGGCCCCGGCCAGCAGCAGGCAGACGTCGGCGCCGGCTTCCTGCAAGTCCAGGCAGGCCGCCTCGACGCCCGGCTGCGCATAGAGGTCGAGGGCAAACGACCAGATATCTTCTGTCATAGGGCTCCCACAGCGGTTGCGCGGCGAAGCTGATAAACTCCGCCGCCATGATTCGACTACAAAATCTTACGCTACAGCGTGGCCCCCAGCGCTTGCTGGAAGGTGCCGAACTGACCTTGCATGCTGGCCAGAAAGTCGGCCTGATCGGCGCCAACGGCGCCGGCAAGTCGAGCCTGTTCGCCCTGCTGCGTGGCCAGCTCGGCCAGGACGCCGGCGACTACCGGATTCCCGCCGACTGGCGCATCGCGCACATGCGCCAGGAGGTGGACACCCTCGAGCGCCAGGCCGTGGACTACGTCCTCGACGGCGACGTGCGCCTGCGCGAGATCCAGGCGCAGCTGGCCGCCGCCGAGAACGCCCATGACGGCGCCGCCGTGGCGCGCCTGCACACCGAACTGGACAACGCCGACGGCTACACCGCCGACGCGCGGGCGCGCAAGCTGCTGGCCGGCCTGGGCTTCACCGCCGAGCAGATGGAGCGCCGCGTCGGCGACTTCTCCGGCGGCTGGCGGATGCGCCTGAACCTGGCCCAGGCGCTGATGTGCCCGTCCGAACTGCTGCTGCTCGACGAACCCACCAACCACCTCGACCTCGACGCCATCCTCTGGCTGGAGGAGTGGCTGAAGGGCTACCCGGGCACGCTCATCCTCATCTCCCACGACCGCGACTTCCTCGACGCCGTGGTCGACCACGTGGCGCACCTCGAACAGCGCAAGCTGACGCTCTACCGCGGCGGCTACTCGGCCTTCGAGCGCACCCGCGCCGAGCGCCTGGCGCAGCAGCAGCAGGCCTACGAGAAGCAACAGGCGCAGCGCGCCCACATGGAAAAGTACATCGCCCGCTTCCGCGCCCAGGCCACCAAGGCGCGCCAGGCGCAGAGCCGCATCAAGGCCCTGGAACGCCTGGAGGAGCTGGCCCCGGCCCACGTCGATTCGCCGTTCGACTTCGTCTTCCGCGAGTCGGACAAGATTTCCAGCCCGCTGCTCGACCTGTCCGAGGCGCGCCTGGGCTATGGTGAGAAGACGGTGCTGGAGAAGGTCAAGCTGCAACTGGTGCCCGGCGCGCGCATCGGCCTGCTGGGCCCCAACGGCGCCGGCAAGTCGACGCTGATCAAGACCCTCTCCGGCGACCTGCCGCTGCTCGGCGGACACCTGGCGCGCGGCGAGAACCTCGCCATCGGCTACTTCGCCCAGCACCAGCTCGACTCGCTGGACGCCAAGGCCAGCCCGCTGCTGCACCTGCAGCGCATCGCCCCGGGCGAGCGCGAGCAGACCCTGCGTGACTTCCTCGGCGGCTTCGACTTCCGCGGCGCGCGCTGCGACGAGCCGGTGCTGAACTTCTCCGGTGGCGAGAAGGCGCGCCTGGCGCTGGCGCTGATCGCCTGGCAGAAGCCCAACCTGTTGCTGCTCGACGAACCGACCAACCACCTCGACCTGGAGATGCGCCTGGCCCTGACCATGGCCCTGCAGGAGTTCTCCGGGGCGGTGGTGGTGGTGTCCCACGATCGCCATCTGCTCAAGAGCACCACCGACCAGTTCCTGCTGGTGGCCGACGGCCGCGTGCAGGACTTCGACGGCGACCTCGACGACTACGCCCGCTGGCTGGTGGACTTCCGCGCGCGTCAGGCGCCGGTCGCCAATGCCGGCGCGGCGGCCGCCGAGAAGACCGACAAGCGCGCCCAGCGCCAGGCCGCCGCCGCATTGCGCCAGCAACTGGCGCCGCACAAGCGCGAGGCGGACAAGCTGGAGAAGGAGCTGGGCGGCTTGCACGAGAAGCTCGCCGCGCTGGAAGAAAAGCTCGGCGACAGCGCCCTCTACGAGAATGCGCGCAAGGACGAGCTGCGTGACCTGCTGGCCCAGCAGGCGGCGCTCAAGACGCGCGAGGCCGAGGTCGAGGAAGCCTGGCTGGTGGCCCTGGAAACCCTGGAGAACCTCCAGGCCCAACTCGAAGGGGCCGAGTGATGGAAGACCTGCCGCTGCTCGTCGCCTGGAGCGATCCGTTGCTGCGCGGCCTGCAGATCATCCTCATCCTGCTGCTGGCCTGGGTGCTGCAGCGCATGGTGGCGCGCGGGCTGAACCGCCTGGCCCTGCGCTACCCGATCCCCCACGAACTGCTGCTGCCGCTGCGTGGCGGCCTGCGCTGGCTGATCATGGGCTCGGCGCTGATGATGGTGCTGGAGCGCCTGGGGGTTTCCGCCCAGGTGCTGTGGACCGCGCTGACCGGCTTCGTCGCGGTCGCCGCGGTGGCCTTCTTCGCCATCTGGAGCGTGCTCTCCAACCTGTTCTGCGCGGTGCTGATCTTCACCGTCGGGCCGTTCCGCCTGGGCGACCTGGTGGAGGTCATCGAGTCGGCCGACAAGCCCGGCGTGAAGGGCCGCGTCAGCGCCATCAACCTGCTCTACACCACCCTCGAGGAAACCTTCGAGGACGGCACCAGCGCCCTGCTGCAGGTGCCCAATAGCCTGTTCTTCCAGAAGGCCATCCGGCGCTGGAAAGGGCCCGGGCTGAGCAGCGGAAGATAACAACCACAACCCCTGTTCCCACACGGATACCCACGCACTATGGAATGGCTCGCTAGCCCTGAAATCTGGGTTGCCTTTCTGACCCTGACCGCCCTGGAGATCGTCCTGGGCATCGACAACATCATCTTCATCTCCATCCTGGTCAGCCGCCTGCCGGCGGCGCAGCAGCCCAAGGCGCGGTTCTTCGGCCTGGCGCTGGCGATGGGTACGCGGATTCTCCTGCTGCTGTCGATCACCTGGGTGATGCGCCTGACCGCCGACCTCTTCGAGGTGTTCGGCCAGGGCGTTTCCGGGCGCGACCTGATCCTGTTCTTCGGCGGCCTGTTCCTGCTGTTCAAGAGCACCATGGAGATCTACCACAGCCTGGAAGGCGCCGAGGAAGGCGGGCAGGGCAGCGCCAAGAGCCGCGGCTTCATGGCGGTGATCGTGCAGATCGCGATCATCGACATCATCTTCTCCCTGGACTCGGTGATCACCGCCGTGGGCCTGGTGCAGAACGTACCGGTGATGATCGCCGCCATCGTCATCTCGGTCGGCGTGATGATGCTCGCCGCCGGCACCATCAGCGACTTCATCGACAAGCACCCGTCGCTGAAGATGCTGGCGCTGTCGTTCCTCATCGTGGTCGGCACCGTGCTGGTGGCCGAGGCCTTCGAGGTCCACGTGCCCAAGGGCTACGTCTACTTCGCCATGGCCTTCTCGCTGGCGGTGGAAGCCCTCAACATCCGCCTGCGCGGCGCCCTGGCGCGCAAGCGCGGCGAAGAGCCGGTGAAACTGCGCAAGGACCTGCCGAGCTGATCGGCCGGCTCCGCGCCGGGCTTCCTCCACACCTGTAGGAGCGGGCCCTGCCCGCGATTCGCGCGCAGGGCGCGCTCCTACAGGGGAATGCCGGAGGTATCGGCGCGATTCGCGGATGAGATCCACTCCTACGTTGTTTTCTGGGTTATTCCCCTTCGGGCCAGCGCAAGCGCTGTTCGCGATGGAGCCGCGTCCCGCGTTCGCGGGAATGACGGGATTAAGATTCGTGTTTTCCGACGTCATTCCCGCGAACGCGGGAACCCAATAGACAGTCGCTCCTACGGACTTCGTCGGCGCCCTACACGGCAACGTGCGACTCGGGCACACTGGTTACCCGTAACAAGATTTTTCGCCACGAGGTCCACCATGCTCGCCAGTACCTGGTTCGCCTTCTTCATCGCCTGCTGGGTGATCAGCCTGTCGCCCGGCGCCGGGGCCATCGCCTCGATGTCCTGCGGCCTGCAGTACGGCTTCTGGCGCGGCTACTGGAACGCCCTGGGCCTGCAGATCGGCCTGGCCCTGCAGATCGCCGTGGTCGCCGCCGGCGTCGGCGCGCTGCTGGCCACCTCGGCGCTGGCCTTCAGCGTCATCAAGTGGTTCGGCGTGGTCTACCTGGCCTACCTCGCCTGGCGCCAGTGGAGCGCCGCCCCGCAGGTGATGCAGGCCGACGCCGAGCGCCCCATCGGCCGCCCGCTGAGCCTGGTGCTGCGCGGCTTCCTGGTCAACGCCAGCAACCCCAAGGCGGTGATCTTCATGCTCGCCGTGCTGCCGCAGTTCGTCGACCCGCACCGGCCGATGGCGATGCAGTACGTGATCATGGGCGCCACCATGATCTGCGTCGACCTGATCGTCATGGCCGGCTACACCGGGCTGGCCGCGCGGGTGCTGCGCGCGCTGCGCTCGCCGCGCCAGCGGCGGCTGATGAACCGCACCTTCGCCAGCCTGTTCCTCGGCGCCGCCGCGCTGCTGGCCACCGTCCGCCGCGCCCCGGTGTGAAGCCGACGGGCGCCGCCTAGGCGCCCGAATAGTGGCGGAGTAGTATTGGCGCCCTCCATTCTCATTCGCCTTCCGCCATGCGCCTTCCAACGCTTCTCATCTGGCTGCTGCCGCTGCTTTGCGGCGCCAGCCTCACGGCCCTGGCCGACGCGCCGGTCGACCCCTCCCAGGCCCTGCACCTGCTGAGCTACCTGGCAGCCGACTATCCGCCGACGGTGAACGCCGGGCAGGTGCTCGACGCCGCCGAATACAAGGAACAACTGGAGTTCGCCGGCCAGCTGCAGGCGCTGCTGCTGGCCTTGCCGGCGCGCCCCGAGCGGGCCGAGCTGGAGCGCGAGGTGGCCGGCCTGCGCCGCGCCATCGAGCAGCGCCAGCCCGGCGCCCTGGTGGCGCAGCAGGCGCGGCACCTGGAAGCGCGACTGGCGGATGTCTACCAGGTGGTGCAGACCCCCGCCATCACCCCCGACCCGGCCCGCGGCGCGCCCCTCTTCGCCCAGCAGTGCTCGATCTGCCATGGCGACGCCGGCAAGGGCGACGGCCCGGCGGGCATCGGCCTGCAGCCGCCGCCGGCCGACCTCACGGCCCGCGCGCGCCTGGACCAGCTGAGCCTCTACGACCTGCGCACGGTGATCGGCCTGGGCATCGCCGGCACCGACATGCCGGCCTTCGCCGACCAGCTGGACGAGCGCCAGCGCTGGGACCTGGCCGCCTACGTGGCCGGCCTGAGCGCCGCCGAGGCCCAGCCCGACGGCGCCCACGCCTACCCGCTGGCGAGCCTGGCCACCCAGACCCCGGCCGAAGTGGCCGCCCGTGACGGCGACGCCGCCGCGCAGAGCTTCCGCGCCCTGCGCGCCCACCCGCCGCTGGAACACCGCGGCCCGGCGCAACTGATCGACTACACCGCCGCGACCCTCGACAAGAGCTTCGCCATCTACCGCCAGGGCGACCACGACCAGGCCTACGACCTCTCGGTCGCCGCCTATCTGGAAGGTTTCGAACTGGTGGAAAGCTCGCTGGACAACGTCGACGCCACCCTGCGCAAGGCCACCGAGAAAGAACTCATGGCCTACCGCCAGACGCTGCGCGACGGCCTGCCCGAAGCCCAGGTGGCGCAGCAGCTGGAGCGCGCCAAGGGCAAGCTTGGCGAAGCCGCCAAGGCACTCAGCGGCGACTCCCTGAGCAGCACCATCAGCTTCGTCTCGGCCCTGCTGATCCTGCTGCGCGAGGGCGTGGAAGCCATCCTGGTGCTCGCCGCCATCCTCGCCTTCCTGCGCAACACCGGGCAGGAAGCCGCCACTCGCGGCGTGCACGTCGGCTGGGGCCTGGCCTTCGTCGCCGGCTTCGCCACCTGGGCGCTGGCGGCCTACGTGATCGACATCGGCGGCGCCCAGCGCGAGCTGATGGAGGGCTTCACCTCGCTGTTTGCCTGCGTGATGGTGCTCTGGCTCGGCGTGTGGATGCACGACCGCCGCCACGCCGCGGCCTGGCAGGACTACATCCGCAGCAGCCTGGTGGGCGGCGGCGGGCGCTTCGGCTTCGCCGTGCTGGCGTTCTTCTCGGTGTACCGCGAGCTGTTCGAGGTCATCCTGTTCTACGAAACCCTCTGGCTGCAGGCCGGCCCGGCCGGGCACCAGGCTGTCATCGCCGGCGCCGGCTGCGCCGCGGTGCTGCTGGTCGGCCTGGCCTGGGTGATCCTGCGCGGCTCGGCGAAACTGCCGCTGAAGCTGTTCTTCACCGTCAACGCCGCGCTGCTCTGCGCGCTCTCGGTGGTGTTCGCCGGGCACGGCGTGGTGGCCCTGCAGGAAGCCGGGGTGATCGGCACCCGTCCGGTGCCCTTCTTCGACTTCGACTGGCTGGGCATCAAGGCCGACGCCTACTCGCTATCGGCCCAGGCCCTGGCGCTGCTGGCGGTGGCCGTGCTCTACGGGCGCAGCCTGCTGGCGGAGAAACGCAAGGCCGCGGCGCTGCCCTGAGGCGGCGCGCGGCAAACCCCGACGGCCAGTGTGATACTGGCCGTCGTCATTTTCGGGAAACGAGTCCGATGCGTATCTGGATCGATGCCGACGCCTGCCCGCGCGCGGCGAAGGAACTGGTGGCGAAGTTCGCCCTGAAGCGCAAGCTGGAAGTGGTGATGGTCGCCGGCCAGCCGGTGGCCAAGCCGCCGTTCGCCTGCGTCAGCCTGGTGGTGGTGCCCAGCGGCATGGACGCCGCCGACGACTACCTGGTGGAGCAGGCCGAGCCGGGCGACCTGGTGATCTGCAGCGACGTGCCGCTGGCCGACCGCCTGGTGAAGAAGGGCGTGGACGCCCTGGACCCGCGCGGCCGCGAGTTCGACGCGAAGAACATGGGCGAACGCCTGGCCATGCGCAACCTGCTCACCGACCTGCGCGACCAGGGGCAGATGGGCGGCGGCCAGGCGCCTTATGGCGACAAGGATCGGCAGGCTTTCGCCAATGCGCTGGATCGGTTGTTGACGCGGTTGAGCAGAAGCTAAAAGAGACGCTGGAAGCTTGAAGCCGAAAGCTAGAAGCCGTACGACTTCCAGCCTCCAGCCTCCAGCCTCCAGCCTCCAGCCTCCAGCTCCAAGCCTGCCTTAGGCCAACTCCAGCACCCGATCCACCAGCTTGTTGATCCCGCTGGCCGCCTCGGCGATGTTCTGCGCCAGCATGTACGCCGGGGTGGTCACCAGCTTGTGGCGGCTGTCCTCGACTATCTCGTCCACCGGGCAGTCGACGTGCTTGGCGCCCATGCGGGTGAGGGCGGCGGCGGTGTCGGCGTCGCAGCCGATGGTGCATTCGATGCCCGGGCCGTAGATGCGCTCGGCCATGGCCGGGGCGATGCAGATCAGGCCCACCGGCTTGTGCGCGGCGGCGAAGGCCTTGGCCAGGGCCAGCACGTCCGACTCGACCTCGCACTGGTCGCCCTCGAAGGCGAAGTTGGACAGGTTCTTCGCTGCGCCGAAGCCGCCGGGGACGATGAGCGCGTCGAAGTCCTCGACCTTCGCCTCGCGCACGTCCTTGATCTCGCCGCGGGCGATGCGCGCGGATTCCACCAGCACGTTGCGGCTCTCCGGCATTTCCTCGCCGGTGAGGTGGTTGACCACGTGGTGCTGGGCGATGTCCGGGGCGAAGCACTGCACCTGCGCGCCGCGCTGGGACAGGCGCAGCAGGGTGATCACGCTTTCGTGGATCTCGGCGCCGTCGTAGACGCCGCAGCCGGAGAGGATGACGGCAACTTTCTTGTGCATGCAGGTACTCCTGGTTCGGGGTTGGCCGGTGGCGGCGACGTGGCTGTCGCCATATGCCGGCCGGGTTGTCACCGGCGGCCGTTGTAGCCGGGCGCCAGAGGACTAGGATCGGTATCCATAAGCATAACGATTCGGTCGCGCCATGAACTACATCCTCTTCGCGGTGCCGTTCTTCTTCCTGCTGATCGCGCTGGAGCTGTTGGCCGACCGCTGGCGCGGCACCTCCACCTATCGCCTGAGCGACGCCCTGAACAGCCTCAGCGCCGGGGTGCTGTCCACCACCAGCGGCCTGCTGACCAAGGGCATCGGCCTGGTCACCTACGTGTTCGCCTGGCAGCACCTGGCGCTCTTCGAGCTGTCCGCGCAAAGCGCCTGGGTCTGGGTGTTCGCCTTCGTCTTCTACGACTTCTGCTACTACTGGAACCACCGCCTGGGCCACGAGCGCAGCATCCTCTGGGCGGCCCACGCGGTGCACCACCAGAGCGAAGAATACAACCTCAGCACGGCGCTGCGGCAGACCAGCACGGGCTTCCTGTTCGGCTGGATCTTCTACCTGCCGATGGCTGTGGCCGGGGTGCCGCCGCTGGTGTTCGTCAGCGTGGCGGCGCTTAACCTGCTCTACCAGTTCTGGGTGCACACCCGGCACATTCCCAAGCTGGGCTGGTTCGAATGGTTCTTCGTCAGCCCGTCGAACCACCGCGTGCACCATGCGCAGAACCCCGTCTACATGGACCGTAACTACGGTGGCGTGTTCATCCTCTGGGACCGCCTGTTCGGCACCTTCCAGGAAGAGCTGGACGAGGAGCCGGTGGTGTTCGGCGTGACCGTGCCGCTGGCCAGCTGGAACCCGCTGTGGGCCAACCTGCAGGTCTATGCCGCGCTGTGGAACGACGCACGGCGGGCGGGCAACTGGTGGGACAAGCTGCGCATCTGGTTCATGCGCACCGGCTGGCGCCCGGCCGACGTGGCGGCGCGCTATCCGCTGCAGAAGCCCGACCTGGCCGCCTTCCGCAAGTTCGAAGTACCGCTGTCCCGCGGCCGGCAGTGGTACGCGACCGTGCAGTTCGCCGGCTACGTGGTCGGCGGCACTTTGCTGTTGGGGCTGGGGGAGGGCTGGCCGCTGCCGGCGCTGCTGCTGGGCTGGGCGTGGATGGCCTGCGGCCTGTTCGTCATCGGCGCCTGGCTGGAGAACCGCGCCTGGGCGCCACGGCTGGAAGGGCTGCGCCTGCTGCTGAACCTGCCCTGGGTGGCGATCACCGCCGCAGCGGCCGGCCTGGCGTTGCCGGGGTGGGCGCTGGCGCTGCTGGGCGCCCATGCCGCCCTCAGCCTGTTGGCGCTGTGGGGCCTGCGCCACGAGGGGCGGCAGGCGCAGCCGGCCTGATCAGTTGCCGTTGCGGCTGTTCTTGATGCGCCGGTGCAGCCACAGCAGCAGGCCGATGGCGAGCAGGCCGCCGAGGACCATGAGTTCGTACTTCTTGATGTTGCCCAGCACGCCTTCGAGCACGCTGCCGAAGTAGTACGCCGCCGAGCCGAGCGCGCTGGCCCAGACGATGGCGCCCAGGCCGTTGAGCAGCAGGTAGCGGCCCGGCGGATAGCCGGACAGGCCGATGGCCACCGGCATCACCGTGCGCAGGCCGTAGACGAAGCGGAAGCTCAGCACCCACAGGTCCGGGCGCCGCCGCACGTGCTCCAGGGCGCGGTCGCCGAGCTTCTGCCAGCGCGGCTTGCGCGCCAGCAGCTTGCGCCCGTGGCGGCGGCCGAGGAAGTACCAGAGCTGGTCGCCCGCGTAGCTGCCGAGGAAGGCCACGGCGATCACGTATTCGAGCTGCATGTAGCCGCGGAAGGCAAGGAAGCCGGCCAGCACCAGAATGGTCTCGCCCTCGAAGAAGGTGCCGAGGAACAGGGCCACATAGCCGAAATCCTGCAGGAATTGTTGGAGCATTATCGAGGCAACGCAGCAAAATGAACGCGCAGCCTAACGCGGTTGTCGTCCGGGGGGAAGGCACCTGCTGGCGGCTTGCTGGCCTTTGCATGGCCCGGGCCGCCTACTTTGGTCGTATGCTGCGGCTTCGGGCCCCTGCGACCGGTTGCCGCGACCCTGGGTCACTGTTACCCCTTGTTACCAATCGGTCATAATCCCGGACTATAACTGTCACACTGTGCCTGTTGTCCGGGCCTTGGAGTACGCCGTGAGCTTCATTTCCGCCGAACGTGCCTTCCCCTTCACCCGCCTGCGCCGCAACCGCCGCGACGAGTTCTCCCGTCGCCTGGTGCGCGAGAACGTGCTGAGCGTCGACGACCTCATCCTTCCGGTGTTCGTCCTCGACGGCAAGAACCAGCGCGAGGCCATCGCCTCGATGCCGGGCGTCGAGCGCCTGTCCATCGACCTGCTGCTGGAGGAAGCCGAGCAACTGGTGGAACTGGGCATCCCGGCGCTGGCGCTGTTCCCGGTCACGCCGCTGGAGAAGAAGTCCCTCGACGGCGCCGAGGCCTACAACCCCGAGGGCATCGCCCAGCGCGCCACCCGCGCCCTGCGCGAGCGCTTCCCGGAGCTGGGCATCATCACCGACGTGGCCCTGGACCCGTTCACCAGCCACGGCCAGGACGGCATCCTCGACGAGAACGGCTACGTGATGAACGACGAGTCGGTGGACGTGCTGGTCAAGCAGGCGCTGTCCCACGCCGAGGCCGGCGCCCAGGTGGTGGCCCCGTCGGACATGATGGACGGCCGCGTCGGCGCCATCCGCGAGGCGCTGGAGTCCACCGGGCACACCAACGTGCGCATCATGGCCTATTCGGCCAAGTACGCCAGCGCCTACTACGGCCCGTTCCGCGACGCGGTCGGCTCCGCCGCCAACCTCGGCAAGGGCAGCAAGGCCACCTACCAGATGGACCCGGGCAACAGCGACGAGGCGCTGCACGAGATCGCCGCCGACCTCGCCGAAGGCGCCGACATGATCATGGTCAAGCCGGGCATGCCCTACCTGGACATCGTCCGCCGGGCCAAGGACGAATTCCGCGCGCCGACCTTCGTCTACCAGGTCAGCGGCGAATACGCGATGCACATGGCGGCCATCGAGAATGGCTGGCTCAGCGAGGCGGTGATTCTCGAATCGCTGCTGGCCTTCAAGCGCGCCGGCGCTGATGGCATCCTGACCTACTTCGCCAAACGTGCGGCAGAACAACTGAAAAGGGGGCGCTGACGCCCCCGCGACGAGACTTGCGATGAATACCGAAGGCCAGAACGCTACCGACCTGATCGAAACCGAAGTGACTGTCAGCGAGACCCTGGAGACCGTCGAGGTCCCCGTGGTCGCCGAACCCCCCGTGGAGGCGCCCGCCGCCCCGGCGGTGGCGGTGAACGTCGACGACAGCGCCCTCTACATTCATCGCGAGCTGTCGCAGCTGCAGTTCAACATCCGTGTGCTGGAGCAGGCGCTGGACGAGTCCTACCCGCTGCTCGAACGCCTGAAGTTCCTGCTGATCTTCTCCAGCAACCTCGACGAGTTCTTCGAGATCCGCGTCGCCGGCCTGAAGAAGCAGATCACCTTCGCCCGCGAGCAGGCCGGCGCCGACGGCCTGCTGCCGCACCAGGCCCTGGCGCGGATCAGCGAGCAGGTGCACGAGCAGGTCGGCCGCCAGTACGCCATCCTCAACGACATCCTGCTGCCGGAGCTGGCCAAGCACGGCGTGCGCTTCATCCGCCGGCGCTACTGGACGCCGAAGATCAAGGCCTGGGTGCGGCGCTTCTTCCGCGACGAGATCGCCCCGATCATCACCCCCATCGGCCTCGACCCGACCCACCCGTTCCCGCTGCTGGTGAACAAGAGCCTGAACTTCGTGGTCGAGCTGGAGGGGATGGACGCCTTCGGCCGCGACTCCGGCCTTGCGATCATCCCGGCGCCGCGCTCGCTGCCGCGGATCATCCGCCTGCCCGAGGACGTGGCCGGGGAGGGCGACAACTATGTGTTCCTCTCCTCGATGATCCACGCCCACGCCGACGACCTGTTCTCCGGCATGAAGGTCAAGGGCTGCTACCAGTTCCGCCTGACGCGTAACGCCGACCTCTCGGTGGACGCCGAGGACGTCGAGGACCTGGCCCGCGCGCTGCGCGGCGAGCTGTTCTCGCGGCGCTACGGCGACGCCGTGCGCCTGGAGGTGGTGGACACCTGCCCGGCGCACCTGTCCAACTACCTGCTCAAGCAGTTCGGCCTGGCCGAGAGCGAACTGTACAAGGTCAGCGGCCCGGTCAACCTGACCCGCCTGTTCAGCGTCACCGGCCTGGCCAGCCATCCGGAGCTGCAGTACCCGCCGTTCACCCCGACCATTCCGAAGCTGCTGCAGAAGAAGGAGAACATGTTCGGCGTGCTGGCCAAGCTGGACGTGCTGCTGATGCACCCCTTCGAGTCCTTCACCCCGGTTGTGGACCTGCTGCGCCAGGCCGCCAAGGACCCGAACGTACTGGCCATCAAGCAGACCCTGTACCGTTCCGGGGCCAACTCGGAAATCGTCGACGCCCTGGTGGAGGCGGCGCGCAACGGCAAGGAGGTCACCGCGGTGATCGAGCTGCGCGCGCGCTTCGACGAGGAGTCCAACCTGCAACTGGCCAGCCGCCTGCAGCAGGCCGGCGCGGTGGTGATCTACGGCGTGGTCGGCTTCAAGACCCACGCCAAGATGATGCTCATCCTCCGCCGCGAGGACGGCGAGCTGCGCCGCTACGCGCACCTGGGCACCGGCAACTACCACGCCGGCAACGCCCGCCTGTACACCGACTACAGCCTGCTCACCGCCGACGTGGCGTTGTGCGAGGACCTGCACAAGCTGTTCAACCAACTGATCGGCATGGGCAAGACGCTGCGCATGAAGAAGCTGCTGCACGCGCCCTTCACGCTGAAGAAGAACCTGCTGGAGATGATCAACCGCGAGGCGGCCCAGGCCGCCGAAGGCAAGCCGGCGCACATCATGGCCAAGGTCAACTCGCTGACCGACCCGAAGGTCATCCGTGCGCTGTACAAGGCCAGCCAGGCGGGGGTGAAGATCGACCTGGTGGTGCGCGGCATGTGTTGCCTGCGCCCGGGCGTGCCGGGAGTGTCGCACAACATCCAGGTGCGCTCGATCATCGGCCGCTTCCTCGAGCACAGCCGCATCTACTACTTCCTCAACGGCGGCGACGAGAAGCTCTACCTCTCCAGCGCCGACTGGATGGAGCGCAACCTCGACATGCGCGTGGAGACCTGCTTCCCGGTGGAAGGCAAGAAGCTGGTGCAGCGGGTGAAGAAGGAGCTGGAGCTGTACCTGGCCGACAATACCCAGGCCTGGGTGCTGCAGCCCGATGGCAGCTACCAGCGCCTGAACCCCACCGGCAACCAGAACCCGCGCAACGCCCAGGCCATGCTGCTGGAGCGCCTGTGCACGCCGGTGATCAGCGCGCGCTGAGCCGCCCCGGCCCCGAAAAGCCCCGCCGCGCAAGCGCCGGGGCTTTTTCATGGGTTCATCACCCTTGTAGGAGCGAGCTTGCTCGCGAACCCGGGTCCGCAGCGGGGGCGGTTCGCGAGCAAGCTCGCTCCTACGAAAAGCGATTGCGCGGCAGGACGCGCTCCGGCATTGGGCGCGGCGTGAGGCGTTTCGTAGGAGCGGATCTCATCCGCGAATCGCGCCGGAGGTTGCGGCTATCGCGGAGAAGCTCCGCTCCTACGGTCCAGGTTGGTGCGGCTTCTTGTAGGAGCGGGCCCTGCCCGCGATTCGCGCGCAGGGCGCGCTCCTACAGGGGAATGGCGGGGGTGGGGCCGTGGCCGTCGTAGGATGGGTTGAGCGAAGCGATACCCATCACCAGCACCGCATGGGTTTCGCAGGCTCAACCCATCCTACGAAGAGCGCCTCGGCGCAGTCGGCTCCCTCAGCTCACGCTCAACTGGTACCCCACGCGCTGCAGCCAGCCGGCTTCCTGTTCGAAGTCGGCCTGGGTCAGCGGGTTGGCTTCCAGCCAGCCCTTGGGGAAGCGCACTTCCAGGCTCTTCGAACCCACCTTGAGGGTGACGTCCGGCATTTCCTGGGTGCCGCGGATGTGGTGGAAGAGGATGGCGAAGCGCAGCACGATGCACAGGCGGATCAGCTTGTCGCCCTCAGGGCCCAGCTCGGCGAAGCGGTCCGCCGGGATGTTGCGGCGATGGCCGCGCACCAGCAGCGCCAGCACCTGCTGGTCCTCGCGGGAGAAGCCGGCCAGGTCCGAGTGCTCGATCAGGTAGGCGCCGTGCTTGTGGTAGTGGTAGTGGGCGATGTCCAGGCCCAGCTCGTGGGTGCGCGCGGCCCAGCCGAGCAGCTCGCGGTGCCAGTCGTCCTGCAGGCTCCAGGGCTCGGCCACCTGCTCCAGCGCCTGGAGGGCCTTGGCCTCGACGCGGGCGGCCTGGTCGAGGTCGACGTGGTAGCGCTCGATCAGCGCGCTGATGGTGCGCTCGCGCACGTCTTCATGGTGATGGCGGCCGAGCAGGTCGTAGAGCACGCCTTCGCGCAGGGCGCCTTCGGAGTGGTGCATCTGCTTGAGGTCGAGCGCGTCGAACAGCGCTTCGACGATGGCCAGGCCGGCCGGGAAGATCGGCCGGCGGTCCGGCTTGATGCCGTCCAGGTCGAGCTTGTCCACGTCGCCCAGTTTCAGCACCTTGCGCTTGAGCCAGGCCAGGCCGTCGGGGTTGATCTCGCCGTTGCCGTGGCCGCCGGCCTGGATCGCCAGGCCCACCGCGCGGATGGTGCCGGAGGCGCCGAGGGCCTCGTCCCAGCCCAGGCGGCGCAGGCTGTTCTCGATGCCCATCAGTTCCAGGCGCGCCGAGGTGTAGGCCTGGGCGTAGCGGGCCGGGGTGATCTTGCCGTCCTTGAAATAGCGCTGGGTGTAGCTGACGCAGCCCATCTGCAGGCTCTCGCGCAGCTGCGATTCGAAGCGCTGGCCGATGATGAACTCGGTGCTGCCGCCGCCGATGTCGGCCACCAGGCGGCGCCCGGTGGTGTCCGGCAGGGTGTGCGAGACGCCCAGGTAGATCAGGCGCGCTTCCTCGCGGCCGGAGATGACTTCCACCGGGTGACCGAGGATTTCCTCGGCGCGGCGGGTGAATTCGTTGCGGTTGCGCGCCTCGCGCAGGGCGTTGGTGCCGACCACCCGCACCGAGCCCGGCGGCATGCCGTTGATCAGCTGGGCGAAGCGCCGCAGGCAGTCCAGGCCGCGCTGCATGGCTTCTTCGTTGAGCAGGCGGTCCTCGCCGATGCCGGCGGCCAGCTGGACCTTCTCGCCGAGCCGCTCGAGGATGCGGATCTCGCCATGATCGGCCTTGGCCAAAACCATGTGGAAGCTGTTGGAACCCAGGTCCAGGGCGGCGATCAGCGGGAAGGTCTTGGCGGGGGTATGGGGCATGGTGCGAAGGTCCGTTTGTTAACCCCGACATCCTGCCACGATAGCCCTTCGGTGCCAACGAACGCCGGGCCGTCGATCGGTTTCGCCGGGGCCGGCGATAGCGACACTCAATCGCCTGCGCCTTTCGGAAGGCGGCCAAGGCGGGCTATGATGGGCCCACTTTTTTTCGCATCCGATTCCCACGGAGAGATTTCATGAGCGAACATATCGTCAGCGTTACCGATGCCAGCTTCGAGCAGGACGTGCTGAAGGCCGATGGTCCTGTGCTGGTGGACTACTGGGCCGAGTGGTGCGGTCCGTGCAAGATGATCGCGCCGGTACTGGACGAGATCGCCAAGGACTATCAGGGCAAGCTGAAAGTCTGCAAGCTGAACATCGACGAGAACCAGGAAACCCCGCCGAAGTACGGCGTGCGCGGTATCCCGACGCTGATGCTGTTCAAGGGCGGCAACGTCGAGGCCACCAAGGTCGGCGCCCTGTCCAAGTCGCAACTGGCGGCCTTCCTCGACAGCAACATCTGAGTCGAGACAGCCCCCGGAAAAGCCCCGCACGACGCGGGGCTTTTTTCATTCCGTCCCCTAGACGCCCCTTGGCGCGGGTGTTACATTCGGGCCTGCAACGTTGTTTTACGTTGTCCCCTGCAAGCCGTCGCCGACGCACTTCCTATTCGAATTTCCAAGCGATCCTGTCGTCACTCTGCGGCACGGCATTAACGAGCTCACATGCTTGTTTCCCCTTTCCTCATATCTATCTAACACCTCCTTCTTATGAATCTGACCGAACTCAAGCAAAAGCCGATTACCGAATTGCTGGAAATGTCCGATGCCATGGGCCTGGAAAACATGGCCCGTTCGCGCAAGCAGGACATCATCTTCGCGCTGCTGAAGAAGCACGCGAAGAGCGGCGAGGAAATCTCCGGTGACGGCGTGCTGGAGATTCTCCAGGACGGCTTCGGCTTCCTGCGCTCCGCCGACTCCTCGTACCTGGCCGGCCCGGACGACATCTACGTCTCGCCCAGCCAGATCCGCCGCTTCAACCTGCGCACCGGGGACACCATCGTCGGCAAGATTCGCCCGCCGAAGGAAGGTGAGCGCTACTTCGCCCTGCTCAAGGTCGATTCGATCAACTTCGATCGTCCGGAGAACGCGAAGAACAAGATCCTGTTCGAGAACCTGACCCCGCTGTTCCCGACCAAGCGCCTGACCATGGAAGCCGGCAACGGCTCCACCGAGGACCTCACCGGCCGGGTGATCGACCTCTGCTCGCCGATCGGCAAGGGCCAGCGCGGCCTGATCGTCGCACCGCCGAAAGCCGGCAAGACCATCATGCTGCAGAACATCGCGGCGAACATCGCCCGCAACAATCCCGAGTGCCACCTGATCGTCCTGCTGATCGACGAGCGCCCGGAAGAAGTGACCGAGATGCAGCGCACCGTGCGCGGCGAAGTGGTCGCCTCCACCTTCGACGAACCGCCGACCCGCCACGTGCAGGTCGCCGAGATGGTGATCGAGAAGGCCAAGCGCCTGGTCGAGCACAAGAAGGACGTGATCATCCTGCTCGACTCCATCACCCGCCTGGCGCGTGCCTACAACACCGTGATCCCCAGCTCCGGCAAGGTGCTCACCGGTGGTGTCGACGCCCACGCCCTGGAGAAGCCCAAGCGCTTCTTCGGCGCCGCGCGCAACATCGAGGAAGGCGGCTCGCTGACCATCCTCGCCACCGCGCTGATCGAGACCGGCTCGAAGATGGACGAGGTGATCTACGAGGAATTCAAGGGTACCGGCAACTCGGAACTCATCCTCGACCGTCGCATCTCCGAGAAGCGCGTGTTCCCGGCGATCAACATCAACCGCTCGGGCACCCGCCGCGAAGAGCTGCTGACCGGCGAGGAAGAGCTGCAGCGCATGTGGATCCTGCGCAAGATCCTGCACCCGATGGACGAGATCGCCGCCGTCGAGTTCCTGCTGGACAAGCTCAAGCAGACCAAGACCAACGACGAGTTCTTCGACTCGATGAAGCGCAGCAAGTAAGCGCCGCTGGTTGATCGCTGCAAGCCACGAGGCCGGGGAAACCCGGCCTTCGTGTTTCTGCGAAGTGGTGTTAAAGGCTAAACTGTCGCATCTTCGCCTACGCCATCGAGACTTCCATGCAGTATCGCGACCTGCGCGAGTTCATCGCCGCCCTGGAGCAGCGCGGCCAGCTCAAGCGCATCCAGGTGCCGGTGTCCCCGGTGCTGGAAATGACCGAGGTGTGCGACCGCACCCTGCGGGCCAAGGGCCCGGCCCTGCTGTTCGAGAAACCCACCGGCTTCGACGTGCCCGTGCTCGGCAACCTGTTCGGCACCCCCGAGCGCGTGGCCCTGGGCATGGGCGCCGAGGACGTCTCCGAACTGCGCGAGATCGGCAAGCTGCTGGCCTTCCTCAAGGAGCCGGAGCCGCCCAAGGGCCTGAAGGACGCCTGGAGCAAGCTGCCGATCTTCAAGAAGGTCATCAGCATGGCGCCCAAGGTGCTCAAGGACGCGCCCTGCCAGGAAGTCATCGAAGAGGGCGAGGCGGTCGACCTGGGCAAGCTGCCGGTGCAGACCTGCTGGCCCGGCGACGTCGCGCCGCTGATCACCTGGGGCCTGACAGTCACCCGCGGGCCGAACAAGGAACGGCAGAACCTCGGCATCTACCGCCAGCAGGTGATCGGCCGCAACAAGGTCATCATGCGCTGGCTCAGCCACCGCGGCGGCGCCCTGGACTACCGCGAGTGGTGCCAGAAGCACCCGGACCAGCCCTACCCGGTGGCCGTGGCCCTGGGCGCGGACCCGGCGACCATCCTCGGCGCCGTGACGCCGGTGCCCGACACCCTCTCCGAATACGCTTTCGCCGGCCTGCTGCGCGGCCACCGCACCGAACTGGTGAAGTGCATCGGCAGCGACCTGCAGGTGCCGGCCAGCGCCGAGATCGTCCTGGAAGGGGTGATCCATCCCGGCGAGATGGCCGACGAGGGCCCCTACGGCGACCACACCGGCTACTACAACGAGGTGGACCGCTTCCCGGTGTTCACCGTCGAGCGCATCACCCGCCGCCAGAAGCCGATCTACCACAGCACCTACACCGGCCGCCCGCCGGATGAGCCGGCGATCCTCGGGGTGGCGCTGAACGAAGTCTTCGTGCCCATCCTGCAGAAGCAGTTCCCGGAGATCACCGACTTCTACCTGCCGCCCGAAGGCTGCTCGTACCGCATGGCGGTGGTGACCATGAAGAAGCAGTACCCCGGCCACGCCAAGCGCGTCATGCTGGGTGTGTGGTCGTTCCTGCGACAGTTCATGTACACCAAGTTCGTCATAGTCACGGACGATGACATCAACGCGCGGGACTGGAACGACGTGATCTGGGCGATAACCACGCGCATGGACCCCAAGCGCGACACGGTGATGATCGACAATACGCCGATCGACTACCTCGACTTCGCCTCGCCGATCTCCGGCCTGGGCTCGAAGATGGGCCTGGACGCCACCCACAAGTGGCCCGGCGAGACCAGCCGCGAATGGGGCCGCGCCATCGTCAAGGACGAGGCGGTGAGCCGTCGCGTCGACGAAATCTGGGCCAGCCTGGGGATCGATTGATGCGCAGCGCCCTTCGTAGGAGCGAGCTCGCTCGCGAATTCGCCGCACGGATGAGGGCGGAGGCGAAGCCATGCGTGTGACCCTGCAACCCTCCGGCGCCCAGCTCGAACTGCGCCCGGGCGAGCGCATCCTCGACGGCGCGCGGCGCCTGGGCTACGACTGCCCGCAGAGCTGCCGCAACGGCAACTGCCACGTCTGCGCCGCGCTGCTGGTGGAAGGCAGCGTGCGCCAGGACGGCGAGGTGCGCGACCATGGCGAACTCTTCACCTGCCTGGCCGAGCCCCTGGAAGACTGCGTGCTGCACTGGGACGGCGTGCTCGCCCCGGGCGAGCTGCCGCTGCGCAAGCTGGCCTGCCAACTGACGCTGTGCGAGGCGGTGGGTGGCGACGTCTGGCGCGTGCGCCTGCGCGCCCCGGCCGGCAAGCCGCCGCGCTACCACGCCGGGCAATACCTGCTGATCGAGCGCGAGGACGGCAACCACTCGGCCTTCTCCCTGGCCTCGGCGCCCCACGAGGGCCGCGACCTGGAACTGCACATCCTGGCGCGGGAGAACAGCGCCATCGAACTGCTCGGGCAACTGCAGCGCGAGCGCATCGCCCGCGTGCAGCTGCCCTTCGGCGACGCCCACCTGGCCGAGCTGCCCGAGGGCCCGCTGGTGCTGATCGCCGCCGGCACCGGCATGGCGCAGATGCACAGCCTGATCGAGCACTGCCGCGCCCAGGGCTTCGCCCACCCGGTGCACCTGTACTGGGGCGTGCGCCGGCCCGAGGACTTCTACGCGCTGCCGCACTGGGACGAATGGAAGGGCCTGGCCAACCTGCACCTGCACAAGGTGGTCAGCGACCTGTGCGGCTGGCAGGGTCGCTGCGGCCTGCTGCACGAGGCGGTGTGCGAGGACTTCCCCGACCTGGGCAGCCTGACCGTCTACGCCAGCGGCTCGCCGGCGATGGTCTACGCCACCCTCGACGCCCTGGTGGCCGCCGGCATGGACGCCCACCAGATGCGCGCCGACGTCTTCGCCTACGCGCCACGCGATTAAGGCACACCCCTGTAGGAGCGGGCCCTGCCCGCGATTCGCGCGCAGGGCGCGCTCCTACATGGGGCACGGTGCTGGCCGGCGAGGCTTCTCGTAGGAGCGAGCTTGCTCGCGAACCGCATGGCACCGCGTTTGTTCGCGAGCAAGCTCGCTCCTACAAAAAACAGTTCGGCGCGGCCTTCAGGGAAATACCGTCGTAGGATGGCGTTGAGCGAAGCGATACCCATCACCGCGGCAGCATGGGTTTCGCACAGGCTCAACCCATCCTACGGGACTGCTCCCTCATGGGCCGGGTTTCGGGCCCACCCATCGTGGACGGAGTCCGCTCCTACGATGGTGTTTCCCCGGAGCGTAGGAGCGGACTCCGTCCGCGATTTCCGAGGAGAGTAGGGCGGACGCCCTACGGCAACGCCGAAGGAAACTCCGCGGCAAGGGTTTGCGCCAGCCAATCGCCGAACCACTCGATATCGGCGCTGCTCGGCCCCGGCGGAATCAGCAGTTGGTAGCTCTCCAGGCGCACCTGGTTAGGCAGCGGCCGCACCAGCGCGCCGGATTCCAGCTCCTTGCGCACCAGCACGTCGTTGGCCAGGGCGATGCCGGCGCCGGCCTCGGCCATGGACAGCGCGTGGTCGTTGCTGACGTAGAGCACGTCGGGGCTGACGCGGATGTCCAGCTGGTTGGCGGCGAACCAGGCGTTCCACCATTCGCCGTCGTGGACGTGGATCAGATCGTGGCGCACCAGCTCCTCGGCGCTGTCCAGCGGGCCATGGGCGGCGAGGTAGGCCGGCGAGCACACCGGGAACACCTGCGGGTGCAGCAGCGTGGCCTGGCTCTGCGGATACTGCCCGGGCATGCCGTAGGCGATGCCCAGGTCGGCGCTGTTGCCGTCCACCTCGGTGAAGGTCGGGTTCGGTTCGATCGCTACCTTCAGCCCCGGGCGCTGCTGGCGCAGGGTTTCCAGGTGCGGCATCAGCCAGCGCTTGGCGAAGGCCGGCACCACCAGGATCTTCAGCCAGCGCGCCGAGCCGCCGGGCACCAGTTCGAGGCTGGCCTCGGCGATCTGCTGCAGGGCTGTGGATATCTTCGCGTAGTAACGCTGCCCGGCTGGCGTCAGGCTGACCCCGCGCGGCGTGCGCTCCAGCAGCTGAACGCCCAGCCAGTCCTCCAGCAGGCGCACGTGGCGGCCGATGGCCGGCTGGGTGACGTGCAGCGCCCTGGAGGCGGCGACGTAGCTGCCCAGGCGCGCGGCCGCTTCGAAGGCGCGCACGGCGTTGAGCGGCGGCAAGCGGGGGAGTGACATGAGGGTGGGCCTCGTGCGTTGTTAAATTATTTAATATCGAATGTAAGAAAATTGAGCTTTTTGCTCAACCGCAATCTGGCCACACTCGGCCCCAGCAGCCTCACCATAAAACCAGCCGGTCACCGGCACACGCTGCAGCGCTTTCCCCATTCCTGCCACAACAAATACAAGCCTCCGCGCGCACCGCGCCAGCGGGGGAGGGAACCGGAGGTACATCCATGAGTGCCCTGCACAGCCTGCAGACGGCCGCCGTCTCCATCCGTTCGGTGCGCAAGGTCTACGGCGACCCCGACAGCGGCCCGGTGGCGCTGAAGAGCGTCGACCTGGACATCCGCGACAACGAATTCTTCACCCTGCTCGGGCCCTCCGGCTGCGGCAAGACCACCCTGCTGCGGATGATCGCCGGCTTCGAGTTCCCCACCGCCGGGGAAATCCTCCTCTACGGCGAGAACATCGCCGACCGCGCGCCCTACGATCGCCCGGTCAACACCGTGTTCCAGCATTACGCGCTGTTCCCGCACATGACCATCGCCGAAAACCTGGCCTTCGGCCTGGAGTCGCACCCCATGGGCCAGCGCCTGGGCAAGGCGGCCGTCGCCGAGCGGGTGCGCGAGATGCTCGCCCTGGTGCAGATGGAACGCTTCGCCGAGCGCCGCCCGACACAGCTCTCCGGCGGCCAGCAACAGCGCGTGGCCCTGGCCCGCGCGCTGGCTCCGCACCCCAAGGTGCTGCTGCTCGACGAGCCGCTCTCGGCGCTGGACCTGAAGCTGCGCCAGGCCATGCGCGAGGAACTCAAGGCGATCCAGGCCAAGACCGGGATCACCTTCATCTTCGTCACCCACGACCAGGAAGAAGCCCTGACCATGTCCGACCGCATCGCCGTGCTGGCCAATGGCGAGGTGCAGCAGGTCGGCCGGCCGACGGACATCTACGAACAGCCGCGCAACCGCTTCGTCGCCGACTTCATCGGCGAGACCAACTTCCTCCCGGCGCAGGTCGCCGAGCTGGCCGGCGAGCAGGCGCTGTTCCGCATCCCCGGCGGCCAGACGCTGCGCGCGGCGGGCCGCGAGGGCCTGCGCGAAGGCGCCGAGGTGACCCTGTCGATCCGCCCCGAGCGCCTGCGCCTGGTCGGCGCCGACACCCCGGACGCCACGCCCTGCACCCTGGCCGAACAGGTCTACCTGGGCACCGACCTGCAGTACCAGGTGCAGCTGGCCGACGGCACCCGCCTGCGCGTGCGCACGCCCAACAGCGCCGGGCAGAGCCAGCGCTTCGCCGCCGGCGAGCGCCTGGGCCTGCAGTTCGACCGCGACAGCGCCAGCGTGCTGCTGGACTGAGGAACCCGCCATGACCACTCTCACCGTACGCCCCGGCAACGCCCTGGAGCGGCGCCGGGCCCTGGCCGGCCTGCTCGGCGTGTCGCCGGCGCTGCTGGCGATCGGCCTGTTCCTGGTGGTGCCGATCCTCATCGTCGCCGCCTACTCGCTGATGCAGGCCAACCCCTATGGCGGCGTCAATCACGTGTTCAGCAGCGACGCCTACGTTTCGCTGCTGTTCGAGCGCCAGCTGGACGACAGCCTGGCCTTCGCCGACTCCTACCTGATCATCGCCCTGCGCTCGCTAGGCATCGCCACGGCCACCACTGTCATCACCCTGCTGGTGGGCTTCCCGGTGGCGGTCTGGCTGGCCATGCAGCCGGCGCGGCGGCGCGGCCTGCTGATCTTCCTGATCACCGTGCCGTTCTGGGCCAACCTGCTGATCCGCACCTACGCCTGGATCCTGCTGCTGCGCGGCACCGGGGTGATCAACAACGGCCTCATGGGCCTGGGCCTGATCCACCAGCCGCTGCCGCTGCTGTACAACGACGGCGCGGTGCTGCTGGGCCTGGTCTACACCTACGCGCCCTTCGTGGTGCTGCCGATCTACTCGACCCTGGAGAAGATGGACATGCGTCTGCTGGAAGCCGCCCAGGACCTCTACGCCGGGCGCCTGCGCACCCTGCGCAAGGTGGTGCTGCCGATCGCCCGGCCGGGCATCCTGGCCGGCGCCATCCTCACCTTCGTGCCCTGCCTGGGCGCGATGATCGCCCCGGAACTGCTCGGCGGCGGCACCAAGATGATGCTCGGCAACCTGATCTTCCGGCAGTTCGCCGACGCCCGTAATTGGCCCTTCGGCGCCGCCCTGTCGCTGGTGCTGATGGCGGCGGTGATGCTCGCCCTGACCTTCTACGCGATGCGCGCCGAGCGCCTGCGCGTGGCCCGGGGAGGTGTGTGATGCTGAGCCTGTTGCGCAAGCGCCGTCTCGGCGTGCAGGACTTCCCCGGCTTCGGCGGCTTCAGCCTGCTGTTCTACCTCTACCTGTACGCGCCCATCGTGGTGCTGGTGGTCTACTCGTTCAACGCCAACCAGTCCGCCACCGTGTGGACCGGCTTCAGCCTCGACTGGTACCGCGCCGCCTTCGCCAACCAGGCGCTGCGCAGCGCGGCCGGCAACAGCCTGCTGATCGCCGTGTGCGCCAGCATGATCGCCACCGCCATCGCCACCCTGGCCGCGCTGGGCACCTCGCGCGGGGCCAGGTTCAAGGGCATGCGCCTGTCCATGGGCGCCATCATGCTGCCGCTGGTGCTGCCGGAGATCGTCGTCGGCGTGGCCACCCTGGCGCTGTTCTCCAGCCTCGGCGTGTCGCTGGGCTACGGCAACCTGATCATCGCCCACACGGTGTTCTGCATCCCCTTCGCCTACCTGCCGATCCGCGCCCGCCTGGAGGACATGGACCTGTCCCTGGAACAGGCCGCCGCCGACCTCTACGCCGGGCCCTGGCGGACCTTCCGCAAGGTCACCCTGCCGCTGCTGATGCCGGGGATCTTCTCCGGGCTGATGCTGGCCTTCATCGTCTCGCTGGATAACTTCGTGATCTCGATGATGGTCTCCCAGGCCGGCACCACCACCTTGCCGATCTTCATCTTCGGCCTGCTGCGGATGGGCGTCACGCCCGACGTCAACGCGGTGTCGACGCTGATCCTCGGGGTTTCCGTGTTCTTCGTCAGCCTTTCCTTCCTGCTCGGCAAAGCCAAAGCCTGAGCGCCACGCCACAACCGGGAGTCAACATGAGCAAGTCGATCGCAGTCATCGCCGCCACCCTGTCGCTGAGCCTGGCCGGCGCGGCCCACGCCGCCGGACAGGTCAACGTCATCAGCTGGAGCGGCTACTTCTCGCCGCAGATCCTGGAGAAGTTCGAGAAGCAGACCGGCATCAAGGTCACGGTGGATTCCTATGATTCCAACGAGACGCTGCTGGCCAAGCTCAAGCAGGGCGGCAGCGGCTACGACGTGGCCATCCCCTCGCACCAGTTCGTGCCGATTCTGGTCCACGAGAACCTGCTGGAGCGCTTCGACCCGATCAAGCAGCCGTACTACGCGAACATCGAGGACAACCTGCAGAAGCCCACCTGGGACCCGGAAGGCGGCTACTCGGTGCCCTTCATCTGGGGCACCACCAGCGTGGTCTACGACACCGCCACCTACAAGGGCCCGGCCGACAGCTACTCGCTGCTGTTCCAGCCGCCGCAGGAGCTGCAGGGCAAGATCAACATGCTCGACTCGGTCAACGAGGTGATGGACACCGCCAGCCTGTACCTGGGCGTGCCGCTGTGCAGCGAGGACCCGAAACAGGTGCAGCAGGTGCTGAACCTGCTCAAGGCGCAGAAGCCCTTCGTCAAGACGTACAGCTCCAAGGCCGGCTCGGTGCGCGAGAACCTCGCTTCCGGCGAGACCTCCATGTCGCTGTTCTGGGGCGGCTCGTCGCTGCGCGCCCGGGAGATGAAGCCTAGCCTGAAGTACCTCTACCCCAAGGAAGGCGTGATGGCCTGGGTGGACAACCTGGTGATCCCCAAGGGCAGCAAGAATCCTGACGCCGCCCGCCAGTTCATCGCCTTCATGAGCCAGCCGGAGAACTCGGCGATCACCCAGAACTTCCTCAAGCACCAGAGCCCGATCAAGGGCACCGACGCCTTCCTCGACCCGAGCCTGAAGGATGCGCCGGAGCTGCACATCCCCGAGGGCACCAAGGTGGTCTTCAGCAAGACCTGCGGCGAGGGCGCCATCCGCCTGGCCGACCGCCTGTGGACCAACCTGATGCGCTGACCGAAGGCGCTGGGCCCCCGCGTTCGCGGGGGTGACGGGGTAGGGCAGGGCGCCGCGAGGCGCCGTGGCTTCGCTCACCCCGTCGAAAGTCGCATCTGCACAAATATCGTTCCGTCATTCCCGCGAACGCGGGAACCCAGATAACAAAAGGCCGCGTCACATGAGCCAGAACCCGAATATCAGCCCCCTCGTCCAGCTCCAGGCCCATGAACTGGCGCAGCTCATCCGACTGCGCCAGGTCTCCTGCCGCGAGGTGATGGGCGACTACCTGGCGCACATCGAGCGCTTCAACCCGGCGGTCAACGCCCTGGTCAGCCTGCAACCGGCCGAGGCGCTGCTGGCCCAGGCCGACCAACGCGACGCCGAGTTGGCCCGCGGCGAATACCGCGGCTGGATGCACGGCCTGCCCCACGCCATCAAGGACCTGTCGCTGACCAAGGGCATCCGCACCACCCTGGGTTCGCCGCTGTACCGCGACTACGTACCCGAGCGCGACGGCATCATGGTCGAGCGCATCCGCGCCGCCGGCGCCATCCTCATCGGCAAGAGCAACACCCCGGAATTCGGCCTCGGCTCGCAGAGCTACAACCCGCTGTTCGGCGCCACCGGCTGCGCCTACGACCCCAGCCGCACCGCCGGCGGCAGCAGCGGCGGCGCGGCGGCGGCCCTGGCCCTGCAACTGGTGCCGGTGGCCGACGGCAGCGACATGATGGGCTCGTTGCGCAACCCGGCGGCGTTCAACAACATCGTCGGCTTCCGCCCGTCCCAGGGCCGAGTGCCCTTCGACGACGCCGCCGACCTGTTCTTCGACCAGCTCGGCTACGAAGGTCCCATGGGCCGCAGCGTGCGCGACGTGGCCCTGCTGCTGTCGGTGCAGGCCGGCGCCGATGCCCGCGCGCCGCTGTCCATCGCCGAGTCCGGCAAGGCCTTCGCCGGCCCGCTGGAGCGCGACTTCAAGGGCGCGCGCCTGGGCTGGCTGGGCGACCTCGGCGGCCACCTGGCCATGGAGCGCGGCGTGCTGGAACTGTGCCAGCGCTCGTTCGCCGACTTCCAGGCCATCGGCTGCGAGGTCGAATCCTGCGAACTGGGCTTCTCCGCCGAGCGCCTGTGGGACTGCTGGCGCACCCTGCGCCACTGGTTCGTCGCCGGCTCCCTCGGTGCCGCCTATGCCGACCCGGCCAAGCGCGAACTGCTCAAGCCGGAAGCGCACTGGGAAGTGGAGAACGGCCTGCGCCTGTCGGCCATGGACGTGTACCAGGCCACGGTGGCGCGCAGCGACTGGTACCGCGCCATCCAGCGCCTGTTCGAGCGCTACGACTACCTGCTGCTGCCCAGCGCCCAGGTGTTCCCCTTCGACAAGAACCTGCACTGGCCGAAGGAAGTCGCCGGCCGCGCCATGGACACCTACCACCGCTGGATGGAAGTGGTGATCCCCGCCACCCTGTCCGGCTGCCCTGTCGCCAACGTGCCGGTAGGCTTCAATGAACAGGGCCTGCCCATGGGCCTGCAGATCATCGGTCGGCACCAGGCCGACCTGGCCGTGCTGCAACTGGCCCATGCCTACGAGCAGGCCACCCAATGGTACCGGCGCTGCCCGCCGCCGCTGCTGGCGCAGTGAGGCGCGCCGAAGAAGGAGGTTCGATGAACGTCAGCTTCTTCCAGGAACTGCTGCAGAGCATCAGCGAACGCGGCCGCCAGCTGCTGGAATCCCGCGAGCCGGCGCCGATCAGCGCCGCCTCGCTGGTGGAGGCCAGCCGCCGGCTGCTCTCCGGCCACGGCGAGGCTTCCGGCGTGGCCCTGGCGCGCCAGGTGCTGTGCGCCTACCGCGACTGCCCGGCGGAGCAGCAGAAAGCCTTCTTCGACAACCTGCTGGACGACTTCGCGCCGCCCCGCGAAGCCCTGGCCGAAGCCTGCCGGCGCTACCTGGAGAACCCCGGCGCCGAGCAGGTCACCGCGCTCTTCGAAGCCTGCGAGCCGCCGCGCCAGGAGCTGTTCCGCCGCCTCAACCAGGCGCCCGGCGGCACCGCCGAGCTGATCGCCATGCGCCGCCGGCTGCTGCAGGAGCTCAAGGCGCGGCCGCAACTGGCGGCGGTGGACTACGACCTGCAGCACCTGCTGGCCTCCTGGTTCAACCGCGGCTTCCTGGTGCTGCGGCGCATCGACTGGTCGACGCCGGCGGCGATCCTGGAAAAGATCATCCGCTACGAGGCGGTGCACGCCATCAAGGACTGGGACGACCTGCGCAGCCGCCTGCAACCGGCCGACCGCCGCTGCTTCGCGTTCTTCCACCCGGCCTTGCCGGAGGAGCCGCTGATCTTCGTCGAGGTGGCGCTGACCCGCCAGATGCCCGCCGCCATCGCGGAAATCCTCGAAGCCCACGGCGAGACCGCCGAAGCCCCGGACACCGCGGTGTTCTACTCCATCAGCAACTGCCAGGAGGGCCTGCGCGGCATCTCCTTCGGCAACTTCCTGATCAAGCAGGTGGTGGAGGAACTGGCCCGCGAAGTGCCTGGCCTCAAGCAGTACGTCACCCTCTCGCCGGTGCCTGGCTTGCGCCGCTGGCTCGACAGCCAGGCCGAGCGCCCCGAGGTCGCCGAATGCCTGAAAGCGCTCAAGCCCGACGCGCCGCCACCGCCGCGCCTGGAGCAGCCGCTGCTGGCGCTGGCCGCCGAATACTTCCTGCAGGCCAGGAACGCCCAGGGCCAGCCGCTGGACCCGGTGGCGCGCTTCCACCTGGGCAACGGCGCCCGTCTGGAACGCCTGAACTGGCGCGGCGACCTCTCCGCCGGCGGCCTGCGCCAGGCCGCCGGGCTGATGGTCAACTACCGCTACGAATTGCGTCAGATCGAGAAAAACCACGAAGCCTACGCCAACCAGGGCACGGTGATCGCCGCCAACGAGGTCAAGCGACATCTCGCCCCACCGGCCAAGCCACGCCGCTAGGAACCGCCATGAACCAGAGCCTTTTCGCCGCCGTCGGCGAGCACCTGCCCGAAGACCTGAACAAACCCTTCCTCCGCACCCCGGACGGCGGCGGCTACAGCTACGCCGAGATGCTGCGCAGCAGCGCGCAGTTCGCCCACGCCCTGGTGGAACTCGGCGTGCAGCCGGGCGACCGCGTCGCCGTGCAGGTGGACAAGAGCCCCGAGGCGGTCATGCTCTACCTCGGCACCCTGCGCGCCGGCGCGGTCTACCTGCCGCTGAACAGCGGCTACACCAGCGACGAGCTGAGCTACTTCCTCGGCGACGCCGAGCCTTCGCTGTTCGTCTGCACCCCGGCCTTCGAGGAACAGGCCAAGGCGTTGGCGCAGCAGTGCGGCGTGGCCCGCGTGGCGAGCCTCGGCCAGCGCTGCGAAGGCAGCCTGATGCCCCATGTGGAAGGCAAGCCGGGGCGCTTCCTGGACATCGAGCGCAGCGCCGACGACCTCGCCGCCATCCTCTACACCTCCGGCACCACCGGGCGCTCCAAGGGCGCCATGATCAGCCACGGCAACCTGGTCTCCAACGCCCGCGCGCTGGTCGAGGCCTGGGCCATCAGCAGCGAGGACTGGCTGCTGCACGCGCTGCCGATCTTCCACATCCACGGCCTGTTCGTGGCCATCAACAGCCTACTGATGGCCGGCGGTTCGCTGCTCTACGTGGACAAGTTCGACGCCGCGCAGGTGTTGCGTCTGCTGCCGCAGGTGAACCTGCTGATGGGCGTACCGACCTTCTACACCCGTCTGCTCGACCAGGCCGGCCTGACCCGCGAGGCGGTGGCGCATATGCGCCTGTTCGTCTCCGGCTCCGCACCGCTCACCGCCGAGACGCACAAGGCCTTCCACGAACGCACCGGGGTGGCCATCCTGGAGCGCTACGGCATGACCGAGACCGGCATGAACACCTCCAACCCGCTGAATGGCGAACGCATTGCCGGCACTGTCGGCTTCCCGCTGCCGGGCGTGGAACTGCGCATCACCGACCCGGGCGAGAAAGAGGCGAAGCTGCTGCCGCAGGGCGAGCCGGGGATGATCGAAGTACGCGGCGCCAACGTGTTCCGCGGCTACTGGCGCATGCCCGAGAAGACCGCCGAGGAACTGCGTAGTGACGGCTTCTTCATGACCGGCGACATCGGCTTCATCGACGACAAGGGCTACGTGCAGATCGTCGGACGCAGCAAGGACATGATCATCAGCGGCGGCTACAACGTGTACCCGAAGGAGCTGGAACAACTCATCGACACCCTGCCGGGCGTGGCCGAATCGGCGGTGATAGGCGTGCCGCACCGCGACTTCGGCGAAGGCGTGACGGCGGTGGTGGTGGCCAAGCCCGGCGAGGCGCCGAGCGAGGCGGACATCCTGGCGGGCCTGGACGGTCACCTGGCGCGCTACAAGCAGCCCAAGCGGGTGGTGTTCGTGGACGCGTTGCCGCGCAATGTGATGGGGAAGGTGCAGAAGAACCAGCTGCGCGAGCGCTTCAAGCAGTTGTACTCCTGAACGTAGGGCGGATAACCGTTCGCGGTTATCCGCCGATGGTCCCAGCGCGATAACGGCTTTTCGTAGGAGCGAGCTTGCTCGCGAACAGTGCTCGCCGGTGAGCTCGGTGTATTGGATGGACTCCGCAACCCTCTCCCCAGCCCTCTCCCTGAAGGGAGAGGGGGCTAGTCCGTGCCGAGAGAAGTAATGGTTTCAGCCGGAACCTACCGGGCTAACCGGCTAACTCCAAAACACCCGCCTCTGCCCAACGGCCCCCTCTCCCTTCAGGGAGAGGGAGCTATCCGTGCCGCCGGTGGTTTTCCTGCCATCCGGCAACACCGGCCTGGCCGACGAGCGCCGAAATCACACTTCACACCGAACGGTCCCCTCTCCCTTCAGGGAGAGGGTTAGGGAGAGGGAGCGGACTCCCCCAAACACCATCACATCAGGCGCGCACCTGCACCACCACCTTCCCAACAGCCCTACGCTGCCCGAGATGGTTGATGGCCTCCCCAGCCTTCTCCAACGAATAGGTCTGCGAAACCAACGGCTTCAACTTGCCCTCCGCAAACCACTGGAACAGCTGCTGGAAGTTCGCCGCATTGTCCTGCGGCTGGCGCTGGGCGAAGGCGCCCCAGAACACGCCCACCAGCGAGGCGCCCTTGAGCAGTGGCAGGTTGGCCGGCAGCGAGGGGATGGTGCCGCTGGCGAAGCCGACCACCAGCAGGCGGCCGTTCCAGGCGATGCTGCGGAAGGCTTCCTCGAACAGCTCGCCGCCCACCGGGTCGTAGATCACGTCCACGCCCTGGCCGCCGGTGATTTCCTTGAGCTTGTCCTTCAGGCTGCCTTCGCTGTAGTTGACCAGCACGTCGGCGCCGGCGGCCTTGGCCACTTCCAGCTTGGCGTCGCTGCTGGCCGCGGCTATCACTTTCGCGCCCATGGCCTTGCCGATTTCCACCGCCGCCAGGCCCACGCCGCCGGAGGCGCCGAGCACCAGCAGGGTTTCGCCCGGCTGCAGGTTGCCGCGCTGCTTGAGCGCGTGCATCGAGGTGCCGTAGGTCATGCCGAAGGCGGCGGCGGTGGTGAAGTCCATGCCCGCCGGGATCGGCATCACGTTGTAGGCGCCCACCGCCACCTGCTCGGCGAAGCTGCCCCAGCCGGTCAGGGCGATGACGCGGTCGCCGGGCTTCACGTGGCTGACCTTCTCGCCCACCGCCGCGACCACGCCGGCGGCCTCGCCGCCCGGGGCGAAGGGGAAGGGCGGCTTGAACTGGTACTTGCCCTCGATGATCAGGGTGTCGGGGAAGTTCACTCCGGCGGCGTGGACGTCCAGCAGCACTTCGTTCTTCTTCGGCTCGGGGCTGGCGACTTCTTCCAGCACCAGGGTTTCGGCGGGGCCGAAGGCTTTGCACAGCAAGGCTTTCATCGGAGGTACTCCTTTCGTGTAATGCCCGGCAGTGTAGGAGTGACGGGGCGGGGGGCAAATCAGTATGGTCCCGGCTTATGCCCGTGCATAACCGCCGGGCTTGGGCCGCGCGCCCGGTATGGCTATGCTTGCCGGCATCGTGCATGGAGAAGTCGCCTTGAAAGCCCTGATCGCCCTGTCGCTGGCCCTGTTCCTCAGCCCCCTGATGGCTTCCGAGGAGGCCAAGCCGGAAGACGCCAACAAACCGCTGTTCGTCGACCTCACCCCGGCCCTGGTGGGCAACTACGGCAGCGGCCCGAAACTGAAGTACTACAAGGCCGACATCGCCCTGAAGGTCACCGGCAAGGAGGCCGAGGAGAAGGTCGAGCACCACGAGCCGCTGATCCGCAACCAGCTGATCATGCTGTTCGCCCAGCAGACCGACGAGACCCTCGGCAGCGTCGAGGCCAAGGAGAAACTGCGCCAGGAGGCGCTCAAGCAGGTACAGACGGTCCTCAAAGAAGAGGAAGGGAAGCCACTGGTGGACGATCTGCTGTTCAACAACCTGATCGTGCAGCCCTGACAAGGCACAGGTCTCGCGTGTTTTCGCCCGGTATCCAGGTCTTTTCGGGCGGCTCTGACCTGTATCAAGGCCTTTTCCCCTCCCTTCGCTGAAGATCCCTACAAGATCGCTCTGATGAGCGTTGACCAGGGGGTACGATGAAGGGAAATTCGAAACGCTGGCTGTTCCGTGGCGGCGTGCTCGCGGCCTGTGCCGTGGTCGCCGCGCTGGCCTGGCAGACGCTCAAGCCCAACGGCCTGGGCGAAGGCTTCGCCAGCGGCAACGGGCGCATCGAGGCCACCGAGGTGGACGTAGCCACCAAGCTGCCCGGCCGCGTGGCCGAGATCAAGGTGGACGAGGGCGACTTCGTCAAGACCGGCGAAGTGGTCGCGCGCATGGACACCCAGGTGCTGGAAGCGCAGCTGGCCCAGGCCCAGGCCGAGGTGCGCCGGGCGCAGAACGCCAAGCTCACCGCCGAATCCGTGGTGACCCAGCGCAACAGCGAGAAGAGCACCGCCGAGGCGGTGGTGGCCCAGCGCCAGGCCGAACTCACCGCCGCGCAGAAGCGTTTCACCCGCACCGAGCAACTGGTCAGGCGCAACGCCCTGCCGCAACAGCAACTGGATGACGACCGCGCCGTGCTGCAGAGCGCCCAGGCCGCGCTGTCCGCCGCGCGTTCCCAGGTGATCTCGGCCCAGGCCGCCATCGAGGCCGGGCGTTCCCAGGTGATCGAGGCGCAATCGGCCATCGAGGCGGCCACCGCCAGCGTCGCCCGGCTGCAGGCCGACATCGACGACAGCCTGCTGCGCGCCCCCCGCGACGGCCGCGTGCAGTACCGCGTGGCGCAGCCCGGCGAGGTGCTGGCCGCCGGCGGCAAGCTGCTCAACATGGTCGACCTGACCGACGTCTACATGACCTTCTTCCTGCCCTCGGCCCAGGCCGGCCGCGTGGAGCTTGGCCAGGAAGTGCACCTGGTGATAGACGCGGTGCCGCAGTACGTGATCCCGGCCAAGGTCTCCTACGTCGCCAGCGTCGCCCAGTTCACGCCCAAGACCGTGGAAACCGCCAACGAGCGCGAGAAGCTGATGTTCCGCGTCAAGGCGCGCCTGGACCCGGTGCTGCTGGAGAAATACATCACCTACGTGAAGACCGGCGTGCCCGGCATGGCCTACCTGCGCCTGGACCCTGAAGCGCAATGGCCGGACAACCTGCAGATCAAGGTTCCGCAATGAGCGCCCCGCACGCCGCGGTGGCCAGCCTGGCCGGCGTGTCGCTGCGCTACGGGCAGACCCGCGCGGTGGACGACGTGAGCCTGGACATCCCGGCCAACTGCATGGTCGGCCTGATCGGCCCGGACGGCGTCGGCAAGTCCAGCCTGCTGGCGCTGATCGCCGGCGCGCGCAAGCTGCAGGACGGCCAGGTGCACGTGCTCGGCGGCGACATGCGCGACGCCCGCCACCGCCGCGCGGTGTGCCCGCGCATCGCCTACATGCCCCAGGGCCTGGGCAAGAACCTCTACCCGACGCTCTCGGTGTTCGAGAACGTCGACTTCTTCGGCCGCCTGTTCGGCCACGACAAGGCCGAGCGCGAACGGCGCATCGCCGACCTGCTGCACAGCACCGGCCTTGCGCCCTTCGCCGAGCGCCCGGCGGGCAAGCTCTCCGGCGGCATGAAGCAGAAGCTCGGGCTGTGCTGCGCGCTGATCCACGACCCCGATCTGCTGATCCTCGACGAGCCCACCACCGGCGTCGACCCGCTGTCGCGCAACCAGTTCTGGGAGCTGATCGGGCGCATCCGCGCCGGCCGCCAGGGCATGAGCGTGCTGGTGGCCACCGCCTACATGGAGGAGGCCGAGCGCTTCGACACCCTGGTGGCGATGGACGAGGGCAAGGTGCTGGCCACCGGCACCCCCGCCGAGCTGCGCGAGCACACCGGCACGCAAAGCCTGGAGGCGGCCTTCGTCGCGCTGTTGCCCGAGCGCAAGCGAGCCGGCCACCACGAGCTGGTGATTCCGCCGCGCCAGCACAGCGAGGGCGCGCCGCAGATCGCCATCGAGGCCGAGGGGCTGACCTGCCGCTTCGGCGACTTCGTCGCGGTGGACCACGTCAGCTTCCGCATCGAGCGCGGGGAAATCTTCGGCTTCCTCGGCTCCAACGGCTGCGGCAAGTCCACCACCATGAAGATGCTCACCGGCCTGTTGCCGGCCAGCGAGGGCAGTTGCGCGCTGTTCGGCCAGCCGGTGAACGCCAAGGACATGGCCACCCGCCGCCGGGTGGGCTACATGTCCCAGGCCTTCTCGCTGTACGCCGAGCTGACGGTGCTGCAGAACCTGGAACTGCACGCCAAGCTGTTCCACCTGCCGAGCGAGCAGATAGGCCCGCGGGTGGAGGAGATGCTCGCGCGCTTCGACCTCGGCAAGGTCCGCGACGAGTTGCCCGACAGCCTGCCGCTGGGCATCCGCCAGCGCCTGTCGCTGGCCGTGGCGGTGATCCACAAGCCGGAAATCCTGATCCTCGACGAGCCCACCTCGGGCGTCGACCCGGTGGCCCGCGACGGCTTCTGGCAACTGATGGTCGAGCTGTCGCGGCGCGACGGGGTGACCATCTTCATCTCCACCCACTTCATGAACGAGGCCCAGCGCTGCGACCGCATCTCGCTGATGCACGCCGGCAAGGTGCTCGACAGCGATACCCCGCAGGGCCTGATCGACAAGCGCGGCCTGCCGACCCTGGAGGCGACCTTCATCGCCTACCTGGAAGAGGCCGCCGGCAGCGCCGCGCCGCCGCCCGAGCCGCAGGCGCCGGCCAGCACCGCCGAGCAGGCGCCGCACAAGCCGCAGCGCCAGCGCTTCAGCCCGCTGCGCCTGTTCAGCTATGCGCGGCGCGAATCCATGGAACTGCGCCGCGACCCCATCCGCCTGACCCTGGCGCTGCTGGGCACGGCGCTGCTGATGTTCATCATCGGCTACGGCATCAACATGGACGTCGAGGACCTGTCCTACGCCGTGCTCGACCGCGACCAGACCACCACCAGCCAGGCCTACGCGCTGAACATCGCCGGCTCGCGCTACTTCGTCGAGCACCCGGCGATCCGCGACCCCGACGACCTCGACCGGCGCCTGCGCAGCGGCGAGCTGAGCCTGGCGCTGGAAATCCCGCCGCACTTCGGCCGCGACCTCAAGCGCGGCGACGATCCGGCCATCGGCGTGTGGATCGACGGCGCCATGCCTACCCGCGCCAACACCGTGCAGGGCTACGTGCAGGGCCTGCACAGCAGCTACCTGGCCGAGCTGGCCCGGCAGAGCGGCAACGCCGAGGCCAGCGCGGCGGCCAGCACCGAGGTGCGCTACCGCTACAACCCCGACGTGGAGAGCCTCAAGGCCATGGTCCCGGCGGTGATCCCGCTGCTGCTGATCATGATCCCGGCGATGCTCACCGCCCTGGGCGTGGTGCGCGAGAAGGAGCTGGGCTCGATCACCAACCTCTACGTCACGCCGGTGACGCGCCTGGAGTTCCTGCTCGGCAAGCAGTTGCCCTACATCGGCATGGGCATGGTCAACTTCGTGCTGATGCTGGCCATGGCGGTGCTGCTGTTCCGTGTGCCGCTCAAGGGCAGCCTGCTGGCGCTGAGCCTCGGCGCGCTGCTGTACGTGATCACCAGCACCGGCCTCGGCCTGCTGCTGTCGACCTTCATGAAGAGCCAGATCGCCGCGGTGTTCGGCACCGCCATCGCCACCATGATCCCGGCCATCCAGTTCGCCGGGCTGATCCACCCGGTGTCTTCGCTGGAGGGCGCAGCGGCGCTGATCGGCAAGCTCTACCCGACCTCGCACTTCCTGATCATCAGCCGCGGCACCTTCTCCAAGGCCCTGGGCCTGAGCGACCTGTGGCTCTACTACCTGCCGCTGCTGGCGGCCATCGGCGTGCTGACGCTGCTCAGCGTGCTCCTGTTGAAGAAGCAGGAGGACTGAGCGATGAAGAAACTGGCGAACATCTTCAACCTGGGCGTCAAGGAATTCCGCAGCCTCGGCCGCGACTACGCGATGCTGATCCTGATCGCCTGGGCCTTCACCCTGGGCGTCTACAGCTCCGCCACCGGCGTGCCGGAAACCCTGCACCACGCGCCCATCGCGGTGGTCGACGAGGACCAGTCGCAGCTCTCCTCGCGGATCATCAACGCCTTCCAGGCACCGTACTTCCGCACGCCGGAAATGATCGGCCACGCGCAGATGGACCGCGGCATGGACACCGGCCTGTACACCTTCACCCTGGACATCCCGCCGGACTTCCAGCGCGACGTGCTGGCCGGCCGCCAGCCGGCGGTGCAGGTCAACGTCGACGCCACCCAGACCGCCCAGGCCTTCTCCGGCGCCGGCTACATCCAGAACATCATTGCCACCGAGGTGCGCGAGTTCGTCAGCCGCTACCGCAGCGAGCCGGGCATGCCGGCGGAGCTGGCGGTGCGCATGGAGTTCAACCCGAACCTGACCCAGGCCTGGTTCGGCGCGGTGATGGAGGTGATCAACCAGATCACCATGCTGTCGATCATCCTCACCGGCGCCGCGCTGATCCGCGAGCGCGAGCACGGCACCGTCGAGCACCTGCTGGTGATGCCGCTGACCGCCTTCGAGATCATGCTGGCCAAGGTCTGGTCGATGGGCGTGGTGGTGCTGGCGGCGGCCGCGCTGTCGCTGCAGCTGGTGGTGCGCGGCTGGCTGGACGTGCCGATCAGCGGCTCGCTGGCGCTGTTCCTGCTGGGCGCGGCGCTGCACCTGTTCGCCACCACCTCGATGGGCATCTTCCTCGGCACCGTGGCGCGCTCGATGCCGCAGCTGGGCCTGCTGGTGATCCTCACCCTGATGCCGCTGCAGATCCTCTCCGGCGGCACCACGCCGCGCGAGAGCATGCCGGAGCTGGTGCAGAACATCATGCTGTTCGCCCCGACCACGCACTTCGTCAGCCTGGCCCAGGCCATCCTGTTCCGCGGCGCCGGGCTGGCCATCGTCTGGCCGCAGTTGCTGGCGATCATTGGTATTGGCGCGGCGTTTTTCTGCGGGGCGTTGTGGCGGTTCCGCAGGACTATTTCGCAGATGGCTTGATGCTCGTGAACGGGTGTCTGCCGGTTGGTGCGGTGTATTGGATGGACTCCGCAGCCCTCTCCCCAGCCCTCGGCTGCGCGCCCCGCCCTGAAGGGAGAGGGGGCTTGTCCGTGCCGAGAGAGGGACTGGTTTCAGCTGGAAACCTTCGGTGTTGCCGGCTAACTCCAGAACATCCGTGTCTGCCCAACGGTCCCCTCTCCCTTCAGGGAGAGGGTTAGGGAGAGGGCGCTCTTCGGGGTGAACACCAAGCGGTCACCGGCAAACACTGTTCGCGAGCAAGAACTAGGCGTCCCCCTCGCTCCTACGAAGAGCATCCCCACCGAGCCATCATCCCCAATCCACCCGACGACCGGCCTGCGTCCTCGCGTCGCGCCAACCCAAGGATGATCTCCCACTGCTCCTCGCTCACCGGCATAACCGACAAACGGCTGCCGCGCTGCACCAGGGCCAGCTCCTCCAGCCCAGCAGCGGCGCGGATGGCAGCCAGCGGCAGCACTTCCCTGAACGCCTCCACGAAGCTCACGTCCCGCGCGCTCCAGGGGTTCTTCTCGGCGCTGGCCTTGGCGTCGTGGTAGGGGCTCTGCGGGTCCAGCGCCGTGGGATCGGGGTAGGCCTCGCCCTCGATGCGGGCGATGCCGGCCACGCCCGGCTGCGGGCAGCTGGAGTGGTAGAAGAAGAACAGGTCGCCGGGCTGCATGCTGCGCACGAAGTTGCGTGCCTGGTAGTTGCGCACGCCATCCCAGCGCGCCTTGCCCAGGCGCTGCAGGTCATGGATCGACAGTTCGTCGGGTTCGGATTTCATCAGCCAGTACGGCATGACTCTTGCTCCAGTTTCGCCGTTTTTGTGGGAAGCGGCTGACTCCGACGACTGGACCAGGCATGGAATTGCGAGACGCTTTCCATTGTCGGAGAATGCCGCCGTTTTTCAGCTTGGCACGCGCCGGACGGACCAAAAACCACCGCCGGCCATCGTTGACAGTTTGCCTGGAAGGGGGAGGCAATCGATGAAGCGTAAGCCCGATCTGTTGTGGGTGCTGGTGATTCTTTTCGGCCTGGGCGTTGTCACCACCGGTTACACCCAGAGCCTGTGGGATCGCCAGGGCGAGGTCCCGGTCCAGGTGACCAAACAGCCCTGATTCACCCCGCCTGGCGCCGCAGGGAACGCGGCGCCTATGCGAGCGCGCCGTACCAGCCGGCGTCGCTGACGATGCCCTGCAGCGGCACATCCCAACTGGCCAGGTCCAGCCTGTCCACCTTCTGGCATTCGTGCGCCAGGCCCAAAAGTGTCGGTTTGCGCCAGATTTTGCGCCTGCCCAGGTACGCCAGGGTGCGGTCGTAGAAACCCTTGCCCATGCCCAGGCGTCCACCCCGTTCGTCGAAACCCACCAGCGGCAGCAGCACCAGGTCCAGCGCCCAGGGCTCGCGTTGGCGGCCGCGGTCCGGCAGCGGCTCGGCGATGCCGTAGCGGTTTTTCCGCCAGCGCTCGCCGTTGCCGACGCGCTGGAAGGTCATGTGGGTGTGCGGCCAGCGGCTGAGCACCGGCAGGTAGGTGGCCTTGCCGCGTTTCTGCGCGGCCTTGAGCAGCGGGCGCGGGTCGATCTCGCCGTCGGCGGGCAGGTACAGGGCGATGTGGCGGGCGCGGCGGAACAGCGGGTGTTGCGCCATGCGGCGTTGCAGGTCGCGGGCGGCCTGGCGTTGCTGTTGCGCGCTGAGCTTGCGGCGGGCCTGGCGCAACAGACGGCGCAGGGCGATGCGGGAAAGGTCTTGGGCGTGGATCATGGTAGGAGGAAAGCTCCCCGGACATGCCGCTGTCGGGTTAGCCCTTGAACCCGAAAGTTCAAGGTGGCGGTTGCAGTAGGCTTTAAGGCTTTCCGTCGTGCGGACATGCACACCAGCCCAACTGGCAACCTCCGTTGTTGCGATTATCGGCTCAGGGACATCACCGACTGGCCAACACACCAGGGAGCGTGGCCAGTATACCCCAGGGTTTTCTCCGGGGTCAGTCTTCCCGCCCGGGCTGATCGGTGGTAAGGGCGCGGTCCACGCGCTCGAGCAGTTCGCGCACGCGTTCGCGGGTGCTGCTGTGCTCGTTGTCCATGCGCTCCTGCTTGTGCAGCAGGTCGTGGGTGATGTTCAGCGCGGCCATCACGGCGACGCGGTCGGCGCCGATGACCTTCCCGCTCGAGCGGATCTCGCGCATCTTGCTGTCCAGGTAGCGCGCGGCGCTTTCCAGGTTGACGCGCTCCTCGGCGGGGCACGTGATGCAGTATTCCTTGTCGAGAATCTGCACGTTCAGGGTGTTCGTCTGGCTCATGAGTCCTGCTCCAGGGCTTTCAGGCGCAAAATCATCGCTTCGACCTTGTGGCGCGCCAATTCGTTCTTCTCGATCAGATGAGCGCGCTCTTCGCGCCAACTCTTCTCGTTGGCCCGCAGCAGCCGGTTCTCCGCCTTGAGCTGTTCCAGGCGCTGGAGCAGGAGGTCGAATTTGGCGATCAGCGTTTGCAGGTCGGCGTCTTCCATGGGCTCTCGCTTGGGCAAGGGGATGACCGGAAACTATACAAGGTGCGGCACCGCACGGCTCTGCCCGACATGCCATCGCATGGTCTGAGCGCGCCCGGCGGTGCTAGGATAGCCACTCTCATTCTATGCATAGCGCCTGGTGGCGCCTAGCGTCGATATTCAGGTCCCGCGCATGTCCACAGTAAATTCCGCCTACACCGCTTTCGCCAACCTGCTCGCCGAGGCACCCCTGCCGATTTCCCCGGCGGAACTGCACGGCCATCTGCTCGGGCGCGTCTGCGCCGGCGCCGGCTTCGACCAGGGCGAGTGGCTGCAGGCCGCTTCCGAACTGCTCGGCGGCGAGCCGGGCGAACGCCTGCAGGCCGCCCTGTCCGGCCTGCTGGGCATGGTCCAGCAGGACCTCGGCGCCGGCGAGATGGCCGTGGTGCTGATGCTGCCCAATGACGACGCCCCGCTGGCCGAGCGCGCCCAGGCCCTGGGCCAGTGGTGCCAGGGCTTCCTCGCCGGCTTTGGCCTGGCGCTGCGCCAGGCCAGCCTGTCCGACGAGGCCGACGAAGTGCTCCAGGACATCGCCGCCATCGCCCAGGTCCAGGGCCAGCTGGAAGAGTCCGAGGACGGCGAGACGGACTACATGGAAGTCCAGGAATACCTGCGGGTCGCCCCGCTGCTGCTGTTCTCCGAATTCGGCAAGGTGCCGGCGCCGGCCGACAAACCCTCCCTGCACTGAGGTAGCTGCATGATCCGTATCGCCAAACCGGAATACGCCCGTCGGCGCAAGGCGCTGATGGCGCAGATGGAGCCCAACAGCATCGCCATCCTGCCCGCGGCGCCGATGTACATCCGCAACCGCGACGTCGAGCACGTCTACCGCCAGGACAGCGACTTCCAGTACCTCACCGGCTTCCCCGAGCCGGAAGCGGTGATGGTGCTGATCCCCGGCCGCGAGCACGGTGAGTACGTATTGTTCTGCCGCGAGCGCGACCCCGAGCGCGAGTTGTGGGACGGCCTGCGCGCCGGCCAGGACGGCGCGATCAAGGACTTCGGCGCCGACGACGCCTTCCCCATCGGCGACATCGACGACATCCTCCCCGGCCTGATCGAGGGCCGCGACCGCGTCTACTACGCGCTGGGCGCCAACCCCGAGTTCGACCGCCGGCTGATGGACTGGATCAACGTGATCCGCTCCAAGGCCCGCCAGGGCGCGCAGCCGCCGAACGAGTTCGTCGCCCTCGATCACCTGCTGCACGACCTGCGCCTGTACAAGAGCGCCGGCGAAGTGAAGGTGATGCGCTACGCCGCCGAGGTCTCCTGCGGCGCCCACATCCGCGCCATGCAGGCCTGCCGGCCGGGGCTCTACGAATACCACCTGGAGGCGGAGCTGGAATACGCCTTCCGCCTGGGCGGGGCGAAGATGCCGGCCTACGGTTCGATCGTCGCCACCGGGCGCAACGCCTGCATCCTGCACTACCGGGAGAACGACGCGCAGATCAAGGACGGCGACCTGATCCTGATCGACGCCGGCTGCGAGATCGACTGCTACGCCAGCGACATCACCCGCACCTTCCCGGCCAACGGCGTGTTCAGCCCCGAGCAGAAGGCCATCTACGAGCTGGTGCTGGAGGCCAACATGGCCGCCTTCGACTACATCGCCCCCGGCCGCCACTGGAACGAAGCCCACGAGGCCACCGTGCGCGTCATCACCGCCGGCCTGGTGAAGCTCGGCCTGCTCAAGGGCGACGTCGACGAACTGATCGCCAGCGAAGCCTACAAGGCCTTCTACATGCACCGCGCCGGCCACTGGCTGGGCATGGACGTGCACGACGTCGGCGAATACCGCGTCGGCGGCGAATGGCGCGTGCTCGAGCCGGGCATGTCGATGACCGTCGAGCCGGGCATCTACATCGCGCCGGACAACACCGACGTGCCGAAGAAATGGCGCGGCATCGGCGTGCGCATCGAGGACGACGTGGTGGTGACCAGGAGCGGTTGCGAAGTGCTGACCAACGGCGTGCCCAAAACCGTCGCCGCCATCGAGGCGCTGATGGCCGAAGCAAAGGCCCAGGCGGCCTGAGATGCAACGTGCGAACCTGGCGATCATCGGCGGCGGCCTGGTCGGCGCCAGCCTGGCGCTGATCCTGCAGGCCGGCGCCCGCGAGCGCGGCTGGCGCATCGTGCTCATCGAGCCGTTCGCCCCCGGCGACGCCTACCAGCCCAGCTATGACGCCCGTTCCTCGGCGCTGTCCTTCGGCAGCCGGCAGATCTATGAACGCCTCGGCCTGTGGCAGCGCATCGCCCAGCGCGGCGAGCCGATCAGCCAGATCCACGTGTCCGACCGCGGGCGCTTCGGCTCAGCACGCCTGACCGCAATGGAGGAGGGTGTGCCGGCGCTGGGCTACGTGGTGGAGAACGCCTGGCTCGGCCAGTGCCTGTGGCAGGCCCTGGACCACGAAGTGGTGAGCTGGCGCTGCCCGGCCGAAGTGCGCCGTATGCAGGCGCTGGACAACGGCTACCGGCTGACCCTGGACGACGACTCGATCCTGGACTGCGACCTCGCCGTGCTCGCCGACGGCGGCCGCTCCGGCCTGCGCGAGCAACTGGGCATCGGCGTGCGCGAGGCGCCCTACGGGCAGACCGCGCTGATCGCCAACGTCAGCCCCAGCGAGGAACACCGCGGCCAGGCCTTCGAACGCTTCACCGAACACGGGCCCATGGCCCTGCTGCCGCTGCCGGACAACCGCTGCGCGCTGGTCTGGACGCGCCCGCCGCGCGACGCCGAGCGCCTGCGCGATCTGCCCGAGCGGCAGTTCCTCGACGAACTGCAGGCAGCCTTCGGTTACCGCCTGGGTGGCTTCCGCCAGGTCGGCGCGCGCTACTGCTACCCGCTGACCCTCAGCGAGGCCGAGGAACAGGTGCGCCCGCACCTGGTGGTGCTCGGCAACGCCGCGCACAGCCTGCACCCCATCGCCGGGCAGGGCTTCAACCTGTCGCTGCGCGATGCCCAGGCCCTGGCCGACCAGTTGCTCGGCGCCGACGCCGCGCCCGGCGACTTCGCCGTGCTGCAGCGCTACCTGGAAGGCCAGCGCCTGGACCAGCAGATGACCGTCGGCTTCTCCGACCGCGTCACCCGCCTGTTCTCCAACGCCCAGCCGATGCTGGCCACCGGGCGCAACCTGGGCCTGCTCGGCCTCGACCTGCTACCGCCGGCCAAGCGCTGGTTCGCCCGCCAGGCCATGGGCCTGGGCGCGCGGCCGGTCTAGGGAGCGGCGATGTCCTCAGGCAAGATGGCCCGCCGCGCCCGCCTGCTGCGCTTCGGCCTCAACCTCTACCCGCCCTACATCGGCGCCGGCGTGCGGGTGCGCCACATCGCCCCGGACTTCCGCGAGGTGCGGGTGAAGATGGTGCTGTCCTGGTTCAACCGCAACTACGTCGGCACCCAGTTCGGCGGCAGCCTGTACAGCATGACCGACCCCTTCTTCATGCTCATGCTGATGGAGAACCTGGGGCGCGACTACATCGTCTGGGACAAGGCCGCCAACATCGAATTCATCACCCCGGGCAAGGGGCCGGTGTACGCCGAGTTCCGCATCGACCAGCAACTGCTGGACGAAGTCCGGGCGCAGACCGCCGACGGCGGCAAGTGCCTGCCCAAGCTGCACGCCGAGGTGCGCGACGGCGAGGGCACGCTGGTCGCGCGGGTGCAGAAGACCCTCTACATCAGGCTCAAGCCGCGCCTGCGCAAGGCCGGCTGACGACATGGAAAAAGGAATGCAGATGCACGCGGATCTGGTGATTGTCGGGGCGGGGATGGTCGGCAGCGCGCTGGCCCTGGCGTTGCAGGGCAGCGGCCTGGAAATCCTCCTGCTCGACGGCTCGCCGCTGAGCGTGAAGCCCTTTGATCGCACGGCGCGCTTCGAGCCGCGGGTCAGCGCCCTGTCCGAGGCCAGCCGGCGCATCCTCCAGCGCCTGCACGCCTGGGACGGCATCCTCGCGCGGCGCGCCGAGCCCTACCGCGAGATGCACGTGTGGGATGGCTCCGGCACCGGCCAGGTGCACTTCAGCGCGGCCAGCGTGCACGCCGAGGTGCTCGGCCACATCGTCGAGAACCGCGTGGTGCAGGACGCCCTGCTGGAGCGCCTGCACGACACCACCCTCGGCCTACTGCCCGGCGCGCGCCTGGAGCAACTGCGCCACTCCGGCGACGACTGGCTGCTGACCCTGGCCGACGGCCGGCAGGTCCGCACGCCACTGGTGGTCGCCGCCGATGGCGCCAACTCCGCCGTGCGCCGCCTGGCCGGCTGCGCCACCCGCGAGTGGGACTACCTGCACCACGCCATCGTCACCAGCGTACGCTGCGAAAAACCGCACCAGGCCACCGCCTGGCAGCGCTTCACCGACGACGGCCCGCTGGCCTTCCTGCCGCTGTCCCGCGAGGGCGACAGGCACTGGTGCTCGATCGTCTGGTCGACCACCCCGGAGCAGGCCGAACGCCTGATGGCGCTGGGCGACGACGGCTTCCGCGAATCCCTCGGCCGGGCCTTCGAGCATTGCCTGGGCGGCATCGAGCAGGTCGACCCGCGCCTGTGCATCCCGCTGCGCCAGCGCCACGCCAAGCGCTACGTGGAGCCGGGCCTGGCGCTGATCGGCGACGCCGCGCACACCATCCACCCGCTGGCCGGGCAGGGCGTCAACCTGGGCTTCCTCGACGCCGCGGTGCTGGCCGAGGTGCTGATGCACGCCCACGCCCGTGGCGAGCGCATCGCCGACGAGCGCGTGCTGAGCCGCTTCGAACGCCGGCGGATGCCGCACAACCTGGCGATGATGGCGGCGATGGAAGGCTTCCAGCGCCTGTTCCAGGCCGACCCGCTGCCGGTGCGCTGGCTGCGCAACGCCGGCCTGCGCCTGGTCGACCGCCACCACGAGGCCAAGGGCCTGTTCGTCCGCCAGGCCCTGGGCCTGTCCGGCGACCTGCCGACGCTGGCGAGGGTCTGAGGCGCCGCGACTCCGTGTCGCGGCGTGGTGAAACACCCGGTCACAAAGGTCGGCTCCGGGGCTAAATGAGGTTCCTTATCATCTGGAACCTCATTCCGCTACCCAGGAGCCGCCAGCATGTCGGTACGCAAAGGCCTTCTCGCTTCCCTCGCCCTCACCGCACTGGCCGGCACCGCCCAGGCCGCCGACGAGGTGGTGGTCTACTCCTCGCGCATCGACGAGCTGATCAAGCCGGTGTTCGACGCCTACACGAAGAAAACCGGCGTGCAGGTCAAGTTCATCACTGACAAGGAAGCGCCGCTGATGGCGCGGATCAAGGCCGAGGGCGCCAACACCCCGGCCGACCTGCTGCTCACCGTCGACGCCGGCAACCTCTGGCAGGCCGAGAAGATGGGCATCCTGCAGCCGTTCGACTCGCCGATCCTCGACGCCAACATCCCCCCGCAGTACCGCTCCGGCACCGACAGCTGGACCGGCCTGTCGCTGCGCGCGCGGACCATCGCCTACTCCACCCAGCGGGTGAAGCCTGAGGAGCTGAGCACCTACGAGGCCCTGGCCGACAAGCAGTGGGAAGGCCGCCTGTGCCTGCGCACGGCGAAGAAGGTCTACAACCAGTCGCTGACCGCCACCCTGATCGAGACCCACGGCGAGCAGAAGACCGAGCAGATCCTCAAGGGCTGGGTGGGCAACCTGGCCACCGACGTGTTCTCCGACGACACCGCGCTGCTCCAGGCCATCGCCGCCGGCCAGTGTGACGTCGGCATCGTCAACACCTACTACTACGGGCGCCTGCACCAGCAGAAGCCGGACCTGCCGGTGAAACTGTTCTGGCCGAACCAGGGCGACCGCGGCGTGCACGTCAACCTCTCGGGCATCGGCCTGACCAGGCACGCGCCGCACCCCGAGCAGGCCAAGGCCCTGGTGGAATGGATGACCGGCCCCGACGCCCAGGCGCTGTTCGCCTCGCTGAACCAGGAATTCCCGGCCAACCCGAAGGTCGCGCCCTCGGAGGAAGTGGCGGCCTGGGGCAGCTTCAAGGCCGACAGCATCCCGGTGGAAGTCGCCGGCAAGCGCCAGGCCGAAGCCATCAAGCTGATGGACCGGGCGGGTTGGAACTGAGCCCCGCGCGGAACCGACGCCCCTGTAGGAGCGAGCTTGCTCGCGAACCCGAACCGCGTGCCGGGGCGTTCGCGAGCAAGCTCGCTCCTACAAAAAGCGCGAATAGCTAGCCATGGCATTTCGCTGGTACCCCATCACCTTCTCCATCGCCGCCCTGGTGGCGTTGCCGCTCGTCGTTCTGGCGCTGAGCTGGGGCGAGGTCGACACGGAAATCTGGGCGCACCTGTGGGACACCCAGCTGCCGCGCCTGCTGGGCAACAGCCTGGTGCTGGTGCTCGGCGTCGGCATCGGCGTGACCCTGCTGGGCACCAGCCTGGCCTGGCTCACCGCGCTCTGCGAGTTCCCCGGGCGGCGCTGGCTGGACTGGGCGCTGATGCTGCCCTTCGCCATCCCGGCCTACGTGCTGGCGTTCGTCTTCGTCGGCCTGCTGGACTTCGCCGGGCCCTTGCAGACGCTGCTGCGCGAATGGTTCGGCAGCGGCCTGCGGCTGCCCCGGGTGCGTTCCACCGGCGGGGTGATCCTGGTCCTGGTGCTGGTCTTCTACCCCTACGTCTACCTGCTGGCGCGCGGCGCCTTCCTGGCCCAGGGCCGTGGCCTCACCGAGGCGGCGCGGGTGCTCGGGCTGTCGCCCTGGCAGGCCTTCTGGCGCGTGGCGCTGCCCATGGCGCGGCCGGCCATCGGCGCCGGCCTGGCCCTGGCGATCATGGAGACCCTGGCCGACTTCGGCGCCGTCTCGGTGTTCAACTTCGACACCTTCACCACCGCCATCTACAAGACCTGGTACGGCTTCTACAGCCTGTCCAGCGCCACCCAACTGGCCAGCCTGCTGCTGCTCGGGGTGTTCCTGGTGGTGCTCGGCGAGCGCCACAGCCGCGGACGTGTCGTGGCCGGCAGCGAGAAGCCGCGCACCGCGCCGCTGTACCGCCTGCGCGGGTTCAAGGCCTTCGCCGCCAGCGCCTGGTGCGGCCTGGTGTTCGCCTGCGCCTTCGCCATTCCCCTGGCGCAGCTGCTGGCCTGGTGCTGGCAGCGCGGCCGCTTCGACCTCGACGAGCGCTACTGGGGCCTGCTCTGGCACAGCCTCGGCCTGGGCGCCACGGCGGCGGCGCTGTGCGTGGCGGTCGGCCTGCTGCTGGCCTTCGCCCGCCGGCAGGCGCCGGCGAAGCCGGTGCGCGCCGCGGTGGGCCTGGCCAACCTCGGCTACGCAGTGCCCGGCTCGGTGCTGGCGGTGGCGATCATGCTGGCCTTCAGCTGGCTGGACAACCACTGGGTGATCCCGCTCTCCAGCGCCCTGGGCGGCGCCGGCAAGCCGCTGCTGCTGGGCAGCCTGGGGGCGTTGCTGCTGGCCTACCTGATCCGCTTCCTGGCGGTGGCCGAGGGCCCGCTGGAAAGCACCCTGATGCGCATCCGCCCGTCCTTCGCCGAGGCTTCGCGCAGCCTCGGCGTGGCGGGGCCGGCGCTGTTCGCCCGCGTCTACCTGCCGCTGCTGGCGCCGGGGCTGATGAGCGCCGCGCTGCTGGTGTTCGTCGACGTATTGAAGGAAATGCCGGCTACCCTGCTGATGCGTCCCTTCGGCTGGGACACCCTGGCCGTGCGCGTCTTCGAGATGACCAGCGAGGGCGAATGGGCCCGCGCCGCGCTGCCGGCGCTGAGCCTGGTGCTGGCCGGGTTGCTGCCGGTGGTGCTGCTGATCCGCCGCTCCGCGGCCAGCGCGGCGGGGCGCGACTCGACCGTCGGCCGAGGTGTCCAGGCACCGGCCTAGCGGCTACAATGCGCCGGTTTCGTGCGGGCCGCCCTCGCGCTCCGCATCCGCCATTCCCGGAAGGAGAACACCCATGGGACAGCGCACCCCGCTCTACGACCTGCATGTCGCCCTCGGCGCGAAAATCGTCGATTTCGGCGGTTGGGACATGCCCCTGCACTATGGATCGCAGGTCGAAGAGCACCACCAGGTCCGCCGTGACTGCGGCGTGTTCGACGTCTCCCACATGACCGTGGTCGACGTCACCGGCCCGCAGTCCAGGGAGTACCTGCAACGCCTGCTCGCCAACGACGTCGAGCGTCTGCAGGTGCCCGGCAAGGCGCTGTACAGCGGCATGCTCAACGAGCGCGGCGGGGTGGTCGACGATCTCATCGTCTACCTGGGCGTGTACGGCTACCGCGTGGTGGTCAACGCCGCCACCCGCGAGAAGGACCTGGCCTGGATGCAGGCCCACACCGAGGGCTTCGAGGTCCAGCTGCAGGCGCGCCCGGACCTGGCCATGCTGGCCGTCCAGGGCCCCAACGCGCGGGACAAGACCGCCGAGCTGGTGAGCCCCTCCCGCGCCACCCTGATCCGCGAACTCAAGCCGTTCCAGGGCAAGGCCGACGGCGACTGGTTCATCGCCCGCACCGGCTACACCGGCGAGGACGGCCTGGAGATCATGCTGCCGGCCGCCGAGGCGCCGGGCTTCCTCAACGAACTGGTCGGCGCCGGCATTTCCCCCGCCGGCCTGGGCGCGCGCGACACCCTGCGCCTGGAAGCCGGGATGAACCTCTACGGCCAGGACATGGACGAGGAGGTCTCGCCCCTGGCCGCCAACATGGGCTGGACCGTCGCCTGGGAGCCGGCCGGGCGCGACTTCATCGGCCGCCAGGCCCTGGAGGCCCAGCGCGCCGCCGGCGACCAGCCGAAGCTGGTCGGCCTGGTGCTGGAGGAGCGCGGCGTGCTGCGCGCCCACCAGGTGGTGCGGGTGGCCGGCATCGGCGAGGGCGAGATCACCAGCGGCAGCTTCTCCCCGACCCTCGGCAAGTCCATCGCCCTGGCCCGCCTGCCGGCGGCCACCGGCGACCGCGCCGAGGTGGAAATCCGTGGCAAGTGGTACCCGGTGCGCGTCGTTCAGCCGAATTTCGTGCGTCATGGCAAGGCCCTGATCTAAATTGCATAGGCGACCCGTCGTCGCCGCTGCCCCGTCCCCGAGGAAAACAAGATGAGCAACATTCCCGCCGACCTGCGTTACGCCGCCAGCCACGAGTGGGCGCGCCTGGAAGCCGACGGTACCGTCACCGTGGGCATCTCCGACCATGCCCAGGAAGCCCTGGGCGACGTGGTCTTCGTCGAGCTGCCGGAGCTCGGCAAGCAACTGAACGCTGGCCAGGAAGCCGGCGTGGTGGAATCGGTCAAGGCCGCCTCCGACATCTACGCCCCGGTCGGTGGCGAGGTGATCGCCATCAACGAGGTCCTGGCCGACACCCCCGAGGAAGTCAACAACGACCCCTACGGCTCCTGGTTCTTCAAGCTCAAGCCGAGCAACCCGGCGGAGCTGGACAAGCTGCTCGACGCCGCCGGCTACCAGGCCGCCTGCGACGCGGACGCCTGATCGCCGCGCCGAACCCACAAGGCCCCGCTCAGTCGGGGCCTTGTTCTTCCTGCCTGGCCTATCCTGTGTGGATCGTGCATTCCCGATCGAGGTCCAGGCCATGTCGAAAAGCCCTTCGCTGTCCCAGCTGAACCAGCCCGATGCCTTCCTGCGCCGCCACCTCGGCCCCGACGAGGCGGAGCGACGGACGATGCTCGAGGCCCTGGGCGTCGCCAGCCTCGACGACCTGATCGTGCAGACGGTGCCGCCGGCCATCCGCCTGAACCGCCCGCTGGAGCTGCCGCCGGCGCTGGACGAGGAGGGCGCCCTGGCCAGGTTGCGCGGCTATGCGCAGCAGAACCAGCTGTGGACCAGCCTGATCGGCACCGGCTACTACGGCACCGTCACGCCCACGGTGATCCTCCGCAACGTGCTGGAGAACCCCGGCTGGTACACCGCCTACACCCCCTACCAGCCGGAGATCGCCCAGGGCCGCCTGGAGGCGCTGCTGAACTTCCAGCAGCTGACCATCGACCTCACCGGCCTGGACCTGGCCAGCGCCTCGCTGCTCGACGAGGCCACCGCCGCCGCCGAGGCCATGGCCCTGGCCAAGCGCGTGGCCAAGGCCAAGAGCAACCTGTTCTTCGTCGACGTGAACTGCCACCCGCAGACCATTTCCGTGGTGCGCACCCGCGCCGAGGCCTTCGGTTTCGACCTGGTGCTGGACGAACTGGACAACCTGGGCCAGCACGCCGTGTTCGGCGCGCTGCTGCAGTACCCGGACAGCCGCGGCGAGGTCCGCGACCTGCGCCCGCTGATCGATGCCCTGCACGCCCGGCAGGCCATCGCCTGCGTCGCCGCCGACCTGCTCAGCCTGCTGCTGCTGACGCCGCCGGGCGAACTGGGCGCCGACGTGGTGCTCGGCAGCGCCCAGCGCTTCGGCGTGCCCATGGGCTACGGCGGGCCCCACGCGGCCTTCTTCGCCACCCGCGACGAATTCAAGCGGGCCATGCCCGGGCGGATCATCGGCGTATCCCGCGATGCCCGCGGCAACACCGCGCTGCGCATGGCGCTGCAGACCCGCGAGCAGCACATCCGCCGCGAGAAGGCCAACTCCAACGTCTGCACCTCGCAGGTGCTGTTGGCCAACATCGCCAGCCTCTACGCCGTCTACCACGGCCCCGAGGGCCTCAAGCGCATCGCCCAGCGCGTGCACCGGCTCACCGCCATCCTCGCCGCCGGGCTGTTCGCCAAGGGTCTCAAGCGCGTCAACGCGCACTTCTTCGACACCCTGACCCTGGAGGTGGGCGCGCAGCAGGCGGCCATCCTCGAACGCGCCCGCGCGGCGCGCTACAACCTGCGCATCGTCGGCGAGGACCGCCTGGGCGTCAGCCTGGACGAAACCTGCAGCGCCGAAACCGTCGCCACGCTGTTCGACATCTTCCTCGGCGCCGGCCACGGCCTGAGCATCGCCGTGCTGGATGCCGGCGACCTCTCCGACGGCATCCCCGGCACCCTGCAGCGCCGCTCCGGCTACCTGGGCCACCCGGTGTTCAACCGCCACCACAGCGAAACCGAGATGCTGCGCTACCTGCGCCAGCTCGAAGGCAAGGACCTGGCGCTGAACCAGGCGATGATCCCGCTGGGCTCCTGCACCATGAAGCTCAACGCCACCAGCGAGATGATCCCCATCACCTGGCCGGAGTTCGCCAACCTGCACCCCTTCGTGCCGCGCGAGCAGGCCGAGGGCTACCGGCTGATGATCGACGAGCTGGAGAGCTGGCTGCGCGTCATCACCGGCTTCGACGCCATCTGTATGCAGCCCAACTCCGGGGCCCAGGGCGAGTACGCCGGGCTGCTGGCGATCCGCAAGTACCACGAGAGCCGCGGCGAGGGGCACCGCAACGTCTGCCTGATCCCGTCCTCGGCCCACGGCACCAACCCGGCCTCGGCGATCATGGCGAGCATGCGCGTGGTGATAGTCGAGTGCGACAAGGGCGGCAACGTCGACCTGGAAGACCTCAAGCTCAAGGCCGCCGAGGCCGGCGCCCAGCTGGCCTGCCTGATGATCACCTACCCCTCGACCCACGGCGTGTACGAGGAGGGCATCCGCGAGATCTGCGAGGTTATCCACAGCCACGGCGGCCAGGTCTACATGGACGGCGCCAACCTCAACGCCCAGGTCGGCCTGGCGCGGCCGGCGGACATCGGCGCCGACGTGTCGCACATGAACCTGCACAAGACCTTCTGCATTCCCCACGGCGGCGGCGGCCCGGGCATGGGCCCGATCGGCGTGAAGAAACACCTGGCGCCGTTCGTCGCCAACCACCCGGTGATCCGCATCGAAGGCCCCAACCCGCTGAACGACGCGGTCAGCGCCGCGCCCTGGGGCAGCGCCAGCATCCTGCCGATCAGCTGGATGTACATCGCCATGATGGGCCCGCAGCTGGCCGACGCCACCGAGGTGGCCATCCTCAGCGCCAACTACCTGGCCCAGCGCCTGGATGGTGCCTTCCCGGTGCTCTACCGCGGGCGCAACGAGCGCGTGGCCCACGAATGCATCCTCGACCTGCGGCCGCTCAAGGCGCAGACCGGGATCAGCGAGGAGGACGTGGCCAAGCGCCTGATGGACTACGGCTTCCACGCCCCGACCATGTCCTTCCCGGTGCCCGGCACGCTGATGGTGGAGCCCACCGAGAGCGAATCGCTGCACGAGCTGGACCGCTTCGTCGAGGCGATGCTGAGCATCCGCGCGGAAATCGCCAAGGTGGAGACCGGCGAATGGCCGGCCGAGGACAACCCGCTCAAGCGCGCCCCGCACACCCTGGCCGACGTCACCGGCCCCTGGGAGCGGCCCTACGGCATCGCCGAAGCGGTGACCCCCAGCGAGCACACCCGCGCCTTCAAGTACTGGCCGGCGGTGAACCGGGTGGACAACGTGTTCGGCGACCGCAACCTGTTCTGCGCCTGCGTGCCGGTGGACGAGTACCGGGAGTGAAGGGGCAAGCGTCCCGAGGCTTTTCGTAGGAGCGAGCTTGCTCGCGAACGGACACCGCAGCGGGGCTCGTTCGCGAGCAAGCTCGCTCCTACAAGGCCGTAGCCCATGGGCGCTGGTGTTCCAGCCGGCGGCGGATAACGCTTCGCGTTATTCGCCCTACGGTTCGGGCGGGTTGTAGCTCCGTAGGATGGCGTTGAGCGCAGCGATACCCATCGCCACGGCCGCATGAGTTTCGCAAGCTCAACCCATCCTACGAAGCGCCGTCACTGCGCCACGCCGTCCTGGCTCATCAGGATGGCATTGGCCAGCTCCATGTCGCTGCGCTGCTGCAGCTCCGGATGATCGCTGCGCAGGCGCTGCAATGCGGCCTCCAGGTACGGGCCGCGGATGGCGCCGTCGCTGGCCACGTAACTGCCGGCGTCGTCGCGGGCGGCGAGGATCAGCTTGTGGTCGTGCTTGAAGGTCAGGTAGGTCGAGGCGGTGGTGGCCCCGGAGGAGATGATGTCGCGCCAGAAGCTGTCGGCCATGGCCGGGGCCAGGGGAAGCAGGGCGAAGACAGCCAGGATGCCGGTCAATTTGAACATGCGCATGGGAGTTGCTCCTCCGTAGGTCCGCATACCTTTCTGAGCGCTCGGCGCTACCAGGGGTTCCGGTTATCTGGATGACCGGTTCGCGGTTGCGTTAGTCCCGCCTTGGGACTAGCATGTGCCGATGAAAATCATCGCCATCGGCAACCTGCGCGATTTCTGGACGGCCCATCCGGACGCGGAGCAACCGCTCAAGGCCTGGATCGATGAAGCCAAGGCCGCGACCTGGAGCCAGCCGGGCGACATCAAGGCCAGGTATGCCAGCGCGAGCATCCTCAAGAGCCGTCGGGTGGTGTTCAACATCAAGGGCAACGACTATCGACTGATCGTCGCGGTTGTCTACCGGTTCGGCGCGGTCTACATCAAGTTCATCGGCACGCACGTGCAGTACGATGCCGTCGACGCGAATACCGTCGAGATGGAGTGAGAGAGCATGCACATCCGACCTATCCATACGCACGAGGACTACAAGGCCAGCCTCAAGGAACTGTCCGTCTACTTCGATGACGAGCCGGAGCCCGGCACCCCCGAGGGGGATCGTTTCGAAGTGTTGTTGACGCTGGTCGAGGCCTATGAGGCCAAGCACTACCCGGTCGAGGCGCCGCACCCCATCGAGGCCATCAAGTTCCGCATGGAGCAGGGCGGCCTGACCGTCAAGGACCTGGTGCCCTCGATTGGCCAGCCCAACCGCGTCTATGAGGTGCTGTCCGGCAAGCGCAGCCTGACGCTGCCGATGATCCGCAAGCTGCATCGCAACCTGGGGATTCCCGCCGAGAGTCTGATCGCCGAGTACGCCTGAGGCGAGCGCATCGAAAAGCCCGCTGCCCCGTGAGGAGCTGCGGGCTTTTGCGTGTCCGGGGAGTGCCGCTCAGCGTTCGCCGGCCAGCAATGCACTGGCCAGCTCCATGTCGCTGCGTTGCTGCAACTGCGGGTAGTCGCTGCGCAGCCGCTGCAGCTCGGCTTCCAGCCAGGGGCCGCGGATGGCGCCGGCGCTGGCGACGAAGCTGCCGGCGTCCTCGGCCAGCGGGCCGACCAGTTTGTGGTCGTCGCGGCTGGTGAGGTAGCTGGAGGCGGTGGTGGCGCCGGTGGACAGCACGCCGCGCCAGAAGCCGGCGTCTTCGGCCTGGGCGGCGGCGAAGGGGAGGGTGGACAGGGCGACGGCCAGGGCCGCTCCGGGGATACGCATGGGTGCTCCTTGGGTGACTGCTTTCGCGTCCCCTCAGAGTGCGTGCCCGCCGGCGAGTTCCGGAGCGCCTGGTGGAATCAGGCACTTCCGAGCGGCGCCGTCATTCTCCCTTCAGCGCCGGGTCGTCGGGGTTCTGCTGTTCCAGCTCGGCCAGTTGCATCTGCACCTTCTCCAGTTGGCCGATCTCGCGTAGGTAGGCGATCAGCGCCAGGCGCGCGTCGCGGTTGGCCGGGTGGCGTTGCAGCAGTTGCTCCAACTGGCGGCAGGCGGCGTCGGCCTGGCCGGTGTCGTGCAGGCCGATGGCCAGGATGTAGCGGAACTGGGCGCTGTCCGGGGCCAGGCGCACCGCTTCCTGCAGCTCCTTGAGCGCCGCGTCGCGCTGGCCCTGGCGGATCAGCGCCAGGCCCAGGGCATGGTGCAGCAGGCCGGACTGCGGGTGGCGCTTGAGCGCGCCGTCCAGCAGCTGGCGGGCTTCGTCGGGGCGCTGGCGGGCTTCCAGCCACTGGTAGAGGCTGACCAGCGCCGGCAAGAAGTCGGGGTCGCGCACCAGGGCCGCGCGCAGCGCCGGTTCCACTTCGGCGTCGCGGCCGGTGACCTGGTAGAGCATGGCGCGGTTGAGGTTGGACTCGGCGCGCTCGGCCAGGCTCAGCTGGACCTCCTCGTATTCCTTCAGGCCCTTGGCCAGCGGCGCCTGCAACCCGGCGCGCACCTCCGGCGGCAGTTGCGCCAGTTGCCAGGTGGCGGAGAGGCGCACGGCGCGCAGCGGGTCGTCCAGCAGCGGGGCCAGCAGCAGCGCCTGGCGCGGCGGGCTGGCCAGGGCGGCGACCGCGCCTATGGCGGCGTTGCGCACCAGCGGGTCGTTGTCCTTCAGGCCCTGGGCGGCCAGTTCCAGGGAGCGCGGGCTGGGATAGGCGGGCAGTTCGGCGAGCAGGGTGGCGCGGCGGATCGCCGGCAGGTCGCTGCTGGCCAGCAGCAGGTGCAGTGCCCGCGAGGCGCCGGGCTGGCCGTTGCGGGCCTTCCACTGGGTGTCGTCGTAGCGCGGCACGGCGCCGGCCGGCTTGGCGTCGCTGGCGTACCACAGGCGGAACTGCTCGCTGACCTTGGAGGCGCTGTCGCGGTGGCAGCCCATGCAGGCGTCCGGCGCGCCTATCTTCTGCGCATGCTGCGGGTCGGGGATGCTGAAGCTGTGGTCATGCCGGTAGTGGTTGACCATGTAGTACTTGCCCGGCATGTGGCAGGACGTGCACTGCGCGCCAGGCGTGCCGCTCTGGTGGTGATGGTGTTCGGGCGAGTCGTAGTCCTTCGCCAGCAGGCCCTTGCCGTCGATGCCCGGGCGCACCGGCTTGCCGGCCGGGTTGTGGCACTGCAGGCAGAGGCCGTTGCCGGCGATCTTCACCTGGCCGCTGTGGGGGTTGTGGCAGTCGGTGCACTTCACGCCCTTCTCGAACATCTTGCTCTGGGTGAAGGAGCCCCACTCGAAGACCTCGTCCTTGATCTTGCCGTCGATCTGGTACAGCTCGCGGGTCAGCAGGCTGGGCAGGTAGTCGTCCATGAACCGGTGGCGGTGCTGGAAGCCGTCGCCCAGGGGCGCGCGGCGGGCGTGGCAGCGCGCGCAGTTCTCCACCAGCTCGCTGGCGGCGGTGCTGGCGCCCAGCGGCTTGTCGAAGCCGCGGCTGGCGTCGCCGTCGGGCTTCTGCGCCCATTCCAGGTGGCGCGAGGCCGGGCCGTGGCAAGCCTGGCAGCCGACGCCCAGGCTCTGCCAGTGGCTGGCGAAGGCGTTCTTGTCGGCGTCGAAGTTACGCTTGAACTCGGTGGTGTGGCACTCGATGCACATGAAGTTGGCGTTCTGCGTCGGGCGCGTCCAGTGCAGCTCGTCCTTGAAGTCGACGTGCTGCCCGGGGTTGAGCTCGAACCAGCGGTGCTTCTGGGTATCCCAGGCGACGCCGAGGGCCTGCAGGCGGCCGCCGGGGTATTCCAGCAGGTACTGCTGCAGCGGCGCCACGCCGAAGGTGTAGGCCACCTTGAAGTCCGCCGGCTTGCCGTCGGCGCCCGGGGTGTTCACCCAGAATTCCTCGCCCTTGCGGAAGAAGCGGGTGCTTTCGGCCTCGCCCTTGAACCTGGCGTCGGCGAAGTCGCCCAGCACGTTGGCTTCGTTGGCCACCTGCATCGCCTTGTGGTGATGCGAGCCCTGCCAGTCCTGGAACTGGCCCTGGTGGCAGCCCTGGCATTGCTGCTCGTCGACGAAGCCGGCCTTCGGCGCCTCGGCCACCACGGGTTTCGCCGGGGGCGCGGGCGGGGTCGCGACGGGCAGCGACGGGGCGCTGTGCTCGACGTACCACCAGGCGCCCGCGCTGGCCAGCAACAGCACGGCCACCAGCGCGGCAGCCAGGCGCCGCGCCAGGCGGGGAGGGGAAGTGGGTCGGGCCGGTGCGGCCCCTTTGCGGTCTTTCTTATGGGCAGGCTTCTGCATGCGACTTCCGTTGTTCGGGCAGCCATGTATCACGGTGGCAGCAGCTTCAGTGACTGCCGGGGGTATGTCAAACCCGGTTCCGCCGCAGTGGCGGCGGCCCCTCGAAAGGATGAGGCGCGTTCAGGGCTGGCGGATGGCGGCGACCCGGGCGCTGTCCACCTTCACCGCCGGGTTGCCGAACTGCGCCGTGAGGTAGTTGACCAGGGTGGCGATCTGCTGGTCGTCGAGCGCGCCGGCGAAGCCGGGCATGAACACTTCCTGCCCGGCGCTTTCGCGGTGCACGCCGGTGAGCACGACCTGCACCAGGTTGTCCGGCTGCCGCGCGCCCACCGTGGTGTTGCGGCTGAGCATGGGGTAGTAGGCGTCCTGCGTGCCCTGGCCGTTCCAGCCGTGGCAACTGGCGCAGTTGCCGAGGAACAGCCGGGCGCCGTCGTCGCGGGTCTGGGCATCGAAGTCCTCGCCGCGCAGCGTCACCACGTCGTCGGCGGGGCCGCCCCAGGCGAAGCGCGGCTTGCGCTCGCCGTCGCCGACCGCCCTGACGCTGCGCAGGTAGTTGGCGATGGCCTGCAGGTCGTCGGACCGCAGGTACTGGAAGCTGTGCTCCACGGCCTCGGCCATGGGCCCGGCGGCCTGGGCCTTGCCGGGCAGGCGGCCGCTGCGCAGGTACTGCGCCAGTTCGGCGTCGCTCCAGCCGCCGATGCCGGCGTGGGTGTCGCTGGTGATGTTGTAGGCGTACCAGCCGCCCAGGGCGGCGCCGGCGAGGTAGCCGCTGCCCTTCTCGTCCAGGGCCTTCTCCTGGAAGGCCAGGCCGCGCGGGGTATGGCAGGTGCCGCAGTGGGCCAGGCCCTGCACCAGGTAGGCGCCGCGGTTCCAGGCCGCGCTCTGTTTCGGGTTGGGCTGGAAGGGCCGGTCGTCGTGGAACAGCGCGTTCCAGACGGCCAGCGGCCAGCGCATGTTCAGCGGCCAGGGGATGTCGCTGTCGCGGTTGGCCTGGGCCACGGCCTCGACGCCGCCGCGCAGGAAATAGGCGTAGAGGGCCTGCATGTCCGCGTCGCCGAGCTTGGCGTAGGCGGTGTAGGGCATCGCCGGGTAGAGGTGCAGGCCGCCCCTGGCCACGCCTTCGCGCAGGGCGCGGGCGAAGTCTTCGTAGCTGTAGCTGCCGATGCCGGTGCGCGGATCGGGAGTGATGTTGCTGGAGTAGACCGCGCCCAGCGGGGTGGTCAGCGGCAGGCCGCCGGCGAAGGGCTGGCCGCCGGGCGCGGTGTGGCAGGCGGCGCAGTCGCCGGCGCGGGCCAGGTATTCGCCGCGTTGCAGCAGCTCGGCCGGCGCCGGGTCCAGGGCCGGGGCGGCCTGGGCCAGGCAGGGCAGCAGGAGGAGGGCGGCCAGCAGGCGGGTGGACATGCTCAGGCCTCCCCTTTCAGGCGCTCGGCCAGGCGCAGGGCGAGGGCGGCGAGGCTCAGGGTGCAGTTCACCGAGCCCACCGTGGGCATCACTGCGCTGCCGGCGATGAACAGGTTGGGATGGTCGTGGCTGCGGCAATCGCGGTCCACCACCGAGTCGCCGGGATCGTCGCCCATCAGCGTGGTGCCGGCGATGTGGTTATTGTTGGCGAAGCTGTCCTCGAACTGTACCTCGCTGCCGCCGAGCAGCCTGGCGGCATGGGCGTAGACCTCGCGGGTGTGCGCCGCGCTGCGGCGCACGTAGTCGTCCATGGCGTAGGTGAATTCCGGCTTGGGGATGCCCAGGGCGTCGCGCTCGCTGGCGCTGGGCACGATGCGGTTCTCCGGGCGCGGGAGGATTTCGTGGAAGCTGTCGAAACGCACGAAGCGCGCGGCGCGGTCGCGGATCTGCGCCTCCAGTTCGCGGCCGAGCAGCAGAGGGCCCTGGCGGATCAGTTCGGCAGCCACCTGGTCCACCCGCGAGAGGTTCGACAGGTGGATCTTCTTCGCCGCGTACTGGCTGCGGAAGGCGCCGTCGCGGAAGCCGACCATCGAGGTCATCTCCTGCGGCCCGCGCCCGGGCCAGAGCTTCTCGCTGGCGTAGAAGCGCACCGCGGTGCCGGGGTGGTCCATGAGGTTGCGGCCGACCATGCCGGAGGCGTTGCCGACTTCGGACATCAGCATCAGCTTGGGCGTTTCCACGCCATTGGCGGCGAGCACGAAGACCTTGCCTTCGACTCGCGTCTCCTCGCCCTGCGGGTCCTTGCAGAGGGCGGCGACTATGCGTCCGCCATCGCCCTTCTCCAGCTTGAACACCACGCTGTTGTCCAGCAGCCGGGCGCCGGCGGCCTCGGCCTTCTCGACATGGACGATGCCGTTGTACATGGCGCCGACCGGGCAGATCGGCATGCAGTTGTTGTTGCCGCAGCAGGTCGGCCGGCCGTCGAAGGGGCGGCTGTTGCGCGCCACCGGCTCGGTGACCACGCGGTAGCCGTTGGCGTTGAGCACGTCCTTCACCCGCTGCTCGTTCCACGACAGCGGCAGCGGCGCCATGGGGTAGGCCCGGCTGCGCGGCGAGCCCAGCTCCTCGTCGGCCGGGCCCCAGACGCCGAGGGCCTCTTCGGCGCGCTGGTACCAGGGCTCCAGCTCCGCGTACTCGAACGGCCAGTCGCGGCCGACGCCGTACAGGCTCTGGAGCTTGAAGTCGTTGGGCAGGAAGCGCCAGGCCGAGGCCGCCCAGTGCCAGGTGGTGCCGCCGACCACCCGCAGGTACTGCACGTCGTAGGGGTGTTCGCCCTTCTGCACCAGGTAGTGGTTGTCCGGGTGGTACTGCGGGTGCGGCGCGTAGGCCATGGACGGGTAGGGCGCCTGGTTGTCGGACTTGTCGGCCTGGTTGCGGAAGCGCTCGACGATCTCCCAGCGCGACAGCCGCGGGCCTGCTTCGAGAATCAGCACGTCCTTGCCGGCCAGGGCCAACTGGTGGGCGACCAGGGCGCCGGCGACGCCGGAGCCGACCACCACGTAGTCGGCGCTTTGCGTGTCGGCCATGCTCAGGCCCCCCGCTCGACCGGTTGCGCGGCCCAGAAGCCCGGCTGGTTGCTGCAGTAGCTGCGCGGCAGCAGCACGTCGTCCACCGCGCGGAACATCAGTGCGCTTTCGTAGGCGACCACGCTGGGGTGGTTGTCCTCGCCCACGTAGCCCAGGTACCAGGCGGCGAGCATCTGCCGCGCCAGCCACTGCTGGCGCTCGCTCCAGCGCTGGGGGCCGTCGCCCAGGCGCGCCTGCAGCTCGCCCAGGCTCTGGGCGAGGGCGGTGTCGCGCTGCGCCAGGGCCAGGTACAGGCGCTGGCCGATGCGTGGGTCGAGGTTGCTGCGCCCGGTCAGGCGCTGCGACAGCGTCATGAAGATCGCCAGTTCCGCCTCGGCCTGGGGCGTCAGCGCGGCCCAGGCCAGGGCCGCTGGGCCCAGCAGCAGGCCGCCGGCCACGGCGCCGCCGCAGACCATGGCCAGCAAGCGCCGGCGGGACAGGGAAAAGCGTGGCTGGTCTGGCATGCGGACCTCTCGTTCAGCAGGCAGCAGCGGCCCGGGGCCGCGGCGGGATCACGGTATCGCGGGCCGGGTCGTGCCCGGCCTTCTGGCTTATCGTCGGCGCGCTCCAACCAAGGGTGGCGGTACGCGGGCCTGCCCCTTAGTATTGCGGCATCTCGCGATTCTGCAGGGCGAAAGCGCCCGCGCCGAACCTTCGGCGTGCCTCGCGGACCTCTCTACGACACGGGTTTTCCATGAAACAGTACCTCGACCTGATGCGCCACGTGCGCGAGCACGGCACCTTCAAGAGCGACCGTACCGGCACCGGCACCTACAGTGTGTTCGGCCACCAGATGCGCTTCGACCTGGGCGAAGGCTTCCCCCTGGTGACCACCAAGAAGTGCCACCTGAAGTCGATCGTCCACGAGCTGCTGTGGTTCCTCAAAGGTTCGACCAACATCGCCTACCTGAAGGAAAACGGCGTCTCCATCTGGGACGAATGGGCCGACGAGAACGGCGACCTGGGCCCGGTCTACGGCTACCAGTGGCGCTCCTGGCCGGCGCCGGACGGCCGCCACATCGACCAGATCGCCAATCTGATGGACATGCTCAAGCGCAATCCGGACTCGCGCCGCCTGATCGTCTCGGCCTGGAACCCCGCGCTGATCGACGAGATGGCCCTGCCGCCGTGCCACGCGCTGTTCCAGTTCTACGTCGCCGACGGCAAGCTCAGCTGCCAGCTGTACCAGCGCTCGGCGGACATCTTCCTCGGCGTGCCCTTCAACATCGCCAGCTACGCCCTGTTGACGCTGATGGTCGCCCAGGTCGCCGGCCTGCAGCCGGGCGACTTCATCTGGACCGGCGGCGACTGCCACCTGTACGCCAACCACCTGGAGCAGGCCGACCTGCAGCTGAGCCGCGAGCCGCTGGCGCTGCCGACCATGAAGCTCAACCCCGAGGTGAAGGACCTGTTCGACTTCCGCTTCGAGGACTTCGAATTGGTCGGCTACGAATCCCATCCGCACATCAAGGCGCCTGTCGCCGTATAGGAAATCGACCGCAGGCTATTTCGTCCGTAGCCTGCGGACTTTCTGTCAGAGCTCTTGGCGAAACTAGACCGTTCTGAGCCAGAACGCTGCTCCGTGCCTTTCCACACCTTCCATTCGCTCGTCGGTCCAGAGGTCGTTCAGCAACTGCATACTCTCAGTGCAGTAGTAGAGGTAAACCAGGGGCAGTTCGATTTCCAGTCCTTTCATCCCACCCAGTAAGTAGCAGCACAGTAGATACTGTTCGTTGTAGAAGCGGTCCGCCCATTCGTTGGGATAGTCGAAGGGCAGGTAGATGTCATGTATGCCAATAGTTATGCCAGCACGCAGGGTGGGAAGTATCTCTGTGAAGAAGACCGTCACATCGGAGTTCTGGAATGACCGATGACTATTGTCGATGAAGAAGACGTCACCCTCTTCGAGTATCGAAAAGAAGTCGGTCTCCAGGTCCTCCAGTGGGGCCCTGACGACCTCGTCGCAAATGGCATCTATCTCGGCTCGCGGGCATGGATCGATCGAAATTATCCTAGTTTGCAGGTCATGATCCTTGATGGCCTGGCGGACGAACTTCGTCGAGTTGCCTGAACCGATCTCGACATAGTGGCGAGGGTTCTTCATGGCTGTATAGCCATATAGCGAAAGGGCATCGGCGCCTGGTAGCCAACCATTTATCCAGTTGGGGGCTTGCGGTCGGTTGGGCATGCAATCCCTTCTTATCTGGCAGAGTTGTTCCTTGAATTCTAGGAAGCCCTGCAGAGTGCTCTCTATCTTCAGTTGGTTTTCAAGGTGGTAGTTGTCAAGCAACTCTCTGATCCGAGAGCTTGCGAGGCTTTCTCTTCTCTTGGGGGTGTAATTCGAGTAATCGTTTATTATGACTTTATGTTCCATGGTTCTTATATATTCCAAGTGACTGGGTTGTTTTAAAGTTTCTGATCTTACAAGTGGTCCATGTAGGAGATTTCTATTTTTCCCTGTTCATAAGTTGATTATCGATCTTGGATTCGATGGGGCTTCGCCTTGCTGATGCGGAGTCGAACCTCCCTAATCACTCTGCAACTCCATTCACTAGGTGAATAAGTGTTTCGCCTGGCGGTATAGTATTTCGTGTTGATGAGGAGCGTTGCTATGCTGCAACGGCTGGCCGTCGCTTGGTGGCCTACGGATTTTCCGCAGTACAACGACAAGATCGGGGACCGTCATGCAGCCTTTCAGCTTCGCCACCACCGCGCAGATTCTTTGCGAGAGCGGTTCCGCCGCCCGCCTCGGCGCGCTTTGCCGGGAGCGCGGCGCCACCCGCGTGCTCATCGTCACTGACCCCGGCATCACCCGCCTGGGCCTGCTCGACGGGGTGCTGCCGGGCTTCGCCGCCGCCGGGGTGGCGGTGCAGGTGTTCGACCAGGTGCTGGCCGACCCGCCGGAAGCGGTGGTTCTGCAGGCCGCCATGCAGGCGGTGGAGATGGGCGCGCAACTGGTGGTCGGCTTTGGCGGCGGCAGCTCCATGGACGTGGCCAAGCTGGTCGCCCTGCTGGCCCACCCGCAGGCCAGCCAGGCGCTGCCGGAGCTGTTCGGCGTGGGCAATGCCCGCGGCCCGCGGCTGCCGCTGATCCAGGTGCCGACCACCGCCGGCACCGGCTCGGAAGTCACCCCCATCGCCATCGTCACCACTGGCGCCACCACCAAGAGCGGCGTGGTCAGCCCGCACCTGCTGCCGGACCTGGCCCTGCTCGACGCCGACCTGACCCTCGGCCTGCCGCCGGCGGTGACCGCGGCCACCGGCATCGACGCCATGGTCCACGCCATCGAGGCCTATACCAGCAAGCTGAAGAAGAACCCGCTGTCCGACCTGCTGGCCCGCGAGGCCCTGCGCCTGCTGGCGCAGAACCTCGATGCGGTGGTGCACGACGGCGCCAACCGCGAGGCGCGCCAGGCCATGCTGCTGGGCGCCTGCCTGGCCGGCCAGGCCTTCGCCAACGCGCCGGTGGCGGCGGTGCATGCCTTGGCCTACCCGCTGGGCGGGCACTTCCACATTCCCCATGGCCTGTCCAACGCGCTGGTGCTGCCGGAGGTGATGCGCTTCAATGCGCCGGCCGCCGCTGCGCTGTACGCGGAACTGGCGCCCTTGCTGCTCGGCGAGCGCCTGCGTCCCGGCGACCGCGACGGCCTGGTCGGGCAGTTCATCGACGAGCTGGCGGCGCTCAGCCCTCGCTGCGGCCTGCCTTCGCGCCTGCGCGACGCCGGGGTGCCGGAGCACATGCTGGTGCTGCTGGCCAGCGACGCCATGCAGCAGCAGCGCCTGCTGGTCAACAACCCGCGCGAGGTCGGCGAGGCCGACGCCCTGGCGATCTACCGCGCCGCCTACTGAGGACGACATGAGCGAACACCCCAGCCGCGCCGACTACCGGCACTTCCAGCCGATCACCACGCGCTGGCACGACAACGACATCTATGGCCACGTGAACAACGTGACCTACTACGGCTTCTTCGACACCGCGGTGAACACCTACCTGATCGAACAGGGCGGGCTGGACATCCACGACGGCGAGGTGGTCGGCTTCGTGGTCAGCTCCAGCTGCGACTACTTCGCCCCGGTGGCCTTCCCCGAGCGCATCGAGGTCGGCTTGCGCGTCGGCAAGCTGGGCAACAGCTCGGTGCAGTACGAGCTGGCGGTGTTCCGCCAGGGCGAGGACCTGGCCTGCGCCGCCGGGCGCTTCGTGCACGTCTTCGTCGAACGCGCGGGCAACCGCCCGGTACCGATTCCTGACGGCCTGCGCGAGGCGATGCAGGCGCTGCTGGTCGGTTGAGCTCGGGCCCACCGGGAACATTGTAGGAGCGCGCCCTGCGCGCGAAATCGCGGACGGAGTCCGCTCCTACGTTGTTTTCTGGGTTATTCCCCTTCGGGCCAGCGCAAGCGCTGTTCGCGATGGAGCCGCGTCCCGCGTTCGCGGGAATGACGTCGGAAAATACGATTCTTACCCCGTCATTCCCGCGAACGCGGGAACCCAATAGACAACTCCGTGACGTGCGGAAGACCTGTAGGAGCGGGCCCTGCCCGCGATTCGCGCGCAGGGCGCGCTCCTATAGGGGAACGGCCACGCGGCCCGTTACAGGTGAACACGGCCTTTCGTAGGAGCGAGCTTGCTCGCGAACATGCCCCGCTGCGGAGTCTGTTCGCGAGCAAGCTCGCTCCTACGAAGAGCGCCTCGGCGCGGCCTGCAAGGAGCACCCCCGTAGGATGGGTTGAGCGAAGCGATACCCATCACCACGATGCCGGTGGGCCGAGGCCCTACCAACCCAGCGGGTAGTGGCGGATGCGGCAGGGTTTGGGGTTGCCGTCGTTCTTGCACGTGCCGTCCAGGTACTGGTAGCGCATGCGGATGCGCTGCCCCGGCTTCGGCCATTGCTTGCGCGGCACCATGCTCTGGTAGTCGGGGCTCTCCGGTTCAAACTCGATCAACTGGCCTGGGGGCGGGCACTCGGCATTGGCCGGCTGCGCCCGGGTCTGCAGCACGCGGGCGCGCAGCCCGGGGTAGGGCTGTGTGCGTATGCCGCTGATTTCCACCTCCAGGCGGCAGACCTGCCAATTGGCCGCCTGGGCGGAGGGCAAAGCCAGCAGGCAGAGGACAGGACGGAGCAAGGCGGCGATGGCTTTCACGGGTTGTTCCTTGGCGCCGGTGAGCCAGGAAGCCTATACCAGCCGGGCGCTGTGCAGGGGCTTGTTCGGCATCTCTTCCTGCGGGATGACGGGAGCGGGGCGGGTTCGCGAGCAAGCTCGCTCCTACGGGCGTGTTCGCCCTGTGCCATGAAAAACGCCGTTTCCTCTAGGGGGAAACGGCGTTTTGTCTTGCTGTGCGACCGAAGGCTCAGTCGCGATGTTTGTGCCGGCGCTTGTGTTTGTGCTTGTGGCCGCTGTCGTGATGATCCTTGTCATCGGCCAGCGAGCTGCCCACCGCGCCGCCGGCAGCGCCGCCCAGGCCGGCGCCGATGGCTGCGCCGGTGGAGCCGCCGACCTTGTTGCCCAGCACCGAGCCGCCGGCCGCGCCCAGGCCACCGCCGATGGCGGCCTCGGTCTTCTTGCCGTCCTTGGCGCCCATGGCGCCGCCGGCCGCACCGCCGACGCCGGCGCCGATGGCCGCGCCGGTGCTGCCGCCCAGAGCGCCGCCGACGACGTTGCCCAGGGCGCCGCCCAGGCCGCTACCGACCGCCGCGTTGGTGTTGTCGCCGGCCAGGGCGTACTGGCTGGCGACCAGGCCGAGGGCCAGGGCCGAGAGAGTCTTGCGCATGTTCGAACCTTTGAGAGGGGAGAGAGTTGGAAGCATTGTTCCGAACGCAAAACAGCCGGACAAGCGTGTCCGGCTGAGCTGCGGGGTTTATCGTGGGGCGCCTGCCCTGGGTCAATCCCAGTGCTTGTGGCGGCGATGGTGCTTGTACCAGCCGCGATGACGGCCATTGTCATGCCAGTGGCGACGGTCGTCGTAGCGGGCGCGGCGGTAGCCGCGGTAGTCGTCGTCATCGTCGTGGCGGTTGCTGTCGGCATAGTGGTTGCCCAGGGCGCCACCGCCGCCGCCGCCCAGGGCCGCGCCGATCAGGCCGCCGGTGCTGCCGCCGATCTTGTTGCCGATGACCTGGCCGCCGGCCGCGCCGAGGCCGCCGCCGATGGCCGCTTCGGTCTTGTTGCCGCGGCGGGCGCCGACCGCGCCGCCGGCCGCGCCACCGACACCGGCGCCAATGGCTGCGCCGGTGCTGCCGCCGACCGCCTGGCCGACGACGGTACCCAATACCCCGCCCAGGGCGCCACCGACGCCGGCACGGGTGTCGCCGTCCGCGAAGGCGGAACCACCGACCAGCGCAAGAGACAACAGGAGCATCGAGGAGTACTTCATAGAGAGGTTCTCTGTGTGGATGTTGGCGCCGATGCTGCTGTTGTACGAAGGCGCTTACAAGCCTCTGCCGACGAGTGACGCGACTTTCATCAAAAAACGCAAGTATATGATTTAAGAACAGAACTTTTTCTATTTCGGGCTGTCAGAATGACATTCCGAGGGTATGAAATTCGCGTGTTTTTCTCACAAAATGCTGTTGCAATGATGGCATTTCACACGATGAGGAAAAAGGCGAAAGCCGATTCCTTGGACCGGCCTCGGCCCTTTCCCGTTGAATTTTCCGGATGAATGACCCGAGCGTACAACCATTCGAGGTCGTACGCCCGAGCAGCCTCAGAAGATGCGGCCGTCGTCCCGGGCGTTTTCCAGGCGCACCGCGACGAACTTCGAGGTTGGGGTGAAGCTGCCTTCGCCGTGGCTTTCCAGCGGCACCAGCGGGTTGGTCTCCGGGTAGTAGGCGGCCGCCTGGCCCTCCGGGACGTCGAACGCCAGCAGGGTGAAGCCGCTGACCCGCCGTTCCACGCCATCGTCCCACAGGGAAACCATGTCCACCTTCTGCCCGGGCTCGAAGCCCAGCCGGCGGATGTCCGCCTCGTTGGCGAAGACCACCTCGCGCTGGCCGCGCACGCCGCGGTAGCGGTCGTCCAGGCCGTAGATGGTGGTGTTGTACTGGTCGTGGGAGCGCAGTGTCTGGAGGATCAGGTGCGGGCGCTCGCCGGTGCGCCGCACCTGCTCCGGCAGCAGGTCCTCGGGCAGCGGCGCGGCGCTGAAGTTGGCCAGGCCGCTGGCGGTGTTCCAGCGCCGCTCCCGGGCTGCGTTGCCCAGGTAGAAGCCGCCCGGGTGCTTGACCCGCTGGTTGAAGCCGGCGAAGCCGGGGATGGTGTCGGCGATCAGCTCGCGGATGCGGTCGTAGTCGGCGATCAGCGCGTCCCAGTCCACCGGGTGGTTGCCCAGGGTGGCCTTGGCCATGCCGGCGATGATCGCCGGTTCCGAGCGCATCTGCGCCGAAAGCGGCTCCAACTGGCCAAAGGAGGCGTGGAGCATGCTGAAGGAGTCTTCCACGGTCACCGCCTGCGGGCCGCCGGCCTGGCGGTCGACGTCGGTGCGGCCGAGGCAGGGCAGGATCAGAGCGTCTTCGCCGCAGGTCAGGTGGCTGCGGTTGAGCTTGGTGCTGATGTGCACGGTCAGCGCGCAGCTCGCCAGGGCGCGGTGGGTGCGCGGGCTGTCCGGGGTGGCCTGGGCGAAGTTGCCGCCCAGGCCGATGAACGCCCGCGCCTTGCCTTCGAGCATGGCGTTGATGGCTTCCACGGTGTTGTGGCCGTTGTGCCGCGGCACCTGGAAGGCGAAGCGTTTCTCCAGGGCATCGAGCAGCGCCGCCGGCGGCCGGTCGTTGATGCCCATGGTGCGGTCGCCCTGCACGTTGCTGTGGCCACGCACCGGGCACAGGCCGGCGCCGGGCCGGCCGATGTTGCCGCGCAGCAGCTGCAGGTTGACCACTTCCTGGAGGGTCGGCACCGAATGGCGGTGCTGCGTCAGGCCCATGGCCCAGCACATGATCACGCGCTCGGCGCGGCGGTACATGGTCGCCGCCGTCTCGATCTCGGCCAGGCTCAGGCCCGACTGGCGCTCGATGGCGTCCCAGGCGGTGGCGTCCAGCTCGGCCAGGTAGGCCTCGACGCCATGGGTGTGTTCGGCGATGAAGGCGTGGTCGAACACCGCCGGCTCGCCCTTGGCCTGGGCCTCGCGCTCCCACTGCAGGAGGAACTTGGCCATGCCGCGCACGGCGGCCATGTCGCCGCCCAGGGCGGGGCGGAAGAACGCGGTGTTCAGCGGCTCGGAGCCGTTGGTCAGCATCTCCAGGGCGTGCTGCGGGTGCTGGAAGCGCTCCAGGCCGCGCTCCTTGAGCGGGTTGAAGGCCACCACCTGGGCGCCGCGCTTCACCGCCTCGCGCAGTGGTTCGAGCATGCGCGGGTGGTTGGTGCCGGGGTTCTGGCCGAACACGAAGATGGCGTCGGCGTGCTCGAAGTCGTCGAAGGTGACGGTGCCCTTGCCGACCCCGACGCTTTGCCCCAGGGCCACGCCGCTGGCCTCGTGGCACATGTTCGAGCAGTCCGGGAAGTTGTTGGTGCCGAAGGCGCGGACGAACAGCTGGTAGAGGAAGGCCGCCTCGTTGCTGGCCCGGCCGGAGGTGTAGAACTCGGCCTGGTCGGGGCTTTCCAGGCTGTTCAGGTGCTTGGCCACCAGGGCGAAGGCCTCGTCCCAGCTCACCGGCACGTAGCGGTCGCTGGCGCGGTCGTAGCGCATCGGCTCGGTCAGCCGGCCCTGGTACTCCAGCCAGTAGTCGCTCTGCTCGCGCAGCGCGCTGACGCTGTGGCGGGCGAAGAAGGCGGCGTCCACGCGGCGCTTGGTTGCTTCCCAGTTCACCGCCTTGGCGCCGTTCTCGCAGAACTTCACCCGGCCGTCCTCGGGGGAGTCGCCCCAGGCGCAGCCGGGGCAGTCGAAGCCGCCGTTCTGGTTGGTCTTGAGCAGCGCGCGCAGGTTCTTGAACGGCTGCTTGCTGTCCAGCCAGAAGCGCGTGACGCTGATCAGAGCGCCCCAGCCGGCTGCCGGGCCCTTGTAGGGTTGGTAACGGGGGTTGATCGGTTGCAGGCTCATCGGGATGTCGGGTGTCGGTGGGAGGCCGGCGCCGGGCTGTAGACCCGCGGCGCGTTGTGGTGGGGGAGGTGGACCAGGTTCAGCCGGTGCGCGCGCGCCCACTCGACGGTGAGCGCGCTGGGCGCGGACAGGCTGACCAGGGTGGCGATGCCGGCGCGCACGGCCTTTTGAATCAGCTCCAGGCTGCAGCGGCTGGTGACCACCGCGAAGCCCTCGCGGCAGTCCAGGCGTTGCTGCTTGAGCGCGCCTATCAGTTTGTCCAGGGCGTTGTGCCGGCCGATGTCCTCGCGGCACAGGACGATGCTGCCGGTGTCGTCGACATACAGCGCCGCGTGCAGTGCGCCGCTGCGTTGCGCCAGGCTCTGCGCCTGGTCGATGCGCTGGCGCAGGCCCTGCAGGTGGGCCGCCGGCGGCAGCGGCGCCGGCTCCAGTGGGCGCAGTTCGGGCAGCGCCTGTTCCAGCGCCTCCACGCCGCACAGGCCGCAGCCGCTGGTGCCGGCCAGGCGCCGGCGCAGGCGCTTGAGCGCCCAGAAGGCGCGGTTGGTGATCTGCACGTCGACGCTGATGGCGTCGGCGAGGCGCTTCAGGCGGATGTCATAGATGTCGTCGATGGACTCGACCAGGCCGGCGCTCAGGCTGAAGCCGCGGACGAAATCCTCGAGGTCGCCGGGCGAGGCCATCATCACGGCCTGGCTCAGGCCGTTGTAGGCGATGGCCAGGGCCACTTCCTCGGCCAGCACGGCGCTGCCGGAAGCGGGCCCGCTGCCCAGTTCGGCATAGGCGTAGGCGCCCTCGGCTGCGGCATCCGCGGGCGCCGGGCGATCTGGCTGGCAAGGCATGGGGTGGGCACTGTATTCGAATAATGGCCCCAGCCTAAGCCTGGGGGCCGAGGGTGTCCAATCGGCAGCGCCTATGCCGTGATCGATGGCGTCTATCACGAGGCTGGGCGGGGCGTTCCGTCGGTTGCCGCCGGCTTTCGGACAACTCCTATCGTTGTCTCCCCGGGTGGCGTCTAGACTTCCTGGCGGCGCGGCCGGTCTGGAGCTGGCCGCTGGAAACCGTAACCGCAAGGAGAAAGGACATGGGCATTCTGTCATTCGTTAAGGAAGCCGGTGAGAAACTGCTGGGCGGCCTGCTGGGCGACAAGGCGCAGGCCGCCGATTCGCTGAAGGAGCACGTGGCCAAGGTCGGCCTGGGCAACCCGAACATTCAGGTCAGCGTCGAGGGCGACAAGGTGATCGTCAGCGGCGAGGCGGCCAGCCAGGAAGAGAAGGAGAAGATTCTCCTGGCCCTGGGCAACGTCGAGGGCGTGGCCGGCGTCGAGGACAGCATCAGCGTGCCCCAGGCGGCGCCGGCGGCGCGCTTCGTGACGGTGAAGAAGGGCGACACCCTGAGCGCCATCGCCAAGGCCGAGTACGGCAACGCCAATGCCTACATGAAGATTTTCGAGGCCAACAAGCCGATGCTCAGCCACCCGGACAAGATCTACCCGGGGCAGGTGCTGCGGATTCCGGAGTAAGGCTACAGCACCCGTAGGAGCGGATTTATCCGCGATAGCCTCTGGGCTCCCGCGTTCGCGGGAGCGACGGGATCAAGATTCGTATTTTCCGACGTCGTCCCCGCGAACGCGGGGATCCAGAGACTCTGACACCAGGCCTCCCTTGTAGGAGCGCGCCTTGCGCGCGATTCGCGGGCAGGGCCCGCTCCTACAGGTCCTCGATCAGGCTGCGGTAGTCTTCCACCGCCGCGAATTCCGCCGTGTCCTTCGCCCCCTGGCGGCTGTCCGGCTGGCGTACCGCCAGCAGGTGGGCCACGCCGAAGGCGCGGGCGCTGCGCAGGATCGGCAGGCTGTCGTCGATGAACAGGCTGCGCGCCGGCTCGAAGCCGAAGTCGGCGCGCAGGGCCTGCCAGAACTGCTGGTCTTCCTTGGGGAAACCGTAGTCGTGGGAGCTGATCAGGCGGTCGAACCAGGGCGCCAGCTCCACCCGCTCCAGCTTCAGCGACAGCGAATCGCGGTGCGCGTTGGTGATCAGCGCCACGCGCTTGCCGGCGCGGCGCAATGCGGCGAGGAAGGTGTCGGCGTCCGGGCGCAGGGCGATCAGGTGCGCGACCTCGCGCTTGAGGTCGCGGACCGGCAGCTTCAGTTCGCGGCTCCAGAAGTCCAGGCAATACCAGTTGAGCTGCCCGGCGTTGTCGCGGAACAGCGGCAACAGCTCTGCGTCGGCCTGCTCGCGGCTGATGCCGTGGTGCTCGGCATAGCGCTGCGGCAGGTGCTCGAGCCAGAAATGGTTGTCGAAGTGCAGGTCGAGAAGGGTGCCGTCCATGTCCAGCAAGACGCTGTCGATCCCGGCCCAGTCCAGGCGTGGCATGTTCTGCCCTGTTGCGAAGTGCCGTCCTGTCGCCATCGAGGCGCAAGGATCGGCACGGATTATCGGAAAAGGCGGGTATCATAGCCCACCCGGACCCGCCCCAGGAGTCGTCCCATGCGTCAGAAACCCGAGGTGCTCGCCCGCGAGATCGTCGCCAAGAGCCGCCTGTTCGCAGTCGAAGAGCTGCAGTTGCGCTTCGCCAACGGCGTCGAGCGGACCTACGAGCGCCTGGTGGGCAAAGGCCAGGGTTATGGCGCGGTGATGGTGGTGGCGCTGCTGGACGCCGAGCACGCCGTGCTGGTGGAGGAATACTGCGCCGGCGTCGACGAATACCAGCTGTCGCTGCCCAAGGGCCTGGTGGAACCGGGCGAGGACGTGCTGGCCGCGGCCAACCGCGAGCTGAAGGAAGAAGCCGGCTACGGCGCCGGGCAGTTGGAGTACATCACCGAGCTGTCGCTGTCGCCGGGCTACATGAGCCAGCGCATCCAGGTGGTGCTGGCCCGCGACCTCTACGCCGAAAGCCTGCCGGGCGACGAACCCGAGCCGCTGCGGGTGGACCGCATCAACCTGCGCGAGCTGTCCAGTCTGGCGCAGAACGCCGCCTTCAGCGAAGGCCGCGCCCTGGCCGCGCTGTACCTGGTGCGCGACATCCTGATCCAGCGTGGGGAGCTGCAGCTCTGATGCAAGACCTGATTCCATCCGTCGTGGCGCTGGCGCAGCGTGCCGGCGAAGTCATACTGCCGTTCTGGCGCAGCGAACTGAAAGTGGACGAGAAGGCCGACGCCTCGCCGGTGACCGCCGCCGACCTGGCCGCCCACCGCGTGCTGGAAGAAGGCCTGCGGGCGCTGGTGCCGGAGGTGCCGGTGCTGTCCGAGGAGGATTGCGCCATCGCCCTGGCCGAGCGCCGCCAATGGTCGCGCTGGTGGCTGGTCGACCCGCTGGACGGCACCAAGGAATTCATCGCCGGCAGCGAGGAATTCACCGTCAACGTCGCCCTCATCGAGCACGGCAAGGTGCTGTTCGGCGTGGTCGGCATTCCGGCTACCGGCCGCTGCTACTACGGCGGCGCCGGCCTGGGCGCCTGGCGCCGGGACGCGAGCGGCGCGGTCGAACCGATCAGCGTGCGCAACGCGCCCGCCGAAGCCTTCACCGTGGTGGCCAGCAAGCGCCACTCCAGCCCGGCCCAGGAGCGCCTGCTGGCCGGCCTGGGCGAGCGCTTCGGCGACCTGGAGCTGGCCAATATCGGCAGCTCGCTGAAATTCTGCCTGCTGGCCGAAGGCTCGGCCGACTGCTACCCGCGCCTGGCGCCCACCTCGCAGTGGGACACCGCGGCGGCCCAGGGCGTGCTGGAGGGCGCCGGCGGCGAAGTGCTGGACCTGCGTGGCGAAGCCTTCACCTACGAGGCCCGCGAGGACTACCTGAACGGCTCCTTCCTGGCCCTGCCGAAGGCAGCGGCCTGGCGCGACGAGCTGATCCAGCTGGCCCGCGCGCTGGATTGATTTCCCGCGCCTGCGCGCGAAATCGCTTCCCGTAGGAGCGGACCTTGTCCGCGATAGCCGGACACACCGGCGCGATTCGCGGATAAGATCCGCTCCTACGCCACGCCTCCGCGCCATTCCCATGTAGGAGCGTGCCCTGCGCGCGAAATCGCGGGCAGGGCACGCTCCTACAGTTCAACATGAGGCATGGTGCTTCCCGTAGGAGCGGACCTTGTCCGCGATAGCCGGACACCTCGGCGCGATTCGCGGATAAGATCCGCTCCTACGGGGCTGCAAGGGAAACACCCGTAGGATGGTGTTGAGCGAAGCGATACCCATCAGCGCAACCGCATGGGTTTCGCAGGCTCAACCCATCCTACGAAGAGCATCTCGGCGCAGCCGGTAAGACAGCTGCCCCTGGCAAGCGAAGTGGTTCGCGAGCAAGCTTGCGCCTACCGACAGATCATCATCGCCGTGACTTTCCATGCCTGAATTACCCGAAGTCGAAACCACCCGCCGGGGCATCGCGCCCTACCTCGAAGGCCAGCGCGTCAGCCGCGTGGTGGTCCGCGACCGGCGCCTGCGCTGGCCGGTGCCCGAGGACCTGGACGTGCGCCTGTCCGGGCAGCGCATCCTGCAGGTCACGCGGCGCGCCAAGTACCTGCTGCTGGAGGCCGAGGCGGGCACGCTGATCAGCCACCTGGGCATGTCCGGCAGCCTGCGCCTGGTGGAGTGCGGCCTGGCGCCGGCCAAGCACGAGCACGTGGACATCGAGCTGGAGTCGGGCCTGGCGCTGCGCTACACCGACCCGCGGCGCTTCGGCGCGCTGCTCTGGAGCCAGGCGCCGCTGGAGCACGAGCTGCTGCGCCACCTGGGCCCGGAACCGCTCACCGACGCCTTCGAGGGCGAGCGCCTGTACCAGCTGTCCCGCGGGCGCAGCATGGCGGTCAAGCCGTTCATCATGGACAACGCCGTGGTGGTCGGGGTGGGCAACATCTACGCCACCGAGGCGCTGTTCGCCGCCGGCATCGACCCGCGCCGCGAGGCCGGGAGCATTTCGCGGGCGCGCTACCTGAAGCTCGCCGAGGAGATCAAGCGCATCCTGGCCATCGCCATCGAGCGCGGCGGCACCACCCTGCGCGACTTCGTCGGCGGCGATGGCCAGCCCGGCTACTTCCAGCAGGAGCTGTTCGTCTACGGCCGCGGCGGGGAGTTCTGCAAGGTCTGCGGCAGTACCCTGCGCGAGGTGCGCCTGGGCCAGCGCGCCAGCGTCTACTGTCCGCGCTGCCAACGCTGAGCGGGCGCTTTTCCGCTATTGCTATTGGGCGGTTCGCGAGCAAGAACTAGGCGTCCCCCTCGCTCCTACGAAGAGCGGCCGCCTGTAGGAGCGAGCTTGCTCGCGAACCCTGCCCTGCCCCCATAACAACAAGAAGGTCCATCGATGTCCGGCAACTACCTGCCCCGCAATCCTTTCGCCGAATGGCTCGGCCACAGCATGCTCAAGGCCGCCGGCTGGCGCATCGAAGGCGCGCTGCCGCCCCTCGACAAGTTCGTGGTGATAGGCGCGCATCACACCTCCAACTGGGATTTCATGCTGTTCCTGGCGGCCAAGTTCGTGCTGCGCCTGAACGCCCGCTGGTTCGCCAAGCACACCCTGTTCCGCCGGCCGTTCGGCGGCCTGCTGCGGCGCTGGGGCGGCATCCCGATCCAGCGCCACCTCAAGCTGAACACCGTGGAGCAGGCGGTGCAGGCCTTCCGCGACAGCCGCGAGATGATCCTGATCATCTCCCCCGAAGGCACGCGCAAGAAGGTCGAGCGCTGGAAGATGGGCTTCTACCACATTGCCCGCGGCGCCGATGTTCCGGTGGTACTGGCGGCGCTGGACTACGGCAACCGCCGCATCGTCATCGGCGAGCCGTTCCGGCCGAGCGGCGACGAGGCCGCCGACCTGCAGCGGATGCTGGCCTTCTACCGCCCCTTCGTGCCGAGGAAGCCGGAGTACGCCTTCCTCGGCGGTTGATGGCCATCACGCTGACAAGCCCTGTCGCGCTGATATAGTTAATGGCAGTCTGCCTGCCAACCCAGCATAAAAAAGGATTTACGCCATGAACCTGTTCCGCGCCCTGGCCGTCGTTCTGGCCCTGACCTTCGGTCTGTCGGCCGTTACCGCCCAGGCCTCCGACGCGATCAGCAACACCTCCAGCGGGGACCCGATCTACAGCACCGATTCGCCGCCGTTCTACAAGATGCTCGGCGACCTGATCATCGCCCGCCCGCTGCTGCTGGGCGCCACCGTGATCGGCACCGCGGCCTTCATCGTCAGCCTGCCGTTCACCGCCCTGGGCGGCAACGTCAAGGAAGCCGGCCAGGCGCTGGTGGTGGACCCGGGCAAGGCCACCTTCGTGCGCTGCCTGGGCTGCACCGAAAGCGGCTACAAGCAGGACTGATCCTCTGTCGCGCCGGTACGCCGGCGCGCCCTTCCCGAGGGGGCCATGGCCCGTAGCGAACTGAAGAAGCACCTGCGCCCGCTGCTCCTGCTGCTGGCGGCGGGCGGGCTCGGCTACGCCTTCTGGTCCAGCGCCGGGCTGCTGCAGCTGGGCGCGGGCCTGGCGCTGTTCCTGTTCGGCATGCAGTGCCTGGAGGAGGGCCTGCGCGACCTGGCCGGCAGCCAGCTGGAGCTGTGGCTCGAACGCAGCACCTCGACGCCGTCCAAGAGCCTGCTGTTCGGCCTGTGCGGCACCTTCGTGCTGCAGTCCAGCACCCTGGTATCGCTGCTCACCATCGCCTTCATCAGCACCGGGCTGATCCAGCTGGCCAGCGGCATCGCCATCCTCTTCGGCGCCAACCTCGGTGCCACCAGCGGCATCTGGCTGCTGGCCCTGGCCGGGCAGAACCTCAGCCTGAGCCCGCTGGCCCTGCCGCTGCTGGTGTTCGGCGTGCTGGCCAGCTTCAACGGGCCCAAGAGCAAGGCCGCCGGGCGCATCCTCATGGGCATCGCCTTCATCTTCCTCGGCATCGACCAGATCAAGGAAGGTTTCTCCAGCTTCGGCGACGCCATGGACATGACCGGCCTGCAGGCCGAAGGCGTGCTGGGCGCCCTGCTGTTCGTCGGCATCGGCACCCTGGTCACCGTGGTGCTGCAGTCCAGCCACGCCACCCTGATGCTGACCCTCGCCGCGCTGGCCGGCGGCCAGCTGGAGCTGGGCCAGAGCCTGGCCATCGCCATCGGTTCCAACGTTGGCAGCAGCGTGACCACCGCCTTCGTCGGCTCCCTGGGCGGCAACCGCAACGGCCAGCGCCTGGCCCTGGCCCATGTGCTGTTCAATCTGGTCAGCGGGGTGCTCGCCTTCGTCCTGCTGGCGCCGCTGACCTGGCTGGTGCGCTGGCTGACCGCCCAGGTCGGCCTGGGCGACAACCTGCTGATCCAGCTGGCGGCTTTCCACACCCTGTTCAACGGCATGGGCGTGCTGCTGTTCTGGCCGTTGCAGACGCGCCTGGCGCAGTGGCTGATCCGCTGGCTGCCGGACGTCGAGGAGCCTTCGGTGCTGATCACCGACCTGGCCCCGGCGACCGCGGTGCAACTGCCGGAGCGCACCCATGCGCGCTACCTCAGCGAGCGCGCCCTGGACTCGGCGGACGCCGCCGCCAGCGCGGTGACCCAGGAGCTGCAGCACCTCGGGCGCCTGAGCATCGAGGTGATCTGCCACGCGCTCTACCTGCCGGTGGACCTGCTCAACCAGCCGAAGGTGGACGAGGCCGCCCTGCATGCCGGGCCGGAGCGCTTCGCCATGGACGCCCAGGCGCTCTACCAGCAGCACATCAAGGGCGTGTACGGCGACCTGTTGAGCTTCATGGGGCGCCTGGAAACGCCGCTGGACGAGGCGCACCAGCATTTCTGGATGGCCTGCCAGGTGGCGGCGCTGCAACTGGTGGACGCGGTTAAGGACGCCAAGCACCTGCAGAAGAACCTGGGGAGGGCGCTGCAGGGCGAGCCTTCGGTGGCGCGGGAATGCTATCTGGAGCTGCGCCGCCACCTGCTGGGCGCGCTGCGCGAGGTGCGCGCCATCGGCGCCCTCGACCCCCGCCAGCTGCCGGAAGGCGCCTGGGCCGCGCGCCTGGCGCTGTTCGACGAACAGGCCGCGGAGTTCGACGGCGCCTTCCGCAACCGCCTGTTCGCCGCGGTGCGCCGCCACGAGCTGGACGGCGCCCAGACCAGCTCGCTGATGAATGACCTGGGTTACGCCAGCCGTATCGTGCAGAGCCTGCGCAACGTGCTGCAGCTGCGCGTCGAGCAGGGCCTGGACGGCGCCCTGCCCGAGCGCGATGCCGACGGGGCGCCTTCGCTGCTGGTGCCCTGACTCAGTAGTGCACCGTGGTCCCGGCGGCCAGGCCGATGCCGCGCGGGTCGCTGGCGGCATCCACGTTCCCGGTCTTCTTGCGCCACAGCAGCACCTGCTGGTTGCCGTAGGACGGGGCGACTTCCTTGAGGCTGTAGCCACGGCCGTTCAGCTCGGCTTTCTGCGCTTCGGTGAAGGTGCGCGGCTCGTGCTCCAGCACGTCGGGCAGGTACTGGTTGTGGTAGCGCGGCGCGCCCACCCAGCTCTGCACCGAGCGGCCGTCCAGGTACTGCAGCATGGCGAGCAGCACCATGCTGGGGATGCGGCTGCCGCCCGGGGTGCCGAAGGCCGCCAGCTCGTCGGGGCTTTCGATGAAGCTTGGGCTCATGCTCGACAGCGGACGCTTGCCGGGGGCGATGGCGTTGGCCGCGCTGCCGGCCAGGCCGTAGGCGTTGCTGCCCTGGATGTCGGCGGCGAAGTCGTCCATTTCGTCGTTGAGCAGCACGCCGGTGCCGGGCGGGGTGAAGGTGGAGCCGAACGGCAGGTTCACCGAGAGGGTGGCGGCCACCGCGTTGCCCTGTTCGTCGATCACCACGAAGTGCGTGGTGTGGTCGCCTTCGCGCCAGCTCGGCGCCGGCGGCAGGGACGCGCTGGGCGTGGCGCGGCGCGGGTCGATGCCGGCGGCCAGGCGCTTGAGGTAGTCGGGGGCGAGCAGTTGCTGCACCGGGTTGGCGATGCGGTCCGGGTCGCCGAGCATGCTGCGGTCGTGGTAGGCGCGGCGCAGGACCTCGGCCACGTAGTGCACGCGCTGGATGGGCTCGGCTTTCTGCCAGGGCAGCTGGGCCAGCATGCCCAGGCTCTGGGCGATGGCCACGCCGCCGGCCGAGGGTGGCGGCGCGCTGACCAGCTCGCGGCCGTCGCCCAGCGGGTAGCGCAGCGGCTGGCGTTCCACCACCTGGTAGCTGCGCAGGTCTTCCAGGCTCCAGACGCCGCCGGCGGCGCGCACGCCCTGCACCAGTTGCTCCGCCGTTTCGCCTTCATAGAAGCCGCTGCGACCGTAGCGCGCCAGGCGCGACAGGGTGTTGGCCAGGTCCGGCTGGCGCAGCAGGTCCCATTCCTCGGGCAGGTTGCCCTGCTGCAGGAAGATGCGCGAGGTCTCGCGGTCCTTGCGCATGGCTTCCAGGCGGCCGGCGGCGCGGGTGATGTAGATGCGGTCGACGGAAACGCCGTCGGTGGCCAGGCGGATCGCCGGCACCAGGTTGTCGGCCAGCGGCTTGCGGCCGAAGCGGCTGGTGAGTTCCACCAGGGCCGCGGGCAGGCCGGGGATGGCGGCGGCCAGCGGGCCGTTCAGCGACAGTTCCGGCTGCACCTTGCCGTTGCGCACGTACATCTGCGCGCTGGCGGCCAGAGGCGCGCGCTCGCGGGCGTCGATGAAACGGTAGCTGGGCGTCGGCCCGGCCTGGCGCAGCAGGAAGAAGCCGCCACCGCCCAGGCCCGAGCTGTAGGGTTCGGCCACCGCCAGGGCGGCGGCGATGGCCACCGCGGCGTCGAAGGCGTTGCCGCCGCCGGCGAGGGTTTCCAGGCCGGCCACGGTGGCCGCCGGGTGGGCGCTGGCCACGGTGGCCTGGGCGACCGGCTGGCTGGCGGCATGGACGCTGGCGGCGCCGAGCAGCAACAGGCCGCAGGCGAGGGCGAGGGAACGGAAACTGTGGTTCAGCAGGGACATGGCATCTCACGAATCGTCGGGTGGCCCCGGACTGGCATCCGGGAAAAACCACGGGAGCGAATTGGGAGGATAGACAATCCCGCCGCGTTGCGGTTGCCGAATACCCCGCGGGATTTCGGCGATCCGCCTGTCAAGCCCGCGAGGTCAGGCCTTGCCGGTGATCTTGAGGTACTTCTGCATCAGCTCGTCCTTGCTCTCGACATGGGCATCGTCGAGGGGGATGCAGTCCACCGGGCAGACCTGCTGGCACTGCGGCTCGTCGTAGTGGCCGACGCACTCGGTGCACAGGTTGGGGTCGATCACGTAGATCTCCTCGCCCTGGGAGATGGCGCCGTTCGGGCACTCGGGTTCGCAGACGTCGCAGTTGATGCAATCGTCGGTGATTTTCAGGGACATCGAAAAACTCCGGCCTTGGCCCATGGCCAGGCTGTCAGCAACAGGAATGCTGCAATTTTGCCGCATTGGCGTGCGCGTTGCACGCCGGCCGGATCAATTGCCGCCTTCCCTGGCGGCGCCCGGTCAGCGCTTGAAGCGCTCGGCCAGGGCGCTGGACACCGCGGGATGGACGAACTTGGTGATGTCGCCACCCAGGGCGGCGATCTCGCGCACCAGGGTCGAGGAGATGTACGAGTACTTCTCCGACGGGGTGAGGAACATGCTCTCCACGTCCGGGGCGAGCTGGCGGTTCATGTTGGCCAGCTGGAACTCGTACTCGAAGTCCGACACCGCGCGCAGGCCGCGCAGCAGGATATTGGCGTTCTGTTCCTTGACGAAGTGCGCGAGCAGGGTGGAGAAGCCGACGACTTCGACGTTGGGCAGGTGCGAGGTGACCTGGCGCGCCAGCTCGACCCGTTGCTCCAGGGGGAACAGGGGGTTCTTCTTGGGGCTGGCGGCGACGGCGATGATCACCTGGTCGAACAGCCGCGAGGCCCGCTCGACCAGGTCGGCATGGCCTTTGGTGATGGGGTCGAAGGTACCCGGGTACAGCACTCGGTTCATCGCAGCGTCCTGGTGGTTCAAGGGGCAGGCGTGGGCATTGGCGGGGCTGGATGGTAACGCAGCAGCCCGGATGGGCCAAGCGACCTTGGTAGTGCCCGCCGGCGCGGACTACCGGATTTTCCCCGGCGGAAACCGCCGGCCGGCGCGCAAGGCCCGTGGCAGAGCCTTCGCGCCGGGATCGGAGCTCAGGCCTTGGCCAGGCGCTCGGCGAGGCCGCTGGCCAGCTGCGCGGTCAGGCCGTAGACCGACAGCTGCGGGTTGGCGCCGATGCTGGTGGGGAACAGCGAGCCGTCGTGGATCGACAGGTTCTCCAGTTGGTGGTGGCGGCCGAGGCTGTCGCACACCGATTGCTGCGGGTCCTCGCCCATGGCGCAGCCGCCCATCACGTGGGCGCTGCCCAGGCGGGTGCGGTACAGCTCAAGGCTCAGGCCGTCGATCAGCGCGCGCGCCTCGGCCGGGGTCTTCACGTAGCTGGCGTCGGCGTGCAGCGGCAGCACGGCCTTGGCACCGGCGGCGAACTGCACCTCGGCCATGGTGTGGAAGGCGCGGCGGATGCCGTCCCAGGTGTAGTCGGTCATGTGGTAGTCGAGCACCGGGGTGTCGTCGCCGCGCAGGCTCACGCTGCCCACTGCGCTATCCGGGTGGAAGCCGTCGCGCATCAGGGCGAGGATCATGTTGGTGTGCGGCAGCTGTTCCATGCGCAGGGCGTTGTCGATGCCGAAGCGGCCGAGCAGGGTGGCCGCCAGGGCCGGCTGCAGCGGCGGCACTTCCAGCTTGTAGGACATGTGCCCGGCGGTGCCGTCGTCCCACTGGAAGTGGTCGGAGTAGATCGACTGCGGTGCGCCGTAGAAGGGGTTGACCACCTCGTCGAACTGCGCGGCGCTGAAGTTCACCACGTGCAGGAAGGTGCGTTGGCCGACGCGGCCGTTGGGGTCCGGCGCCTTGGAGCGCAGCAGCACCGCCGGGCTGTTGATGCCGCCGCCGGCGAGCACGTAGTGGCGCGCCTTGACGGTGATCTTGCGGCCGGTGGGCGCCACGCAGCGCGCGTCCATGGCCAGGCATTCCAGGCCGCTGACCTTGCCGCCGTCGTGCAACAGGCGGTTGGCGCGGGCCAGGAACAGCAGCTCGCCGCCCTTGTCCAGGCTGGCCGGGATGGTGGTGACCAGCATCGACTGCTTGGCGTTGGTCGGGCAGCCCATGCCGCAGTAGCCGAGGTTCCAGCAGCCGCGCACGTTGCGCGGGATGACCTTCCAGTGGTAGCCGAGCTTCTCGCAGCCGCGGCGGATCACGTCGTTGTTGAAGTTCGGCGGCATGATCCAGGGCGCCACGCCCAGGCGTTCTTCCATCTTCGCGAACCAGGGGGCCATTTCCGCCGGGCCGTGGCCCTTCACCCCGTGTTCCCTGGCCCAGTGCTCCAGGGTGGCGTCGGGGGTTCGGAAGCTGGAGGTCCAGTTGACCAGGGTGGTGCCGCCCACGGCGCGGCCCTGGAGGATGGTGATGGCGCCATCCTTGCTCATCCGCCCGATGCCTTCCTGGTACAGGCTGGAGTAGGCCTCCGGCTCCTGCATCTTGAAGTCGGAGCTGGTCTTGAGAGGGCCTTCCTCCACCAGCAGCACCTTGTAGCCGGCGCCGCTGAGGATTTCCGCGGTGGTGCCGCCACCGGCGCCGGAGCCGATGACGACCACGTCGGCTTCCAGGGTCAGGTCGTTGTCCAGGCGCGAGCCATCGTGGACTTTCCAGCCGCGGGCCAGGCCCTCGGCGAACAGATCGGGTACGGGCATCAGGGGTACTCTCGGGAATTCTTGTTATGGGAGTGGCGGGGCTCAGACCTTCGGCGGCCCGGGGTAGCCGCAGTGCGCCCAGGATTCCGGGCGCCCGTACCAGGCCATCATCACCAGCTGCAGCAGCGAGCTGTGGCCCATCTTCAGCAGGCCGATGGAGCTGTTCTGCCAGCGTTCCAGGAAATGCTTCACGTCGTCCGCGCTGGCCTTCTCCCAGCTGCCCCAGATGCCGGTGAGCGGGCCGCGGGTGACCGGCAGGGCCAGCACGTCGAACAACTGCACGGTGAGCTTGAGCATTTCCGGCGAGAGGTGGTCGAGGGTGTGGTCGAGGCCGGCGAGGCTGGCCTGCACCGCCTCGGCCATGCGCTCGGCCGGCACGGCGCCGGCCAGCATCACCGGGATCAGGGCGCGCAGGAAGGGCAGGTCGGACTCGCGGATGACCTTCATGCCGTTGGCCGGGGTGCTGGCCGAGCAGCCGCTGAGGGTGGCGGTGACGCCGGCGGTGGCCAGGAAGGCGCCGCCGAGCAGGCCGATCTTGAGCACGCCGCGCCGGGAAAGTCCCGGCGCGCTCAGGGAGGTGTCTGTCATTGTTGTTGTTTCACCTGGGTGGAATACGCGGTTTCAGCGGACGAACAGCTTATAGACCAGTTTCTGCAGCGCCTTGCCGTAGGGCGGGTAGATCACCCGGGCGGCGTTGAAGCGCGGCTTGCTGAACACCGCCTTGGCCTTGCTGAAGGTGAGGAAGCCTTCGTGGCCGTGGTAGTGGCCCATGCCGGAGGGGCCGACGCCGCCGAAGGGCATGTCGTCCTGGGCGACGTGCAGCAGGGTGTCGTTCAAGCACACGCCGCCGGAGTGGGTCTGCGCCAGCACGTGCTCCTGCTCGCGCTTGTCGTAGCCGAAGTAGTACAGCGCCAGCGGCCGCGGCCGGTCGTTGATGTAGGCCAGGGCCTCGTCCAGGCGCTGGTAGGGGACGACCGGCAGCAGCGGGCCGAAGATCTCGTCCTGCATCACCTTCATGTCGTCGTCGACGTTCAGCAGCAGCGCCTGGGGCAGGCGCCGCCCGCTGGCTTCCGGCAGCAGGCGGATGACCTGCGCGCCCTTGGCCTCGGCATCGCTCAGGTAACCGTTGAGGCGGGCCAGCTGGCGTTCGTTGACGATGGCGGTGTAGTCCGGGTTGTTCTCCACGCTGGGGAAGAAGCCCTGCACCACGTCGCGGTAGGCGCTGACGAACTCCTCGACGCGCTGCTGCGGCACCAGCACGTAGTCCGGCGCCACGCAGGTCTGCCCGGCGTTGAGCGACTTGCCGAAGGCGATGCGCTCGGCGGCGTCCTTCATCGGCACGTTCTCGGAGATCAGCGCCGGCGACTTGCCACCCAGTTCCAGGGTGACCGGGGTGAGGTTCTCCGCCGCGGCGCGCATCACGTGCTTGCCGACGCTGGTGGCGCCAGTGAACAGCAGGTGGTCGAAGGGCAGCTTGGAGAAGGCCACGCCGACGTCCACCTCGCCCTGGACCACGGCCACCAGGTCTTCGGGGAAGACCTTGGCCAGCAGTTCCTTGAGCACCTGGGCGGTGGCCGGGGTGGATTCGCTCATCTTGATCATCACCCGGTTGCCGGCGGCCAGCGCGGCGGTCAGCGGGCCGATGGCAAGGAACAGCGGGTAGTTCCACGGCACTATCACCCCGGCCACGCCCAGCGGCTGGTACACCACCTTCGCCGAGGCCGGCATGAACTGCATGCTGACGCTGCGCCGCGAGGGCTTCATCCAGCGCGCCACGCGTTTGCGCGCGTAGTGCACGCCGTGCAGGCTGGGCATGATCTCGGCGAGCAGGGTCTCGTCGGCGGAGCGGTTGCTGAAGTCGCGGGAAATGGCTTCGATGATCGGCTGCTGCTCGCGCACCAGCAGGTCGGCCAGGCTCTTGAGCCATTGCTGGCGCTGGCCGGCGCTGGGCTGTGGGTTGGCGCGGTAGGCCTGGCGCTGGCGCTCGAACAGGCTCTGAAGCTGGTTGATGTCCTGCTGCGTCTGCTGCAGGTAGGCGATGTCGGCGACCATGGCGGGCTCCTCGGCGGACCGGCTGGGGGGAAGCGCTCCGGGTGGGGGCGCTTCGCGTTGTGCTTGTCGCTGGATTTTTAGAGCAATTACTCTAAAGTGTCAAATAGCATGCCGCGTCAGCGCCGCGCGGCCCACCCAACGAAAAGCTGGGCGGCCGCCCGGAGTGTTACGCCGGCTGCATCGCACGTAGCAATCCGTGTACCTTTGCCCCTTGCCGTAGAAGAGTGATTCCGAGTCCGCGCATGGCCCCACGCATCAAGACCCGCGACCGCATCGTCCAGGAGAGCCTGGCGCTGTTCAACGCCCAGGGCGAGCGCAGCGTCACCACCAACCACATCGCCGCGCACCTGGGCATGTCCCCGGGCAACCTGTACTACCACTTCCGCAACAAGCAGGCGATCATCGCCGAGCTGTTCGCCGAGTACGAGGCGCGCGTCGATGACTTCCTGCGCCTGCCCGAAGGCCGCGGGCTGACCATCGAGGACAAGACCTTCTACCTGGAGGCGCTGCTGGCGGCCATGTGGCGCTACCGCTTCCTGCACCGCGACCTGGAGCACCTGCTGGAAAGCGACGCGGAGCTGGCCGCGGCCTACCGCGCCTTCGCCCGCCGCGCGCTGGTGAACGCCAAGGCCATCTACCGCGGCTTCGTCGAGGCCGGGATATTGCGGATGGACGAAATCCAGCTGGAAGCCCTGACCCTCAACGCCTGGATCATCCTCACCTCCTGGGTGCGCTTCCTCTGCACCACCCAGGAGGTCACCGGCGACCTCAGCGAGGAACTGCTGCGGCGCGGCATCTACCAGGTGCTGGCGCTGGAGAGCGGGCACATCGCCGAGGATTCGCAGGCGGCGGTGGAGCGGATTGCCGAAAGGCTGTATGTGCCGTTGACGGAAAGTTCTTCGTAGGGCGTGTGAGTTATCCACAGGGGTGATCACGGATGGCGTCCAACGTTCGGCTTTTCGTAGGAGCGAGCAAGCTCGCTCCTACGAAAAGCCGAATCGGCCTCCGCCGGTATCAATCTTTGCGCGGCCCCGGCACCAGCGGCTGGCGCAGTTCCAGGCCATGCCGGAGGAAGAACCCCTCCACCCCATCGGTGGCGTCTGTATACAGACGCGCGCCGGGATGGTCGGCGATTAGGCGCTGCATCAGCGAAGTGCCGATGCCGCGGCCCTGGTGGCCAGGCAGCACGGCCAGCTCCGCCAACCAGGTGGTCTGGGCGTTCTCCGGCTCGGCGCGGAGCAGGCCGACCACCTGCTCGCCCTCGCTGGCCAGCAGCACGTAGCCGGAAGATTCGCAGAGATCGCGCAATTCGTCCGCGTCGTTCGGGTGGCCCCAGCCGACGGTGCGGTAGAGCGCCGCTATGCCAACGCACTGGGCGTCGTTCAGTGAGGTGACGCGGTGGATCCGGATGGTCGCTTCGCTCATGGCTTCCCCTCCTTGCCCTTTGGCGCTTCCAGCCTGGACCATCGCTGGCCGGCCGATGCTGATCCCGGTCAAGCCGGCTTCAGCCGGCGCTGCCGTGCAGGGCCAGCAGCCAGTCGGGTATGCGCCTTTCCAGATAGTAGTCCGGCCGCCCCGGCGTGCCGCCGATGAAGCCCACATGGCCGCCGTGCTCGTGCAGCTCCAGTTCGGTGCTGGCCGAGAGCTCGTCCGCCGGCGGGATGCTGCCGGCGTCGATGAAGGGATCGTCGCTGGAATGGATGATCAGCGTCGGGGTGCGGATGCCGCCCAGGTAGAAGCGGCTGGAGGCGCGCTTGTAGTAGTCGTGGGCGTCGGCGAAGCCGTGCAGCGGCGCAGTGACGCGGCCGTCGAAGTCCCAGAAGGTGCACATGCCGTCCAGCGGTCCCAGGCGTTCCAGCGCCGCCAGGTGCTCTTGGGCGCCGCGCTGGGCGAAGCTCTGCTGCTTGTTGCGCATGTAGGCCACCAGTTCGCGCATGAAGTGCGCCTGGTAGATGCGCGAGAAGCCGATGCCGATGCGGTCGGCGCAGCGGTCCAGGCGGAACGGCACCGACACCGCTGCGGCGCCGCGCAAGGGGCAGTCCTGGCCCTGCTCGCCGAGGTACTTGAGCAGCACGTTGCCGCCCAGCGAATAGCCCACCGCGTACAGCGGCGCCAGCGGGCGCATGCGCCGCAGGTGCTCGACGACCGCCGCGAGGTCCTCGCTGATGCCCGAGTGGTAGCCGCGCGGCAGCAGGTTGGGCTCGCCCGAGCAGCCGCGCCAGTTCAGCGCCACGCTGGTCCAGCCGCGGGCCTGCACGGCGAACTGCAGGCCTCGGATGTAGTGCGAGTCGGAAGATCCGGTCAGCCCATGGATGGCCAGCACCAGCGGCGTGCGCGCGCTGTGCGGGCCGTGCCAGTCGAGGTCGAGGAAATCGCCGTCCTCCAGCCACAGCCGCTCGCGCTCGCGCTGCAACACCGGCGCCTTGCGCAGCAGCGAGCCGTAGAGCGTCTGCAGATGCGGGCCGGGGAGCCACCTGGCGGGTTGGAAGGGCGGAGTCATGCGGGCACGGCTCAGTTGCGGATGAGGTTCATGATCAGGTGGATCATCAGTTCTTTCTGTCGTGGATCACTTTGCGCCACCAGCAGGGCTATGGCGGCCAGGGCGTTGTCGTTGATCTTCAGTTCGCCGTCGTGCTTGAGGTGATGCTGGTTGCGCTGCAGGAACCAGATGAACAGGAAGGCGCCAATACGCTTGTTGCCGTCGGTGAACGGATGGTTCTTGATGATGAAGTAAAGCAGGTGCGCAGCCTGCTCCTCGATGCTGGGGTAGAGGAATTGTCCGGCGAAGGACTGCGTGACGTTGCCGAGAATGCCGAGGAAGCTGTCGTCCTTGGGGCGGCCGAACAACTCGCTTGCCTCGCCCTTGGCCAGCAGGTCGGTCTTCAGGGCCGTGATCGCGGCGTGGGCATCGGCGGGTTCGATGGCGTAGCGGATGCTTTCATCGAAGCCTTCCGCGGGCAGGCGCTCGCTGTCGAACTGGTTGAGCAGCACGAAGGTGCGCGCATAGCCGGCGATGACACTCACCAGGCCCCGCGCCTCGGGCAGGCTGGCCTGGTCGATGAGGTTCTGCTGGAACAGCGTCAGCGTCCGCTCCAGTTCGCGAATGCGGGCTTGCTGGGTTTGAAGGCGGCGTTCGTTGAGTGCGTAACCCTGAACCAGGTAGTCCTTGAGTACCTGGCTCGCCCAGATGCGGAAGCGTGTGCCTTGCCGGGAGTTGACGCGGTAGCCGACGGAGATGATGGCGTCGAGGTGGTAATGCTTGAGCCGGCGCTGCACCTTTCGCCGGCCTTCCTCGCGAACTACTAAGAAATCCTTAGTAGTTGTCTCTTCCTGCAACTCGCCTTCCCGGTAGATGTTCCTCAGGTGCATCAGCACGTTTTCCGGCGTCGTGGCGAACAGCTCTGCCATCTGCCTCTGAGTCAGCCAGGCGCTTTCGCCTTCCAGACGAACTTCGGTGGTCTGGCCGCCGTCATCCGCCTGATAAATGGCGATGGGGCTCTGCGTCGGTTCGTCCATTGGCTGCTCCTTGCGCCAGGTGGTTTGGCTTATTGGCTGCTGCGCCGCCACAGCGCGTAATGCACATTCCCCGCCTGCTTCTCCCGGTGCAGCCGCCAGTTGGCCGGCAGGCCGAGGCTGGAGGGGGCGCTTTCGCTCTCGGTGTAGATCCAGGCGTCGGCCGCCAGCCAGCCGTTTTCCTCCAGCAGGCGGCAGCTGTTCTGCAGCAGGTCCTGGTGGAAGGGCGGATCGAGGAATACCAGGTCCACCGGCGCCGGGGCCGGCTTGGCCAGGTAGGCGAGGGCGTCCTGCAGCTGCACTTCGCCGTTCTCGCACTTGAGCGTGGCCAGGTGGCCGCGCAGGGCGGCCACGGCTTCGCGGTTCAGGTCCAGGGCCAGGCCGCTGCTGGCGCCGCGGGACAGGGCTTCGAGGAACAGCGCGCCGCTGCCGGCGAAGGGGTCGAGTACGCGGGCGCCGGGGACGTAGGCGGCCAGCCAGTTGAACAGCGTCTCGCGCACCCGGTCGGGGGTCGGGCGCAGGCCCGGGCCGTCGGGGAAGGCGAAGCGGCGGCTGCGCCACTCCCCGCCGATGATGCGCAGCTGGCCCTGGCCGCCGTGCTGGCGGGCGTTGGCGGAGGCGGGGGCCTTGGGTCTTCTGTTCATCAGTGCTCCGGAACGCCGAGGGGCTGTTCGGCCGGTTTGTCGGTGGGAGGCGGCAGCGGTTTCTGCGGCACCGTGGGGCCGGCGGTGACGATGACGAAGGCGTCCGGGTCGACGTGGCGTTGCATGGCCGCCTTGACCTTGTCCACGTCCAGCGCCTGGACCTGGGCCAGGAAGGTCTCCAGGTAGTCCGAGGGCAGGCCGTAGAAGCCGATGGCGCCGAGCTGGCCGACGATGTCGGCGTTGCTCGCGGTGGACAGCGGGAAGCTGCCGGCCAGTTCGCGCTTGGCGTCGTCCAGTTCCTTCTGCGTCGGGCCGTTCTTCACGTAGTCGCGGACGATGTCCTGGACCAGCTTGAGGGTGCCTTCGCTGAGTTCGGCGCGGGTCTGCAGGCCGATGGTGAAAGGCCCGCGCGCCTGCATGCCGGTGAAGCCGGAGGACACGCCGTAGGTCAGCCCGCGCTTCTCGCGCACCTGGTCCATCAGGCGGGTACCGAAGCCGCCGCCGCCGAGGATCTGGTTGCCCAGATACAGTGCCGGGTAGTCCGGGTCGTTGCGGGTGATGCCCAGCTGGGCCAGCAGCAGGTGGGTCTGCTTGGAGGGGAACTCGATGTGGCTGGGGCCCGGCTTGGGCACGGCCGGCTGGGCCACCGGCGGCAGCGCCGCACCCTTGGGCAGCGAAGCGGAGACCTTGGCGGCGATGGCCTCGGCCTCGGCGCGGCTGAGGTCGCCGACCAGCGCGATCACCGTGTTGCCGGCGGCGTAGCCCTTCTGGTGGAAGGCGCGCAGCTGGGCGACGCCGATCTTCGGCACCGACTGCTCGTTGCCGTCGCTGGAGTGGGCGTAGGGGTGGTCGCCGTAGAGGCGCCTGAACAGTTCCAGGCCGGCCTGTTTGCCGGGGTTCTGCTTCTGGTACTCGAAGCCGGCCAGCACCTGGTTCTTGATGCGCGCCAGGGCTTCCTCGGGGAAGGTCGGCTGGCCGACCACCTGGTCGAACAGGGCGACGGCGGCCTCGCGCTTGTCCTTCTCGCTCAGGCTGCGCAGGCCGGCCACCGCCATGTCGCGGTAGGAGCCGTTCATGAAGTCGGCGCCCAGGTCCTCGAAGCCGGCGGCGATGGCGCTGGTGTCCTTGCCCGGCACGCCTTCGTTGAGCATGGCGTTGGTCAGCATGGCCAGGCCCGGGGCGTCGCCGTCCTGGCTGCTGCCGGCGGCGAAGGTCAGGCGCAGGTCGAACATCGGTAGCTCATGGGCCTCGACGAAGAGCACGCGGGCGCCTTCGGCGGTGGTCCAGCGCTGGATGTCCAACTGGCGGTGGCCGGGCTTCTTGCCGGCGGCCTCGGCCAGCGACTGCAGGCCGCTGGGCGCTGCGGCGGCCGGCGCCTGCGGGGCGGGGTTGCTGCCGCCGGCGGGGCGGCTGACGCAGAACGCCAGGCCGGCGATCAGCAGGAGGACGACCAGGCCGAGCAGGCCGTAGCGCAGGCCATTTCGTTCACTCATTTGCTCGGCTCCTTGTCGGTATCGGCTTGCGGCAGCACCTGGGCGAGGGTCAGGCGCGAACGGACGAAATAGGTGCGGGCGGCTTTCTGGATGTCTTCGGCCGTGACCTGGCGGATGGCTTCCAGGTCCTGGTCGGCGAGGCGCCAGGACAGGCCGACGCTCTCCAGTTGGCCGATGCTGCTGGCCTGGGCGGCGATGGAGTCGCGCTCGAAGACCAGCCCGGCGATCAGCTGGGCGCGCACGCGCTCCAGTTCTTCCTGGCTGGGCGGGGTGGTCTTGAGTTCGTCGAGCTGCTGCCAGAGGGCCTTCTCCACCTGCTCCAGGGTCTTGCCCTTCTGCACGTTGGGGGTGGCGCTCAGGGTGAACAGGGTGTCGCCGCGGGCGAAGGCGTCGTAGGAGGCGGAGGCGCCGGCCACCAGCTCCTGGCCGCGCTCCAGGCGCGAGGACAGGCGGGCGCTGTAGCCGCCGTCGAGCAGCGCGGAGATCAGCCGCAGGGCATGCGCCTCGCGGGGGTTCTCGCTGCTGCCCAGGCTGGGCACGTTGAAGCCCATGATCAGGCTGGGCAACTGGGTGCGCACCTCGAGGGTCAGGCGGCGCTCGCCCGGGTCGGGCACTTCCAGCGGCTTGCGCGCCGGCGGCTGTTCGCGCCGCGGGATGTCGCCGAACCAGCGCTGGGCCAGGGTCTTGACCTCCTCGGGCTGGACGTCGCCGACCACCACCAGGGTGGCGTTGTTCGGCGCGTACCAGGCCTTGTACCAGGCGCGCAGGTCGTCGATGGTCATGCGCTGCAGGTCGGCCATCCAGCCGATGGTCGGCGAGTGGTAGCCGCTGGACAGGTAGGCCGCGGCCTTGAAGCGCTCGTAGGCGAGGGCGTAGGGCTTGTCCTCGGTGCGCAGGCGGCGTTCTTCCTTGATCACCTCGATCTCGCTCTTGAACTGGTCGGCCGGCAGCGTCAGGTGCGCCATGCGGTCGGCCTCCAGTTCGAAGGCCACCGGCAGGCGGTCCTTGGCCAGCACCTGGTAGTAGGCGGTGTAGTCGTCGGTGGTGAAGGCGTTCTCCTCGGCGCCGAGGTCGCGCAGTACGCGCGAGGCCTCGCCCGGGCCCATCTTGCTGCTGCCCTTGAACATCATGTGCTCCAGGGCGTGGGACAGGCCGGTGAGGCCGGGCGTCTCGTAGCTGGAGCCGATCTTGTACCAGAGCTGGGAGACCACCACCGGGGCGCGGTGGTCTTCGCGAACTACCAGCTTGAGCCCGTTGTCCAGTACGTATTCGTGGGTCGGCTGGGGTTCGGCGGCGAGGGCGAACAGCGGCAGGCAGAGGACGCCCCAGAGCAGGCCGAGCGTGCGGCGTGGAGGGTTTTTCATGGTCGAACGGATCCTTGCTGATGGCCCGTTGGGTGGCGGGGATGACTGTCGGGCAGCCGCCTAACCCCGGCAGGCGAGGAGATGCTAGGATACCCATCCGTTTTCCGGGCGGCCACGTCCCGTGCCGCTCCCTTGAGATGCAAGCCATTCATGTTTGGTTCCAACGACGACAAGAAGGCCCCGCAGGGCGGGGAGAAGAAAGGCCTGTTCAGCTGGTTCCGCAAGAAACCCCAGGCCGAAGAAACCGTAGCGCCAGCCTCCGAAGCCGAGGCGGCCCCTGCGCAGGCGGCGCAAGCCCCGGCAGCGCAGCCTGAGCAACCCGCAGCGGTCCCGGCGGCCGAAGCGCCCCGGCCGGTGCCCGTCGACGAGCTGCGCACGCCGCTGCCCGTGGCCCCCGTCGAACCGCCGGCGCCGGCCCCGCAGGCCGAAAGCCTGCCGGCTGAGCCGCTGGAGCCGGTCCGCCCGGTCGAACCGCAAATTCCCGCCGAGCCGCAGCCCCCTGTCGAGGCAGTCGCGCCCGTTGCCCTCGCCGCGCCCGTGGTCGAGCCTGTCCCGGCTCCGGCTCCGGCTCCGGCTCCGGCTCCGGCTCCGGTCGCTGAGCAGCCGCTGGTCACCGAGCCCGCGCCCGCCGCAATCGAGAAGCCCGCCGTTCCATCCGAAGCGGCCAAGCTCGGTTTCTTCGCCCGCCTCAAGCAGGGCCTGTCGAAGACCAGCGCCAGCCTCGGCGAGGGCATGGCCAGCCTGTTCCTGGGCAAGAAGGCCATCGATGACGACCTGCTCGACGAGATCGAGACGCGCCTGCTGACCGCCGACGTCGGCGTCGAGGCCACCACCGCCATCGTGCAGAACCTGACCAGGCGCGTGGCGCGCAAGGAACTGGCCGACAGCGAGGCGCTGTACAAGGCCCTGCAGGAAGAATTGGCCGGCCTGCTGCGCCCGGTGGAACAGCCGTTGGCCATCGCGGCCGGCAAGCAGCCCTACGTGATCCTCGTGGTCGGGGTGAACGGCGTGGGCAAGACCACCACCATCGGCAAGCTGGCGAAGAAGCTGCAGCAGGACGGCAAGAAAGTCATGCTGGCCGCCGGCGACACCTTCCGCGCCGCCGCCGTGGAACAACTACAGGTCTGGGGCGAGCGCAACAACATCGCGGTGATCGCCCAGCACACCGGCGCCGACTCGGCCTCGGTGATCTTCGACGCGGTGCAGGCTGCCAAGGCCCGTGGCGTCGACGTGCTGATCGCCGACACCGCCGGGCGCCTGCACACCAAGGACAACCTGATGGAAGAGCTGAAGAAGGTGCGCCGGGTCATCGGCAAGCTGGACGACACGGCTCCCCACGAGGTCCTGCTGGTGCTCGACGCCGGCACCGGGCAGAACGCCATCAACCAGGCCAAGCAGTTCAACAACGCCGTGGAACTCACCGGCCTGGCCCTGACCAAACTGGACGGCACCGCCAAGGGCGGGGTGATCTTCGCCCTGGCCAAGCAGTTCGGCCTGCCGATCCGCTACATCGGTGTCGGCGAAGGGATCGACGATCTGCGCACCTTCGAGGCCGACGCTTTCGTCCGTGCATTGTTCGAGACCCGGGAGACCGCATGATCCGCTTCGAGCAGGTCGGCAAACGCTATCCCAACGGCCACGTCGGCCTGCATGACGCCTCGTTCCGCATCCACCGCGGCGAGATTCTCTTCGTCACCGGCCACTCCGGCGCCGGCAAGAGCACCCTGCTGCGGCTGATCCTGGCGATGGAGCGGCCGACCTCCGGCAAGCTGCTGCTCGGCGGCCAGGACCTGGCGCGCATCACCACCGCGCAGATTCCCTTCCTGCGCCGGCAGATCGGCGTGGTGTTCCAGAACCACCAACTGCTCAACGACCGCACGGTGTTCGACAACGTCGCCCTGCCGCTGCAGATCCTCGGCCTGCCCAAGGCGGAGATCGCCCAGCGGGTGGAAGCGGCGCTCGACCGCGTGAGCCTCAAGGAAAAGGCCGAGGACCTGCCGTCCGACCTCTCCACCGGCCAGCAGCAGCGCGTCGGCATCGCCCGCGCGGTGGTGCATCGCCCGGCCCTGCTGCTCGCCGACGAACCCACCGGCAACCTCGACCCGCGCCTGGCCTCGGAGATCATGGGCGTGTTCGAAGACATCAACCGCCTCGGCACCACCGTGCTGATCGCCAGCCACGACCTGGCGCTGATCGCGCGCATGCGCCATCGGATGATCACCCTGCAGCGCGGGCGGATCATCGCGGACCGCGAGGAGGAGGCCTGATGAGCGATCAGCAACTGCCGCACGCTCCGGAAGAGGGCACGCAGCCGAAGAAGAGCCGCGAGCGCGTGGAGAAGGAATCCACCGACTGGGGCCAGCTGTTCAGTGCCTACGGCGAAAGCCATCGTGCGAGCCTGGTGGACAGCCTCAAGCGGATGTTCGGCCACCCCTTCGGCAGCTTCTTCACCTGCCTGGTGATGGGCATCACCCTGAGCCTGCCCATGGGCCTGTCGCTGCTGCTGGGCAACGTCGAGCGCCTGGGCGGCTCCTGGCAGCGCGCGGCGCAGATTTCCCTGTACCTGGACCTGAAGACCAGCGAGAGCCAGGGCCAGGACCTGCGCGAACAGATCGAGCGCATGCCCGACGTGATCGAGGCGCAGCTGATCAGCCGCGAGGACGCGCTCAAGGAGCTGCAGGAACAGTCCGGCCTGGGCGAGGCGCTCAAGGAGCTGCCGGAGAACCCGCTGCCGGCGGTGATCTCGGTGACGCCCAAGCAGGTCGACCGCAACCAGCTCGATGCCTTGCGTCAACGCCTGGCCGAGCTGCCCGGGGTACAACAGGCGCAGCTGGACCTGGTGTGGGTCGAGCGGCTGTCGGCGATCCTCAAGCTGGGCGACCGCTTCGTCTTCGGCCTGACCGTGGTGCTGGTGCTGACCCTGCTGTTGGTGATCGGCAATACCATTCGTCTGCACATCGAAAACCGCCGTAACGAAATCGAAGTGATCAAGCTGGTCGGCGGGACCGACGGCTACGTGCGTCGGCCCTTCCTTTATATGGGCGCGCTCTACGGCCTGGGCGCCGGCATCCTGTCCTGGGCCCTGCTGGAGTTCGGGCTGAACTGGCTGAACGCCTCGGTGGTCAACCTGGCCGGCCTCTACGGCAGCGATTTCACCCTGGCCGGCGTGCCCTTGAACGACGGCCTGTCGCTGACCATAGGCGCGGTGCTGCTGGGCTGGATCGGCGCCTGGCTGGCCGTGGCGCGGCACCTGCGGGAGCTGGCGCCGCGCTGACAAACGACTGATTTACCCGGTTTTCTTCAAGGCTGTAAAGGAACTTTTACACCCGCTTGCAGTCAGATCGCTCAGTGCTACACTGCGCGAGTTTCGTGAATCGGAGGATTCGCATGACCACTTCTTTGCAACCTGTCTATGCCCTGGCTCCCGGCGCGAACCTGGAAGCCTACGTGCACTCGGTGAACAGCATCCCGCTGTTGACGCCGGAGCAGGAGCGCGAACTGGCCGAACGCCTCTTCTATCAGCAAGATCTGGAAGCGGCACGGCAAATGGTGCTGGCGCACCTGCGCTTCGTCGTGCACATCGCCCGGAGTTATTCCGGGTACGGCCTGGCCCAGGCCGATTTGATCCAGGAGGGCAACGTCGGCCTGATGAAGGCCGTGAAACGCTTCAACCCGGAAATGGGTGTGCGTCTGGTGTCCTTCGCCGTGCATTGGATCAAGGCGGAAATCCACGAGTTCATCCTGCGCAACTGGCGGATCGTCAAGGTCGCCACCACCAAGGCGCAGCGCAAGCTGTTCTTCAACCTGCGCAGCCAGAAGAAGCGTCTGGCCTGGCTGAGCAACGACGAAGTCGAACGCGTCGCCGAGAGTCTGGGCGTGGAAGCTCGGGAAGTACGCGAGATGGAAAGCCGCCTGAGCGGCCAGGACATGGCCTTCGACCCGGCGGCCGACGCCGACGACGAAAGCGCCTACCAGTCGCCGGCGCACTACCTGGAAGACCATCGCTACGACCCGGCGCGCCAACTGGAGGAAGCGGACTGGAGCGACAGCTCCACCGCCAGCCTGCACGAGGCGCTGGAAGGCCTGGACGAACGCAGCCGCGACATCCTCCAGCAGCGCTGGCTGGCCGAGGAGAAGGCGACGCTGCACGACCTGGCGGCCAAGTACAATGTGTCCGCCGAGCGCATCCGTCAGTTGGAAAAGAACGCGATGAACAAGCTCAAGGGGCGCATCGAGGCGTAAGCGCCCGCTGCACCGCTAGACTGAAGACCGCACCCCTCGGGGTGCGGTTTTTTTCTGCCCGCGAATGCCCGGAGATCCGATGCCCCGACTACGCCCGGCCCATGGCCTGCTGATCCTCGCCTTCGCCCTGCTGGCCTTCGCCGCCGGCCTGTGGGTGGCGCGCTCCACGGCGCCGCTGCCGCCGCCGGCCTGGCTGGAGGACTGGCAGCGCGAGGTGTTCGGCCCCCTGGCCGACGGCACCCTGGACCTCGGCCAGTTGCACAGCTGGCAGGAGGGCGCGCTGTGGCTGACCCGCGACCAGCAGGGCGCCCAACTGAGCTACCGCGGCACCCTGGGCACGCCCGACGGGCCCTGGCGCATGGAGGCCGAGCTGGTGCTGAGCGACGAGGAGCGCAGCAGCCTGCAGAAGGCCACGGGCATAGCGCCGGGGGCGCCCGACCAGCCGCTTAGCGACGCCATGCTGGAACAACTGCGCCGGCAGACGGTGGCCTCGGTGCTGCTGGCGCCCAGCCAGACGCTGAGCGTCGGCCGCCTGGTGGCCAGCTTCGGCCCGCCGCGCCTGCGTTTGCAGACCGACGGCGGCGAGGCCTGGATCTATCCCGAGCGCGGCCTGACGCTGCTGCACCGCAATGGCGAGCTGGTCTGGCTGCAGGTGGTGCCGCGGGAGAGCCTGGCGCACTGAGCGTGGCTCAGCGCAGGCGTTCCAGGTAGTCGGGGCCGCCGAGCTGCCACATCTGCTGGCGGATCCAGGCGGCGCGCTGGCGCACGTAGCCGCTGGGGCGCGCGGCGCTCCACTGGCGCGGGTTGGGCAGCACCGCAGCGAGCTGCGCGGCCTGCTGCGCCGACAGGCGGCTGGCGTCGACGCCGAAGTGGTGGCGCGCGGCGGCCTGGGCGCCGAACACGCCGTCGTCCCACTCGGCGCTGTTCAGGTAGACCTCGAGGATGCGCTGCTTCGGCCAGAGAGTTTCCAGCAGCACCGTGAACCAGGCTTCCAGGCCTTTGCGCAGCCAACTGCGGCCGGACCAGAGGAACAGGTTCTTGGCGGTCTGCTGGCTGATGGTGCTGGCGCCGCGGAGGCTCTTGCCACGGCCGTTGTGGGCCAGGGCCTGCTCGATGGCCGGCAGGTCGAAGCCATGGTGCTCGGCGAACTTCTGGTCTTCGCCGGCGATGACCGCCACCTTGAGGTTGTCGGAAATCGAGTCCCAGCTGCGCCAGTCGCGCTGCAGGTCGATGGGCTGGCCGTTGAACCAGGACTGCACTTTGCGCTCGACCATCAGCATGCTGCCCGGCGGCGGCACCCAGCGCAGGACGACGACCACGGCCACGCTGCCCAGGGCGAACCAGAGGAGGAACTTGATCAGGCGGCGGAACAATGTGCGCATGCGAGGGTTTGCCCGGGCGATAGTGCGCGTCATTATAACGGCCCTGACCTATCGGGGAGTTTCCCATGTTGCGTACCTTCCTGCTGTTCGCTGCCTTCTTCGGCTTCACCGGCGTGGCCCTCGGCGCCTTCGCCGCCCACGGCCTGAAGAGCCGCCTGAGCTCCGACTACCTGGCGATCTTCCAGACCGGCGTGCACTACCAGATGCTCCATGCCCTGGCCCTGTTCGGCGTGGCGCTGCTCTCGGCGCACCTGGGCGGCCGCCTGGTGGGCATCGCCGGCGGGTTCTTCGTCGCCGGCATCCTGATCTTCTCCGGCAGCCTCTACCTGCTGACCCTGACTTCCACTCCAGTGCTCGGCGCCATCACCCCTATCGGCGGCGTCTGCTTCCTCGCCGGCTGGCTGTGCCTGGGCCTGGCGGCCTGGAAGCTGACGGGCTGACCCGGACGTCAGAATCGCCGGCCGATGCCCCGCTTGCGCCTTGGTCATCGCCGGCTCTCGGGCTAGAATGCCCACCCCCTCCAATCGCGACGGTGCTGCCCATGCGTATCCAGTTGAACGGCGAACCCTACGAGCTGCCCGACGGCCAGAGCGTGGCCCACCTGCTCGAATGCCTGGAACTGGGCGGGCGCCGCGTCGCGGTCGAACTGAACCTGGACATAGTGCCGCGCAGCCAGCACGCCGCCACCGCCCTCAAGGAGGGTGACCAGGTGGAGGTGGTGCACGCCATCGGCGGCGGCTAGGTCGTCGCTTCCCCGATTCAGGCCCCGCCCCACCCGCTTTTGCTGAGGAAAGATCCGATGAGCCAAGCCTCTTCCACCCTGCCGGTCGACAAGCCTTTCACCCTCGCCGGGCGTACCTATGAATCGCGCCTGCTGGTCGGCACCGGCAAGTACCAGGATCTCGACGAGACGCGCCGCGCCATCGAGGCCTCCGGCGCGCAGATCGTCACCGTGGCGGTGCGCCGCACCAACATCGGCCAGAACCCCGACGAGCCCAACCTGCTCGACGTGATCCCGCCGGACCGCTATACCATCCTGCCGAACACCGCCGGCTGCTACGACGCCGTGGAAGCGGTGCGCACCTGCCGCCTGGCCCGCGAGCTGCTGGACGGCCACAACCTGGTCAAGCTGGAAGTGCTGGCGGACCAGAAGACGCTGTTCCCCAACGTCGTGGAAACCCTCAAGGCCGCCGAAGTGCTGGTCAAGGACGGCTTCGACGTGATGGTGTACACCAGCGACGACCCGATCATCGCCCGCCAGCTGGCCGAGATGGGCTGCATCGCGGTGATGCCGCTGGCCGGCCTGATCGGCTCCGGCCTGGGCATCTGCAACCCCTACAACCTGCGCATCATCCTCGAGGAAGCCACCGTTCCCGTGCTGGTCGACGCCGGCGTGGGCACCGCTTCCGACGCCACCATCGCCATGGAGTTGGGCTGCGAGGCGGTGCTGATGAACACCGCCATCGCCCACGCGCAGAACCCGGTGATGATGGCCGAGGCCATGAAGCACGCCATCGTCGCCGGTCGCCTGGCCTACCTGGCCGGGCGCATGCCGCGCAAACTGTACGCCAGCGCCTCCTCGCCGATGAGCGGCCTGATCGGCTGATCCCGGCGCGGCGCCCCGAGCGGGCCGGTTCGCCAAGCGCGGGCCGGCCCGTCGTCACTTTCACTGCCCCGTTTTTTCCAAGGTCCGAACATGAGCGATACCCAGCAGCCCCAGGCCGAGCAGGCCACCGACCGGCCGATGCGCACCATCAAGAGCTTCGTGATGCGCGCCGGGCGCGTGACCGAAGGCCAGCAGCGCGGCCTCGACCAGGGCTGGCCGCGCTTCGGCCTGGAACTGGCCGACGGCCCGCGCGACTTCGACCAGGTGTTCGGGCGCAAGGCCCCGCGCACCTTCGAGATCGGCTTCGGCATGGGCCAGGCCACCCTGGAAATGGCCGCCGCGGCGCCGGACCAGGATTTCATCGGCGTCGAAGTGCACCGCCCGGGCGTGGGCGCGCTGCTCAACGGCATGTTGACGCAGAACCTCACCAACATCCGCGTCTACAGCTGCGACGCCCTGGAAGTGCTGCGCGACTGCGTGGCCGACGCCAGCCTGGACCGCGTGCTGCTGTTCTTCCCCGACCCCTGGCACAAGGCGCGCCACCACAAGCGCCGCATCGTCCAGCCGGCCTGGGCGGAGCTGGTGCGCAGCAAGTTGAAGGTCGGTGGTGTCCTGCACATGGCCACCGACTGGGAACAGTACGCCGAGCACATGCTGGAAGTGATGAACGCCGCGCCCGGCTACCGCAACCTGTCCCCGGACAACACCTACGTGCCGCGCCCGGAAGAGCGCCCTGTGACCAAGTTTGAACGCCGCGGCGAGCGCCTGGGCCATGGCGTCTGGGACCTGAAGTTCCAGCGCGTCGACTGAGCGGCCGAAACATCCTGCACGCTGTCTTATAGGTCGCGCCGTAGTGCTCTTCGTAGGAGCGAGCTTGCTCGCGAACACACTCCGCTGTGGGACTCATTCGCGAGCAAGCTCGCTCCTACGAAAAGCCATGCTCGCCTGCAATGTAGGAGCGGGCCCTGCCCGCGATTCGCGCGCAGGGCGCGCTCCTGCATGGAATGGCGTAGGTGGCGTGGCGTAGGAGCGGATCTCATCCGCGAATCGCACCGGAACCGCCGGCATCGCGGACAAGGTCCGCTCCTACGGGGGGCGGCGGTGTGTCGACTGCGCCGAGGTGCTCTTCGTAGGATGGGTTGAGCCTGCGAAACCCATGCGGCCGCGGTGATGGGTATCGCTTCGCTCAACCCATCCTACGTCAGTGTTTCCCCTGCCCCTGTAGGAGCGGAATCAGTCGATCAGCTCCGCGCCGACCACGGTGATGTCCGGCAGGCTCAACGGCGCCGGGGTGATCTGCAGGTACTTGATGCTGTTGCGCGGGATCAGCAGCAGGTCGCCGTCCACCTCGATGCTCAGGCAGGGCGACTCCAGCTGTTTGCGGATGCCCTGCGCCACTTCCACCGGGTCCTCGCTCTGTTGCGGGAAGCGCAGCGCCAGGCGCTGGCCGTCGATGAAGTGCAGGTACAGGTGCTTGATCGGTTTCATGGCGTTTCCCCAGCTGCGCGTTGGCTACTGGGGAAACACTAGCAGGCCCGTCAGCTGCGGTCGGCGATCATGCCGATGATGAAGAACAGCAACAGCAGCACCGGCGCCAGGGTGTAGTTGTTGAAGTAGTTCAGGCCGTGGGCCACCCAGGGGGTGACGAAGACCATGGCCAGGCCGTAGCCCACGGCGCAGATGAGCACGAACAGCAGGGTGCGGAAGACGAAGTTGAGGCTGCCGATGCGCTGCTGCACCCAGGCGTTGATCGCCGGGCCGAACAGCACCAGCAGGGTGGCCATGATCGCCAGGGCGATATCGGACAGGTGGCTGCGGCTCCAGCGGGAGGCGCTGGCGATCAGGTCGAGGGCGAAGTCCATGCAGGCTCCTTGGTCGGGGGCGGTCGACGGGGGAGTTTACCCGAGCGACGGGTGGGTGGTTCAGCCGCCAGGCGTTTTTCGCAGCAGCAGCTGCAACGTCTTCCAGGCCAGTTTCTTGTCGCGGAACAGCAGAAGCTGCTTGATCAGGCGCAGCGGCAGGTGGCGCCGGTAGCTGGCGAAGAGCTCGGGGCGGTACTGGCTGTAGTAGCGGTACTCCGACTCGTAGATGCTTTCGTAGCGGGCCCGGGACACCTGGTTGCGGTTGCTGATCGAGAGGTTCTGGCGGATTCCCGCGGCCATGACGTAGACCTGCTTGCCGTCGGACAGCGCGCGGTGGAAGGCCCAGTGGTCCAGGTAATCCAGCGGGAAGGCGGGATTGAAGCCGCCGATCCGGGCCAGCCAGGCGGTGCGCCAGCAGGCGCCGGAGTTGATCGCGGTCATCTGCTGCCTGCGATAGCCGGTCTCGATGCCCTCCGCGCTGGCGCGGACACGGCTGTTGTCCATGGGCGAGACCTGGCGCTGGCCATCGCTGACCCGCGGCACCAGGCAGACGCAATCGGCGGCCAGGTCATCCGCCCGCTCCGCCAGCTCGTGGAAATACGCCTCGGGCAGTCGGGTGTCCTGGTCGAGCAGCAGCAGCCAGTCGTGGCCTTGCTCGCAGGCGTCGCGCAGCGCCAGGTTGTAGGCGGCGGCGAGGCCCGGGTTGCTCGGGTCGTGCCTGTAGTTCACGGCGATGGAGTATTCGCCGGGCGGCAGCGCCTGGGGCGTCGGGCTGTTGTCGTGGATGACCAGGCTGACGTCATGGGTGGCCAGCAGGGCCTGGTTCTGCATGAGGCTGCGGAAGCTCTCCGAGTCGCCGAGCTTCTGCTTGTAGATCACCAGGACGATGGTCGCTCGCATGCCGCGCGCAGGCCTCAGGGCAGGAACTGCTGCAGCAGGTCGTTGAGGAACAGCTGGCCGCGCTCGGTCGGCCGCAGGCGCTCGTCGTCCTCGGCCAGCAGGCCTTGGGCGCGGGCTTCGCGGCAGGCTTCGGCGATGGCTTGCAGGGGCAGGCCGGTGCGTTGCTCGAACAGTGCCGCCGGGACGCCGTCCACCAGGCGCAGGGCGTTCATCATGAATTCGAAGGGCAGGTCGGCCGCTTCCAGCACCCGTTCGCCGGCCTGGAAGGCCTTGGCCGGGTTCAGGTAGTCCTTCGGCAGGCGCGTCTTCCAGGTACGCAGGATGCGGCCCTCGGGGCTGCTGAGCTTGGCGTGGGCGCCGGCGCCGATGCCGAGGAAGTCGCCGAAGGTCCAGTAGTTGAGGTTGTGCCGGGCGCGCAGGCCGTCGCGGGCGTAGGCCGAAGTCTCGTACTGGACGTAGCCGGCTTGCGCCAGGCGGGCCTGGCCGGCTTCCTGGATTTCCCAGAGGGCGTCGTCTTCCGGCAGTTCCGGCGGCTGGCTCCAGAACACCGTGTTCGGCTCCATGGTCAGTTGGTACCAGGACAAATGCGTCGGGGCCAGGGCGATGGCCTGCTCCAGGTCGGCCAGGGCGTCGGCCACGCTCTGGTCGGGCAGGCCGTGCATCAGGTCGAGATTGAAGTTGTCGAAGCCGGCGCGGCGCGCCATGTCCGCCGCGCGCACCGCCTCGTCGCCATCGTGGATGCGCCCCAGGGCCTTGAGCTTGTCGGCCTGGAAGCTCTGCACGCCGATGGACAGACGGTTGATGCCCAGGGCCCGGTAGTCGGCGAACTTGGCCTGTTCGAAGGTGCCGGGGTTGGCCTCCAGGGTGATTTCGATGTCGTTTTCGAAACCGACTTCGCGCTCCAGGCCTTCGAGGATGCGCCCCAGGGCACTGGCGGAGAACAGGCTGGGCGTGCCGCCGCCGAAGAAGATCGAGGTCAGCCTGCGGCCGTGGACGTGCTGCCGGTCAGCCGCCAGGTCGGCCAGCAGCGCCTGGACGTAGGCGTCCTCGGGCAGCTCCGGGCCGGCGGCGTGGGAGTTGAAGTCGCAGTACGGGCATTTGCGCACGCACCAGGGGATATGGATGTAGGCCGCCAACGGCGGTAGCTGAAAGCGGCGAGCTTCAAGCTGCAAGCTGTCCATGCTTTTACTTGTCGCTTGCGGCTTGTGGCTTGCCGCCGCCTTCATAACCCCAACCGCTGTTTCAGCAGGGCCATGGCGCGGGCGCGGTGGCTGAGGCGGTTCTTCTGCTCGGGGGGCAGTTCGGCGCTGGAGCAGCCGCTTTCCGGCACCCAGAACAGCGGATCGTAGCCGAAGCCGTGCTCGCCGCGGGCCCCGTGGAGGATGCTGCCTTCCCAGATGCCTTCGCAGAGGATCGGCAGCGGGTCGTCGGCATGCCGCACCAGGGCCAGCACGCTGACGAACTGCGCGCCGCGCTGGTCGTCCGGCACTTCGCGCAGGGCGTCCAGCAACTTGGCGTTGTTCGCCGCGTCACCCTTGCCGTCGGCGTAGCGCGCGGAGTAGATGCCCGGCGCGCCGCCGAGGTAGTCCACCGCCAGGCCCGAGTCGTCGGCCAGCGCCGGCAACCCGGAGATGCGCGCGGCGTTGCGCGCCTTGAGGATGGCGTTCTCGACGAAGGACAGGCCGGTTTCCTCCGGCTCCACGTCGCTGAACTCGCCGATCGAGCGCACTTTCACGTGGGCGCCCAGCATGGCCTGGAGTTCCTTGAGTTTGCCGGCGTTGTGACTGGCCAGCACCAGTTGTTCGAGCTTGATCATTCGTCTGGGTAGATTTCCTGGAGGAACTCGAAGCTTTGCGGGGCTTCGGAGCCTTTCTGTACCTGGATGTCGAAGGTCAGGGTGTCACGGCCTTCGATGGGGAACTGGGCGATGTGGTAGACCGCGCCTTCTTCCACCACGCGCTTGAAGGTCAGCGGGATCGGCTGGCCCATGAGGTTCTTGGCGGTGCCGGAGACGGTGACCTGGGCCGGCTTGCCGCTGGCGTCCAGCGGCACGATGTTGATCACGCCCTGGGCCTTGCTGCGCACCACGCCGACGGCCGCGGCGACCTTGGGCTGGAGGAAGCTGGAGTTGTAGACGCTGTAGTGGACCTTGAGGTCCCCCAGCGTGGTGGCCTGCTCGGCGAAGGCCGGCAGTGCCAGGAACAGGCAGAACAGCAGGGAGGCTAGGCGGCGCATGGTTTTCTTCTCCTGGGTTCGGGGCCCCGGGCGGTTCAGACGGCGATGCGGTGGTCCGGCAGGCTTGGACCGCTGACCCGGTAGATGCCGATTTCACCCAACAGATTAGGCCAAACTCGGCAGGACCAGCGATGACGGTGGTCACGATCCACCGCCAGGCGGTCGAGCACCCGCAGGCGCTTCTCGCGGCACAGCGCCTCGAAGTCCTTGAAGGTGCAGAAGTGGATGTTCGGCGTGTTGTACCAGGTGTAGGGAAGGAATTCCGACACCGGCATGCGGCCGTTACGCGCCAGGTACCAGCGGCAGCGCCAGTGGCCGAAGTTGGGGAAGGTGATGATGCAGGTGCGGCCGACGCGGAGCATCTCTTCGAGGATCCTGTCCGGGTAGTGCACGGCCTGCAAGGCCTGGGTCATGACCACCACGTCGAAGCTGTTGCTGGCGAAGCTGCCGAGGCCCTTGTCCAGGTCCTGCTCGATGACGTTCACGCCGCGTTCGACGCACTTGGCGATGTTTTCGCTGTCGATTTCCAGGCCGTAGCCGGTGACCTGCTTGTGTTCGGCCAGCCAGGCGAGCAGTTCGCCGTCGCCGCAGCCGAGGTCGAGCACCCGGCTGCCGGCGGGGATCCAGTCTTGGATGATGTCCAGGTCGGCGCGCATGGGGCTTCCTTATACGCTGATGCGGTTCATGTAGGCGCTGAAGGCCTGGAGGTAGCGGGGGATCGGCATGAGGAAGGCGTCGTGGCCCTGGGGTGCGTCGATCTCCAGGTAGCAGACGTTCTTCTTCGCCGCGATCAGGGCGTCGACGATCTCCCGCGAGCGCGCCGGGGAGAAGCGCCAGTCGGTGGTGAAGGACATCAGGCAGAAGTCCGCCTTGACCCCGGCCAGGGTGCGTACCAGGTCGCCATCGTGGGCGGAAGCCGGGTCGAAGTAGTCCAGCGCCTTGGTCATCAGCAGGTAGGTGTTGGCGTCGAAGCGGGTGGAGAATTCCTCGCCCTGATAGCGCAGATAGCTCTCGACCTGGAATTCGACGTTGTAGAGGTCGTAGTTGAGCTTCTCGGCCTTGCGGTCGCGGCCGAACTTCTCGCCCATGGCGTCATCGGACAGGTAGGTGATGTGCCCGACCATGCGCGCCAGGCGCAGGCCGTGGCGCGGGATCACGCCCTGTTCCTGGAAGTGGCCGCCGAGGAACTCCGGGTCCGAGAGAATGGCCTGGCGCGCCACTTCGTTGAAGGCGATGTTCTGCGCCGAGAGCTTGGGCGCGCTGGCGATGCACAGGCAGTGGCGCACGCGCTCGGGGTAGCTGATGGTCCACTGCAGCGCCTGCATGCCGCCCAGGCTGCCGCCGACCACCGCGGCCCACTGATTGATGCCCAGGCGATCGGCCAGGCGCGCCTGGCTGTTGACCCAGTCTTCCACGGTGACCACCGGGAAATCGGAGCCGTAGATGCGCCCGGTCGACGGGTCGAGGCTGGTGGGGCCGGTGGAGCCGTTGCAGCCGCCGAGGTTGTTCAGCGCGACCACGAAGAACTTGCGGGTGTCGATGGCCTTGCCCGGGCCGATGCAGCTGTCCCACCAACCCGGCTTGCGCTCGTCGGGGCTGTTGTAGCCGGCGGCGTGGTGATGGCCGGAAAGCGCATGGCAGATCAGCACGGCATTGCTCGCCGTGGCGTTCAGCTCGCCGTAGGTCTCGATCACCAGCTGGTATTCGGGCAGCGTCCTGCCGCTGACCAGGGCCAGGGGTTCGCTGAAGTGCAGCGTCTGGGGAGAGACCAGACCGACGGAATCTTCGGGGAAGACTGTTGGCATCGACCCAGCTCATGAATAAAAGGAGGGCGCCAGTCTAAAGAGCACCGCCCCCTGCGGCAAGGCCGGGCCTGCCGCGGGCGTTCAGGCGCGCTGCGAGCCGGGCAGGGCGACCACGCGGGCCTGGCGTTGCAGCGGCGAGGGGCGGCGCAGCAGGCGGAGGATTTCCGAGGCTTCGGCCAGCTGTTTTTCCAGCTCTTCCTGGTAGCGCGCCATGAGCAGGGCGCGCTGGCGTACCTGCTGGGTTTCCTGGGCCAGGGCCTTCAGGCGCAGCATGTGGGTTTCCAGCAGCTGCTTGTTCTCCAGGGTGTACTGCATCAGCGGCATCAGGGCGTCGGTGGCCCAGCGCTCGACTTCTTCGCGCACGCGCTGGTGCAGGAGGATGACTTCCTGGGCCAGGGTGGCGATGAAGCGCCGCGTCAGCAGGCGCTGTTCGGTGAGCAGGGTCTTGAGCTGCAGGCGGAAGCGGTCGGCCTGCTCGCGCAGCCGGGCCAGTTCGCGCTGGTAGCCGGCGACGTCGAAGCGCGGGGCGTCCAGGGCGTTCAGCGGGTTTTCCTGGTTGTGCCGCTGGTAGATGGCCTCGACCATGCGGTTACCCAGTTCGGCCTCGTGCTGCAGGCTGTGCAGGTCGCCCTCCACGGCCTGGAAGAAGTTCAGGATGGCCTGGTTGATGCCCAGGGTGGTCCAGCTGCCGCGCAGCTTCTCGTGGACTTTGGCCAGGTGCCGCTCCAGGCGTTCGGCGCGCACGGTCTGGCCGAGCAGCTCGCCCTGGCGGCGCAGCAGGCGCTGGTTGGTCTTCAGGTTGAGCAGGCGGCGGTGGTGCAGGCCGTGGTCTTCCTTGGTCCGCGCGGTCAGCTCGAAAAGCAGCTGGCCGCTGTCCTGCTGCTGGCCTTCGAGCTGCGCCTGCTGTTCGCGCAGGCGTTCCAGGCGGGCGCGCAGGCTGTGCTGGCTGTTGTTCAGCAGGGCCAGCACCTGGCTGAGCACCGCGCCTTCCAGCAGGCGCTCCTTATCCGCCACTATGCGCTCGCAGAGCAGGGTTTCCAGGCTTTCCAGCTGGCTGCGGGCGAGCAGTTCGGCGTCGTTGCGCACCTTGGCCAGCAGCGCCTGCTTGGCCGACAGCGGCAGCACGCTGTCGCGGGGGATGCCCAGCTGCCGCGCGGTGGTGTCGCGGATGCGCTGGATGGCGTTGTGCACGAAGGCGTCGCCGGCCAGGTCGTCCCAGAGCACGTCGACCTTGTTCAGCACCGCGTACAGGGTGCACTGGCCGTCTTCCACCAGGTGCCGCACGTGGTCCTGCCAGACCGCCAGGTCCGAGGCGGTGACGCCGGTGTCAGCGGCCAGCAGGAAGACCACCGCCTGGGCGCTGGGCAGCATCGACAGGGTCAGTTCCGGCTCGCTGCCCAGGGCGTTCAGGCCGGGGGTGTCGAGGATGCGCAGGCCCTGGCGCAGCAGCGGGTGGTCGAAGTTGACCAGGGCGTGGCGCCAGGCCGGCACGCGCACGTGGCCGGGGCGTTCGGCGGCTTCCAGCATGTCCGGGAGGAAGCCCAGCTGGATCGCCTGTTCCACCGGCAGGCTCTTGGTCCGGGCGGTCTGCGCGAAGGCCTGGGCCATGTTGGCCGGGTCGGAGGTGTCCAGGGGGATGTTCACCCAGTGCCGCGGCACCTGCTTGAAGCGGGCGATGCTGGCGTCGGCCACCCGCGTCTCGATGGGCAGCAGGCGGATGTAGGGGCGTTCGGAGCGCGGGTCGAAGAAGATCTCGGTAGGGCACATGGTGGTGCGCCCGGCCTGGGAGGGCAGCATGCGCTGGCCGTACTCGGAGAAGAACAGGCTGTTGATCAGCTCGGTCTTGCCGCGGGAGAACTCGCCGACGAAGGCCAGAGTGATGTGGTCCAGGCGCAGAAGGCGCAGGGCGCGCTCCAGGCGCGCGTCTATGTCCGCGCTGTTCAGCCGGCTCTGCTCCAGCCAGCTGCGATAGCGGATGATGTCCCGGACCAGTTCCCGCTTCCAGGTGACGTAGGCGTCGATCTGCTGACTGAGTCGCTCCATGCTCATCCAGGCGGTCCTATGGCTTGCGCTTCCTGCGCGAGAGATGAATGCCTGGATTATGAAGCGCGGCGAGGTGGCGTCAATTGGCCTTCATCACATTCCTATATGTAAGGTCGGTCAAGCCGACCGAGCGGTTATCCCCAGCTCGGCCGGCAGCCGTGTCGGCCGGGGGATGCGCACGCGTTTCTGGCGGTTCAGCTCGCCGCTCTCGAGTATTACCGCGCTTTTCGGCACGCCGAAGGCCTTGCCGAGGAACGCCAGCAGGTGGGCGTTGGCCTTGCCTTCCACCGGCGGGGCGGTGAGGCGGATCTTCAGGCGTTCGCCGTGCAGCCCGGCGAACTCGTCGCGGCTCGCCTTGGGCTGCAGGTGGCAATCGAGGATCAGGTCCTCGCCGTCCCAGCGGTAGAAGCTCATTACATGAACGGACTCAGGATTTGCGGCATCCCGGTCATGGCTGCCAGGTTGCCTATTACCAGCATGTCGAGCAGCTTCAGTGCGATGAAGGCGAAGATCGGCGAGATGTCCAGCCCGCCGAGGTTCGGCAGCAGTTTGCGGAAGGGCGCCAGCAGCGGCTCGCAGATCTGGTTCACCAGCTGCGCGCCGGGGTTGTAGCTGCCCGGGGCGACCCAGGAGAGGATCACGCTGATGATCAGGGCGAAGAAGAACACCTTGAGGAACAGCGAGGTCACCGCGATCACCGACCACACCAGCAGTTGCAGGACGTAGCCGCCGACGCCGTAGCCCATCAGCGTCAGGGTGACGATCATCAGCACCAGCTGGACCAGGATGGCCAGCACCAGCGACGCCAGGTCGATGCCGCCGAAGCCGGGGATCACCCGGCGCAGCGGGTTCAGCAGCGGCTTGGTGGCGCGCACGATGAACTGGCTCAGCGGGTTGTAGAAGTCGGCGCGCACCAGCTGCAGGATGAAGCGCAGCAGGACGATCAGCAGGTAGAGGCTGCCGAGTGTCTGGATGACATAGATGGCAGCGGTGGAAAGTCCGGTCATGTAAGGCTCCTCATTGCCCCAGTTGTTCGGCCAGTTCGGCGGAACGGTGGTCGGCGGCGGCCAGGGCGCGCTCGACCAGTGCTTCGAATCCATTCGCCTGGAAGGAGGTGATGGCGGCTTCGGTGGTGCCCTTGGGCGATGTCACGCGGCGGCGCAGTTCGGCCGGGCCGACGTCGCTGGCCACCGCCATGCGCGCGGCGCCCAGGGCGGTCTGCAGGGTCAGGCGGGCGGCGACCTCGGGGCTCAGGCCGAGCTTCTCGCCGGCGGCGGTCATGGCTTCCATCAGCAGGAAGAAGTAGGCCGGGCCGCTGCCGGAGACGGCGGTGACGGCGTCGATCTGCTTCTCTCCGTCCAGCCACAGGGCGATGCCCACGGCGCCCAGCAGCTGTTCGGCCTGCTGGCGCTGGGCCGGGCTGACCTGGGCGGTGGCGTACAGGCCGCTGGCGCCTTCGCCCAGCAGCGCCGGGGTGTTGGGCATGCAGCGTACCAGCAGCTCGGTGCCCAGCCAGCGCGACAGGCTGGCGCAGGGAATGCCGGCGGCGATGGAGACGATCAGCTGGCCCGGTTCGAGCAGCGCGGCCAGGGGCTCGCAGACCTGTTTCATGACCTGCGGCTTGACCGCCAGGACCACCACGTCGGCGCCGGCGATGGCGCTGGCGTTGTCCTCGAACACCTCGATGCCGTGCTCGGCGGCGATCTTCGCGCGCTGTTCGGCGCCCGGGTCGCTGGCGCGGATGTGGCTGGCGGGCACGCCCTGGGCGCGCAGGCCACCGATCAGGCTGGCGGCCATGTTGCCGGCGCCGATGAAAGCGATGCGGGTGCTGCTCATGGGTTGTGTTCCTTGATCAAGAATGGGGACCGTAGTCGCGCGCGCCGAACAGCGCGGTGCCGATGCGCACCCAGGTGGCGCCTTCGGCGATGGCGGCTTCGAGGTCGTGGCTCATGCCCATGGACAGGGTGTCCAGGCCGAGGTTCAGGGCAGTCAGGAGTTCGCGCAGGCGGGCGAAGGCGGCGCGCTGGGCGGCGATGTCCTCGGTGGGTTCGGGGATGGCCATCAGCCCGCGCAGCTTCAGGTTGGGCAGGGCGGCCACGGCGCGGGCCAGGGCCGGCAGCTCCTCGGGGGCGCAGCCGGACTTGCTGTCCTCGCCGCTGACGTTCACCTGCAGGCAGACGTTGAGTGGCGGCAGGTCGGCAGGACGCTGCGCGGACAGGCGCTCGGCGACCTTCAGGCGGTCCACCGAGTGCACCCAGTGGAAGTGCTCGGCGATGGGCCGCGTCTTGTTCGACTGGATGGGGCCGATGAAATGCCAGGTGAGCGCCAGATCGGCCAGTTCCACCTGCTTGCCGAGGGCTTCCTGCAGGTAGTTCTCGCCGAAATCGTCGAGGCCGGCGGCATGGGCTTCGCGGATGTCGGCGGCGGGCTTGGTCTTGCTCACCGCCAGCAGCGCAACGCTGCCCGAAGCCCGCCCGCAAGCTTGCTCCGCCTCACGGATACGCTCGCGAACCTTTGCAATATTCTCTGCTATCGTGGACATTACCTGCGCTCTGAGGCCCGGCTGCTGCAAGTTCAGCGGCATTCTACCTGCTTGCATTGGATTGGGGAGTCCCATGGATATTACCGAGTTGCTCGCCTTCAGCGCCAAGCAAGGCGCTTCGGACCTGCACCTCTCGGCCGGCCTGCCGCCGATGATCCGCGTCGACGGCGACGTGCGCCGCATCAACCTGCCGCCGCTGGAGCACAAGCAGGTGCACGCGCTGATCTACGACATCATGAACGACAAGCAGCGCAAGGATTTCGAGGAATTCCTGGAAACCGACTTCTCCTTCGAAGTGCCGGGCGTGGCGCGTTTCCGCGTCAACGCCTTCAACCAGAACCGCGGCGCCGGCGCCGTGTTCCGGACCATTCCCTCCAAGGTGCTGACCATGGAGGACCTGGGCATGGGCGAAGTGTTCAAGCGGGTTTCCGACGTGCCGCGCGGGCTGGTGCTGGTGACCGGGCCGACCGGTTCGGGCAAGTCCACCTCGCTTGCGGCGATGCTCGACTACCTGAACAACACCAAGTACAGCCACATCCTCACCGTCGAAGACCCGATCGAATTCGTCCACGAATCGAAGAAGTGCCTGGTCAACCAGCGCGAGGTGCACCGCGACACCCTCGGCTTCAACGAGGCGCTGCGCTCGGCCCTGCGTGAGGACCCGGACATCATCCTGGTCGGCGAGATGCGCGACCTGGAGACCATCCGCCTGGCGCTGACCGCCGCGGAAACCGGCCACCTGGTGTTCGGCACCCTGCACACCACCTCCGCGGCCAAGACCATCGACCGTATCGTCGACGTGTTCCCCGCCGAGGAGAAGGCCATGGTCCGTTCCATGCTCTCCGAGTCGCTGCAGGCGGTGATCTCGCAGACGCTGCTGAAGAAGATCGGCGGCGGCCGGGTGGCGGCCCACGAGATCATGATCGGCACCCCGGCGATCCGCAACCTGATCCGCGAGGACAAGGTGGCGCAGATGTACTCGGCCATCCAGACCGGCGGCGCGCTGGGCATGCAGACCCTCGACATGTGCCTCAAGGGCCTGGTCGCCAAGGGCCTGGTGACCCGCGACGCGGCCAAGGAAAAGGCGAAGATCCCGGAAAACTTCTGATTCTCCCCGGGCCTGGTGCCCGGCCAGGCGGCACGGCACACGCACGGGCGGCCTGGATGACAGTCGAATCGCACAGTGCGTGAACGAATCAGGTTGGATCGATCATGGAATTCGAGAAGCTTCTGCGGCTGATGGTGGAGAAGGGCGCCTCGGACCTCTTCGTCACCGCTGGCGTGCCCCCGTCGATGAAGGTCAACGGCAAGGTGCTGCCGGTGACCAAGACCCCGCTGTCGCCCGAGCAGACCCGCGAGACGGTGCTGGCGGTGATGAACGAGCAGCAGCGCCGCGACTTCGCCGAGCACCACGAGTGCAACTTCGCCATCAGCGCCCGCGGCATCGGCCGTTTCCGCGTCAGCGCCTTCTACCAGCGCAACCTGGTGGGCATGGTGCTGCGCCGCATCGAGACCAACATCCCGACCATCGAGGACCTCAAGCTGCCGGAGATCCTCAAGAAGCTGGCCATGACCAAGCGTGGGCTGGTGATCTTCGTCGGCGCCACCGGCACCGGCAAGTCCACTTCGCTGGCGGCGATGATCGGCTACCGCAACAAGAACTCCACCGGGCACATCATCTCCATCGAGGACCCGATCGAGTACATCCACCAGCATCAGGGCTGCATCGTCACCCAGCGCGAAGTGGGGCTGGACACCGACACCTTCGAGGTGGCGCTGAAGAACACCCTGCGCCAGGCGCCGGACGTGATCATGATCGGCGAGGTGCGCTCGCGCGAGACCATGGAGCACGCCGTGGCCTTCGCCGAGACCGGCCACCTGTGCCTGGCCACCCTGCACGCCAACAACGCCAACCAGGCGCTGGAGCGGATCATCCACTTCTTCCCGGCCGACCGGCACCAGCAGATCTGGATGGACCTGTCGCTGAACCTCAAGGCCATCGTCGCCCAGCAACTGGTGCCGACCCCGGACGGCAAGGGCCGCCGTGCGGTGATCGAGGTGCTGCTGAATACTCCGCTGGCCGCTGACCTGATCCGCAAGGGTGAGGTGCATGAGCTGAAGCCGCTGATGAAGCGCTCTACCGAGCAGGGTATGCAGACCTTCGACCAGGCGCTGTATCAGCTCTATTCCCAGGGTGAGATCACCTATGAGGATGCGCTGGCCTATGCTGATTCGGCCAACGATCTGCGGTTGATGATCAAGCTTGGGTCGGAGACCGATGCGGATCATCTGTCGAGCATGACTCAGGGGCTGACTCTGGAGTTGAGTGACGACGATCCTAATCGTCGTTTCCGCTGAGCCGCTCCCCCTAGCTTTCTCTCGGAGGGCGAGGGGGCTGTTCTGAGTGGCTTGTAGGCCAGGCACCGTCCTCCCACCCTCGTCATTCCCGCGAACGCGGGACGCGGCTCCATCGCGAACAGCGCTTGCGCTGGCCCGAAGGGGAATAACCCAGTTGCCTTGGCTTGGGTGTTTCTGCGCCGC